>CAVUIQ010000009.1:0-499058 GCA_963741655.1 uncultured Thermoleophilia bacterium
GCTCACGTACCATTCGCTCCGTGATCGCCCGACTGCTCGCAATCATCCTGTGCATGGCCGCCGGTATCGCCGGCGTGATGTGGGTCGGGCTCGAGCTCGCAGGGGCCGTCTCGGACACCGCCGACTCGGCCTGGTACATCGCCCTCGGCCTCACGATCGCGGCTGTCGCCGTCGTCGTGTTGGTCACGGCGCGCTCGCGCAGCGCGGGATGATCGGACTCACAGCTGCCACGACCGTGCTGCTCGTCGCCGTCGTGCTCACGTATCCGACCGCAAAGGAAGCGTGCACACCCGGAGGCGGCCAGAGCACAGCCACCGATACCGCGGGTGAGGATCTCGGCGGGAATCCAGGTCGACGACGCCGACGCGCCAGACGCGGCCGGCGCGGACGACTGCAAGTAACTCACGGCTGCGGCAGCGGTGCCCCGCCGGTTCAGCGCGTTCCGGTGACGATCCGACCCGCGGCGTACAAGCCCGTGAGATACGCGTCTTCGAGATCGCAGACGTTGTGGTCGCCGATCAGGTAGAGGGCTCGTTGCTGTTCGCAGTCGAGGAGGGCGGTGCCGAGGAGGTGAAACGCCGGGTTCCAGTGGTGATGCTCGACGACCCCCACCGGTCGAAGAGGCGCGAGAAGTCAGGGTCAGCAACGGTCGTGCTCACGAGTGCCGACCCGTCAACCTGTCGAGCGATCGCCAGGAGTGGACTCCCTCCGGGAAGATGCTGATCATGGCCGACGTCCACGGTTGCCGGAGATCTCCGGCAACGAGGAAGAGGTGGGCGGAGACCGGGGCCTTTACGGGGCCGAGCTCGAGCAACCGAGCTGAAACGTGGGTTGGGGTGGCCACGACCACGTTGTCGGCGACGGCTTCGATGCCGCCACGGGTCCGGATCACATAGTGGTCAGTGCCCGCGTCGACTGCGATGACCGAGTCGATGAGCACCTCGTCCACGAAGCCGTTCGTGAGGACGGCGAGATCGGAGGGTGTACTCGTAGATCGGCAGGACGAAGCTGAGAACTCCCACGAGCAGCGTGAAGGCGGTTAGATCGTCCGGGGATCTGAAGGCTGTCGCCCGCACAGCCGGGGCGAGGTGAGAGTGCGTGATGTCCTCGATCCGGTGCCGCTCGATGAACCGGGACGCCGGCTCGTGATAGAGGCCCCACAACACCGGATCCGCCCGGAGCGCCTCGGCTTGCGACACGAGCAGGCACGCCCGCTTGAAGGCCTCGTAGTGAGAGCGAAAGCGCCGCATGAGTCGGAGGAAGCGGATCGTCTGCCTCGGGTGCAGGAGCAGTGGCAGGTCGGAGTGCGTCCACGACCCGTCCTCGCTGCCGCGCAGGAGACTCCGACGCGCGATCCGTCGGCCTCGATCGACAAAACGGTTGACGTGGGTGTAATCGCTCCGCACGTAGTAGGCGCCGAGGTTGACTCTTCCGTCCGCGGACGGTTTGATCCGGCCGCCCACGTTCTCCGTGATCAGGACGAACGGCCGTTGCTCGTCGTGGAGTCGGCGGGCGCAGGCCAGGCCGGCGATCCCGCCACCGATGATCACTGTCTCGACGCGCCGGGATAGCTGCTCCTGCGCCATGAGCACAAGCTAGGGCGTTGCGCGGATTCGATCAAACAGCATCTTGCTCTTCATACCCCCATAGGGTATACTGGTGACGTGAATCACGTTCTCTACATCGTTCCCGGAATGACCTGCAGCCACTGCGAGACGGCCGTGACCGAGGAGATCCTGGCGCTGCCTGGCGTCGAGAGCGTTCGCGTCGACCTCGAGACCAAGAGGGTCGAGGTGAGCGGTCAGATCCTGGACGACGCAGCGATCCGATCGGCGATCGAGGAAGCCGGGTACGACGCGGCATGACGGTCCTCGCTCCGGAGAAGACGGAGAGGATCAGCCTCGACCTCGAGGGGATGACGTGCGCCTCGTGCGCGACCCGGATCGAGCGGAAACTGAACAGGCTCGAAGGCGTCGAGGCGACGGTCAACTACGCCACGGACCAGGCGGCGGTGACCTACGACCCGGGCGCGGTCAGCGTGGACGATCTCGTCGCGGCCGTCGAGGGTGCGGGGTACCACGCGGTACTCCCGGGCGCCGGCGTCGCGACAGATCGGGTCAGCGCGCTCAGGCTCCGCCTCGTCGTCGCGATCGTGCTGAGCACGCCGCTCGTGCTGCTCACGATGATTCCGCCGCTGCAGTTCGGCGGCTGGGAGTGGGTTGCCCTTCTGCTCGCGACGCCCGTCGTGTTCTGGGCGGGCTGGACGTTCCATCACGCGGCGTTCGTGAACGCACGCCACGGCGCCGCGACGATGGACACGCTCGTCTCGGTCGGGACGCTGGCCGCGTGGACGTGGTCGACGGTCGTCCTCGTTGCAGGGATCGACGCGGAGATGTACTTCGAGGTCGGGGCCGTGATCACGACGCTGATCCTCCTCGGGCGCTACCTCGAAGCTCGCGCTCGCAGCCGCTCCGGTGATGCGATCCGCGCTCTGCTCGAGCTCGGCGCGAAGGACGCCCGCGTCCTGCGCGACGGGGACGAGGTGCTCGTGCCGATCGACCAGCTCGTCGTCGGCGACCGCTTCGTCGTCCGGCCCGGCGAGAAGATCGCCACGGACGGGCGTGTGGTCGAGGGGAGCTCGGCGCTCGATCAGTCGATGCTCACCGGGGAACCGGTCCCGGTGGAGGTCGTGGTCGGCGATGACGTCGCGGGCGCGATGATCAACGTGTCCGGGCGCCTCGTGATCGAGGCGACGAAGGTCGGCGCCGACACTGCGCTGGCGCAGATCGCCCGCCTCGTCTCGGAGGCGCAGGCCGGGAAGGCGCCGATCCAGCGCCTCGTCGATCGCGTGTCTGCGATCTTCGTTCCGGTCGTCATCGGGATCTCGCTCGCGACCCTCGTCGGCTGGCTCGTGCTCACCGGCGACGTGTCGGCCGCCTTCACCGCCGCCGTCGCGGTGCTGATCATCGCCTGTCCGTGTGCGCTCGGCCTTGCGACGCCGACGGCCCTGATGGTCGGGACCGGGCGCGGCGCCCAGCTCGGGATCCTGATCAAGGGCCCCGAGATCCTGGAGCAGACGCGGCAGATCACGACGATCGTGCTCGACAAGACCGGGACCGTGACCGAGGGGACGATGTGGGTCACCGAGGTCGTCGCTGCCGACGGTGTCGAACGTCGCGAGCTGGTTCGGCTCGTCGGCTCGGCCGAGGATTCGAGCGAGCACCCGATCGCGCACGCGATCGCTGCTTTCGCCCGGTCCGAGGTCGGCGTCCTCGGTGCCGCGGAGGGTTTCGAGAACCGCAGCGGCCTCGGCGTCGAAGCGGTCGTCGACGGGCACGCGGTGGTCGTCGGCCGCCCGGCCATGCTGGTCGAGCAGGGCCTCGAGCTCTCGCCCGAGCTCGCGACCGCGTTCACGGCTGAGGAGAGCAAGGGACGCACCGTCGTTGCGGCTGCGATCGACGGATCGGTGGCCGGCCTCTTCGTCGTCGCCGACCGGATCAAGCCGACGTCCGCCGAGGCAATCTCGAACCTGGTGGCGCTCGGGCTCACGCCGGTGCTGCTGACCGGCGACAACGAGCGCGCGGCACGCGCGATCGCGGACGAAGCCGGCATCGAGCAGGTGATCGCCGACGTCCTGCCCGAGGAAAAGAGCGCGGTCGTCATGCGCCTTCAGAGCGAGGGCGAGATCGTGGCGATGGTCGGTGACGGCGTCAACGACGCCCCGGCGCTCGCCCAGGCTGATCTCGGGCTCGCGATCGGCACGGGCACCGACGTCGCGATCGAAGCGAGCGACCTGACGCTCGTCTCGGGTGATCTGCGCGCTGCCGTCGACGCAATCCGGCTCGCGCGCCGCACGCTCCGCACGATCAAGGGGAACCTCTTCTGGGCCTTCGCCTACAACGTCGCAGCGATCCCGCTCGCGGTCGCCGGGCTGCTGAATCCGATCGTGGCAGCAGCAGCGATGGCGTTCTCGAGCGTTTTCGTCGTCACGAACAGCCTGCGCCTTCGGCGCTTCCACAGCCTACGGGAGGACACTTGATGCACGGATATGCACAGGACAAGGAACTGCTCGTGAAGCGCCTGCACCGGATCGAGGGGCAGGTGCGTGGGATCGAGCGGATGGTCGAGGAGGATCGCTACTGCATCGACATCCTCACGCAGATCGCGGCCGTGGAGACGGCGCTCGAGCGCGTCGGCGCGAAGCTGCTCGAGGGCCACGTCAACCACTGTGTCCACGACGCGATCGCGTCGGGAGACGCGGCGGCAGCGGATGAGAAGACCGCCGAGCTGCTCGCTGCGGTGCAGCGGTTCGTGAAGACGCGGTAGCGCTCAGAACGTCACAGGCAGCCTCTTCAGGATGCGCACCGTCGGCTTGCCGACCTCCCAGTCGGCCTGCTCGTCGACGAGGCCGATGTTCGGTAGCCGGTCGATGACGGCCTGAAAGACGACGTGCGCCTCGAGCCGGGCGAGAGGCGCCCCGATGCAGAAGTGAATCCCGTGGCCGAAGGCGAGGTTGCGTGAGACCGGGCGCTCGATGTCGAACGTCTCCGGGTCGTCGAAGTGGGTCGGGTCACGGTTCGCCGCGTTGATCATCTGGAACACGGTCTCCCCGGCGCGGAGCTGCGTGCCGCCGAGCTCGACGTCGCCCTTCAGGAGTCGCGGTTGCCGGGTCAGCGGGCTCTCGAAGCGCAGCATCTCCTCGATCGCGCCCGGAATGAGCGACGGATCGTCCTTCAGCGCCTGCCACTGCTCGGGGTGGCGCAGCAGCGTGTAGAGGCCGTTTCCGACGAGTGAGGTCGTGGTCTCGTGGCCTGCGATCAGGAGCGTGCCGATCGTGTTCACGAGCTCGTCCTCGCTGAGCGCGTCGCTCGTCTCCTGCGCGGCGAACATCCGCCCGAGGAGGCCGTCCTCGGCGACCGTACCGTCCTCGAGGCCCTCGCTCCGCTCGGCCAGGTACGCCCTCAGCTCGAGGATTGCCTCCTGCGCGGCGAGGAGCGACTCGAGACTCGGTCGGTTCCGGCCCTGGAATCCGAGGAGGCGGTCGGCGAGGCTCCGGAAGATCGCTCCGTCGGAGTGGGGGACACCGAGGAGATCGCAGAGGACGGTGACAGGAAGCACGAACGCGAGATCCTCGATCACTTCCATCTCTCCGGCCGCTACGACTGCGTCGATCCGGTCGTTCACGATCGCTTCGATCTTCGGTCGCAGCGCCTCGACCTGGCCGGGAGTGAAGCCCCATTTCAGGATCAACCGCCGAATCCGTGTGTGATCCGGCGGGTCGGCGTGGACGAGCCCCTTGGCGAGATAGAAGTCGGCGAAGACGGGCAGCTTCTCGCGATCCTCGAGCGGCAGGTGGTTCATCGTTCCGGCGAGCCGACCCTCGTTGGAGTAGTGCGCGACGTCCAGGTACGTCTGCATGACGTCGTCGTAGCGAGTGACGACCCAGCCGCCGAGCGACGCGCTCCAGTGGACGGGATCCTCTTCGCGCAAGCGGCGAAGGGTTGGATAGGGATCGGCCATGAAGGCGGGGGAGACGAGGAACTCGTCCAGGGTCTCGTCGTGGATCAGGTCGGTTGGCAAGCGCTTGCTCCCCTCGGGTTGCTCGGGTCCATACTGCCACCTCGGACACTCAGCGCGTCCTCAGGAGACTCACAGCGGAGCGATCTATCGTCCCGGACATCGACATCGAGAGAAGGAGAGATCCAATGGACGAGGCGTTCAACAGGCGAGATGTGATCAGGACGGTCGGAGGTGCCGGGCTCGCCGCCGTTTTCGGCGTCCGTGCCCTGCAGTTCCTCGGCGAGGATGCGGAGGCCGCGACGACACGTGTCTCCTCACCCCGGAAGCGACGGAAGGTCCCTACTGGGTCGACGGAGCCCTCTCGCGGCGCAATGTCACCGAAGGTAAGGCGGGAGCCCCCCTCGTGATTCGCTTCACGGTGCTGAACGCGAAGACCTGCAAGCCGATCAGAAACGCGGACGTCGAGATCTGGCACTGCGATGCGTTCGGCAACTACTCTGGGGTCAACGGTGCGACGACGCGCTTCCTCCGCGGGCACCAGCGCTCGAACGCACTCGGGAAGGCCGAGTTCCTCACTGTCTTCCCGGGGTGGTATCCGGGCCGCACGCCGCACATCCACATGAAGGTGAGCGTCGGCGGAAACGAGGTCCACACAGGCCAGGTCTTCTTCAACGAGAAGGTCACGACGGCCGTCTACAAGCAGGCTCCGTATCGCTCGCGCGGTCAGTACGATACGCCGCACGCAAGCGACGGCATCTACAGCCAGGCGGGCGGGTCACGGGCCGAGCTCAAGCTGACGCGGCGTAGCGGCGGGCTTCGTGGCTACGTCGGGACGATCGCGATCGGTGTCGTGACGTAGCGTTGACCGGCTACAGCCGACCGCCGCGCGCCGTCTCGGAGAACGGCCCGGTCAGGCCGGCGTCGCAGGCTCGTCTGCGTCCAGCGCCTCCGACTCTTCGGGAGCCGGCTCGTCAGCCTCTGCGAGCTTCTCGTTGAGCTCACGAATCTTCGCCACGGTAGGCTCGAGGTCCGCGTGAGCGAGCGCGGCGCTCTCGATCAGTGCGAAGGTCTGCTTTCCGAGCTCGCCGTACGCCTGCCCGAGCTCACGCTTCAGCTGGACGTCCTCGACGCCTCCCTTCGCCTTTGCGGCGGCCTGCTCGGCTGCCGCCTTTGCCTTGTCCAGAAATCCCATCACAGCCTCCCTGTCGAGAATGAAGCGGTCGCGGATCGCTCTCCCGACCATTCTCGCACCCGTGCGGGCCTATCGCGAGCGCGTCCTTTCGCATCGCCGGCGCGCGCCCCGTGTGGCGTCGGGCGCGTATGCGACAATCAACAGACTGGATCGTCCTCGAAGGACGATGGGAAACGCATCGACCAGAACGTGATGCCGCTGTAGCGGCAGTCTGGAGTCGGACGATGAAGGGTTCACAGAAGCCGAAGAAGGCGGGCAAGAAAGCGCCGCAGAAGACGATGAAGGAGCGCAAGACCGAGAAGCGCGCCGCTGCGAAGCAGGCCCGCACGATGGACGTCTGAGCTCGAGGCTCCTCGGACAACGGCGGGCCGCCTACGCGGAGTGGTTCGCGAGCCACCGCAGCAACTCGGTCAGGCTCGCGGTCGCGACACACACCGACGTGTCGGCAGCGCCGTAGTAGATCCGGAGCGTGTCTCCGTCGTCGTGCAGGAGCCAGCCACAGGAGAACACGACCTGATCAACGTCGCCGGTCCGCTCGTACGATGCTTCCGGCCCGAAGATCCATTCATTCGAGCGGGCCAGAACCCGATCGGGATGCTCGGTGTCGAGGAGCGCGAGGCCGAGTCGGTAGATGGTGCCGGCGGCAGTCTGGCGAACGCCGTGGTACAGAAGCAGCCACCCATCCCGTGTGAGGAGCGGAGGTGCGCACAGGCCCACCTTGTGCGCATCCCACCAGGCGCCAGCGCGTGCCGGGAGGAGAACCGCGTGATCGCCCCAGTGGCGGAGGTCGGGGCTCCACGAGAGCCAGATGTCTGCCGTGTTCCTCGGCGTCGTCGAGACGGGACGGTGGATCATCGCCCAGCGCCCGTCGAACGTGCGCGGAAAGAGCGCCGCGTCCTTGTCCTCGGGGGGCATCAGCACTCCACGGCGCTCGTACGATCTGAAGTCGCGGGTTGACGCGAGGCAGACGAGCGGACCGCCGTCGGAGTATCCGGTGTAGACGATCAGGTGCTCGTCATCGCACACGGTGATGCGGGGATCCTCGATGCCGAAGCGCTCGGCCTCCGAGTCGAATGCCGGCAGCATGCTCCGCTGCGGGTCAATCACCCAACCCGTGAGGCCATCGGTGCTCAGCGCCGGGCAGAGGTGAGAGAAGCCCGTTCGGTCCTCGACCCGAACGAGGAGCACGGTCTCGTCACCCAACCGACTGACGCCCGGATTGAAGACTGCGTTGACCGTCGTGGGCCAGCGAGCCGCCGTGAGGATCGGATTTCCTTCGTACCGCAACAAATAGTGCTTCTGGTTCGTCAAGAGGATTGCTCCATCAGCCGATTAATGAGGTACACAACACTCCGCTCGCCGTCTTCACACGACCCGACCGCCATACCATGCCCGACCCTGCCCGAGATCTGTTCATGCCAACGCCACTCGACAACACTAGACCTCCGATTCCCTCGGTGTCGCCCGTGCGGATATCTGATGCCCCGATCGTCGCAGCAGGATCCGTACCCGGGTACGGCCCGATCTTCAATGCCGGGGTGATCAGGCACGAGGGGATCTTCCACCTCTTCGCCCGCGGCGTGCGGGACGGGTATCGCAGGAACGACGGGCCCGGCCCTCGGTTTCTCGACTACATCTCCGACGTGCTCGTCTTCACCTCGCTCGACGGCCGCGAGTACGCGTTCCAGCAAGTGCTCGCGGAGAGCTCGCCCGACGATGTCTACACCTACGAGGATCCTCGCGTGCAGCTCGTCCGTAGCCATGGCGAGGAGCGTTTCGTGATGACGTACACGAACCTGCCGGCTGCGGACTCCGGGAAACCCTGGAGGATCGGCGTCCATCGGCTCGGGTTCGCAGACGGGCAGTTCTTCCTCAACCGCACGTCGGGTCGCGTCGTCGGGCCGGACGCGATCCCGAACAAGGACGCCGTCCTGTTCAATCTTCGTGATGGGCGGGTCGCGATGATCCACCGCGTCCACCCGAACATGCAGCTCGCGGTATTCGAGTCGCTGGACGACCTCTGGGATCCGCCGCCGGGCTACTGGGAGGAGCATCTCGACGACCTCGAAGGGCACACGATCATCTGGCCCTGCGACGGATCCCTGGGCGTTGGTGCGGGAGCGCCGCCTGTCCGCCTCGGGGATGCCCTGCTGCTCTTCTTCCACGAGCGTGAGGCGGACGGCCAGTACACGACCAAGGTCGCGTTGCTCGACGACGAGACCGGCCGTGTGCTCTCGATCCTGCCGGAAGCGATCATGCGCCCGGAGTTGGCGTGGGAGCGAACGGGTGATGTCGACAACGTTGTCTTCGTCCAGGGTGCGGTCGCGCAGCCGGACGGCACGATCTACCTGACCTACGGAGCGGCCGACCGCTGCGTCGGGGCAGCGACGGTCGTCGGCGCGGACATCGTGGCCGCACTCAGGGCAGCCTGAGGAGGCTCAGGCGGGCGTGAGCTCGCGTGCGCGGTGGCGCACGACGGCCGGCAATCCCGCAGTGTCGAGCAGCAGTGCCGCGCGGTGCAAGGCGAGCGTCGACTCGGCCCCCTGGTTGTCGTTGAGTGTCTCCTCGCCGAGCCCATCGCTGCAACCGCCGGTCGCGAAGTCGTAGAGCGGCCGGCGAAGCCGATTACGGCCGAGGAACCAGTCAAAAGCCCGCTGGGCGCGCTGACCGTGCTCGGGCTTGCCGGTGATGGCGAACGCGGCGAGCTCGGCCTCGACGAACGCCGATGCGTCGAGCGGCTGCTCGTCCCCGGTACCCGGAGCGGGCTCGCCGCGCCGGCGACCATCGTGCCCGGTGAGCCGGAGGCTCCCGTCGGCGAGGCCTGACTCGTCACCGAGCCAGCGCAGCGCTTCAAGCCCTGTCTCGGTCAGGTCGTCCCGGCCGAGGGTGACGCCGCCGACGATCAGCGCTTGCGGGAGCCTTGCGTTGTCGTAGGTGAGCGAGTCTTCGAACCACAGCCAGTCCTCCCCGGCGTTGGCTGTGTAGGCCGCCAACAGCTGCTCCATGACGCGTTCCAGCAGTCGCTCGGCTTCGGGATTCCGCCGGTCGGCGTCCAGGTGTGCGAGGCCAAGAGCGGCGTAGGCGCCCGTGCGGAGCGATATGTCCTCCGGGAGCAGATGGATGATCGTGTTGAGGAGCCGCTCGGTCGGGCCGGCGACGGCGGGAACCCACGCCGTCGAGAGAATCTCGCCGAGCGCCCAGACCGAGCGACCGACGTGGTCTCCGAGATGGGGCTCGTCGAGCCAGTGGCGGTCGTAGCCCATGAAGTTGCGCATTCCTGCCTGCGGGTCGGTCGCGTCCTGAAGGAACGCGAGCGAGCGATAGAGGATCGACGTCCAGACCTGCTCGTTGCCGTGGCGGGCGAGATCGAGAGCGACCGTCGCAAGGCGGGCAACGTCATCGACGCAGTACCCGGATTGGCGGTTCGGGATGACGCCGTTCGCGTGCTGCACGATGCCGACATCGTCGACGAGCGTGAGCAGATGGTCCGTTCTCATGCTCACGAGCCGTTGATCGATACCGGCCACGGATCGGCGGCGACGAGGGGCGATGTCGATCGCCTCGTGCAACACAGCCGCCGTTGCTTCCGCGACCGACGGCCAGCCGAGCTGCGCCCCGATCCGCCGTGCCTCCGCGCGGGCTGACGCAAGCTGTTCCGGCTGCTCGATGTAGCGGCAGACGGCCTCGGCCAGCGCGGCTGGATCGGCGAATGGCACGATGGTGCCGGCACCGGTGCCGAGCATGTCCTGTGCATACCAGTACGGGGTCGACACGACGCCGCAGCCGGCGGCGAGGCCGAACGTGAGCGCTCCTGACGAGATCTGCTCGCGCTCCCGGTACGGAGTTACGAAGACGTCGGTCTCGGCGAGGAGGTCGGCGATCTCCTCGATGTTGAGGAAGCGGTCGTCGAATTCCACGTGATCCTCGAGGCCCAGGTCGAGTACTGCTTGCTCGAGCGTCAGCCGGTAGCGCTCACCCTCGCGGTGCGCGATGTCGGGATGGGTCCGCCCCGCGATCACGTAGAGCACCTCTGGATGCCGTTCCACGACCGCCGGCAACGCCGCGATCGCCGTCTCCAGGCCCTTCCCCGCAGAGATCAGCCCGAACGTCGACAGCAGGAACCGTTGTCCGTCGGCGCCGTACTTCGTGGCCGTTGCGACGCCGCCACCTGCGGCACGAGCCGACGCGAAGGCGTCGGCGCGCTCGGCGAGTACCGTCGGTGCGCCGTGGGGAACGACACGAACCTTGCTTTCGGGGCAGGCGCCGCCGTCGACGAGGAGCCGCCGGGCCGTGTCGGTCATCACGATCACGAGCTCGGCTTGACGGCACACCGTGGCAAGTACCTTCGCCTGATGCTTGGTCGGCTCCGACAGCACCGTGTGCAGTGTCGCCACGAGCGGCTGCGACAGCTCCTCGAACAGCGAGAGGATGTAGTCGCCGTTGCGGCCACCGAAGATCCCGAACTCGTGCTGGAGGAGCACGACGTCGACGTCGAGCCGACCGAGGATCCGGGCGGCGCGCGCGTAGTCATCCCGAACCGCCTGGTCGATCGTCGCCGTGACCCCCGGCCGTTGGGGACGGGTCGGCTCGTTGACGATCACGACCTTCTCAACGCGGTCGATCTCGTCCAGGCGAAGGAGGGCCGAGCGGACGTCGGCGGCAAAGGTGCCGATCCCGCAGGCGCGAGGTGGATAGGTCGAGACGATCGCGGTGCGCATTCCTTGCCCGCACCCTTCCGTAGAGTTCGCGATGCCGCACCGAAGCGTCGGCGTCGTCGATTCACGTCCACCGTAGCCAATCCCGGGCCGGGTGGGGTTTTCGGCGAAGACCCGGCGTATCACGCACATTCGATTCGAAGGGGGTACGGAACGGTGAGCAGGACCGACTCCGGGGCCGATCGTGAGAACCTCTACCGCGAGCTCTTTCCCGATCTGCCACAGCCGGTATTCGAGACGCTCGAGTTCGAGCGGCGGCCGCTGGACGAGATGCGCGCTCGGGCCGCGAGCGGGTACGAGGAGCTCCAGCGACGGCGGACGACGCGTGACTTCTCACCCGAGCCCGTGCCGCGCGAGCTGATCGAGCTCGCGATCCGCAGCGCAGGCACGGCCCCATCCGGTGCCCACAGGCAGCCGTGGACGTTCGTCGCGGTCAGCGAGCCCTCCCTGAAGGCCCAGATTCGCGAGGCGACCGAGAACGAGGAGCACCGCACCTACACCGAGCGCATGCCCGACGAATGGCGGCGGGCGCTCGCGCCGCTCGGCACGGACTGGGTGAAGACGCACATCACCGACGCGCCGTGGGTCGTCGTGCTCTTCAAGCACAACTACGAGATCCTGGCGGACGGCTCACACGCGAAGAACTACTACGTCTCGGAGAGTGTCGGCATCTGCGCCGGGCTGTTCATCGCCGCCGTGCACCACATGGGGCTCGCGACCCTGACGCACACGCCGAACCCGATGAAGTTCCTCGGCGACCTGCTGGGGCGACCGAGGAACGAGACCGCCGTGCTGCTGTTCCCGGTCGGGTATCCGGCTGACGATGCGGAGGTGCCGAAGATCGAGCGCAAGTCGCTAGACGAGATCTCCGTCTGGTTCGAGGCCCCGAACGGCTGACGCGAGAGCGGTGAGAGGGCAGGGCTGCCCTCTCACCGCCGCAGCTCAGCTCACCGGAGCCAGCCGTTGTAGGTCGTGTCGTCGAACCCCAGGATCCCGCCCCACTGGCTGACGACGCCGAGCCCGCGGAAGTTGAACGGGTAGAAGTTTGTACAGTCGAAGTCCGAGGCGAAGAAGATCCGCCACCTCAACGTGACGGCCGCGCCGCCCTTGATGCTTCCGGCGAAGGTCTCCGTCCCGTGTCCCGTTGTGCTGCCCTTCGCACAGTTGATCGTCTGCACGAACTCCGCCTTCGAGGTGCCAAGAAGATCGCCCGTGTACTTCGAAACGAAGTTCGGTGTCGTGCACCGGAGGACGAGCTCGTCCACTGGAACGCAGGTCGTCCCAGGATCCTCACCGTTCCATTCGTAGCCACCGGAGACGCTACCGGTCGGCTGCGTGCCACCCGCTGCCGCGCCGGAGGACGCGACCGCGCAGGCGAGCAGTACGAACGCGAGGGTCAGGATCAGTCTCGACGCCGCACGAGAGGTGCCCCTGCTTGCTGCTGACATGTCTACCTCCATCTCTCGATCGTCCCACCGGTCGGCGGGTCATGTGGAACGTACGAGCGTCGCTTGCGGAGGTCGTCAGGGGGATCCCCGAGTCTTCGAAACTTCAGGGGTATCCCTGGGTTGACCCCGTGGCCGTGACTGTCAGTATCGATCTGTGGCTACCACCGTCTTGATCGTGGACGACCACCCGACATTCCGTCGACTTGCCCGGCGGCTGATCGAGGACGCAGGGTTCACCGTTGTCGGCGAGGCCGTCGACGGCGCCTCGGCGCTCACCGCCGTGCGTGAGTTGTGCCCTGATGCCGTTCTTCTCGATGTCCTGCTTCCCGATCGATCGGGAATCGACGTTGCGGGCGTTCTCGCAAGAGGGGGGAACGGCCCGGTTCTCGTGCTCACGTCGAGCCGCAGCGCAGGCGACCTCGGTGCCGCACTCGACGGCGTACCTGCGACGTTCATCGCGAAGTCGGAGCTCACCGGAGCTGCGCTTGCCGGAATCCTGGGGCCAACATGACGAGTTGGCAGAGGGCTCGGCGAACGCCGGGATGGTGGGGAGCCGTCGCCCTCGGGGGATGCGTTGCCCTCGGCTACGCCTTCGGCTGGCTCGACCAGACGACCGTCGACCCGAAATCGGCGTACTTCGTTCTGACGATGGTGGTAGGGATGGGGGTTGGTCTTTGGGCGTGGGCCTGGCGGCCGAAGACACGGATGGGGCCGCTGATGTTCTGGTGGCCGTTGCTCTGGCTTGCGAGCGATCTCCCTGCCGCGTACCCGACATCCACCCTTGCGGCCACCATCGGCGTGGCGCTCTTCGTCATGGGCCCGATCGCATTCGGGCAGATGGCCCTCTCGTATCCGCTCGGATCGCTTCTCCCCGGTCGACTCGCCTGGGTGTACATCTTCATCCTCGGCTACGCCGCGCAGGTCGTGCAGAACGTCTACAACCTCCTGTACCTGGAGACCTGCCCGTTCTGCCCGCCACCGAACATCCCGACGGCGCTTCAGGTCGACGGAACCCCGCCGATCTCGCTCTCGACCTGGAACGACGCGTGGCTCGTGTTCGTGATGGCGATTCTCCCGATCGGCCTTTACCTGCTCTACCGGGCGTACGCTACGGCGAGCCCGGCGACACGACGCTCGCTCGGTCCTGTTCTCCTCACGGCCACGTTCCTCACCTGTACGTCGTGGGTGACGAGCTACGCGGCGCTGACCGACCGGTTCTCGCTCTTCAGCCCGATCTCATGGCTCCAGACGACCGGCGCGCTCGCCGGAGCGCTGACGGCGCTCATCGGGCTTGCTGTCACCCGGCGGGCGCGCGGATCCGTCGGCGACCTCGTCGTGGAGCTCGATCGGGCCGGGGCAGGTGGTGTGCGGAGTGCGCTCGCCCGGACGATCGGGGATCCGACGCTCGAGCTTGCGCTCTGGCTACCCGAACAGGGCAACTGGGCGGATGAGCAGGGGCGCGAGGTCCAGCTGCCACCGGGACAAGGACGGTCAGTGACATACGTCGGTGACAATCTTGCCGCGATGATTCACGATCCGATCCTGCTCGACCAGCCGGCGCTCCTCGAAGCGGCCGGGTCGGCGGCGCGCTTCGCCCTCGAGAACGAGCGGCTGCAGGTCGAGCTTCGCGCGCAGCTCGTCGAGCTTCGCGAGTCGCGTGCACGGATCGTGCAGGCGGGCGACGAGGAGCGGCGCCGCCTCGAGCGCGACCTTCACGACGGGGCGCAGCAGCGCCTGCTCGGTATCGGGATGGCGCTGCAGCTGCTCGGGCCGAGGATCGGGGAGAACGAGGAGGCGAACGTGCTGCTCGAGGAGGCACAGGCGGAGCTCCACAGCGCTGTCCGTGAGCTTCGTGAGCTGGCGCGTGGGATCCATCCAGCGGTTCTCGCGGATCAGGGTCTCGACGCGGCCGTCAGGACGCTGGCAGACCGAGCTCCAGTACCCGTGAGCGTCCATGTCTCGATCGACCAGATGCCTCCGCATGTCGAGACTGCGGCCTACTTCGTCGTGGCAGAGGCGCTGACGAACGTCGGGAAGCATGCCGACGCGACGCAGGCATGGGTGGCAATCGAGGAGGCGTCCGGCGCGTACACCATCGAGATCCGTGACGACGGCAACGGGGGCGCGGAAATGTCCACCCGTGGGTCGGGGCTGGGAGGACTAGCCGACCGGGTCGGTGCGCTCGGCGGTCAACTGGGCATCGAGAGCGCTCCCGGGGCCGGGACGACGGTACGAGCGGAGATCCCGTGCGGATCGTGATCGCCGACGATACGGCCCTCTTCCGCCAGGGGATCGCACGCCTCCTCGCGGACGCCGGCATCCACGTCGTCGGTGAAGCCTCGGAGGCTGCCGGTCTCCTCGGACTTGTCGCGACCAAGTCACCGGAGGCCGCGATCATCGACATCCGGATGCCCCCCGGGTACCGGGACGAGGGGCTCGTTGCGGCCGATGAGATCCGTCAGCGCTTTCCCGCCACGGCGGTGCTCGTGCTCTCCCAGTACGTCGAGGCGGGATACGCCTTGCGGCTCCTGGAAGGCGACCGAGGAAGCTGCGGCTACCTGCTCAAGGATCGCGTGCTCGACGCTGGTCAGCTCGTCTCGTCCCTCGAGCGGGTCATCGCGGGCGAGGTCGTCGTGGACGGGGAGCTCGTCGAGTCGCTTCTCTCGCGACCCCGGCAAGGTAGCCGACTCGACGAATTGACCGAGCGCGAGCGGGAGGTGTTGGAGCTTGTCGCAGAGGGGCTGACCGACCGGGGAATCGCCGAGCGTCTCTGGTTGACGCCACGAACGGTGGAGACCCACGTGCGTCACATCCTCCGCAAGCTGCAGCTCCCGGTCGACGCATCGAACAACCGGCGCGTCCATGCGGTCCTCGCGTTTCTCCGCTCCGAGTGAGGTGAGTCAGCGGCCTCGATTGCGACCACCGCGTTCCGCGCGGCGGAGGTCTTCGATCCGGCGGCGATCCTGCTTCGTCGGCCGTGCTCCGAGATCGGCACCGAGGGGGCGCGACAGCTTCAGCTCCGCCGCGCGCAGCTCGCGGGCGGCGAGGGAATCGGGCGTCTCGTCGTAGAGCGTCTTCGCCACCGTTGCTGAGCCCCGCTTGTCCGCGACGGCGCGCACGACGAGCGTCCATGCGAGCTGCCCGATCCGCAGGTCGATCGTGTCGCCGGCCCGGACCTCCTTCGCAGGCTTCACGCGCGCGTCGTTCAGATGGACGCGTCCTCCGAGGACGGCGTCGGTCGCTGCACTCCGCGTCTTGAAGAACCGGGCCGCCCAGAGCCACTTGTCGATACGGACGGTCTCCACCGCGAAGCCCTAGAGCAGCGTGTCGGGCTGGTGCTTCTTCTCTTCCTCGCGCCACTGCTCCTGGTATGCCTCGGCGTCCGCGAACTCCTGCTCGGTGCGCGCGATCGTTGCCGCGTCCTCGGTGGCAGGGTGCTCGCCCGCAACCTTCGAGCGTGTCGCAGCGCGGAACGCGAAGAAGAGGAGAGGGATCACGACGATGACGATGAGGATCACGGGAATGAGCATCGCGTGAACACTAACGGTCAGTCCACGTTCGCGGGACGGGATGTCGCTGTCCCCCGATCGGGTGAACCTGCATCCCTCGTCTGGTGATTGCTCTCACCCTTCGTAGAGTGTGCAGCATGGGGTTGAGCGAAGGGGGGAGCGTGCCCGAGGGCTGCGACTGCTGCGGCCACGACGCCGAGGACTGCGGCATGCTCGAGGACGGCTGGATACGCGACTCACAGCTGCTCCCGACGGGCGCCGCCTTTTGCCGATCGTGCGCGCACTTGCTGCGCATCGTCCGGCACGGCGAGACGTGCCTTTGGTGTGGGACGCCGATGATCGAGGAGGAGGCTGCCGAGGCGGGGGGTTGGGCGTACTTCACCGACGGTCTCGGAGACCTGCATCCCTGTTGTCCGGGTTGTCTCGCGACGCACTTTGGGATCACGGCTCGTGTGTCGCTGGGCGGCGATCAGCGGCGCTGAAGGACTCCCGGGCGACGCTTTCCGGCGGGCGACGCTTACCCGGCGGGCGACGCTTGGCTCGCCGAGGCTCGCCGCGCATCGCCCCTACGCCGCGCGGGTGCGCATCGCCCCCCACGAAGCTGTCGTCGTCCGTCCGAATTGACGTGTCTACCGACCCGAGAACGTGCGGTTTTCCGAACCGTCACACGCAGGCGAGCGTTCTAGCGTCAGGCCATCGATTGTTCCCCTCGTTAGGAGCCTGCCATGACCGCACAGAATCACCACCAGCTCGTCTTCCCCGACGACAGCCGCTACGACGACGCGCGCCAGGCCTGGAACCTCGCCGCCGATCTTCGTCCTGCGGTCGTTGCGCTGCCGACGTCCGCCGAGGACGTCGTCAACGCCGTCCAGTACGCCGGCGAGCGCGACCTGCGCATCGTCGTGCAGGGCACGGGCCACGGCGCCTCGGTTCACGCACCGCTCGACGGGGCGATGCTCGTCAACATGCGCGAGATGCGCCGCGTCGAGATCGACGCCGCCGGCAAGCGGGCGCGGCTCGAGGCCGGCGCGCTCTGGGAGGACGTCGTCATCCCGGCCACCGAGCAGGGGCTGACTGCTCTCCACGGCTCGTCCCCGAACGTCGGCGTCGTCGGCTACTCGCTCGGCGGAGGCATCGGCTGGATGGCACGCATGCACGGTCTCTCGGCCGAGAGCGTGCTCGCCGTCGAGCTCGTCACTGCCGACGGTGCCCTGATCCGGGCCGATCGCACACAGAACACCGACCTCTTCTGGGCGTTGCGGGGCGGTGGCGGTGGCCTCGGCGTCGTGGTCGCTCTCGAGATCGCGCTCTACGAGGTCGATGAGCTCGTCGCGGGGATGATGATCTGGCCCTGGGAGCAGGCAGCGGAGGTGCTCACGCGGTACGTCGAGTGGGCGGAGACTGCACCGAACTCGGTCAGTGCATCGGGGCGGATGCTGCAGATTCCGCCGTTTCCCGAGATCCCCGAGTTCATCCGCGGTCGGCAGCTCGTCGTCATCAACGGCGCGGTGCTCGGTACGGAGGCAGAGGCGGACGAGATCCTCGCTCCGCTGCGCGAGCTCGGCCCGGAGATCGACACGTTCGGAGCTGCGCCGCTCGACTGCGCTGATCCGGCTGCACATGGATCCAGAGCCGCCGATGCCCGACGAAGGGCGACGGCGTCATGGTCGATGCGCTCGACGCCGACGCGATCGAGGCGATGGTCGAGATCGCAGGGCCGGGCACGGACTCGCCGCTTCTCATCGTGGAGCTCCGTCAGCTCGGTGGTGCGTTGCGGGTGCGGAAGCCAGGTGCCGGTGCCCTGGGCTCGCTGGACGGTTCGTTCGCGTTCTTCGCCGCAGGCGTGCCGATGGGCCCCGAGGTCGCCGAGGCGATCGAGTCGCGGATCGATGCGCTGAAGGAGCGCGCTCGCACCCTGGTCGCAGGGGAAGCCGTACCTCAACTTCGCCGAGAAGCGAGTTGCGATCGGCGACGCGGTCGGCGCGGAGTCGTTCGCGAGGCTCGAGGCGGTCAAGGCCGCGATCGATCCCGAGGGGCGCTTCCGCTCGGGCCACGCGCTGGCTCCGGCACGCGCCGTCGATATCGCCCGGGCCGCGTAGGTGTTGCGGGCGGGTGGAGCCTGCCGTCGCCGAGGCGGCAGGCTTCACTTGCGGGCGACCCGTGGCGACGGGCACTGCTTGGCCGACGGGCGACGCTTGGCCGACGGGCGACGCTTGGCTCGCCGAGGCTCGCCGCGCATCGCCCCTACAGCGGCGGGAGGAGCGACACGAGAACGCTCGCGGCTGCCAGCACGAGGAGAGCCGCGACCAGCTCCGTTCGCCGCCACGCGGCGGCTCCCACGGCGAACGCCACTGCCACGAGCGCGATCTTGATCCCGAGCGTCGCGCCGTACGCCGTCTCGATCAGGTCCGACGGTGCGGGAATGTGCGCAAGCGCAAGACCGGAGCCGCTGAGGACGAGCACCACTGCGGCGAGCACTGCTGGACGCTCGAGTTGCCGGCCTCGTGACTCGCGGAGCGCGACGACGATGCAGCCGAGCCAGGCTCCGAAGGCCGCGACGTGTGTTGCGACGAGAAGCATCGAGATCGACGACGGGAGGCCGTCGATTCGATGGGCGGAGGCCGCGTAGACGACCGCAACCGGCACGGCTGCTGCCGGGATCGCCCACTGAGCGCGCGGCGGCCCTGTCCGAACGGCACCGGCGAGCGCCCACAACCCGAGCGCACCGGCGAGCCGCAGCGCGCTGAGATGGCCGTAGCGTGTGAGGAGGACGTCGGCCGCGAACCCGAGATCGACAAGGCGAGCCGGCGCGAGGAGCGCGATCTGGCCGAGGAGCGCAACGGGCTCCGCAACGATCAGCAGCATCACTCCGGTCGAGACGAGCCGCCAGCAGCGGTCGGTCATCCCGCCGGAGAGCAGTGCTGCAAGGACGACGCCGAACCCGAGGGCGAAGCCCAGGAGCGAGAGCCATCGACCGAGCGCCGTGAGGAGCCGCCCGCCCGGTGGGTGGCCCGGGAGTGCCGCGCGGGTCGGCTCGCCGACGCTGAACAGGAACGACCCGCGGGAGGGGTGGGTGTCATCGCCGACGACGAGCCACTCGACGACGTAGGTGCCCTGCGCGCCGTGCATCGACCGCGCGTGTGAGCGTCGCGCCGCTGATGATCACGGGCCCGCGGGCGACGTCTCGACCGTCGGGGTCGATGATCGTGATCCCGTCTCCGACCGGGTCTGCCGGCTCGCTGAGGCGAACCACCACGACGCTGCGGCGCCTTCGCGAGCCTCGCGTCTGCCGGCGGCGTCGTGTCGACGACCCGTGGGTGTGCCGCCGCGAGAGCCGGAATCAGGAGGGCCGCGAAGAGGACGAACCCGCAGTGCTCGCGGGAATGTCACGAGCCGGGTTCGAGGGCGGCAGCACCGATCGGAGCTCGTCTCTGGCGTTCATCGACGATGCGGATCACGAGCCCGGCCGCGATCGAGGGAGAGAAGGCCCGCCGTGATGAACGCACCCTGGTAGTCGCCGAACCACGTTCGCGCGGCGCCCGCGCCGAACGCGGCCACTGCGGCGCCGAGCTGGTGAGCACCGAAGATCCAGCCGAACACGATCCCCACGCGTTCGCGCCCGAAGACCTGGGCCGTGATCGCGACGGTGGGAGGGACGGTCGCAACCCAGTCGAGCCCGTAGAAGACGACGAACACGATCAGCCCAAGGTTCGAAGAACCGATCACGAATGGCAGCGCCAGAAGCGAAAGGCCGCGGAGGCCGTAGTACCAGAAGAGCAGCCAGCGAGGGTCGTAGCGGTCCGTCAGCCACCCCGAGCAGAGGGTGCCGATGAGATCGAACACGCCGATCACGGCGAGGAGGCTCGCCGCGGTCACCCCGGACATCCCGTGATCGATCGACGCCGGAATCAGGTGCGTCCCGATGAGGCCGTTCGTCGTCGCGCCGCAGATGAAGAAGCTCGCCGTCAGGAGCCAGAACGTCCGGTTCCGCGACGCCGTCGCGAGGCCACCGATCGCGGCCGTGAACGGGTTCTCGCGCACGATCGGTGGGTCGTCGACGACGGCGCCGAGGGGACGCAGGCCGACCTCGGACGGGCTGTCTCGGAGGAAGAGAACCACGAGCGGCAGGGTGATCGCGAGCGCGACCACCGACACGGTCATCATGGCCGTCCGCCATCCCTGCGCCGCGACGATCCAGCCGAGCAGCGGCAGGAAGATGAGCTGGCCGCTCGCGTTGCTCGCCGTGAGCATCCCGACGACGACGCCGCGGCGCCAGACGAACCAGCGGTTCGCGATCACGGCCGCGAGCGTGACCCCGATCGCACCCGTGGCAAGGCCGTTCGCCGCACCGAGGAGCAGGTCGAGCTGCCAGGCAGCGTCGATCTGGGTCGTCAGGAGCGAGCTGACGGCGATCGTGCCGAGCGCGATAACGATCACGCGCCGAATGCCGAACCGGTTGTAGAAGCCGGCCGCGAAGGGGCCGCCGAGCCCGTAGAGGATCAGGTTGATTGCGACTGCGGCCGAGATCGTCGCCCGTGACCAGCCGAACTCGTCCTGGAGTGGGACGATCAGGACGCCGATCGTCGAGCGGAACCCCGCGGCCGTGATGAGCGTCAGGAACGAGACCGCCGCCACGACCCAGCCGTAGTGGATCCCGCGCGCGTCGAGGCGTCGTGCCAGGGTTCCTGCAGCGTCTCCGATCACGCGGTCAGCTGAGCTCAGTTACTGCTCGGGTTTGGTGGCATCTGGGAAAGCACCGCAAACGCGCCACCCTTGCGGCGCAGGACGGCACTCCAGAGGTGATCGGGCTCCTCCGTGAAGACGTCCTCGGGAATGGCCGGCTCGAGGATCCAGGACTCGTCGGCGATCTCCTCCTCGAGCTGATTCGGCCCCCAACCGGCGTACCCCGCGAAGACGCGCGCGCGACGCAGGCTCGCCATGTCTGCGGCCGTCTCGATCTCGCCGGGAAGGAAGCCGATCGATCCGAGGACGAGCGCGGCGGCCTCGGTCGTGTCGCCAAAGTCGCCGAGGACGACGATGGCCTGTGGCTGCACCGGGCCACCGACATGCACGAGCTCCCGCTCGTCGACGAGGTCGGCGAGTGGGGGAACGGCATCTGCCACCGAGACGGGCGATGGACGATTGAGGACAACGCCCATCGCGCCCTCCTCGCCGTGCTCACCCACGAGGATCACGCTGCGACGGAAGTTCGGGTCGAGCAGGTCGGGTCCGGCGATCAGGAGCTGTCCACGGAGCGATTCCACTGCACCATTGTGACGGTCGCAGCAGCGGCCGGGAACGTAGGATCCCCGCATGCTTCTCGAAACGAGTCTCCCTCGGTGAGCTGGCGCTGTCGGTTGTTCGGTCACAAGGTGGCCAAAGAGCGCTGGTTCTTCCTGACCGAGCGCTTCCAGCGGTGTGAGCGCTGCGGCGAGCGCGTCGCCTCGAAGTAGAAGCTCAGGTGGCCGACTCGAGCGCGGCGAGGCGAGGCGAGGTAGCGTCATCGGGGTCGCGCGGCACGTCCCGGGCGCGTGGCGGACCGTCGACGAGAATGGCATGGCGCGCGACCTTCGCGCCCCAGGGTTCAGGCGTCGAGAGCAGCCCGCAGCGAGGCGACGTAGGCGCGGAGAGCCTCCGGACCTTCCTCGGCGACCTGGACGGCCCGTGAGCCGACGACGATGCCGTCGGTGAGGTCAGCTGCCGCGCGCGCCTGCTCGGGTGTCGAGATACCGAAGCCGGCGTAGAGCGGGACGTCCGTGATCGCCCGGGTGCGGGCGGCGAGTCCGGCGAGCGCGTCGGACAGCTCCGTGCGGGCACCCGTCGTGCCCGTGAGCGTGACGAGGTAGAGCCAGCCGTCGGTCTCGGCGGCGGCGAGCGCGATGCGCGCATCGGTCGAGGTCGGTGCGACGAGCTGGACGCGCCGCAGCTCGGGCCGGGAGCCCGCAGCTGTATCCGCAATGATGAAGCTCGTGGCCCCCGCCGCACGTGCGTCCGCCTCGAAGCGCTCCCAGCCGTAGGCCTCGAGCAGCGATGCATATGTCATCGGGATCAGCGGTATGTCGCCCACGAGGGCGCGGGTGGCGGCGAGGCACTCGAGGCAGGCGGTCGTCCGCATTCCGGCGGCGAGAGCCTTCTCGGCCGCGGCGCGGATCACGGGGCCGTCCGCGAGCGGGTCGGAGAACGGAAACCCGATCTCGATGATGTCCGCGCCGCCTTCGACCGCAGCGGCCGCGAGGGCGGGCGTTTCGGTGCCGGCCATCAGGTAGATAACGAGGGTCTTGCTCACCGGGCACCTCCCAGCGCGGCGAGCACCTCGGCAAGGTCCTTGTCGCCTCGCCCGGAGAGACACACGGCGATGTACTCCGCATCGAGCTCGTCCACGATCGCAAGCGCGTGGGAGGACTCGAGCGCAGGGATGATCCCCTCTGTCCGTGAGAGCCGCTGGAACGCGTCGAGCGCCTGCTCGTCGGTGCAGGGGACGTATTCGGCGCGGCCGATATCGCGCAGGTAGGCGTGCTCGGGACCGACGCCAGGGTAGTCGAGGCCGGCCGAGATCGAGTGCGCGTCGGCGATCTGCCCGTCGGAGTCGGCGAGGATCGACGAGCGGGAGCCATGGAGAACGCCGGTGCGACCACCTCCGAGCGACGCTGCCTCTGCAGCCTCGACACCGATCAGACGCACGCCGGGATCGTCGATGAAGCCCGCGAACATGCCGATCGCGTTGGATCCGCCACCGACGCAGGCGACGACGACCTCGGGAAGGGCGCCCTCCGCCTCGAGGAGTTGCTCCCGTGCCTCGCGTCCGATCACCGCCTGCAGCTCACGCACGATCTCGGGATAGGGAGCAGGCCCGACACACGAGCCGATCACGTAGTGCGTCGTCTCGACGTTCGTGATCCAGTCACGGATCGCCTCGCTCGTCGCTTCCTTCAGCGTCTTCGTTCCGAACTCGACCGGAACGACAGTGGCACCCATCAGGTGCATGCGCTCGACGTTCGGCGCCTGCCGCCGCATGTCCTCGGAGCCCATGAACACGACGCACTCCAGCCCGAACCGCGCGCACGCCGTTGCGGTCGCGACGCCGTGCTGCCCGGCGCCCGTCTCGGCGATGATCCTCCTCTTGCCGAGGCGCTTCGCGAGCACGACTTGACCGAGCGCGTTGTTGATCTTGTGGGCGCCCGTGTGATTGAGGTCCTCGCGCTTGAGGTAGAGCTTCTTGTTCGGCGCGAAGCGGGGCGCAAGCGTGATCGGTGACGGCCTGCCGGTGTACGTGCGTCCGAGCTCCTCGACCTCGGCGAGATACGCGGGATCGGCGAGCGCCTCTGCCCACGCCTCGGTCAGCTCGTCGAGAGCGGGAATGAGCGTCTCTGGCACGTACCGGCCGCCGTACGGGCCGTAGGTCTCCATCGTTGTCATGAGCGAGCTGCCTCCACGTATCGACGTACCTTGTCATGATCCTTGACGCCCGGGGCCGATTCGAGCGACGACGCCGCATCGACCGCCCACGGCTGCACCGCGGCGATCGCCTCTCGCACGTTCTCCGGCCCGAGACCACCGGCGAGCACCACGCGTCCCTCGACTTCCGCGGCATGCGTCCAGTGATCGGGATCGGTTCCGTCCCAGGGCAGGTCGAGCAGGCGCGCGACCTCGACACCCTCACGCAGCAGTGCGGCTTCGCGCCCCCGGACCTTGCCGTCTTCGACCGTGTGCACCTGGTCGAGATCGGCGGCGGAGTCGCCGGCCTCGCCGACCCACACCGCGACCGCGAGCACCCCCTCCGGCACCGGGAGCACTTCGGCCGCTGCCCGGGGGCTCTCCGGCACGAGGACGAAGCCGAGAAGGTCGGCCCCGGCCCCGACGGCTGCCGCGACGTCCTCCTCCCGCGTGAGCCCACATACCTTGACGAGGGGGCGCGAGAGCAACTCGCGCAGCTTGGCTCCCGGATCGGCGGCGCGCATCAGCGTCGAGCCGACGAGCACGGCGGCAGCTCCGGCGAGCTCGGCTGCTGCGCCCTGCGCGCGGGTCGCGATGCCGCTCTCTGCGATGGCGATGCGATCGCGCGGGATCCGGGCGACGAGCTCGAGCTGGGCACGACGGTCGATCGTGAAGGTGGAGAGGTCGCGGGCGTTGACTCCGAGGACGGGTGCCCCGAGCGCGATGCCACGGTCGAGTTCCTCGGCGTCGTGGGCCTCTACGAGCGTGTCGAGGCCGAGCCTCGCAGCGACCTGCATCAGGTGAGCGACCTGAGAGTCGTCCAGGTCGCGCAGCAGCAACAGCGCTGCGTCGGCACCCGCGTCGCGCGCAGTCTCGAGATCCTCGTCGGTCGAGAAGAAACCCTTGGCGAGTAGAGGGGCGGTTGTTGCGGCGCGTGCGGCTCGCAGATCGTCCCATGTGCCGCCAAAGCGCTCGTCGACGAGTACCGAAATAGCCGCGGCACCCGCGGCCGCGTATGCGGGTGCGATTGCGGCCGGGTCGGCGTCCGGGCGCAGGTCGCCGGCCGACGGCGAGCGACGCTTGATCTCGGCGATTGCGCCGAGCCCGGGTTGCGCGAGCGCGTCGTTGAACCGCCCCATCAGCCGGTCTCTGCGTTTGAGAAGGCGATGAGCGCTTCGAGGCGGCTCGCAGCCGCCCCCGAGTCGATCGCCTCACCGCCGAGCCCAAGACCCTCGCCCAGATCGTCGGCGAGGCCGGCGGCGACGAGTGCCGCGGCTGCGTTGAGCAGCACGGCGTCGCGGCGTCCGCCGCGCTCACCGGCGAGCACCGAGCGGATCGTGGCGGCGTTCTCCACCACTGTGCCACCGCGAAGCTCGGCGGGGTCCGGCGGCTCGATCCCGAGATCGCGCGGGTCGAGCTCCCACTCTCGCACGTCGCCGTCGACGACCTCGACGACAAGGCTGGTTCCGTACGGCGAGAGCTCGTCGAGGCCGCCCTCACCGTGCACGACGAACGCGTGCCGTGACCCGAGCTCTGCGAGCGCTTCGGCGTACGTGGGGGCGAGATCGGCCGAGTAGACGCCAAAGACACCGTCGCAAGCGCCCGCCGGATTCGCAAGTGGGCCGAGGACATTGAACACGGTGCGGATCCCGAGCTCCTGCCTGACCGAGGCGACGTGGCGCATCGCTGGATGGTGCGCTCGGGCGAACATGAAGCCGAAGCCGAGCTCGTCGATCGAGTGTGCGATGCGCTCGGGTGTCTGCTCGAGGGTGATGCCCAGCTCTTCGAGGACGTCTGCCGAGCCGGCTGCGGAGCTGGCGGCTCGGTTGCCGTGCTTCGCGACGGCTGCGCCTGCGGCAGCGGCGACGATCGCCGCTGCTGTCGAGATGTTGAACGTCCCGGCGCCGTCGCCACCGGTTCCGACGATGTCGACGACCGGGGATCGGCTCGGTGTCACCGAGACGACATGCTCCCGCATCGCCTCTGCGAACCCCGCGATCTCGTCGGCCGTCTCGCCCTTTGTTCGTAGCGCGACGAGGAATCCGGCGATCTGGGCAGGCGTCTCTTCGCCGTCCATCACCGACCCCATCAGCTCTCGTGCGTCGGCCCGCGAGAGATGGTGCCCGTCGAGCAGGAGCTGGATCGCCGGGCCGACGATCACGACCGCCCCAGGAAGTTCTTCGCCATCGCCGGACCGAGAGGTGTGAGAACGCTCTCGGGGTGGAACTGGACTCCCTCGATCGGGAGCTCGACGTGCCGCACTCCCATCACCTCGCCGTCCGCGGTGCGCGCCGTGACCGTGAGCTCGCCGGGAACCTCCAGCGCCGCGAGCGAGTGGTAGCGCCCGACCTCGACGTCCGCGGGTAGACCCCTGTAGACGCCGAGGCCGTCGTGCGCGATCGTGCTCGCCTTCCCGTGCAGGAGCGCCTTCGCGTGATCCACCGTCCCACCGAATGCCTCCACGATCGCCTGGTGCCCGAGGCACACGCCCAGCGTCGGCATCGTCGGCCCGAGCGCGCGGATCAGCTCGATCGAGACGCCGGCCGTCTCGGGCCGGCCGGGACCGGGGGAGACGACGAGGCGGTCGTAGGCTCCGCCGCGAGCCTCGTCGACCGTGATCGCGTCGTTTCGCACCGTCACGACCTCCGCGCCGAGCTCCTCGAAGAGGTGGACGAGGTTGTACGTGAACGAGTCGTAGTTGTCGAGCATCAAGAGCTTCATGCCGGGAACTCCACTTCAGCGAGATCGATGGCCGCTTCGAGTGCGGCGAGCTTCTTCAGGCACTCCTCGTGCTCGGCCTCCGGGTCGGAGTCGGCGACGACGCCGGCTCCTGCCTGCAGGTACGCCACGCCGTCGGCGATCACCATCGTGCGCAGAGCGATACAGGCATCCATTGTCCCATCCGGGAGTGAGTACAGCACGGCACCGCCGTACGGGCCACGCCGGAACCCCTCGAGCTCCGAGATCAACTGCATCGCACGTACCTTTGGAGCGCCGGTGACGGTACCGGCCGGGAAACACGAGCGGAGCACCTCGAAGGGCGTCACGCCGTCTCGCAGCTCGCCGACGACCTCCGAGACGAGGTGCGAGACGTGCGAGAACCGCTCGACCTCCATGTTGCGCGAGACGTGCACCGTGCCTGCCTTGCAGACGCGCGAGAGGTCGTTGCGGCCGAGATCGACGAGCATCACGTGCTCGGCGCGATCCTTCTCCGATGAGAGAAGCCGCTCGACGTCGCCTTCCGTCGGCTCGGTCGTGCCCGCGATGGGGCAGAGGCTCGCATGACCGTTCTCGCAGGCGACGAGACGCTCGGGAGAGGAGCCGACGAGCGCGATCCCGTCGAGCTCGAGCAGGAAGAGGTAGGGCGATGGGTTGACGCGTCGCAGGGCGCGGTAGATGTCGAGCGGTGAGGCGGACGTGGGCCGCTCCGCGCGCTGGGAGGGAACGCACTGGAAGACGTCGCCTTCGACGATGTGCTCCTTCACGTTCTCGACCATCTCGATGTAGCGCGCGCGATCCGGCGACCGGCGGATCGGGCCGGCTGTGCCACGCGGCTCTCGTCGCCACGCGATCCCGCTCTCCAGGCGGCCGGTGATCTCCTCGGCGTCTCCCGCGAGTACCTCGGCGACACCCGCGCCGTGGTCGAAGCGGACGAGCGTCTCGCAGACGATCAGGCGACTGTCGGGGAATCCCCGCCCGTCCGTCGGCAGCGGGACCGTGGGCTCGAGCCGGGCAGCGTGGTCGTACGCCAGATAGCCCACGATCGGGAGCCCGAGCTCCGCGGCCTCGTCGAACTCGACGATCCGCGAACCCGCACCCATCCACGAGTTACGCCCGAGCCGTCCGCGCTCGACCGATTCCAGGATGAAGCTCGCACTGCCCGCGTCACGAAGCCGCAGGTAGGCGGCAAGTGGTGTGAGCAGGTCGGTGTTGATCGTGGCGGTCATTGGCGGTCTCTCGTTGCGGGTCGTGAGTGTCAGGGTACGAAAAAGGCCTCCGCAGAGGCCCTGGTCGGCGAGTCGGGTTGTCGTCGCGCGTCAGCGCACGCTCCCGCATCGCCTGTGGCGCCACCAGCCGAGCTGTCGGGTCGAGGTGGTCATGCCATGACTCTACCGGGTCGGCGCGCCCCGCGGCAAGCGAGCTACACCCCGCGCGGAGCGGCGTCGTCGAGCACGGAGCGCATCAGGTCGCGGATCGAGAGGATCCCGACCACCTTCCCCGTATCGACGACCGGGAGGTGGCGGAAGCCACCGTGGATCATGAGCACGGCGGCGTGCTCCGCGGTGTCGTCCGGTTCGATCGTCTCGGGGCCGCGGGTCATGAAGTCCCCGACGACCGCCTCCGGGGTGAGGCCGTGGGCGACCGCGCGCAGCACGTCTCGCTCGGTGAAGACGCCCACGAGGCGTTCTCCCTCGAGCACGAGGATCGCTCCGACACGGCGATCGTTCATGCTGCGCACCGCCTCCTCGAGCGAGGCGTCTGCCTCGACCGTGAGCAGATCGCCTGCCATGAGATCCGAGACGCGATGCATCGGACGAGTGTAGGGCCTCGCGCCCTCGGTTCCAAGTAGCCTGCGCTCATGGCGATCCCGCCACTTCTCGAGGAGTTGCTCCTCGCGCACGGCGTCTCGGGCGCCGAGGACGCCGTGCAGACGATCGTTCGCCGCGAGGCCAAGGCGATGGGGGCCGAGATCACGACGGATGTGCTCGGCTCGACGATCGCGCGCGTGCGCGGCGTCGGCTCGGGTCGACTGCTTGCGTTGTTCGCGCACGCGGACCAGATCGGAATGGTGGTCCGTGGTGCCGGCGACGACGGCCTGCTCACTCTCGCGAAACTCGCGAGCTCACGTGCTCAGGATGCACGCGGCCAGCGCGTTCGCGTCATGACCGCTTCGGGCGAGGTGCGGGGCGTCGTCGTCGCGCCTCACGAGGGCGAGGTCACGTGGGATGCCCTGCGCATAGACGTCGGTGCGCTCGATCGAGAGTCGGCGCTCCAACTCGTTCGGCCCGGAGACGGCGTTGCCCTCGTCGGGCCACCCGAGGAGCTTCCCAACGGACGTGTGCTCTCGGGCGCGCTCGATGACCGGGTGGGAGTCTTCGCCTGCCTCGAAACCCTGAGGCGAATCGCTGCGGATCCGCCCGATTGGGACGTTGCCGTGGTCGTCTCGGTGCAGGAGGAGACGGGGACGCACGGAGGAGCGAGGGCGGTCGCCGAGCATCTCGCCCTCGACGTCGCGGTCGCCGTGGACGTCACCTACGCGGGCGACGCTCCCGGAACCGCTCCGTGGGGCGACGTTCGCCTCGGCGGCGGCCCGACCGTCTTCCGAGGGCCGGTCGTGAGCCCGATCGTTGGGGACGGACTGCTCGCGGCCGGTGCGGCGGTCGGGATCGAGCTGACGGTCGAGTCCGGCAACTCGACCTACAGCGACGCCGACGACATCTTCGTCGCCGGCGGTGGTGTTGCAACCCAGATCGTCTGCATCCCGCTGCGCTACATGCACACCGCCGGTGAGATCGCCCAGCTCACGGACGTCGACGCCACCTCACGGCTGCTCGAGGCGTACGCCCGGTCGCTGACTGCCGAGTCGTCCTTCTTGCGCTAGTGCGGCGTCTCATAACGTTTGACAGGAAACAACATCGTTATGAGACACCGCGCTAGCAGCCGTGCGTGAGGCGGTACCCTGGACACGATGAGTCGCTCCGTCATCGTCTCCGCCGTCCGAACGCCGTTTGGTCGTCTCGGTGGCGCACTCGCGAAGCACCCTTCGACGGAGCTCGGGGCGATCGCGATCAGGGCGGGCCTCGAGCGCTCCGGCGTCGACCCGGTCGACGTCGGGTACGTCGTCATGGGGCAGGTGCTCCAGGCAGGAGTCGGGCAGGCGCCGGCGCGCCAGGCCGCGGTTGGTGCAGGGATCCCGATCGAGGTTCCGGCCGACACGATCAACAAGGTCTGCGCATCGTCGATCAGGGCGATCTCGCTCGCGGATCTGATGATTCGCGCCGGCCAGCACGACGTCGTTGTGACGGGAGGGATGGAGTCGATGTCGCAGGCGCCGTACCTCCTGCCGAGCGCGCGGTTCGGGTACAGGCTCGGACACGGTGAGGTGCTCGATCACATGGTCTTCGACGGGCTGACCTCGACGTTCGACGGCGACCACATGGTCGTGCAGGCATCGCGTGTCTCCCGGGAGCTCGAGATCACGCGCGAGGCGCAGGACGCCTGGGCAGCACGCTCTCAGGCGCGCGCCGCCGCCGCGCAGGATGCCGGGCATCTCGCGGAGGAGATCGTCGCCGTGGGTGACGTCGAGCTCGATGAGGCGATCAGGCGCGACACGACGGTCGAGACGCTGGCCGCGCTCAAGCCGATCTTCGACCCCGAGGGAACGACCACTGCGGGGAACGCGCCGGGCGTGAACGACGGTGCCTCGTGCGTCATCGTGTGCTCCGAGGAGTATGCGAGATCGCGCGGACTGGACGTGCTCGCCACGATCGTCGGTCAGGCGACCGTGGCGGACGACTTTGCCTACCTCGCCCGAACGCCGGCGAACGCCGGCGCCCTCGCGCTCGCGCAGACCGGGCGAACATCTGCCGACCTCACACGCGTCGAGATCAACGAGGCCTTCTCCTCGGTCGCGAGCAACTCGACGCGCATGCTGGGCGTCGACGAGGGGATCGTCAACGTGAACGGCGGCGCCGTCGCTCTCGGACACCCGATCGGCGCCTCCGGCGGCCGGATCGTGACGACGCTCGTGCACGAACTGCGTCGCACCGGTGGCGGCGTCGGCCTCGCCGCGATCTGCTCGGGCGGCGGGCAGGGCGACGCGCTCCTCGTCGAGGTCTGAGCCGGTCGAGCTCTGATTCGCGCGGTTCTCATCGGACTCCTCGGAGCGCTCGTCCTTGCCGGCGCTGCGCAGGCCTACACGTGCCCCGCGACGCCGGTCGCCGAGCGGATCGCGGCGGCCGAGGCAGTGTTCGTCGGACGTTCGACGGGCTTCACACCGGTGCAGGGCGACGGAATTCCGCAGCGGCTCTATCGGTTCAGGGTCGACCAGGAGGTCAAGGGGGACGTGGGGAGGACGGTCGACGTTCGCATCCCGGTGAAGCGGACGAACGGGGGGCAGGTCGTCACGCCTGACGTTGCGGCGGGCATTCTCATGAATCGCGTCGACGGGGGCTGGTTCACGACGCGCTGCGGGATCACCGATCCCGGAGTCGTCCTCGCAGAGGTCGATCAGCAGAAGGGCAACCCGATCAGGCTCGTCGTCGGGATCCTCATCCTCGGTGCGGTGCTTACCTACTCGATCCGTCGGGTGAGACGCCGCGACCCAGGCAGCTAGTCTCCGGCGATGAGCTTCTCGCGTGTTCTCGTCGTCGGCGCCGGCCAGATGGGGGCGGGGATCGCACAGGTCGTCGCCGCATCGGGCCGCGACGTTGTGCTCCACGATCCCTTCCCTGGAGCGGTTGACCGCGGGCTCGAAGCGATGCGGAAGAGCCTCGAGAAGCTCGAGGCGAAGGGAGGCACCCCGGCGAGCGATGTGCTCGCTCGCGTGACCGCCAGCGCCGACCTCGTCGTCGCCGACCTGATGATCGAGGCGATTGTCGAGGATCGTGCCGCGAAGGAGGAGCTCTTCCGTGCCGCCGATGCCGTGCTGCCGGAAGGCGCGATTCTCGCCTCCAACACCTCGTCGATCCCGATCACCTCTCTTGCCGCGGTGACGGAACGACCGGAGCGGGTGATCGGCATGCACTTCTTCAACCCCGTGCCGATGCTGCAGCTCGTCGAGGTGATCCGCGGGCTGCAGACGTCCGATGAGACGGCCGCCGAGATCGGCCAGCTCGCGCGCGACCTCGGCAAGGTGCCCGCAGAGGCCCACGACTTCCCCGGGTTCGTCTCGAACCGGATCCTGATGCCGTTCATCAACGAGGCTGCGTACGCCCTCATGGAAGGGGTCGCGGAGGCGGAAGCGATCGACACGATCGCGAAGCTCGGGTTCGCGCATCCTCTCGGCCCACTTGCGCTCGCCGACCTGATCGGGCTCGACACGTGTGTGGCGATCATGAACGTTCTGCACGAGGGTCTCGGGAATCAGAAGTACGCGCCCTGCCCGCTCCTGCGCCAGTACGTCGCGGCAGGACGACTCGGTCGGAAGAGCGGACGCGGTTTCTACGACTACCCATGAGCAACGTCGACCCGAGGCTTCGCGCGCACTTGAGGATCGGAGAGCAGTCCGACGAACGCTTCGTCGAAGCGGCATTCGAGCTGGTTCTCCGTCGCCCACCCGATCCCGACGCGCGGGAAGTCGCGCTCTCTCGCCTCGGTGACGGGACGCTCTCCCGTGCGGCTCTGCTCCGTGATCTCGTCACCGCGCCGGAGTTCGACCGCGTTCGCCAGCTCGACGACGTGATCGCCTTTGCCCGCGGTGCCCGGGCGAGGGGGGAGCGGCCGCGCCATCTGCAGGCACCACCCGGAACCGACGAGCGGCTCGTCGAGGTTCCCTGGGTTCTCTCGCGGCTTCGCTCGGGGCGGGTACTCGAGGTCGGATACGCGTTTGCCGAGCCCGCCTACCTCGCGGGGCTCGTCGAGGCTGCGCCTGGGGATCTGGTCGGCGTCGATCTGGCCCAGGCGGAGGTTCCGGGATTCGAGACCGCCGTCGCGGACGCTCGAGACCTTCCGTTTTCGGACGCCTCGTTCGACCAGATCCTGCTCGTCTCGACGTTGGAGCACATCGGAGCGGACAACGAGCTCTACGGCTCACAGGGTGTTCGAGACGAGAACGGCCGCGCAGAGGCGCTGAGGGAGCTGCGCCGGATCCTTCGGCCCGACGGCCGCCTTCTCGTCACGGTCCCGCTCGGCGAGCCAGGAGACCACGGCTGGTTCCGGCAGGACGACATCCCCGGCTGGACCCGGCTCTTCACCGACGCGGGGTACTTCGTCGAAGAGCAGGAGGCATACGAGCTCGGCGACGAGGGTTGGCGCTCCGCTCCCACGTTCGAGCCGGGGGGAGTCGTGTACGGCGCACGTGGGCCGGCGGCGTCGGCTGTGCTCTGCGCGGAGCTCAGCCCGCGTCGCTTGCGCCGACTCGTCTCGCCGGATGGGATTCGGCGGACGGCCCGGCGTCGACTCGGGCCGCGCTATCGGAGCCTGCGGGGCGCTTAGCGGGGCGCCGAGAGCGGTCGACGCGCCGGAAGGGCCGATGGTCCCCGGGCCGGATCTATACTCGCGCCCGATGGAGTTCTCCCTCACGACCGAGCAGCGCGAGGTTCAGGCGCTCGCGCGCGCGTTCGCGGACGCCGAGATCGCGCCTCACGCAGCCTCCTGGGATCGAGACCACACCTTCCCTCGGGCGGTGTTCGCCAAGCTCGGCGAGCTCGGGCTGATGGGCGTGTGCGTCCCCGAAGAGCTCGGCGGTGCGGGAGCAGACTTTCTCTCCTACATCCTCGTGCTCGAGGAGCTCTCCCGTGCCGATGCGGGTGTCGGCGTCACGGTCGCCGTGCACACGAGCGCCGTGACGCTCCCCATCATCGCCTTCGGCACGCCTGCGCAACGGGAACGGTTCGTGCCGGATCTCGCCGCCGGACGTGTGCTCGGAGCATTCGCCCTTACCGAGTCCGGGTCGGGATCGGACGCGGGCTCCCTTCGCACTGCGGCGACGCCGGACGGTGATGGCTGGCTGATTACCGGCACCAAGCAGTGGATCACGAACGGCAGTCATGCCGGAACGTTCCTCGTCTTCGCCCGTACGAACGCCGCGGTCGAAGGCCCCCGCGGCGTGAGCGCGTTCGTGGTCGACGGCTCCGAGATCGAGGTCACGCGCGAGGAGGAGAAGCTCGGCCTGAACTCGTCTTCGACCGCCGATCTCCGACTCGTGGAGGCATCCGTCGGCGCGGATCGCATGCTGCACGAGGAGGGCCGTGGCTTCGCCGTGGCAATGGCGACCCTGGACGGTGGCAGGATCGGGATCGCGGCCCAGGCGGTGGGGATCGCGCAGGCTGCCTACGACGTTGCGCGCCGCTACGCCAGGGAACGCGAGCAGTTTGGTTCCCGGATCGCGGACTTCCAGGCGATCCAGTTCAAGCTCGCCGACATGGCGACCGAGATCGAGGCGGCAAGGCTCCTGACGCATCGTGCTGCCTGGCTCAAGCAGCAGCGGCTCCCGCACACGCTCGCGGGGGCTCAGGCCAAGCTGTTTGCCTCGGCGGTTGCTCGGCGGCAGACCGGCGAGGCGATCCAGGTGCTCGGCGGCTACGGGTACACGAAGGAGTTTCCCGTCGAGCGCTACTACCGTGACGCCAAGATCACCGAGATCTACGAGGGAACAAGCGAGATCCAGCGGATCGTGATCGCGCGGCACATCCTCGCGGAGCAGGACGACCGCACACCGGCGGGCGCTCCTTCGGCCCCAGGGTAGGCTGGAGCCATGCCCCGGGCAGCCGACGAACCCGTCCGTCTCACCAGGATCTACACACGGGGAGGGGACGCCGGCGAGACCTCGCTCGGTGATGGCTCACGCGTCTCGAAGCTCGATGCTCGCATCGGTGCCTACGGTGCGACGGACGAGCTCAACTCACTCCTCGGCGTTGTTCTCACGGGCGATTGCCCGGCTGCGGTTCGCGACGCTCTGGCGCGCATCCAGAATGAGCTGTTCGACGTCGGGGCCGACCTCTGCGTGCCGTTCTCCGTCCCGGATCGGCTCCGCGTGACCCAGGAGATGATCGACCGCCTGGAAGTTCTCTGTGACTCGTTCAACGAGTCTCTACCCGAGCTCAAGAGCTTCGTGCTGCCCGGCGGGACAGCGGTGGCCGCCGGACTTCACGTCGCACGCACGTCGTGCCGCCGTGCCGAGCGTGAGGTGCTCGTCGCCGGCCTCGAGCACGACCTCAATCCGCTGGTGGCCGTGTATCTCAATCGGCTCTCCGACGTGCTCTTCATTCTCTCTCGTGCAGCAAACGGTCTCGCGGGAGCGGACGAGCCACTGTGGAAGCCCGGAGCGACCCGGTAACAGGCGGCGTGTCGGAGGTCTTCCGCGTCGCGTTGCGGCTCGGATTGACCTCGTTCGGTGGCCCGGTTGCGCACATCGGGTACTTCCGGGACGAGTACGTCACCCGCCGCCGTTGGCTCGACGAGCAGCAGTTCGGTGAGCTCATGGCGCTCTCGAGCATCCTTCCCGGGCCTTCGTCGAGCCAGGTCGGGATGGCGATCGGCGTGCACCGCGCGGGCAAGCTGGGAGGGCTTGCGGCCTGGCTTGGGTTCACCTTGCCGTCGGCACTCCTCCTGACGGCGATCGCGATCTGGGCGCGCGGCGCAGACCTCGAGAACGCGGGCTGGGTGCAGGGTCTCCAGCTCGCAGCGGCCGCCGTCGTCGCCACGGCCGTCATCGGGATGGGGCGAACCCTTGCGCGCGGGCCGCTGCGACTCGCGATCGCAGCAGCCGCAGTGGTCGTCGCGCTCCTCGTCCCCGGTTCGGTCGGCCAGGTTGCAACGATCCTCGTCGCCGGTGGGATCGGTGTGCTCTGCTTCCGGCGGTCCGTCATTCCGCAGCCGCTGACGATGCACTTTCCGATCGGCCGGCGCACGGCGGTCGGCGCGGCGATCACGTTCGTCGTTCTTCTCGTCGGCCTGCCGATCGTCGCCGATCTCGGGGCATCGCACGCGGTCGATCTCACGTCTGCCTTCTACGGCGCCGGTTCACTCGTCTTCGGGGGCGGCCACGTCGTGCTGCCGCTGCTCGACGACGCCGTCGTGGGCGCCGGATGGGTCTCGCAACAGGCGTTCCTCGCCGGGTACGGCGTCACGCAGGCCATGCCTGGGCCGCTCTTCACGTTCTCGGCCTACCTCGGTGCGATCGCCGATCCGACGCCGAACGGTGTGGCGGGTGCAGCGATCGCGCTTGTCGCGATCTTTCTGCCCTCGTTCCTCCTTCTCGGTGCGGCGCTGCCGCTCTGGGCAGCCGTTCGCGAGCGGGCGGTCGTGCAGGCTGCGGTCGTCGGGATCGGGGCCGCCGTGGTCGGACTGCTCGCCGCGGCCCTCTGGGATCCCGTGCTCCGCACCTCCGTGCACGGCGTCGTCGACGCCGCCTTCGCGCTCGCCCTCTTCGGTCTTCTCAGGTTTGCCCCGCCGTGGCTCGTGGTTGCGATCGCGGCCGGGGCGGGTGAGATCCTCCTGTAGCCCTTACACGGCGATCGAGACGGCCGGCCAGCTGTGTGCGAGCCAGCGTTCGAGCTCTGGCGCGGAGAGTGCCGGTTGCGTGTAGTACCCCTGCGCTCGATCGCATCCCATCGCCGCCAGCGTCTCCCACGCCTGGCGGGTCTCGACCCCTGCTGCAACCGTCTCCAGGCCCAGATCGGTCGCCAGGCGGAGAAGGTTGCGAACGATCGCGTTGTCTGCACCTCCCTGATCGACACCTCGCACGAACGTGCCGTCAATCTTCACTTCGGCCAACGGCAGGGTGCGGAGGGCGGCGAGCGACGATGCCCGGCCGAAATCATCCAGCGAGATCCGGATCCCGGTCGAGACCAGACGATCGAGCACCCTCCGGTTGAGCTCGGCACCGGCTCCCGGTCCGGCCGGAACGACCTCGAGCGTCAGGAGCTCGGGACGAACACCCGACCCGGATAGCAGGGCGATGATTCCCTCGGCAAGGGCGTCATCGTCAATCGTCCGGTACGGAACGTTGACCGAGATTCCGATCTCGCCGACGAGCGCGTGCCATGCGTGCGAGTCCCGGAGTGCCTCCGCGACGACGTGCAGCGTCAGTGTTCGGATCAGAGGGGTGCGTTCGATGTGTGGGATGAACTCGACCGGCGACAGCAGGCCCCGGTCGGGATGGTTTCGGCGCACCAGCGCCTCGACCCCGCGGACGGCGCCGCTCCCGAGATCGAGGACCGGCTGGTAGTGGACGACGACCTCACTCCGCTCGAGTGCGAGCTCGAACTCGTGGACGATTCCTGCATCGAGCGTTCCGCGTCGCGACGCTGCCGAAGGGTCGCCTGCGTCGCGCTTCGTCGCGAACATCTGCACGTCTGCGCGCCCGAGCAGCTCCGCGGGCGTGGCCCCGTCCGACGGAAAGAGCGCCCAGCCGATCGAGGCGTCGATCTCGACGACGCTGCCGTTGATCTGATACGGCTGCCGCAGCGACTGCCGCAGCCGGCCGACGAGCGCTGCGGCCTCTTCCTCGGTACGCGTTTCGTTGGAGAGGACGACGAACTCGTCGCCCCCGATCCGGGCGACGGTGTCGCTGGCGCGGACGACCGATTCGAGTCGTCGCGCAAGACTCTGGAGCACCTGGTCGCCGGCATCGTGACCGCGGATGTCGTTGACCTCCTTGAAGCCGTCGAGGTCCACGACCATCAGCGCAAATGCGTCGGCGGTGCGGCGGGCCCGCCGGAGCTCTCGGTCGATGCGGTCCTCGAGGAGCGCTCGGTTGGGAAGGCCCGTGAGCGCATCACGGAGCGCCAGCGATTCTGCCGTGTCGGCCCGACTGGCCAGCCTCAGAACGAAGAGCGAGGCACCTGCCGCCGTAACACCCACGAGCACTGTCACAACCGTCGGGCTCGAGTGCAGCACCGCGACGGCTCCGGCCACGACGGCTGCCGCCGCGGCCGCCCCCGCCGCGATCGCGAGCAGCAAGGCGCGTATGCCTTTGTTCCGTGCCAGAGATCTCGTCAAGCCGCATCTTCCTTGTCTGCAGGTCACCTGCCGGGTGACCCGCCGTCCGCAGTCCGCTCACCGTAGGGCTGCCGGAAGCCCGCGTCCCTCACCCGATCGGGGTACGAGCCATCCCTCGCATGGGGGGCACGGTCCGCTCGGTGGCAGGATCCCGCCTGCATTCAGGGAATCGAAGATCGTGACGTCGCTGACGTTCTCCCGCGTTCGCCTCGCCGCCGGTCTCGCGCTCGCAGCGCTCGTGATCGCCTGCTTTGCGGTCTTCGGCTTCTCCGCCGAGGCGATCGTGAACGCACTCGCGTGCGGAGTTCTCGTTGCCGTCACGGTGACGGACCTCGAGCGACGGATCGTGCCGAATCGCATCATCGTGCCGGCGCTCGTCGTGGCGCTGGTCGTTCAGACTGCTCTCGACCCGTCGGTCGAGTGGGTCGTGGCGTCGCTCGTCGCGGGCACGTTCTTCCTCATCGCTGCGCTCGTGTACCCGGCTGGTCTCGGGATGGGGGATGTCAAGCTCGCGGCGTTCCTCGGAGCCTGGCTCGGCGCTGACGTGGTCGTCGCGCTCTTCGCCGGGTCGTTGCTCGCCGTCGTTCCCGCCGTCGTGATTCTCGCGACGCAGGGAACGGCGGGGCGCAAGGTCGGCATCCCGTTCGCGCCCTTTCTTGCGGGTGGTGGCGTGATCGCACTCTTCTTCGGCGACGTCCTCCTGGACGCCTGGCTCGGGTAGCTGCGGGCGCATTGAAGCTGCTCGAATCCGCCCTGCGAGACCCGTCGCTCAGCTCTTAGGGGCATAAAGGCCGATGCCAGCCGTGCCGATTCCTGAGGGGTGGGTAGCGCTGCGTCATCGTTCCACGAGGGATCCTCGTACGACCTCAGCAGGGTCGAATCGATCTTCCGGGCTGCCGCGGCAGCTGCCAGGGCCGCGCCGTCCGCGGTCACTGCGATCGAGGCCGCCCTGAGTATCGTTCATGACGAGCTGGACGGGGCAGGGACGTCGGCGTTCGTCCTGGAGCACGGGAGGCTCTGGCCCGTCGCCGTCCGCGGGTACGCGATGATCCCGGACGGGCTGGCGCTCGACGCGGGCGTCGTCGGGCGAGCCGTCAAGACGTCTGAGGTGCAGCTCGTCGTCGACGTCGAGTCCGATGCGGATTTCGTCGTGGTTCTCGACGGTGTGACGTCTGAGCTCGCGGTGCCGCTGTGCACATCGGAGGGAATGATCGGCCTGATCAACATCGAGACAGCACGCGCGTTGCCGTCCGGGAGCGACGCGGCCGTCCAGCCTCTCGCGGACGCGATCACAGGACCCGTCGAGGAGATGCGCACCAATCGGACCGTCGATCTCTCGTCGCTCGCGCGCCTCTTCGTCTACATGAGCGCACTCCGTGAGCCCGGTGCCATCGCGCAGGTTGCAGCACGCACGCTCGGTCGGGTACTCCCGATCGAGTCGAGCCGGCTCGTACTGCTCGACGATGCCCGACAGCTCGCGGGATCCGCAGAGTGGACTGCGCCGGGCGGCGTTGATTCCGTTTCAGAGGCAGCGGCGCTTCAGCTCCGCGATCACGTCGGTCCGTCGGCCGTGTTCGAGCTGCTCGACGCGGATGAGCTCGGTGTGGTCGAGCTCACCCAGGCGCGGATTCGTACGGTGATCCTGATCCCGCTTCGCGCGAACGGAGACGACATCGGGCTCCTTGTCGGCGCGAGCCGGTTCTCGACGACCTTCGATCGGAATCAGGCCGAGATGGCGGCGTTGCTCGCCGCCCATGCGGCTGCCTCGCTCGATGCCGCGCTCGCGCTCGATCGAGAGCGCCTGAGCGCTCATACGGACACTCTGACCGGCCTGCTCAACCGCAGGGGCCTCGAGGACACGCTCGAGCGAGAGCTCGCGGCCGCGCAGGAGCACAGGCGTCCGCTGAGTCTTGTCGTACTCGACTGCGACGACTTCAAGGATGTCAACGACCGCGCCGGCCATGAATTCGGCGACGCACTCCTCCGAGAAGTTGGCCTCGTATTGCGTGAGGCGTGCCGTGACGGGGGCTGCGGCGGCACGGCTTGGAGGCGACGAGTTCGTCGTCCTCGTACCGGGTGCCGACGTCGACGACGGAATGTCGGAGGTCGTTCGGATTCGCCGGGAGCTCGACGAGGGACTTGCCGATGCCGGGTTCCCACTTCGGTTGAGCGCCGGGGTCGCGACGTACCCCTACGACGGCGCGGGCGCGAGCCAGTTGTTGCGCGCTGCCGATCAGGCGCTCTACCGCGCGAAGGCCGGAGGAAAGGACCTCGTCGTCAGCTTCCGCGAGATCGTCGCCGGGGGCGAGACCCCGATCCTCCGAAACGACGGCGTCCAGCGTCGTCGAGTGGGGAGTGGCCACGAGGGATCCAACCTCTCCGACGCGCTCGCCGCGTCCGCCGCCATCTGGGACGAGCCTACGGTCGAGGGGGTGCTCGAGCGCCTGGGCAAGGCGATCGCCTTCGTCGTGGGTGCGACCGCCACGAACATCTCGAAGGTCGACGGCCCGCGACTCAGCGATACGGCGAAACATGCGCTCAGGGATGTCGACCTCGGCGAGGACGTCGCCTACGTGATCTCCGACTTTCCGGTCACCGCCCAAGTGCTCGAGACTCTCACCTCCAAGTCGATCTCGTTCCTCGACGATGATCTCGACGGAGCCGAGGCCTTCGTCCTGCGCGAGCTCCAGATGAACTCGGCCCTCCTTGTGCCGATCGTCGTCGAGGGCGTCGCCTGGGGACTGGTCGAGATCTACGACATGCGGCTACGTCGCTACGACGCTGACGAGACCGCAGTGGCGACGTTCCTCGTTGGCCAGGCCGCACGGCGCATCGAGGCGCTCGGCGCGTCCACCGGCTCGCGACGGCTGCTTCCCGTCTTCCGGATGCCGTTCGGATAGAGCGCTGAGGCCTGCGTGATCAGGTCGTTGGGAGCGAGCCTGCGACTTCGAGGTATGCCCAGCAGCGGCGGTCGCCGACGAGGGGCGACCGGCCGACCCGGACGACCGAATACGAGATGCCGTCGCTGTGGATCGTTGCCCCGACCGGGCCGATGACGTCGAGCCGTTCGATCATGCGGTACCCGGCTGGACTGCCGAGCAGCATCACGCTGCCCTCGAACGGTGAGGGGCTCTCGGGAACCCGGGTGAGCGACACGAGCGAGCCCGGCGCGCTCTCCTGTCGATTCACGAGATCGCGCTCGCGCTCGTCGAGATCCGCCGCGATACGGTTGAGTTCAGCCTCGCGCTGCGATGCCACCGCCTCGCGTCGCTCCACGGCCGCGCGGCGTAGCTCGACGGCTCCGAGCTCCTGCTTTCGAACTGCAATGTCTCTCTCGTCGGCGCGAATCCTCTCTTCTCGCGCGGCGAGGTCGAGCGACAGCTGCGTCAGCCCCGCGTGGCGTTCATCGAGCTCGGCTGATCCCTGCCGGAGCATCTCCTCGACCGCCGTCCGTAGCTGCGCTGCTCTGGCCTCGCGCCGCTCGAGGTCGCTGATCGTGGCCTGGAGCTGGTCGGCGTGCTCCTCGATCTCGCGCCCCTTCTCTGCGATTCGTGCCTCGAGCGCGTCGTCGTCCGTGGCGGAGAACAGCGCGAGGAGACGGTGCCGGATGCCGTCGTCCCCTCCCTTGCGTCCTGGCCAGTGCTCCCAGTCGCGGTCGCTTCGTTGATTTTCCTGCACGGTCTTCGCCTCCGGACGGAGTTGTGCGCCGGCAGCCATGCCCTCAGCCGTCGAATTCGGTGCGCAGCCACCGGCGCACCTTGCGTTTCGACGGACCGGTGACTCCTCCTGCCTCTTTCGGGGGATGCGCCATCCCCCGAAAGTTGACGAAGGTCAGAGAATGGACAGCCTCGGTGCGCGCCATCTCACCGCCCGCCTCCAGGCCGGCGTGAGAGTCGGAACAGAGATCGAGCTCGAGTGTGACGATGTGGAATCCGGTCTTCGGACAGGCGACCGCGGCATCGTGAGTGCGATCACGCTGGACGGTGTCGTGATCGAGTGGGACAAGGGATTCAGCCTTCAGATCGATCCGAAGGCGATGCCGTACCACGCACTGCCTCGGCCGGGAGTGAACGAGAGCCGAGGCTAGGTCAGCTGTGAGACCCGGCCGCCGGGGAGAACCCGGAGCACTGTCTGATTCCGCGTTCCACGTGCGACCGATGGGTGCTTCGGCTTCGCGAAGAAGCCTGCCGGTCGCAGGTGCGTCGGCGCCACGCTGACAGACGGGTTCCGGACGGGCTCCATCACCGCACGGGACGTGGCCTCGAGTGTCGACGCACTGGATTTGCCGGAGCGGACGCCGAAATCCATGGTGACGACCAACGTCGCCCTGCCCCCGAACGCCCCACCGGCAGCGCGTGCTCGAAGCGAGGCGACTCCGACCTCCCGCCACGTGCGGGAGAGCATGTTCTCCCGATGTTCCGGGGACCTGAGCCATGCCTTGACCGCGGCCTCGGCCGTGGTCCCCACCCCGCCGTAGAGAAGGTTCTCACCGGCTGACCAGGTGGTGAATCCATCGGCGGGGTAGTAGGTTCGGACACGTTTCCCGAACGAAAGTCCGCCGGGGGCATCGTGGGCGAAGAACCCTCGGTCGAGCATCTGCCTCGAGTGCGCCTCAGCAGCCCTTTGCAGGCCACTCGAGATGACGAGGCGCTGCAGTCCGTGCGCGACCCGGGTCCGATTGACCGCGGCCAGGACCTGTTGATCGAGTTGTCCGAGCCGCTCGGTCGGCGTGGAGACGGCTCCGGCGGCCGCTCCAGCGCCAGCCGAGACGGAGAGCGCCGCGATCAGGCACGTGAAAGCGAGAACGCGTTTCATACGTGTTCTTCACATCGGCGGTCTGGTCCGGACGCCATTCCCTCGATCGAGGGAGGCGGGGCCGTGGCTGCCCGAGTGCGACCGCGATGCCGGCCCGTTGGATGCACCACCGGCCGAGATGGTGTTGAATCAGCGCTCGCAGACTGTTTGTGGTCAACCTCGACGAAGGGTCAACGATCATGGCGGGACGGCTGGACGGGAAGGTCTGTGTCATCACCGGTGCCGGTGGCGGGATGGGACGCGAGGGAGCAATCGTGTTCACCGGAGAGGGTGCGAAGGTCTGTGTCGCCGACGTCGACCTCGCTCTTGCCGAGGAGACCGTCTCGCTGTGCCCCGAGGGCTCGGCATTCGCCGTGCGCGCCAACGTGGCGAGCGAAGGCGACGTCAGGGCGATGTATGCAGCGGCGGCCGAGCGATTCGGCGGTATCGACGTCCTCTACAACAACGCGGGGATCTCGCCGGCGGACGACGACTCGATCCTCGTCACCGAGGAAGAAGCCTGGGATCGCGTGCAGGACGTGAACACGAAGGGCGTCTACTTCTGCTGCAAGCACGGGATTCCGTACCTGCTCGAACGCGGCGGCGGTTCGGTGATCAACGTCGCGTCGTTCGTCGCAATCCTCGGTGCGGCCACGTCGCAGATCTCGTACAGCGCTTCGAAGGGTGCCGTCCTCTCGATGAGTCGCGAGCTGGCGGTGCAGTTTGCCCGGCAGGGCATCCGTGTCAACTCGCTCTGTCCTGGCCCCGTCGAGACTCCGCTCCTGCTGCGGATCTTCGGCGGTGACCCCGCGGCGCTCGAACGGCGGAGGATCCACTGGCCGATGGGGCGGCTCGCAAAGCCGCGCGAGGTCGTCAACGGAGCCCTCTTCCTCGCGAGTGATGAGTCCTCCTACGTCAACGGCACGTCGTTCCTCGTCGACGGCGGCCTGACCGCCGCCTACGTCACGCCGGAGTGAGCCGCGCAAGGGCACGATGGAGGAGCGTATCGTGTCCTTGCGCGGCTCACTCCGGCGTCGTGTTTTCTGCTCGCTTCGCGAGATCCTGAAGGGGCTCGCCCGCGAGCCGTTAGGTTCGGAAGCGTTCCGATGTCGCTCGGATCCGTAGGGGTGGCACTTGTCCCGCGGGTCGCCGGGCTCGGCGACGTGTGTTACGCCCGAGTAAGAACCGATCCGCAGGAGTAAACCCTGCGCTTCTGGGCAGAGGGAGGGGTCACGGGGAACCGTAGGTTCCCGGCTTCAGGATCCCGCGAAGCGGGCAGGAAAATCAGGAGGAGGGGTGTGAGGTTTCCGCGATACGCTCTTTCATCGCGGAAACCTCACACCCCTACGACCTGCACCAGCCAGCGGCGGTCGCGCTCGCGGTCGAGCTCGAGGAAGAGGATGCGCTGCCACGTGCCGAGGCAGAGCTCACCCTCGCGGATCGGGACCGATTCGCCGGCGGGGCCGAGGAGCATCGACATGCAGTGTGAATGGCCGTTGCCGAACTCCTGGTCGTCCGGGCTCCACGTTCTCGGTGCGGCGATCCCAGTCGTCGTGGGCGTAGTAGTGCTCCGTCGGTACGAGCCGCTTCAGCATCACGGCGAAATCCTCCAGGAACCCGCGCTCCCACTCGTTGATGCGCACCGAGCAGGTCGTGTGGGGCGAGAAGACGCAGCAGATGCCTGCCTGAATGCCGCTCTCGCGCACCGCGTCCCGCACCTCATCCGTGATGTCGGTCACCGTGAGGCCACCCGCCGTGCGCAGCTGCACTTCACGCTGGAACGTCTTCAACGGTCGCATCCCTTCCCGTCGTGTCCGCGACCCGGGCCGCGCTTGTGACAGGCATTGTGACAGTCCGGTACGCGGTAGGGGAGACTGAACCCGTTAGGCTCGTCCACGGCGGGCCCGTAGCTCAGCTGGTTAGAGCAGCCGACTCATAATCGGTAGGTCCCTGGTTCGAGTCCAGGCGGGCCCACTTTCGTGCCGGCGATCGACGTCTTCTCCGCCTGACGAGCGGGCGTGACCGGGATGACCGGCCCCGACTGCTCTACGCGGCCTTGCGACGGGTGCGGAGTGACGCCAGGCGCTGCTCCCGTTCGACATACAGTTCGCCGATCTGCTCCTGCAGCAGCGATCGTCGCTCGGAGATCTCTCGTTCCTCGTTGCGAAGAGCCTGTGCCGTGGTGGCTCCCGGCCCGTCCGACTCCTCGAGGTCGTTCAACTCCGGCGGAGGCGCTCCGACCGGTGTGCCATGGCTCTGTCGCTGGCCTCGAGCTTCTCCAGGTGCTCGCAGAGCCCAGCGTTCGAAAGCGCTGAGAGATACTCACTCACACCACCGATGATCGGTGTGCGCCACGTCGTCTCGCATCCCCTCTTCGGGGTACGGCAAGCGAGGACGCGTGCGAATGCCTCGTCGCAGGCCGGTACCGCCGACCGCGGTTCCGCTACGCCGTGGGCGGTAGGGGAGGAGACGGTGGCGGATCCCCGTCGCGCGCGCTCCCGCGTTGCGCGAGCTCGAGGCCTGCGATGGTGACGACGATCTCCTCGAGAGCACGGCGCTCACCGCGGGGGTCGGAGAACCGTTGACGTGCGAGGAAGCGTCGCGCCTCGTCCTGGTGGCGCCGACTCGTCTGCCAGCGCTCGAGGAACCGATTGTCGATCTGTGCGGTCATGTGATCTCTTATCGGCAGCACGGCGGCGCTCGTCCACCCCCTCCCGGCCTCCTTGGAGCGGGTCGCAGAGGCGAAAAGGGAGGCTGGGAGCCCAGGCCGCGGGCCCCCAGCCCGTGACGGCGCAACCCCGGGGGGCAGGCAGTTTCCTACCTGTTGGGGAGAGGAGTCGCGCCGAGCCAGTTGTATCTGTCTCACATCGCAACGATAATTGCGAGAGTCGTCCCCGCGCCCTCGAAAGGAAAAGTTCGCAAAATGGACATCTCCAAGGTTTCGCACGGCATCAAGGTCGTGCTCGGTGGGTCGATTGCGTTCCTGATCGTCTCGATCTTCAACTGGCAACAGATCGATTTCGAGGGCATCTCGGTGTCGGCCGGCGTCAGCATGTGGCACGGCTGGGGCGTCCTCGCCGGTCTACTCGCAATCGTGATCGTCGTCTGGGAGGGACTGCGTCTTGCAAATGTCAAGCTCGAGCTTGGACTGACTCCCGCAATGGTGACGGCGGCCCTCGCAATCCTGCTCCTGTTCTTCACGGTGCTCAAGTTCCTCGTCAGCAACGAGTTCCGCACGATCTGGGCCTGGATCGGACTCCTGCTCGCGATCTTCGTCGCGATCGGCGCCTTCATGAACATGAAGGAGCTCGGTCATTCGCTCGAGGACATGGGCAACGAGATGAAGGCTGCCGCCGGCAGTGCGGCTGCGGCGGCGAAATCGGCAACCGACAAGGGCGACGCTGCTCCTGCTGCTCCTGCGGCTCCTGCTGCTCCTGCTGCTCCTGCGGCTCCGGCTGCTCCTGAGGCTCCGGCTGCTCCTGAGGCTCCGGCTGCTCCTGAGGCTCCGGCTGCTCCTGAGGCGCCCGTAGGAGAGAACGAGCAGCCCCCGTCGGCACCGGCCGCCTGATCGCGCGCGTGTCCGCCCCTGCAGTCGCAGGGGCGGACACCTCGCTACACTGCGTGTATGGCTGAAACCGGCACGATGCGCGTCAAGAGCGGTCTCGCCGAGATGCTCAAGGGCGGGGTGATCATGGACGTCGTCAACGCCGAGCAGGCCGTGATCGCGGAGAACGCCGGCGCGTGCGCCGTCATGGCACTCGAGCGCGTTCCGGCGGATATCCGTCGCGACGGCGGCGTCGCACGCATGTCCGATCCCGGCATGATCCGTGAGATCCAGGAGTCCGTTTCGATTCCGGTGATGGCCAAGTGCCGGATCGGTCATTTTGCCGAGGCGCAGATCCTCCAGGCACTCGAGGTCGACTACATCGACGAGTCAGAGGTTCTCACCCCTGCCGACATCGAGCACCACGTCGACAAGTGGGGCTACACGGTGCCGTTCGTCTGTGGCGCAACCAATCTCGGTGAGGCGCTCCGGCGCATCAGCGAGGGCGCCGCGATGATCCGCACCAAGGGCGAGGCCGGAACCGGCGACGTCGTCAACGCCGTCACCCACATGCGAGCGGTCTTCGGCGGAATCCGCCGGCTGCAGTCGCTGCGCAGTGACGAGCTCTACGCCGAGGCGAAGAACCTGCAGGCGCCGTACGAGCTCGTCCGCTGGGTCGCCGAGAACGGCCGGCTGCCCGTGGTCACCTTCACCGCCGGTGGCATCGCGACACCCGCCGACGCGTCGCTCTGCATGCAGCTCGGCGCCGACGGCGTCTTCGTCGGATCCGGCATCTTCAAGTCGGGAGACCCCGACCTCCGCGCGCAAGGCGATCGTCGAGGCGACGACCCACTTCCAGGACGCAAAGATCCTGGCCGAGGTCTCGACGGGTCTCGGAGAGCCGATGGTCGGCATCTCCTCCGCGTCGCTCGCAGACAGCGAGCGGCTCGAAGTCCGCGGCTGGTAGCGCCGCGCGGTGGCGGTGGGCAGGGAGCCCCGCGGCAGCCGCATCGGAAGCGTCTCGCCCTTGGGCACTTCGATGAGCAGATGGCCATGACGAGTCGGTCGGTCGATGCGTTCCGGCGCTGCGCTGACGAGCAGTTCGCGTCAGCGATGGACGTGCTGGACGCCGGGACCCTACGGTCCCGTGACCCCTCCCTCCAGAGGACACAAGGCAAGCCGGCGCAGGCGTCAGTCTGTCGCCGAGCCACGCGCCTCGTACATTGCTCCATGAGAATCGGAGTTCTCGCTCTCCAGGGGGCGTTTCGTGAGCACGTGGCATGCTGCGGCGGCTCGGCGTCGATGCGGACGAGGTGCGCCTGCCGGAACAGCTCGACGGGCTCGACGGGCTCGTGATTCCCGGAGGCGAATCGACCACGATGACTGCGACTCATGGGCCTCTACGGGCTCGACGACGCGATCCGCGCGTTCCCGGCCCCGATCTTCGGCACGTGCGCCGGGATGATCGTGCTCGACCGTGAGCGGCTCGGCCTGATCGATCTCGCCGTCGAGCGCAACGCGTTCGGACGGCAGGTGGCGAGCTTCGAGGCGCCGCTCCGGATCGAAGGGGAGGCCGAACCGTTCACCGCCGTCTTCATCCGCGCTCCCTGGGTCTCCGACGCCGGGCCGGGGGTCGCTATCCTCGCCGAGGTCGACGGCCACCCGGTGCTTGCGCGCGAGGGACGCATCCTCGTCGCGTCGTTTCACCCCGAGCTGACCGACGACACGCGGGTGCACGAGCGGTTTCTGGAGATCGTCCGGGAGGAGCAGGGTGTCAGGGCATAGCAAGTGGTCGACGATCAAGCACAAGAAGGGGGCAGCCGACGCCAAGCGCGGGCAGCTGTTCACGAAGTTGTCGCGCGCGATCATGGTCGCCGCGAAGGAGGGCGGCTCCGATCCTGCCACGAACACGTCGCTCGCGAACGCCGTCGAGAAGGCGCGCTCGTACTCGATGCCGAAGGACAACATCGACCGGGCGATCGCCAAGGGAGCCGGCGAGGGAACGGACGGAGCCACCTTCGAGACGGTCGTCTACGAGGGCTACGGCCCCGAGGGCGTGGCCGTCATCGTCGAGGCTCTGACCGACAACCGCAACCGCACCGCCGCCGACGTGCGCCATCTCTTTTCGAAGCACGGCGGCAACCTCGGCGCCACGGGAGCCGTTGCCTGGCAGTTCGAGCGCCGCGGGGTCGTCCTCGTCGCAGCAGAGGGCGTCGATGAGGACGAGCTCTTCCTCGCGGTGGCCGATGCAGGCGCAGATGACGTGGAGCAGGACGGGTCGGTGTTCCAGATCTCGAGTGCGCCCGAGCAGCTGTCGAGCGTGCGGGGAGCTGTCGAGGCAGCTGGCTTCTCGATCGAGTCGGCGGAGCTCTCCATGGTGCCGAAGGTGACGGTGGAGATCGGGGACGAGTCGACCGCGAAGAGGGTCGTACGTCTCGTCGAAGGGCTCGAGGAGAACGACGACGTCCAGGACGTCTACGCGAACTTCGACATTCCGGAGGCATTGCTCGAGGCTGTTGCCACATAGCCGTCGCAGGGCGTAGGATCTGCGCCGAGAGCGGCGATGGTCGCCGCCGCTAGGCAAAGGAGAGTACCTCGATGAGATGGATTGGCCTTGCCGGCGCGATTCTCGTTCTGGCGTTTGCCGTGGTGGGATGCGGAGGCTCGAGCGACACGGGGAGTGAAGCAGCTGCCGACACCGCTGTGACCGAGACCGTTGCGTTGACGGACACGACCGATTCGACGACAGAGACGTCGACAGACACGGCCGCGACCGACACGACGGCGATCGACTCGGGCACAGACAGCACGGCAGGCGGGCTGCCCCAGGATTGCAAGGATCTCGCCGACGCCAGCCAGAAGTTCAGTGCTGCCATTTCGAACTCCTCGGGGAACGACACCGGCGAGCTCGAGGCGACCGCCTCTGCATTCGAGGCGATGGCGAAGGAGGCACCCGACGAGCTGAAGGACGACTTCGAGGCGTTGGGGAAGGTGATGACGGAATACGCGGCGGCGATCGATGACCTCGATCTCGAGCCCGGCGACACCCCGAATGCCGAGCAGATCGCGAAGCTTGTCAAGCTGGGGCAGTCGCTCAGCACCCAGGACGTGACGAAGGCATCGACCGCGATCGCTGCCTGGACGACCGCGAACTGCAGCCCGACGCCGTAGGCCGCTGTCGGCGCGTGGCGGGGAGACGGCGCGCCGGCGGTGGCCGCGGGCGCCGCTTCGCCTCGCCGAGGCTCGGCTTCGCGTAGCGACCAACGCGGTCGGTCGAGTCTGCGAGGCGTCGTCCGTGCCGCTCCCTACCCTTCGACCGTGAAGGTTCTCGGCATCGATCCAGGGACGGCTGCATGCGGCTACGGGATCGTCCACGAAAGCGGCGGGCGGGTCACGTCACTCGCATCCGGGTGCTGGACGACAAGCGCGCGGGAGCGGCCCGAGCTCCGACTGCGAGTGATCTTCGAGGGGGTGCAGGCGGTCATCGCGGAGCACGCGCCGGACGCCGTCGCGCTCGAGGAGTCCTATGTGGGAGCCGACGCCCGCATCGCACTCTTCGTCGGCCAGGCACGCGGCGCCGCCATGGTCGCCGCCGCCACCGCGGGCATTGAGTGCACGGAGTACGCCCCCTCGCGCGTCAAGCAGTCGATCTGCGGCCACGGTCGCGCCGACAAGGGTCAGATGCAGAGGATGGTCAAGATGTTGCTCTCCCTGCCGGAGATCCCGCCGACCTCGCATGAGGCGGACGCTCTCGCGGTCGCTATCTGCCATGCGCTGATGCCACCCCTCGCTCGGATGGCGTCATGATCGGCCGACTTCGCGGCACGCCTGCGGGGCGCAGCGCAGATGGACTGTTGCTCGACGTCAACGGCGTCGGCTACCTCGTCGCAGCGACGCCGGGGGTGATGCGTCGCGCCGAGGGCGGGGGAGAGATCACCGTCGACACGTTCCTCCACGTTCGCGAGGACACGCTGCAGCTGTACGGGTTCGCCGACGGATCGGAGCGCGAGCTGTTCACCCAACTCCTCACCGTGAGCGGCATCGGGCCGAAGGTCGCGCTTGCCGTCGTCTCCGGTTCACCGGCCTGCCGAGCTCCGCCGGGCGATCCTGCTCGAGGATCACGCGCGCTTCCAGGTGATCCCCGGGATCGGGAAGAAGACGGCCGAGCGCATCGTGCTCGAGCTCAGAGACAAAGTCGCCTTCGCCGGCGAGGACCAGATCGTTCCGGTCGGGGAGGAGCCACCGGCCCACCTCGACGCTCGAGATGCCCTCGTCGAGCTCGGGTACTCAATCCTGGAGGCCGAGCAGCGCCTCGCAGACGTCGACCCGGAGCTTCCGGCGGCGGAGCGGGTGCGGTTGGCCCTGCGCGCGGCGGAGCCCGGATCATCCGGGCTCTGGCCTACTCTGTTCTCGATGAGCGACCGCATCACGACCGCCGTGCTGGACCCCGAGGACGACGAGGTCGAGCGCTCCTTGCGCCCCCGTCGGCTCGACGACTTCGTCGGTCAGGAGCGGATCAAGGAGCAGCTCGGCATCGCACTCGACGCCGCCAAGGGGCGCGACGAGGCGCTCGATCACGTCCTACTCGCCGGGCCGCCGGGTCTCGGGAAGACGACGCTCGCGCAGATCATCCGCGAGGAGCTCGGCGTCGGGCTGCGCACGGTCGCAGGGCCGGCACTCGAGAAGAAGGACATCGCCGCGATCCTGACCGCGATCGAGCCGCGCGATGTGCTCTTCATCGACGAGATTCACCGCCTCAACCGCGCAGCCGAGGAGATCCTCTACCCGGCACTCGAGGACTTCCGCCTCGACATCATCTTCGGGCAGGGAGCCGCAGCGCGCACGCTGACGATCGACCTGCCGCCGTTCACACTGGTCGGTGCGACCACGCGCTCGGGCCTGCTGACGACGCCGCTGCGCGACCGTTTCGGGATGACATTCCGGCTCGGGTACTACGAGCCCGGGCAACTCGGAACGATCGTCCGTCGCTCCGCCTCGATTCTCGCCGTCGAGATCGAGGACGATGCCGCCGACGAAATCGCAGGACGCTCCCGCGGAACGCCGAGGATCGCCAACCGCATTCTCCGGCGCGTTCGCGATGTCGCCGAGGTGCGACACGCGGGAAAGATCACGAACGAGATCGCGCGCGAGGCGCTCGACCTGCTCGAGGTCGACAATCTCGGCCTCGAACGGATCGACCGGGAGCTGCTCTCGGCGATCGCCGAGAAGTTCGACGGCGGCCCCGTCGGTCTCTCGACCCTCGCCGTCTCACTCGGCGAGGAGCCTGACACGATCGAGGAAGTCTACGAGCCGTTCCTGCTGCAGCTCGGCTTCATCCAGCGCACGCCGCGCGGACGCACGATCACCGCGCTCGGCCGAGTGCATGTCGGTGCCGTGCGCGTCGACGGGAGCCTCTTCTAGCCGTGGCGGAGCTCTGGACTCCCGGGATGACCGCCCCGCTCGAGGAGTTCGTGACCCGCATCGTGCGGCGGATCGAGGAGTTCCGCGTCAACCATGGGCTCGACCGGGCGGATGTGAGCGTGGAGCTCGCGGATGGGTCGCTTCACCGCCTGGCCTCGATCTCGTCCGATCCCGGTTTCGGCTTCGTCACGCTGTGCCCTCATTGCGACGTCGGGTGAGCCGGAGGAGCTGATCGTGCCGCTCGGCTCGATCAGGGAGATCAGGATCGCTGCCGTCGAGGACGAGCAGCGGCTCGGGTTCGCACCGCCGCCCCCGGACGGGTAGTCGGGCACGACGCCGGCGTGGGCCTGGGCGACGCTTCCGGCGCCGCAGGCGCCGTTCGCATCGCCCCTACAGGCGCTTGAATTGCAGCGAGCGCCAGCTGGGCGTGGGTGCGAGCTCGAGGAGCGCGCGGCCACCTTCGGGCTCGGCGTAACCGAAGTCCCCGGTCGCCTCGTCGAACGTCACCTCGAGCAGGTCTTCCTTGACACGATGGTCGAGGTACGCGCCACGGAAGACGAGCTTGCGCAGCCAGTACACGAGCGACTCGCCGTCGTTCAACGACAGGCGCTCCCAGTGGCGCATCAGATACCGGCCGAGAGGGCTCCGGGGCTCCTCGATGCGACTCTCAGCCGCCAGCTCGACGAGATCGAGGGCCTCGTCCTCGTCGAGATCGCTGTCGGCGACCAGATCGAGCTTCACTGCGGCGGCGGTGACGCGCTCCCGGAAGTCGTCTGAGCCGAATGCGAAGCGGTACCCGAGGAACTCGAGCACGTAGTCGTTTCCGGAGGTGTAGTTGAGCTCGCCCTGGGGCATGGCAGCAACGCTACCCTCAACGAGTGAACTGGCGACTGACGATCCCCATGACCGCCGTCGTTCTCGTGATCTGGCTCGTCGGCGCCGCCGTGACGAAGTACACGCTCGAGCAGATGGCCTTCCTCGCGCCGGTCGCCGTCGTCGTCGTGGGCGCGACGATCGGGATCGTCATGCTCTGGGTCAAGATCATTCGTGAGTCGAGGATGCGGTGACGTGAGGAGAGGAAGCGGTGAAAGAGCGTACCGCTTCCTCTCCTCACGATTTTCTTCTGCCACGCTCCGCGTGGATCCTGGCGTGCCGACGCTTCGCGTGGCTCCTGAAGGCGGGCCGACGCGGTGGAGCTACAGCGCGGGCCGACGGTAGCTGAGTCCACCCGAGCCTGGCCGTCTCCCGCCCTCCGTCCGGGTCGGGACCTATCGTGAGTGAATGAGCGCGAGCTGGAAGATCGAGTCGGTTTCGTACCCTGAAGTGCGGGCGCTGACCGAGGAACTCGGGGTCTCCGAGACGGTGGCGAGCGTGCTCGTGCGGCGCGGGCTCGCAGATCCCTCAGCAGCAAGGGCGTTCCTCGACCCAGAGGGGATCTCGCACGATCCACTGCTCCTCGGCGACATGGCCGCAGCCGTTGCGCGTCTACGGCTGGCGGTCGAACGGGGGGAGCGGATCTGTGTCCATGGCGACTACGACGTCGACGGCATCTGCGCGACGGCGCTCGCGACGTTGACGCTCCGTGAGCTCGGTGCCGACGTCGTCTGGCATCTCCCGAGCCGGTTCGAGGAGGGTTACGGGGTTTCGGCCGCGACAGTCGCCCAGCTCGCCAAGGAGGGCGTGAAGCTCATTCTCACCGTCGACTGCGGAATCACGGCTGTCGCCGAGGTCGAGGAGGCGCAGCGTCTCGGCGTGGACATGATCGTCACCGATCACCATCGGCCCGGCGAGACGTTGCCGGATTGCCCGATCGTGGCCACGCGTCCCTCCGAGTACCCGTTTCCCGATCTCTGCGGTACCGGTGTTGTCGCGAAGCTCGCGCAGGCGCTCCTCGGCCAGGAGCACCCTGCTCTCGCCCGCCACTCCGACCTCATCGCGCTCGCGACGATCGCCGATGTCGTGCCGCTCGTCGACGAGAATCGCGCCCTCACGACGACAGGCCTGCGAGGCCTCTCGCGCACGCAGAAGCCTGGACTGACGGCGCTGATGCGTGTCGCGCGGCGTCGATCCAGCAACGATCGACGCGACCGCCGTGGCCTTCCGCCTCGCGCCACGGATCAACGCCGCAGGGCGTCTCGGGCGCCCCGATGTGGCGCTGCACCTCGTGCTCACGGACGACGTCCGGGAGGCCGATCTCCTGGCCAACGAGCTCGAGAGCCTCAACCGTGATCGTCAGGCCGTCGAGGACAGGATTCTTCGCGAAGCAGTCGCGGTCGTCGAGGCCTGGTCGCCCGACCAGCGCAGTCGTCGCGCGTACGTCGTCTGGGGTGAGGGATGGCACGAGGGAGTGATCGGAATCGTCGCCTCGCGGCTCGTGGAGCGCTTCGGCCGCCCCGTCGTGCTCATCGCGGGGGAAGGCGACCGCTGGAAGGGCTCCGGCCGCTCTGTGCCGCGCTTCGACCTTCACGCCGGGCTCGCCGCGTGCGCAGACCACCTCGAGCGGTTCGGTGGCCATCGCGCGGCAGCAGGGCTATCGATTGCACCAGATCAGCTCGAACCGTTTTCCCGTGCGTTCTCCGCGTACGCCGACGGCGTTCTCGGCGACGAGGATCTCGGCTCGGAGACGCGCATCGACGCGATCGTTCCGGCGCTCGCGCTCACGCTCGATCTCGCGCGCGAGATCGAGCAGCTCGCTCCGTTCGGGCTCGGCAACCCCGACGTGACCCTGCTCGTGGCCGACTGCGAGGCGGTCGGTGCGTCCACGGTCGGAGACGGCAAGCACCTGCGCTTCAGGGTGCGCCAACAGGGCCGGGACGCCGGGAGCGCGATCGCCTTCGGTTTCGGTGGCCAGGTCGACCGGCTGCGCGTCGAGTCGCACTTCGATGTCGCCTTTCGCCTCAAGCAGAATCGATGGAACGGAACGGTCGCACCACAGCTCGTCGTCCGTCGGATCTTCGACACGGCAGATGCCTACGGGGAGCTTCGCGTGTGGCTCGCGGGGCTCTGGCGCGCCGGCGACGCCGCCTGGACACCCGAGGCACGGCGCATCTTCTCGGAGCTGTCGATCGAAGGCGGTGGGAAGCGGCAGCTGCTCGAATCTCCCACCTTCCGGGAGCTCCTCAGCCCATGGTGCGCCTCTGAGCCTCCCGCAGGCCGCGTAGGGGCTATGCGCGGCGAGCCTCGGCGAGCCAAGCGTCGCCCGCGGGAAGCGTCGCCCGCGGCGCAAAGCTGGACGATCGGTGTCAGCGCTCCGCAGGAAAGCCGCGGCGCGGCAGACGCGCGCTCGATCGCTCGATCTCGGCCAGCAACCGGAGCACGCGGCGACGTTCGATGTATCGGCGGAGGGCGCGCATGGCCCCCGTTCTTTCGGCAAGTCTGGCTTCGTTCCTGTCACCCGAATGGGGCCGAGCCGTTCTCCGGCCCCTGAGTAGACTGAAACCATGGCTGTCGTCGATGCGGAGCGCCACCAGGACGACCTCGTCAGCGAGTTGATCGCGAGCGTCGAGGCCTACAACCCTGGAGTCGACAGGGACTTGATTCGCCGGGCGTTCGACGAGGCCGAGCAGGCCCACCGTGGTCAGGTGCGCCGCTCCGGTGAGCCGTTCATCAACCATCCGCTCGGCGTCGCGTTGATCTGCGCGCAACTGCACCTCGATGCCCAGACGATCGCCTCGGCGCTTCTCCACGACGTGATCGAGGACACCGAGACCGACGGCGACGAGCTTCGTGCGTCGTTCGGACCCGAGATCGCGCAGCTCGTCGAGGGCGTGACGAAGCTGACGCGGATCAGCTTCCAGAGCCGCGAGCAGGCGGAGGCCGAGAACTACCGCAAGATGATCGTGGCGATGGCGCAGGACGTGCGCGTGATCCTGATCAAGCTGGCCGACCGGCTGCACAACATGCGCACGATCGAGTACCTCGGCAAGCAGAAGCAGGTGCAGAAGGCCAAGGAGACGCTCGAGGTGTACGCACCGCTCGCGCATCGTCTCGGGATCCATGCGGTGAAGTGGGAGTTGGAGGATCTCTCGTTTCAGATCCTCCACCCCCGCAAGTACGCGGAGATCAAGGCGATGGTCGCGGACCGTCGCGCCGACCGGGAGGCGCAGGTCGAGGCGGCGGCCGCGGAGCTGGTGGACGACCTCGAGAAGGCGGACATCCCCGCGGACATCTCCGGGCGCGCGAAGCACTTCTACTCGATCTACGACAAGATGGCCAAGAAGGGACGCGAGTTCAACGAGATCTACGACCTGACGGCGATGCGCGTCCTGATCGAGCGGGGCGGAGACGAGGGCACGCGCGACTGCTACGCGGCGCTCGGCATCATCCACGCTCTCTGGAAGCCGATGCCCGGGCGGTTCAAGGACTTCATCGCGATGCCAAAGCTGAATCGCTACCGCTCGCTCCACACGACCGTGATCGGGCCGAACGGGAGCCCGCTCGAAATCCAGGTGCGTACCCGCGAGATGCACGAGGAGGCGGAGTTCGGGGTCGCCGCCCACTGGCTCTACAAGCGCGGTCGCTCCTCGTCGAAGGGCGACGACGAGTGGGTCGCCTGGGTCAAGACTCTGATGGACTGGCAGGGAGACGACCAGGAGCCGGCCGAGTACATGCGGACGCTGCGAACCGACCTCTTCGACGACGAGGTCTACGTCTTCACGCCGAAGGGCGAGGTGAAGACGCTGCCCGCCGGCGCGACGCCCATCGACTTCGCCTACGCCGTGCACACGGACGTTGGCCACAACACGGTCGGAGCGAAGGTGAACGGCCGCATCGTGCCGCTCCACTACAAGCTCAAGAACGGCGACTTCGTCGAGATCCTGACCACGAAATCCGGACGAGGGCCGTCACGCGACTGGATGTCGGTTGCCGCGTCGTCGCGCGCGCGCAGCCGGATCCGCCAGTGGTTCCAGCGTGAGACGAAGGGCGAGACCGAGGCGAAGGGACGCGAGGCACTCGATCAGGCCCTGAAGGCGCAGAACCTGCCCTATCGCAAGCTGCAGGGCTCGGCCGTTCTGGCGCAGGTGATCCGCGACCTCGGGTTCAAGAAGGCCGAGGACTTCTACCTCGCGGTCGGCTCCGGGAAGCTCGGCACCGGCCAGGTGGTCAACAAGGTGCTGCAGCGCCTCAAGACCGACCAGGTGGCCGAGGAGCCCGCGATCACGCTGAAGGCACCGAAGGCCCGGTCGACCGTCGCGGGTGAGAGCCTCGGGATCGTCGTTCAGGGCGTCGACGACGTCCTGCTCCGGCTCGCGAAGTGCTGCACGCCGGTGCCGGGTGACGAGATCCGCGGTTACATCTCGCTCGGTCGTGGGATCACGATCCACCGGGCGGACTGCCCGAACGTCAAGGCGCTGATGCGCAATCCGGAGCGGTTCACGCCGGTCGAGTGGGAGGGGAATGCCAGGGCGAGCTTCCGCGTCCAGATCGCAGTCGAGGCGTGGGATCGGGCGAGGCTGCTCGAGGACGTCGGGCGGACGTTCTCCGAGCACGGGGCGAACATCGTCGCCTACGGAGGTACGGTCGAGGACGGAATGGCGAAGAACTGGTACACCGCTGAGCTCGGTGACGTCAACGACCTGCGCTCGCTCCTCTCGGGCCTCAGGCAGCTCAACGCCGTTTTCGACGCCTACCGCGTGACGCCGGGTTGAGGGGACAGGAATCCGCGGTGGAAGAGCGTATCGCGGATTCCTGTCCCCTCAACCCGGCCATTCTTGCTGCGCGCTTCGCGCGATCCTGAAGGGGGCCGCCCGCGGCCCGTGGCGGGAGAGCCGCTCGGCGACGCGCGATCCTGGCGGTGTGTCACGTGAAGCTCGGCGACCCTCTCGCCGTTCCCTGCGCGCTTCGCGCGATCCTGAAGGGGGCCGCCCGCGGCCCGTGTTGGGAGAGCGGCTCGGCGAACATCGTTCCCGCCCGATTCCGTTGGCGCGCTGACTCCGGGCCGATCGACTAGACGGGCGAGCCGGGTAGGCCGCGGATCGAGTCGAGGTCGGCGTCGTTCTTCGCCCACTCGGCGCTCTTCGGGTCGAGCTCGAACGCCGTCGTGAGCGACGCGATCGCCTCGCCGGTCTGCGCGCCCAGCGCCTGCCAGCAGGCGATCGCATAGTGGATCGACCCGTCCTCCGGGAACTGCTCCAGCCCGTCGTGGAGAAGCGCGATTGCGGCGTTGTAGTCCTCGCTTGCGCGGTACTGCTCGGCAGCGAACGTCCATTCCCAGGAGGACGGTGTGTGGACGCCCGGAACGCCTCCGATCGCGAGCACCGTCGTTCCCGCGGCGACGGCGATCGCATGCCGCCTGACGGCTGTATCGCGGACGAAGACCACGGTTCCGTTGGGCGCGTCGATCTCCTCATCGTCGAGGAAGAACCTCGCGTGCCCGGTGATCACGATGTACGCCTCCTGATGCCCATACGTCATCTCGGTGTGCTTTTCGACCACGAGGTCGCCAGCATCCGCACCGACGTACGCGTTGATCCCGAAGGCATCGATCCCGAGCGTCCGGCGGAGGGGCTTCCAGTGGACGCCGGCCACGGAAATCGGCTCGATCTCGGGGATGCGCACGATCGAGTACGGCTCTGCCATGGCCTCGAACGTACCACACCGCGGCCACTCACTCGAACGAGGGATTGCGTCCCCCATCGGGGTGCCTACAACTTGGAGAAGGGGAGGGGTCAGTTGCTGCGGCCGCCCGGTACGCCGGGCGGCCGCGCAACGGGCATTCAGAAGGCGACGCTCGTGATCATTCGCTGAGGTCGCCGCCCTCGAACGCCCGGATCGGCTGTCGGACGGACTCAGGGATCTCGACCGGCAGGCGGGTCGCCTGATCGATCAGCACGAGCGTCTGGGTGCCGGTGACCATCAGCGGTCTGGTCGGGGAGCTCGACCGCAGCGACCTCGTACGTGAGACTCGAGCGCCCGATTCGACTCACACGGACGAAGCACTCGACGAGGTCGTCGAAGCGGGCCGGGGCGTGATACTCGACGTTCGACGCGCGCATGACGAATTCCACACCATCGAGCCCCGCCCACCCGAGATGCCGGTGGTACTCCGTTCGCGCATGGTCGAAGTAGGGGAGGTAGCGGCCGTAATAGACGACGCCTTGCGCGTCCGTGTCCGAGAACCAGACCCGTGTCAGCGCCGAGTACTTGTACGGCGGCCGTTCGGTGGTTACGCGCCCGAGCTCGAGCGGATCACTCACGCGGTCAAGCCTCGATCAGAGCGACGAGCTCGTCGCGGCGCGCTGTCATCTCGAGCGCTCGTCAGCGCCTCGAGGTTGAGACGGAGCAGCGGCTCCGTGTTCGACGGGCGCACGTTGAAGTGCCAGGTGTCGAAGTCGACCGAGATCCCGTCGAGGTGCGAGACACGCCCGCCTTCGGCGGTGTAGCGCTCCTCGATCTCTTCGAGCTTCGCTTCGACGTCGGCAACCGGGGTGTTGATCTCGCCCGTGATGAAGTACTGCTCGCGGAAGGGTCTTAGGATCTCGGAGAGCTTCTCGCCACGCGTCGAGAGCAGCTCGAGCATGACGAGAAACGGGACGACGCCCGTGTCGGCCTGCGTGAAGTCGCGGAAGTAGTAGTGCGCGGACACCTCGCCCGCGAAGATCGCGTGGACCTCGCGCATCCGGTGCTTGATGTATGCATGCCCGACCCGGTTGACGAGCGCGGTGCCGCCGGCCGCTTCGATCGTGCGCGGGACGGCCCAGCTCGCGCGCACGTCGTAGAGGACGGTTCCCCCAGGACTCTTGCCGAGCATCACTTCGGCAAGAAGCGCGGTGACGAAGTCTCCCGGGATGAACTCACCGGAGTCGTCGACGAAGAAGCATCGGTCGGCGTCACCGTCATAGGCGACGCCGAGATCGGCTCCCTCCGCCCGCGTCTTCTCGACGATGAAGGCCCGGTTCTCCTCGAGCAACGGGTTCGGCTCGTGGTTCGGGAACGTCCCGTCCGGCTCGAAATAGCACCGGACGACCTCGATCTGTGGAAGGCGCTCGAGGACGGGGGGCAGCATCGTCCCGGCCATGCCGTTGGCAGCGTCGACCACGATCCGGAGCGGCCGGATCGCGGCGTGGTCGACGAACGAAAGGACCTTCTCTACGAAGCCCGGCCACACGTCGAGTGGTGTGATCGACCCGCGCGTGCTGACGGGGCCAAAGCCCGCCTGCGCCCGATCGCGAATCTCCATCAACCCCGAGTCGCCGCCCACGGGGAGGGCGCCGGCGCGCACGATCTTCATCCCCGTGTACTGCTTCGGATTGTGTGATGCCGTGACGCAGATGCCGCCGTCGAGGCCGAGCTCGCCGACCGCGTAGTACACCATCTCCGTGCCGACCATCCCCAGGTCGCGGACGTTCGCTCCTCCATCCGCGGCGCCGTCCATGGCGGCGGCGGCCATGGTGGGTGCGGAAACCCTCATGTCGCGCCCGACGGCGATCGTCTCGGTCTCGAAGTGCTCGACGTAGGCGCGACCGATTGCGTAGGCGCCCTCCTCGTCGAGCTCGGAGCCGTAGAGACCGCGGACGTCGTATGCCTTGAAGGCTCGGGGATCCAGCATGCACCCATCGTATTGGAGTGCGCCGTTCTCGGGGACGAAGTTCACAACGCCTATCCTGCCGGGATGGAGAGGAAGCTTGCCACCGTGCTCTTCGCAGATCTCGTCGGGTCGACCCGGCTCGTCGCGAGCGCGGATCCCGAGGTCGTGCGCACGCGGCTGACGCAGTTCTTCGACCACGTGGCGAGCTGCGTGGTCGCCCATGGAGGCACGGTCGAGAAGTTCGCGGGCGACGCCGTCATGGCGGTCTTCGGGGTCCCACTTGCCCACGAGGACGATCCCGATCGCGCAGTGCGCGCGGGGCTCCGCATCGTCGCGGCCGTCGAAGCGCTAGGCCTCGAAGTGCGCATCGGGATCGAGACGGGCGAGATCCTCGCCGACGAGAACGACACCGCGTTCGTCACCGGGATCGCACTCAACTCGGCTGCGAGGCTGCAACAGGCTGCCGCGCCGGGTGAGATCCTGCTCGGCCCGGCCGTCGAGCGTCTGACGCGCGGCAACGTCTGCGCCGAGCGGGTCGGCATCCAGGAGGCACGGGGATTCCCAGCGGGCCTCGAGGCGTGGCGGGCGCTGTCGATCTCGGACGAGAGCGGGCGCGCGCTCGTTGTTTCGGCGCCGTTCGTCGGGCGTGAGGAGGAGCTCGAGATGCTCCACAACACGTTCGCCAGGGCCACTCGTGACCGGAGAGCCCATCTCGTCACCATCTACGGAGGTGCCGGAGTCGGCAAGTCGCGCCTGGCGCGGGAGTTCGTCGCCGGAGTCGAGCGGTCGACCATTCTCGCGGGTCGATCGCTGCCGTACGGCGAGGGAGTCACGTACTGGGCTGTTGCGGAGATGGTCAGGGTTGCTGCGGGAATCACGGATGACGACTCGATCGACGCTGCGGCCGAGAAGCTCCGGTCGTGTTGCGGCGACGAGGCGGTCTCGGATCTCCTCGCGCTCGCATCTGGCGTCCTCGATGCCGTCGGCGGTGAGCGGTCGGCGGCGGAGATCGCCTGGGCAGCGCAGACCTGGGCGGCGGAGCTCGCCGATCTGCAGCCGCTCCTCCTCGTCTTCGAGGACATTCACTGGGCGGAGGAGCCGATGCTCGATCTGATCGAGCACCTCGCGGGCAGCGTCAAGGAGGTACCCCTGCTCATCCTCTGCCTCGCACGCGCAGATCTGCTCGAACAACGACCAGGGTGGGGAGGCGGCAGGGTTCGCGCCACGGCAATCGAGCTCGAGGCACTTCCGCGTGAGGACAGCGCCGCGCTCATCGAGGCGCTCGCGGGCATCGAATCGGCGGCGCTCTCGTCGGAGCAGCGGGACGCGGTGCTCGCGTCGCACCGAGGGCAACCCGTTGTTCATCGAGGAAACGGTTCAAATGCTGATCGAGTCGGGCGGCGAGCTCGGGGCGATTCCGCACACCGTGCAGGCGATGATCTCGGCCAGGATCGATCGGCTGCCGGTGCACGCGAGGACGGTGCTCCGGCGTGCGGCCGTCGCGGGACGCACGTTCTGGTCGGGCGCTCTGGAGGCTCTCGGGGACACGCCCATCGACCCCGGCGGCCTGAAGGAGCTCGTCAGGCGGGAGTTTCTGGTTAGGGAGCCCCGGTCGACGATCAGGGGCGAGGAGGCGTATCGCTTCAAGCACGTGCTCATTCGCGACGTCGCCTACTCGGGCCTTTCCAAATCGTCCCGCGCTCTCCTTCATCGACAGATGGCGGGCTGGCTCGCGGGGCGGCCCGCGGCCGACGAGATTGTGGAGATCCGCGCCTATCACCTCGACGAATCAGCGCGTCTGGATCTCGAGCTCACCGGAACGCTTGCTCCCGGTCTCGCGACCGAAACAGCTTCGGCTCTCGAACAGGCAGGTCGCAGGGCGCTAGCCCGCGAGGCCAACGCGGTCGCGCGGCGCCTGCTCGTTCGCTCGGTTGAGTTGGAGGACACTCTCGAACGGCGGTACCTGGCTGCGCGGGCCGCCTGGCGCATGACCGACATCCCGACGGTCTCGACCGAGATGCAAGCCGTCAGCGACGCGGCCCGGAAGGCCGGTGACAGCCGGATCGAAGGGAGGGCTCTGACGGCGCTTGCACAGGTGTCCCTGTTCCGCGACGCGGACACCGACTGCGCGCGTGAGCTTGCGCGCCGTGCGCTTGCGGTCGTGGACGCGGACGACGATGTCGGCCGCTCAGACGCGCTCGAGGTCATCGGCATCGTCTCCTGGTGGGTCGGTGATCTGGACGAGGTCGAGCGTCTGGCCGCCGAAAGACTCGCTATCGCTGAACGAATCGGGCGCCTCGACCTGCAGTGCGGCGCCCTGCTCGAGCTCAGCGATGTCTACAACACCCGGCTCGAATTGGAGCGCGCAATCGAGCCGCTTGCCCGGGCGGTCGAGCTCGCCGCCGCGAGTGGCAGCCCGACAACGCGTGGTTGGGTGCTCCGCGCTCGCGGCCGCCAGGCCGAGCTCGAGGGGAGACTCGCGGAGGCCGACGAGTTCCTCGAGCAGGCGCGAGCCCTCTTCGCCGAGAGCGGTGCGGCACTGACGCTCGGCAGAACGATGAATCGGCTCGGGCTCGTTGCCTGGGAGATGAACGATCTGTCGCGCGCCGAAGCGGTACTCCGCGAGGCGATGAGGGTCCTGCGACCGCTAGGTGATCGCGGAACGCTGGTGGAAAGCGAGCGAATGCTGGCACAGGTGGTACTGGAGCAAGGCCGGACAGACGAGGCAGAGCGGCTCGCGCTCGAGGCACGCGAGACGGTCGGTGCGGCGGACGTCTCGTCGGGATCCACCACTCGGCTCGCTCTGGGCCTCGTCCGGGCCGCTCAGGGGCGGGACGTGGAGGCCGAGCAGCTCCTGCGCGAGGCCGACGAGATCCTGCAACCGACCGGCTTCAAGCGCCATCAGATCGCACCACGGAAGGCGCTTGCCGCCTTCCTCCGGACGCGGCATCGCGAGGAGGAGGCACAGGAGGTCGACCGGTCGCTCGCCGAGCTGACAGGCGCCGCGGTGCTCAGCTAGCGCGCTAGCGGATCGCGATTGCCGCAGCGTGATCGGGCACGTACGTCATCGTGGATCGATCCGGTCGGACGTAGCCGTTGTCGACCTGTCGTGCCGGCAGCTCGCGCAACGGCGCATCGACCGGCTCGTACGGGATCTTCGAGAGCAGGTGTGCAATGCAGTTGAGGCGCGCGTTGCGCTTGACGTCGGCCTCGACGACCCACCACGGCGAGATGTCGGTGTCGGTGTGGACGAACATCTCGTCCTTCGCGCGGGAGAAGTCGACGAAGCGCTTCCGTGACTCGACGTCGATGTCGCGAGAGCTTCCAGCGACGCGTAGGGTCGGTGATCCGCGCCTGGAAGCGGCGCTCCTGCTCCTCGTCGCTGACCGAGAACCAGTACTTGATCAGAATGACCCCGTCCTCGATCAGCATGTTCTCGAACTGGGGGCACTGGCGCAGGAAGCGGTGATGCTCGTCGGGCGTGCAAAAGCCCATCACCTTCTCGACGCCCGCGCGGTTGTACCAGCTGCGGTCGAACAGGACGATCTCGCCCGGTGCCGGCAGGTGGGCGATGTAGCGCTGGAAGTACCACTGCCCGCGCTCGCGCTCGGTCGGTGCCTGGAGCGCGGCGATCCGGCAGAAGCGTGGGTTGAGCCGCTCCTGGATCCGCTTGATCGTGCCGCCCTTGCCTGCCGCGTCCCGGCCCTCGAAGATCACGGCGACCCTCGTTCCCGATGCGCGAACCCAGTCCAGCATCAGCGCGAGCTCGATCTGGAGCCGTTGCAGCTCCTGCTCGTAGTGCGCCCTCGTGATTCGGGGCGGCTTCCTTTCGCGATCGGCGCGTGTCATCGCCTCCGAGGCTACCGCACTACGCGCTCTCGAACCGCTCGATCGCGTCGCCGATCGTCGCGAGGAGCTCGCGATGGCCGCGAAGGTCGCGGCCGCCGTCTGCGAGCAGGTGGGTCTCCATGCCGTGGTAGACGATCGCAACGAGGTTCGCGAGCGAGGCGGCCGGAAGTGGGAGGGGGCGATCGTGCTCCCGCGCCCACGTCTCGATCGTCTCCTCGATCAACGTGATCCAGCCGTCGACCGCGGTGCGTCTCGCAACATGATTTCCGGCCTAACGTTGCGAGACACCGCACTAGGGGTCGGCTGTCAGGATGGCGCGAATCGCCTGGCTGGACGCCGCGTCGGGAGACTCGGAGATCACCGTCGCGGGCCGCTCGAACCGGGTCAGAGCCTCGCGCAGCGGGTCGGCGCGGAGCGTGCCCTCGCCGTAGGGGAGATGGTGCTTCTCGTTGCGGTTCGCGTACGCGATGTCGGAGAAGTGGATGTGGAACGGCGTCCCGGGCGTGAGGACGTCGTCGACCGCTTCGAGCGCCTCGACGAACAGGCTCGCTTCGAGGTAGGCACCGTCGCTCGTCGCGTGCATGTGCGCGAAGTCGAGCACGGGCCGTACCCAGCCGGTGCGGCGCGAGATCTCGACGACGTCGTCGAGCGAGCCGAGGTCGCGCACCCGTCCCATCACCTCGACGCCGAAGGGGACAGCTCGGTTCTTGCCTTCCAGACGCTCGCGCAGCGTCCCGAGCTGGTCGACCACCGAGGCGATCGCAGCTTCCCGCTCCCGGCCGAGCAGGAAGCCGGGGTGGAAGACGACGACCTCGGCGCCGCACGCCGCTGCGATTCCAGCACTGCGGTCGAGAGCTCCGACCGCCGAGGAGAACTTCCGGCCCGACGCCTCGAGATGGCCCATGAAGCCGAACAGGGGCGCATGGACAGAAAGCGCGACGTCTGCCTCTCGGGCTGCTGCGCCGAGTCGCTCGGCCCACGGATAGTCCATCCAGAACCCACCTTCGAAGTCGATCTCGCAGGCGTCGTAGCCCAACTCGAGCAGCGTGTCGATGGCACGCTCGGGGTCGTCTCGGACAGGGATTCCCGGCAGACCGACGCGAATTCGTCCCATTTGCGGGAATTCTATGTCGTCCGACGGGCGTCGTACTCTTCTCGTATGGATCAGCCCACCCGGATCGACCTCCTCGAGCTCGACATCGATCTGCGCCTCGCCGATCTCTGGCGCGAGGCCGCTGACGTGACCGAGTGGAATCTCGAGGTTGTCTCGGCTTTCATGCGTGCCTCCTACGGGAAGGGCTACTGCGACGCCTTCACCGAGGATTCGCCGGGTTCGCTGTGCCACGACCACGGATACGAGATTCCGGGTCGGCGCCAGTCCGTCCGCGCGGCCTAACCCTCCCGCAACGTTGTCCGGACCTCACGCTCCCCGTGGTGGGTATTCTCAAGGCGTGGCCAGGAAGCGCTCTCCGGCGCGTCTCGTTATCGCCCTCTCGATCGCGGCGGTACTCGCCGTCTTTCTTCTCTACACCTCGATCGCGGGTGGCGGGACTCCGTCCGTGAAGCCGAGCGAGCTCGCCTCGAAGCCCGGCCCGGTCTCTCTCGTCGGCCAGGTGGTCGGCAGGCCGAAGGGTGACGCGAACGCGGAGGGTCTGCGGTTCCGGCTCCGCGATGTGAAGGATCCATCGAGCCCGACGGTGCTCGTGCTGTACAAAGGAAGCGTGCCCGACCTCTTTGCGCCGGGTCGGGATCTCGTCGTCGAAGGCGAGTTGCGCAACGGAACGTTCGTCGCGACGCCGGGCACGATGGTGACCAAGTGCCCGTCGAAGTACACGGCGATCAAGCCGCCTGATCAGTAGTGGTGGGCCAGTAATGGCCGATCTCGGTCGCGCAGCGCTCCTGCTCACGCTCGGCCTCTGCCTGTACGCGTGCGTGATCGGGACCCTGGCGGCGATCACCCGTCGGCGCCGGCTCGCGATGTCGGCCCGCAACGCCCTGATCGCTTCCTTCGGTTCCACGCTGATTGCCGCGGGCATCCTCGTGGCCGGTTTCGTCCGGAACGATTACTCGTTCGTCTACGTCGCGGAGCACTCGAGCCGGTCGCTGGGCGGGGTCTACAAGGTTTCCGCGCTCTGGGGTGGTCAGGAGGGGTCGCTCTTGCTCTGGCTCCTCATCCTCACCGGCTATGCGGCGCTCGTCGTCTGGGTCAACCGTGACCGCACGCGTGATCTCGTCGTCTGGGTGACGCCGGTGCTCGGCGGCATCGCCGTCGGGTTCTCGTTTCTACTCGTCCTCGTTGCGACCCCGTTCGCGACGCAGGTCGCGCCGGTCGACGGTGCCGGGCTCAACCCCAGTCTCCAGAACCCGTACATGATGTCTCACCCGCCGTTCCTCTACCTCGGCTACGTCGGGCTTGCTGTGCCGTTCGCCTTCGCGATGGGTGCGTTGCTCTCCGGGCGAACGGATGAGCGATGGATCGTCGCGACGCGACGCTGGACGCTGATCGCCTGGACCGCGCTCGGGATCGGCCAGCTCCTCGGCTCGCACTGGGCCTATCTCGAGGTCGGTTGGGGTGGCTTCTACGCCTGGGATCCGGTCGAGAACGCCGCCCTGATGCCATTTCTCGCGGCCACGGCGTTCCTTCACTCCGTGATGATCCAGGAGAAGCGAGGCATGCTGAAGGTCTGGAACATGGTTCTCGTCTCGCTTGCGTTCTGCCTCTCGATCTTTGGCACGTTCCTGACCCGGTCGGGTGTCGTGAACTCGATCCACTCGTTCTCCCAGAGCTCGATCGGCGCCTGGTTCCTGGCGTTCATCGTGATCGCCGTCGTGTTCTCGACGGTCATGATCATCTGGCGGCTGCCGTTGCTGCGGTCGACGACAAAGCTCGAGTCGCTGATCTCACGCGAGGCGGTCTTCCTCTACAACAACCTGCTGCTCGTCGCGCTCTGCCTGACGATTCTCTGGGGCGTCGTGTGGCCGATCATCTCCGAGGCCGTGCGCGGAGACTCGGTGGTCGTCGGCCCGCCGTACTTCAATTTCTTCTTCCGCATCTTTGGCCTCCCGCTGCTTCTGCTGATGGGGGTCGGGCCGTTGATTGCATGGCGGCGCGCTTCGCTGCGTGGCCTCGGGAAAACGTTCCTCTGGCCCGCTTCGGTCGCTGTCGCGACCGGCGTCGTGCTGGTGCTCCTGGGCGCCGGGTCGTCGACTCCCGGGCTGATCGCGTACACGTTCTCGGCCTTCGTCCTCGCTGCGATCGGTCTCGAGTTCGTGCGGGGAACGCGGGCGCGCCGGGCGCTCGCGAGCGAGTCGTGGCCCGTAGCGTTCGGCTCACTGGTCGGTCGCAATCGCCGCCGCTACGGGGGGTACATCGTCCACGTCGCGATCGTTCTGTTCGCCATCGGCGTCGCAGGAGCGAGCGCCTACGACTCGGTCGTCGAGGGCCGTCTGGCCAAGGGCGAGTCGCTCGTGGTGGCCGGGTACACGGTGAAGTACCTCGGACTGAGCGAGCGACAGACCGATCATGCAACCGAGGTGCGGGCGAAGCTGGCCGTCAGCAAGAACGGCGAGAGCCTCGGTGGTCTCGAGGCCGGCAAGAACTCCTACAAGATCGCCGGCCCCGACCCGCAGGTGTCGTCGGAGGTCGGTGTTCGCACCGACTATCTGACCGGCGAGGATCTGTTCGTGATCCCGGGGACGATCTACGGCGACGGCAGCGTCTACTTCAGAATCTTCGTCAAGCCACTTGTGAACCTCCTCTGGCTCTCGGGCCTCGTCTTCCTCCTCGGGTCGATCATCGCGCTCTGGCCCGACGCGCGGGAGCAGCGGCGCCTTGCCGTTCGCTACGAAGAGGCCGGCAGCCCCGCGCGCGGCCGGTGACCCTCGCAATCGTCCTGAGCGCCGTCCTCGGTGCCGTGTGCGTCGTGCTCGTCGCTCTGCCGTTCCTTCGCGAGCCCGAGCCTGTCTCGGACGAGCTGGAAGAGATGACGCCGGAGCGCCAGCGCCGCCTCGCCCTCGCCGAGGAGCGCGACCGCGCCCTCTCAGCGCTGAAGGAGCTGGAGGCCGACCACCGTGCGGGGCGAATCAACGACGAGGAGTATCGGGCCTCGATCGGGGAGCTGCGGCGCGAGGCGGCCGGGGCACTGAGAGCGCTCGACGTGGAGCATGGAAAGGTCTAGTGGTCGCTCCGGAGAATCCGTACCGTCTTCGTGTGGCTGCAGTGCGGCGTCTCATGACGATGCTGTTTCCTGCCAGACGCTATGAGACGCCGCACTACGCGGCGTCGGTCGCGGCAGCGGGCAGTGCCTCTGCCGGGATGATGCGGAGATCCGGCAGCGCCCGCCACTGCTCCTCGAGGCCGAGGCCGTACCCGGCAAAGAGCTCGTCCGGCACCGTGAACCCGACGTAGCGGAGGCCGATGTTCTCGACGAGCCGCCTGTAGGGGCGATCGAGGAGCGTCACGGCGGCGATGCTCGCCGGCTTGCGCTCGGCCAGCGTCCGGGTGAGAAACGCAAGCGTCAGCCCGGTGTCGACGACGTCCTCGGCGAGGAGGACGTGCCGGCCCTCGATCGGAGCATCGAGATCCTTGAGCAGTCGTACCCCGCCTCGCCGACCGTCCGAGTACGCCGCCATCTCGACCACGTCGATCGTGTGGAGGATCTGCATCGCGCGGGAGAGATCGGCCAGAAACACGGTGCTCGACTTGAGCGGTGCGACGAGCAGAGGCTCTCGCCCTTCGTAGTCGGCGGAGATCTCCGCGCCAAGCTCCGCCACGCGGGCAGCGATCGCGGCGGCCGAGAGGTAGACCTCTCCGGCGGGGTGCTGTCCTATGAGGCGAGCTTCAGCCGGTATCGCTGGGCGAGGCGCTCGAGGTCGCGCCGGTAGAAGAGCTTGACGTTGACGCCCGGGTACTGCGCGCGCAACTCCCGGAGCTTGCGGTTCTTTCGCGTCACGAGCGACTGCTTCATCACGGTCACCTCGATGTAGAGGTTCTCGTCCGGGAGGAAGAAGTCGGGCGTGAACGCGCGCGTAATCCGGCCTTCGTCGTCCCGCTCGAGGACGAACGAGGTCGGCTCGTACTCCCAGGGGATGCCGTACCAATCCAGGATCCTGGCGCACTCGAGCTCGATCCGGTTGGCGAACCGCGGGGGCTCTGTTCCGCGGTACGACTGGAACCGGTGGGATTCCGACCGCACGATCGGAACGGTACTCAGGCTCTCGGACGGCCCCCTCGACCCGGGTGGCTCGGCGTCGTAGACTTCAGCGATGTCGAACGACAGCGCTCCGGGCCTCACGATCGCCCACCTCTCGGACCTCCACTGCGGCGAGCAGTACTTCGAGCCGACGTTGCTCGAGCGCGCGATCAGCGAGATCAACGACCTGGTGCCCGACATCGTCATCTGTTCGGGCGATCTCACGACCCTCGGGTTCAAGCACGAGTACCAACTCGCGCGCCAGTACGTGGACAAGATCGAGTGTGAGTCACTCGTCGTCATCCCCGGAAACCACGACTCCCGCAACGTCGGCTACGTCCACTTCGAGGAGTTGTTCGGACAGCGGAATTCCGTGCTCCGCAAGGGGGGCGTCACCGTGGTCGCAGTTGATTCGACCGAGCCCGACCTCGACCACGGCCAGATCGGACGCGGCCGCTACTCCTGGATCGAGAGCGAGTTCGGCGCCGAGCCCGCCGATCTCAAGATCTTCGTCCTCCATCATCACCTGCTTCCCGTGCCCGGAACCGGGCGCGAACGGAATGTCGTCTATGACGCGGGAGACGTGATCGAGTGCCTTCTGCGCTCGGGCGTGCAACTCGTTCTCTCCGGTCACAAGCACGTCCCGTACGCGTGGCGGCTGGAGAACCTCTTCGTCGTCAACACCGGCACGGTCTCGTCTCTGCGCTTGCGCGGTAACACGCGACCCTGTTACAACGTCATCGAGGTCAACGGCAGCCATGTCGATATCTGGCGCCGCCATCCGTTCCACGGACAGGAGCGCATCATTCAGTTCTCGACCGACACCCTCGAGTACGAGAAGTACACCGGTCGGATCGAGTCCGAGGTGAAGTCGCGTCCGTGAGGGCCGTGGCCGTGATCGACGGGGAGCACTACGCCCCCGTGGTGAGGGATGCGCTCGTCGAGTTGCCGTACGACATCGTCGGCTGCGTGCTCGTCGGGGGAACGGAGAAGCTCCGAGGAGGGGAGGACTACGGCGTGCCGCTGATCGCGTCGCTCGAAGAGGCGATCGCCGAGCTCTCGCCGGACGTCGTGCTCGATCTCTCGGACGAGCCCGTTCTCGGCCCTCCCGCGCGATTCCGGCTCGCTGCACGGGTTCTCGCCCTCGGGATTCCCTACGAGGGAGCCGACTTCCGATTCGACCCACCGCGTTTCGAGCCCATCTCGCGACCGTCGATCGCGGTGATCGGAACCGGGAAGCGCGTCGGCAAGACGGCCGTCACCGGGCACGTGGCGAGCAGAGCTGGCGCAGAAGCGGAACGTCGTCGTCGTTGCGATGGGTCGCGGGGGGCCGCCCGAGCCCGAGCTCGTCGAGGTGAGACCGACCGTCGCTGACCTGCTCCGCATCTCGCGCGCGGGCCTTCACGCCGCATCGGATCACCTCGAGACCGCGGCACTGACCGGCGTGCCGACGATCGGCTGCCGCCGTTGCGGCGGCGGTCTCGCAGGTGCCGTCGGCACGTCCAACGTCCTCGCGGGCGTCCGTCTCGCCGAGGAGCTCGATCCCGACCTGATCGTGCTCGACGGGAGCGGAGCAGCCTTGCCCCCGATCGCAGCCGATCGACGCATCCTCGTGGTCGGAGCGCATCAGGATCCCGCCGTCACGACGGGATACCTGAACCCGTATCGCGCCCTGCTCGCAGATCTCGTCGTCGTGACGATGGCCGAGGATGGGGTCGCGCACCGCGAGCTCGCGATCGCGATGGCTGTGCTGACGCGCCCCGGTGTGCCGATCGTGCGTGTCGTCCTGCGGCCACGCCCCCTCGGGGACGTCCGTGGCCGGCGGCTCGCGTTCTTCGGAACCGCACCGGCCACGCAGCACGCCCAGATCGCACAGCACCTCGAACGGACGTACGGGGGCGAGGTCGTCCACGTCTCCGGGAGCCTCTCCGATCGAGCGGCGCTCCGGTCGGAGCTCACCGGCCTCGACTGTGATCGTCATCGTCGTCGAGATCAAGGCAGCGGCGATCGACGTCGTCGCCGAGGAGGCGGCTCGGATCGGGACACCCGTCGTGCTCGCCGCGAACGACGTCCTGCCTCTTGCAGGCGAGCCCGACCTCGACGTCGAGCTCGACCGGCTCGCGACCGAGGCGATCGCAGCTGCGGCGGTGGGCGTATGAGCGAGCGCCGGTACCTTGCTCCGCTGCCGCTCGGAGGCGACGAGGGGCCGCCGTGGTCGAAGGGGCTGATGGCGCGAGCGCTCGCAGCGACGGGCCTGACGCCGACGCGAGCCTACGAGCTCGCCCGACGCGCCGACGCCGACATGATTCAGCGCGGCTCGCTCGAGCTCGACCTCGACCGGCTGGCCGAGGTCGCCGCGGAGGTGCTCGGTGAGCCGGAGGCGCGCTCGCACGATGCGGCGCCTGCGGCGCCTGCAGGCGCTGCAGCACCTCGAGCTTCCCGTTGTGCTGCTCGTCGGCGGGGCGACCGGCACCGGGAAGTCGACGCTCGCCACCGAGGTGGCACACCGCCTCGGGATCACGAGAGTGACGTCGACGGACTTCATCCGGCAGACGATGCGCGCGTTCTTCTCGCGCGAGTTCATGCCGTCGGTGCACTACTCGAGCTTCGAGGCCGAGCTCGCGCTGAGCAGGGCCGACGAGGATCTCGCCGGCGACGCCACGCTGCGCGGCTTTCTCGACCAGACGCGAAACGTGCTCGTCGGCGTCGAGGCGGCGATCGACCGCTCGCTGACGGAGGGCTGGTCGATGGTGCTCGAGGGCGTCCACCTCGTGCCCGGGATGATCGCCGTCGACCGGGCCGATGCGATCGTCGTCCAGTGCGTGATCTCGATCAGCGACGAGCAGGCCCACCGGAGTCACTTCTGGGTGCGGGACGCTGCGACGGACGGTCTGCGCCCGCTGGAGAAGTACCTCGACGGGATGACCGAGATCCGGATGATCCAGGACGTTCTCGTCGAGCGCGCGCGGCGCTGCGATGTCCCCGTGATCGAGAACACGAGCCTCGACGACGCGATCGGCCAGGTGCTCGATCTCGTCCTCACGGGCGCCGAGCGCCTCGCCCGCGGTGTGAGCGATGACGCGGCGACCGTGCGGCAGCCTGTCGCCGGTTCGGCTCGCGCTCGCACGGTAGACTCGGCCCATGGTCACCGAAGCCGACGTCATCGAAGCGCTCCACGGTGTCGAGGATCCCGAGCTCGGCATGGACATCGTCGAGATCGGCCTCTTCTACGAGGCGGAGATCGACGGGCCGAACGTCAAGATCATCCACTCGCTCACCTCGATGGGTTGCCCCGCCGGCCCGATGATCCAGGAGGGCATCCACGACGCCGTCGCGGCGCTCCCCGGTGTCGAGAAGGTCGAGGTCGAGCTGACGTTCGAGCCGTTCTGGACTCCCGATCGGATGTCGGAAGACGCGAAGTTCATCCTGGGTTTCGGCTAGTACGCCGAGACCAGACGTGGGTGAGCCTCAGCCTCACCCACGGCCTTGCGTCGTTCGACCGACGCCACTCGTAGCCACTCTCAAAACCAGGATCCGTGCGTTCGACACGGAACGTAGGGCCATGCGTGCCCGTCGATCGAGAGCGTTGTAGTGACGGCGGCCGAGCTCGCCGAGATCGCCGCCGAGCTCGGGCTCGACGTCGTCGGGGCTGCCCCGGCCGAGGCCTATGACGAGACAGAGAAGGCAGATCCAGCGAGCGCCGCGATCGTGGCCTCTTCGCCGACATGAAGTTCACGATGGCGCGGCCAGAGATCTCGTGTCACCCGGAGCTCCTGCTCGACGGGGAGGCGACGACGGTCGTCTCGGCGGCGCTGTGCTACTGGATCGACGGTCCTGCCGCAGGCCCCGGGGAGGGGCGCCTGCCGCGATACGCGTGGCGCGACCACTACGCGCTCCTGCGGGAGCGGCTGGACGCCCTCGGGCAGGCACTCGGCGGGAGCTACCGCGTCCTCGTCGACGCGAACCAGCACGTCGACCGTGAGGGAGCGCGGCGAGCCGGGCTCGGCTTCTACGGCAAGAACACGATGCTGATCACCCGCGAGCACGGCTCCTGGGTCGTCCTCGGAACATTGGTCACGGACGTCGAGGTCGAGGCAACGGCACCGCTCGATCTCGACTGTGGCCGCTGCACGCTCTGCATCGATGCGTGCCCGACGGGTGCGCTCGACGAGCCCGGAGTGCTCGATGCGAATCGGTGCCTGTCGTACTGGACGCAGGCTCCGACCGCCGATTCCAGAGGAGTACCGCGAGGAGCTCGGCGCGTCGGTCTACGGCTGCGACATCTGTCAGGACGTCTGCCCCTGGAACCGCGGGATCGAGAAGCGGCGGTCGGGCATCGAGCTCGCGGATGACGCCGTGCCGAACGTCTCACTCGTCGACTGGCTCACGCGTGCCGGGGGCGATCTCGTCGCGGAGTTCGATCGCCTCTACGTGCCGCGAAACGATGCGCGCTGGCTGCAAGCGCAACGCGCTCCACGCGCTCGGCAACACCGGCGACGGCGACTCTCTCGCGCACCTCGAGCCGCTACCGGACGAGCGAGGATCCCGTCCTGGCCGACGCTGCAGTCTGGGCAGCGCAGCAGATCGCGGGGCGATCGACGTGACACCGGACCCGTCTCGACGTGCTCGTGCACGAGCTGCGGAGCCCCGTGGCGGCGCTTGCTGCCATCGCGGACGCCTATCCTGAGGCCGACGATCCGACGAGGCGTCCGCCTCGTCGAGCTCGCGCGCACCGCGGGAGTGAGCCTCGACCGCCTCCTCGCGGACGTTACGGCTGCAACGCTGCGACTCTCCCGCGTCGATGTCGGCGCGATCGCGCGTGACGCCTCCGAGGCGGCCGCTCTCGGGGGACACGCGGTCAACGTGCTGGCACCGGAGAACGTCGATGCGGTCGTTCTCGGGGATGCCGAGAGGCTCAGACAGGCACTCGACAACCTGATCGGCAACGCGATCGGCCATTCCTCGCCAGATGACGCGGTCACCGTGACGACGCGATGCAGCGGCGGGTCCGTCGTGGTCGAGGTGGCCGATCGCGGCGAAGGGATCGCTGCAGTCGATCTCGAGCGCATCTTCGAACAGGGTGTTCGCGCGACGAGCTCCCGCCCCGGATCGGGCATCGGTCTCGCCATCGTCCGTGAGATCGCACGCGAGCACGGGGGAGAGATAGAGGTCGAATCGAGCCCCGGCCAGGGGGCGACCTTCAGGCTCGTGCTGCCGGCCGCTTCCGACGCGTCGTAACGCCGAGCTCGGCTTGCAGTTCCTTCGCGCGCGCGGCGACGCTCGCACGCATGTCGGCAGGCTCGAGCACGATCGTCTCCCCGGCATCTGCCAGAACCTCGGAGAGCAGCCACTCATCCGTCTGGAAATTGACCTCGGAGAGCGCCGCCTTATCGGTAAGGGCGCGCCCGCCGCTACGCTCGAGCTTCCAGCGCGCGATGACCGGCGAATGCCACAGCCGGGCGATCCGCTGCTCGTGGAGGTAGCGGGGATCGAAGCCGTCGCGGGGCTCGAACGACTCGCTCGTCAGGGTCGCCGATCGCATCCGGTCGAGTCGATATGTTCGTGGTCCGTCAGCCGTCCGGTCCCACGTGTGGACGCGCCAGACGGGTAGCTCGCGCTCGAAGGAATACGGTTCCACCGAGCGCTTCGTCGGATTCTCGTCTCCCTCCTTGAGGTATTCGATCTCGACGACGAGGCGCTTCTCGACGGCGTCGGAGAGGGTGCGCACGAGCTTCTCCTCCACGTCCTCCGCATCTCCGGTGGGAGCACGCGGCAGGTCGAATTGCCCGAACGTCTCCTCGAGCTTCTTACGAACCCGGTCGAGCGGTGTGTGGGCCTCGGCTGCGATCGTCGGTCCGACGTAGTCGATCGCGAGGCGGATTGCGCGCGCCTCGAGCGGCGTCAGTTTCGGCGGACGCCGGAAGACGTCGCCGTAGAGCTCCTTGTCGACCCGGACGATGCCTTCGCTCCTCGTCCACCTCGGCATAGACCGTGTAGCACCCACCGCCGAAGTTGACGAGGTTGAGCAGGGACAGCGTCTCCTGGAGCTCCTCGCGCGGGATCGAGAAGCGTGCCGCGAGGTCGTCGGCGTCGAGCCGTGCGTCGCGCCCCTCGCCGCAGGCGGAGAGGACGTGCGCCAGCAGCGCCTGGAGAACGCCGAAGCGCTCCGGGGCGATCGGGCCGACCGGTCGATCGCCCCGGTCGGACTGCACTTCGACGCGCCGCTCGCGCGCAAGCACGGGAATCTCGCCGTCGTGCCCGTCACGGAGTCGCGCGAGGCCGTCCGAGACTGCGTCACGCAACGCCTTCGGGGCCAGAGGGATCGCACGGCCGTTTTGACGGAGCACCCACCCGGCGAGAGGCTCGATGTTCGAGAAGTCGGTCTCGAAGACGCCGTCTGCGAGAACACCGGCGTCTGCGAGCGTGCGATGCACCCACCATGCCGTATCGCCCTGGACCGCGATCTGGGCTTTCCCGACGGTCGCGCCGATCTGCCACGGCCGCGGTACGCGGTGCGCCTCGACGTCGAAATCGGGCGGCAGTCGGAAGTCGCGCTCACGGCGGGTGGCGAACCGGATATCGCTGCGGATCCGGGAGACGCGGAACGTCCGCACGGCGGCACGGTCGAGATCCTGTCCGACGACGTACCAGATGCCCTCGTCGAGGCGAAGGGCGTACGGGTTCAGGACGCGCTCGGCGATCTTGTCGCGCTGCGGCGTCCAGTACGAGAACTTGATCGTGCGCTGCTTGGAGATCGCCGACTCGAGCTTCGAGAGGCGGCCGGCGAGCTCGGGCGAGTAGTCCGGCGCGCTGACCCGGACCCGCTCCGCCGTATCGGTGCGCGTCTCGTGGAAGCCAGGGCGGCCAAGAGCAAGGTTCTGGAGCGCAAGCCGCAGAGGCTCGGCGTAGGCGAACTTACCGTCGAGGTAGAAGAGCGCCGTCTGCAACGCGGCGAGCTCGTCGTCCTTCAGGTCGAGGCGATCGAGGAAGTAGTTCTCGGAGCGCAGGGTGTAGAGCTCCTCGCCCGTGAACTCGTCGCGGTGGGAATGCAGCGGTACGCCGAGCGCGGTCAGCTCCGCGCGGTCGGAGTAGAAGCGCCGCGCAAACGCCTCGTCCGACATCTCCGAGTAGCCCTCGACGTTGCCCTTGACGTCCCGGGCGGTCAGCGGCCGGCGCTCGGCCATGAGGAAGGCGACGAGCGAGAGTTGACGGATGAGCTTGTCGGTGTCGTGCGACATGGTTGAGCGAGCTTACAGCCGACGACGCGCCCGATCGTGCGGTCGAACAGCTATTCCTGGTGGAAGACGCCGGGGATCGTTACGCGGCGAGCGACGTACGCGCTTCGAGATGCTGGTGCGACGGGCAGTAGTCACGGCTCGGCAGCGGCGTTCGCTGGCAGGCCTTGCCCTTGCGCGTCGTTGCCTTGCAGCGAGCGATGCCACCGTCGAACGCTCCGGCCTCGATCTGTTGCTCCACGAATGCGATCGCGGCGCCGACACCCTCACGCACGGCCCACGCGACCTGCGCCTGTGCGGTGATGGGGAAGTAGCGGCGAATGTCCTGGAAAAGCGCACGGTCGGGACGCGCGAAGTACTGCGGGTCGGCCGCGAGCCGGGACATCGTGAGCTCGCATTCCTCGAGCACGGCGCGGCGCGACTCGAGGCGCGTGTGACGATCGGTGTACGGATCGATCAGATCCTTGATCGAGCGATAGATCGCCCGCGAGTACTGATACATGCAGGACTGCAAATAGACGACGTGATCTTCCATCTGTCTGATCTCGCTTCTATGAAAAGGGGGAATATAGGCGGAAAAAACGCGGAAAACAGGCATCCGCTGTGTTGAGTCTACCCGGTTTCGGTCCGTGTTACAAACTCGGTTTCAAAGATGTCTGAACGGACAACACGATCAGGTGCTCACACGCTCGGTTCGGGCACCGCGCTGAACCGATTTCGCGACTCTGAGATGGCTTGCAGCCTCCGGCTCGCTCGGATACGTGCCGCTGAAGACGACCCAGTACCCGGGGTGGAGACTCGCAAACTTCGACGAATCGAGCACGCCTACTGCCTTCAGGCCCTTTCGTCGTGCGTCTGCGGCCCGTGCCACGGCGGCGTCCCGGCCCTCGACCTTCGGAACGGAGACGAGGACGATCGTCCAGCCGCTCCTGTCTGCCGGCCATTGCTCGAGCTGGGAAGCGTTTGTCACGGTCGGCTCCCTGACGAGCTCGCTGCCACCCGTAGCCGTGACGATCGTGTCGGCCGTCGCGTTCTCACGCGTGAGACCGATCGCGAGAGCGGCGCCTCCCACTGCTACGACTGCCGCGAGCAGGATCGCAGCGGATGTCGTGCGACGATCGGGAGGCGCGGATCCGACGCGTCCGGCGACCGGGAGCCTGAGCCCACACTCCAGGCAGTACTCCTGGCCCGCGGCGACGCCCCCGCCGCAGCGCGGGCAGCTCGTCACCCCGTCGCTCCCGCCTGATCGGCGTCATCGACGAGTGAGCGGCCACAGCTCGGGCAGAACCGTGCGCCCATCAGGAGGGGGGCGCCGCAGGCGCAGATCGCACTCCCCTGTCGACGGAGCCCCCGCGCGCCCTGGAGCAATGCGTCGATCTCACTTACCCGCGCCTCGATCGCGACGAGCTCGGCACACCGCTCGATGATCAGCGTCTCGTTGAAGTGATCGCGTCGGTACATCTCGAGCGTCAGGCCGCCAAGCTCGCGGAGGCGCTCGTCTCGGAGAATGAGTAGTGCTCGGCGTTCGCGGCGAAGCTCGCTCGCGGTCGGAGCGGACGGCTTGCTGGAGAAGAGCGCCACTGCGAGAGAATAGCCGGGCGACAGGTCGCCGCCCGGCCCTGCCCTACCCTTTACAGCCCGACGCCGCCGACCTGGACGTACTTGACGTCGAGGTACTCGTCGATCCCGACGGAGCCGCCCTCGCGGCCGTAGCCCGATTCCTTGACTCCGCCGAACGGCGCGTTTGCTGCGCTGATGATGCCGGTGTTGGCACCGATGATCCCGTACTCGAGCTTCTCGGCGACGCGGAGGAGGCGGGCGTAGTCGCGGGTGTGGAAGTACGCCGCGAGCCCGTAGATCGACTCGTTGGCGACGCGGATCGCCTCCTCCTCGGTCTCGAACCGGGTGACCCCGGCGACCGGGCCGAAGGTCTCCTCCGTGGAGATCAGCATCGCCGGCGTGACCCCCTCGAGCACGGTCGGCGCGTAGAACGACCCGGCTCCCTCGATTCGCTCCCCGCCGACGACCAGGCGGGCTCCGTGGGCGATTGCATCCTGGACGTGCTCGTCGGCCTTGGCGACCGCGTTCTCGTCGATCAGTGGGCCGATCGTGACGCCAGGCTCGGTGCCGTGGCCGACGACCATCTTCGTGACCTTCTCGGCGAGCTTCGCGACGACGGCGTCGTACACCCCGGCCTGGACATACGTGCGGTTTGCACAGACGCACGTCTGCCCGGCGTTGCGGAACTTGGACGCGATCAGGCCGTCGACGGCCTCATCGAGGTCGGCGTCGTCGAAGATGACGTAGGGCGCGTGGCCGCCGAGCTCGAGCGAGAGTCGCTTGACCTGGTCAGCGGACGCGCGGATCAGGTCCTTGCCGACCTCGGTCGAGCCCGTGAACGAGATCTTGCGGACGCGCGCGTCCGAGAAGAGCTGCTGCGCCACCATGCCCGACGAACGGGAAGTGATCAGGTTGACGACACCCGGGGGAGTTCCGGCATCCTCGATAGCCCGCAGGATCAGCGCGGCAGTCAGCGGCGTCGCGCTCGCAGGCTTGACGACGCTCGTGCAGCCGGCCGCCATCGCTGGGCCGAGCTTGCGCGTCATCATCGCGGCGGGGAAGTTCCACGGCGTGATGGCGGCCGTGACACCGACGGGCTGGCGCAGCACGAGCACGCGGCTCGTCGGGTTCATGGGCGGCACGATCTGCCCGTAGACGCGCTCGGCCTCGCCGCCGAACCACTCGAGGAAGCTTGCGGCGTAGTCGACCTCCCCTGCGGCCTCCGCGAGCGGCTTGCCCTGCTCGGAGGTCATCACGAGCGCGATCACGTCCTTGCGCTCGCGGATCAGGTCGGCGGCCGTGCGCAGGATGCGCGCGCGGTTCAGTGCGGGCAACGCCTTCCACTCGTCGAGCGCTCCGGCCGCGGCATCGATCGCCCCTTTGACATCGCGTTCGCCTGCGTTGGGTACCGATCCGACGACCTCGCCCGTCGCCGGGTCCGTCACATCGAAGCGGTCGCCGCTCTCTGCCTCCCGCCATTGCCCGCCGATCAGAAGTTGTTCCTCGACCCCAGTTGCCGCGACTGCCATGTCAAATTCTCCTTGTCGAGTGCCGTCATCCTCAGGCTACCGCCTGAGCGGCCCGGGACTCGACCTCGACCGCCTCGGCGCTCCGCACGAGCTCGTGTGCCCGAAAGCCGCCGAGTCTCCGCGTGCGGTGTGACGCGCCGGGGAGGAAACGACGCGGTTGATAGCCTGACGCTCGTGGCCGACGCTCTCATCATCGATGCCGTTCGCTCGCCGATCGGTCGCCGGAACGGGGCTCTTGCCACCGTGCGCGCCGACGATCTCGCCGCCGAGGCCCTGAACGGGCTCCTTGGTCGGATCGACCTCGATCCGGCCGAGGTCGAGGACGTGCAGATGGGCTGTGTGACGCAGATCGGCGAGCAGGCGCTCAACATCGGTCGCATCGCCGCACTCGTGGCGGGGTGGCCCGAGACGGTGGCGGCAACGACCGTCGACCGGCAATGTGGCTCGTCGATGCAAGCCGCCTTCAACGCGGCGGCCGCGATCCAGGCAGGGCACCTCGATGTCGTCGTCGCGGCCGGGGTGGAGTCGATGTCACGCGTCCCGATGTTGTCGAACCTCGGCCCCGAGGGCTTCGCGGGACTCCACGAGAAGATCGCGATTCGCTGGCCGATCGTCCCGCAGGGCATTTCGGCCGAGGAGATAGCGCGCGAGTGGAACCTCTCACGCGAGCAACTCGACGCGTACGCGCTCGAATCCCATCGTCGGGCACTTGCTGCGATCGACGAAGGCCGATTCGAGGGCGAGATCGTGCCGATTCCGCTCGAGGACGGTGGTCTTTTCGCAGTCGACGAGGCGCCTCGTCGGGACACGTCGCCGGAGCGACTCGCCTCGCTCAAGCCGGCCTTTCTCGAAGAGGGCGTCGTGACAGCCGGGAACGCGAGTCAGATCGTCGATGGTTCGGCCGCGATGCTGCTCGCCAGCGAGGCCGCGGTTACGCGCCTCGGCCTGACGCCGCGCGCGCGCTTCGTCTCCTTTGGCATCGCCGGCGTGGATCCCTACCGGATGCTCCACGGCAATCCGCAAGCGTGCGCCCAGGCCCTCCGGCGCGCGGGTCTCGGCTGGGACGATATGGCGGTGATCGAGATCAACGAGGCCTTCGCGTCGGTTGTGCTGCAGACCCTCGCAGACACGGAGCTGGACGAACGGTGGGTCGGTCGGGGATGTCAACCCGAACGGAGGCGGTATCTCGCTCGGGCATCCTCTGGGCGCGACCGGCGCCAGGATCACTGCGACGCTGCTCGCCGAGCTCGACCGCCGCGATGCGCGCTACGGCCTCGCGTGTATGTGCATCGGGCAGGGCCAGGCGATTGCTGCGGTCGTCGAGCGACTCGCTCGCTAGCGCGTATTCGGCCCCGGGGCCGGTGGGCGGCGCGTCGTGAGGCGGCCCTTGTGACGTAGATGTGCCGTGGCGCCGGGCGAGCTCGTGCTCGCAGCCGCGATGGCCGACGTCGATGAACCTGGCGATCCGCTCGAGAGACGGATCACCATCATCGTGACCGCGAGCGCAGTCACGAGCGCGATCACCGCGATACGGGTGACGGGAAGGGCTCCGACCATTGTTCCCTTATCGGCAATTCCGCCACGGGGTTGAGGAAGGACCTACCCCATTCTGGGATCGCGGCTCATCCAACCTGGGTGAAGCGCCGATATCTGAGCGGTGAGCACTCATGCCATGATCCTCGGCCCAGGGCCGCAGAAGGGCCTTCGTGTGGCGCAGCACGTCTGGCGAGGCGCTGCAGTCGTCGGCCTCGCGGCGTTCGCGCTCCATGCGGGCCTCGGTGTCGGAGGGCCTAGGGCCGATTCCTTCACGAGCACATGGCTGTACTTCGGCCTGGAAGCGCTCGCGATCGTCGCGTTGACGGCACGCGCCGTGCTCGTGAAGAGCGAGCGCGCCGCGTGGGCGTGGCTCGCAGTCGGGGTGACCGCGTACAGCCTGGGCGACCTCGCGTGGCAGTTCAACGACTACGGAGCAGGCCCGTCTATCGCCGACGTGCTCTACCTCCTCTTCTACCCCGCGTCGTACATTGCGCTTCTGCTGCTCGTTCGCTCGCGCGTCTCGCGGTTCAATCGCAGCGTCTGGCTCGACGGGATCACGGTCGCCCTCGCGGTCGGGGCGGTCGGCGCGGCGTTTCTGATCGAGTTCACGCTCGACCACACCGAAGGCGACCGACTCACGGTGGCCACGAACCTCGCCTACCCGCTCGGCGACGTCGTTCTGCTCGCCCTCGTTGTCGGTGTCTTCTGGCTCGTTGGACGAGATGCAGGGCGCGAGTGGGTGGTTCTCGCCGGGGCATTCGTCGCGACCTCGATTGCGGATGCCGTCTACCTGTGGACCGCGACGACGGGCACGTACGTGGAGGGCGGGATCATCGACATCCTGTGGCCTCTGATGGGAATCATGCTCGCTGTTGCAGCATGGGTGCGACCCGGGCGGGCGAAGCGCGTGGCCCTCGAGGGTAGGCCGCTCGTGGCGACGCCAATCTTCTGTACAGCCGTGGCGCTCGTCGTCTTCGCGGCAGACCACTACCGGACGATCAATGCAGCCGCGGTTGCGCTTGCCTCACTTTCCATCGGGATCGTGCTCGTCCGGACCGTCTCGACGCTGCGAGAGAACGGCGCCATCACGGCGAGGATCCACGTCCTCTCGATGACCGATCCCCTGACCCATCTGTGGAACCGCCGCCGGCTCGTCGCCGACCTGACCGAGGTCGTGGCTCACCCCGATGACCCTCACGTCCTCGTGCTCTACGACCTCAACGGCTTCAAGCGATTCAACGACCTCTATGGCCACCCGGCCGGCGATGCGCTTCTCGAGCGACTCGCGGCGAAGTTCGCCGAGTACGTGCGCCCTCGCGGATCGTGCTACCGGTTGGGAGGGGACGAATTCTGTGCACTTGCGCGGGTGCCGCATGCTTCGCTCGAAGCGTTCCTCGACGCCACCGCCGAGGCGCTCAGCGAGAGGGGCGACGGCTTCGACGTGACCACGTCGTTCGGTTGCGTGCTGATCCCGGACGAGGCAAGCGACGTCTCCGCTGCGATGCACCTCGCCGATCAGCGGCTGTACATGCGGAAGCATGCGAGCCTCATCGATCGGGGCCAGCCGCACAGCGTGCTCCTCCAGGCGCTCTACGAGCGCGAGCCCGGTCTCCGCCGGCATGTCAACAACGTCGCCGCACTCAGCGTCGAGCTCGGCCGCAAGCTCGAGCTCGACAGCCCGTCGCTCCGCGCGCTCGACCTCGCAGCCCAGCTTCACGACATCGGGAAACTGGCGATCCCGGATGCGATCCTGCAGAAGACGGAGCCTCTGACGGCGGGCGAGCGTGCCTTCATCGAGCAGCACACCGTGATCGGCGAGCGAATTCTCAATGCAGCTCCAGCGCTCAGTCAGACGGGCCAGATCGTCCGTGCGACACACGAGGCGTACGACGGCAGCGGATACCCCGACGGCCTTGCCGGGGAGAGGATCCCGCTCGCGGCTCGGATCATCGCCGTCTGCGACACCTATGCCGCCGTCACAGCGTCACGCCCCTACCAGCGTGAACGAGACCATGCGGAGGCGCTCGCCGTGCTTCGATCGGCTTCCGGCTCGAAGCTCGATCCGGAGCTCGTGACGCTGTTCTGCCGCGTCTTCGCCGAGGTCGAGGCCGTCGATAGCCTCGAGCCCGCAGCCTCGAGCCCGCCTTGGCTGGCTAGCGGGGTGGGTGTTTCGCAACCCTCGCCCTGAAACGATCGTCGCGGGACACCCCGCTCACTTGTTGATCGGGTAGTGCGGCGTCCCCGACAATGATCTTTCGTCTCCGTCGGTGCGAGACGCGGCACTACGGTCGTACGAGCTCGCGCTCGACGTCCGCGCTCACCGCCTGCGCGATCTCGATGAATGCGCGGGCTGCCGGAGAGCGGTGGCGGTCGCGGTGCCAGACGACCGAGATTGCTCGGGCGGGAACGGGTGGGTCGATCGCGAGGATGCGGACCCGCTCGTCGCCGGGGATGACCGCGAGGAGCGGTACGAGGGCGGCGCCGAACTCTGCCGCGACGAGGCCCTGGATCGTGCCGTTGTCGTCGGAGCGGAATGCGTACTGGAACGTGTGCCCCGCGTCGATCAGGACCCGTTCGGCGTCGAGACCGCTCGAGCAGGTGCTCGCTCCGATCAGCGCGAGCCCCTCGAGGTCGGCGAGCGAGCAGGTCTTCGCAGACGCGATCGGATGTCCCACCGGGACGAGAAAGACGTACGGATCGCGCATCAGCTCGATCGCGTCGAACGGGCCGTCGGGCAGCGGGGCCGAGCAGAACGCGAGGTCGAGGCGACCGCTCTCGATCTCGGCGTAGAGCTCCGGGTCGGTGGTCGGCTCCGAGAGCCCGACCTCGATCTTGGGCCAATCGGTGCGAAACCGGCGCATCACATCGGGCAGAACGCGCGAGCCGACGCTCTGGTAGGTGCCGACCCGCAGCGTGCCGGTCTCGCCCGCCTGCAGGGCCCGCATGTCCGCCCGCGCTGCTGCAAGTCGGTTGACGATCGCCTCGGCGTGACGGAGGAGAAGCGCTCCGGCCTCGGTCATGGAGATTGCGCGTGGGCCGCCGGGCCGCTCGACGAGCCGCTCGCCGACGATCCGCTCGAGCGTCGCGATCTGCTGGCTGATCGCCGACTGCGTGTAGCCGAGCTCGGAAGCTGCTCGGCCGAACGAGCCGGCGCGTGCGACGGCCTCGAGCGCTGCCAGGTGGCGCACCTCGACGCCGAGCCAGGGATCGTGAAGGGGAGTATCAGGTTGAGTAATGGATGTCATGAATACCTCGACTTGTGCTGATAGTACCTGCTCAGCGAGGATGCAGTCATGCAAATCGCACTGATCGTCTTCATCGTTCTCGTCGCCGTCGGTTCTGTCTTCGCAGGCAAGGATTCGCGGATCGACGAGTCGGCTCGCCGGCGCAGGTACCTCGGATGACCGAGCACCTTCCGGCGGCCCTTGCCCGTCAGGTCGGGGAGCGGAGCGAGATCGCCATTCGCTCCGCTCGCCCCGACGATGCGGCCGCAATTCGACGGCTCGCGCATCTCGTCGATCGCACGGTTCCCGCCGGTCCGGTTCTCGTTGCCGTGAGTGACGGCGCGATCGTCGCGGCACTGTCGACATCGAGCAACGAGATCGTCACCGACCCGTTCCGGGCGACCGGCGACCTCGTCGCACTTCTCGAGCTGCGCTCGGCGCAGCTCCACGCGCTCGCAGCCTGACGCGACGAGTACGATCGCCCGGTGACGGAGATCCGGACAATCGGCGTGATCGGGCTCGGCGCCATGGGCGGCGGGATCGCCCAGCTGGCAGTCGAGGCCGGCTACCAGACGATCGGACGCGAGGTGACCCAGGAGCTCGGCGATGCCGCTGCCTCCCGGATCGGCCACTTCCTGACACGCAAGGTCGAGAAGGGGCAGCTGACGGCGGACGGGCGTGATGCTGCGGTTGCGCGGCTCGAGACCACGACCGATCTCGACGCGTTCGCGGAGTGCGATCTCGTGATCGAGGCGATCGTCGAGGAGCTCGGGCCCAAGCGGGCGCTCTTTGCAGAGCTCGACCGGATCTGCCGGCCCGACGCCATCCTCGCCACCAACACCTCTGCACTCTCGGTGACGGAGATCGCCGCCGCGACGACGCGCCCCGAGCGCGTCGTCGGCATGCACTTCTTCAACCCGGCACCGCTCATGCCCCTGGTCGAGATCGTCCAGGCGGAGCTGACGTCGGACGCGGCCGTTGCCGCCGCAGTCGAGGTGGGGAAGCGATTCGGCAAGGAGGTCGTGACGTGCCACGACACGCCCGGGTTCATCGTCAACCGGGTTCTGATCCCGCTCCTGAACGACTGCGTGCGAACGCTCGACGACGCGCGCATCACGCCCGAGGCACTCGACATCGCGATGAGGAACGGCGCCGGGTGGCCGATGGGCCCGTGTGAGCTCGTCGATCTCGTCGGCATCGACGTCCACGTGCACGCCGCCGAAGCCCTGTACGCGCTCTCACGCGATCCGCGGATGGCGCCGCCGGCGCGCATCGTGACGATGAAGAACGCCGGTCTGCTCGGTCGCAAGAGCGGCCGCGGCTTCTACACCTACTAGAGCGGCTCCTCGGAACGTTGCGCCTCCCTGCCCCTTGGATCGGCGGCCGCCGTGTTCGTTCCCGGGAGAGCTGCGGCGTCTCCCCTACGGGAACTGCGGGGAGAACGATCCGGACTCAGTGGTCGGCATCGATCATCGGCACGCCGAGCCGTTTCGCGACCGTCGGGACGAGCGTCCCCTGGACGGCGACCGAGAACAGCACGATCACGAAGACGATGCCGTAGATCTCCATCGACTGGTTCGTGCCGGCGACGACGGCGAGCGAAGCGAGCAGGATCGGAACCGCGCCCTTGAGGCCGGAGAAGGTCACGAACAGGCGCTCGCCGCGTGAGAGGTCGGCAGGGAGGAGGAGCGGCATCACGACGAGCGGTCTGACGACGAAGCCGAGGATGACGGCGAGCACGAGACCTTGCCACCAGAGGGAATCGCCGAAGATGAATCCGAGGTTGATCGTCAGCCCGAGGGCGACGAACACCGCGAGCTCGCCGAGGTCCGCGAGCGCCTGGTGGAACTCCCGCACCTCGGCGCGACGGGGGAACGCCGCGTCGCCGATCACGATTCCGGCCACGAACACGGCCAGGAATCCGGAGCCGTGCGTGATCGCAGCGAGCCCGTAGATGAGGAAGGCGCCCAGCAGGACGGTTACGGGGTAGAGAGAACGATCGGGCAGGGGCACGCGACGCAGGAGCTGGAGAAGCACGACTCCGGCGCCGACGCCGACGGCGAGCCCGATGCCCATCTCGCGGAGGAATTCCACGGCGACGTCGGCCCCGGAGGCGTCGGGATGGATCGCGAGCTCGATCATCCCGATCATCAGCGCGATCCCCACCGGATCGTTGAACCCGGACTCGCCCTCGAGGATCGTCCCTGCCTTGCCTTCGACCTCTTTGCCCGCGAGGACGGAGAAGGTTACGGCCGGATCGGTGGGCGCCACCGCGGCGCCGATCAGGAGCGAGACCGTCCAGTCGAACCCGAGCAGGTAGTGCGCCGCGACCGCGACGAGGGGAGCAGTCGCGAACGTACCGACGACACCGACGACGACGATCGGAACGGCCGCCGACCTGAATCGGCGCATCCCGATTCCCATGCCGCCGTCGAAGAGGATCACGATCAGTGCAAGCGTCGCGACGCGCTGGACGTCCTGGAACGTCAGCAGATCGGCCAGGCGCTCGGAGAAGTCCGAGGCTATGGCAGTCACCGTGAGGAGCAACGCCGCCGTCGGGAGGCCGATCCGGGCGGCGATCACCCGGACGACGATGGCAAGCGTCAGCGCGACCGCGACGAATTCGATCGCCTTGCCGAAGGTCGTGATGTCGTCCACCGGTCGATTGTCGCTGCTTCGTGGGACGGCGTGCGGGTAGATCGTCCGAGGACCGCTAACAGATTCCTTACCGGCGTCTCATCACGGGATCACCCCAGGCGCCGATACTCTCGAACAGATGCGCCTCCTGGCCCTGATCCTGCTCGTCCTCACCGTCTCGGTCGGCATGGCGACCGCTGCCGCACGGACGCCGGGTGGCTCGCTCGAGATCAAGGAAGGTCGCGGCTCGTTTCAGGTCACCGGCAAGGGAGTGATCGTGGGCCGCCTCGACAGGGGCACCCTGAAGATCGTCGATCTGACGCCGGCCGACCAGTGGAGCCCCTGGGTGAACGGTGTTCCACGCGGCAAGAACTTCTGGATCAAGGGTCGCAACATTTCGTTTCGCCTCTCGGCGGGGCGCTACAGGATCATCGCGAGCGGCGACGGTGTCTCGGTCTCGGCGCGAGGGACGGGTACGGCTGTCATGGACGGCGATCCCGATCCCGTCGGTGACACGGGAACGTTCCGCTTGGGCGATTCGCAGCTCGATCCGGTGCCTGACGAGACAACGAGGGCACCGTTTGGTACGGGTGACGTGACTGCGTCGTCGGCTCGATCAGTCAAGATTCAGTAATGACCACCCAGAAGACGATCCTCGTCGTCGAAGACGAGACCGCGATCGCGTCATTCGTCACGCTCTATCTCAAGAACGCCGGCTACGTCGTCAAGGCGGTCGGGACCGGCAGCGCGGCGCTCAACTCGATCGCCGCCGAGCTCCCCGCGCTGATCATTCTCGACCTGAATCTCCCCGACATGGACGGGATCGAGATCTGCCGTCGTGTGCGCAAGGGCTCCGACGTTCCGATCCTGATGCTGACTGCGCGGGACGAGGACGTCGACAAGATCATCGGGCTCGAGGTCGGGGCCGACGACTACCTGACGAAGCCCTTCAACCCCCGTGAGCTCGTCGCGCGGGTCAAGAGCGTGCTCCGCCGCTCCTCTTCCGACCGTCGCCGCGACGAGGGCGATGAGATCACGCACGGTGACCTCACGATCAATGCCGGGCGGCGTGAGGTGATGGTCGGCGATCGCGAGATCCAGCTCGCGCCGAAGGAGTTCGAGCTCCTGTGGGAGCTGCTCGACCACCGCGGTCTCGTCCTGACGCGAGACCAGCTCCTCGAGCGCGTCTGGGGCTATACGTTCGCTGGTGACACGCGGACCGTGGACGTCCACGTGCGCCAGATCCGGCGCAAGCTCGAGGATGCATCACCGATCGTCACCGTGTGGGGTGTGGGCTACAAGGTCGCCCAGGATCGCACCTCTGCGCCCGCTGCCTAGTGGGTTGACGCGATGGGCTCGCTGCGATTCCGCCTGCCGGCCCTGTTCCTGCTCGGGATCGTACTCACCGCCGTCTTCGCGACGCTGATCTCCCTGCGTCTCTTTCAGAACTACACACGAGACCAGTCCGTGCAGGAGCTCAAACGCGAGGCGGCAGGTCTGTCCCGGCTCTATGCCGACGCCGCGCTTCGCGCGGCGGACGAGGGGACGGAGTCGATCGACTTCGCAGCGGCCAAGCTCGAGCTTGCGACGGGCGACCGCATCTTCTACGTCGGGCCGTCGCTCTTCCCGGGGCAGGATACCGGGCTGACCCGGCTTGCCGAGGCGTCGGTACCGCCTTCGGTTCGCGCCCTCGGAGGGCCCGTGAGCTTCGAGTTCACACCTCCCCGCAGCAACCGGTCCTACCTCGCAGCTTCAGCCCCCGTACGGCTCGAGCCGGAAAGCGAGGCGCTCGGTGCGATCGTGGTCGCCAAGCCGAGAACGGAGCTGCGCGACCAGTGGCTTCCGCTCGTCGCTCGCCTCGCCGTCGCATTGGCCGTCGGCGCGCTCATCGCCGGGCTGCTGGCGTGGTGGCTCTCACGCAAGATCACAGGTCCCGTTCTCGCGCTGTCGACCGCGGCGGATGAGATTGCGGCAGGAAACTACGGCGTCAGGGTCCCGGCGGGCCAGGGTGGCGACGAGATCAGCCAGCTCTCCCGCCGGTTCAACGAGATGGCCGGACGTCTCGGCGCAACGGAGGAACGCGAGCGGCAGTTCCTGATGTCGGTCTCGCACGAGCTTCGCACGCCGCTGACCGCTATCAAGGGCCACGTGGACGCGATCCGGGACGGGCTGTTCGATGATCGTGACGCCGAGCGCGCTTCCCTCGACGTCGTGGCGGCCGAGACCATCCGTCTCGAACGCCTCGTCGGCGATGTCCTCGACCTCGCAAAGCTCAACGCCCACCGCTTCACGGTGCACGCCGAGGAGGTCGACATCGGAGCGGTTGTTGCGCAGGCGCACGCGAGCTTCAGCGAGGAGGCGCGGCGTCGCGGGCTGACGTTCCGCCTGGACGGGAACCCGGACGCACCGGTGATCGTCACCGACGGCGATCGGGTGCTCCAGGTCCTGACGAATCTCCTCGCGAACGCATTCCGCTGGACGCCTGACGGCGGGACGATCTCGATCGGCTCGTCGACGAGAGACGGCTCGGTGTTCATCGACGTGCGAGACACGGGGCCGGGGATCCAGCCCGACGAGCGTGAGCGCATCTTCGTGCCCTTCATCTCGCGCGACAACCACGGCACCGGCCTCGGCCTGCCGATCGGCCGGGAGCTCGCGGTCGCGCTCGGAGGCCGACTCGAGCTCGAGTCGACGGTGGGAGAGGGAAGCCGCTTCAGGCTCGTGCTTCCCGAGCGCCCGGCGTGATCCCACGGGGGGAGACCTCGCGCGGGCAAGCGAGGTCGTTCGTCGCCCGGCGCTCGCCCTTCGAGGCGGCGTTCGTCGCGTTGAGGCCGCGCCAGTGGGTGAAGAACCTGCTGCTGTTCGGCGGGATCGTCTTCGCTGCGGAGATCGGCGATCCGCTGAAGTGGGCGCAGGCGATCCTCGCGTTCCTCGCCTACTGCGCCGCCTCGAGTGCCGCGTATCTCGTCAACGACCTTCGCGACGTTGCCGCCGACAGAGCCCATCCGATCAAGCGTGACCGGCCGATCGCCCGGGGCGAGCTTGGCTTTCGTGCTGCCGTCGTTCTGGCGGGAACGCTGCTGTTCGTCGGGTTCGGCCTCACGGCGTGGCTCGGCGCGACGTCCGTTCTCTGCCTGCTCGGCTTCGTGGCACTCCAGGTCGCATATTCGCTCGGCCTCAAACACGTCGTGTTCGTCGACGTCCTCGTCATCGCCGCGCTCTTCGTGGTGCGCGCGGCGGCCGGCGCGATCGCGGTCGACGTGAGGATCTCGCCCTGGCTCCTCATCTGCACCGGTCTGCTGGCGCTCTTTCTCGCGCTGGGCAAGCGACGAGCGGAGCTCCTCCTCGTCGAGGCCGAGCGCACACCCGGACGCCGTGTCCTGACCGGCTACTCCGCCGCCGTCCTCGACCGGATGCTCGTCGTCGTGGCCGGGGCGACCGCAGCCGTTTACGTCCTGTACTGCTTCACGGCCCGCGACTCCTACGCACTCGTCGTCACCGTCCCGTTCGTCGTCTTCGGGCTCGGCCGCTATCTCCACCTCGTCCGCGAGGGCGACCGGGGAGAAGAGCCCGAGAACGTCCTCCTCGGAGACACGCCGATCCTGGTCACGGTTGCGGCATGGTCGCTGGTCTGCGCGGCGATCCTGCTGCAGACCTCATAGGGAGCGGCCGGGCAGAGCCCGGCCGTTCGCGTTGGTTCCGTCGAGTAGCCGGGCTAGGAGGCTGCTGCGCGATGACCGTGGAGCGAGACGATCTCGGCCGTGTCGCCCCGCTCGAGCCGCTCGAGGCGCCGGTCGACGCCCTGCCAGCCCGACGAGATCAGGTCGACGAGGAGCGTGAGGTCGTCGAGGCGGGCGTTCCGCTCGGCGATCAGCTCCTGCTCGAGTCGCTCGAGCCGACCGATCGCGTTGTTGAGCAGGCCCTTGATCTCGGCCAGGTTCCGCGCTACGGGGAGCACCTCACGACGGAGACCCTCCTGAACCGCCTCGCCTACCCGATCGGGAAGGGCGGCTTCGAGCGTGAGCGCCGCGGCACCGAGCGCCTCGACCTCCTCGCGTGAGCGGCGCAGGGCGGCCTCGAACCGGCCCTCCTCGTTGCGACCCTCGCGGGCTGCTGCGATCCGTTGCTTTGCTCGTTCCAGTGCCTGTTCATCCATGAGCGCAAGGCTACTCTGGCCGTCGGATGAGATCGTCTGAGCTCGACTACGTCCTGCCGCCCGAGCTGATCGCTCAGCGACCTGCCGACCGACGAGACGGGTCACGGCTTCTCGTCTTCGATCGTGCAACGGGCGCCGTTCGTCATCGCTTGTTCGCCGATCTTCCGACAGAGGTCGGCGAGGCGCTCGTCGTGATCAACGACACGAAGGTCGTGCCCGCTCGCCTCCAGCTCCAGCGAGAGAGCGGCGGGCAAGCAGAGGTGCTGCTCCTCGAGCCGCTCGGAGATGACGTCTGGGACGCTCTGGCCCGCCCGTCACGCCGCCTCCGGGTGGGGGAGCGGCTCGGGCCGATCGAGCTGCTCGAGTCGCTCGGAGAAGGGCGCTGGCGCGTACGCCTCGCCGGGGATCCGGATGGTGAGCCACCGCTCCCGCCGTACATCCACGAGCCGCTGGCCGACCCGGCTCGCTACCAGACCGTCTATGCCACTGATCCCGGATCCGCCGCTGCGCCGACGGCGGGACTGCACTTCACCCCCGAGCTCCTTGGGCATCTCGACGTCGAGCGCGTCACGCTGCACGTCGGGCTCGACACGTTTCGCCCGCTCGCAGTCGAGGAGCTCGGTGAGCATGAGATCCACGGGGAGCGCTATCGCGTCACGCGAGACTCCTGGTCGAGGATCGAGGCCGCACGGCGGGTACTCGCCGTCGGCACGACCTCCGTGCGCGTTCTCGAGACGATCGCCCGCAATGGGGAGCTCGAGGGACGAACGTCGCTCTTCATCCTGCCCGGCTTCGAGTTCCGCCGCGTCGATGCGCTCGTGACGAACTTCCACCTGCCGCGCTCGACGCTGCTCGCGCTCGTGATGGCCTTCGCCGGCGTCGACGCCGTTCGCGATCTCTACCGGACGGCGATCGAGGAGGAGTACCGGTTCTACTCCTTCGGTGACGCGATGCTGATTCTGTGACTGGCTTCCCGGGGCGCCCACTATCCTCGCCGATGTGACCTGCTTCACTCTCGAGGCGGCGGACGGTCCGGCCCGCGTCGGAACCGTCCACACCGCTCACGGCGATATCCCGACCCCCGCGTTCATGCCCGTGGGGACAAAGGCAACCGTGAAGACGCTTCACCCGCGGGAGGTGCGCGAGACCGGCGCCGCGGTGATCCTTGCGAACACCTACCACCTTCACTTCCGTCCTGGCGAGGAGCTGATCGAGGAGCTCGGCGGCTTGCACGCGTTCTCGGGCTGGGACGGGCCGATCCTGACCGATTCTGGAGGGTTTCAGGTCTTCTCGCTCCGGGACACGTTGCTCGAGGTCGACGACGGCGGCGTCACGTTTCGCTCGGTCTACGACGGAGTTGCCGACCGGTTCACGCCGGCCGGCGTCGCCGAGATCCAGCGGCGGCTCGGGAGCGACATCGCGATGTGTCTCGACATCTGCCCGCCGGCAGGGGCGACGCGGGAGGAGCATGAGGAGGCAGTCCGGCGGACGACCCTCTGGGCGGAGCAGCAGACCGAGGCTCCGCGTCGCACCGGGTCAGCTGCGGTTCGGGATCGCGCAGGGGGGTACCGACCGGGAGCTCAGGCAACGCTCGATCGAGGAGATCGTTGCGCTCGGATTCGACGGCAACGCACTCGGCGGTCTCGCGGTCGGCGAGAGTCGCGCCGAGATGCTCGAGACAGTCGCGTGGTCGGCACCGCTCCTGCCGGCCGATCGCCCTCGCTACTTCATGGGCCTCGGGGATGTCGAGGGGATCATCGGCGTCATCGCGGCCGGGATCGACATGTTCGACTGCGTGCTGCCCACCCGGAACGCGCGCACGGGAACGGCGATGACGATGACCGGGCGGATGAACCTTCGAAATGCACGCTACGCGCGCGATCCTCGCCCGCTCGAAGAGGAGTGTGGCTGCCCGGCATGCACCGGGTTTTCGCGCGCGTTCCTCCGCCATCTCGTCAATCAGAACGAGATCCTCGGTCTCAGACTCCTCTCTCTGCATAATCTATGGCTCGTGCAACGACTTACCGCGGGCGCGCGGGATGCGATTTGCCGCGGAGTCTTCGACGACTTCCGGGCGGAGACGCTGTCCCGACTCGCCGGCGGCCAACAGGAGGATCCGTGCCAGGACTGCTGATCATCGTTCTTCTCTTCGGAGCCATGTACTTCCTCATGATTCGACCTCAGCGCGCCAAGGTGCAGGCGCAGCAGCGTCTGCTCAGCACCGTCGAGGTCGGGGATGAGGTGCTGACGGTCGGCGGCATCTACGGCATCGTCCAGGAGCTCGAGCCCGACGAGGATGGGGGAGACCTCGTCGTCGAGATCGCCGACGGCATTCACGTCCGGATTGCGCGGAAGGGACTCGCGACGGTCGTCAAGCCCGAAGCGGACGAGGAAGACGACGAGGAAGTCGACGAGCGAGTCGGACGATGACGACGTCATCGACGGCGAGGCCGAAATCGTCGAAGATGCGGTGGAATTGTCCCCGGGAGGGGTAGTGGAGGTTAACGGCGAACAAGTTTCTGTAAATCCGGGTGCTGCAGAGGGAACGGCACCACCCGAGCGCAGCTAGCCTTCCCGCCGCACACATGACCCACCGCAGAGCCATCGTCGTCGTTGCCATGGTCGTCGCCGCACTTGTCGGCGTCGGCCTGATGATCGTTCCCTCGTCGCCGTTCCATCAGACGCCGACGCTCGGCCTCGACCTTCAGGGCGGTCTCGAGATCACGAAGCAGGCGGTGCCGCCGAAGGGTCGTGAGCTCACGAAGGAGGATCTCGACCGTTCGGTGACGATCATGCGTGACCGCGTCGACCGCCTCGGCGTCTCCGAGCCGGAGATCAGGACGCAGGGCGACGACCAGATCACGATCCAGCTCCCGGGCGTCAAGGATCCTGAGGCTGCCGCGAAGATCATCGGCAAGACCGCCCAGCTCGAGCTCTTCGACCTCGAGACGAGCCTCGTCTCGCCGTCCGTCGACATCAACGGCAATCCGCAGCCGCGCGACTCGGTCTACGCGCTGCTCGCCGGGCAGCAGGCGCTCGTCGACGGCGAGTCCGATCAGTGGTGGCTCTTCAACGAGAAGAAGAAGCTCGTCGCCGGCCCGGTTTCGTCGAAGGAAAAGGCCCTCGGCAAGTACGACGGGAAGGTGCCGGAGGGCTACAAGCTCCTCGGGACTCCGAAGGACACGGTCGTGATCTCGTGTGGGGTCCAGGCCGCGGTCTGCCCCGGGCTTCAATCCACGCCCACGGGGACGTCGTACTACCTGTTCAAGTACACGCCGCCGACCGTGCCCCAGATGACCGGCGCGGATCTGAAGCTCTCCGGTACGCGCCAGGACTTCGACACGCAGACGAACCAGCCGATCGTCTCGCTCGAGTTCACGAACAAGGGCAGCGACCGCTTCCAGGAGATCACGCGCAACGAGTACCTGCGCGGGAAGCTCCGGAACGCTCCGCAGCACTTCGCGATCGTGCTCGACCGCGAGATCAGGTCGTGGCCGCAGATCGACTACACCGACAGCTCGCTCTCCGGCGGCATCTCGGGCAACGCCCAGATCTCCGGGATCGGCGACATCCAGGAGGCGAAGGACCTCGCGCTCGTGCTCCAGACCGGCGCCCTCCCCGTCAACTTCGTCACACTCGACCAGACCGCGATCTCGGCCACGCTCGGCAAGGACTCGCTCGATGAGGCGAAGACCGCCGCGCTCGTCGGCCTGCTGCTCGTCGCGATCTTCCTGCTCGTCTTCTACCGCTTCCTCGGCCTCGTCGCCGTCCTCGGGCTCGGCATCTACGCCGCGTTCCTCTACGCCGCGATCCTGGTCTTCAACGTGACGCTGACGCTCCCGGGCTTCGCAGGCCTCGTGCTGACGCTCGGTGTCGCTGCCGACGCGAACGTCGTCATCTTCGAACGCATCAAGGAAGAGGCGCGGGGCGGTCGCAGCGTCAAGGCGGCGATCCAGACCGGCTACACGAAGGGCTTCGCGACGATCGTCGACGCGAACGTCGTCACCGCGATCACGGCGCTCGTGCTCTTCGCGGTCGCGACGTCGTCCGTGCGCGGGTTCGCCCTGATGCTCCTGATCGGTACCGCGATCTCGATGCTCACCGCGGTGCTCGCGACGCGCGCGTTCCTCTCGCTGCTCGCCGACTCGAAGTTCCTCAACAACCCGAAGGTGATCGGCACCACCGGGCGGGGCATCCCGGCCTGGCTGAAGATCGACTTCATCGGCAAGCGTCGCGTCTGGTTCGGCCTCTCGGCCACGATCGCTCACGGTCTCGGTGCTCTCGATCGCGATCCTCCAACTCAATCTCGGCATCGACTTCAAGGGCGGCACGCAGATCGGCTTCACGACGCCGGCGCCGACGTCGCTCACGCAGGTCCGCCTCCAGGCGGCGAAGGTCGGCCAGGGGAACGCCGTCATCCAGGGTCGCGGCCCGTCGACGAACGACAAGTACCAGAGCTTCCAGATCCGCACCGAGACCCTGACGACGGACGAGTCGGCCGAGCTGACCGCGAACCTCAAGAAGACGGTCGAGCGCGGACGCATTCGGGATCAAGAACGTGTCGGCGAGCTTCGGGCGTCAGATCGCGAAGGGCGCGATTCTCGCGATCATCGTCTCGCTGCTCCTGATCGTCGGCTACATCTCGCTGCGCTTCCAGTGGCAGTTCGCCGTGCCCGGCGATCGTGGCGCTCATGCACGACGTCCTGATCACGATCGGGATCTACGCGCTCCTCGGCCGGGAGGTGACGACCGCCACGGTCGCCGCTGTGCTCACGGTGCTCGGATACTCGATCTACGACACGATCATCATCTTCGACCGGATCAGGGAGAACATCCCGCTGATGAAGCGCGCGTCGATGCGGCAGATCACGAACGTCTCGCTCTGGGAGACGATTCCCCGGTCGCTCGCGACGACGTTCATCACGCTCCTCCCGATCGTCTCGCTCCTGATCTTCGGTGGCGCCACGCTGAACGACTTCGCGTTCGCGCTCCTGATCGGTATCGCGTCCGGCGCGTACTCCTCGATCTTCGTCGCGGCCCCGCTCGCTCGACTGGATCAAGGAGCGCGAGCCCGAGTACGCGCGCCGCAAGCACGAGGAGACGGGGAGATCCAGTCGGTCGGCGGCACGGTGCTGCTCGACGCCTCCTCAGCGACGCTCGTCACCGAGGCCGACGAGCTGCTGGCGCCGGAGCCCGCTCCGGAGCGCCCGCGCTCCGCGAAGGCCGGCCGATTCGTCTGCCCGTGATCGTCGTCGCGCACGCCGCTCGAACCGTCCGCACGGCCGCGCCCGCTAGAGACCTCCGCGGCAGTACAATCGAGGGCATGGACGAGAACGGCACCGCCGCGCCGCACTCCCTCGAGCAGCTCGCTCTCGCGGCGCTCGGCTGGGCGTCCCTGACCGTCGAGGCCTCGGATGCGCTCGCCGACGACCTGGCACGCCGGGTCGGCATCGAGCGGGACGAGATGCGGGGCGCCGTCCGTGACACCGTTGCGAGTTGGCGTGCCGAGGCCGAGAAGCTCGGCTCCGTTCCGTCCGGGGCGACCGATCGGGCGTTCGAGAAGCTCGGCGTCGTTCGCCGGGACGAGGCAGACGATCTCGCGCTGCGCGTCGCGCAGCTCGAGCACCGCGTGCGGCTGCTCGAGAAGCCCGCTACCTAGTCAAACCGCCGCGTCCCAGCGACAATGTGACGGTGGAGACGGCGCGCCCCCAGCGGAGGATCGGACGCCTGTCGGAGATCGGCCGCGTTGCGACCCGGCACGGCTTCGGCTACCTCATCGATCGCCGCCGCAGCAACGACGACACCCAGCTCGCCGATCGGGGTCGCCGTCTGCGCGAGATGCTCGACGAACTCGGCCCGACGTTCGTCAAGTTCGGTCAGCTGCTCTCGACGCGACCGGACGTGATGCCGCCGGACGTCATCGCCGAGCTGCGCCGGCTCCAGGACGACGTTACGCCGATCTCGTTCACCGAGGTCAGGCGGGTCGTCGAGGAGGAGCTCGGGCTGACGATCGAGCAGGCCTTCCTGAGCTTCGACGAGACGCCTCTCGCAGCAGCGTCGATCGGCCAGGTGCATCGTGCGACGTTGCCGACGGGCGACGAGGTCGTCGTCAAGGTGCAGCGCCCCGACGCACCGCGCCAGGTGGAGTCGGATCTCCAGCTGATGCGGTCGGCCGCGAAGGTCGTCCGCGAGCGCGTTCACGCGCTCGACTTCGTCGACGCCGAGGCGCTCGTCGACGAGTTCGCGCGCGCGATCCGCCAGGAGCTCGACTACAACCACGAGGCTCGCAACGCGGAGACATTCCGACGCAACTTCGGTGACTCGGCGGACGTTGCGGTGCCGAAGGTGATCTGGCGCTACTCGTCTGCGCGCGTGCTGACGCTCGAATACCTCGCCGGGGAGCAGTTCGCCGACCTGGATCTCGAGGCGAGGTCGCTCGAGGAGCGGCGGGAGCTCGCCTACCGGATGACCGACACGTGGATGACGATGATCTTCCGTCACGGGTTCTTCCACGGCGATCCGCACCCTGCGAACATTCTTCTCCTCGACGATGGACGCATCGGCCTCGTCGACTTCGGTCTCGCCGGGCGGCTGACCGACGAGGACATGACCAACCTGACGCGGCTCTTCATCGACGCCGCGACGGAGAACGTCGACGCGCTGCCACGGCGTCTCGCCGAGCTCGGCCTCCGCTACCCGAAGGAGCGCGAGCAGGAGCTGAAGGAGGCGATCGAGGATCTCTTCTACCGCTACTACGGCTCGAGCGTCTCCGACATCGACCCGCTCGAGGTGATCCGGGAGGGCCTCGACCTGATCTATTCGCTCAACCTACGGCTCCCGAGTCGGTTCGTGACGCTGGACAAGGCGATCGCGACGCTCGGCAGCGTGGGCGTCGAGCTGTATCCCGACTTCAACGTCTTCGAGGTCGCGAAGCCCTACGCTCGCCAACTCATCGCCGAGCGGTTCTCACCCCGCCGGATGTCGCTGCGCGCCCAGTCGGAGATCCGCGAGCTCGCGGGGGTCGCGCGGGAGCTGCCCTACCAGGTGCGCGACGTGATGGAGCAGACGCGCCAGGGGAATCTCGAGATCCAGATCCGGAATCCCGGCTTCGACGACCTGACGTACCACATCGACCACGCCGTCAACCGGATAGCCGTTGCGCTGGTCGTCCTCGGTGGCCTCGTCGGCTCGTCCATCGTCGGCGCCCTCTCCAACGGTGGCCCGCTGGGTGTGCTCGCGTTCGTCGGGTTCGTGGTCTCCGGTGTCTTCGCGATCTGGCTCGTCTGGGGCATCGTCCGGTCCGGCCGGCTGTAGGGGGTTGCGAATCCTCGCCCGCGATGCGAAGGACGAGCCCGTGTTGGGGGCGCGACTCTGCCTCGCCGGGAGCTCGGCGCCGCCTCGCCCCTACGAGTCCTAGCCGCGACCCACGATGTCGGGTGCTTGCCGTAGGGGCTATGCGGAGCGGCGCGTCAGCGCCGCGCAGCGTCGCCCGCGAAGAGGCGCCCGTGTTGCCGCAACAGAGCCAGCACCGGTTCGTGCGGCAGCGCGCGGACGATGCGTCCTTCGCGACCGTTCGTGTCGGCCGCCGCCCAGAGTGCGTTGAGCACGGCCTCCTCCGTCGCCTCGACGACGGCCGAGAAGAGCGCGTCGAGGTGCCCGTCGGGAACGGACGCTCGCGTCAGACGAGTGGGGGGCGAGTCGTCGCGCTCGCTCGCGGCCGTCGAGAACGCGACGAAGATCTCGCCGCTCCCATGATGTGCGACCGAGCCGGTGCGCGCGAGCCCGAGGCCCGCTCGCCGGGCGAGCCGCTCGAGTTGCGCCGGTTGGAGCGGTGCGTCAGTGGCGACGACCGCGATGCAGCTTCCCGCCGGCGTGCGCGGATCGAGCCCGTCACCGACCGCCGGAAACACCGGCACTCCATCGATTCGGAGATCGCGGGCCGAGCCGAAATTGGCGAGGACGAGCACGCCGACCGTCGCCCCGACCGTCGGGCACGAGGCGGCTCGACGAGCCGATCCCGCCCTTCCAGCCGAACGCGACCATCCCTGTGCCCGCGCCGACACAACCCTGTGCGAGCATTCCGCCGAGCGCGGCGGCGACGGCCCGTCCAGCGTCGTCGGCCTCGACCTGCACGGTGCGCGCGTCGTTGAGCCAGCTGTCGTCGCATTCGCCGACGACCGGGATGACGACATCGTCGACCCCGACGGCCGGCGTCCGCCGCGCATGCCGCCGCGACGGCACCGTCGAAGATGCGACCGACGGCCATCGTCGAGGTCAGGTAGATCGGGGTCTCGATCAGGCCCCATTCCGAGATCTGGAGGAACCCGGTCAGCTCACCGGCGCCGTTCAGGGCGGTCGCGCCGGCCGGGACCGGGTGGCGGAACGTCGAGTCGGGGCCCGGCACGATTGCAGTGACGCCCGTGCGAGCGATTCCACGGCCTCCGGGTAGCGGCGGCTCGTCGCGGACGACGGTGACGTGGCCGACACGAACGCCTGCGACGTCCGTGATCGCGTTTGCGGCACCGGGCTCGAGATGGCCGATCCGCAACCCGTCTGACGTAGCGTCTTCCCTTCCATGGCGACGAGACTATAGGGTCGCCGCCATGGCCCTCTCGATCCCCGTCGTCTGGTCGGACGACCATCGACTCCACGAGCCCGACGCGGAGATCTGGGTCGGCGTGAGGACACCGGCGGCAGAGACGGCACCGCGCGCCGAGGCAATCCGGAAGGCGCTCGTCGCAGCAGGCGCCGAGGTCGTTGCCGTCGTGCGCCACGACGACGCCCAGCTCCAGGCGGTTCACGATCCGGCGCTGCTCGCCTTCCTCGCCTCGGCCTGGGAGGACTGGGAGGCAGCCGGGCTTCGGGAGGATCCCGGCCAGAATCGGGTCGTCCCGTACATCTTCCCGCACCCGGGCCTCGTCGGCCCGCTCGAGCCTCTCGTGCCGGCTGCGACGTGGGCGCGTCCCGGGGCGTTCTGCTTCGACACGATGACGTTGATCGGGCCCGGAACCTGGCAGGCCGCTCGTGGAGCGGCCGACGTCGCCGCTCACGGCCGCCGATCTCGTCTCGGGTGGCCGGCGGGCCGTGTACGCGTGTTGCCGGCCACCCGGCCATCACGTCACCCGGTCGGTCTACGGCGGCTCCTGCTACCTGAACAACGCCGCGATCGCGGCCGAGCAGCTGCGCGAGCTCGGCGCCGCGAGAGTAGGAATCGTCGACATCGACGCGCATCACGGGAACGGCGCCCAGTCGATCTTCTGGGAGCGGAACGACGTCTTCACCGGGTCGGTGCACGTCGATCCCGAGACGGGCTGGTTTCCGCACTATCTCGGTACGGCCGCCGAGCTCGGAGCGGGTGCGGGGCTTGGAGCGAACCGCAACGTCCCGCTTCCGCCGGGCGCCGGTGACGCGGACTGGCTGCGCGGCGTCGCGGAGATCGTGCAGGCAGCGCGGAGCAACGGCGCCGAGGCACTCGTTCTCGCTCTCGGGGTCGATGCTGCTGGCGGCGATCCCGAGAGCCCGCTCCAGGTGACCGCCGGCGGCTACCGCGAAGCGGGCCGGATCGTGGCAGGCACCGGTCTTCCCTGCGTCGTCGTACAGGAGGGCGGCTACGATCTCGCCTCGATCGGAGAGCTGGTGCTCGCGACCCTGGAGGGATTGGAGGCCTGATGCCTGAGCCGTTGCCGGTATGGATCGGGAAGGAGGAGCACGGCGGCATTCCGCGACCGCCCCGGGTCGATCTGAAGCCGCCTCCGAGCTGGCGCCTCGAGGCCGTCGTCGCAACCGAGCGGCCGCGATCACCGGCGGTCTCGCACGACGGTCGTTCCGTCGTCTTCATCCAGGATCGCGACACGTCCGATCTCTGGCTCCTCGACCTCGACGGCGGCGTCCCACGTCGGCTCACGACCGGACGCGATCCCCAGCCGTACTGGGAGGACACGCAGCCCGTCTTCTCGCCCGACGGGACGCACGTCGCGTACGCGGACGACGGCTGGGTCTGCGTCGTGCCGACGGCCGGAGGGCCACCCCGCAAGGTCGTCGAGGCCGGCAGCCCCTGCGTGGATCGGGAACGACCGCCTCGTCGTCTCGGTCGAGCGCGACCGCTGTGACCGCCTGGCGGTCGTCTCCGTCGTCGAAGCGTGGCCACAGCGCCTCGCGCGTGTGCACGGCGACCTCGATGCGCACGGCGACGAGCAGGGCGCGATCGTCTCGCCCGACGGCACGGCAGTTGCGTACTTCTTCGTTCCTCACAGCGACTACAGCCGCTACGAGGTACGCGTCGTCGACGTTGCGGACGGGACCGTCCGGGCTCTGACCGGGGCCCCGGGGATCCGGGACTACGCCCTCGACTGGTCGCCCGACGGAACGACGGTCGCGATCGCCTCCGAGCTGAGTGGCTGGTTCGAATTGCATCTGGTTGCTGCCGACGGGAGCGGCGCGCGGCAGCTGACGAGGCTCGGCCGCGGACTTCCTCGAAGCGCGCTGGCACCCGGACGGAAGCCGGCTCGTTGCCACCCGGGGAAGAGCCGGCCGGTTCGATCTCGTCACGGTCGCCGCCTCCGACGGCACCGTCACCGATCTCGCCTCCGGCGGCGTCTGGGGCGCGCCCGCCTGGACGGCGGACGGGCGCATCCTCGCGAGCCACGAGAGCCCGACCGAGCCTCCCGATCTCCGACTGGTCGCGGAGGGCGAGGTGCCCGTGGCGATCCACGCACCGGCACCGCTCGCGATCACGACGCGCGCCGCACGTCGTCGCGGAGGAGCTGACCTACACGACGTTCGACGGCCGCGAGATCCAGGCGTTTCTCTACCGGCCGTCGACGGCCTCCGCCGAGCGACCGGTGCCCGCGGTCGTGTACCCGCACGGCGGCCCCGCAGATTGCTACGGGGGCGAGTGGGACGGTCATGCGCAGTACTTCGTCGACAGGGGATACGCCTGGTTCGCGATCAACTACCGCGGCTCGACCGGGCACGGGAGCGACTTCGAGCGTGCGAATCACGGTGTCTGGGGCGTCGACGACACGAAAGACTGCCTCGCTGCTGCGGACTACCTCCGCACCGTCGACTGGGTCGACGGCGACCGCCTCGGCATCTTCGGCTCGAGCTACGGCTCGTACATGGCGCTGCTCGCGGTTACCGACGATCCGGAGTACCGATTCCGCTGCGCGATCTGCAAGTACGGCGACTGCGATGCGCTGACGACGTGGGCCCAGGCGGATCGAGCGGGCGTGCAGATGCAGATGCGGATCATGGGGCACCCGAGCGAGAAGCGTGAGGACTATCTCGCCGCCTCACCCGTCCTTCGGCTCGATGCGGTCAGGGCACCGATTCTCGTTGCGCACGGGCACACCGACCGGCGTGTTCCGTTCGAGCAGTCGACGGAGCTCGTGGCCGAGTTGACACGGCTTGGCAAGACCTACGAGTACGTGACGTACCCGACGGAGGGCCATGGGTTTCTCCGGGTCGGGCCACAGCTCGACTTCTACCGGCGACTGGAGGGATTCCTCGACTGGTACCTGATGTGACCGCGCGACGTTCCGTGGGCGGCGTGCATCCCGGCGCGAGGGATGCGATAGTACTGACTCACGAGACAGCCCGACTCGACATCGGCGCTCACTGCGCCTTCCCGTTTCCGCGACACGAGGAGAGCACGAGATGAGACTACGAAGGCTTGTGGGAGTGGCACTCGTCGCCACGGCCCTTGCGGTGGCAGCAGGCTGCGGCGGCGGAGGCGATTCCGGCGACGGATCGTCGAGCGACGGCGCGTCATCGAGCGACGTCCTGCGGATCGGGACGGCGAACTACATCGACTCGCTCAACCCGTTCAACTACATCGAGTCGCAGGCGTACACGGCGATGATGATGATCTATCCGCAGCTCATCCAGTACAACGCCGCGTTCGAGTTCGAGGGCGACTGGGCCGAGTCGTGGACGACGTCGGACGACGGCAAGGACTGGACGTTCAAGTTGCGCCCCGACACGAAGTGGTCCGACGGCGAGCCGATGACCGCCGCCGACGCCGCCTGGACGGTCAACACGACGGTGAAGTACAAGGACGACGCGACTGCAGTGGCTGCGTCGGCACTCGCGAACGTCAAGAACGCGGAGGCGACCGACGACACGACGCTCGTGATCCACTACTCGTCACCCGTCGGGAACGTTCTCCCGCAGCTGGAGCAGTTCTTCATCCTGCCCGAGCACATCTGGGCCCCCAAAGCGGGCGCGAACGGCAAGGGCCTGAAGACGTACAAGCCGGAGCTCAACCTTCCGATCATCAGCGGTGGCGCCTACACGATCACCCAGTACGAGAAGAAGGGCACGACCGCGTTCAAGCCGTACGAGGACTTCTACGGCCCGCCGTCGCACGCCTCGGGTGTCGCGCTCACCTACTACACCAATGCGGACGCGATCATCGCCGATCTCAAGGCGGACAAGCTCGACTGGGCCGACCAGGTGCCGTTCCAGGCCGTCAACGCCGTCAAGAAGGCAGAGAACGTGACGGTCAACGAGTGGCCAGGCGCCGAGACCACCAACATCACGTGGAACTCGAACCCGGCCAAGAAGAAGAATCGGGAGCTGCTCGTCCCGGCGACGAAGAAGGCACTCTCGATGTGCGTTGACCGCGAGCAGATCATCGACGTCGTCTTCGCCGGATACGCCAGCACGGTGGAGAGCATCGTCGGGCACATCTCGCCGCTCGAGAACCCGAACCTCGGGCCGCTCGAGTACGACTGCGCCGCCGCAAACGCGGCCCTCGACAGGCTCGGCTACAAGCGCGGCTCCGATGGGATCCGCGTCGTGCCGGCCACGACCGGCACGCTCGCGCAGCCCGAGCACAAGATGTCGTACGAGATCCTCACGCCGACGTCGACCGACTTCAACGTCGACCGCTCCTTCGACATCGTCAAGGACGGGTTTGCGAAGCTCGGCGTCAAGGTGACGCAGAAGGTCGGCGGCGACGCCACGGCGACGTACGCCATCCAGACGGGCGACTGCTCGGGCCCGGTAGGCGAGCAGTATCAGGGCTACGACATCGCGATGTGGGACTGGGTCGGCTACCTCGACCCGGACTTCATGCTCTCGGTCGTGACGAAGGGGCAGTGGTGCTCGTGGAGCGATACGGGCGCGAACAACCCCTCCTACGACAAGCTCTACGTGAAGCAGGGCGTGACCGTCGATCCGGAGGCGCGAAGGAAGGTCGTCTACGCGCTGCAACAGATCGTCTACAACAACTTCTACTACACGCAGCTCACGAATCACGTGGCCATCGACGCAACGTCCAAGAAGTGGACGGACTTCCAGTCGAAGCTCGGTGGCTACTCCAAGGTCTACTACACGTCACCGCGTCAGCCCTGAGATGAGCACGCCGAGAGGAGCGGGAGAGAACTGAAGTGAGAGGCGCCGACTACGTCGTGAAGCGCGTCGCGTTTGCGCTGCTGACCGTGTTCATCGCGATCACTCTCAACTTCATTCTCTTCCGCGCCCTCTCCGGCGACGCGGTCTCGGCGCTGCGCTGTCGTCAGTGCAGCGCCGCGTTCAAGGAGGCGCAGCGTCGCGACCTCGGGCTCGACAAGTCGAAGTGGGAGCAGTACAAGCTCTATCTGCGTGATCTCTCCCGGGGAGACCTCGGCAACTCCGTTCCCTCGGAGAAGCCGGTCCGGGGAGAGCTCGTCGAGCCGATCAAGAACTCGCTGCCGATGATCGCGCTCGGAACGCTCTTCGCGATCGTCTTCGGCACGCTCGTGGGGGTGATCTCCGCGTGGCGGCGGGGCACGGCCGTCGACAAGGGTGGCCTCTATACGGCGCTCAGCTTCTACTCGATGCCCACGCAGTGGCTCGGCCTGATGCTCATCTTCTTCGTCGCGAGCGCTGTCGGCTTACCCTCGTCAGGGATCAAGACGCCGACCCTCGGGCTGTTCACCGATGCGTCGACGTGGGATCTGTTCATCGACCGGATGAAGCACATGATCCTGCCCGCGCTGACGCTCGGGCTCGTCCTCTACGGCGACTACGCCCTGATCGTGCGCTCGGCGATGCTCGAGACGCTGGGTGAGGACTACGTCCTCACTGCCAGGGCGAAGGGCCTCAAGAACTGGGCGATCGTGCGGCAACACGGGCTGCGCAACGCGATGCTGCCGATCATCACGCTCGTCGCGCTCTCGCTCGGCTTCATCATCGGCGGCTCGATCACGGTCGAGTACGTCTTCTCCTACCCGGGCCTCGGCCTGCTCACCGTGGAGGCGATAGACAAGCGTGACTTCCCGCTGCTGCAGGCGATCTTCATGCTGCTCACGCTGTCGGTGATCTTCTTCAACCTGCTCGCCGACCTCCTGTACTTCAGGTTCGATCCCCGGGTGACCGCATGAGCCTGATCGAGCCGCTCCAGTCGGCGGACGAGGACGGGCTCGCGCAGGGCATCCTGAAGACGGGCCGCCCTGGTTTCGTGCGGACGACCTTGCTCGGGAACCGCGCCGCGATGATCGGGCTCGGCATCCTCGGGTTCTTCATCTTCGTGGCGATCTTCGCTCCGTGGCTCGAGCCCTACGACCCGACCGAGAAGGTCGGACCGGTGTACGCGCCGCCGAGCAGCGAGTTCTGGCTCGGCACCGACGACGGCGGCGGCGACATGCTGTCGCTGCTGATCGCCGGGAGTCGGGTGTCGCTCGGTGTCGGTTTCATGGCCGCCCTCGTGGCGATTCTGATCGGCGGCACCGTCGGCGTCCTGTCCGGCTACTTCGGTGGGAAGACCGACACGGTGTTGATGCGGTTCACGGACTACATGCTCGTGATCCCGGACATCCCGTTGATGATCATCGTCGCCGCGCTGTTCGGTCGCAGCCTCACCAACATCGTGCTCATCATCGGGATCATCTACTGGACGAGCACGGCGCGGCTGATCCGTGCCCAGGTCAAGAGTGTCCGTGAGCGCGTCTACGTGAAGCGGGCGCAGGCGCTCGGTGCGGGGAATCGCAGGCTCATCTTCAAGCACGTGCTGCCACAGGTGATGCCGCTGCTGATCGCGAACACCGTGCTGATGATCGCGCTCGCCATCTTCGCCGAGACGTTCATCACCTTCCTCGGCCTCGGCGATCCGAGCACGATCTCGTGGGGACGGCTGATCGAGAACGCCTTCGAGGGCGAGGCGACGATCAACAATGCATGGTGGGCGATCGTGCCGCCCGGGGTCTGCGTCACGATCGTGATTCTCGCCTGCACGATGATCGGGCAGTCGGTCGAAGACGGCCTCAACCCCCGCCTCCGGGTCGGCCACCTCTCCGTGAAGCGCTTCCGGGTTCGTCAGGTTCCCGGAGCAGAGGCGCCGAAGTGAGCGCGCGGCCGCCCGTGATCCGGGTCGAGGATCTGAACGTCTGGTTCGACCTGCCTGGTGGGGGAGAGCTGCACGCCGTCCAGGGCGTGACGTTCGAGCTGCGCTCGGGCGAGCGGATGGGGCTCGTCGGTGAGTCTGGCTGCGGGAAGACGACGACGATTCTCGCGATGATGGGGCTCTTGCCCGCGACTGCGTCGGTGTCCGGCAAGGTGCTGCTCGACGGGAAGGACATCCTCGTCGGCGGTGAGGAGACGATCAGCCCTCATCGGTGGAGTGACATCTCGATGGTCTTCCAGGGAGCGATGAACGCGTTCAACCCGGTGAAGACGGTCGGCTCGCAGATTGCCGAGCCGATGGTGCTCCACGGGATGGCGACGGGGAAGAGCGCGCGGTCGCGGGTTGCCGAGCTGCTCGAGCTCGTCGGCATCGCGGGCGACCGGGCCGACCGCTACCCGCACGAGTTCTCCGGTGGCATGCGTCAGCGAGCCGCGATCGCGATGGCGCTCGCCTGCTCTCCGAAGGTCTTGCTCGCGGACGAGCCGACGACGGCCCTCGACGTGATGGTGCAGGCGCAGATTCTCGAGCTACTCATCAGGCTGAGCACGACGCTTGGCCAGGAGCTCGGGCTGACGGTGATCCTCGTCACGCACGACCTGCCCGTCGTCGCCCAGGTCTGTGACCGAGCGGCCGTGATGTACGCAGGCGAGATCGTCGAGATGGGAGGGATGTCCGAGATCTATCACGATCCCCGCCACCCGTACTCCCGGATGCTGTTCGCTGCGACACCCGATCTGCTCGGCGACGACGAGGTGATCTCGATCGCGGGGGCGCCGCCGCGCCTCGACCACGAGATCGTAGGCTGCGCCTTCCGGCCCCGGTGCGACTCGGCGTTCGAACCGTGCTCGACGGTTCGACCGGGGCGGCGGGAGCCCGTGGCCGGGCACGAGGCGCGCTGCCACCTCAACGAGCCGTCGTTGACGGAGCTTGCATCGTGAGCGAGGCGGTCGAGGCAACGGTGACAGAGGTGGCCGCGTCGGACGGCGTGCTTCTCGCCGTCGACGATCTGATCAGCTACTACCCGGTGCCGCGTGGGCTGCTCGGGGCGATGATGCGTCGACCGCAGCTCACCGTGAAGGCGGTCGACGGCGTCACGTTCTCCGTCGCCGCGGGCGAGATGGTCGCCCTTGTCGGCGAATCGGGCTGTGGCAAGACGACGACGGCGCAGACGGTGATCCGGATGGTGGCAAATCAGGGCGGATCGATTCGCTTCAACGGCGCCGAGATCGGCGAGTTGAGCCCCGGCGCGTTGCGGCCGCTGCGGCGCGAGATCCAGATCATCTACCAGGATCCGTACGAGTCACTCGACCCGCGCTTCACCGTCCGCGACACCATCGAGGAGCCGATCCGCGTGCACTCGCTCGTTCCCCGCAAGGAGGATCGTGAGGCGAAGGTGCACGAGGCGATGGAGCGCGCGGGGTTGACGCCACCCGAGTTGTTCATCGACCGCTATCCCCATGAGCTTTCGGGTGGTCAGCGCCAACGCGTTGCGATCGCGGCAGCGCTCGTGCTCGAGCCGAAGTTGCTCATCGCCGACGAGCCGGTATCGATGCTCGACGTGTCGGTGCGCGCCGGGATCCTGGCGCTCCTCGACGGCCTGCGCAAGGACGGGATGGGCGTACTGATGATCACGCACGACCTTTCGACCGCCGCGCACTTCGCGGACAGGATCGCGGTGATGTACCTGGGCCGCATCGTCGAGGAAGGCCCGGCGCGCGACGTCGTGCGGAGCCCGCAGCATCCCTATACGAAGGCGTTGATCTCGGTCGTGCCGCGTCGCGATCCGGACGAGCAGGCGTTCCCGCAGATCCTCACCGGTGAGACCCCGAACCCCGTGCGCGTCCCGCCGGGCTGCCGCTTCCACCCGCGCTGCCCGGTGGCCGAGGAGCGCTGCAAGGAGACCGACCCGTCCCTGCGACACGTGCGCGGTGTACCTCCGCAGCATCGGGCTGCGTGCATCCTGCTCGAATCACCCGCGGGGGAGTAGCGACGGTAGGCGTCGGCCGGTTCGGCACGCATACCCTGGCGAACCGGCCGGAGCCGGCAATCGGCGGGCGACCCGCGCTCAGAGCGGAAGCGTAAGACTCTCGATGTCGCGCGGGTAGTCGGTCAGGATCTCGATCCCGTCCTCGTTCACAGCGACGGTGTCCGAGTGGCGGAAGCCGCCAACGGACGGTGAGTAGAGCCCTGGCTCGATCGTGAAGACCATTCCGGGCTCGACGACTGTGTGGTCGCCGAGGTCGAGGAACGGCGCCTCGTGGTTTCGGAGCCCGATCCCGTGGCCCGTGTGCTGGCGCCAGTAGGCGACGAGGTCGTGCTCTTCGAGGTACCGCATCACTGCCCTGTCGACGTCCGCGCAGGTCACGCCGGGGCGCAGCGCCGCGAAGGCGACGTCCTGAGAGGCAACCGCGTGATCGAAGAGGCGGCGCATCTCGTCGCCCGGCGGCCCGATGATCATCGCCCGCTCGAGCTCCGCGTTGTACCCCTGGATCGGGGCGCTCGTCTCCGTGACGAGCACATCGCCGGCCTGGAACTCGATGTTGTGAGCCACGGCATGCGCCCAGGAGCTGCGCAGGCCGATCTGGCCGCGGTAGCCGGCGGAGACACCGTCCGAGGACCCCTGTTGCTCGACGTCGCTGAGTGCGGCGAGCATCGCGAGCGTGGACTCGTGGCCGGCGCGGAGGCTGGCCTCCGCCTCGGTAGCGCCAACGCGGGTGTACTCCTGGAGCAGCCGGTGCGCGTGCTCGCACCAGCGCGCGCTCTCGCGGATCAGCTCGATCTCGGCGGCGCTCTTTCTCACCATCATGCTCTCGATGAAGGGTGCAAGCGGCGCGACGGGCGCGCCTGTGACGGCGCTGAGGGAGGGTCCCCGGTAGCCGAGGATCCCGGGGTAGCCGTCGTTGTCCGCGGCGAGCGAGCCGGCAATACCGAGATCGGTGAGGATGCGCGCGAGGATCGGCATCGGGTGCTCGATTCCCGGATACTCGGGATATGACTCGACCCGCTCGAATGCCGTCTCAGCGTGCGTGCGCTCGACCTCGAACTCGGGCACGAAGACGACATGCTCGCCGGCCACGCTCTCGGCGAAGATCACCGGCCGCTCGTTCGAGAGGAAGTTGAACCCGGTGAGATAGCGGATCGAGTTCTGCTCGAAGAGAAGGTAGCCCGCGAGACCCGAGGCGCGGACGTGATCGAGCACCCGATCGCGGCGGGCCGCGAACTCGGCTGACGGGATCTCTCTGATTACCTTTCCGTCGCTCGACAACGCTGCTTCCCTCCTTGGCCGTGGTCGCGTCAACCTATCGAAGCGACAGGCTCGCGATCGACGTCACACCGATACGGTGCGGTCTCACCACAATCCACGGAGGAGGAGGCATGGCCAGTTCGTCACGGGAGTCGCTCGGCTGGATCGGCAGCGGGGTGATGGGCTCGTCGATGTGTGGGCATCTGCTCGACGCCGGGTATCCGGTTACGGTGTTCTCGCGCACTCGATCGCGGGCTCAGGCGCTGCTCGAGCGCGGCGCCGTGTGGGCGGATTCGCCCTCCGAGGTCGCCGCTCGCACAGGGGTCGTGTTCACGATGGTCGGCTTTCCCTCGGACGTGCGGGAGGTCGTTCTCGGCGAGCACGGGACGCTCGACGCCGCGCAGCCGGGCTCGATCCTCGTCGACATGACGACGAGCGAGCCGACGCTCGCGCAGGAGATTCGTGTTGCGGCGCTTGCGCGCGGCCTCGAATCGATCGATGCACCTGTCTCCGGCGGAGACGTCGGTGCGCGGAACGCGACGCTCTCGATCATGGTCGGCGGCGATGCCGCCGCGATCGAGCGGGTGCGGCCGCTGTTCGAGATCATGGGCAAGACGATCGTCCGCCAGGGTGACGCTGGGGCCGGGCAGCACGCCAAGATGGTCAACCAGGTTCTGATCTCGACGCTGATGATCGGCGTGTGCGAGGGACTGCTGTACGCGTACAGGGCCGGGCTCGATCTCGAGACGGTGCTCGAGGCGGTCTCCGGTGGCGCCGCGGGATCGTGGTCACTGACGAACTACGCGCCCCGGATGCTGAGGGGCGACTTCGAGCCCGGGTTCTTCGTCGAGCACTTCATCAAGGACATGGAGATCGCGCTCGCCGAAGCGAGGCGTATGAACCTCGCTCTTCCCGGCCTTGCGCTCGCGCACGAGCTCTACCTGGCCCTTCGGGCGCAGGGAGGGGGGAGGAAGGGGACGCAGGCGCTCCTGCTCGCGCTCGCGCGGCTCTCCGACGTCACGTGGGAGCCGGGCGTGAGCCCGGCGAACGACTGATGGCTGCCTCGGGCCATCTTGCCGTGCGGACCGTGCTTTACGGTGTGCGCCTGGCTTGAGCCAGGTGCCTGAGCGGGCGGCGCACGGCGCGTTTGTGCCCTCAGGTCGTTCAGGCGTGAGGCTGAAGCCTGACGCCCCAACGGGGGTGCAGGGCGCCTGGCTCGAGCCAGGTGCGTGAGCGCGCGGTGCACGGCGCGTTTGTGCCCTCAGGTCGTTCAGGCGTGAGGCTGAAGCCTGACGCCCCAACGGGGGTGTTGCAGGCGCCTGGCTTGAGCCAGGTGCGTGAGCGCGCGGTGCACGGCGCGTTTGTGCCCTCAGGTCGTTCAGGCGTGAGGCTGAAGCCTGACGCCCCAGCGGGGGTGTTGCAGGGCGCCTGGCTTTAGCCGGGCGCCAGAGCGTCCGATGTTGTCAGTGCGTGCAGATGCTTCCGGCGCCAGGCTAAAGCCTGACGGCAGTGCTGAGCGCGTGGGCGACGCTTCTCGGTGCCAAGGCACCGTTTCGCATCGCCCCTACGCGAGGTGGCGGGGGAAGCTGCGCTCGAAGCGCTGCTCCCGGCGGAACGGCTCCACGCCCGGCGGCGGCGTGACCTCCTCGGCGACGAGCTCGATCACGACGTGGTACGCCTCGGCGTCCGAGGTCATGTCGAGCCGAGCCTCGGTGCGCACGTCTGCCTCGGGCCAGGTGATGTGGTACACGGTGGTCGCCCTCGCGAAGGCACGCGCCGGGTCATCGAGTGAGACGCCCACCGTTCCCTCGTACTCCTCGACGCAATGCGCTGCGAACGGCGCCTCGTAGATCGAGCCGTAGCTCGTGACGACGCGCGTCTCGTGCTGAAGCTGATCCTCCTCGATCACCCAGACGGTCGGCGGCTGCTCGACGTCCTTCGACGGAGCGTGCGTGTCCTTCCCCGTCGTCGGCGGGAGGCTCGGTGCGGGCAGCGGTGGGGGCCCCGAGAGAACGGGGAGGATGAGCTCGACGCTGCTTCGCTCCACCTGGAGCGGGGCTCCGCTCGGCGGCGGCCAGGTGTTCGGCCAGTCGGCGCCCGAGAGCGCGAGCCGGACCCGATGACCTTCCTCGAAGATCCAGGACGTCGCCTCGAGCTCGATCTCGACTGGCGTCGGCACGCCCGGCTCGAGCGCACTCGGGTTGGTGCTGCCGTTGCGGTGCGTCAGGTTGAGGATCCCACGTCCGGCGAGCGCCGATGTGCCGTCGGGGAACACGTCGCACAGGCGCACCGAGAGGTAGGCGACCGGAACCTGTGAGGTGACAGTGAGCTTGACACGTGGGTGGCCCATGACGTCCAGGTCGGCCTCGGAGAGATCCCAGTCGAAGGTCAGCGAGAGCGCATCGTCGAAGCGCTGATCGGCCGGCAGCCCCCAGGGGCCGCCGCCGGCGCAGGAGATCCAGGCTGCCCGGCCGACGTCGCCGCGCACGTGGATCGTCTCGAGCCCCTCGCCCACGGGCTGCAGCACGTGCTCCATCAGCCGCTCGGCGGGCCAGGTCGCCTCGCTGCGCCACTCGCCGTTCATCAACGCGAGGTCGGGGTCGGGCTTCGTGGAACGCCGGGCGAAGACGGCGATCGGCGGCTCGGCATCGACGCCGTTCTCCTCGCCGGCGAGGTGATGACGGAACCAGCGGATCAGCTCGGGAATGAGGTCGATATGCGGGCCGGGTCGTGCAGTTGCGGTGGACTGGTGGCCCCAGGGGCCGAGGATGACGCGCTTCGCGCAGGTGAGCGCCTCGAAGCCGCGGAGGGCGATGTTCGTATAGCCGTCGGCCCAGCCGGCGATGATCATCGTCGCGCACGTGATCCGTGCATAGTCGGGCCGCACCGAGCCGTGCCGCCAGTACGGCCCGTCGGTCTGCTGCTCGAACCAGTTCAGGAGCCACGGCTCGACGCCGTCGATCCGCTTCGCCCATTCCTCGCGCCAGCCGTCGCCGAAGACCGCGGGCACGGGCGGCAGCGCGTTCATGTTGACCATGTAGAGCGGCCAGTCGATCAGGTCGAGCGCCTTGACGGCGCCGCCCATGTAGTGGACGTCGTCCGTGTAGCGGTCGTCCGACGCGTAGATGGGAGCGATCGCGCCGAGCGCCGGTGGGTCGAGGCAGGCGACCTGGAGTGAGTTGAACCCGGACCACGACGTGCCGTACATGCCGACGCGGCCGTTCGACCACTCCTGCTCCGCGAGCCACGCGATCACCTGGCAGATGTCGTCGAGCTCTGCGGCGGTGTACTCGTCGGTGGCGATACCGCTCGAGGAGCCCGTGCCGCGGATGTCGAGACGGCAGACCGCGAGCCCGCCCTCCTCGCACAGCCGCTCGTACTCGCCCGTGTACGACGCGGTCAGATCGTCCATCCGGTAGGGCAGCGCCTCGAGCGCAACGGGCGCCGGCTGCACTTCGGGGAGCCACAGCTGAGCTGCAAGACGAGTGCCGTCGGCGACGGTGATGAAGACGTGTCGGTGCTCCATGCCCGGGATCATCCCAGGTAGGGTCGCGCTGTGCGCTGTCCGGGGAATAGGGTGCTGTTCGGGCGAGCGAAAACCGAGCAGCGCGAGGACGCAGGGAGCCTCGATACCGGGTTGTACCGGGGCGACCGAGGACGAAGCGATGCGAAGTGTTTGCAGCCGGCCGAGCGGTGCCCTATTCCCCGGACAGCGCACTGACGTTGCACCTGCGACCGACAGCCGAACAGAGCGCCCTCCGGGAGGACGCTGCCGTCTTCTCTGCAAGCCTCCGGCCGCTCCTCGAGAGCGACCCGGAGTGGTGGCGGCAGGGGATGCTCTCGGACGGTGACTCGGTCGCCGTCAACCGCGCGCTCGGCGAGGCGGGGTGGATCGGGATGTCGTGGCCCGTCGAGCTCGGCGGACGCGGGCTCTCGCGGCTGACGGCGACGTTGGTGGAGGAGGTCTTCGGCTACCACTGGCTGCCGCTCTCGTCCTACCTGCTCTCGTACAAGACGATCGGAGCCGCGATCGAGCGGTTCGGCTCGCCGGCTCTCGCGGAGGCTCTGCTGCCGGGGATCGCGCACGGAGAGCTCGTCTTCTGCCAGGGGTTCTCGGAGCCCGGCGCCGGGAGTGATCTCGGCTCGTTGACGACACGAGCGGAGCTCCGCGGAGACACCTATGTCGTCAACGGTCACAAGATCTGGACATCGAGCGCCCAGCTCGCAGACTGGATCTACCTGGCCGTGCGCACCGACTCGGAAGCGAGCAAGCACCGTGGCATCTCCGTGCTCGTCTGCCCCGTCGACACGCCGGGGATCGAGGTGAGGACGTTCCCGACGCTCGGCGGGGGCTTCCTGTGCGAGACGTTCCTCGACGGGGTCGAGATCCCGGTTGCGAACCTCGTCGGCGAGGTGAACGGCGGCTGGGACATCCTGATGTATACGCTCGACTTCGAGCGGGTGACCGCGGAGAAGCTCGGTGGGTTTGCGTGGGTGCTCGACGCGGTCGAGGCGCGGCTTCGCGAGACCGAACGGCTCGATCGCGCAGCTTCGGAGCGGATCGCGCGGCTGCGCGGCGAGCTGCACGCGTCCCGGCTGCTGTCGTTCCGGGCAGCGGAGATGCTCGACCGCGGCCTTCCCGGGAGTGCCACCTCGGCGATGGCCAAGCTCTCGGGGGCGCGGCTCGCGCAGGCGATCGGCAACGCTGCGGTCGATCTCCTCGGTCTCGAGGGCCTCGCCGACGCGTCGCCAGAGGCGGCGATCCAGGGTCGCGCGGCGGCGCTGTATCGCGCCTCGGTCGGCTCGACGATCGCCGGGGGCACGGCCGAGGTGCAGCAGCTCGTGATCGCGCGACGCGGGCTGGGATTGCAGATGAGCCTCCCGCTCGAAGGAGTGCGCGTCGTCGACCTCGCGCAGTACGTCGCCGGGCCCCTCGCGGGCTCGCTCCTCGCAGAGCTCGGTGCGGATGTGATCAAGGTCGAGCCACCCGGGGGCGACGCGTACCGCAAGGTGATGCCGGTTGCGCCCGGGGTCGGGCGGTTCTTCGTCCCGCTCAACCGGGGCAAGCGGTCGGTCGTGCTCGACCTGAAGACGCAGGCCGGCCGTGCTGCGCTCGCGCAGCTCGTCACGACGGCCGACGTCGTCATCCACAACGCGCCTCCCTCACGGGCCGCCTTCTTTGGGATTGCCTGGGACGTGCTTCACGTCAGGCATCCTGCGCTCGTCGTCGGTGTCGTCACGTCCTTCGGTCCGCATGGGCCGCTTGCCGGACAGCCGGCCTACGACCTCGTCGCTCAGGGTCGCTCGGGGCTCCTCACGTCGCACGCCTCTCGTGGCGACACCGTTCCGGTTCGGGCGGGCGGAATTCCCATGGCCGATCTCACCGCGGGACACCTCCTGGCAACGGGCGTGCTCGCCGCTCTCGTCGCGGCACGGGGCGGGGGAGAGGGCCGGCTCGTCGAGGTGTCGCTCCTCGGTGCCGCCCTCGCGGTGCAGATCCAGGATCTCGTCTGGCTCGACGGCGAGGCTTCCGGCCCAGCTGCTGCCGCGACGCGTGACGGTCTGGAGGCCCGCGCCGACGAGATCGCAGGTGGACTGGCGATGAACCCGTACTACCGTTGCTACGAGGCTGCCGACGGCTTCCTCGCGGTCGCCTGTCTCAACCTCGCGCAGCGGGAGTCGTTCCTCGGGCTCTTCGAGCTCGAGGATGCGACGATCGCGACGCCGGATCTCGTGCCCGTAGACCCAACGGTGCTCGCCGAGAAGGAGCGGATCACGACCGTGATCGAGGAGGAGATCGCCACCGGATCGGTCGAAGCGTGGCTCGCGCGTCTCGGCTCGGCGGCCGTTCCCGCCGGCCCCGTTCTCGCACGCGAGTCGGTGCACGCCGACGAGCAGGCGCGTGCAAACGGGCTGCTCCAGGACGTCGAGCAGCCGGGGCTCGGGTCGTTGACGATGCTCGGCGGCGTGTTTCGGTTCGACGGCGACGATCCGGCGGCGACGCGACCGGCGCCCTCGCTCGGGGCCGATACCGACGCGGTGCTGCGGGAGGTGGGGGCGTGAGGTTCACCGTCGAGGCCGAGCTGGAGCTGTTTGCAGAGTCGGTGCGGAGTGCTCTCGCAGGCTGGGAGGCGCCCGTCGAGCCCGTCTTCGGAGCGTGGCAGGACGATCGTGACGATGCGCTCGCCGCGCGCCTCGCGGAGATCGGCTGGGCAGAGCTCTGGAGCGACCCCGACCTGCTCGGTCCTGCCGTCGCCGGTGGCGTGGTGCTGGGACGGGCGTGCGCACCGCTGTGTCTCGTCGACGAGGCGACGCTCGGCGCGCCGCTCGCGCTCGGTGGCCGCGTGCGGCACGGCGCGGGGCGCTTCGATGGAGGCGAGCGAGAACCGACGCTCGACGGCACGGGCACGCTGAGAGGCGTTCGGTCGGCTCCGGAATTGCCGTCCGATCCAGAGAGGCTCCACGCCTGGGGTGCCGTCACGCTTGCCTATCTCGCGGGGGTGGCCGACGGCGCGCTCGACAAGGCGGTCGAGCACGCAACGTCACGCGAGCAGTTCGGCGCGCCGCTTGCGGCGCTCCCCGCGGTGCAGGCACACCTCGCTGACGCGGCCGTGGCGCGCGACGGGCTGTTGCTCTCGGCGTGGTCTGCGGCCGATCCCGACTGCGGGTTTCCCCCGCGACTCGCTCGCCTGGGCAGGGAGCGCGTGTCGTGACGTGACGGTGCACGTGCAGCAGGTGCACGGCGGCATCGGCTTCGCGCTCGAAGGTGGCATTCACCGGTACTACCGCCGCGCGAAGTCGGTGCAGGTGTGGACGGATGCGCTGCTGCGGGAGCTCGGCTAGCTCGTTCGGACAGCTGGGGAGCGATCGTCACACTTTCGCCCGAAAGGACATCTGGCGGTCGCGGGCGCCCGGCCCTACCGTGGAGGAATGCGTGCAGCCCTCCTCCTTGCAGACCCCGATCCCGCCCGGCCCGGGTATCTCGAGCGCAATCTGAGCTCGGATGGGTTCGATGTCGTCGAGGCAGGGTGGAGTGCCCAGGCGCTCGATATCGCCGAGCGTTCGCGGCCGGACATCGTACTCACCGGCGAGACGGAGCTGTGCGCGCGCCTGCGTGAGGGTGAGCCCGGTCGGCGGTGGGACAGGAACGTCCCCGTCATCGTCCTCACGGCCGCGGGTGCCGACCCGGTCGAGCGGATCCGCGCGTTCGAGCGTGGCGCCGACGACGTGGCGGAGCGCGAGCTGTACCCGGAGCTCGTGGCGCGCATCCATGCGGTGCTGCGTCGCGCGGCTGCCGGGCAGGCTGACGTACTCGAGGTCGGGGAGCTCGTCGTCGACCGCCGGGCGCGTCAGGTGCGGGTCCACGGCGTCCCCGTCTCGCTCGCCGCACGGGAGTTCGACCTGGCCGTCGGTCTCGCCCGCGATCCACACCGCGTGTTCACGAAGGAGGAGCTCCTACGCGACGTCTGGGGCTACGGCGGCCGTCTGATCACGCGCACCGTCGACTCGCACGCCTCACGCCTGCGTCGCAAGCTCCAGGCCGCAGGGGCCGAGCTGCCCTACGTGATCAACGTCTGGGGGAGGGGGTACCGCCTGCTGGAGTAGCCCGCGACTTCTACTTGCGCACGCCGGTGATGACGATGTAGCGGCGCTCCACGCTGATCCCGTCGCCCGAACGGTAGCTCTCGAAGAAGGCCTCCATCGTCGTGTCGAGCTCGGCGCGACGGTCGGCGTCGAGCGAGTTCCAGAGCGTGTAGGACGGCCCGAAGTTGTCGCGGAAGAACCTCCACATCTCCGTCCCGTCCTCGCCCAACTGCGGGATGTCGAGCTCCTCGATCGTGAGCTCGAACGGCTTCGCCGAGCACCGATTGGACGTATGCCTCGTGGCCCCACTGGAGCGGCGATCCGGCCCCGGGTGGCGGAGTGGGCATGAAGGGTGCCATGGCGGCGAACATCGCGCCGACGCCGCTTTCCTTGCGCCAGGCGGTCAAACCGATGCGGCCGCCCGGACGGCAGACGCGGGCAAGCTCCCTCGCGACGCGCTCGTGGTCGGGTGCGAAGATGACTCCGACCGACGAGGAGACGACGTCGAAGGATGCGTCTGCGTAGTGGAGGTTCTGGCAATCGGCCACCTCCAGCGTGAGATCGAGGTCGTACTCCGCTGCCCGGCGCCTCGCCGTCTCGACCAGGGTCGGGGACAGGTCGGATCCCGTCACCGTTGCTCCCGCGCGCGCAGCGTGGAAGGCGACATCGCCTACGCCACAGCCCAGATCGAGCCAGTGCTCGCCCGCCACCGGCGCAAGGCGCTCCACGAGTGCGACATGCATGTCCTCGATCAGGTGCGCGATGTTCTCGAACGGAGCGGAGCCCCACATCACAGCGTGACGACTGGTGAGTTCCTCGAACGCCATGCGACCACCCTTCCCTCGTTGCTGACCAGCATCACAGTATTGCGCTCGCGGACTCGTCAGGCAACGGCACCACCCGATCGCGCGTCGCTAGCGTTGGCCGATGGGACCCGGGCATTCGGTCGACGCCGGACATCGCGTGCGAATGCTGACCCTGTTCGCGACGGCGCTCGGCTCCGCACTCGCGTTCCTCGACACGACGGTCGTGATCGTCGCGCTGCCAGCGATGGACGACGACATCGGGCTCGGGCTCTCCGGACAGCAGTGGGTGTACCTCGCGTACGCGCTGTCCCTGTCGGCCTTCTACCTCATCGGCGGGGCGATCGGCGATCGCGCGGGGCTCCGCCGCACGTTCATCGTCGGGGTCGTCCTGTTCGCCGTCGCCTCGCTGCTCACGGCGCTCGCGCCGAACGAGGGCGTGCTGATCAGCGGCCGCGCGTTGCAGGGTGTCGGCGGCGCCGTCCTCACGACGACGAGCCTCGCGCTGCTTCGGGTCACGTGGGCCGGGCAGGCCGGTCGCGCGATCGGGCTCTGGACGTCGCTCACGAGCCTTGCCACCGTGGGCGGCCCGCCGCTCGGCGGACTGATCGTGCAGACCGTCTCGTGGCGCTGGGTCTTCCTGATCAACGTGCCGCTCGCCGTGATCACGATCGCGCTCGCCGTCGCCGGACGCGGGGAGGACGAGAGGGCGACCGGTCGTGCGACCCTCGACCTCGTCGGCTCCGCGCTCGTTGCCGTTGCGCTCGTCGGGATCAGCTTTGCGCTCGTCGAACTGCAGTCGCGCGGGTTCGCGGCGATCGCACCGTTCCTCGCCGGTGGCGTCGTCGCGTCGATCGGTCTCGTTGTGTGGACGCTGCGGGCTCGGGATCCCGTGATTCCACCCGCGTTGCTACGGATGCCCGGCCTCGCGGCCGCGAACCTCGTCACGCTCGTGATGTACGCGGCGCTCGGCGCCCACCTGCTCTTCCTGCCCGTGTACCTGCAGTTCCTCGGCTTCTCACCGACGCTCGCCGGCCTCGTGTTCGCGCCGCCGAGCATCGGGCTGATCCTGCTGGCACCCCGCTTTGGTCGCTACGCCGACCGGAACGGGCCGCGGGTCCCGATCGCGATCGGCGCTGCGACGATCGGCGTCGCAATGCTTCTGCTCCTGCCGGTCTCGAGCCGCCCGGAGGCGTGGACGTGGGGCATAGCGAGCATCTGCCTCTTCGCGATCGGTTTGCCCGCCGTCGTCGCCCCGGTCACGGCCGCCGCGCTCGCACCGGCACCCGAGGACATCGCCGGCGTCGCGGCAGGACTCAACCAGACCGTGGCGCGGGTCGGCGGCATCCTCTCCGTCGCCGCGATCGGTGCCCTCGCAGGCTGGCTGTTCGTCAACCAGGGCGGCACGGGCGACACACCGTTCGACCCGTCAGCGAGCGGTGTCGAGCGTGCAGCAGGTGTCGACACGTTCCACGCCGTCGTTCTCTGCGTCGCCGGCTTGGCGTTCCTCGCATCTGCCCTTGCCGCCACATTCCTCCGCGGTCACCGTCCGAGCAGGACGCCCTCCAGCGTGAGCAACGCAACCTTGCGATCGAGCCCCCCTGCGTAGCCGACGAGGCTGCCGTTGGCCCCGATCACCCGGTGGCAGGGGAGGACGATGGGGATGCGGTTGCGATTCATCGTCATCCCGACCGCACGGGCGGCCTTCGGGTTCCCCGCGCGGGCGGCGAGCTCGGCGTACGTTGCGGTCTCGCCGAACGGGATCCGGGCGAGCTCGTGCAACACGCGCTCGGTGAACGGGGTAACGTCGCGGAGGTCGACGGCGAGGTCGAACGCATGGCGCTTGCCCTCGAAGTACTCGTCGAGCTCGCGCCGGGCCGGGTCGACCTGGCGCGGCGCTCGCAGCACATTCCGGCCTGCAACCCGGGAGAGCCATTCCAGGTGCTGCTCGAGATCCGGATCGAATGAGATCCGCAGGAGTCCGCGATCCGTCGCCGCGACGAGTACCTCGCCGATCGGCGTTTCGACGATGTCGTAGCCCGCGTCGAGCATTCCGCTACGGGCCGCCGCCTCCCGGAAGCGGAGGTCGAGATCGGTGGGAACGGTCATTGTCGGGCCTCCTTTCTGAGTCGGCGGACCCCGGACGAGGCCGCCTGGCGGGCCGCGTCGGGGCTCGAGTCGAGCGCCGCCGCGATCTGGTCGTAGGTGAGGTCGTAGCCGTAGCGGAGCACGACGGCGGCGCGCTCCTTAGCGGGCAGGCCGTCGGTGAGCTCCCCGAGATCCTCGTAGGCGGGGCGCGTGTCCTCGTGCGGGATCTCCGGCACCTCGCTCGTCGGTTTCGTGCGGCGGTGGATGTCGATAGCGACGCGCGAGGCGATCGTCAGCACCCAGGCCCGCAGGTGCTCGCCGTGCTCGAGCCGGTCGTAGGCGCGCAACGCGCGCAGGAACGTCTCCTGGAACGCGTCGTCGGCCCGGTCGCGGCCGACCTTGCGGCGGAGCAGCCCGAGCACCTCGGAGCTGTGCTCGGTGTAGAAGCTCTCGAACGGGGGGATGGTCACAGCGCTCATCATCGATGAAACGCTCGAGCGCACGATTGTGTGAGGTCGTCCCTCGTGCGTTGCTAGCGGCTGGTGGCCGGTTTCAGCCGGTCGCCCGGGTTACGCGCGATCGCACTCAGGCGTCCTCGACCGCCATGCCGAGCACGTCCTCGCGACTCAGCTTCCCGACGAGCTCGGGGTGGTCGCTCCGGACGTGGGCCTCGACCTTCGTGACGAGCTCGTCGTCGGTCTCCGCCTTCACGACCTCGCCGCACTCGCAATCGATCCGCATACCCATGTGCTCCTCCTTCGCTTGGATGTGGAGCGGAGTATGAGGGACGGGTCGTGATGGAACCTTGGCGCAACCTTGGCGGAGCATCGGGTGTGCGTCGACGCCGGATGCTGGTTACGGTTCCCTGGCGTGCCTGACACCCGGATCCAGCTCTGCGGCCCGCTCGTTGCCCGGGTGAACGGGGAACGCGTCGACGACCGGCTGCCCGGACGGCAAGGGCGGCTCTTGTTTGCCTACCTCGTTCTCCGCCGGCAGACGATCGCCCCGCGCGAGGTACTCGCCGATCTGCTCTGGGGTGAGGCTCCTCCGGAGGCGGGCGACGCAGCGCTCAGTGCGTTGTTATCGAAGCTGCGACGCATCGTCCCGATCGAGGGTCGCTCGTACCTGCGCCTGACGCTGCCGGCGGACACCTGGGTCGACCTGGAGGCGGCAGCAGAGGCGCTCCATCGGGCCGAGAGCTGCGTCGCGCGTGAAGACTGGACGTCGGCCTGGGGGCCTGCCAGGGTTGCCCAGCACATCTCCGAGCGTCAGTTCTTGCCCGGCGAGAGCGGCACCTGGGCGTCCACGCGACGGCGTGAGCTCGACGCGGCGCGCCTTCGTGCGCTGGAGCTCGCTGGTCTCGCCGCCATGCACATCGGGGGTGGCGAGCTTGCGACTGCCGAGCGCGCGGCGGGTCGGCTCGTGGAGCTCGCGCCTCTCCGTGAGAGCGGCACGCGCCTGCTGATGGAGATCCATTCCATGCGTGGCAACCGCGCCGAGGGACTGCTCGCGTACGAGGCGCTCCGCCAGCGGCTACGTGCCGAGCTGGGCGTGACCCCTTCCGCCGAGACGGTGGAAGCCCATCGCCGCCTACTTGCCTGACCGGCATCTGTGACACTTGGGTCATGAGGGTCGCCGTTGTCGGTCATGTCGAGTGGATCCGCTTCGCGCGTGTGGTGAGCGCTCCTGCGCCTGGAGGGATTGCGCACTCGACCGACGACTGGGAGCAGGCGGGCGGCGGTGGCGCCGTCGCTGCGATCCAGCTCGCGCTGCTCGCAGACGAGGCACACTTCTACACCGCGCTCGGTGACGACGAGCTCGGGCGCCGGTCGCGGACCGAGCTCGAGGAGCGTGGCGTCCGGGTTCATGCGAGCGTCGATCCAAGTCCCCAACGCTGGGCCTTCACGCACATCGACGAGGTAGGTGAGCGCACGATCACCACCGTCGGCCCGAAGTTGCGGCCACGCGGCCATGACGAGAGCCTTCCCTGGGACGACATCGGGGAGATGGACGCGGTGCTGTTCATCGCCGGTGACGTCGACGCGCTCGTCGCAGCGCGACGCGCGCCGGTGCTGACGGCGACGACGCGTGAGATCGAGAATCTCAAGCGTGGCGCCGTGCAGCTCGAGGCGCTGATCGGAAGCGGGGAGGACGAGGCGGAGCGCTACCACGCCGGTGACCTCGACCCGGAGCCGAAGCTCGTCGTGACGACGTCCGGAGCCCTCGGGGGCTGGATGCAGCCCGGTGGCCCGTTCGTCGCGGCACCTGTCCCTGGGCCACGCGAGGACGCCTACGGTTGCGGCGACTCGTTCATGGCGGGGCTGACGTTCGCGCTCGGCGCGGGGCTCGAAGCGCACGACGCGGTCGCCTTTGCCGCCCGTTGCGGCGCGGCAGCGCTGACGGGCCGCGGCGTCGCGCCGCAGCCCGTCAGCCTGGAGCAGCATCCCGGCTAGTGGATCGCGACTGTGAGGTCGAGCGCCCGACCGCCGATCTGGCCGGTCACGTGCACGAACGGCGTCGTCAGATCCCAGATCGGCCCACGCTCGATGTGCACGACTCCGTCCGCCGTTCCAGGCCCTGAGACCGCGAGGTCGGACGGAAGCACATCGCCGCTCGCCCAGTCGAACTGCACCGTTCCGCTGACGGCGACGTCCGACACGAGCTTCGTTCGGTCGAGCACCCAGGTGCCAACGTCACCGTCCATGAACTCCCACGAGCCGCCGCGGAGGCCAACTCCGGCAGGGTTGCCGTAGAACACGGCGTGCAGAGCGTCGATCCACGTGTGGACGGCCGCGGAGGCGACCTTGCGGTCTCCGGCGCGACTTCGGTCTGCTCCCGAGGCGACGTCGGCTGCGGTCTCGCCCTTCACCTTCACGGGGTAGCCACCCGTGGCGGAGAACACGTCGCCTTCGCCGGCGGTGCACGTTGTGTCGCCCACCTTCAACGTGTCGAGGAAGCTCGCGGCGATCCGCCCTGCGCAGGAGCTGAAGAACAGCGCCGGCTGGGCGGCCCGTGGGATGCTCACGAACGTCCCCCGTGGATACCGGCGCGCAAGTTCCTGCGCGAACGGTGCTACATGCTCGGGGTTCATCTCGCCGGTCATGAACAGGATCGGCACGTCGGCGTACGGCGCGCCGGGCGGGTGAATCCGGTTCACACGGGTCGGAGCGGGCCAGCCCCAGCACTCGGCCCACGAGCCGCCACCGTCGGCTGCGATCGCCTTGGAGAAGAAGCCGAAGAGGTCCGCCGGCTCCAGGGCGAGCCGCTCGTTCGCCTGTGCGCGTCGCTCGGACAAGTTCGCCGAAAGGTCGTACGGCATCGGCCACTCGTTGCACGTGGACGAGGCCCACGTGGCGCCCGACTGGTCGTCCACCGAACCCCACCCGCTCGTCAGGGCGCCCGACGGCGGAGTGTCTGTGACGCCCGACATCGCTGCGAGGCGAAGGAGCGGCGCCAGGTCGCCGTCGCGGTACGCGCGGGTCGCTGCCCCGATTGACCCGTAAAACAGGACGTTGAGTTTGCCGTCATTCCCGCCGAGAATGTTGAAGGCGAGGCCTTTCTCGTCGAGGATCACGTTCTGCGACGAACCGTCGGGAAGGGTCGCGACCCCGACGAGCGGACGCTTCCGGAGCTCGCGGGCGAGCCAGGCGATCTCCGCGGTCGTGTCGTTGATCCTTGGCGCACAGCGCGCGGAGTTCCGGCACTGAAGGTCGGCGATCCTGACCCACTCCTTGACGTCCTTCTCGCCCCAGGCGGTGAAGCCCTCGGCACCGTCGAGCACCATCGAGCGGACGTTCTTCGCGTACCGTGCCACGTACGCCTCGGCCTGCGCCGACTGGTGACCGATCGTGACGATGTCCACCTTGCCACGCGGCCCCATCAGGAACGAGCGGACGCCTTCGAGATCCTCCGCCGAGTCGGCGAACGTGAAGTAGTCGATCGCCGGCCCGAGGATGCCGACGCACTCGGCGATCGCCGCATGCATGTCGTTGCCATCGCCCTGGAAGAGCGGGCAGTCGAGCGCGTCCCGACCTGTGCCTCTGGTGTTGACGAGAATGACGTCACGGGTCTCGAGCTGCGCTCCCCGTGCGGTCGCGATCCAGGAAAAGAATTCGGGTTTCCACGGAGACGACTCGGAGAACGTCGAGTTGTCGGCGCCGTTGCTGAACAGCGTCGTCCCCTTCGCGGGCTGGACGTCTGCCGGGCGGACGATGAAGTCGATCTGCCTCTTCCCGAGTGCCGGGTTGGAGGTGCTGAGAGGCACCTCGATGGTTCCGCAGAGGAACGGTCCGTTCCACTGCGCGCTGCAATCTTCGAGTGTTGCGAGGGCCTCCGGTCGTATGCCCTTCACCTTCTTCTTGTCGACCTTCTTGCCAACATTGCCCTGACGCCCGTTCGGCATGCCGGCGATGCGTGCAGCCAGTCGTTCAGGTGACGGCTGCGCTTCGGCGTGCAAGCGGTGCCCCGCTCGGCCGTGCTTTGCGCCTGCCGCGGCGACGGAAGCCAGGCAGATCGGCAGGATGAGGCCGACCGCCAGCAGGAGAACTAATCGTGCGCGATGCATGTCTCGCTCCCTTGTTCGTTGGACAGATCGATCGTGTCCGAGCAGGAGCGCGGCGTCCTACGGGCCACCACGTGTCGTGGTACGGGTCAGCCGCCGTTGTCGAGAGCTAGGGCTCAGGTCGCGGCGCGCAAGTACGCGAGCACAGCAAGCACCCTGCGGTTGCCGTCCGCCGCGTCGACGAGCCCGAGCTTCGTGAAGATCTGCTTCGTGTGCACCTCGACCGTGCGCTCCGAGATGAAGAGCCTGCGCCCGATCGCGACGTTCGTGAGCCCCTCGGCGATCAGCGAAAGAACGTCCCGCTCCCGGTCGGTGAGTTCGGCGAGAGGATCTTCCCGACGTTGCCACTGCACGAGCTGCCGGACGATCGCGGGGTCGACGACGCATTCACCTGCAGCGACGCGCCGTAGCCCGTCGAGCAACGTTGCCGGATCCATGATCCGGTCCTTGAGCAGGTAGCCGACGCTCGAGGTTCCCTCCTCGAGCAGGGGAAGCACGAAATCCGCCTCGACGTGCTGCGAGAGCACGAGCACCCCCGTCCCGGGCACCTCACTGCGGATCCGCGCCGCTGCGACGAGTCCTTCGTCGGTGTGCGTGGGCGGCATCCGGATATCGACGAGGGCGACCTCGGGCTTCTGCGTGTGGACGAGTCGCATCAGCGCGTCGACCTCGCCGGCCTCTCCAACCACGTCGATGTCTGCCTCGCGCAGGAGGTGGGCGATGCCCTCCCGGGTCAGGAGCTGATCTTCGGCGATTACGACGCGCATGGGAACGTGGCGACGATCGTATCGCCGTCCAGGAGCAGTGTGCCGCCGGCGGCGGCGATGCGATCAGCAACCACGTCGCCCAGGAGACTGGTTCCCGTGATTCTCACGCTCATCGTGCCATTCTCGGCTTCGACGAGCACGTCGAGCGCACGGTCGGCACGATCGGCGGCGTCCGCGACGAGCTGGAATGCGGCCCGTTCGATCGGTGGGTCGTACCGACCGAGTGGTACATCGACGAGCTGCAACGGCCGCAGGCTCCGTCCGGCAAGCGTCCGGAGCCCGTGTGCGAGGCCTCCTGCCTCGAGGGAGGCCGGGTAGATGCCGTGCGAGAGATCCCGGAGCTCGTCGAGGACAAGGTTGGTTTCGTCGACGCAGCGCTGCAGCGTCGCTCGCCGCGGGTCGTTGTCGCCGAGCTTTGCGAGGGCGACGTTCAGCTCCAGACCGAGCGCGAGGACGTGCTGCTGGGCGCCGTCGTGGACGTCTCGCTCGATAGTGCGTCGCGTCGTGTCCGCTTGCTCGACGATCCGCGCGCGGGACTCCCGCAGCGCGGCGAGTTGCACTGCGACCTGGGCACCGAGCCGCTCATTGTCGAGGGCAAGGCGGGTCGATCCGTCGATGGTGGCCGCGAGCTCGCGCACGGCTGCCCCGGGGACGTGATCGACGCGGGCACGTAGCTCGCCGCCGCTCCGGATCTCCGTCGTCTCCTGGTCGCTGCCTGGTGCCCGTGCGGGAGCGCCATCGGCCCTGACGAACTGCTTCTCGTGACTGATCCAGTAGGAAACCGTGAGGTCGTCATCGTGGAGCTCTCGTCGGAGGATGGCCTCGACGTCGCCGGTCGTTGCGAGCGTGCGTGCAAGAGATCGCACGCGCCGCCGCCCCCCAACGAGCTCGACGACCTCGGTTGTCACAACGAGGAGCGCAACTGCGGCCGCAATCAGCATGAGATCGGTGGCCCGATTGAAGACGAGTGACCAGGCCGCTGCAGCGACCGTGGCGACCTGCCACCGTCGTGCCTGGCGTGCGAGGAGCGTCGTGAGCGCGACGGCGGCGACGAGTGTCCCGTAGCGGTGAAGGCCGTCGGCGACCGCCGTGTCGTGCGTGAGAGCGAGGGGGCTGATAAGGCACCGTTGCGCGCAATCGGGATCGAGAAACGGGTCGTAGACCAGCGCGCGGATGGGGCCGGCAGCGACGCCGCCGAGCAGGGCGATCCAGGCGGCCGTCGGTCGGACGATCGCGAGGGCGAGCAACGGCGCGACGAGTGGTGCGGCGACCAGGCCGACTGCGAGCGATCCGGGTGACGCGCTTGTTGCTTCGCCCGCTGTCGCGAGGCCAAGGCACGCACCGGCCAGAATCGCGGCGCTACCGCAGACCCATCGCGCCAGAAACCACGCGACCGACCCGGCCGCGATCAGACCTACGGCAAGCACGAGATCGATCCCACCGCGTGCCGACGAAGCCTCAGGGATTGCTGCCAGAAGGAGTCCGGCGGCGACGAGAGGGCCGAGCGCGCGGACGACTGCATCTGAAAGCGGGTTCCGTGCTTGCTGGTGCGGGCGCGGCCTCACCCGCACCGCGCCATCGCGTCGCCGCATCGAGCTCAGCCACTCACGGTGCGTCGCCGATCCGGTGGAGTGGCGCTGCGAGAAGGGCTCCGATCCAGGAGGTTGGGTCAGACGGCGGTGCAGCGAACTGCAGGCTGTCGCCCGAACGCACGAAGCTCGCCGTCCAGACGCCGTCACATTCACCCGCGGGGCTCGTCTCGGTCATCGTGATCAGGGCGCCTTCGATCACGAAGGTTCCGTCGCACGATCGTCGTCCGTTCGGTTCCACGTAGGAGTATGAGCCGTTGGCGAACGTAAACGTCCAGACGCCCGCGTTTCGATATGCGTCCTCCTTCGTAAAGCCCGGGTGCCCGAGCATGCTTCTCGCCTGGATGTTCGCCCGCCATTTGCCGTCGAGAACCGACTGCTTGCTTCGCGGAGCCTGACCGACCCGGTGCAGGCCGCCCTTGAAGAAGGCGTTGTCGAAGGCAACCGGGTCGGGGCCGTCGTCCTTTGTCCACTGGAACGTCGCAGTCTCTCCTGTGACCTCGAACGTGCCGTGCAAGACCCCACCACATCCCGAGGCCGGGTCGGCTGCGAAGTCGAAGTCGATGTGGCTGCCGTTGATCGCGTACGAGACGATGCACGGATCGCCGAGTGGCTGGTCAACGGTTCCCCTTCCGCCCTTGAGTCTGAACGTCCAGACTCCCGTGTTCCCGCCGACCCAATCCGGTGGAGCACCCGCAGCCTCGAGGGCGCTCGACGTCACCTTCAGACGCCAGACGCCGTCGAGTGAGGGCTCGCGGTTGCTCGTGACGCCCGCCGACTGCGGCTTCGGCGCCGAAACGCACGGTGCGATAGCGGGACGACCGACCTCGCCTGCAAGCTCGCGCATGCGCGCAATTGCTCGCTTCGAAACAGGATCCTTCGTCATGGCATCCAGCACGGGTTGCGCGGCTGCACGCAACTCGACGAGTTGCCGCGCCGAGGCGAGCGCGACGGCGCCGTGTCCTGTCGCGCACATCTGCTTCGCCGCCTCGGCCTCTGCGCCGTGCTCGCCGGCGGCCCATTCTCGGGTTTCGGCAGCAGCCTGGCGAAGCACGCTCTGCTGCGCGTCCGAGAGGCCGTCGAAGACCTTCTCGTTCGCAACGATCGCGTTCGCCTTGAGGTACCACGGCGCGTTCGCCGTCACGGACCCGTCGACGGGCTGATTGGCCCCGATGACGCCCTCGGACCCGGACACCAACCCGTTCGCGGCGGCAGCCGCCAGCTTGCCGCCGTTGATCGACGTCGGGCGCGCCCCAAGAGCGCGGAGCAGCGTGTAGGTCGCCTCGCTCGGACGCGCCGCCAGGGTCACTCCGTCATAGTCGCCCACGGCGACGATCGGCCTCTGGTACGCGAGAGGGAATCGACGACTGTCGAACGTCAGTGCGAGGCCCTGAAGGCCGATCTCTTCGAGGCCGCCCAGCATCTCGTCGGCGATCTCGTCGGCCAGGATCCTGGCCCCGAGCTCGTTGCTCTCGACGAGAAACGGTGCCTGCAACGCCTGCATCGTCAGCACGCCGAGGCGATCGAATGAGCGAGTTGCGGCGACCGCGAGGTCATACCTGCCACTGCGGACATCTGCGATCGACGTTGCCGATGTGTCTGGGAGCGAGTTGTCGGGCGCCGGCCCGAGCGTGATCCTGACCGCGCCGTTCGAGAGCGCCGCGACGCGTCGTGCGAATTCGGCAAGCGTTCGAGCGCCGATCCGCCCGGCTTGCTCGTATCCCGTTGCAGTGAGCGTGACCGGCTCGACGTCGGCGCCGGCGCGCGAGGGGGGCTCTCCCGCGCCACAGCCCGCTGCGGCGGCTGCGGCGGCCAGGACGGCGAGCGCTGATGGCAAAGGGCGAAGGCGCATTGTGGGTCTCCTCACTGTCGGGTCCCTCGAACCTAGGCCGCAACCACGGCTGTGACATTGCGGCCAGCGCGTGACTCGGCTACGAGCTGGCCCGTGCTCCGATCCGGCGGGATCTCGATCCGAAGCAGCGTGCCGGTCGGCCGGCGATCGGAAATCGCGACGCTGCCACCGAGCGCAGTCACACGATCGGTGAGACCCACGAGCCCGGATCCGCGGGGATTGGCACCGCCAGGGCCGTCGTCCATGACTGTGGCGACTGCGGTTCCATTCTGGCTACCGATCTCGATCCGTACGCTCGAACCAGGCGCGTGTTTCCAGGCGTTTGCAAGCCCTTCGGCACACGCATACCAGAGCGTGCGCCTCGTTCTCTCGTCGAGTGCAGCCTCGCTGATCCGCAGTTCGACAGGATTCGGTCCGTGCTCGGTCACCACCCGGAGCGCGTCGGCAAGTGACGTCCCACGCGCGAGAGGGTCGAGCCCCCGCGCGATGTGCTCGAGTTCGCTGCGAGTGAGATGTGCTCGCTCGGAGACGCCGGGGAGCGACGGGAGCGAACGGAGCAGCTCCTGAACCTCCTCGACGTGCGCGAGGGCGCCGTGACGGAGCGTTCGCTCGAGCGCCTCGCGCTCACTGTCACTCGCTACGAGGAGGCGTCGGCGAGAGTCGGCGAGCTCATCGAGCTGAACGGTCACGGCGCGCCGCAACCGGGCATTGTCCCGCCCAAGGCGCAGGACGTCCTCGAGCGACTTCGAGAGCGAATCCGGGATCGGCATGGCCGTACCGATCACCGCGACGACCTCGCTGTCCGACCGAATCTCCGATCGCGCGCCCGTCGGAAGTTCGCGGGGCCGACCGAGGGGGTCGATCCAGCTGCCGTCGCCGTCAGGGAACGTGACCGTTGCGCCAGGGTCGTCGAGGGCCTGCCCGATCGTCGGCTCGATCGCGGCGGCGCCGCCTTCGCGCAGATCGATGACGTCACCGGCCCCGTTGCGCGTGACCGCGGTCAGAATAAGGGCTGCGGCGGCGGCAAGAGCGATCTCGTGGAAGAGTGAGAGCGTTCGCTCGGGCGGCGACGAAACCGTCAGCCGCAGGACACCGCTCAGAGCGAGCTCGAAGCCGAGCACGAGCCCTGCGGTGCCGAACGCGAGCGCGGCACCCGTTGTTCTGTTCCGTAATTTCGACCAGGAGACGACCACAACCAGGGCGAGCGCAACGCCGGCCGCGATCAACGCGAGCCGGTAGCCACCGACCGCTGCCGCCACGGCCGCGACGTAGGCGGGCACGAGCGCGATCGCCATGCCCCTGGCCCGAATCGCACCGACCGGGACGAGCGCGATCGCGCTTGCAACGAGGGCGATGTGCAGCAACGACGTCGAGGCGATCGCGCGATCAGCCCATTCCCGGCCGGTGACGTCGAAGCTGGGTAGGAACCAGGCGAATCCTGCGGCGACGAGGAACGCGCCGCACGAGCGAGCGCCGTCGCCTGCCGGGATCGCGAGCCCGAAGGCAATGAGGATGAGCCCCACGATCAGCACGCGGACGTCCGGCTCGCGGCCGACGACCGCCTCGGGGATCAGCATTGCGGCGAGTCCGACCGCAACGCCGACCGTCGCGATCGTGAGCCGCCCGGATTTCACGCCAGTAGCGCCTTGATCGACGCTTCACCGAGGTGGCGTTTCGAGACGAAGCCAAGAGTGGGTGCACCGACGACGCGCGGCTCCGTCGCTGCGTCTTCACGACTCGAGATCAGGATCACGCTCGGGGGGTGTTCGAGAGTCGAGATCAGCTCGGAGACGGCGACGCCGTCGATGCCGGGGAGCTGAAGGTCGAGGAGGACGAGGTCGGGGTTGAGCGTTGCGACAGCCGCAAGCGTCTCTTCGCCGTCGGCAACCCCGCCGACGACATCGCAGCCCGCGGCCTCGAGCATGACGGTGGCCGCGGCGCGGAAACCCGCATGGTCGTCCACGATGAGCACCCGTTGGCCCAGCATCGACGCATTGTGTCAGGGTGCGTGGGGCGCTGGCTACGTGCTAGCCGCCGATCTCGCGACATCGAATTCGGTGACATGTCAGTATTGGGTGATGGGCGTGACCGAGCTTCCATCCGTCGACGTCGAGACGGTCCGCACCGCAACGGGTGCGTGGGCGACGGGCGTCGTTGTCGTCACCGCGGCGCATCCGGACGGGCGTGATGCCGGGCTCGTGATGGTCAGCCTCGCTCCGGTCTCGCAGGAGCCGCCGCTCGTTCTCTGGAGCGTCGACCGGGGCTCGAGCAGCCTCGACGTCTGGCTCGAGGCACCCGGCTTCGCCCTGCACCTACTCGCCGCCGGCCAGGAAGCCCTCGCCTGGCAGTTTGCGCGCAAGGGCGCCGAGAAGTTCGACGGGCTCGAGATCTCGCGCGGGCTCGTCGGTGCACCGCTCCTCGAGGGTGCTACAGCCACGCTCGAGTGCGCGATGCACGCGCAGCACGAGGGCGGCGACCACGTCATCCTCGTCGGCCGCGTCGTCGCGACGACCGTCACCGACAAGCCACCCCTCGTCATGTACGCCGGCCGTATGCGCGGCCTTCCCCCGAATCCCCGTAAAGAAGGAGAACCCGTGGCAAAGACGCTGCTCGACGGCAAGGACCTCAAGCTCGGCCTCTTCTCGGCCAACTGCTCCTCCGGCATGGCCGTGACGAAGATCGAGGATCGCTGGAAGGCGACCTGGGACGACAACCTGGCCCTCGGCCGGCTGGCCGACGAGGTCGGGATCGACTTCATGCTCCCGATCGCACGCTGGATCGGCTACGGCGGCGAGACGAACTTCCACGAGGGGGTGCTCGATCCGGTGGCGCTCGCCGCAGGCCTGCTCGCGGAGACCGAGCGGATCTTCGTCTTCGCCACGATCCACACCGCGTTCAACCACCCGCTCGTCGCTGCCAAGGCGATGGCGACCGTCGACCAGATCGGCAAGGGTCGCGCGGGCCTGAACATCGTCGCGGGCTGGAACAAGCCGGAGTACGACGCGATGGGCGTCGACCTGCCGCTCGACCACGACGATCGCTACGCCTACGCGCAGGAGTGGTGGGACATCGTCGAGCGCCTGTGGACGGAGCCCGGCCGCTACGACATCGACGGCCGCTTCTGGCAGCTCAAGGGCGCCGAGTCGATGCCGAAGCCGTACGACGGCCTCCTGCCGATCCTCAACGCCGGTTCCTCGACGCAGGGACGCGATTTCGCGGCGCGCAACTCGAACGTCGTCTTCACGGTGGTCGGCGGGCCGGACGACGGCGCCGGTGTCGTCGAGACCGTCAAGGCGAACGCGCGCGACAACTACGGGCGCGAGGTCGGCGTCTTCACGCCCTCGTACTGCGTCTGTCGCGAGACGAAGGCGGAGGCGGAGGAGTTCCACCGCTGGTACGCCGAGGAGAACGCCGACTGGGACGCGGTCGACAACCTGATGCGGCTGCAGGGGCTGTACGCGATGTCGTTCAGCGAGGAGATGCTCGCGATGTTCCGCGGCCGCTTCGCCGGCGGCCACGGCGTCTGCCCGCTGATCGGCTCACCGGACGACGTCGCCGCCGAGATCAAGCGCTTCTGGGACGCGGGCTTCGGCGGGATGACGCTGAGCTTCGTCGACTACACGGGCGAGCTCGCGTACTTCGCCCAGGAGGTGCTGCCGCGGCTCGAGAAGCTGGGAGTGCGGCTGCCGCGCTGAGACGCGACGAGGCGGGTGCGGCCCCGAGGGGCCGCACCCGCCGTTTCGTTCGAGGCGATCAGGTCGCGGGAACCGTCACGTCGACGGCGTGGCCGCCGATCGTCCCGGTGACCTTCAGCGTCGTCGCGCCGATGACGAAGAACGCGCCGTTGACGTGAAGCGTTCCCGTCAGGCCACCAGGCCCGATGATCGTGAAGGTCGCCGTCAACGCACGTTGTCGCCGGCCCAGAGGAGGTCGCCCGTGATGGCGACGTCGTTCGTGAAGCGGAGGCCGGTGATCTCGTAGGTGCCGGCGTTCGTGTCAGGATCGTACGAGCGATGGATCGTGCCGCCACGGAGCCCGACCGACTGGGACGTGAGCGTTGCCTCGTCGAAGCTCGCGACGCTGACCGCCCGGCGGAGGCCGTCGAACAGCGACCAGACACCCGCCGTGATGACGCGCTTCTCGGCGTTGGTCGTCGTATCGACGCCGCCTGCCGACGTTGCCTTCGGTGTCGCCGACGCGGTCAGCGGGAAGCTCCCCGGTACCCACGTCGGCAGCACTACGTCGGCACAACTCGTGTCGCCGACGTCCATTTTGAGGATGAACCGCTCGACGAGCTGCGGGCCGCACTCGGTCCACCACCACGGGTTGTGACCGACCGACGCGATCTCCACCGAGGTGCTCTTCTCGAACAGGTCTGCGGCGCGGACTCCCTGCTCCGTCGGGACGGCGAGGTCGTACTCGCCGTGCAGCAAGAGGGCCGGCACCTTCTTGACCTTGGTGCCGGCCGGGAAGGGCAGGTTGTCCCGCCACTTGGAGGCAATGCACGGATCCGGGAAGTAGTTCAGCGGCAACGGCTGAAGCCACGCCTCCTTCGCGAACGGCCCGTAGAACGCCGGCTGTGAGGCGACGGCTGCTGCGTACTGGGCCTGGCGGGTCACCGTCGACGCATTCTTGTCCCACGGGAGCGGTGTATCGACGCAGAATCGTGCGAGGTTGTGTCCGGCCGAGAACTCGCTCGGTGGGCCACCGTCGCCCGGGCTCCCGCCGGCAAACGGGAGGTTCTCGGCGGCGAGCCGAAGCAGCGGCGCCTTGTCGCCGGCCCTGAGCGCCTCCGCTGCCTGGGCGATCTCGCCCTGGTTCGTGAACCATCCGTTTCGGTTCAACATGATCAAATCGACCACGACAGCCTCGGTGACCGTGACGTTGTGCGGGTTGCCGTCGCCGTCGATGCCAACGCCCACGACCGGGTTCGCGCGTAGGCGCTGAGCGAGCCAGGCGAGTGATCCAGCCGGGTCGGCGTTCGCTGCGTGGCATAGCGGCGAGTCGCCGCAGAGCGAGTTCACGATCCGCGGCATCGCCCGAGGTGCCTCTGGGAAGAACGGATCGGCATACGTCGAGACGTGCGGCGAGCTCAGGATCGCTGTCCGGACGTTCTTCGCATAGCGCGCTGCATACGTGGCGACGTCGTTGCCGGCATACGAGCCGCCGACGATGTCGATGTTCTTGTAGCCGAGTGCCTTACGGACGTCGTCCTCGTCGTCGGCGACGTCGCGCGTGCCGTACAAGTCCGCTGTGTTCCCGAGCTGCTCGTGGCAGGCTGCCGCCGCGACGTAGAGATCGCCCACGCCGTCCTGCCAGTTGGGACAGTCGATCGCCTCGGAGAGGCCGACTCCACGCTGATCCATGAACACGACGTCATGTGTGTCCGTCAGGCCGGCGAGGATCGAGAAGGCGAAGCCGTACTTCTCGCCTGTTTGCGTGATCGAGTCGCCGGGGCCGCCCGCGGTCGCAAAGATGGCGCCCTCCTCGGCGCCTGCGTTCGAGTGCGGGAGCACCTCGACGTGGATTCCGATCGTGCGCTTGTCCTTCTTCTTGCTCGAGCGGTTGAGCGGCACCTGCAACGTTCCGCAGAGGAACGTGTCGTCGTCAGCGCATGGCGTCAGCTCGAGCCGCTCCTCTTCTTGCCGCGCTTGACGAGTTCCGGCCCGGCCTGTCTCGACAGTGCCGGGCGCGCGTTCTTGCGGTTCTTGCGCTCGGTCTGCTTCGCTTTGCCGGGATCGCCCTGCGGACGGTCGCCCCGGTCGTAGTGGTTGCCGGTTACGGATGCCTCCGGGGCGCCCGCGCCTCCGGCGGTGCTGAGCCCGACGAGCAGTGCGGCTGCTGCCGCACAGACGACGAGCAACCAGCTGATGCTCTTGCGCGATCTCATTGTGTGTTCCTCCCTTGGAGTGCCGCAACCAGGCGGAGGCGGCGGCGTTTCGCGTCAGATCTCGACCCACGTTGAAAAGACTCCGCCGCACATCCGCCACCTGACCGACGATCGGGGCTGCCCCTGGTCCCGAGCCTGTTGCTAGCAACAGTGCGAGCGGTACGCCGTCTGTGCGACGATGCGCGGATCGTGCGGCAGACGCTGCTGATCGTTGACGACCACGAGGACTTTCGCGCCTCGGCCCGTACCCTGCTCGAGCTCGAGGGGTTCGATGTCGTCGGTCTCGCCGAGGATGGAGAGGCTGCGCTCGAGGCAGTCGCGCAGCTCCATCCCGATGTCGTGCTCCTCGATGTGCAGCTCCCCGGGATGGATGGCTTCGACGTCGCCCGTCGGCTCGCTGCGATCCCGACCGCCCACAGGTCGTTCTGATCTCGAGCCGGGACCGGAGTGCCTACACCGCTCAGCTTCGTGATGCGCAGGTGTCGGGCTTCCTTGGCAAGGGCGAGCTCTCCGGCGCAGCCCTCCATGCGCTCGTCGCTGAGCTCCGCCGCATAGGCCTCGGTGCGGCGGTGCTCGGCATCGTCGTCCTCGGGATCGTGGCGGAGCGCCAGCGCTACGGCTGGGCGGACACGCGTGACTGGGCGCCAGATCTCCTCGTCGGCTGGGCGCTCGCGGGCCTCGGGATTGCCGCGTACGCGCTCGGCGCCCCCGCGGGGCTGCGAGGCTGCTGCTCTTCTCGGGTGTGGCCTGGTTCGTCGGGAACTTCTACGAGCTCGAGCCCGCCTGGCTCGGATCGGCGGCGGAGGCGCTCGCCTGGCTCTTCCTCGCGGCGCTCGTCCATCTCGCTCTTGCGTACCCAACGGGGCGACCGCGCACGGCGGTTGCGGCCGTCGCCGTCGTCGCCGCCTGGATCGTCGCGGTCGCTCCGTGGATCGACCTCGGTAGCGGCCGGGAGCGCACGATCGCTCTCGGTGGCTTCGCGGCGGTGGGGGCGTTCGAGTGGTGGCGGTCTCCGGCGCGACTTCGTCGTGATGCGCTCCATGGGCTGGTCGCTCTCGTCGGCCTCGTCGCCTGGGCGTTCCTGGTTCCGCGACTCGGCTCGGCAGGGTCGTGGAGCCTCGAGGCGATCGGATTCGACGTCGGGGTCGCGCTCGTCGGCGTCTGGCTGTTCGTCGGGCTCCGCTCGTCGACGGCTCTCACCGAGCGGCGATCGAGCTCGACGAGAGCGCGGGAACCCTCACCGCTGCGCTCGCGCGGTTGCTCGGTGATCCTGGTCTCCGCGTCGGATACGTACTCGATGCGGGCGGTGACCTCGTCGACGAGGCGGGGCGCCCGTTCGCACCGGCTGGCACCGGGCCAGACGATGACCTCCGTCGAGAGCGGATCGGATCTCGTTGGCGCGGTCGTGCACGACAGTGCGGTCGTTTCGTCGGTGAGCGAACGCAGCGCGATCTCGGTGGCCGTCGCGCTCGCAGCAGAGCGCGCCCGCCTCCGTGAGGAGGTGCGCGAGCGCGCCGACGAGGTCGGACGCTCGACGTTGCGCCTGATCCGGGCGGGTGATGAGGAGCGGGCGCGACTGGCAAGCCGCATAGCTGCAGGCCCCGGCGCACGCCTCGCGAGCGCCGGCCGATGCTCTGGCAAAGGCGTCATCGAGCGCGGGCCGTGATCCCGACCTCGATGTCGCGCTCGCACGGGCGGCGGCACAGGTCGAGCGCGCTCACGCCGATCTCGTCGCGTTCGCCGGAGGGCTGGGCGTGCCGGCCCTCGAGCAAGGGCTCGGTGCGGCGATCGACGAGATCGTGCGAGGAACCCCGCTTGTCGCCGCGGTGAACGTGGACGAGCTCGATTGCCCGCCCGAGGTCATGGCGACGATCTGGTTCCTCTGCGCGGAAGGGATCGCGAACGTCGTCAAGCATGCTCACGCGACGGCGCTCGAGGTGAAGGTCCGGCGGTCGGCGACCGGGGTCGAGGTTCTCGTGGCCGACGACGGCAGCGGCGGGGTCGACGAGAGCGGCTCGGGGCTCGTCGGGCTGCGCGATCGCGTCGTCGCGCTCGGCGGACGTTCCTGGTGGAGAGCCCGGTCGGCGGCGGGACGCGGCTCGCGGCAACCGTGCCGCTCGGGGAGGGGGCGTGATGCGGTCACCGCTTGCGCTCGGCCTCGGGATCGCGGGGCTCGTCGTCGCGCTCTTCTCGGCGGCACTGACGATGGGCGAGCGGGACGGCGGCGTCATGTCGTACGGGGCTGCTTCACCGGGAGCGGCCGTCATCGAGGTGCTCGCCGGCGGTGGCGCTGTTCGTCGCAGCGACGCTCGTCGCGACCGACGCGCGCCGTCGCCTGCTTGCCCTCTCGACGTTCGCCTGGGCTCGCGTGGGCTGCGGCGCCGTGGGCAGGGTGGGTCAACGCGCCCGCGGCGGTCCGGCAGCTCGCGATTTTGCTTGTCCCAACCGTGCCGGCGCTCGCGTTGCTCGTGGTCTCAGCGCTCCTCGATCGGCGAGGTGCGAGGGTCACGGCGATCGCTCTCGCCTGCGTGACGCTCGTCGTCGACGCCGCACTGTGGCTCGTGCGGGACTCCGTTTCTCGATCGCTACTGCTGGCGGGACTGCCTCGCGGAGACGGGCGCGCCGTTCGTCGACGTCGATCGCGCGCGAACGTTGACGAACGTCTCGTTGGGTCTCGGGATCGCGTGTGGGATCGCGATCGCGGGGTTGGCGCTCGCGGCACTTCTCGCCCGGTCGTCGGCTCGTCGTTCCGACGCGTCGCGCTCGGCGCTGCGGTTCCACTCGGGTGCGTCCTCGCGGTGTCGAGCCTCGCGCTCTTGCTCGTGCCGGCCGAGGATCCGGAGCGACCGCTTCACGCCGCGCTCTTTGCCGCCCGTGGCCTTGCGCTCCTCGTGTTTGCGGTCGGGCTCGGAGTCGTCGCGCTGCGCCCGCGCGCGGTGCGGAGTGCGATCACCCGGCTTGCGGAGGAGCCGGGGCGCGTGGCCGGGGGAGACCTCGGCGATGCTCTCGCCGAGGCACTCGAGGATCCGAGCCTGCGCGTCGGCTATCCGCTGGCCGACGGGCGACTCGTCGATGCCGAGGGTGAGGCGGTCGTGCTGGGCGTCGCTCCCGTCCGCGTCTTGCGAGGGAGTGAGGTCGTTGCCCTGGTCGGCTCGACCGCGGGCGGCGACATTCCGGCCTCGGCGGTTGATCGTGCGTTGGGGCCGTCGGCACGGCTCGCGCTCGGGAACGAGCGGCTTCGCGCAGAGCAATTCGCGCGCCTGCAGGAGCTCACGGCCCTGCGGCGCAGGATCGTCGCCACGGGGGACGCCGAGCGGCGAAGGCTCGAGCGCGACCTGCATGACGGCGCGCAGCAACGGCTGCTCGCGCTGTCGTTCGACATTCGCGTCGCGCTCAGTCGCGCTGAGAGCGCCGGCCTCGAGGAGGCGGCGACCGAGCTGCGCGCGCGCTCGCAGGACTCGGGGAGGCAACGGAGCAGCTGCGCACGATCGCGCACGGGATCTTCCCGGCGGTGCTCACGTCGTCGGGCGTCGTCGCTGCGCTCGAGACGCTCGCGGATACGGCGCCGCTCCTGCTGCGGTGCGAGATCGACGAGGGTGCGAGGTATCCGGCCGAGGTCGAGACTGCTGTCTACGCGATCGCGGTCGAGGCGGTGAGCGACGCCGCGCGCCGGTGCGGGTCACCCTCGAGGAGGCCGACGGCGACTGGTCGTGACCGTCGACGACGCCCCCTGGAGCGGGGGCGTCGTCGCGGTCGAGGATCGGGTGCTCGCGCTTGGTGGGATGGTCACGTTGGGCGGAGCAAGGCTGCGCGCGGTCATCCGACTCGCGGATCGCTAGCCGACGTGCTCCCAGCGACCGCTCCACAGCTTCTCCCAGGTCGTGAACGACTGGCGGTTGCCGTCGAACCAGGTGAGCATCAGGTCTTTCCCGTCGAGCTTCCACTTGACGTGCCACGGGTCACCTGCGCATTCCGAGGCCGGGTCGGGAGTGACTCTGACGAACTGGCCGACGACCTTGAGGGGTGTAGGCACAGAAGAACGAATGGCTCGGGTTCCTTCCCGTCTCGCCCATCTTCGCCCCATCGATCACGAGCGTGTGAGTACCGCTGTTGTTTCGGATGTTGTTCTCGTCTGCCCCGGCGGCACGCATCGTGGCTGGCTTGAGGACGAGCCGGTAGCTGCCCGACGGAGGCAGGGTGGTCACCCCGGCGCCGCCGCCTGCAGGTGGCTGTGCGGCGGGTCCTGCACACGGCGCGATGCGGTCGATCTCCGCCGAGCCCTGCGCGCGTATCGCTCGCACGACCGCCCGGGTCGCCGCATCCCGCGTGAGCGCCTCTTCGGCTGCTCGCCGCTCCCGCCTCGAGGCGGGCGAGCGCGGCAGCGGACGCGTTGACGATCGTGCCGCCCTTGGTGCAGAACGTGCGCGCCTCGCGACGTTCGTCCCAGCGCGCGACCATCGTCGTGCGTGCCTCCACCGCAGCCTGCCGCAGCACCTTCTGCTGCGCATCCGAGAGCCTGCGCCACGATGCGGCGTTCGCGACGACGGCGTTGACCTGCGGTGAGAGCACCACGTTGCCGGCCGTCTTCGAGGTCGTGAGGTAGACGCTCGCGATGTCCCACACGATCTCGTTTGCCCGAATCGCAATCCCTTGCCCAGGGCTGCCGTGAACACGCCGCCGCTGGCGTCGATCGGCCGGGCGCCGAGGGCTCTCAGCGCCGTCGGCGACGTCGGCGCGTACGGCGCGCGGATCGTGCTCCGGCGAGATCGGCGGCAGATGCGAGGGGCCTCCCTGCGCTGAAGAGCCGGCCGAGGCCCTGCGGCGACAGGGTGAGCCCGACGAGTCCGCCCTCTCCCGAACCCCGCCATGATCGAGCTGGCGGTTGCGCCGCTCGTCGCCCGTGTCGCAGCGGCCTTCGACGTGATCAGAAACGGGACGTGCAGGGCGCGGGCAGTCCCTATGCCGGCGTACTCGAGCGTCTGCGTCCACACCGTCGCGAGGTCGACACGGCCGGACCTGACGTTGTCCACGTGTCGCCGCTGGTAGGGCCAAGCCTTCTGCTCGGGCGCCTTGAAGCTCGGGTCCTCGACCCGTACCTTCACGACGATCGCGCCGTCAGAGAGCGCTTTCACTCGCTCTGCGAATGCCTCGGCGAGGTTCGTGGCGGGCCGCCCCGGGCCGGACGGCGTCTCGAGGGTGAGCGTGACCGAGCTCGTCTTGGCGGGCGGCCCGGCGAGACTTGCGCCGGCGGTCACCGCCAGTGCGAGCACGGCGCCGACGGCGGTGATGCGGGTGATCCTGAACATGATCCGGCTCCTTGATTCGATGACCGCTCGATCGTCCCTCGCACCGAATCGGCATGCCATCGTGGCCTCCACGACAATCCTCGCAGCCCGGGTTGGCGCCGGCAACAAGGCGCATCTGCTGAAGAAAGAAACACGTTCACCGTGGGATGTGGGTGCGAGGGTCGAAGCGTCTTCCGAGCGCATGCGCCGACCCGAGGAGCGGGTCGGCCGGCGTCTGCGCACTCCAGGCCCGCACTGTGGCCAGCACGGATCCGGTGGCCATTACACGTGTCAGACTCACCCGATGCGCGTCGTTGTCGCCGAGGACGTGATGCTCACCCGTGAGGGGATCGTGCGCGTGCTCGCCGACGCGGGCGTCGAGGTGGTGGGGGAGACGGGCGACGTCGACGGGCTGATGCGCGCGGTCGCGACGCAGAAGCCCGACTGCGCGCTCGTCGACATCCGCATGCCGCCGACGCACACCGACGAGGGCATCGTCGCCGCGCAGCGGATCCGCGAGCTGCACCCGGACGTCGGCGTGCTCGTGCTCTCGCAGTACGTCGAGCCGAGCTACGCGATGCGCCTGCTCGAGGAGCACCCGGAGCGCTGCGGCTACCTGCTCAAGGAGCGCGTCAGCGACCCGGTCGATCCTCGTCGACGCGCTGCATGCGCCTCGCCGAGGGCGAGACGGTGATCGACCCGACGATCGTCTCGCGCTTGCTCGTCGCGCCGCCGCGAGGCCGATCCGCTCGACGAGCTCTCCGATCGGGAGCGCGAGGTGCTCGGCCTCGTCGCCGAGGGGCTGTCGAACATCGCGATCGCGGAGCGACTCTTCATCACCGAGCGCACCGTCGAGGCGCACGTCAAGCAGGTCTTCACGAAGCTCCGGATCGACCAGGCGCCGGACACGAACCGTCGCGTGCTCGCCGTGATCGCGTACCTGCGGTCATCGGGCTCGGGCACTCCGCCGTGAACGCCGCGCCGGAACGTTGCGGCCTCAGGCGGGCGCCGTCGGAGAGATCGCAGCCCGGCCGTCCTGAACGGTGACGATCGCTACGCGATCCTCAGCCGCGTCGTAGACGTAGACGACGATCATCCAGCGCCACGGGCCGAGGAGGAACCGAAACCCCGTCCAGCGCCCCTCGAGCTCGGAGCCAAGGAGCGGAAAGCGCTCGAGTGGCCGCAGGGAACGGCGGACACGCTCCCTCGTGTCCTCGGGAAGGCTGTGCGTGCGAATGAGGCGCTCGAGATCCTCGAGGGCGGCCGGCGTGACGACGACCCGCGTCATGGCTCAGAGCTCGTTGAGCGGTGTGCCGAGGCCGGCACGTGCCTGGGCGGCCCCGAGCTCTGCGCGCTCGAGTGCGCCCGGCGTGGCGTCCAGGAGGTCGGCGATGTTGCGCGGGTCGGGGTCTGCCTCGTCGAGCGCGCTCGAGAGGAGCGACCGGGCGAGCGTCCCCTCGTTCGTGTGCGTCCGCTCGGCGAGGCGCTGCAGCTTGAGCGCATAGACGCTGTCGAGCGTCACGTTCACGCGGTGGGCATTCTGCGTCATCTCTCTGTCCTTATAGCACGAATAGACACGTATTGTGTAATTCGGGCGGGCGCCGCGGCGATTCCCGGAGCCCGTGAGCTACCGGAAACCGCCGCGGTGCGCCGGTCGGCACCTACCGCCTGCGTGCCCTGATCAGGCGCGCGGGCCACGGGCGGGATGCCCGCCGCGTCGGTGCGGGCCGCCGTCTGTCGTCGGATTCCTCGACGGCAGCGACGATCTCCTGCTCCGACCGCCCCTCCCGTTGCAATCGTTCGACCATCACCCGCAGGTGATAGCTGTCCACGGCTGTAGACGATGTGCTCATGGTCGATCCCTTCGTTCGTTGATGGCGGCGGCATCGCCGATCGTCGGGCTGCAAGGCCCGGGGAAACGAAGCCGGCATCGAGGGCCGGATCGAGTGGCTTGCTACCGCCAGCCACTCAGTACGGTAGCTGCCGGGTACGACGTCGCGACGCACCGGGAGAGTCTGTGTGGTCGCGAAACGGTCTCGAGGCGGGGTTCCGGGCGCTCAGCTCTGGCGGGGCCACTGGTTCGCTTTGAGCCCACGGGAGGCGAGCTCCGCCGTCTCCGCAACCCGCTTCGCGCGCGTCTCGGGCCGCTTCGCGCTCGCGATCCACTGCAGGATCCCCTTGCGTGTGGATGCGCTGAACGAGTCCCACTCGGTGGACGCCGGTGGCATTGCCGCAAGCGCCGTGGCGAGGTCATCGGGGACGATGCCGTCCTCGACCTCGTCGAGGGCGTGACCACGAGCCGTCGGCCTGCGCTGCCTCGATCACCTGCAGACCGGGCTGGCGCGATCAGGCCCGTCGGCCGACAGCCGCTCCACCCGCTGCTTGTTGAGCCGCGACCAGCCGCTGCCGCGCTTGCGCGGCGCGAGCCATAGCTTTGACCGTTCGTCGTCGACGGTGCCCGAGCGGCTGTCGATCCAGCCGAAGCAGAGCGCCTCCTCGACGATCTCGTCGTAGGTGACGCGCGGCTTGCCGCTTGCCTTCTTGTACGTGACGAGCCAGATCCCGCTCGGCTGCCGGTGGTGCTCGCCGAGCCAGGCTCGCCACTCCGAGCGACTCGTCACAAGGAGCTCCTCGGCGTCGCTCGCGCGGTTGCGTCGGCTCACTGCTCGAGCGCGGGAGAGGCGCCGGCGAGGAGCGCGGCGAGTGCGTCCTCCGCTTCCTCGGGGGAGAATCCGGACGGGCCAGGCTTGCCCGGATAGGCGATCCGCTGTGCCGCGTCCACGAGGACGAGTCGCTCCGGCCATGCCGAGAACGCTGCGCTGGCGGCGTTGCTCATCTCGTCCAGGAAGAGCGGCATCGTCAGGCCGAGACGCGCCGCCGTCTCGTGCGCCTGGACTCGGCGTTCCTCGAGCGTGACCTGCTGATCGAGGACGGCGCCTTCCTCGAGATTCGGGGCGAGCTGCCACTCGTTCGCGGCGTGGGCCTCGGCGATGTAGACGAACGCGAAGTCGGCGCGATCGCGGAAGCGCTCGAAGAGGCTCTCGACGTCACCCGACCGGCGACGAAACGGCGGTCAGGTGTAGCTGCCGAAGACGAGGAGTAACGGACGGTTGCCGACGAGGGTCGCGAGCTCGATCTGCTCGAGATCGTTGGCTCGGCGAACGTGGACGCCGGGCAGAGGGTCTCCGATCTCGAGCGCCTCGGGGCTGCGGTAGCGCACGAGGCTCGCGACCACGGCGTCGCGCTCCGAGCCGGGGGCGAGGCTCTCGACGTAGGCGCGGTCTTCCGCATCGACGATGGAAGCGAGAGAGCTGTCCTCGGATCGCCCGGTCACGTCCCCAGCATACGGCTGCTGGTCGGTGTGGCGCTGCGGCGGGAAGGAGCCACGGCTCGCGCGGAACCCGCCCGACGGGCAGGTGGTGGTAGGGGGTTGCAAAGTGGGGGAAAGTGGTTTAGAGTGGGGCAACGTGGGAGCGACCCTGGAGCTTTGCGCATGTTCATCGGCCAGTACGACCACTCGATCGACGACAAGAGCCGGCTCACCCTGCCGGCTCGGTTTCGTGACGCCCTGGCCGACGGCGTCGTGCTCTCGAAGGGGCTCGACGGCAGCGTCGACGTCTATCCGAAGGACGCCTGGCAGACCACCATCGCCGAGCGGATCGGTGGCCTCGACCCCCTCAGCTCCGAGGCTCGCACGCTGCAGCGCCTCTTCTTCGGCGGTGCCGCCGAGGACACGCCCGACAAGCAGGGTCGCGTTCTCCTGCCTGCCCACCTCATTCGCTACGGAAGCCTCGTCAAGGACGTCACGGTGATCGGAACCCACGATCACCTCGAGATCTGGGATCGCTCTACCTGGGTGGAGCGCCTGGAAGGGATCGAAGGGAGTGCCGACCATGCTGCCGAACGTCTTGCCGCACAACACGTCTGACCACACCCCCGTCCTTGCGGACGAGGTGCGCACCCTCCTCGCCGTGCAGCCGGGCGAGACCGTCGTCGATGCCACGTTCGGCGCCGGCGGCCACGCACGCCTTCTCGCCCAGGATCTGCAGGGCAGCGGCAAGCTCGTCGCGATCGATCGCGACCCGAGCGCGAAGGCGCACTTCGACCGGTTCAAGGCGCAGGCCGGGGTGGACGTCCGCTTCCTCCGCGGCGACTTCGCGCTCGTGCTCACGCAGCTCTCCACGAACGACATCAAGGCCGACGCGATCCTGCTCGACATCGGCGTCTCGTCGATGCAGATCGACCGGCCGGAGCGCGGCTTCTCGTACGCCACCGATGCGCCGCTCGACATGCGGATGGATCCCTCGGGCGAGATCACGGCCGCGACGATCGTGAACACGTGGGACGAGAAGGAGCTCGCGAAGATCTTCCGTCGTTACGGGGAGGAGCGCTACGCCGGGCCGATCGCCCGTGCGATCGCGCGTCGGCGCACCGAGCAGGCGTTCTTCCGCACGCTCGATCTCGTCGACGTGATCAAGATGGCGATCCCGACGCCTGCGCGCTTCGGTGAGGGCCATCCCGCGAAGCGCGTGTTCCAGGCGCTCCGGATCGCCGTCAACGACGAGCTCGGCCAGCTCGAGGCCGCCCTTCCGGCGGCCGTGGCGATGCTCCGGCCGGGCGGCCGACTGGCCGTGATCAGCTTCCACTCGCTCGAGGACCGGATCGTGAAGCAGTTCATGGTTGCCGGCGCGAAGGGATGCACGTGCCCACCCGACTTCCCGATCTGCGTCTGCGGCAAGGAGCCGGAGCTGCGGCTGCTCACGAAGCGGCCCGTGCGACCGTCCACGGACGAGCTCGACCACAACCCCCGTGCAGCCTCCTCGCGCCTCCGCGTCGCGGTCAGGACCGACGTCTAGTGCGGCGCCGTCGATGCGTTCTGTCCCGGGAGGGGTTGTGCCATCTCCCCGCCGGGGTATCGATGCATCGCTTCGGGGCGAGGCAATAGATGTCGACGATTGCGCAGGCTCCCGCGTCGGCCGGGAGGAAGGAGCGGAGCAGCGCGAAGCCCGCGAGCGTCCGCTCGCGCGCGCCGTTCGCCGGGGGCGTGCTGTGGATCCTGCTCATCGGCGTCATGCTCGCCGGGATCGTTGCCCTGAACGTCGTCGTCCTGCAACTGAACATGGAGTTCGACGGGCTCAGTCGCGAGCGCGCCCAGCTTCGGGCCGACAATGCGCTCCTGCGGTCGAGACTCTCGAGCGCGTCGTCGCACCTGCGGATCGAGGATGCGGCGAAGGCCAAGCTCGGCCTCCAGGAGGCAGACGCTCTGACGACGACGTACGTCAGGCTCGGGGCGAAGTGAGAGAGCGTCGCGCGAACCAGCGGATTCGCCTCCTTGTCTTCGCGTTCGGCCTTCTCTTCATCGTTGCCATCGCTCGAGCCGCCTACGTCCAGGCGGCGCAACACGACAGGTTCGCCAAGATGGCGACCACTCAGCACCGCGAGACGATCGAGATCCCGGCGGGGCGCGGGACGATCTACGACCGTACCGGGGAGCCGCTCGCGATCGGCGAGCAGGCGACCACGGTGTACGCGAACCCGCGCAACGTCGTCGATGCGCAGCGTGCTGCGGTCGTCACCGGCAAGACGCTCGGGATGAGCGCCGACGAGCTGTATCCGATCCTCAAGGATCGTTCCAAGGGCTTCATCTACGTCGCCCGCAAGGCCGATCCGCTGAAGGCGAACGCGCTCTCTGAAAGGGAGATCCCGGGGCTCGGGTTCTACCCCGAGGAGCTCCGCACGTATCCGCAGGGGGACGTTGCAGCGCACGTCCTCGGCTTCGCCGGCACCGACAACCGGGGGCTCGACGGGCTCGAGCGCTCGCTCGACAAGACGCTCGCCGGTCGACCGGGCTTCGAGACGATTGTCAAGGATCCCTTCGGCCGCGCGATCGATGTCGTTACGTCCCGGCCGGAGCGGCCCGGGAAGAACATCACGCTGACGATCGACCATCAGATCCAGGCGAACGCGGAGCAGATCCTTGCGCGAACGGTGAAGCAGTACAACGCGCGCGGCGCAGCTGCCGATCGTGATGGACCCGCGTACGGGTGCGATCCTCGCGATGGCGAACTACCCGACGTTCAACGCGAACAACTTCTCCACCTCGTCGCCGGAAGCCAGACGGAACCGTGCTGTGACTGACGCCTACGAGCCCGGGTCCACGTTCAAGATCGTCACGGTCGCGGGTGCGCTCGAGGACAACATCGTCTCGCCGACGTCGAGGTTCACGCTTGCGCCGACGATCCAGGTGGCCGACCGCGTCATTCGCGAGGCGCACACGCGAGGCACGGAGACGATGTCGGTCAAGGAGATCCTCTCCCAGTCGTCCAACATCGGCACGATCACGATTGCGCAGAAGCTCGGTGCGGGCGAGCTCGCTGCCTGGGTCGACAGATTCGGGTTCGGCAAGCCGACCGGCATCGACTACCCCGGGGAGAGCTCGGGGCTCGTGCTCCCGCTCGACGAGTGGTCGGGCTCCACGATCGGCAACGTGCCCATCGGGCAGGGCATCGCCGTCACGCCGCTCCAGATGGTCTCCGTGTACGCGACGATCGGGAACCGCGGCCTACGGCACACTCCTCGCCTGATCGAGAAGATCGGGACAAAGCGCGTCGGCGCAACGCGCGGCACACGCGTCGTCTCGCGCCGCACCGCCGACCGGATGATGGCGATGTTCCGTGACGTCGTCGTCGAGGGGACGGGTACCGAGGCCGCGATCCCGGGGTACACGGTGGCCGGCAAGACCGGTACGGCTCAGAAGGCCGAGAACGGCCGTTACGTCCGCAAGTACGTCGCCTCGTTCGTCGGGCTCGTGCCGGCCAAGAAGCCGCGCTTCGCGATCCTCGTGATGGTCGACGAGCCGCAGGGGAACATCTACGGCGGCGTCGTCGCCGCGCCGGCATTCCGCGACATCGCACGCTTCAACCTCCAGTACCTCGAGGTGCCGCCGGACGCACCCGAGACGCGCGCGCTCGCCTCCGTTGCGAATCCGTAGTGGGGCAGGCTCACCGAGCGGTTCGTGAGACGGGCGGGACAGGTCCCGCCCCTACAATGTGACCCCGTGAACCTCGAGGAACTGACGCGCGTGCTCGCGGCGAGCCATGCCGAGGGCAGCGAAGCCGTCGAGATCACGGATCTCGCCTACAGCGCCGATCGCGTCACACCGGGAACGGCGTTCTTCTGCGTGCCCGGCACGCGCGTCGACGGACACGAGTTCGCGGGCGCTGCAGTCGCCGCCGGGGCCGCGGCCCTCGTGGTGGAGCAGCCCCTCGAGATCGACGTCCCGCAGCTGCTCGTCGACGACGCTCGCGCGGCGATGGCGATCGCCGCCGACTACTTCTTCGACCAGCCGACGCGCACGCTCGAGGTCGCAGGCGTCACGGGCACGAACGGCAAGACGACCTGTACGTTCCTGCTCCGCTCCGTCCTCGAGGCCGCCGGTCGCTCGACGGGCCTCGTCGGCACGGTCGAGTGGATCGTCGGCGGAGCCCATCGGCCCGCGCCACACACGACCCCCGAGGCGATCGACCTGCAGCGTCTCTTCCGCGAGATGCTCGATGCGGGCGACAGGAGCGTCGCCGTGGAGGCCTCCTCCCACGGCTCCGTCCTGCGGCGGCTCGATCGCGTGCGCTTCGACGTGCTCGTCTTCACGAACCTCTCGCAGGACCATCTCGACCTGCACGGGACGATGGAGGAGTACTACCAGGCAAAGCGGCGGCTGTTCGCTGGTGCCGCGCCACCGCCCGCGGCTGTCAACGTCGGCGACGAGCACGGACGCAGGCTCGCGATCGAGCTCGTCGAGGCGGCGCGGGCACCCGTGGTCACGTTCGGCCTCACGGAAGGCGCCGAGGTGCGCGCCGACGATCTGGAGATAGGCCCGCATGGCAGCCGCTTTCGCGCGGCCGGCATCGAGATCGAGACGCCGCTCCGGGGTCGGTTCAACGTCGAGAACATCCTCGGCGTCGTCGCTGCCTCGCTGCTCCTCGACATCGACGACGACGAGATCGCAGAGGGAATTCGCGCCGTCACCGGAGTGCCCGGTCGGTTCGAAGCCGTCGACGAGGGACAGCCGTTCGCACTCATCGTCGACTACGCACACACTCCCGAGGCGCTCGACATCGTCCTCCAGACAGCACGAGAGCTCGGGGACGGTCGCCTCATCTGCGTCTTCGGCGCCGGCGGCGACCGCGACCGCGGTAAGCGCCCGATCATGGGTGCCGTTGCAGCCCAGCGTGCCGACCACGTGATCGTCACGTCGGACAATCCGCGCAGCGAGGATCCGCTCGCGATCATCCAGGACGTCCTCCAGGGCGCCGGGGTCGATGTCGAGATCGACCCGGATCGGCGGAGCGCCATCCGTCGTGCTCTCTCGCTCGCCACGGAGGGCGACGTCGTCGTGATCGCCGGCAAGGGCCACGAGCAGGGCCAGGAGAAATCCGGGGTCGTCGAGCCGTTCGACGACCGGGTCGTCGCACGCGAGGCGCTCCGCGCGTGATTCCGGTTCCGTGGGAGGAGATCGAGGCGCTCGACCTCGGGACGCTCGAGCGTCCCGGCGGTAGCGAGGGTGTGCCCGTGACGGGAATCAAGGCCGACTCGCGCGTGGTCGGACCGGGCGACCTCTTCGTCGCCCTGAACACGGGTGTCGAGCACGTCGCCGACGCTGCGCAGCGTGGAGCTGCGACGCTCGTGCCAGCTGATCAGGAGGCCGCGCTTGCTGCGCTTGCCGCTCTCGTGCGCTCCCGGAGCGACGCACGCGTGGTTGCTGTCGTGGGCTCGACGGGTAAGACCTCGACCAAGGACATTCTCGGTGCGCTCTGTAGCGTCCAGACGTCGACGATCTGGGCCGAAGCGAGTCAGAACAACGAGATCGGCCTTCCACTGACCGTTTGCCGGCTCGAGCCGGAGACGCGGGTGCTCGTCACCGAGATGGGCATGCGCGGGCTCGGGCAGATCGCCGCTCTCAGTGAGATAGCCCGTCCTGACGTCGTCGTTGTCCCGTCGATCGGCCCAGAGCATCTCGAGCTGGTCGGTACCGTCGAGCGCGTCGCCGAGGCGAACGCTGAGGCGATCGTGGCGCTCCCGTCCGGTGGGGTTGCGGTCGTACCCGCCGACTCGCCGGAGCTCGAACCACATCTCGGCCGCACCGACATCGAGATCCGACGTTTCGACCGAGCGCACGTCGAAGGAGGCGGCAACGACTGGCACTTCGCGGTCGGCGGTCGGGACGTGTCGCTGCGGCTTCCGTTCACGTCGCGCCACATGGCCGAGAATACGCTCGCGGCACTCGTCGCCTATGACGCGCTCGGACTGCCGCTCGGCGCGGCGCAGGAAGGCGCTGACGCGATCAGGCTCTCCCGCTGGCGTGGGGAGGCGCTCCCGCTGACGGGCGGCGGCTTCGTCATCAACGACGCCTACAACGCGAACCCGACCTCGATGCGGGCGGCACTCCTCGATCTCGCCGAGCGCGCGGGCAAACGTCGCCGGGTGGCGATCCTCGGCGAGATGGCGGAGCTCGGCGACGCATCTCCGCGGTACCACGAGGAGGTGGGCAGCCTCGTCGACGACCTCGGGATCGAGGTCGTGATCGGCGTCGGCGGCGCGGCTGCGGTCTATGTCGGCGACCGGGGGCGTCCCGGTCGCGTGCTCGTACCCGACGTGGAGGGTCTCGCGGGCGCGCTCGAGGGCCTCGCACCCGGCGACGCGATCCTCGTCAAGGCATCGCGTTCGGTCGGGCTCGAAGGCATCCCGGCCTCGATCGAGAAACGGTCAAGGGCATGGTCCGAGTCCTGATCGCCGGCCTGGTCGCGATGGTGATTGCCATCCTGATCGGCCCCACCTTCATCGAATGGCTGCGCCGGACAGGCGTCGGCCAGCAGATCCGTGAGGAAGGTCCCGCGCGCCACATCGTCAAGCAGGGCACGCCGACGATGGGTGGGCTTCTGATCCTGGCGACCGCGGTGGCGCCGTTCCTCATTCTCTCCGTCTACACATGGCCCGGGGTGACGCTCGTTGCGATGACGGTCGGGTGCGCTGCGATCGGCTTCGCCGACGACTACCTCAAGGTGCGCAAGCGCCGTTCTCTCGGCCTCAACGGCCGCTGGAAGATGCTCGGGCTCGTCCTGATCACGATCGGGGTCGGCTGGGTCGTGACCCACGTCGGGTATCTCGACACCGAGATCTACTTCCCGATCATCGACGTCAACATCGACCTCGGGATCTTCTACTTCCCCTTCCTCTTCGTGGTCATCGCCGGGACGGCGAACGGCGTCAATCTCACGGACGGAATCGACGGACTGGCCGCGGGCACGTGCGCGATCTCGCTGCTCACGTTCCTCGCGATTGCGGCGATCTCCTGGATCCGCTCCGGCGAGGTCGGCCTGCGCAGCGACAACTACCTCGACGTGGCGATCTTCACAGCGGCCCTGATCGGCGGCGTGATCGGGTTTCTCTGGTTCAACGCGTTCCCGGCCGAGGTGTTCATGGGCGATACGGGGTCGATGGCGCTCGGCGGTGCGATCGCGGGCCTCGCCGTGATGACGCAGACCGAAGTGCTCCTCATCTTCATCGGCGGGATCTACCTGATCGAGGCGCTCTCGGTGATCATCCAGGTCGGGAGCTTCAAGCGCACCGGCAAGCGCGTCTTCCTGATGGCGCCGATCCACCATCACTTCGAGATGAAGGCGTGGTCGGAGACGAAGATCATGGTGCGGTTCTGGATCGTCGGAGCGATCCTCTGCACGATCGGGTTCGTCCTCTACTACCGCTACTACCTCCGCTTCAAGCTGTAGGGGCGATGCCAGTGGCCCTTGAGACAAGGTTCGACCTGAAATACCCCGGTCCGTGAAGGGCCACTTCCAGGCGAGCACAGTAGTGGGGCTTGTTGCAACGATCATTCCGGGTCTAGCGTTGCAACAAGCCCCACGAGGTCTCGCGGCAGCGAGGCGAAGCGTCGCCCGCTCCAACCAGCAACGGTGCCCGAGGTGACGAGGCCCAGGGCCGCGCTCGTTCCGATCGCGGTGGCGATGGCCGTGATGGTGGTGTGGGGTGCGACACCGATCGTCACCCGGATCGCGCTCGACGACCTGCCGCCGCTCGTCATCGCCTGTCTCCGCACCGTGCTCGCGGGCCTCGTCGCGATTCCGCTGCTCGCGCGCGGCCACCAGGCGATGCCGGCGAGTCGCGCGTCACGCAAGCTCCTCTTCATCTCCGCCGCAGCGGGCTTCGTCATCTTTCCCGTGCTCTACACGGTCGGCCAGGAGCGGACGTCGGCCCTGCACGGCGTGATGATCCTGGCGGTCCTGCCCGTCTTCACCGGGGCGTACGCGTCGCTCGTCGCGCGCCGGATGCCACGCCGGGCGTGGCTCGTGGGCTGCGCAGTTGCGATCGGCGGCGAGGTCGTGTTGATCGGCGGCCGTGGTGCGGCAGCGAACGACGCGACGCTGGCGGGCGATCTGCTCGTGGTGGCTGCGGCCCTCGTCGTGACCGCGGGCTACGTTGCGGGTGCGATGCTCCCGCCGCGCGGTTTCTCGAGCCTCTCCGCGACGTTGTGGGGAGTCCTGCTCGGGAGCTTCCTGCTCGGCCCGCTCGTGGTCGGGATCTTCGTCGCCGACGGCGTGCCCGATGCGAGCGCGAAATCATGGGCCGCGGTCGTGTTCCTCGCTCTCGTGACGTCGATCCTCGGCTACTTCGGGTGGTACTGGGCGCTCGACCGGGGCGGGATCCAGCGGATCGCGACGTTCCAGTTCCTGCAGCCGGTCTCGGGCTTCATCCTCGCCGCGCTCGTGCTCGGCGAGCACGTGACGGTGCCGATCGCGGTCGGCGGTGCGCTCATCGTCGGCGGGGTCGTGATCGCGCAGCGGGCGTAGAGTCACGGGCAGTGCTCCGGGCCGTACTCGATGTCGCTCTTGGGATTGTCGCAGGGGTAACGGTCGCGAATCGTGGGATCGAACGCGATGCTTCGGACGACGCTGCCTTTGGCGTCGCGGAGCAGTGCCTTCACCAGGCGCGTTCCCACGGCGTGGTGGCGTACTGGTACCGGATAGAGAACGAAGCCTTCCTGTGGCACCGTTGTGTCGCGTGTGCCGTCCTGAAAGCGGAGCTCGACCCGCCGTACGTGCGGCTCCACGAGGCCCCAGAACAACGGCGTCGGTTCTCCATTCGAATCCTGTCCAAGGAGCCAGAAGGAGTCCTCGCCGAGCCTGAAGACCTGGCGCGATTCGGCGTCAAGGAGACACGATTCCGAGCCAGAGCGCTGATCGCTCCTCAGGCGGAAGATGAAGCACGTGGCTCCGCCCTTTGCCGGCGCGAGCCAGATCCGTGCGTCCGTGCGCGGGAAGATCAGCTTGCGCACCAGTGACGAGTCAGCGGCAGGCGGGAACGCATGATGCTTCCATCGAGGGAACTCCCATTCGGCTCCGACCGCCGCCCTGTAGTAGACGATGGAGTGTCGGGCAATGACGTGCCCGTCGTCGTCGAGTGCGGTCAGCTCCACCGCGCGGTGGCGATAGTTCTCGTGCTTCGACGGAACGTCGAAGAGGAAGAAGCTCGCGTCGATCGGCTCGGTGACCCGAAACAGATCTACCTGCGTCCTTTCTCCGTCCTCGTAGCGCAGAACGAGCTGGTGCGCGTCGGCCGCGGTCACCCATCCGAAGAGGGAGCTCGCAGCGCCGCCCTCGCGTTCGGCAGCGCGACCGCCGTCGGTGTCGAGGCGACCGTCGACCTCCTGCACGACCAGTGGCTCGGCCTGGCGCCGCTTCGGCGTGACGCAGTCGGTTCCGCCTGCCTCGCTGCTCATTGAGGTGTCGTCGTCGAAGGTCTGGGAGTACTCGCGGCGTGACGTTGCGCAGAAGCCGCCGCCCTCCAACGGCGTCAAGTCGATCTCGATCGTGCCGCTCGCAAACTCCTGATCGATGACGCGACGTGTCTGCTTCTCGTCGAAGCCCGGAAACGACCGATCCTCGTCCAGTTTGTTGGCCCGAACAACGGTCAATTCATCGAAGACCCAAGGTGGGGAGGGCTCCGTGTCGGCGAAGTTGACGATCCTCGGGCCGAAGACCGCGGTGCAGCCGACGAGGACGATTGCGAACGTGGCTGCGAGCGCGTAGGCGATGAGGTGGCGCTTGCGGCTCGCTCGGACGCGGCGTTGCACGTCGAGCCAGTCGCTTGCCACAGGCTCGGGTGCCAGCGCGGCGAAGCGGTCGTTGAGTTCGGTGGGGTAGGTGCTCACGGTGTTGCCTCCAGCGGACGCAGCGTCTCGCCGAGTTGGGAGTGGGCCTGGGAGAGGGTGGCGGCGACGGTGCCTTCGGCGATGCCGAGGGTCTCTGCGATCTCGTCGTAGGGGAGATCTGCGAAGTAGCGGAGGAAGACGATGATCCGCCGCTGTCGAGGGAGTGCCTGGACGGCGGCGTGGAGCTCGGGGTCGCGTGAGGGATCGAGAAACGAGACGTCGGGGATCTCGTCGACGGTCAGCTCGCGGGAGCCGCGTGAGTCGATGGCGACGCGGAAGGCAATCCGCCAGACCCAGCCCTCGAGGGAGCCTTCGCCTCGGTACTTCTTCTGCTTCAGGAGCGCCTTGGCGAACGCTTCCTGCACGACGTCGCGGGCTGTCTCGGGGTCGCCCGTGACGGAAGTGAGCATGGCGTGGAACGCGCCGTGGCGGCGGCGGTACAGCTCTTCCAGTTCGCGGTCGAGTGTGCCCATCTACCCTGAATGACGCTCCCCGTTGCCGGAATCTTTAGTGCCGTGCCGAAGGATGTTCACATGAAAGCTCTCGTTGTGGGACTCGCGCGCTCGGGCAGGGCTGCCGTCGGCGCGCTCGTTGCCCAGGGCAGCGAGGTCGTCGCGTACGACAGCTCGACCGACGTCGATGCCTCGGGCCTCGCCGGTGAGTTGCGGCTCGGCCCCTGGGATGACGTCGCTCTCGAGGGTGTCGACCTCGTCGTGAAGAGCCCCGGCGTCCCGAACGACTCCCCACCGGTTGTTGCGGCACGCACGCGAGGGCATCGAGGTCATCTCCGAGATCGAGCTCGGTGCGAGGCTGCTCCCGAACCCGATCCTCGGCGTCACCGGCACGAACGGCAAGACGACGACGACGGCGCTCCTCGGGGCGATGTTCGACGCCGCCGGGATCCCGGCCGAGGTGGCCGGGAACATCGGCCGACCACTGACGAGCCTCGTCGGTACTGCAGACCCTGACGCCTGGATCGTCTGCGAGCTCTCGTCGTTCCAGCTCGAGGACATCGACACGTTCCGCCCGCGGATCGCGATCCTGCTCAACCTCGAGCCCGATCATCTCGACCGGCACGGCAGCTTCGAGGCGTACGGTGCCGCCAAGCTTCGAATCTTCGAGAATCAGCGCGCTGACGACATCGCCATCGTTCCTCGCGGCTTCGGGCTTGTGCCGGGCGCCGCGCGGCGGATCGAGTTCGACGGGGCTGACGTGCTTCCAGCCGAGCCTCTGATCCCGGGAGCCCACAACCGCGAGAACGCCGCAGCCGCCGTCGCGGCTGCTCGTGCCACCGGCATTCCGGAGGAGGCGATCGCCGAGGCCCTGCGGACGTTCCCCGGGGTCGAGCACCGGATCGAGGAGATCGCGACGATCGCCGGCGTGCGCTACGTGAACGACTCGAAGGCGACGAACGTCGCAGCAGCGCTGCGCGCCCTGGCCTCGTTTCCCGGCGCGCGGAAGCTCGTGATCCTCGGCGGTAGGGGCAAGGCAGAGCCCTACGCGCCGCTGGCCGAGGCGTTCGAGCTCGGAGATCGGGCGTACCTCATCGGCGAGGCGACCGAGGCGATGGCGGTTGCCCTCGAAGCCGCCGCCGTGGAGTTCGAGCGCAGCTGCGACCTCGCGACGGCCGTCGCCGCAGCTGCCGTTGAAGCGCGAGACGGTGACGTTGTCCTGCTCTCACCGGCCTGCGCGAGCTTCGACCAGTTCACGAGCTACGAGCATCGTGGGGAGGAGTTCGGGAAGCTGGTGCAGAAGCTCACGGGGTGACGAAAGAGACGGTGAAGTCGCGGGCCGACGGCCAACTCGAACAACGCCTTCTTGTCTTGGTGACCCTCGGGCTCGTCGCGTTCGGGCTCGTGATGGTCTTCAGCGCCACCTCCGCGTCGGCAGCTCTCGGGGCAGGCGACCCGATGACGTTCCTCGTCAAGCAGGGCTCGTATGCCCTCGTCGGGCTCGTCTTACTCGCGGCCGCCTCGAAGTTCGACTACCACCGGTTGCGGGCGGTCGCGCCCGTGTTGCTCGTCGGCGCTCTCGTCTTGTGTATCGCCGTTGTCGCGGTCGCGCCTCCGATCAACGGAGCACGCCGCTGGTTCCTCGTCGGGCCGATCAGCGTGCAGCCGTCCGAGCTCGCGAAGATCGCCGTCTGCATCTGGGCGTGTGCGCTCCTCGCGCGACGGCCGACCCCACGCACGGTGGGCGAGCTGATGAAGCCGCTCGGCATCGTCGTGATCCTCTTCTCGGGCCTGATCATGCTCCAGCCCGATCTCGGGACGACGATTTCGCTGAGCGTCATGGTCGCAGGCATTCTCCTCGTCTCCGAGGTGCCGATGCGGCTTCTCGCTCTCGTCGGGTCGATCGCGATCGCTCTCGGAGCCGTTGCGATCTACGCCGCGCCCTACCGCCGAGAGCGGTTCCTCAGCTTCCTCGACCCCTGGCAGGATCCGCAGGGGGCGGGCTTCCAGACAGTCCAGGCGATCATCGGCATGGGCTCGGGCGGGATCACGGGTGAGGGACTCGGCCACGGCGTCTCGAAGGTCTTCTACCTCCCCGAGGCGCACACGGACATGATCTTCGCGATCGTCGGGGAGGAACTCGGCCTGATCGGCTCGACCGCGGTGATCCTCGCGTTCGGCGTCTTCGCATGGGCCGGCTTCCGCGTCGCCCTCCATTGCCGTGACCCGTTCGGCAAGCGGCTCGCTGCCGGGCTGACGACCCTGATCTGTGGGCAGGCGGCGATCAACCTTTGCGCCGTCCTCGGGATCGCTCCGTTGACCGGAATTCCGCTCCCGTTCGTCTCCTACGGAGGCTCCTCGCTGATCGTGCTGCTCACTGCTGTCGGAGTTCTCCTTAACATCGCTGTGAATGACAGAGTCGTCGAAGCTCGTAGTCGTGATCGCAGCGGGAGGGACCGCCGGTCACATCAGGCCCGCCCTCGCAGTCGGGGAAGCGCTGCGCGCGCGCGGCGCGAGCGTGACGTTCGCCGGCAGTCCCGACCGCGTCGAGTCGCGGCTGGTTCCTGAAGCCGGCTTCGAGTTCGACTCGTTCGAGATCAGCGGCTTCCCCCGAAGGCCGTCCGTCGCGCTCCTGAAGGCGCTCTGGAGGGCCGGGAAGGCACCGTTCGCGTGCCGTGCGATCCTGAAGCGGCGACGGCCTGACGTCGTGCTCGGCGGCGGCGGCTACGTGGCCGGGCCGATGGTGCTCGCGGCGCGACTCTCGCGGATTCCTGCCGCTCTCACGGAGGCCGACGCCCATCTCGGCCTTGCGAATCGGCTGGCAGCGCCGTTTGCGTCGAAGCTCTTCCTCGCCTACGAGATCCCGGGGCACGACGGCAAGAAGGTCGAGGTCGTCGGGCGGCCCGTGCCGATTGCGCACCTCGGCGCGAGTCGGACGGACGCTCGCATGCGCCTCGGACTCGGTCAGGACGCCCCCGTCGTGGCGGTGTTCGGTGCGCTCGCGGGCGCGACATCGTTGAACGAGATGGCAGCGAGGGCCTGGGGAGACGCTGGGCCGGCGGTCGTCCATGTGTCCGGCGAGCGCGACTTACGCGGCGCTGCGGGCCCGAGTGCACCGCTCGGACTATTCCCTCATGGCCCAGACAGATCATTTCGGTGATGTGCTCGCCGCGGCCGACGTCGCAGTGTCGCGCGCGGGCGGAACGGTCTGGGAGCTTGCGGCGGCGGGAACGCCGGCAATCCTCGTGCCCTATCCGCATGCCACCGCCGACCACCAGACGCTCAACGCCCAGCACTTCGAGCGGGGTGGGGGCGCGATCGTCGTCCCGGATGCGGAGCTCGACTCGGTGCCGGCGCTCGTGGAAGAGCTGCTTGCCGATCCCGAGCGCCTCGAGCGCATGCGGGCAGCGATGCTCTCGATGGCGCGAGTCGATGCCGCTGACAGAATCGCCGAGGGGTTGATCGCGCTTGCCGTCCGCTGACGCGCCGCTCGCCGGACGGCGCATCTACTTCGTCGGGATCGGCGGCTCGGGGATCTCGGCGTACGCGAACATCGCCCGCGCGCTCGGGGCGAAGGTGCGCGGCTGGGATCTGCGCGACACGATCTTCATGGGGTCGCTCGACGGAATCGAGGTCGAGATCGGCGGCGAGCCGACGCCGCCCGAGGGGTGGGAGGTCGTCGTCTCTACCGCTCACACCCATCGCATCGAGGGAACGCCGCGGGCTGCGTTCCTCGCCGAGCTCGTCGCTGCGCAGCCGTCGATCGTGGTCGGTGGCGCGCACGGGAAGACGACGACGGCCGCGATGATCGCGTACGTCCTGCAGCAGACTGGCCGCGATCCCGCGTGGATCATCGGCGGACTCGTGCCGCAACTCGGCGGCAACGCGGGCACGGGCAGCGGTTGGCTCGTCGTCGAGGGTGACGAATCCGACCGTTCGATCGGCTCCCTTGCCCCGCAGATCGCCGTCGTCACGAACATCGAGCTCGACCATCACGCCTCGTACGCATCCGAGGCGGAGCTCGTGGAATTCTTCGACCACTGGCTCGAGGGCATCCCACATGTCGTCCGGAGCTGGGATCTCGAGCCGGTCCGGTTCGAGCTGTCGGTTCCCGGCGACCACAATCGGCAGAACGCGGCGGCAGCGCTCGCGGCGCTCGAGCTCGCTGGTGTTGCGCGCGGCGATGCCGAGGCCGCGATCGTGGGTTTCACCGGCGTCGGTCGCCGGTTCGAGCAGGTCGGCGTCGCCGGCGGCGTGACGGTCGTCGACGACTACGGCCACAACCCGACCGAGCTCGAGGTGACGCTGAGGACGGCCCGCTCGTCGACGGACGGTCGCGTCATCGCCGTCTACCAGCCGCACGTCGTCGAGCGCACACGACAGCTCCACGCCGAGCTCGGCGCAGCTCTCGGGCTCGCCGACATCGCGATCGTGACCGACATCATCGGGGCTCGTGACGCGCCGCGAGACGGCGTCACCGGAAAGCTGGTCGTCGACTCCCTGCCGCCGCACGTCCGTGCCGGGTGGGCACCGCGTCACGAGGATGCCGTCGCGCTCGCGCTCGCGTGGGCGCGCCCGGGTGATCTCGTGATCACCTTCGGGGTGGGGGAGCCGTGGAAGATCGCCCGGGCGATCGTGGACGGGCTCGGCCGATGACCTCTGCCGCTCCGCCCTTCCGGGAGGACGTGCTGCTCTCGCGGCTGACGACGATCGGCACCGGCGGGCCGGCCCGTGCCTACGCAGAGCCGGCGACGATCGCCGAGCTCGAGCAGGCACTTGTCGCCGCGCGCGAGCGGGGGCTCCAGGTCGCAACCGTCGGTCTCGGCTCGAACATGCTCGCCGCGGATGCCGGGGTCGATCGGCTGCTGCTCCGCCTGACCGGTGAGCTCGCCTCGGCGCGCGCCGAAGGGTCGCTGTTGGTCGCCGGAGGCGGCGCCACGAATGCCGTCTGCCTTCATCGCGCCCGCGACGCGGGGCTCGGAGGCTTCGAGTTCGCCTGCGCGATCCCGGGGACGGCCGGCGGCGGCGTCTGGATGAACGCGGGCGCCTACGGCAGCGATTGGAACGCGATCCTCGTGCGCGCGCTCGTCGCAACCGCAGATGGAACGGGTTGGCTGACCGCGAGCGAGCTCGGCTTCTCCTACCGCCACTCGAACCTCGAGCACGGCCAGGTCGTCGCCGCGGTCGAGTACCAGCTCGTCGAACGCGACCCGCAGGAGATCCGAGCGGAGGTGAAGGACCTCGTCGCACGGCGCAAGGGGACGCAGCCGACGACGAAGCGAACCTTCGGCTCCGTCTTCAAGAACCCCGAGGGTGAGCTCGGCGCGGGGAGGATGCTCGAGCTGTGCGGCCTCAAGGGGTATCGCCACGGCGGCGCTTTGATCTCACCGATGCACGCCAACTTCATCGAGAACGCCGGCGACGCGACGACGGCTGACTGCCTGGCGTTGATGGCAGAGGCGCGAAGGCGCGCGCACCTCGAGTACGGCGTCGAGCTCGAGCACGAGGTGGTCTTCCTCGGCGATCTGACCCTCCCCGCAACGTAGGAGCCCGCCTCCGCACGGCGAAAACGGTCATGTGGCCGACGGGGGACCAGACCAGCGCTCTTCGCGCACGCGTGCGCGCCCTCGCGTTGCTGCAGCTCCCGCGCCCCGCCGGTTCGGCCCGGATCGTGCCGACCTGGCTCGTTTCCTCCCGACGGGCCGCTCACTCGCGACGGCCGCTCTCATCGTCGTCGGCGCTGCGCTTGCGTGGTTCGTGGCGCGCGAGACCCCCGTCTTCTCCGTCGAGACGATCGAGGTCGCGGGCGGGGGCACGGGAGTGACCTCTCAGGTGAAGAGGTCGCTCCGCACGACCGAGGGGACAAGCCTGCTCAAGTTCGACGGCGACGCCGCGCAGCAGACGGTTCTGGCTCTCCCGACGGTCGCAGCGGTTCGGTTCGACCGAGCGTTCCCGCACACGCTCAGGGTCGTCGTGGTTCCCGAGCACGCCGTTGCGGTCGTGCGGCAGGGATCCAGTTCGTACCTCGTTGCCGAGAGCGGCCGCGTGATTGCGACGGTCGAGCGTCGCAATCGACCCGCGCTAGCCCGAATCTGGATCAAACGTGACGTCCAGCTGCAGGTCGGCGCGCGGGCAGAGGGTGACCTCCTCGCCGCCGTGGCCGCCGTCGCACCGCTCGTCGGGTCAGGGTTCCCCGGTCGCGTCAGCTCGGTGACGGCGACCCAGACGAGCCTCACGCTTCGGCTTCGCTCGGGTCTCGAATTGCGCCTCGGTGAGCCGGTCGATGTCGCGCTCAAGCTCGCGGTCGCGGCCCGGGTGATCCCGTTGCTCACGTCCGATTCGACCTATCTGGACGTCGCGGTGCCGGAGCGGCCGGTGTCCGGAACCCTCAACTCTCAGGTCGAGCCTGAGGGTACGACCTCGACCCAGCCTTGAGGTTTCCGTTGACAATGCCGACAAGGAGTCCGTACCCTGGTTCCGAAAGCCGGTACTGACATACTCCATAGCTCGATCAGAGCTTGACGTCCAGGCAGGTTGAGGTGAGACATTCATGAGCACACAAGGTGGGAACTACCTCGCAGTGATCAAGGTCGTCGGCGTCGGCGGCGGCGGCACGAACGCGGTCAACCGCATGGTCGAGTCGGGCCTCAGCGGGGTCGAGTTCATTGCCGTGAACACGGACGCCCAGGCGCTCCTGATGACCGATGCCGACGTGAAGATCCACATCGGCTCGAAGGCAACCCGCGGCCTCGGTGCCGGCGCGGACCCGACCGTCGGTCTCGCCGCAGCGCAGGAAACGCGCGACGAGTTGAAGGAGGCGCTGAAGGGTGCCGACATGATTTTCGTCACGGCAGGCGAGGGCGGAGGCACGGGCACGGGTGCGGCCCCCGTCGTTGCCGAGCTCGGCCGTGAGCTCGAAGCACTGACGGTTGGTGTCGTCACGCGCCCGTTCGGGTTCGAGGGTCGGCGGCGCGCCGAGCAGGCCGAGCAGGGAATCCAGAGTCTTCGCGATCGCGTCGACACGCTGATCGTGATCGAGAACGACCGCCTGCTCCAGGTCGTCGACAAGAAAACGCCGGTCACGGAGGCGTTCCGCATCGCGGACGACATCCTCCGCCAGGGCGTCCAGGGCATCACCGACCTGATCACGGTTCCCGGACTCGTGAACCTCGACTTCGCGGACGTGCGCACGATCATGCGCGACGCAGGCTCGGCGCTCATGGGCATCGGCACTGCCTCCGGCGACACGCGTGCAGCCGACGCAGCGAATGCCGCGGTCTCGTCACCGCTGCTCGAGACGACGCTCGACGGTGCCACGGGAGTGCTGCTCAACATCACGGGCAGTTCGAACGTCGGTCTCTTCGAGGTCAACGAGGCGGCCGAGGTCGTCACCGGCCACGCCGATCCGAACGCCAACGTGATCTTCGGCGCCGTGATCGACGAGTCGATGGGCGACGAGGTGCGCGTCACGGTGATCGCGACCGGGTTCGGCGGACGGCCTCGCCGCCGTCGGGTCGAGGCACCGGGATCCGTCGCGCCTCCGGCGTCCGAGCGGCGGTTCGAGACGCCGAGGAGCTCGGATCCCGAGATCGAGATCCCGAGCTTCCTGCGCGAAGACTGAAAACTTCCTTTCCCCTGTGCAGACCGGTGTTGCGCGATCGGTCCGCGCGGCCAGGGGAAAGGAAGTTCTTGATAGTGCATTCGTTGCGTCGAGCGACCCAAGGGCGAAGCAGGCGAGGCGCGTGCCTCCTCGTCATCTAGCTTCTTGCCCCGTAGTGCGGTGACGACGTACTGCAGGCGCTTGTGTCGGGGGAAGAAGCTAGAGTCGCGCCGTGAGCGTTGCCGGTCTCAAACGGACGCCCCTCTACGACAGCCATGTCGCGCTCGGTGCACGCTTGGTTCCCTTCGCCGGCTGGGAGATGCCCGTGCAGTACGAGGGCGTGATCCCCGAGCACCTTGCCGTGCGCCGCGACCGCGGCGTCTTCGACGTCTCGCACATGGGGCAGTTCCACGTCGAGGGCCCGCGGCAGACCGAGCTGCTGCAGAGCCTGCTCTCGAACGACCTCTCGCGGCTCGCCGACGGCGAGGCCCAGTACACGCTGCTGACGAACGATACGGGTGGGATCGTCGACGACCTGATCGCGTATCGGCTGGGACCGTTTCACACGCTCCTCGTCGTGAACGCCGGCAACCGTGACGCCGCGTATGCGTGGCTCAAGGAGCGGGAGATCTCGGGCAGCGAGGTTCGCGACGCCTCCGACGAGTACGCCCTTCTCGCCGTGCAGGGGCCGACCGCACTGTCCTCACTCGGCCTCGAAGCGGGGCCGGTATTCACGCACGCGATGGGCGAGCTCTTCGGCGTCGAGGTGATGATCTGTCGCACCGGGTACACCGGCGAGCAGGGTGTCGAGCTCATGTGTCCGGCGGAGGACGCAGTCGACCTCTGGGACGCGATCGTCGCAACCGGAACGACGCCGTGCGGCCTCGGCGCGCGCGACACGCTTCGGCTCGAGGTGTGTTACCCGCTGCACGGCAACGACATCACGAGCGACACCGACGCAGTCTCCGCCGGACTCGGCTGGACGTGTGCGCTCGACAAGGAGTTCTCCGGCGTCGCAGCATTGCGCCGGATCAAGGAGGAAGGGCCGTCACGCAAGCTGGTCGCCTTCGTGATGGACGAGAAGGCCGTGCCGCGCCAGGGAATGGCGATCGTCGAAGGAGGCATCGTCACATCGGGGACTCACTCGCCGATGCTCGATGTCGGGATCGGGATGGGCTACGTCCCGAGCGCATCGGCGGCCCCCGGGACGGAGCTCGTCATCGACGTCCGCGGTAAGCCGAAGCAGGCACACGTTGTGAAGAAACCGATCTACGTCAAGGAGGAGAGCTAAGTGGCCGGTGCGGAGACGTATCCCGAGGATCTGAAGTATCACCCCGAGCACGACTGGGCACGCGTCGAGGGCGACGAGGCGGTGCTCGGCATCACCTGGTGGGCGCAGGACGCTCTCGGCGAGCTCGTGCACTTCGAGGCACCGGCCGTCGGAGACATGGCAGTGAAGGACGAGGCGTACGGCGAGGTCGAGTCCGTCAAGGCGGTCTCCGACGTGATCTCACCTCTCTCCGGCGAGATCCTCGAGGTCAACGAGAAGGCCGTCGAGGAGCCCGAGTCGATCAACGAGGACCCGTACGGTGAGGGCTGGTTGGTCCGCATCCGTCTCTCCGACTCGACGGAGCTCAATGATCTTCTCGACGTCGAGGGATACCGGGTCGTCGTGGCCGAGCAATGACCGCCGGGTACCTGTCGCTGACGGAGCAGGATCGCGACGAGATGCTCGCCGCGATCGGCGTCTCCTCCGTCGACGACCTGTTCGAGCAGATCCCGGAGCCCGTCCGGTTTGCCGGACCGCTCGACGTGCCACCGGCGTTGAGCGAATCCGAGCTCGTGCGGTACTTCGAGGAGCTCGCCGCGAAGAACGTCCACACCGGGGTCGAGCTGTCGTTCCTCGGGGCGGGAATCTACGACCACTATGTCCCCGCGATCGTCGACACGATCCTGCAGCGGGGCGAGTTCCTGACGGCCTATACGCCGTATCAGCCGGAGATGAGCCAGGGAGTGCTCCAGGCGATCTTCGAGTACCAGACGGCGATCTGTGAGCTCACCGGCATGGACGTATCGAACGCGTCCGGGTACGACGGGTTCACGGTGGCTGCTGACGCCTGCTTCATCGCGAAGCATGCGACCGGTCGGACGAAGATCGTGCTCGCCGAGACGCTGAACCCCCAGGTGCGCGAGGTCGTCAAGACCTATGCGCCCGGGTTCGGGCTCGAGGTCGTCGAGGTCGGGCATGCCGACGGCATCACGGATCCCGCGCGCATCGCGGCAGCCGCCGAGGGTGCGGCGGCGGTGATCTTCCCGCAGCCGAACTTCTTCGGCTGCCTCGAGGACGCGCCGGCACTCGCTGCCGCTGCCCGCGATGCCGGAGCGCTCGCGGTCGCTCACGTCGACCTGACCTCGCTCGGCATCCTCGAGGCGCCCGGCGCCTACGGCTGCGACATGGCGATCGGCGAGGGGCAGTCGGTGGGGAACGCGCAGAGCTATGGCGGCCCGCACTACGGCTTCCTCGCCTCTCGCACGGACTTCATTCGCCGCATGCCCGGCCGGATCGTGGGGCAGACGACCGACCTCGACGGCGACCGTGGATTCGTGCTGACGCTCCAGACGCGCGAGCAGCACATCCGCCGCGAGAAGGCGACGTCGAACATGACGACGAACCAGACCCTGCTTGCGCTTGGCGGCCTCGTCACGCTCGCCTGGCTCGGGCCGCAGGGGCTCCGTGAGCTCGGCGAGACGTGCATGTCGCTCGCCGCCTACGCGAAGGAGCGGATCGCTCTTCCGGTCGCCTTCGAGCAGCCGTTCTTCAAGGAGGTTGCATTCCGCACTCCACGCCCGGCGCGTGACGTGATTCGCGACGCCCGTGCGCTCGGCGTGCACCCCGGCTATTGCCTCGGCCGCGACTACGAGGGCATGGACGACGTGATCCTCGTCGCCCTGACCGAGAAGCGAACCCCGGCCGACGTGGATCGCCTCGCGGACGTCCTCGAGGAGGTGTGCAGCTGATGGAGCTCATCTACGAGAAGAGCCAGGCAGGACGACGCGCAGGGCGGATCCCGAGCTACGACCTTCCGGTGCCCGAGGTGCCTGCGGCGCTTGCCCGCACGAGCCCTCCGAGGCTGCCGGAGCTCGCGGAGAACGAGATCGTTCGTCACTTCACGAACCTCGCCGACCGCAACTTCGGCGTCGACACGGGTTTCTACCCGCTCGGCTCCTGCACGATGAAGTACAACCCACGCGTCAACGAGCGCGTGGTCGCGTTGCCGGGCTTCGCGAACCTCCATCCCCACCAGGAGGACGACGGCGCGCAGGGTGCGCTCGAGCTGATGTGGGAGCTGCAGGAGATCCTCGCCGAGGTGGCAGGGCTGCCGTCGGTGACGCTGCAGCCGGCCGCAGGCTCGCAGGGGGAGCTCACAGGCCTGATGTTGATGCGCGCCTATTTCGCAGATCGGGGCGAGGGCGAGCAGCGGGACACGATCATCACCGCCGACACGGCGCACGGAACGAACCCCGCAAGCGTGACGATGGCCGGCTACAAGCTCGAGAAGGTCGCGACGACCGAGCGCGGCAACCTCGACCTCGACGACCTGCGCGCGAAGGTGAACGAGCGCACTGCGGGGCTCATGCTGACGAACCCGTCCACGGTTGGCCTGTTCGACGAGGGCATCGCCGAGGTGGCGGACATCTTCCACGAGAAGGGCGCGCTCCTGTACTACGACGGGGCGAACCTCAATGCAGTCGTGGGTCGCTCGCGGCCCGGTGACATGGGCTTCGACATCGTCCACTACAACCTCCACAAGACCTTCTCGCAGCCGCACGGCGGCGGCGGGCCGGGTGGTGGGCCGGTCGCCGTGCGCGGGGATCTGGAGCCGTTCCTGCCCTCCCCGCAGGTCGTGAAGGAGGGCGACACGTTCCGCCTCGATCGGGATCGGCCGAAGTCGATCGGCCGCGTGCGCGGGTTCGCGGGGCCGTTCGGTGTCTTCGTGCGCTCGTACGCCTACATGCGGGCCTACGGCCCCGACCTGCAGGCGATGTCCGAGACGGCTGTACTGAACGCGAACTACGTGCTGGCCGAGTTGAAGGACGACTACGAGCTCGCCTACGACCGGCTCTGCATGCACGAGTTCGTGCTCTCGGCGCGAGCGCTGAAGAAGGAGTACGGGATCACGGCGCTCGACATCGCGAAGCGGCTGATGGACTACGGCATTCACCCGCCCACGATCTACTTCCCGCTCGTCGTTCCCGAGGCGCTGATGATCGAGCCGACGGAGACCGAGCCGAAGGAGCGGCTCGACGCCTTCATCGCGGTGATGAAGACGATCGCACGCGAAGCGGCGGAGAGCCCGGAGCTGCTGAAGGATGCACCTCACTCGCGCCCGGTCAGGCGTCTGGACGAGGTCAAGGCGGCGAAGGAGCCGATCGTCAAGCACGCGTTCGCTGAACGGGTGCCGACCGGCGCGTAGCGTCCCTCCCCGTCGGTAAGGTCGCCAGGTGGAAGCGCTCGCACGACTGACGATCCGCGGCCGCTGGGTCGTCGTCGTGCTCTGGCTGCTCCTCACCGTTGCGGGCGCGATCGCCGCGGGAAAGCTCGCCGATCGCTGGTACCAGCAGTTCTCGATCCCCGGCTATAGCGCCTACGAGGCGAACCAGCGCACGCTCGAGCAGTTCGGCACGGGTCGCCAGTACCCGATGGTGCTCGTCTTCAGCGTCGACGAGGGCGACATTCGCGAGCAGACCGGGATCGAGGCTGCGATCGCCTCGGGTGCCGCCGTCAACGAGGGCTCGCGCATCAACTCGTGGTTCGATGCGGAGAACGACGCGTTCGTCTCGGAGGACGGGAAGACGATGTTCGCGCACATCTACGCCGCCGGCGAGCCGACGTTCACGACGCTCTTACCCGTGGAGGCGACGCGGGAGGCGGTCGCGGCAAGCGTTCCGGAGGGCGTGACGGCAAACGTCACGGGCGTGGACGCGATCATCCAGTCTCAGGGCGAGGCCGGCGGGCCGAGCGTTCTGATCGAGGTGGTCATCGGTGGGCTCGGCGCACTCATCATTCTGCTCTTCGTCTTCGGCACGCTGCCCGCCGTGCTGATGCCGCTCGTCGTGGCGGTCACGTCGATCCTGACCACCTTCCTCTGCGTGCTCGCGCTGACGTACATCACCGATGTTTCGCTCGTCGTTCAGTTCCTCGTCGCGCTCGTCGGCCTCGGTATCTCGATCGACTATTCCCTGTTGATGATCTTCCGCTTCAGAGAGGAGATGGACAGGGGGCTCTCGGTCGACGATGCACTCGTCGAGACGATGCAGCACGCCGGACGGTCGGTGATCGTCTCGGGCACGACCGTTGCGATCGGCCTCGTCAGCATGCTGCTCATTCCGCTCCCGTTCATCCGTTCGATCGGGCTCGGTGGACTGCTCATCCCGCTGGTCTGCGTTCTCTCGTCGATCACGCTGACGCCCGCGCTCTTGCGCATGCTCGGCCCGAGGATCAACCGGTACCGCGTGATGCCGAAGCGGCTCCTCACGCGCGACGACGCCGAGGCCGGGTTCTGGGTCCGCTGGGCCCGGATCGTCGCGAGGAGGCCCCTGATCATCTTCCTCGCCGGCATGGCGGTGGTGGTTCTCTTGTTCATCCCCGCTGCCCAGATCAACCCGGGCGATGCCGAGCAGGCGCGCCAGCCTGCAGCGGGCGATGCAGCGGCGGGCCGTCAGGCGCTGACCGATGCCGGGATCACGGCGGGCGTTTTCAAGCCCTTCAGCGTTCTCGTCGAAGGCACCTCCGATCAGGGCAAGCTCGATGCGATCGCCGCCGCCGTCGCAGGCACCGAGGGAATCGAGGCGGTCACGGCGCCGACGGGCGACTCCTGGCGCACCGCGGACGCTGCGCTGATCGACGCGTTCCCGAGGGGCGACAGCTCGTCGATCGAGAATCGCGACGTCATCTCGAACCTTCAAGACGAGGTGCTGCCCGCCGCGGCCGTTGCAGCCGGCGGTGTCGATGTCACCCTCGGCGGTGCCGCGCCCGAGGAACGCGACTTCGTCCACGCCGTCTACGGGAACTTCCCCTGGGTCCTGCTCGTCGTGATCCTCCTCACGTTCGTCCTCCTCGCGCGCGCGTTCCGTTCGGTCGTCCTGCCGCTGAAGGCCGTGATCCTGAACCTCGTCTCGCTCGCATGTGCCTATGGCGTCGTCGTGTTCATCTTCCAGCAGGGCCACGGCAGCGAGGCGATCTGGGGCGTGCAGGCGACGGGCGTGATCCTTGCGTGGGTGCCGCTGATGATCTTCGCCTTCCTGTACGGGATCTCGATGGACTACGAGGTCTTCATGATCACGCGGATCCGCGAGTCGTACGACGAGACCGGCGACACGAGCGAGGCGGTCTCCCTCGGCCTTGCCCGCACGGGCAAGCTCGTAACGAGCGGTGCCGGCGTGCTGATGTTCGCGTTCTTCGCCCTCTCGACGGGGCCGGGTATCGACATCAAGCTGTTCGGGATCGGTCTCGCCGCCGGCGTGATCATCGATGCGACGCTGATCAGGCTGCTGCTCGTGCCGTCGTCGATGCAGCTGCTCGGCCGCTGGAACTGGTGGCTCCCGAAGTGGATGGCGACGGTGCTGCGGACGACGCCGAGCCCGCTCGAGCCGAAGGCGTCGACGGCGCAGCCGCAGACCGATCCCTGATTCCTGGCGCCCGCGGCGAGCCGATGCGGTCGAGGCGACCGTCGTGGCCAACGAGGCGAGCAGCGGACGTCGTCCCGTTCGTCACGCGGCGGCGCGCGAGTTCGGTGTCGCCGTCGGTGGCGCTCATGGCAGGGGGAACGATGCGACAGGAGCGCCTGCTTGAAGAGTGCGAGTGCGCGTGAAGATTCGTTTGGTCCTCGCGGTGTTGTACGGGGTCAGGTTGTCCTAGAGCGTCTTGGAAGTGCAGTGCGTGCTGGCCGCAGGAGAGGTGGTGGCGCCGATGTTTCGATAAGGCCCGTCCCGGCTAAGGTCGAAGACCAGCGAGTATCCACCAGCCTCAGGAGGAAGCCATGAAGTACCGGGTCGCGACCGTGGACGAGATGCAGGACATCGACTACCGGGAGCACACGCACATGCGACCGGTTCGGCACCACCTCGGGATCACCGCATTCGGGACGAACGCCTGGACGGCCGCGAGCGTGGGCGACAGGCTCATGCCGGAGCACGAGGAGGATGAGGGCAGCGAGGAGCTATACATCGTCCTCGCCGGTCACGCGCGGTTCGAGATCGACGGCGACAACGTCGACGCACCGACCGGCACGCTCGTGTTCGTGCAGCCGGGGGGAAACCGGACGGCGTTCGCCGTCGAGGCGGGGACGACGGTGATCGCGGTCGGCAGCAAGGTCGGTCAGCCCTTCGAGGTCGGTGGCTGGGAGGTCTGGGCCGAGTTCCATCCCGCATATGAAGCCGGCGACTACCAGGACGTGATCGACCGGAGTCGCGAGACGCTCGAGGCGAGTGGCTACGCGACGCCGCTCTACAACCTCGCGTGCTGCGAGGCGATGGCCGGCCATCCCGATGATGCGATCGGCCATCTTCGGGTCGCGTTCGAGCGACGGCCAAGCCTCCGTGACATCGCGAAGGAGGACACCGATCTCGACTCGCTCCGGGGAGAGGCTGCCTTTCGCGAGCTGGTCGGCTAGTCCGTAGCGAGCGGCCGGTCCCGGTCTGGCCGCCAGTGGCTCCTCAGCGGGTTGCTGCGAGTTGTCCGCATGCCGCCGCGATGTCACGGCCGCGCGTGAGCCGCACCGTGGCGGGAATCCGCGCTCGGTCGAGCACGTGCTTGAACGCGGCGATCGCGTCGCGCGACGAGCCGCCGTACATCCCGGTCGGGTTGTACGGGATCAGGTTCACCTTGAAGGTCTTCTCGTCGAGGATCGCCGCGAGCTCCGCTGCGTGGCGGGGCGTGTCGTTGACGCCCGCGAGCATCACGTACTCGATGTAGACCTTGCGATGTCGGAGCTCGTGGTAGCGATGCAGCTCCGCGAGGACGTCGTCGAGTGGGTAGCGGTCGTTCACCGGCATCAGCTGGGAGCGCAGAGACGGATTCGCGGCGTGGAGGGAGAGCGCGATGCGGATCGGATCCTCGACCTCGTCGATGAACCGCGTCAGGCCGGGGAGCCAGCCGACGGTGGAGATCGTCGTCCGACGCGGCGTCACGCCGACATCGGGCAGCCGCTTCGCCGCCGCGATCACGTTGTCGAAGTTCATCAGTGGCTCGCCCATCCCCATATAGACGCAGTGATCGATCTCCTCGAGGCGCCTGAAGTGGAGCGCCTGGTCGAGGATCTCGGACGTCGTCAGGTTGCGGCCGAACTGCATCGTCCCTGTCGCGCAGAAGGTGCATGTCAGTGGGCAACCCGACTGCGAGGAGACGCAGATCGAGCGCCGCCCGTCGCGGTAGCGCATCAGCACCGCCTCCACGGGATGGCCGTCGTGGGTGCGGAAGAGTGTCTTGACCGTGCCGTCCTTCGCCTGCTGCTCTTCGGTCACGGTGAGGGTCGAGAACGGGACGTTGGCACGTAGGCCATCGCGCAACGCAGCCGGCACGTTGCTCATCGCGTCGTAGCCCGTTGCGCCGCGCGCCGCCCACTCCCAGACCTGCCGGGCGCGGTACGCAGGCTGGCCCGATTCGGCGAGATGCGTCTCGAGGAGGGCCAGGTCCATCCACGGAGGGTAGCCGTGCTTCCGCGGCGCACCGTCGGCGTGTGCAGAATGGGCAGCCGTGATCGATCTTCGCTCCGACACCGTCACCCGCCCGACCGCAGCGATGCGCGCCGCGATCGCTGCTGCGGAGGTCGGTGACGAGCAGATGCGCGAGGACCCGTCGGTCAACGAGCTTCAGGAGCGGGCCGCCGCTCTGCTCGGGCAGGAGCGGGCGCTTTTCCTGCCGACGGCGACGATGGCCAACCAGATCGCGCTGAAGCTGCACAGCCGCCCGGGCGACGTGCTCATCGCGCACGAGCACTCCCACATCCTCACCTACGAGTTCGGCGGGGCGGCGGTTCACGCGGGCTTGCTCACGGTCGGGCTTCCCGGGGTCGGCCGGCAGGATCACGGCGGCCCAGGTCACGAGCGGCCGCCGGGAGCGCGCAGGACGTGGTCGACCAGCAGCCCGCCGTCCTCGTGGTCGAGAACACGCACAACATCGCGGGAGGCCGGGTGTGGCCGCTCGACGAGCTCGATGCGGTCGTCGGCGCGGCGCACACCGGTGGCCTCGGTGTGCACATGGACGGGGCGCGACTGATGAACGCTGCGGTAGCCCTCGGCGTGTCCGCTGCCGCCATCGGCTCGCGGGTCGACACGGTCACGCTCTGCCTCTCGAAGGGACTTGGCTGCCCACTGGGCGCGATCCTCGCCGGGCCGGCCGATCTGATCGCCGCCGCGTGGCGTCAGAAGTTCCTCTTCGGCGGTGCGATGCGCCAGGCGGGGATCGTCGCCGCGGCCGCGCTCTACGCCCTCGACCACCACGTCGAGCGCCTCGCGGTCGACCACGAGCGCGCCCGGCGCCTCGCGGACGCGTGGCACGCGGCCGGTCTCCCGGTCGAGCTCGACCGCGTCGAGACGAACTTCGTGCAGCTCGACACCTCGCGCCTCGGTCTCTCCCAGAGTGAGACGATCGCCGCGCTCCGTGACGTCGGAGTCCTGCTGTCACCGACGCTCGGCGACACGCACATCCGTGCGGTGACCCATCTCGACCTCGACGACGGGGACATCGATCGCGCGATCGATCTCGTCCCCGATGCGCTCGGAGCGCACGTCCATGCCTGATCAACGCCTCGAGTCGGACCTCGACCTGCTCCTCGCGACGGCCCAGGCGGATCGACGGATCCCCTCCGTTTCGGCGTGCGTCTTTCGGGACGGCGAGATCGTCTGGGAACGCGTGCTCGGGGTGGCGGACGTCGCCACCTCACGTGCAGCCACAGCCGACGACGTCTACCGCATCGGCTCGATCACGAAGACCTTCACCGCCGTCCTCGTGATGCAGCTCGTCGACGCCGGGCGTATCGAGCTCGACGCACCGATGCGTACGTACCTCCCCGAGGCACCCGTTGGCCCGACGATGCGTATGGCCCTCAGCCATCTCACCGGGCTCCAGCGCGAGCCGCCGGGCGAGATCTGGGAGTCGATGGAGCCGCCGTCGCGCGAGGAGCTGATCGCCGGTCTCGAGGACGCGGAGCTCGTTCTGCGACCGGCCGAGCAGTGGCACTACTCGAACCTCGTCTTCGCGTTGCTCGGCGAGATCGTCATGCGTACCGGCGGCGCACCGTACGAGGAGTTGCTGCAGAAGCGAATCCTCGATCCACTCGAGCTGCGGCGGACGAGCCTGCGTCCCGACGAGCCGAAGGCGAGCCCGTACTACGTCGATCCGTTCGACGACACGGTGCACGACGAGCCGGATCCCGAGGTGACGGACACGACGGCAGCGGCAGGGTGGCTCTGGTCGACGGCCGCAGACCTGGCGCGCTGGGGCACGTTCCTCGCCGACGGGCACGAGGGTGTGCTGCCGAAGGCAACGCTCGATCTCATGTCACGCGTCCGGACGATGGCGGATGAGCGGAACTGGAGCATGGGGTGGGGGCTCGGCCTCGAGTTGTTACGTCGAGGCGAGAGGGTCTTCGTGGGTCACGGAGGCGCGATGCCAGGGTTCCTGGCCGGTCTCGTGGTCGATCGCGCCGATCGCACGGGTGCCGCGGTGCTCATGAACACGAGCGCGAACGCCGATCCGGTTGCGCTCTCGCTCGATCTGCTCGTCGCTGTGCTCGAGGGAGCCCCGCGGACGCCGTTGCTCTGGTCGCCTGGTCCGGCGCCGCCGCCCGAGCTCGACGGAATGCTTGGCTCGTGGTGGACCGAGGGCGAGGAGATGATCCTGTCGCTGCGCGGCGGCCGCTTCCAGGCGGAGCTTCGCGGGGGCCTCCCGGGACGCACGATCTCGTACCTCGAGCACGTCGGGCCCGATCGCTGGCGCGTTGTCGAGGGCCGCGAGCGCGGCGAGGTGCTGCGCGCCGTGCGCGACGAGAGCGGCTCGATCACGAAGTTGTACTTCGCGACGTATCCGCTGACGCGGGCACCGTCGCCGTTCGGCTAGCCGTCGCCCGCGACGAAGAACATCGCTGCAACGCCGATGTAGGCGGCGATCAGGATCCCGCCCCGGAATCGAGACGACATGCCGCCCCAGATCGTCACCATCACGACGCCGAGCGATAGGGCCAGGGCTCCGATCTCGACCTTACGAAAGCCGAGCGCTAGCGGGTCGATCAGCCACGAGAGCAGCGTCACCGCGGGAATCAGGAACACCGCGACCTGCGCAGAGGACGAGAGAGCGATCTCGGCTGCGAGCTTGATCTTGCCCCTGTAGGCCACGATCACGGCTCCGCCGTGCTCGGCTGCGTTGCCGACAATGGCCACGATCACCGCGGCAACGAAGAAGTCGGAAAGCCCGGCCTTGTGTGCGAACTCCTCCAGTGACCCGACGAGTGTCTCCGCGACCATCGCGGTGACAACGGTGGCGGCCGCGAGTACTGCGAGCGAGCCCTTCAACGACCACGCGCTGATCTCCTCGTCGGTCGAGATATGAACGGTCCGGTGCCGCCGCAGCATGTAGACGGTAACGGCGACGTAGACGATGAGGAGCGCGATCGCGACCGGCACGGAGAGGTCGACGATGCGCTGGGCGTCCGGATCACCGTCCCAGCTCGGGATCGACGGAATCAGGAACAGCCCGATCGCGAGCGCAATCAACCCGAAGGAGAGAAAGCTCGACCACCGCTCGATCTCGCCGCGGCCGCCCGCGAAGAGCGAAAAGCCGAGGACGAGCAGCAGGTTGCCGACGACCGAGCCCGCGAGTGATCCTCGAACGACCTGGGTCAGACCCTCGTTGACGGCAATCAGGGCAATGATCAGCTCGGGAGCGTTGCCGAACGTGGCATTGAGGAATCCCCCGATCCCCGGCCCCGTATGCACTGCGGCATGCTCGGTCGCTTCGCCGATCAGCCAGGCGAGCGGGATCAACGCAAGTGCCGACAGAACGAAGAGCGCCGTATCTCCGATGTCCGTGAGGAAGTGAAGAGCGACGACGATGGGCCCGAGGGCCAGGCCAGCGAAGAGAATGCGTCGTACCACGGGTGCCGCGCACAGTAGCGGCGCCCGATCCGCCGGGCCACAGGCAACCGTGCGCACGAGCACGTCCCGGGGCCGGCCGCGCGATCCGCATACGTTGTGGGGACAACCTGAAAACTGGCCCGCTGTCAAGTCTTGCGGGAAGCAGAAATGTCCTGCAAAGTTCCGCCCAGATGAGCGAGAGCCCCTTGCCGACGACTTCGGTCGACCTCCCGCTGCGGCCGCAGGACGAGGTGTCCTGCCGTCGCTGCGAGGTGCATTGCGACAAGGTCGTCTACCCGGGGGCGTGCATCGAGCGGGCGTGCGCCTTCGTCTACGCGTACGAGGCGTTCGGTCACACCTACATGGGTTGCATGCAACGCGTGTTCGACGTCGAGATCGATCTCGACCTCCTGCGCGCCGCCGAGACGCGGAGCGAAGGATTCGGAGCGGTCGTCACACGGCGGGCGCCGCTGCCGATGTGTCACTCCGAGGTTGCGTCGTGCTACGAGCAGCGGGGTGACGAGGTCGGCTGCCGGAATCCGGAGTTCTTCGAGATGCCGGTCGCGCGCCCGAGCTTCAGGGTGTTCGCGCAGGTCGACCCGCAGGCGTGAGTATCTCTCGCTGATACGGGTCGGTGGTCGGCTTCAGCCGGTCGACCGGGCTCGGGCGCCGGAGAGCGATCGCAGATGGGCTACCTCTGCCGCATCCGGCCCGTGCCCCTCGGGGCCGGGGGTCTCGAGGATCGCCGGAAGCCTCTTGAAGGCCGGGTGGGCGAGGAACGTGCGCAGGCCGTCGTCGCCGATCAGCCCTGCGCCGGTTGTCTCATGGCGGTCGAGGTTCGAGCCGAGCGGTGCCTTCGAGTCGTTCACGTGCAGGCAGCGGAGCCGGTCGAGCCCGATCCGGGCGTCGATGTCGGCGACCGCGGCGCGAAGGATCTTCCGGTTCGGTGACGTCGACCCCGGAGACGTACCAGTGGCACGAGTCGAGGCAGAGCCCGAGCCGTGGGTGGTGGTCGAGCGCGTCGTGGATCGCGGCGAGCTCGTCGGTCGACCGGCCGATCGTCCCTCCGGCGCCCGCCGAGTTCTCCATCAGCAGCCAGAGGTCGTCGGTCGTCAGCTCGAGGAGCTCGCGCAGAGCCGGTACGACGTGCTCGAGCCCCGCCTCGAACCCGGCGCCGAGATGCGAGCCGACGTGGAAGATCACGCCCTCGGCGCCGATTGCGTCGGCCGCCTCGAGTGACGATCGCATCGCGGCGATCGACTTCCCGTAGATCACCGGATCCGGGCTCGCGAGATTGACGAGGTAGAGCGCGTGACAGACGACACTCTTGATTCCCGCCTCCTCGCGCCGCTCACGAAAGCGCGCGATCGCCTCGGGCGTGTGGTTCGTCGGCCGCCACATCCGCGGGCTCTGGGTGAAGACCTGAACCGCATCGCAGCCCATCGCTTCGGCCCGGTCGATCGCCTGCCAGATGCCGCCGGAGGAGGAGACGTGGGCGCCGAAGAGCATGGGCCTACGCTACCGGCCGCGGCCCGGTGGGCGGACTAGGGTTCCGGGGTGGCACTGTCACTCCGAGAAAGCCTGGGCGCATTGCAGGAGCGTGACTTCCGGCTCCTGTTCAGCGGCACCGTGATCACGACCGTCGGCGACGGCCTGGCCGGGATTGCGCTCGCCTTCGCTGTGCTCGACATCGGCTCTGCCACCGATCTCGGGATCGTGTTCGCGGCCCGACAGGGCGCTGAAGCGATCGTGCTCGTGCTCGGGGGTGTGATCTCCGATCGGCTACCGCGGAACATCGTGATGGTCGGTGCCTCGATCATCCAGGGGGTCGCGCAAGCGGCGACTGCGGTCGCGGTGCTCGGGGGCTTCGGCTCGATCGTCGCCATCGTCGCCTTCCAGGTGATGTACGGCATCGGTGCCGGCCTCGTGGTTCCCGCCGAGGTGGGGCTCGTGCCCCAGACGGTCAGTGCCGAGCGATTGCAGCAGGCAAACGCGCTGCAGGGCCTGAGTCGGAATCTGACCCGCGTTCTCGGTCCCGCGCTCGGTGGCGCTCTCGTCGTGGCCGGGAGTCCCGGGACAGCGCTTGGCATCGATGCGGTGAGCTTCCTCGTCTGCGCCGTCATCCTGTGGCGCATCCGGATTCCGGCACGAGCCGACGGGATCGCGAAGGAGGGCTTCTTCCACGAGCTGCGGGCAGGGCTGGACAGGAGTTCACGGCGCGGACGTGGCTGTGGGCCTCGACGGTCCTCTTCGGCATCGGCAACCTCGGGTTCTGCGCGTGGATCGTCCTCGGGCCCGTGGTTGCGAAGGCGGAGCTCGGAGGGGCGGGGCGTGGGGCACGATCGTCGCAATCGGAGGCGTAGGAGCCATCGTCGGGAGCGTCATCTCGATGCGGCTTCGCCCGAGGCGCCCGCTCGTGGCCTGCACCGCTCGCTGCGGTTCCTCTGGCCGGGCAGGTTCTCGTGCTCGCAGTCGCACCGTCCGTCTGGCTGCTTTCCATCGCATCCTTCTGCGCCGGAGCAGCCATCGCCGTGCACCTGACGCTGTGGTTCACGCTGTTCCAGCGTGAGATCCCCGAGAATCTGCAGTCCCGGGTCAGCTCGTACGACGTCCTGTTCTCGTTCGTCCTGATGCCGATCGGCTTCGCCGTCGTCGGCCCCGTCTCGGATGCGATCGGCGTCACGGAGACGCTCTGGCTCTCGCTGGGCGTGATGCTGACGACCTGGGCGCTGATCCTCTCGCTCCCGTCCGTCTGGGCGATCCGGGCACCTGCGGCCCCTCGGCCCGACGCACCTACAATGCCCGCCTGATGAGCGTTCGCGTCCGCATGGCACCGAGCCCGACCGGCTTCCTCCACATCGGCGGGGTGCGCACGTTCCTCTTCAACTGGCTCTTCGCGCGCGGACACGGTGGCGAGTGCCTGCTGCGGATCGAGAACACCGATACGAGCCGCGAGGTGGCCGACTCGGTCGCGCAGATCGAGGAGTCGCTGCGCTGGCTCGGGATCGACTGGGACGGTGAGACGCGCTTCCAGCTCGACGGCGCCGATCGCTGCCGGGTCGAGGCGGCACGACTCGTCGCGGAGGGCAAGGCGTACGAGGACGACGGCGCGATCCGGATCCGGATGCCGAAGGAGGGCGTGGTCGGCGTGGGACGACGCGATCAAGGGGCGGATCGAGTTCCCTGCCGATCGAGCTCGAGGACATGGTCATCCTCCGCTCGGACGGGCGGCCCGTCTACAACTACGCCTCGCCGGTCGACGACTGGGTCGACGGGATCACGCACGTCATCCGCGGCGACGATCACGTCTCGAACACGCCGAAGCAGATCGTCGTGCTCGAGGCGCTCGGCGCCGAGCTGCCCGTCTACGCGCACGCGCCGAACGTCTTCGGCGAGGACGGCAAGAAGCTCTCGAAGCGGCACGGCGCCGTCTCGGTCGGCGAGTTCCGCGAGGCCGGCTACATCGCGCCCGCGCTGATGAACTTCCTCGCCCTGCTCGGCTGGGCGCCCGACGGCGAGACGACGATCATGTCGCGCGACGAGCTGGTCGAGCGCTTCACGCTCGAGCGCGTCGGCTCGAGCCCCGCGACGTTCGACTACGCGAAGCTCGACTGGATGAACGGGATCTACCTGCGCGAGCTCGACGCGGACGCGTACGCCGATGCGCTCGCTCACGTACCTGCGCGAGCAGGGGAGCGAGTGGGACGAGGCGCGGATCCGCGAGGCGGCGCCGATCGTGCAGGAGAAGATCGGCCGCCTGGGCGAGTTCGCCGGACTTCGCCGGCTTCCTGTTCGAGGACGTCGAGCCCGGATCCGGCGCTGCTCGACGCGAACGTGCTCACCGAGGCGGCGACCGCAGCTCGAGGCGGTCGAGCCCTGGGATGCGGCGACGATCGAGGTGGCGCTGAAGGCTCTCTGCGAGCGGCTCGAGGCGAAGCCGAAGACCGTCTACCTCCCGATTCGCGTCGCCGTCACGGGCTCGCGGATCTCGCCGGGGCTGTACGAGAGCCTCGAGCTGCTCGGGCGCGATGTCTCGCTCGCGCGGCTGCGCCGCGGCGCCGAGCTCGCCGCTAGCGACCTAACCGCCGGCGTGCCGGACGACGTCTCTGATCAGTGCGGCCGGGGTCTCGTGACGCAGGCGAGGGCGCCGAGAGTGGTGGGCTTGACTTTCCTCGTCTGCGCCCTATAAGAGACACCTGAATCGGGTCTCAGGTTTGCCCAACTCGTCCAACGGAGGACACATGCAGCGGTGGCAGAAGATCGTGGGGCTCATGGCGGTGGTCGCGGTTCTGGCCAGCGTCGGGGCAAGCGCGCAGGCAGCGCGCGCGACGGCCAAGGCCGATCCGGTCAAGGTCGGCATCATCTACTCGAGGACGGGCGCGCTCGCCGCCTACGGCGCCGAGTACATCCAGGGGCTCCGCTACGGGCTCGCGTACGCGACGAAGGGCACGAACGCCGTCAACGGCCAGAAGATCGAGCTGACGATCGTCGACGACGGCACGCGACCCGGTCAAGGCCGTCTCGGCCGCGAAGGACCTGATCGGGAAGGGCTACAAGATCATCGGCGGCAGCGTCTCGTCGGGCGTCGCCCTGCAGCTCGCGCCGCTCGCGGCCCAGAACCAGGTCCTCTACATCTCGGGCCCGGCCGCGTCGGACGCCATCACGGGGATCAACAAGTACACGTTCCGGTCGGGTCGCCAGAGCTACCAGGACGTGCTCGCAGCGAGCTCGTATCCTCGGCGGCGGCGGCGGCAAGAACGTGACCGTGTTCGCCCAGGACTCGGCGTTCGGCCTGGGCAACTTCCTCGCCGTCAACCAGGTGATGGGAAACCTCGGCGGCCAGAAGGTCAGCAGGGTGCTCGTGCCGCTGTCGGCGCAGGACTTCACGCCGTTCGCCCAGCAGGTGAAGCAGCAGAAGACGGATCTCCTCTTCGTCGCCTGGGCCGGCACGTCGGCACCCGCGATGTGGCAGGCGATGCAGCAGCAGAACGTCTTCGGCTCCGTCGACAAGGTCGTCACCGGCCTCGCCGAGCGGGCCACGTACCCGGTCTTCGGGCCGGTGGCCGCGGATATCTCGTTCCTCTCGCACTACGTCTACACGGCGCCGAAGAACAAGGTCAACGACTTCCTCGTCAGCTCGATGCGGAAGCGCGGCCAGGTGCCGGACCTCTTCACGCCGGACGGCTTCGTCGCGGGCCAGATGCTCGTCCGCGCGATCGGGCAGGGCTCCGCGACCGACGTCGACAAGATGATCTCGGCGCTCGAGGGCTGGAGCTTCACCGGGCCGAAGGGCCAGCAGACGATCCGTGCCTCGGATCACGCGATGCTGCAGCCGATGTTCCAGGTCAAGCTGACCCAGAAGAACGGCAAGTACGTGCCCGTGGTGCTGAAGTCGCTTCGCGCCACGGTACACGGCCCCGCCGGAGAAGAAGTAGCGGCGATCGGCCGGAAGACGGAGGATCGTGTCCACCGTGACTCCGATCCTCGCCACCCGTGACCTCGGGCTCGACATCGGCGGCGCACAGATCGTCGCCGATGTCTCGCTCGAGGTCGCGGAGGGCGAGTTCATCGGCATCATCGGCCCGAACGGGGCGGGGAAGACGACGCTCTTCAACCTGCTCTCGGGGCTCGCGCGCCCGACCGCCGGCTCGGTCGAGCTCGCCGGGCGGGACATCACGTCCGACCCGCCCTACCGGCGCACGCAGGCAGGGCTCGGGCGCACGTTCCAGGTCTCGAGCGTCTTCCCGCTGCTCTCCGTCGCCGAGAACGTCCGCCTCGCGGCGGAGGCGCACCTCGGCGGGACGCTGAGCCTCTGGCGCCGCGCCGCCGGCTATCGGCCCGCGCTCGACCGCGCTGCCTGGGCGCTCGAGCGCGTCGGGCTCGCTGACCGGGCCGCGGCTGCCGGCGGGGATGCTCTCGCACGGCGACAAGCGCAAGCTCGAGCTCGCGATGCTGCTCGCGGGCGACCCGCGCGTGATCCTGCTCGACGAGCCGATGGCCGGCGTCTCGGTCGAGGACGTCGACGGCCTCGTCGAGCTGATCGGCTCGGTGCACCGGGAGGAGCGGAAGACCGTGCTGATGGTCGAGCACCGGATGGAGGTCGTGGTCGGCCTCGCCGAGCGGATCGCCGTCATGCACCACGGCGCGCTGCTCGCCTTCGACGTCCCGGACGCGGTGATGGCCAACGAGACCGTGCAGATGGCCTACCTGGGAGAGCCGCTGTGAGCACCGCTCCCGCACTCTCCGTCTCCGATCTCCACACGTACCTCGGCGAGTCGCACGTGCTCCAGGGCGTCTCCTTCGACGTCGCCGAGGGCGGCGTGACGGCGCTCCTCGGCCGCAACGGCGTCGGCAAGACGACGACCCTGCGCGCGATGCTCGGCCTCGTGCCCCGCTCGCGCGGCGCCGTCGCTCTCGCGGGGCGACGACATCACCGAGCTGCCGACGCACGCGATCGTGCAGCGAGGCGTCGGCTACGTGCCGGAGGATCGCGACGTCTTCGCCGGCCTGACCGTGACCGAGAACCTCCGGATCGCCGAGCGCGGCCCGCGAGCCGCGCTACGACCTCGTCTACGACCTCTTCCCGGAGCTGCGCGAACGCGGCGCGCAGCGCGCCGGGACGCTCTCCGGCGGGCAGCAGCAGATGGTCGCGATCGCCCGCGCCCTGCTGAACGACAACGCCGTCCTGCTCGTCGACGAGCCGACGAAGGGGCTCTCGCCGCTCCTCGTGACCGAGGTCGCGAATGCGCTCGAGCGCGTCGCCGCGCTCACGACCGTGCTCCTCGTCGAGCAGAACCTCGGCGTCGTGCAGCGCCTCGCCCACCGGGTCGTCGTACTCGACACCGGCCGCGTCGTCTACGAGGGCGACGCGGCGGAGCTGCTCGCCGACACGGCGCACGTGCGGCAGCTGCTCGGCGTCCACGGGAGCTCGCATTGAGCACGTTCGTGCTCCTCACGATCACGGGCCTCGGGCTCGGGGCGATGTACTTCCTCGTCGCCTCCGGCCTGTCGCTGATCTACGGGCTGATGGGCGTCCTCAACTTCGCGCACGGTGCGTTCATCACGGTCGGCGCCTACGCCGCCTGGTGGATGGCCGGGCTAGGTCGGCGGCAGCGCGGGCGTGCAGCTCGTCGTCGGCGGGGCCTTCGGGCTCGTCGCCGGCGCGGCCCTGGCCGCGCTTCGTCGAGCTCGTCTTCATCCGGCCGCTCTACCGCCGGCCGATCGAGCAGGTGCTCGTCACGGTCGGCCTGGCACTCGCGCTCGGCGCGCTCGTGCAGGGCATCTGGGGGAACGACGCGCGCCCGTTCCCGGTGCCGAGCTGGATGGTCGAGACCACCTCCGTGCTCGGCGCCAGCATTCCGAACAACCGCTTCGTCGTGATCGGCGTCGCCGCCGCCGTGCTCGTGGGGCTGACGGCGTTCCTCCGCTACACGCGCTTCGGGCTGATCATCAGGGCCGGAGTCGAGAACCGGGCGATGGTGACCGCGCTCGGGATCGACGTGCGCCGCGCGTTCACGATCGTCTTCGCTCTCGGCGGCGCGCTGGCCGCGCTCGCCGGCGTCCTGTCGGGCGTCTACTTCGGCTCGATCGATCCGGCCCGCGGCACGTCGCTCCTGATCTTCGCCTTCATCGTCGTCGTGATCGGCGGCTTCGGCTCGATCGGCGGCTCGGCCGTCGCCGCCGTCACCGTCGGGCTCGTGCAGCAGTACGCGAACTACTACGCCTCGGCCGGCACCGGCGACCTCGCCGTCGTGCTGCTCCTCGCCGCCGTGCTCCTGATCCGCCCGGCCGGGCTCGCTCCCAAGGTGGCGCATTGAGCCGCTCGGCGCGTCGAGCATCGTCGTGCCCCTCTGCCTGCTGGTCGTCCTCGCGCTCGTGCCGAAGCTCGCGCTCGACATCCCGGTGATCTTCACGGGCCCGCTCGACAGCCCCGGCACGCTGCAGCTGCTCGCCCTCTGCCTCGTCTTCGCGGGGGCCGCGCTGTCGTACGACCTGCTCTTCGGCTTCACGGGGCTGCTCTCGTTCGGGCACGCGCTCTACTTCGCCGTCGGCGTCTACGTGACGGCGATCGCGCTGACGAAGTGGGAGTGGGGGCTCTGGCAGACGCTCGGCTTCGTCGCCGCTCGGTCGCTCTCGCGCTGTCGCTCGTGCTCGGTGCCGTCAGCCTCCGCGTCACGGGCATCGCGTTCGCGATGGTGACGCTCGCCTTCGCCCAGGCGGGGGCCGTGCTCGTGCAGAAGAACCCGTACGGGTGGACGGGCGGCGAGGAAGGGCATCGGCCTGAACTTCGAGCCACATCCCGGACTTCTTCGTCGGCGTGCTCAACACGAGGAACCTCTACTGGCTCGCGCTCGCGCTACGCCGCGATCGTCTTCGTCGTGGTCCGGTTCGCCGTCGGCTCCTCGGCCGGCCACGTCTGGCAGGCGGTGCGCGAGAACGAGCAGCGGGTCGAGGTGATCGGGCTGCGGCCGTTGCCGTTCAAGCTGGTCTCGTTCGTCCTCGCCTCGGTCCTCGCCACGGCCGGCGGGTCGTCTGGCTGCTGCTGATCGGCGGCGCGACCCCGGAGGTGACATCCCCCAATTTCACGCTCTCGCTGCTCGTGATGGTGGTTCTCGGCGGTGCCGGCACGCGCTTCGGCGCCATGATCGGCGGCTTCGTCTACATCCTGCTCGACCAGCGGCTCGGCTCGCTCGGCGACTCGACGACGGTGCAGGGGCTGCCGTCGATGCTGCGCGTGCCCGCTCTCCGAGCCGCTGTTCCTGCTCGGCTCGCTCTTCATCGCCGTCGTCTTCTTCGCGCCCGGCGGGCTCGCGAGCCTGCCGCGCCGGCTGCGCGGGGCTGCGCCCGTGCGCGAGCCGCTGCCCGAGGAGGCCGGCTCGTGAGCGTGCGGATCGCGTGGGAGCGGCGCGGTGCCGGCCCGCCGCTCGTGCTCGTGCACGGGCTCGGCTACGCCCGCTGGGGCTGGGAGCCGGTCGTGGACGGCGCTTGCCGAGCGATTCGAGGTGATCCTGTTCGACAACCGCGGCATCGGCGAGAGCGACGCGCCCCCGGGGCCGTACACGGCCGCGGAGATGGCGGCCGACGTGGTGCAGGTGCTGGACGAGGCCGGCGTCGAGCGGGCGCACGTGCTCGGAACGAGCCTCGGCGGCATGGTCGCGCAGGAGCTTGCGCTGACGAGCCCCGAGCGCGTCGACCGCCTCGTGCTCGCCTGCACGACGCCCGGCGGTGCGGGAGCCGTACCCGCTGCCCGAGGGCACGCTGCGCCTCATCGCGGAGGCGCCGTCGCTCGAGCCGGCCGTGGCGCTGCGCCGCTTCGTCGAGAACGCGCTCGCTCCGGCGACCGTGGCCGAGCGGCCGGAGCTCGTCGAGCGGATCATCGGCCCACCGGCTCGCCGCGCCGCAGGATCCGGCCGCGCTGGGCCGCGCAGGCGGCCGCCGGGACGACGTTCGACCGCTTCGCCGACAGTCGGCTGCGATCGCTGCGCCGACGCTCGTGCAGCACGGGACGGAGGACAGGGTCGTCGACGTCCGGAACGCGCAGCATCCTCGCGGAGCGGATCCCGCACGGCGACGGTCGAGCTGTTCGACGGAGGCGGCCACCTCTTCTTCTGGGAGCAGCCCGACCGGTTCGTCGACGTCGGTGTCGCGCGTTCCTGGAGGAGCGCGCTGATGGGCGCCGACCTGACGCTCGGGCGCTGGCTCTCCGACCGGGCGCGCAACACGCCCGGAGCGGGTCGCGATCGAGTTCCTCGGCACGTCCGTGACCTACGAGGAGCTCGACGCCCGCGCCGACCGCGCTCGCCGCCGGGCCTCGCGGCGCGAGGGCTGCGCCGCGGCGACCGGCTCGCGACGCTGACCGCGACGCTCCCCGAGCACGTCGCGGTGCTCTTCGCGTGCGCGCGCCTCGGCGTCGCCCTGCAGCCGCTCTCGTGGCGCCTCTCCGCCGGCGGAGCTCGCCTACCAGCTCGACGACGCCGATCCGTCGCTCCTGCTCGTCTCGGCCGAGCACGACGCGCTCGCCGAGCGCGATCGGCTCGAGCGTGCCGCGTGGAGCAGCTCGGCGATGCGGTCGCTCGAGCGGCGACGGCGAGGTCGAGGACGTGGCCGAGGACGGCGACGCGCTCCTGCTCGTCTACACGTCGGGCACGACCGGCAAGCCGAAGGGCGCGGTGCTGACGCCACGCCAACTGCTTCTGGACGAACCTCTCCTTCGACCTCATCGACCGACCTGCGCGACACGGACGTCGTCGCTCCAGGTGCTGCCGCAGTTCCACGTCGGCGGCTGGAACGTGCAGCCGCTCCTCGCCTGGTGGAAGGGCGCGACGGTCGTGCTCGAGCCGTCGTTCGACGCCGGCCGCGCGCTGCGGCTGATCGAGGAGCGCGGCGTCACGACGATGATGGGAGTCCCGGCGACCTACATGTTCATGGCGCAGGATCCGCACTTCGAGCAGTGCCGACCTCTCGAGCCTGCGGCTTGCCGTCGTCGGCGGCGCGCCGATGCCCGAGCCCCTGCTCGAGACGTGGCGCGACCGGGGCGTCGGAGATCGTGCAGGGCTACGGGCTGACCGAGGCGGCGCCGAACGTGCTCTGCCTGCCCCCCGAGGACGCGATGCGCAAGCTGGGCTTCGCCGGCAGGCCGTACCCGCACGTCGACGTGGCGCTCCGCGATCCCGAGACCGGCGATCCTGCTCGAGGGAGCCGCGACCGGCGAGCTCGTCGTCCGCGGGGCCGAACGTCTTCGCCGGCTACTGGCGCAATCCCGAGGCGACCGCCGCCGCGTTCGCCGACGGCTGGCTGCTCACCGGCGACGTCGCCGAGCGCGACGCGCGAGGGGTACTACCGGATCGTCGACCGGATCAAGGACATGGTCATCTCGGGCGGCGAGAACGTCTATCCCGCGGAGATCGAGGCCGTCCTGCACACGCATCCGGCGGTCGCCGAGGCCGCGGTCGTCGGCGTCCCGGACGAGCGCGTGGGGCGAGGCATGCCTCGCGTTCGTCGTCCTCGCGCCGGGCAGCGAAGGCGACCGAGGAGGAGCTCATCGGCTACTGCCGGGAGCAGCCTGGCGCGCTTCAAGGTGCCGCGCGGCGGTCCGCTTCCTGGAGGTGTTGCCCCGGTCGGCGATGAACAAGGTGGCGAAGGACGAATCTGCGCGCGCTGCGGAACGCGGGAGGAGGCTCGGTGACCGACACGATCACGGGGGTCGACGGCAAGGCCGCTGTCGAAGCGGGGTGAGCGGACGCGGCAGCGGCTGCTCGAGGCCGCCGAGGCGGTGTTCGCCGAGCTCGGCTACCACGACGCGTCGATCGTGAAGATCACCGAGGCGGCCGGCGTCGGGCAGGGCACGTTCTACCTCTACTTCACGGGCAAGAAGGAGATCTTCGACGAGCTCGTGATCGACCTCAACCACCGGGTCCGGCAGGCGATGACGGAGGCGGCGGAGCAGGGCTCGACGCGCGTGGAGAAGGAGCAGCTCGGGTTCGCGGCCTTCTTCCGCTTCACGGCCGAGCATCCCGCGCTCTACCGGATCATCCGCCAGGCCGAGTTCGTCTCGCCCGAGATCCTGCAGCTGCACTACGAGCGGCTGACGAACGGCTACGTCGCGGGGCTTCGCCAGGCGATGGATGCCGGCGAGATCGACGCGGGAGACCCCGAGCTGCTCGCCTGGGCGCTGATGGGGATCGGCGAGCTGATCGGGATGCGCTGGATCCTGTGGGGTGGCCGCGACGCGCTGCCCGACCGGACGTCTCGCGCGGAGCTCGACGCGATCATCGCGCGCACGATCGGCTCGCGAAACGGGGCCGCGTGACCGATCGCATCGGGCTCGCTGCGACCGCCCACTACCTGCCCGGAGCGATGGATGACCGCCGCCGAGATCGGCGCCGCCGCCGGCATCCCGGAGCAGCGTGGTCGTCGAGAAGTTCGGGCTGCGCGGGAAGCACATCGCGGCCCCCGACGAGCACGTGAGCGATCTCGCCGTCACCGCCGCCGAGCGGCTGCTCGAGGAGCAGGGGATCGACCCGGCGCTCGATCGGGATGGTCATGTACTACGGCTCGAGCTGGAAGGACTACGCCGTGTGGCAGGCGGCGCCGTGGATCGCGCACCGGCTCGGCTGCGCCAACGCCTACGCGGTGGAGTACGACAACGTCTCGATGGGCACGCCGGTGGCGCTGCGACTGGCCCGCGCGCTACCTCGTCGCCGAGCCGGAGCTGCGGAGCGCGCTCGTCGTCGCCGCCTGCCGCGAGTCGTACCTGCTCGACTACGCGAACGCAGCGCTCGCGGTTCATGTTCAACTTCGGCGACGGCGCCGTCGCCGCGCTCCTGACGACCGATTCCGAGCGGAACCTGCTCCTCGGCTCGCACGCGATCACCGACGGGTCGTTCGCGCTCCAGGTGAAGGTGCCCGCGGGCGGGAGCGTCGAGCCGGCGTCGCACGCGACCGTCGACGGCCGGCGCCACTTCCTCGACGTCGCCGATCCGTGCGAGCATGAAGAGCGGGCTCGACGAGGTGTCGCTCGGCGAACTTCGTCCGCGCCGCCGAGGGGGCGCTCGAGCGGTCGGGAGCCACGCTCGCGGACGTCTCGTACCTCTGCGGGATCCACATGAAGCGGTCGATGCACGAGCGAGATCGTCGCCGCGCTCGGCGTCGACCCTGCTGCGCGCCGCCTACCTCGACGACACCGGGCACATGAGCGGCGTCGACCCGCTGCTGGCGCTCGACCGTGCCGTCCGCGCCGGCGAGATCGCCGACGGCGATCTCGTGCTGCTGCTCGCGGCAGGCACCGGCTACACGTGGGCTGCGAGCGTTGTGCGCTGGGGGCACGCTTGAGGGACGGGCGAGCCCGACGCCTTCGACGGATGCCGGTGACAGTCCCGGGTCGAGTGAGTGCGTGCGGCGCATTCAAGAGGATCGCCACCATACGATGAACAGGGAGATGAGCGACGTGGACGAGTTGACGGGGGACGGGATGGGACGGAATCGGCGTTGGCCGGGGAGCGGCAGGTCGTCCTCGTGGTCGCGGCCGAGAGTACTTCGGAGGACGAAGTGATCGGCGCCGGTCGGTTCGCCGGACAGACGGCGCTCGTCACGGGCGGAGCGCGCGGGATCGGCGCGGCGACAGCCGCGCGCCTGGCGGCAGACGGCGCCGACCGTCGTCGTCGCCGACTTCGATCTCGCGGCGGCCGAGGAGACGGCGGAGGCGATCGGCGGTCGCGCCGTGCGCTGCGACGTCACCTCCCGGGAGGACGTCGAGGCGGCGGTCGCGGTCGCCGTCGAGCCGGGCGGCCGACTGGACATCCTCGTCACCTGCGCCGGGATCCTGCGCGACAACCTGGTCCACAAGATGTCGGACGACGACTGGGATGCAGTGATCGACACCCACCTGAAGGGGACGTTCCTCGCCGCCAGGCGGCCCAGGCGCACATGGTCGGCCAGAAGAGCGGCTCGATCGTCGTCATCTCGTCGACCTCGGCGCTCGGCAACCGGGGCCAGGCGAACTACTCGGCGGCGAAGGCGGGAATCCAGGGTCTCGCGAAGACGCTCTCGATCGAGCTCGGCCGTTTCGGGATCAGGGTCAACTGCGTCGCTCCGGGCTTCATCGCAACCGCGATGACCGAGCAGACGGCCGGCGCGGATGGGAATGTCGTTCGACGAATTCCAGGAGCTCGTCGGCGTCGCAGACGGCGTTGCAGCGGGTCGGGCAGCCGGAAGACGTCGCCGGCGTGATCGCGTTTCTCTGCTCCGCCGACGCCGCCTACGTCAGCGGCCAGGTGATCTACGTCCGAGGAGGCCCATGACGCTCCGGACGCGCGCTCGTCACCGGAGCTGCGAGCGGGATCGGTCGTGCGATCGCCGAGCGGCTCGTCGCCGACGGGTGGCAGGTGCTCGCCGTCGATCTCGCGCCCGATCCCGACGGCCCGGGCGACGCCGTTCGCGGCCGACCTGGCGACGCGCGAGGGGAACCGCGCGGCGGTCGCCGCGGCGGTCGACGCGTTCGGCGGGATCGACGCGCGTCGTCGCGAACGCCGGCTTCCAGCACGTCTCGCCGTTCGAGAGCTTCGACGAGGATCGCTGGGATGCGCTCCTCGCGGTGCTGCTGACGAGCCCGTTCCTGCTCGCGCGCTACGCGTGGCCACACCTGCGCGAGAGCGGCGAGGGTCGCATCGTCGTCGTCTCGTCGGTGCACGGGCTCGTCGCCTCGCCGTTCAAGGCCGGCTACGTCGCCGCAAAGCACGGTGCGGTCGGGCTCGTCAAGTCGCTCGCGCTCGAGGGGGCGCGCCGACGGCATCCGCGCCGTCGCGCTCTGTCCCGGGTTCGTGCGGACGCCGCTCGTGGCGCTCCAGATCGCCGCGCTCGCGGAGAGTCGGGGGATCAGCGAGGAGGAGGCTCTCCGCGACGTCCTGCTCGAGCCGCAGGCGCTCAAGCGCCTGCTCGAGCCGGACGAGGTGGCGGACGTCGCCGCGTTCCTGCTCGGGCCGGGCGGCCGCTCGTTCACCGGCTCGCCCGTCGTGATGGACAGCGGCTGGCTCGCCCGCTGAGCGCTCGGCTGCGGTCGAGCTAGAAGCCGTAGTCGATCGTGATGCGCTCGCCGGCGCGGGGGAGGCGGTACTCCTGGCCGAGCCGGGAGCATTCGGCGACGAACCGCCTCGTGTTGTCGGTGTCGCAGCGGAACATCTCGTAGTGGCACGGGATCGCGATGATCGCGCCCGATTCGTAGGCGAGCCGGGCCGCGTCGGTGCCGTTCATGTTTCCGTGCTTGCCGCTGATCGGGACGATCGCAACGTCGGCGCCGTGGGGCTGAACCGCCTCGGCCACTCCCTGCACGCGGCGCGTGTCACCGGCGTGGTAGAGGACGTAGGCGCCGTTGCGGAGCGACGTAGCCGACCGCCTCGGGAGCACCCTCGTGGTAGGCGGGAACGGCCCTGATCGAGAAGTCGCCGAACGTCCGCGTCGTCGTCGATCCCGAGCACGGCGTCGGGCAGGCGTCCGGCGCGCTCGGCGGCAATCTGCTCGCTGCCGGCCGCGCAGACGAACGCCGCATCGCCCGAGAGCACGTGGGGCAGCGTCTCCGGATCGAGGTGATCCATGTGGGCGTGGCTCGAGGTGACGATGTCGACGAAGGAGAGGAGCGACGGCTCGACGACGAGCCCTGTGATGCGCTCGTACGGCGTCTCGGTGTCGGCGTACCGCTCCGTCATCGAGTCCGACAGGTACGGGTCGAGCAGGACGCGCTCCCCGGCGACCTGCACGAGGAAGCCGCTCTGACCGAGCCACCAGATGTGCATCCCGGTCTCCTCCTTCGACGCCTCGATCTCCGCGATCAGGTCGTCGCCGGAGAGGATCGGGTCGATCCAGTCCGGGGTCGGCTCGTCGAAGTGGTCGACAGCCGGCCGCGGGGTACGAGCACGTCCGGCACCGGGACAGCCTCCGCGGCCCTCCTGCTGAAGGCCGAGAGTAGACCGCGGCGCGTCGTCGGGCCGGAGGGAAAGAGGGCGTCGGAGTCGTTTGCCATCTGAGCAGGGGCGCTCGCGGGGACCCGTCGAGCGGGCGATGATCGTAGCAATGAGGTGTGCTCGAGCTGTTCGCGGCTCACCAGCCGGTAGGGTTCCACCACATGGCGATCCCGGTCCTTCGGGCGACGAAAGCGCTTTCGCAGCCGAGCCCGGCGGCGAACTTCCAGGGTGCGGTCCGCAATCACAAGCTGACGGGCGACGACACCGAGCTCGAGGTGCTCTCGGTCTGGTTTCCCGCCGGCGGTCGGACGAACTGCCACACCCATGCGGTCGACCAACTGCTCGTCGTCACCGAGGGCGAGATCGCGGTCGGGATCGGCGTGGAGCGCAAGCTCCTCAGGGTGGGAGAGATGATCGTGATCCCGGCCGGAGTCTGGCACTGGCACGGCGCGACACCCTCGCTCGACGGCTGTCATCTCTCGATCAAGGCGCCTTCGGCAAGCGACTGGGGCGAGCCGCCCGAAGCCGACCGCCTGGCGTTCGACGTGTACGGCGACTGGGAGCTCTGGCTCCAGGGCGTCAGCGAGTAGGGTCGGCCGAGACTGCGCGCCGACCGGGTTACACCGTTCGAAGTCGCACTCGAGGCCTAGCGGCCCGCGGCGCGCATGACGACCGCGACTGCGTCGTCTGTTCCCACTCGATCGGTGTTCACCACGAGGTCGTACTGCGTGGGGAGCTCGTGCTTGATTCCGTAGAACCGCTTCAGGTAGTCGGCCCTGGCGGCATCGGCCTCGTCGACGGTGCGCGTGGCGTCCGCCTCGCTGACGCCGTAGGACTCGACGAGTCGCGCGGTGCGGGTTTCGCGCGAGGCGGTGACGAGCACGCGGAGAGCCTCCGTGTTGGCGGCGAGGGCATGCGACGCTGCGTGGGAGACGATCACCACATCACCGCGGGCGGATGTCTCCTCGATCGCGGCGCGGATCAGGCCGCGGAGATCCTCGGTCATCGGGACGTCCGGACGGTGAGTAGACACTCGCGACGCCCGAGAACGCGTGGCCCGTCGCGTCCGAGCTCGACGAGAGGGCGTCGAGCAGGCGCGCCATGAACGTCTGGCGTTTCTCGACGTCGGCGACGACGTGCGGGTCGACACCGGCTTCGCCGGCGGCACGCGTGATGATCGCCTCGTCGACGAGCGTGAATCCGAGTCGCTCGGCGACCTGTGCGGCGATCTCGTGCATGTGGGTTCCGTGGGGACCAGAGAAACAGACGACGCGACAGCCCATCCCTGCAAACTATGTCAGTTGTTTCGGTTGGTCAAGCGTGGCGGTCGCACCGGCTCGTCCTGCACGTCGACCTTGACCGTCGTCGGCGCAGAGGACAGCTCGCGGGTTTGAAGCTGGACTCGTCCGGGTACGACGGTGAGATGGACGATTGACCCTCAGGAAGGAGCATGCCGTGTATATCGGTGGCGGAGTCATCACTCTCATCGTCATTGTCCTACTTCTCATCTGGCTTCTCTGATCGTTGGCGGTTTGGACCAGGTGCCGAACGGAACTGATCCCGTGGCCGCGGCTATCCTCGAGCGCCGGACAGGAGATGCCGCTCTCCGGACGGCCGCTGTCCAGATCGGCGAACTGCGACGTGTGATCGACGAACTTCGCGCCGTGCCGGGGGGAGTGGCCGAGTCACCCTTCGCAGCCGACGCAATCGTCCTCCTCGAGGAGTCCATCGAGAGGGCGGCTACGTCCTTACGGACCGTGGTCCCGGATGGGCAGGCGGAAGCAATCGACTGGGCACTCGAGCGCCTCTCGGCCGACGACCGTGCTCTTTCGGCAGGACTGCACGAGTTGCGTGAGCTCGTTGCTCCCTGACACGACCGCCGGTCTCGCGCTATCGGGGCATGGCGCTTCGCCACGAGGGGTTGTTCGACGCTGCCCACGAGGCACTGAAAGAGGCCCTGAAGTCCAAGAGCCGTGACGCCGCGATCAGGCACGCTCGCGCTGCTTGAACGAGGCGGACAACTACCTCGCACAGAACAAGAAGGCGATGGCCCGCAAGGATCTCGAACGGATCATGGCCGAGGACTCGACCGTCGAAGGCGTAACCGAGCGCCTTGACGCGATGCAGGACTCGTAGAGGCGTGGAAGGGGCGGGTACCCCGCCCGAGGACGGACCAATCCAATGCGCGAACTGCGCTCGCGCCCCCTCGCCCCGGCGGAGGAACCCCGACGACTATTGGCGCGCGCCGAGTCAGACAGGCGTGGGGCGAGCTCCATGTGTTCTGCCCGGAGTGCTGGCAGCGGGGGGTTGCGGGGCCGCGGGAGGTGCAGCGGAGCGGCTCTTCGATGTGCTCGGGGCTTGATGGGGGAGTGAGCGTGGACAGGCGCGCGGCGTTGGGGGTTAGTCATTTGTAGAGTCGATGGCGGTACGTCGTCCGACGTATTGACGGAGCCAGGTTCGGGATAGATGATGGGCCGATGCGTGAGGGGTCCGAGCGGCTGGCTGGTCTGGCCCGTCGTTTGCGGGTGTGTGCTGGCGATGCCGGGGAGGGGGGTGAGGGTGGGTTCGAGTGACTGCCCGGGCTCCGTGGAGTGGCAAGGTCGACCCCTCGGGAGGATAGGGGATGCGTAGGTCGGGTTATCTTGGCTTTGCGGTCGCGATCCTCGTTCTGTGCACGGGTCTCGGCGCGCCTTCGCCGTCGGCGGCGGGGCTGGCGGAGTATCGCGTGGTCGATCTCGGCAGCCTGGGTGGCTTTCGCCAGACGTTCACGTCCGCGGCTGCGATTAATGATCGTGGGCAGGTGGTCGGGTTCAGCGACACGAACACGAAGGATGAGCGGGACGCCAGGTTTGGCGAGCGGATCGGGCATGCGTTTTTGTGGGAGAAGGGCGGAGATTGCGTGATCTCGGGACGCTTGGGGGCCTGTTGAGCAGGGCCGCGGATATCAACAACCGCGGCCAGATCGTGGGTTGCAGCACGACGAGGTCGGGCGATCGGCATGCGTTTCTGTGGGAGAACGGGAAGATGCGAGATCTCGGAACACGCGCGGGCAGGTGGAGTTGCGCGTATTCGATCAACGATCGTGGTCAGATGGTCGGGTCGAGCGGACCGAATCCGAGTCCTGGCGGTGGACAGCCGCATGGGTTTCTCTGGGAGAAGGGTCGGATGCTCGATCTCGATCGTAAGGGGGGCACTTCGACCGATCCGTTCGGGATCAACGACTCCGGCCGGATCGTCGGCTCAGAGACCCCCTAGCCCCGTCCCGAAGGGTGGTTTTGCGATAGCCCGAGGTGTGCTCCTCGACCGGGGCCGCTTCCGCTTCCTCGTGACGCTTGGCGGCACGGGCAGCAGTGGACAGGCCGTAAACCGGCAGGGAACGATCGTCGGCTTCGCCGAGACAAGGAATGACCACCTGCCCGGGCACGCGGCTCTCTGGAGGGCCGGGAAGCTGACCGACCTGGGCACCCTGGAAAGCGATAGCTTCGCCTTCGCGATCAACAACGGCGGGTCGGTCGTCGGCGAGAGCCTGACCTCGAACAATTCCTCCTCGCACGCATTCATCTGGGCTGAAGGGAGGATGACCGATATCGGCGGGCTGACTGGCTTCGCAAACAGCGGTGCCAACGGGATCAACGGCCGCGGCCAGATCGTGGGATACGCGACGAACGGGTCCCCCGCATTGACCGTCGTGGGCAGAGCACGGTACTTGCCGTGGCACGCCGTCCTCTGGACACCGACCCGCTGACGTGGCTCCTCTGAGGGGAAACAGAAGGCTTTGACGAACGATCACTATCCCAAGTCAATACGCGTCCGGCTCCCGACCGTCGTCCTCGTCTTCCTTTGGTGTGTTGTCGCGGCTGGGGCGTCCGGGGTGGCGCGGTCGGCTCCGGTTCAGACGACGCGATGGGTGATGACCGATCTGGGAACGCTCGCGGGGGAGGAAGGCACGAGCTTCGCCAGCGGGGTCAACAACCGGGGTCAGGTCGTCGGTACCAGCACGACGAGGGACGGTTCGTATCGTGCGTTCTTGTGGGCGAACGGGAAGATGCGCAACCTCGGCACCCTTTCGGGAGGACGCGACCTCGGGAGCCGTGCCGCAGCGATCAACGACCGAGGCCAGATTGTCGGAGCATGAGTCCGGGGAGCCGGGCCGCAGTTCGTCGTGCGGCGCTGTGGGAGAACGGGACTGTGCGCGATCTAGGCACCCTTGGGGGGAAGCGGAGATTCGCCACGGCGATCAACAACCGAGGGCAGGTTGTGGGCAAGAGCACGACGAAGAACGGGGCGGAGCACGCGTTTCTATGGCAGAACGGCAAGATGCGCGATCTCGGCAAGTTCGGTGGCTGCCGTGATCAACGACCGAGGGCAGATCGTCGGGGTACGACAGGTTCAACGTGAGTCACGGGGTGCACGCTGCCCTGTGGGATGGCGGACGGCTCAGCGACCTCGGCCCTCTCGGGGCAGCCCGGAGGAGCCTCGGGGATCAACGAGCGCGGTCAGATCTGTCGGGACAGTTAGTAGCCTCGACTGCGTTCGCCTTAACGTGGATGCGGCCGACACCGTCTGTGGATCGCAAAGCCCTCCTTCGACGCCCGCGCGCAGGCGGCAACCATGATGTCGAGTACCACCCTGCTATTAACGAACGCGGCCAGATCGCCGCAACAGGAAAGGGTCACGCCTACCTATGGGAAAACGGCAAGCGCCACGACCTCGGTATACTCCCAGGCGAACCCAGCAGCTTCGCACTCGCGATCAACGATCAGACGGTAGCGTAGGAGCCAGCGGACCCGAGCCAGGAGATGGCGAACCACGCCGTCCTGTGGACGCTGCGGCACGACACCTGACCCCGCATGTTCTGCCCGGAGTGCTGGCAGCGGGAGTTCGGTAGTTGCCGGTAGGTAGGCGTCGGAAGCGCAGGAGCCGACGGTCAGAGGTCGAACCGACTTGCCGTGGAGAACTACTGGGGCACCGGCCGGACTGAGGCGTTCAGTGACGGCGTGTTCGCCATCGCGATCACGCTCCTGATCCTCGAAGTCAACGTGCCTGAGACGGCGTTCGACAACCTCTGGCGGGGCATCATCGACCAGTGGCCCTCCTACCTCGCGTATGCGACGAGTTTCATCACGATCGGGGGGATCTGGCTTGCCCACCACGGCATCTTCCGGCGCTTGCAGTACGCCAACAGGCGGCTGATGTTGGTCAACTTGTTGCTGTTGATGGCAGTCTCGTTCTTGCCCTTCCCGACCAGCCTGATGGCCGAAGCGATCCACAACACCGACGCCGAACGGGCCGCAGTCATCTTCTACGGCGGAACGCTCCTCGTTATCTCGTCCCTGCTCAGCGCCCTCTGGGGATCGGTCGCCCGTGACCGCCACCTCCTCAGACCCGAGGTGAGCGAGAAGGAGTTCAACGCGATAGCGATGGCGACAGGGCCGAACATCGGCTTCTACGTCGGCGTCATCGTGCTCGCCATTTTCGCCCCCCGGGTGGCTGCCATCGGCTACCTCGTTGTCGGGGTCGTGGCGATCCTCCGGGCGCGGGGCGACCAGAACCCGCCACTCGCAGAGGCAGCGTGAACCGAAGGGTGAGGAGGGGCGACACGCCGCCGTCCCTCCTCACCCCGGTCAGCTAGGAGTCAACAGCCTTCGCAACTTCGTCTGACGACTCGGCGATCGCCTTCTGGAGTTCGTCGTAGTCGCCCTTGTCGATGGCCTTGTTGATCCGCTTGTCGGAGTTGGCAAGCGCGGCCTCGACCCTGTCGGCATACACGTCGTCAACGACTGCAACGATCGCTGACGATCCCGGAGGCAGATACTCCTCCATCTCGACGCCCAACTCCTTCTCCTGGTGCTTCTTGCTGAGCTTGCCAACGACCGCGCCGATCCCGGCTCCGACAGCGGTTGCCGCCAGCAGCGGCGGCGCGAACAACCCGACGACCAACCCGGCAGTCCCGCCGAGAACAGCGCCACCGCCGACGTGGGCACCGCTGTCGTGCTCGGCCACGTCCACCTTGCCGCTGGCGTCACGGTTCAACACGACGGCCCCTACGACCAAGTAGTCGCCGGCGTCCTCTCCTGCCTTCAGCGCCTTGTAGTCATCGGCTGCCGCCCCGGTCACCGAGTACGTGCCGACCACAAGGACGAGATTCGCATCTGCCATCATTCCTCCATCTCCTGGGTTGCATGGACGCGCTCCGTGCGGAAGTTACACCCTAGATCGACGCTGCGGCACGGCACCTGATCCAAACCTACTCCCGGTGGTAGCTCGGGTTTCATGCCGGTTTCGCGCCACCGTCGCCCAGATCAATTCGTCCCACGTTCAGGGGGCACCGTTGGGGCACGCGGCGAGCTTTCGCGACTTTCCGACACGGACGAGCAGGCGCTCGTACAGGCCGCATCCCACTGGATACGCCGAAAACGGCTCGTCCAGGCTGTTCGCGCTTCTTCCAGGGTGTACTGCTCTATAGCCCATACGGGATTCGAACCCGTGCCGCCGCCGTGAGAGGGCGGTGTCCTAGGCCACTAGACGAATGGGCCGTGCGGCGAGGGAGTGTACCGAACGTCGCGGCGATCGCTCTGGCAGAGCGTGGTCGAACGGCCTACGGTGCCGCGACCGGTCCGCTCTCGCCGTCGCGCCCGTCGAGCCGCGCCTCGAGGCCACGGCGTATCTCCTCGCCCGTTGTGAGCAAGGCGTCGTACCGGACACGCCGAGGCGGGAGCTTCACGATTCGGACGGTCTCGTCACGGTCACCGTGGCAGCGTGCGTACGCCGCCGCCTCATCGAGCGGCTTCAGACGCTCGCTCTTCCGTCGGGGCCAGGTCATGACCAGACACCTAGCACGTGCAGGCCTGCGTGGGAACCCGGCCGGCCCACCGGGTTCCGCACTTTGCAGACGAAACCTGCGGTACCGCTACGTCCAGGGTTTGCAGGACCAGGGGCTCCAATCCCGGCCCGAGGCGACGAAGTACCGGTGCGCGGCCTTCGCCTGCGCGAGGGCCGTTGGGCCATGTCCGAAGATGCGGCGTTCGTTCGAGCCCATCTGAAACAGACCCTGATACTGACCGTTCTGGGCACCGGTGCTGAGGCCTGACTCACATCGTGAGACGGCGACCGCCTGCCCGCAGTAGGACCCGAACACCCGGCAGATCACCTTCGGAGGGCTCGCGGCCGCCCGTGCCGCCAGTTGCCGCGCCTTTGCCGCCTGGGCAATCGCGAGTCGCGTCGCGGCTGCCCTGCGCTCGGAGCGCTCGAGGCTCAACGTGTGGATTCGCAGCTGCCGCTTCGCTTCCGCGGCATAGCGAGTGTCGTCCAGGAGCCAGGCATGCGCTTCGAGAAATCGAAGCACCTGTCGATCCTTCTTCATGGTGCTCAGGTGATGCGTCAATTGCGCACCGAGTCGCGCGTCGGACTGGGACTGGGCCGTCGCCGGCAGCACCAACAGAATCAGGGCGCACGCACCCATCGCTAGGGTTCTCAGATCTGACCTCCATCTCGGGGACAGGGCTCACGGCGCCGCGCGAAAAGCGACCCGCTCGTGTCTCTCGTTGCCAACACGGTAGCGAAGTGCGCACAAGTGCGAGTGGAAACCCTTACAAAACCCTTGAAAATGCTGTCACGAGCGTTGTCGATACGAACAACAGAAAGGCCCCCTCTCGGGGGCGACTCGGACAATCGTGAGAGGCTGCGGGACAGGGACTCGAACCCCAACTTCCGGAACCAGAATCCGGCGTCCTACCATTAGACGATCCCGCAGGGCTCGCGCGGGATGGTAGCAATCTCGCCTGCGGCCGTCAGAGGTCAGAGGTCGAGTCGGTACACCGAGACGAGTCGCTTCTCGTTCTCCGTGTCGATGTGCGCAATCACCTCGACGTAGGGCTCGAGGCCGGAGCCGCGCAACTTCGCCTTCAGCAGGCCATCCACCTGAAACAGGCCCGACGAGTTGTTCATGAGGATCCCGATCTTGACCGGCCTCTCGTCGCCGTCCTCGATCGTGACCTCCTCGATCGCTGCCGCGGAGAGCGAGTGCATCGAGACCGAGCCGGCTTCGAACGGAATCCTCGAGCGTCCCTTGGCCATATCGAGCGCGTCGGCGACTCTGAGGATACCGGCCTCGAGGGCAAGCGGCTCCCCGTCGGAGCGATGGCTCGTGATCGCCTGCAGCACCTCCGAGATGATCACGGTGCGCTCGGGCTCGTCGTAGATACCGTCGAGCAGCTCACGCATCTTCGGCTCCGAGAGGAAGAGGCTGAAGTCTTCGTGGCCGCGCCGGTGGACCGACATGCCGACACAGTGCATCAGCGCCGAGAGGACAACGATGACCTCGGAATCCTCGTTCGTCATCCCGTAGTCGCGCACCGCCGACGGCTCGACGCCGTGCTTCGTCAGCTGGCGGAGGAGCTTCAGCGCGATGTTGACGACAACCTGGATATGGACCCACGAGTGATCGTTGATCTGCATCCGCGCGACAGCGTTGACGTTCGAGACGTGCCACCACGCCCTCAACTGGGGGTCAGCGTTCGCGCGATCGATGACGCGGCGGAGCTTCTTGTTTCCGCGCTCCGGGAAGCGGATGCGCATCCCCTCGATCGCCTCGGCCGGTGTCATGCGCGTCTCGCGGACGGCCTCTGAGGAGACCGGCCCGTCGATCCGCTGTTCGATCTCGGGGTCGAGCGGGCTCACGGCACGTCGGGTGTCGGCCTGCGTGTCATCGAAGGGCATCGTCGCATACCCGCAGGCCGCGGGTCAGCGAGGGTCGTCGAGCCTGGTGATCTCGCGCCGAGCGTGGGTGAGCGCCTTGCCGAGTCGCCGTCGGTTCGTCGCCTCGTTGAGCCATGCGCTCGCGCCCGAGGGATGGGGAAGCGGGATCACGATCGAGTCTTCGGAGAGGTAGCTCTTGCCGACGCATTCGGTCAGTGTTCGCGTCCCGACGATTGCGGCTGCGGCAAGGCCGCCGACCGTGAGGATCAGCGTGGGGCGGAGGAGTCGAAGCTCCTCGACGCGCCACGGTGCACAGAGGCGCCGCTCTGTGGGCGACGGCGTTCGATCGCCGCGGCCCGAGACACGGCCCGGGTAGCAGCGCGTGACCGATGCGCAGTAGAACGTCGCATCGAAGGTCTCCTCGTCGAGCTCGAGCCACGCACGCAACGTGCGACCGGCTCGACCCTGCCACGGTGCGCCGGCGGCGCCCTCGACGATTCCCGGCGCCTGCCCGTAGAGATACGCTCGTCGTCCTGCTGCGCCTTGAATCACTGGTCGTGACTCGATCGAGAAGCCGGCCGTCCCGCAGCGACGGCATCCCGCGAGATCGCTCTGAAGTGAGGCGATCGATCGGTAGCGCCGGTCTGGTGCGCGCGAGGAATCCTCTGTCTTGGCTGCCATTCCCAGCAACCGTAGAGTAGATCCGTGCCGGTCCTCGAATCCGTTCCGAATGTTTCCGAAGGCCGTGACCCGGCGATCATCGGCTCGATTGCCCAGGCGCTTGGAAACCGGGGTCGAGTGCTCGACATCCACTCCGATGCAGACCACCACCGCTCGGTCTTCACGGTGGTCGCGGAGGCTGACGCTCTGGTCGACTCGCTTCTCGCCGGCACCGCACGGGCCGCCGAGCTGATCGACCTCCGACAGCACGATGGCATTCACCCGCGCATCGGGGCGGCTGACGTCGTCCCGATCGTGCCGATCCGGGCGGATCAGATGGACATCGCGCAGGAGGCCGCGCTCGTGCTCGGGCAGCGGATCGGAGCCGAGCTCGGTCTTCCGGTGTTCCTGTACGGCGAGAGCGGCGATGGCAAGCGGCCCGCCTTCTTCCGGCAGGGCGGGCCTGCGGAGTTGCAGCGCCGGATCGACGCGGGCGACGTGAAGCCATCGTTTGGGCCAACGCATCTCGATCCGCGCGCGGGTGGCGTTCTCGTGGGCGCGCGGCCGCTCCTGATCGCGTTCAACATCGACCTCGCGACGGGAACGCTCGAGGATGCGAACGCCATCGCCGCCGCGGTGCGGGAGTCGGGCGGCGGGATGCGCGGCGTTCAGGCGCTCGGCCTGCTGCTGCCGGCGAGCGGCCGCGTGCAGGTATCGCTGAACGTGATCGACGTCGATGCCGCACCGCTTGTCGACGTCGTCGAGTGCGTGCGAGATCTCGCAACACGTCGCGGGGTCGAAGTAGGGCCGAGCGAGCTCGTCGGCCTTCTCCCGGAGGCGGCGGTCGCTCCGGCAGCTGCGCTCGGGCTCGCGGAGTTGCCGGACAGCAGGGTGCTCGAACGCCGACTTTGAAGCAGGCCGCGAGCGGGTGCGCCGCGTGACCCCACTACCGCGTTGATTCAGTAGTACGGCGTCTCCTAACGATGCTGTTTCCTGTTCAAAGTGATACGCCGCACACGGCGCTAACCTGCGCGTCGACGTACGTCGTCAGCCTGTCCAGGGCCATGTTCCCGTGCACCGCGATCGATGCGAACGGATCTGCGGCGGTGCGAATACACTCGCTGTCCGTGACGAGCCCACTCCTTCTGACCGGCGAGGATCTCGCGGTCGACGACGTCTGGCACGTCGCAGTCGACCGACGGCACGTCGCGCTCGCCACGAGCGCCGTCGACCGGATGCGTCTCTCCCGCGGACTTCTCCACGACCTCCGGGGCGAGCACACCTACGGGGTGAACACCGGCTTCGGGCGGTTCGTCTCGGAGTCGATTCCCGACGATCAGGCCGAGGAGCTTCAGTTGAGGCTCCTGAGGAGCCATGCGTGCGGCGTGGGTGCTCCCTATCCCGACGAGGTCGTGCGTGCGGCGATGGTTCTGCGGGCCAATGCGATTGCCAAGGGGTACTCCGGCGCGCGCGTCGAGACGGTGGAGCTGCTCCTCGATGCTCTGAACGCAGGGATCGTTCCGTATGTCCCGGCGCGGGGCTCGGTCGGCGCGAGCGGTGATCTTGCGCCTCTCGCGCACCTCGCTCTGCCGCTCGTCGGCGAGGGGGAGGCATTCCTCGACGGGGTCAGGATGCCCGGTGCTGCAGCGCTTGCAGCGGCCGGGCTCGAGCCGGTGCGACTGCAGGCGAAGGAGGGGCTGTCTCTCATCAACGGCACGCAGTTCATGTCGGCGATGGCTGCCCTCGGGCTGAGTCGGGCTCTCCGACTCGTCCGAACGGCCGACGTGGCGTGCGCGATGTCGCTCGAGGCGCTCCAGGGCTCGCTGACGAGCTTTCATCCGGCAATCCATGCCGCGCGGCCGCATGCGGGCCAGGTCGCCTCTGCCGCCAACGTGCGCCTCCTGCTCGAGGGATCGGCGATACTCGAATCCCACCGGTGGTGCGACAAGGTGCAGGACGCGTACTCGCTCCGCTGTGCCGCCCAGGTGCACGGCGCCAGTCGCGACCTTCTCGACTACGTGGAGCGGACCGTCTCGATCGAGATCAACGCGGCCACGGACAATCCGCTCGTCCTTCTCGAGGAACGCGAGATCGTCTCGAACGGCAACTTCCACGGACAGCCCGTTGCCTTTGCGCTCGACTGCCTGGCCATCGCGGTTGCCGAACTGGCGAGCATCTCCGAACGCCGGGTCGAGCGGATGGTCAACCCGAGCCTCTCGGAGGGGCTGCCGGCGTTCCTCACGCGCGAGGGCGGGATCAACTCGGGAATGATGATCCTGCAGTACGTTTCTGCATCGCTCGTTTCCGAGAACAAGGTCCTCGCGCATCCGGCAAGCGTGGACTCGATTCCCACGAGTGCCGGGCAGGAGGATCACGTCTCGATGGGTAACGCCGCCGGCCTCAAGGCGTTGCAGGTGCTCTCGAATGCCGAGCAGTCTCTCGCGATCGAGTTGATCGCGGGTGCGCAGGCGGTCGAGTTCCTGGCACCGTTGCAGCCAGGGCGAGGTGTCGCAGCCGCGCGAGCCCATGTCCGGACGCTGTCGGAGAGGCTGCTCGAGGACCGCTCGCTGTCCGCCGACATCGAGCGCGTCGCCGACGCCGTGCGTGACGGCAGCTTGCTCGCCGCGGTCGAGGCGGGATGCGGGGAGATCTACTGATGGCGCACCGCGCGTCCGACGAGCGGCCGCTTCCGGCCCATCCCTACCGCGATTCCGCGATCGTCTACGGCGTCATGGCCGTGATTCTGGTCGTGCTTGCTGGCGTCACGGGAGGCAGCCTTGCGAAGGCGGCCGTCGCCGCGATCATCTTCTGGCTCGGCGCAACCGGCTGGAGCTGGTGGAAGTTTCGCCGTCGAATCCGGGAGCGCGAGCTTGCTGCGATGGCCTCGGGCGCATCGACAGCCGACGTCGCGGTGACGGGTGCCGAGGAGGCTCCGCGCCCGGGGGTCGGCCGGGCGAGCGGAACGGTGAACGGCGCGGTCAACGGCAATGGGCGCGGGCGTGGCGCGGGAACGGGGGGAACAGAGTCATGACGCAGGTCGATGAACGGGTCGAGACTCTCTGTGGAGATCTCTCGGCGATAACGGCCCCACGCGGGAGCGAGCTCAATGCGCTCTCGTGGCAGACCGAGGCGCCGCTCCGCATGCTGCTCAACAACCTGGATCCCGAGGTTGCGGAGCACCCTGAGGATCTGGTCGTCTACGGCGGCTCGGGGCGCGCTGCACGATCGCATCAGGCGCTCCGGGACATCGTCGCAACGCTCCTGCGGCTTCGCGACGACGAGACGCTGCTCGTGCAATCGGGGAAGCCGGTTGGCGTCTTCCGGACGCACGCAGGTGCGCCACGAGTGCTGATCGCGAACTCGTTGCTCGTACCGAAGTGGGCGACCTGGGACGAGTTCCGTCGGCTCGAGGCCGAGGGGTTGACGATGTTCGGGCAGATGACGGCGGGCTCGTGGATCTACATCGGGACGCAGGGGATTCTTCAGGGGACGTATCAGACGTTCTGCGCGGCGGGCGAGGTGCACTTCGGCTCCGCTGACCTGTCCGGGCGCACCGTGCTGACCGCGGGCCTCGGGGGCATGGGCGGTGCCCAGCCGCTTGCGGCGACGATGGCTGGTGCCGCGATTCTCTGCGTGGAGGTCGACCAGCGGTCGATCGACCGGCGGCTCGCAACGCGATATGTCGACGAGCAGGCGTCATCGCTCGATGACGCCGTGGCGCGAGTGCGTGCGGCCGCGGCGACGGGGACTCCTCTTTCGGTTGCCCTGCTCGGAAATGCGGCGGATGTCTTCCCGGAGCTCGTCGCGCGGGGTGAGCACTTCGACTTCGTCACCGACCAGACGGCCGCTCACGACCCGCTGACGGGCTACGTGCCGGCGGAGGTGCCGTTCGAGGAAGCGGCAGCGCTTCGTGAGCGAGACCCGAAGCGCTACCTGGAGCTTGCATCGCAGTCGATCGTGACGCATGTCCGCGCCATGTGCGACTTCGTCCGGATGGGGTGCTATGTTTTCGATTATGGCAACAATCTGCGAGGGGAGGCGTATGCGGGAGGGCTGACCGAGGCGTTTTCATACCCGGGCTTTGTCCCGGCCTATATCAGGCCGCTCTTCTGCCGCGGTATCGGGCCGTTTCGATGGGCCGTGCTTTCCGGCGACCCGGCGGACATCGAGGTGATCGACCGCGAGCTCCAGGGATTGTTCCCCGACGACATCCTTCTGCAGCGGTGGCTCGCGATGGCCCCCGAGAAGGTCGCGTTCCAGGGCCTGCCCGCTCGGATCTGCTGGCTCGGCTACGGCGACCGCGCGAAAGCAGGGCTCGCGATCAACGAGCTCGTCCGCACCGGGCGTGTTTCGGCCCCCGTCGTGATCGGTCGCGACCACCTCGATTCGGGCTCGGTCGCGTCGCCCTACCGCGAGACAGAAGCGATGCTCGACGGTTCCGACGCCATCGCGGACTGGCCGATCCTGAACGCGCTGCTCAACACCGCGGCCGGTGCGACGTGGGTGAGCGTGCACCATGGCGGCGGCGTCGGGATCGGCAACTCCATCCACAGTGGCATGGTCGTGCTTGCGGACGGGACCTCGGGCGCCGCGGATCGGCTGGAACGTGTGCTCGCAGCCGACCCGGGCACCGGCGTCATGCGTCACGCCGATGCCGGTTACGCAGAGGCGCTCGACGCCGCACGCGCCGGGGGCCTCGATCTGCCGAGCGTCCGCGGTGATGAGGCCAGGCCAGCCACGACCCGTGGCGGGCGATGACCGGGCTGCTGATTCGCGACCTCGCTCAGGTTGCGACGCCGGCCGGCACAGGGGGGCCGCTTCGTGGCGCGGCGCTGCGCGACGTGCGCATCATCGAGAGCGCGTACGTCCTCTGCCGCAACGGGCGGATCGAGAGCGTGGGGCGGATGGCCGAACTTTCCAGGGAGCTTTCCGCCGATGCGGGAGAGTTCGACGGCCGGGGTCTGTGCGCGATTCCCGGCCTCGTCGACTGCCACACGCACGCGTGCTTCGGCGGCGATCGGGTCAACGAGTTCTCGCTCAGGGCAGGCGGAGCATCGTACGAGGAGCTTCACGCGGCCGGCGGCGGCATCCTCTCCACGGTGCGGGCGACGCGTGCCGCAGACGAGGCCGAGCTGACGCGGATCACCATGCGGCATCGAGGATGGATGCGCTCCCACGGCACGACGACGTTCGAGGGGAAGTCGGGCTACGGCCTCGACCACGACACGGAGTTGGCACAGCTGCGGGCCATTCGTGCCGCGGGGGGAGTGCCCACGTGGCTCGGCGCACACACCGTGCCGCCCGAGTTCGAGTCGGCGGACGCTTACGTGGACTTTCTTCTCGAGGAGGTTCTGCCGGAGGCAGCCAGGATCGCCGAGGCCGCCGACGTCTTCCTGGAGCGGGGATCGTTCGACGCAACGCAGGCCCGCCGGTATCTCGAGGCATGCGCCGACGCCGGCCTCGCGTTGCGGCTGCACGGCGATCAATTCACCGAGTCCGGCGCGATCGAGCTCGCGATCGAGCTGGGTGCGCGTTCCGTCGATCACCTCGAAGCGACGGGTCCGGCCGGTGTCGCTCGGCTCGCCGCAAGCGACGTCACGGGCGTGCTCCTGCCGGCGAGCGCGCTCTTCCTCTCGCGACCCATGCCGCCGGCGCGCGAGCTCGCCGACGCGGGCGGCCTGATCGCGCTCGCGACGGACTTCAACCCGGGCAGTGCGTTCTGCGACAGCCTTCCCCTCGTTCTCTCGCTCGCCTGCACACAGCTCCACCTCGCCCCCGAGGAAGCCCTTGTCGCCGCGACGGTGAACGCGGCGCACGTGCTCGGTCGGGCGGACACGATCGGCCGGCTGAGCCCCGGGTTCACCGCGGACATCGTCCTCCTCGAGGCCCTGGACTGGCGCCACGTTGCCTACCACCTCGCGGGCGACGTCGTCGACACAGTGATCGAGGGCGGCGCGGTGGCATACCGCCGAACGGCATACTCCCTCTGATGGCAACCCAGAAGCAACGCAAGCGACGCGCCAAGGAGAAGCGACACGACTACGAGCTCGTCTTCATGGACGAGGACGGCGTCGAGCGCCCGGTCGAGAAGGAGGAAGCACCCCGGAAGCCGGTTGGGCGCGGCAGCAAGGGCACTGTCTCGAAGGCCCAGAAGTCGACGTCCTCGGCGAAGGGGAGCGCACGTGGTGGCCGCAGGGCGCAGCCGCCCTCCTGGCGGAAGGTGCTCAAGCGCGGTGCCATCTTCGCGCCGATCTTCTTTGCCACCGTTCTCCTCCTGGGCGGCGACAAGATCACGTACGCGGGCGCGTTCGTCCAGAGCATCCTGCTTCTCGCCGTCTTCATCCCGTTCAGCTACTTCATGGACAGGATCGTCTGGCGGCAGCAGCAGAAGCGGCTCAACAGGAGCTAGAAGAGCGGGCGTCTCGGAGTGTCGTCACTCCGCCTGCTGTGAGTTCTCGCCGTCCGCGTAGTGTCCAGCTGCGGGCCACGGCGCGAGGAGCAGCAGCAGCCGTGCACCGGCTGCGCTCGAGACGGAGTGCACCTCGCCCGGGTCGAACATCACGAGCGTCCCCGCGGCTGCGACCGCCCGCGTCGCACCGCAGACGACCTCGACCTCGCCCTCGACGACCGTCACCCACGCGCGCTCACGGACGCGGTGGTCACCGAGTGCCTGGCCCGGCAAGAGTCGCAGGGAGATCGCGCGCGCATCCTCGGAGTGGAGAACCGAAGGCGATCGGATTCCCTCGGGTGCTTCGATCTCGAGAAGACTCCATGTCTGCACGGGCGCACCGTATCGCGTCCGGGGCGCGAAACCCAGCCCTGCTTGAAGCGAGGCGTCTTCCACAGCTCCTCGAGGCGCTACCGGCCGCCGACGAGCCTCTACACTCGACGCGATGTCACTAGCCGTAGACCAACTCGAACTCGGCCCGATAGGGACGAACACGTACGTCGTGCGTGCCTCGGCCGAGGCGGATGTGGCCGTCGTCGTCGACCCGAGCGGTGACGCAGCAACGATCCTGCGCGCGCTCGACGTCGTAGGCGCGCACTGCGCCGCCATCTTCGTAACCCACGGTCACTTCGATCACATCGTGAGCCTTGCCGACCTGGCCGAAGGTTCGGGGGCGCCGGTCTACGCTCCCGCCGGCGAGCGGATCCTGATCGAGGAGCCGGACGCTTTCACGCCGCCCGGGCTCACGATCCGCGCGGCGACCGCCGACGTCTGGCTCGACGGTGGCGAGACGATCGACGCCGCCGGCATCACGTTCGCGGTGACAGCGGTTCCAGGGCACTCGCCGGCACACGTCGCCTACTTTGCGGAGGGAGAGCTGTTTTCGGGCGACGTGGTCTTCGCCGGGTCGGTTGGACGCACGGATTTCCCGGGGAGCGACTGGGAGACACTCGCATCCTCGATAGCGACCCTGCTCGACTCGTACCCGTCGTCGACGGTGGTGCATCCCGGTCACGGCCCGGAGACGACCCTCGGGGTCGAGCTTCAGACGAACCCGTACCTCGCGGGCCTCCGTGCTGCCAGGACGTCGGGATGAGCGGCCGGATCGAGCGCCCAAAGGGCACGCACGACGTCGTGCCCGCGGACATGCCCCTCTGGCAGCGGCTGACCGGCGAGGTCGAAAGCCTTTGCGCACTCTACGGCTACCGGAAGATCCTGACGCCCGTGTTCGAGGACACCGCTCTGTTTGCCCGCACCTCCGGTCAGGGATCGGATGTCGTGCAGAAGGAGATGTACAGCTTCACGGATCGCTCCGACCGTCCGCTCACGCTTCGCCCGGAGGCCACTGCGCCGATCTGTCGGGCCTATGTCGAGCACGGCATGCATCGTGAGCCGCAGCCCATGAAGCTGTTCACGATCGCGCCGATGTATCGCTACGGGGCGCCCGGGAAGGGCCGGTATCGGGAGCACTGGCAAGCGTCGGTGGAGGCGATCGGAACCGACGACCCGGCGATCGATGCCGAGCTGATCCAGCTCTACGACACGCTGCTCCACCGGCTCGGCGTCTCGTCCTACCACCTCGAGCTGAACTCCATCGGCTGCAGTACCTGTCGTCCTGCGTATCTCGATGCGCTTCGTTCCTGGCTCGCGACCAACGAGCAGAGGCTCGATGGAGAGACGCGCGTGAAGGTTGCCACGAGCCCGCTGCGCGTGTTCGACAACTATTCGGCGAAGCCCGAAGCCGTGCGCCTCGCGCTCGACGAGGCACCCAAGATAGGTGAGTCGCTCTGCGACGAATGCGTCGAGAGGTTTGCCCGCGTACGGGCCGATCTCGATGCCACAGGGGTGGCCTACACGCTGGTTCCGACGCTCGTCCGGGGCCTCGACTATTACACGCGGACGACCTGGGAGTTCATCGGCCCGATGGAGAACGAGAACTCGACGATCTCGGGAGGCGGCCGCTACGACGGGCTCGTCGAGGAGATCGGTGGCCCGCCTACGCCGGGCGTCGGCTTCGGCGCGGGTCTCGAGCGGCTGCTGATCGCCATGGAGGACGCAGGCGTGACCGCGGAGCCGCCGTCCATCGACGTCTTCTTCGCGCTCGAGGACGGAGCGCCACGTACGGAGGTCGCGCAGTGGCTCTCCGAGCTCCGCCGCCGTGGCACGGCCGCCGACACCGATTTCGCAGCACGGTCGTTGAAGGGGCAACTGACGCAGGCCGCGCGACTCGGCGCCGTCGCAATCGTGGTCGTGCGGGCGGACGGCGCGACGCTCCGGCGCCAGGGCCAGGTGGACGAACCGATCGCTCACGCCGACATCGTGGGCAGACTGTCAGCATGAGCTGGCGAGACATGATGTGCGGCGAGCTTCGGGAGGAGCACGTCGGATCGCGCGTGACCCTCGCCGGGTGGGTGGGCCGCCGTCGAGACCATGGTGGGCTCGTCTTCGTCGATCTCCGCGATCGCAGCGGCATCACGCAGCTCGTGATCAATCCCGAGCACGCTCCGGAGGCCGCGGAGCTCGCGAAGGAGATCCGCAACGAGTTCGTGCTTCAGGCCGAGGGTGAGGTTGTCGCCCGCGCGACCGATCAGGTCAATCCGAATCTGCCGACCGGTTCCGTCGAGATCCAGGTCACGACCCTGCGGATCGTCTCCCGTTCGACGCCGCTGCCGTTCCAGCTCGACGAGGAGAACGTCGACGAGACCCTACGCCTCCGCTATCGGTGGCTCGATCTCCGGCGCGAGAAGCTCCAGCGCAACATCGGTCTACGCGGGAAGATGGTGGGAATCATTCGACGCCAGATGGAGGCGGCCGGCTACCTCGACATCCAGACACCGATCCTCTACAAGTCGACCCCCGAGGGTGCACGCGACTTCGTCGTCCCGAGCAGGCTCCAGAAGGGCTCGTTCTTCGCGCTGCCCCAGAGCCCGCAGCTCCTGAAGCAGCTCCTCATGATCGCGGGCTTCGACCGCTACTACCAGATCGCGATCTGCTTCCGCGACGAGGATCTCCGCGCTGATCGCGTTCAGGAGATCACCCAGCTCGACATGGAATCCGCATTCCCCGATCGAGACGCGATGTTCCTTCTCATGGAGGAGACGTTCGCCGCCGTCTGGCGCGAGTGCCTCGGGATCGAGATCCCACGGCCGTTCCCGCATATGACCCACGCGGAGGCCGACCGCCGCTTCGGCTCCGACAAGCCCGACACGCGGTTCGCGCTCGAGATCGAGGATGCGACCGAGGCGACGCGAGGCTCGGAGTTCGGCGTCTTCGCCACCGCGGACGCCGTGAGGTTCCTGCGTGTGCCGCGCGTGTTCTCCCGCTCCGAGGTAGCCACGCTGGAGGAGCGCGCCAAGGAGCTCGGGGCCAAGGGGCTCGCCTACGTGATCCGCGACGAGGCCGGTGAGATCCGCTCGCCGATCGCGAAGTTCCTCTCCGAGGCCGAGCTCGCGGCGCTCGCTCCGGCTCCGGGTGAGACGCTGCTCTTCGCTGCCGACACGCTGCGCTATGACGTCGCGCGTTCTCGGCGCACTTCGGCTCCAGCTCGGTGCCGAGCTCGACCTGATCGACGAGGACGCGTTCACGTTCCTCTGGGTCACCGACTTCCCAATGTTCGAGTGGGACGAGGACGAGGGGCGATGGACGGCCGTTCACCATCCGTTCACACGACCGACCGACGAGTGGCTCGAGACGTTTGCGGACGATCCGGGGAACGCCCTCGCGTACGCCTACGACCTGATCGTGAACGGCAACGAGCTGGGTGGGGGGTCGTTCAGGATCCACGAGCCGGACGTTCAGGCGAAGGTGTTCGACTTGATGGCGATGAGCCCGGACGACCAGCGTGCGAAGTTCGGCTTCCTGCTCGACGCTCTCGCGATGGGCGCGCCCCCGCACGGCGGCATCGCCCTCGGCATCGACCGGATGACGATGGTGTTCGCCGGGGAGGCGAACCTGCGTGACGTGATCGCGTTCCCGAAGAATCAGGCCGGCCTCGATCCGATGAGCGGTGCGCCGTCGGCGATCACCGATCTCCAGCTGGCGGAGCTCGGGCTGCGGGTCGTCGAACCCCCGAAGGCACCTGGCGGCTAGTGCGCCATCCGGGGAACACGGCACAGCTCGGCCGGCTGCAAACGCTTCGCATCGCTTCGTCCTCGGTCGCACGCGTACAACCCGGTATGGGAGCTCCCTGCGTCCTCGCGCTGCTCGGTTTTCGCTCGCCCGAGCAGCACCGTCCTCCCCGGACGGTGCACTAGTGCCCGCCGCGGTGGCACAGCGGCTGCTCGGGCTCGCGGCCGTGGCGCTGCTCGGAGGTGTGATCGCCCTCGCAGTGATCGAGCGACAGAGCGTCGACGCCGCTGCAACGCCCACGCCGACCGGCGCTGTTGCCGCCGGTGGAGGTTGGTATTCCGGCCTCGCGGCGTCGCGCGGGCAGGCGGGCGACGCCGAGCGGACGTCGTGCGGTTTGATCCTGACCGGCAACTCCTACGGCGTCTCGCACCCCGTGCTGCCCTGTGGCGCGAAGCTCTTGATTCGCTTCGGCGGCCAGACGGTTCTGACGGAGGTGATCGACAACAGGCTCAAGAGCGCCGGCAGGCAGTTCGAGATGACCGAGCGACTGGCCCGCGAGATCGGACTGGACGGCACACAGGAGATCGACTGGCGTTTCGCCGCGCCGCCAGAGAGTTAGCCGCGCCAGTCGGGCCGGGACTATCGAGGTTGACCTCGTTCGACTAGAATTCAGCATGCTCGACCCTGTGCGTGGCTCGGAGTTTCAACGTGAACCAAGACTCATCAAGGGAGCGTGTGTTCGGCGGAGGCTTTGCCAGAGGCTGACAGCGCACCCACCTGGTTCGCCAGGTTCTCAATTGGCTCCGGGATTCATCGGCAGGGTGGAGCAACCCTGCTCGGTTTCGTTGCCACTGCCGAGCATACGGCAGCGTGTCGCGGCGTCGCGACATCAGCGATAGGCTTGCAGCATGGGATACACACTGGTGAATCGTGATGATCCGTCGATCGAGTCCTTCCGCGGCGTCTTCCTCAAGATGCGACGGTCGCTCGGCACGACGGCGTTCGGAATCAACGAAGTCAGGCTTCCCGCAGACCTCGAGGGCATCGAGCACGATGAGGTGGAGACCGGCCACGAGGAGGTCTACATCGTGCTCGAAGGGAGCGGCACGATGATCGTCGACGGCGATCCTGTTGCCCTCGGCACCGGTGACTACCTGCGCGTCGACGCCGCGTCGACACGGCTTGTGAACGCCGGCGCTGATGGGCTGACGTACGTTGTTGTCGCGGGCAAGCCGTTGCCGGAGTACGACGGCCGCCCCTCCCTTTGAGCGCGATCACGGGACTCCATCACGTGCAGGTCGCTGCACCTCCGGGCTGCGAGGACGCGGCGCGCGCGTTCTACGGTGGACTGCTGGGCTTCGAGGAAGTCGAGAAGCCGCCGCTGCTTGCAGTACGAGGTGGGTGCTGGTTCCGCGGGGGAGCGGGCGAGCTGCACATCGGCGTCGAAGATCCCTTCTCACCGGCCACCAAGGCGCACCCTGCCTTCTCCCTTGACTCCGGCGCCTCGCTCGATCGGCTTGCGACGTCCCTGACGGCCGCAGGTGTCGAAGTTCGCTGGGCCGACGATGCCGAGATCCCGACGCAGCGGCGCTTTCACGTCAGCGACCCGTGGGGAAACCGGCTGGAGGTCGTCGCGGCGCGGGAGAGCTAGAGGCTTGGGCGCACCGCCTCACGACACCGCCGCACCGCAGCACGGCCGCAGCACAGCACAGCCACGCGGCGGCACAGCGCCGCCGCCGCATCCGTCACGACGTCGCGCCTGACCACGCTGCAAGGGCGCACTCCTGGCACGGACACGGCACGAACGCGTGACGTTTCGCCGGGTACCGTGTCTCCAGGGCATCTCGGTGCCCCCCTGGGGGAGGTTGGAGGTTCGGGGCACGATGGGCGGATCGCCCGAGACGGAGCTCCCTGGGCCTCCCGGGCGTCTCGTCACCGTGCCGGTAGCCTCCCTGGATGGCGCATCGCGAGCTCATCGGCGACTCTGCTCGCGACGACGACTACGCAGCAGTTCGACTCACGGTCGACGGCGACCGCATCGTCGCTGCCGATGCACCGGGCCTCGAGCGACCTCTCGAGGGGCTGACGCTGCTCGAGGCAGCAGCGGTCCCGGGAGCCACGCTCGCCGCAGACGCGCTTGCGAACGCGATCGCGCCGGTCTTCACAGCAGCTCCGGCACGCGGCAGAATTGCGGTCGCGATGAGCGGTGGCGTGGACAGCGCCGTGGCGCTCCTCCGCGCCGCGCCGAATGCGATCGGTGTCACGCTTCGACTGTGGCTCGACCCGCACGGCCCGAGTTCCGAGCGAGCATGCTGCTCTCCCGACGCTGTGATCGCTGCACGCGAGACCTGCCACCGACTGGGGCTGCCCCACGTGACGCTCGATCTCCGCGACGCGTTCCGCGCGGCGGTCGTCCAGCCGTTCGTCGACGGCTACGCGGCGGGATTGACGCCGAATCCATGCATGCGCTGCAACGGTCAGTTCCGCTTCGACGCGCTGGTCGAGTTCGCCGAGCGCGCCGGCGCGGAAATCCTCTGGACGGGGCACTACGCTCGGATCGTCGAGCGGGATGGAACCCGCCTCATCGCGCGGGGCACGGACGACGCAAAGGATCAGTCCTACATGCTCGCGACCGTCGACCCGGGTCTGCTCGATCGCGTCGCATTCCCGCTCGGGGAGCAGGGCAAGAGCAGCACGCGCGGCGAGGCCGCAGCAGCCGGGCTCGCCGTCGCCGACCGGGCCGAAAGCCAGGAGGCGTGCTTCCTCGCGGGCGACGACTACCGCGCCTTCCTCGAGCGACAGGGTCTCGAGCGTCGACCCGGGCCGATCGTAGATCGAGGAAGGGAACGTGCTCGGCAGCCACGACGGCGTCTGGCGCTACACGCCGGGTCAGCGTCGTGGGATCGGGCTTGCGGCCCGGGCGCCGGTCTTTGCGCTCCGCTCCGATTCGGTGACGAACACGCTCGTGGTCGGCCCGCGGATGGCCCTCGAAGCACGGCACGTCGTGGTGCGCGGCCGTCTGTACCTACCCGTCGATCGTGCGGAGGCAAAACTGCGCTATCGCTCGAGCGCAGTGCTCGCCGACGTCGTGGCGACGGATGATGGGTTCTCGCTGATCCTCGACGAACCGGTGCACGCCGTCGCACCCGGTCAGGTCGCAGTCCTGTATGACGATGGTGCGATCGTCGGAGCCGGCATCATCGTCGGCGCAACCGGGTAAGATCACCGCGATGACACTCCTCGCCTCGACCGCCAGCGATGCCGCTTACTGGGGTCTCGCCATCTTCCTCGTCGCGATCGGTATCGCAGCGGCATTCATGCTCTTCCGCCTCGGTCAGTCCTTCGAGCGGCTCTCGTCGCTCATCAAGGGCACCGAGCGCGACCTGCTGCCCGTGATCGTCAAGACGGGGTTCACGGTCGATCGCGTCAACTACCAGCTCGACAAGGCCGACACCGTCACCGACAGCGCCGTCTCGATGGCCGACAGCGCCGACACGGCCGTCAGAGCGATCTCGACCGTGATCACGACGCCGGTCGAAAAAGTGACCGGCTTCGCCGCCGGCATCACGCACGGCTTCTCCCAGTTCCGCAAATCGAAGAACTTCTCCGATGCGACGACTGCCGCGAAGGAAGCTGCGCGCGAAAGAGAGGCCGACCTCCGGGAGGATCTGCGCACGGCCGGGCGCACACCCATGGAGACCGAGCGACCGGCGCCGGAGCCGCGCCCGAAGGACGAGCCAAAGCCCGACCCCTGGCCTCAGCCGGAACCGGTGGCCAAGCCTGCTCCTGCTCCGGTCCCGCCCGACGAAGCGCCCACCGGCGCGTCGCCGAGCGGCGGCCCGACCGCCGCCTGAGCCCGGTGGAGATCGAGATCGTCTCGGTCGCCGGTGCGTCGCTGTGCGTCCGCACCTCTGGCCCCGCCGACGGGGCGACGCTCGTCTTCTGGCACGGTCTCGGCTTCGGCGGGAACGGTTCCTTCCTCGACGTCGCGACTCCCGCCCTCGATCAGGCGGGCATGCGCACCGTACGCGCTCGACGCGCCCGGCTTCGGCCGCTCGGAAGCGCTGTCACGCGACGAGTACGGCATCGAGCGTCTCGCAGACCTCCTCTGGGAGCTCGTCGATGCGCTCCAGCTGGCGCGCCCCGTCGTGCTCGCCGGGCACTCCTGGGGCGGGACGATCGCGATCACCGCGGCCGCCCGCCGGCCGGACGACGTCGCGGCGCTCGTCTTCTTCGACAGCGGGCACCGCGACTACGCCGATTGGCCGGGAGCCAGCCCCGACGCGACAATCGACGACCTCGTCGCCGAGCTCGAGGCGGAGACGATGCCCGCGACCTGGGACGAGCTGGCTGCGATCCTCGGGGCCGAGCGCCTCGGTCAGCCGTGGACGCTCGCAGCCTGGCGTGAGGGGTTCGCGGAGACACCGGACGGCCTGCAGTGGCTCGGGACGAACGAGGCGCTCGCCGCCGCACGGGTCGGTCTCATGCAGGGCCGCGCGAGCACCGCCTGGCCGGCGATCGCCGCCGCCGGGATCCCGACGCTGTTCCTGCTCGCCACCGAGCCGGCCGAGGAGCGGGAGGGGAACGAGCGCTGCGCCGAGCAGCTGGGGGAGGCGATCCCGCAGGCCGAGGTGCGGCTGATCGACGGAATGCGCCACGCGGTCTTCGCCGACCTCGGCGCCGAGGTCGGCGTCCTCGTCGCCGACTGGCTGCGCACCGCCGGGATCGCCCGGCAATCGGCCTGAGCGCCGGTACGATCGCGTGATGCGCACGACCGCCGAGCTCCGCGAGGGCTTCCTCACCTACTTCGAGTCGAAGGGGCACCTGCGGCGCCCGTCCGCGCCGCTGATCCCACCTGCGGACGACCCGTCGACGCTCTTCATCGTCGCCGGGATGCAGCCGATGAAGCGCTGGTTCCTCGGCCTCGACACGCCGCCTTCGGAACGTGTCGTCACCTCGCAGAAGGTGATGCGTGCGGGCGGCAAGCACGCCGATCTCGACGACGTCGGCTCGACCGCGCGCCATGCCTCGTTCTTCGAGATGCTCGGCAACTTCTCGTTCGGCGACTACTTCAAGACGCGAGGCGATCCCGTTCGCCTGGGAGTTCGTCACCGAGCAGATGGGCTTTCCGCCCGACCGGCTCTGGGCCACGGTCTTCGCCGGCGACCCCGAGCTCGGGCTCGGGGAGGACGACGTGGCCGTCCAGGGCTGGCTCGCCGTCGGCCTGCCGCGCGAGCGCATCGTCGGGCTGCCGCGCTCCGAGAACTTCTGGCAGGCGGCCGACACCGGCCCGTGCGGCCCCTGCTCCGAGATGTTCTACGACCGCGGCGAGCAGCACGGGTGCGGCGACCCCGACTGCGGCCCGAACTGCGAGCGCTGCGAGCGCTATCTCGAGTTCTGGAACCTCGTCTTCATGGAGTTCGACCTCGATGCCGACGGCAAGCTGACGCCGCTGCCGCAAGCAGAACATCGACACCGGCCTCGGCCTCGAGCGCGGGGCCATGCTGCTGCAGGACGTCGGTTCGATCTTCGACACCGACGGCTTCCGGCTGATCATGGACTGGATCGAGCAGGAGTCCGGCGTCGCCTACGGGTCGTCAGAGGCAGGCGACGAAGGCGCACCGCGTGCTCAGCGACCACGGGCGCGGGATGACTTCCTCATCGCCGAGGGCGATCGCGCCCGCGAACGAGGGACGCGGCTACGTCCTCCGGCGGCTGATCCGCCGTGCCGTCGCTGCAGGCCCGCCGGATCGGGCTCGAGGGCGTCTATCGCCTCCCGCGATCGTCGATCGAGCAGGTCGGCGCGAGGTATCCGGAGGTCGTCGAGCACGCAGGCCGAGATCGAGCGGGTCGTCAAGGCCGAGGAGGAGCGGTTCCGCGAGACGCTCGAGCGCGGGCTCAAGGTCTTCGAGGAGCTCGCCGGCAAGGAGTCGATCTCGGGTGACGAGGCGTTCACGCTCGCGGCCACGTACGGCTTCCCGCTCGAGCTCACCGTCGAGCTCGCCGAGGAGCGTGGCCAGCCGGTCGACGTCGACGACTACCGCGCGCCGGATGACGGAGCACCGTGACGATCTCCCGCGCCGGGGGCGAGTCGGACACGCAGCGCGCGGCAGACTTCGCCGCGGCGCACGATCCGAGCGAGTTCGTCGGTTACCACAAGGGCGACGTGCTCACCGAGCTCTACGCCTACGAGGAGCTCGGCGACGGCACATTCCTGGCCAAGCTCCGCGAGTCGCCGTTCTATCCGGCCGGCGGCGGCCAGGTCTCGGACGAGGGGTAATCGAGATCGACAGCGATCCCGCGACGCGGGCCGAGCTCGTCCAGGCGCACAGGGTCGGGGACGACCAGGTGCTCATCTTTCGCGGCACCGGATTCGCGGCCGGGACCCGCGTCCGAGCGGTCGTACTCTGGAGCGTCCGGTTCCCGACGATGGCCAACCACACGGCCACCCACCTGCTCCAGGAGGCGCTCAGCGCGAGGTGCTCGGCGACCACGTCAAGCAGGCCGGCTCGGCCGTGCGGCCCGACAAGCTGCGCTTCGACTTCACCCACACGCAGCAGCTGTCGCCTGAGGAGCGCGACGCGATCGAGCACCGGGTCAACGGCGCGATCTTCGAGAACCACCCGCTCCACATCTTCGAGACACCGATCGACGAGGCCCGGAAGCTCGGGGCGATGATGCTGTTCGGCGAGAAGTACGGCGACATCGTCCGCGTCGTCGAGATCGAGGGCGTCTCGACGGAGCTCTGCGGAGGGACGCACGTGCGCTCGACCGCCGAGATCGGCGCATTCGCGATCCTCTCGGAGGGCTCCGTCGGTTCCGGCGCCCGCCGGATCGAGGCAGTGACCTCCGGTGAGGCGTGGGCGCTGCTCCACGGCCGAGCGCGCGAGGCCGATGCCCTCCGAGCGGAGCTCGATGAGGTGCGCAAGGAGCTGAAGCGGAAGCCCACGCAGGGTGAGAGCGGGGGAGACGTCGAGGCAAAGGCGCGCACCGTGAACGGGGTCAACCTCATCGTGCAGGCCGTGCCCGGGCTCGACGGAGACGCGCTCCTCGACCTCTCCGATCGCTTCAAGCAACGGCACAGCCCGGCAGCCGTCGTGCTCGGCGGCGTCGACGACGGCAAGGTGACCCTGATCGTCAACTTCGACGACGCCGTGGCAGATCGCATCAGCGCCTCCGACGTGGTCAAGGCCGCCTCGGCGCTCGTCGGCGGCGGTGGCGGCGGACGGCGGACAATGGCCCGCGCGGGCGGCAAGGAGCCGGAGAAGCTCTCGGACGCGCTCGCCGAGGCCGAGCGCCTGATTCTCGTCGCGATCTGTTAGGAGGCTTGATGTGGACTAGAAGCACATCTGGATGCGGCCCTGCACACGGCGGATCGTGTCCGCCGCGGTCGTCATCAAGGCCACCAGCCTTAACGTCGACCGCGTCGAACACGCTCCTTGGTGCAGAACCGCCCCAGCCGCACTTCCAATCCACATCAAGCCTCTAGAGGTGCGGGTCCTCGCGCTCGACTACGGATCCGCGCGCACGGGCGTCGCGATCTCCGACGCTAGCGGTACGCTCGCGCGGCCGGTCTGCGTCGTCAGGAAGGCGGCAACCGAGAAGGGCCTCGCCGAGCTGGCCGGGCTCGTCAGCGAGAACGAGGTCGAGCACATCGTCGTCGGGCTCCCACTCACGCTGAAGGGCGAGCACGGCAAGCAGGCGGCCGAGACCGAGCTCTTCGTGACGGCGCTCCGGGCTCTCGTCTCCGTCCCGGTCGAGACGGCGGATGAGCGCTTCACGACGGCTCTTGCGCAGCGCTTTGGCGGGGGAGCGCCCGAAGACGCCGTCGCAGCGGCGCATCTGCTCCAGGGGTGGCTCGACACGGCGGCCCGGCAGTGAGGAGGCTCGCGCCCGTGCTGGCAATCACGGCTGTCCTCCTTGTCGCCGGCTGCGGCGGTGACTCACCGCCTCCCGTCACGACGGAGGCAGCGCCGACCGTCGAACGTCTCCGCATCATCTTTCCGGAGGGCCTCAACGTCCGTGAGATGGGAGATCGCGTTGCAGCCGTGCGCAAGATCGCAATCGCGAAGCGCGGCGTGACCCCGAAGCTGACGCGCAAGCGGTACCTCGATGCCACGGCGCAGGCGAGGCCGCCCAAGCCGTTCCTCAAGGACTGGAAGGCCGGCTCGATGGAGGGGTTCCTCTTCCCGGCGCTGTACGAGTTCACCCAGTTCACGAGCGGGCGAGAGCTCGTCTCGGATCAGCTGACGGCATTCCGCAAGGCCTTTGCCCGAGTCGACCTCTCGTACGCCCGCTCGAAGAACCTGACTCCGTACGACGTGCTCAAGATCGCGTCGATGATCGAGAAGGAGACGGTGGAGCCGCGCGAGCGGAAGCTCGTCTCGGCCGTGATCTACAACCGGCTGCGCAACAAGATGCCGCTCGGGATCGATGCAACCATCCGGTACGGCCTGAACATTCCGGGCACGAAGTCGCTGACCAAGTCGGCGATCCGGAGCGACAACCCATACAACAGCCGTCGCTTCCCGGGCCTGCCTCCCACGCCTGTCGCGAATCCCGGTCTCGCGTCGATCAAGGCCGCCGCGCATCCCGCGAAGGTCGACTACCTCTACTACGTCCGCATTCCGGGCACGACCCGCCACTTCTTCACGGCGAGCGAGAGCGAGTTCCTGCGCAAGGTGTGCGAGTTCGGCTACGCCTGCGAGTAGTTGCTACAAGACGCTACAAATGCTACGGTTGGTGGATGGATGCGATCATCAGCCAGCGTGAGCTGCGGAACGACTCCGCGGCTGTCCTCCGAGAGGTGCAATCGGGGCGTCGTCTGACCGTGACGCGTAACGGCATACCGGTGGCCGAACTGCGGCCGGTTGCAGCTGGGCGGTTCGTTCCCCGCGCGGTGATCGCGGCCGCCGTCGACCTCGGTCCGGCGATCGACCGGGACGTGTTCGTGGCGGATCTCGACGCCATGGTCGATCAGGGGCTCGATGGCTGAACCGACTCGCGGATTGCTCGACACCTCGGTCATCATCGACCTGACGTCGATCGATCCCGAGAGACTTCCCGACGAGGCGGCCGTCGCGGCGATCACGCTGGCCGAGCTCGCGGCCGGCCCGCACGCGACGAACGATGCCGGCGAGGCAGCGCGGCGGCAGGACCGTCTGCAGTGGACGGCGTCGATGTGGGAGCCGCTTCCCTTCGACGCAGACGCTGCGCGCGCCTACGGCCGCGTCTTCGCCGCGGTGCGGGCGGCAGGGCAAAGCCATCGACCTCGCCTCGCCGACCTTCTGGTGGCCGCGACCGCCGTCAGCAACGGGCTACCGGTCTACACACGAAATGCCGACGACCTCAGCGCGCTCGAGAGCCTTGTCGAGGTCATCGCAGTCTGATGATCGAGATCCGAGGAACGACCACCCTCGTCGGCCTGCTCGGCTGGCCGACGTCGCACTCGCTCTCGCCGCCGATGCAGAACGCCGGCTTCGCGGCTCTCGGCCTCGACTGGGCGTACGTGCCGCTGCCGACGCCGCCCGAGGTGCTCGCGGACGCCGTCCGTGGGCTGAGCGCGATGGGCTTCTCAGGGGCGAACGTGACGATCCCTCACAAGCAGGCGGTGATCGAGCTCTGCGACGAGCTCGACGACGTCGCGCGGGCGGCCGGCTCCGTCAACACGCTCGTCCTCGACGACGGTCGTGTTCTCGGCTCCTCCACCGACGGCGACGCGGTCACGTCGCAGATCGATGCTTCCGGCCGCAGCGCGCTCGTACTCGGAACGGGTGGCGCGGCGCTTGCAGTGGTCGAGGCGCTCGAGCGGGCCGGTGCTGCGGTGACGACGGCCGGCCGGCGCGAGTCGGGCTGGCCCCCTGCGGGCGACGGGTACGACATCCTCGTGAACGCAACGCCCGTGAAGGAGGAGCTCATCGTGGAACCCCACGAGAGCATGCAGGTCGTCGACCTCGCCTACCTCCCCGACGGGCGCGAGACGGCTCTCGTGAGGCTGCCCGTAGCGCAGGTTGCGAGGTCGTCGTCGACGGCCTCGACGTACTTCTGTTCCAGGGCGCAGCGTCGTTCGAACGGTGGACGGGCACGCCTGCACCGCTCGTCGCGATGCGCGATGCCCTGCGCAGCACGTAGGCCCGCGGAGTACGCTGAGTCGTGACAACCACGGTCAGGGAGGCAGCGGAATGAGCCAGTACGAGATGATCGGGATCGGCCTCGGCGTCGTGATCTTCAGCATCATCCTGCTCGCCGGCATCGTCGTCGGCCGGCACGAGCACGCGTAGGTCGAGCCCAAGACGGGCGGTCAGGCGTGCGAACACTGGCGCATGCGAGGTCGTCGTCCTTCGACTCGGCCGCGCGGGACTTTGTGGCTCTGAGCCACAAAGTGCTTGGTCGCTCGGCTTCCGCGAACAGTTCGAGGGACATTGGCTAACACTGGCGCATGCGACGTCTGACGCGACGAGGACGTCGTAGTCCGTCAACCGACGCGGCGTTCACCACGCCCCTGTTCCGCCCCCGCCCGCATCGAGGCAGCATACGCTCAGGCCCCGTCTGAGGCGGGCTGCGGGCGACCGCAGACGCACGAACTCGCCGGGTGGGGGATGGTGGCGACGGTATATTCCTCGAGATGCGGGAACCGGTGATCCTTGCCGTCCACGAGGACGGTGGCGCTCTGGGTGAGGTGCAGGAAGCGCTGCTCGAGCGGTACGCGAAGAGCTACCGCGTCGTGTGCGTGCCGTCTGCGGACGAGGCCCGGGCGGTGCTGTCAGACGCGCTGGCATCCGACGATCGCATCGCGCTCGTCCTCGCGGCCCAATGGCTCGAAGGGGGATCGACGGGCAGCGAGCTTCTCGACCTGGTGTGGTCGATGCACCCGCGTGCCCGGCGGGCACTGCTCATCGAGTGGGGCGATTGGGGCCAGACGCCGACCGGCCAGGCGATCTTCGACGGGATCGCACGGGGTTACTTCGACCACTACGTGGTGCGTCCTGCGGCGTCGCCCGACGAGATGTTCCACCAGACGATCTCGAGCATGCTCCTCGACTGGGCGGAGGCGAACAGAGTCGCGCCGTACACGGTCCACATCGTCGGCACGTCGTGGTCGGGTCGTGCCTTCGAGATCCGCGAGGCGCTGCAGGCGTGCGCCCTTCCGCACACCTTCTGCCTGGCGGACTCGCCGGAGGGCCGGGAGCTCCTCGCCACCGCCGGCGAAGGCGTCGCGCTGCCGATGATGCTGTTCCCCAACGGCGCGGTGCTGGAGAACCCCACCAACGCCGAGATCGCGGATGCGGCCGGTGCGCCCGCCGACCTGGAACGGGAGCGGTTCGACCTGGTGATCGTCGGTGCCGGGCCGGCCGGGTTGTCAGCTGCGGTGTACGGGGGCTCCGAGGGCCTGAACACGCTGGCGGTCGATCGCGGCGGCATCGGCGGGCAAGCGAGCTCGAGCTCCCTCATCCGCAACTACCTCGGGTTCCCCCGCGGGATCAGCGGCCGGCTCCTCGCCCGCTCGGCCTGGGAGCAGGCCTGGGTGTTCGGCGCGAAGTTCGCGTTCATGCGCGGCGTCACGACCCTTGAACGGGACGGCGCCGATCTGGTGCTTACGTGCTCGGACGGCACCTCCATCCGCGCCGAAGCGGTGCTGCTCTCGATGGGGGCGAGCTACCGTCGGCTCGGCGTCCCTGCGCTGGAGGAGCTGGTCGGTGCCGGCGTGTTCTACGGCAGCACCAACTCGGAGGCATCGTTCCTCGGCGGTCGTGACGCCTTCGTCGTCGGCGGTGCCAACTCCGCCGGGCAGGCCGCGCTGCACCTGGCGAACTACGCCCGGAAGGTGACGCTCGTCGTCCGCGGGGAGTCGATCCGCTCGGGCATGTCCGAGTACCTGGTGAGCGAGATCGAGGCCACGTCGAACATCGACGTGCGGCTCGGCATGAAGGTGGTGGGCGGTGGCGGCAACAGCCGGCTCGAGCAGCTGGTGCTGGCCGATGTCGCGACGGGGGCCGAGACGACCGAGCACGCCGACGCGCTCTTCCTGCTCATCGGCGCCCTGCCGTACACCGAGTGGTTGCCGGACGAGGTCGCTCGCGACGAGAGAGGGTTCGTCCTCACCGGTCGCGACCTCCCGGAGGGCAGCTTCCCGCTCGACCGCGACCCGCTGCCCCTCGAGACGAGCGCGCCCGGGGTGTTCGCCGCCGGCGACATCCGGCACGGCTCGGTGAAGCGGGTGGCTTCCGCCGTCGGCGAGGGGTCCATCGCCGTGCAGATGGTCCACCAGTACCTCGCGACGTCGCGCCTGCCGGTCAGCAGTTCCGACCGGAGCTGACCCGCAGTCGGGCTCAGCTCCAGTCGAAGATCCAGTGGCGGGCGCCACCTCAGGCGACACTCCCGAACACGGGCCCAGACGACGGTGCTCGCGCTGCCGAGGCAGCGTGCCCTGCTCGCTGTGGCGCAGTCCGCCTCAGCCGGTTACGTCCCCGCCGCCGTGACGTTCGGTGCGATCTTCCAGCTCCGCGTTCGGGAAGCGGATAGTCTTCGGGCAGTCCCAGGACGCGAGGACGAAGCGGAGGGGAGACCAGTCATGAAGCACATTGCACTCGGCGGGCTCGCCGTGTCCCGGCTCGGCCTGGGTTGCATGGGCATGTCCGCCTTCTACACCGGAGCGGGCGTCGATGACGCGGAGTCGATCCGCACGATCCACCGCGCCGTCGACCTCGGCATCACCCTGATCGACACGGCCGAGATCTACGGCCCCTACGCGAACGAGGAGCTCGTCGGGCGCGCGATCGCGGGCCGCCGCGACCGGGTTGTGCTCGCGACCAAGTTCGGCGTGATCTCGCACCGCGATGGCGGTGCCTACCAGCGGGACAGCACGCCGGCGAACATCCGTGTCGCCGTCGAGGGATCGCTCGAGCGCCTCGGCACCGATCACATCGATCTCTACTTCCAGCACCGCGTCGACCCGGACACGCCGATCGAGGAGACGGTCGGCGCTCTGGGTGAGTTGGTCGCGGAGGGCAAGGTCGGACAGATCGGACTGTGTGAGGCAGCGCCCGAGACGGTTCGCCGCGCCCACGCCGTCCACCCCGTCGCCGCGGTGCAGACCGAGTACTCACTGTGGACGCGCGATCCGGAGGCGGAGATCCTGCCCCTGCTGCGTGAGCTCGGGATCGGCTTCGTCGCCTATTCGCCGCTCGGGCGTGGCTTCCTGACCGGCAGCTTCCGTTCGCGGGATCAGCTCGACTCCAAGCGACTTCCGCGCTGACAACCCACGCTTCACCGAGGGCAACTTCGAGCACAACCTGCGGATCGTCGACGAGGTCGAGGCTGTCGCTAACGAGGCCGGCGCGACACCCGCCCAGGTCGCGCTCGCCTGGCTCCTCGCCAGGGGGACGACATCGCCGCGATCCCCGGCACCAAGCGCGTCGCGCGGCTGGAGGAAAACGCCGCTGCTGACGACCTCGAGCTGAGCGCCGACCAGCTCGCGCGCCTCACGGCCATCGAGCCGCCGGTCGGCGACCGGTATACCGACATGACTACGGTCAACCGGTAACGAGCGACGGCCAAGGCGTCATTCCTGGGCGCCGGCAGCCGACCCGACTCCCCGCGAACGACCCGTCAGGCGAGGGCTGAATCGTTCGGATGACGCTCCCCAGCACTTGTCCAGGCGCGGGTTCTGTCTCTAGTGGGCGATTTCCCAGATGTGTCCGCCGGGGTCGCGGAAACTCGCGGTGCGGATTCCCCAGGGTCTGTCGATCGGTCCGTTCAGGAGCTCGACGCCTTGCTCTCGGAGTCGCTCGCAGGTGGCGTCGACGTCCTCGACGCCGAGTGTGAACTGAGATCGGACTCCGGCCGTTGGGGTTGCCACGGGGGCTGGGGCGATCAGGCCGGGCGCCTCGCTCGTTCGTAGCAGGTTGATGAGCGTCGCGCCGAACTTGAACACGCTCGAGTGCTCGTCCTCGAAGAGCACCGGAAGGCCGAACACTTCCTCGTAGAAGAGCTTGGCGCTCTCCAGATCCTCCACGAACAACGTGACCGCTGCTATGTCGCCGGGCCACTCGATCTCCGGGGTCGGCTCTTGATGGCTCATCGCGTGATTATTACCGTCGGGGAACATTCCCGCGCTGTGGGTGTGTTGGAGTCCCGTCCGGGGCTGTTGCCAGGGTGGCTACGCGGTCGCTGACGATGTGTCAGGATCGTGTTGAGCCGCCGGGGATGGAAGCGCATCGTGCTTCACGACCGCGGCACGGAGGGAGCGAGATGATTGCCAGGATTGCGATCTACGGTTTCACGGGCGACGCTGAGGATCTAGCCAAGCGGGCCGAGACAGGGATCTTGCCGATCCTCGAGGCGCAACCAGGATTCCGGGGCTACTCGGTCGCGATCGGCGAGGGCAAAGTGTTCTCGTCCAGCGCCTGGGACAGCCGAGCCGAAGCCGAGACCGGCAGCGCCGTAGTTGCCTCGTGGGTCGCAGAGAACATGACGGAGATCAGCCTCATCGGGGATGTTCAGTACGCCGAGATCGCATTCAGCACGGTGTACGACGTCACTACCGCCTAGGGCATCGAGAGGCGTCGGTGTGGGTCAGCGGAGAGCTGACCCACACGACCGTGCCTCGAGAGCTCGTGGTGGGACTGCGCAGTCGTGGTCGGTGCGTCTCAGCGAACCTGGCCCGGCCAGATGCACGGACCCCACTTCGGCCTCGGCTTCCGATCCGTGAGGCAGAAGTACACCGTCGGCCCGGTCGTCGCTGCACGGTCGGCTTTGCCACTTCGGCCACCGACCGGCTCGGCCCGGAAGTAGGCGCTGACACGACCGAGCGTCGCGGCTGTCGGCCCTCCGAGCTGGGCGAACGGAGCCGTGACCGTCGCCGTGCGGCCCCGGATCGAGCCCGTGACGGGGGTCGTCGTCCCGGTCGCGAGGTTGTAGAGCAGGAAGGAGTCGGCGCCGCCGCCTCTCCTCGCCACGAGCGCCCACGACCCGACCCCGGCCTTGACGCTCGCGGTGTAGCTCACGTCTTCGGTGATAGGCGTACGAACCGTGAATCGCACGACGAGGGCCCCGTCACGCTTCCCGACCGAGATCGCCGTGAGGTCGACATCCCCGTCCGGACGTCGTTCGCCGGGTCGCGAAGCGTCGCCGCTCGAGGGGAGGCGTTGGTGGCGGCAAGGGCGACGGTCCCTCCGAGCGCAAGGGCTGCGACCACGAGGCAGACGGAAGCGACGAGGAGACGTGTCCAACCCCTGTCGTGCTTCGGCCCTGTTCTCATCGTCCTGGATCGTAGACAACTCGCTCGAACGGGAAGGCAAACGGGCCTTCGCTCGGGATACTGTTCGGACCCACCCCGAGGAGGAACCGATGACAACTCTTGTGAACCGGCCGAACACCGCGCTCCTCGTCGTCGACGTGCAGAACGGCGTCGTCGAGGGCGCGCACGAGCGCGACGCGGTCGTCGCGAACGTGGGCAGCCTCGTCGAGAGGGCGCGACACGAAGATGTCCCCGTCGTCTGGGTTCAGCACAACGACGAGGGGCTCGTGCGCGGGAGCGATGCGTGGCGGATCGTCCCGGAGCTGGTACCGGGCGACGCGGAGCCGCTGATCGAGAAGCAGTACGGCGACTCGTTCGAGGACACGACGCTCGAGATCGTCCTCTCGGGCCTGGGAGTGGGGCGGCTCGTGGTCGTCGGCGCGCAGACGGACGCGTGCATCCGCTCGACCCTCCACGGGGCCTTTGCCCGTGGCTACGACGCGACTCTTGTCTGCGACGCGCACACGACCGAGGATCAGACGGCGTGGGGAGCTCCGCCGCCGGAGCAGGTCATCGCGCACACGAACCTCTACTGGGCGGATCAGTCGGCGCCCGGGCGGACGGCCGGGACGGTCGAGACCGGCGACGTCGACTTCGCCGCGGCGCGCTGAGTGACCGATATTCCTGCGCTCGCCTTGTCGCGTAGGGTAGGCGCATGAGCTTCGACGAGAACAGGCCGCCGGCCCAGGCGAACCCCACGGGGAGATCGCTCCCCTCGCACGGCCGCCACCAGGGCTCCACGAACACAGCGCGCTCGGCCTTCGCCACGGTCGAGGGCCCGATCGAGTCCGGCTCGCTCGTCACCCAGCGGTTCGAGCGCAACGACGAGGGGCGCTTCGAGCGCCAGATCGCCGGAGAGTTGCTCCTCCGCACGGACGCGATCGTCGAGCGGGGTCGCGGCGGCGACACGATGAGGATCGACGTGGCGCAGTTCGACGCGCTCTGGACGCGGTATGACAGCGGCGACTTCGGTTCGGGTGACGCGGTGCGTGCCCTGTACGAGCTCGACATCGCCGGCGAGCAGGTACCCGTAGCGCTCCTCGATGTCGACCGTGAGCAGAATCCCGGGATGACGCGGCCGACGCACGGCCCGCAGCGCATCGTCCTCGCCTGACACCCTCTGGCGACGCGGCAAGCATCAGCCTGATCCGGGCCGGCGACTAGGCTTGCACCATGCCACTCGGCCTCGTCACCGCAGGTGAGTCGCACGGCCCCGCGCTCGTCGCGGTGCTCACAGGCCTGCCCGCCGGGCTGCGGCTCGAGAAGGCTGCGATCGACGCGGATCTGCGCCGCCGCCAGCTCGGATACGGCCGCAGCCCGCGGCAGCAGCTCGAGACGGACACCGTCGAGGTGCTCTCGGGTCTCAGGCAGGGGAGGACGCTCGGCACCCCGCTGACTCTCGTCGTCCGCAATCTCGACCACAAGAACTGGACGTGGGGGATGAGCCCCTTCGAGCCCGAGGGCGAGCCGCAGGGAAAGGGCGTCAAGGTCGTCACGCTCCCGCGGCCCGGCCACGCCGACCTCGCCGGCGTCCTCAAGTACGGGCATGACGACGTGCGCGACTCGCTCGAGCGGGCAAGCGCACGTCACACGGCGACCCATGTTGCCGCCGGGGCTGTCGCGAAGGCGTTTCTCGCGACGATCGGGATCTCGGTCGCGGGTCGCCCGCTCGAGGTGGGCGGCGCGAGCGGCGACGACGGGATGCGGGAGGCGACAGACGCTGCGCGCAAGGATCGCGACACGCTCGGCGGCATCGTCGAGGTCGTCGTCGAAGGGTGCCCGCCGGGCCTCGGTTCGTACGCCGAAAAGGCCGATCGGCTCGACGCACGTCTCGCCTTCACGCTCATGGGCATCCAGGCGGTCAAGGGAGTCGAGATCGGTGACGGCTTCGCCCTCGCGCGCACGCGTGGCTCCGAGGCGCACGACGAGATCGACCCGGGCCTCGTCCGCCGCACGAATCACGCAGGCGGCCTCGAGGCCGGAATCACGAACGGCGAGCCGGTTATCGTGCGCGCGGCGATGAAGCCGCTGCCGACGCTGATGAAGCCGCTCGACTCCGTCGACCTCGAGACGGGCGAGGCCGCCCAGGCACTCGTCGAGCGCAGCGACGTCCAGGCCGTCGAGGCGCTCGCCGTCGTCGCCGAGGCAGCCGTCGCGTGGGAGATCGCCGTCAGCGCCCGGGACAAGTTCGGCGGCGACGCGATCGTCGATTTCGTTGCAGCGCACCGCGCCTACCTCGAGCGCATCCGGTGGCCGCGCACGCCCTGAACCGCCACCTCGCGCTCACCGGCTTCATGGGCGCGGGCAAGTCGACGATGGGCGCGCAGGTCGCGCGACGCCTCGGCCGGCGCTTCATCGACCTCGACCGTGAGATCGAGGCTCGCGCGGAGATCACGATCGCGGAGCTCTTTGCCCGCGACGGTGAGGCGGCGTTCAGAGTGCTCGAGGAGTCCGTAGCCGCATCGGTTCTCGACGCAGCGGAGCCCGCGGTGATCGCTCTCGGGGGCGGGGCCGTGCTCTCTGCGGAGACGCGAGAGCGCCTGCGCGGCGCGAGCGTTCACCGTCCTGCTCGATGTCGACGTGGACACCGCGTGGCAGCGCGCCTCGCGGAGCGCTCGGCCGCTCGCCTCCGACGAGAGCTCGTTCCGCGCTCTGCTTCGAGGAGCGGATCCCGATCTACGAGGAGACGGCCGACGCGCGCGCCCGCGACCTCGACGGCGTCGTGCTCGCAGCCGCCGGAATCGACGTCGGCATCGGGGCGATCGAGCTCCTCGGCGAGCTCGTGCCGGGAGACGGGCCGATCGAGATCGTCGCCGATGCGACCGTGGCCGGCATCCACGGTGTCACTGCTCAGCTCGCGCTCGGGGCGCGCGACATCGCGACCCATGAGGTACCCGCAGGCGAGCCGGCCAAGGCGATCGGGATCCTCGATCACCTCTGGCGCGCACTTCGGATCGGGCGGGACGGGACGGTCGTCGCGCTCGGCGGCGGGTGTACCACGGACGTCGCGGGCTTCGCCGCCGCGACCTGGATGCGTGGCGTTCCCTGGGTCGCCGTGCCCACGACGCTCGTGGGGCAGGTCGATGCGGCGATCGGTGGAAAGACGGCGGTCGACCTCCCGGGCGGCAAGAACCTCGTCGGTTGCTTCCACTGGCCGGCGCGGGTCGTGATCGACCCTGGCACGCTCGAGACGCTCCCCGAGGTGGAGATGCGGAACGGGATGGCAGAGGTCGTGAAGACGGGCCTTCTCATGGGGAGCCCCGTCTGGGAGCAGCCTCTCGCGGAACTCGTTCGGCGCTGCGCTTCGTTCAAGGCCGGCGTGTGCCTCGGCGATCCGCACGATCGCGGGGCGCGCAACCAGCTGAACCTTGGCCACACGTTCGCTCACGCGCTCGAAGCCGCGGCCGGCTACGACCTTCCTCATGGTCAGGCGGTCGCGCTGGGTCTCGTCGCGGCCCTCCGCCTCTCGGGCAACGACGAGGCGCTCGCGGCTGTGCGCAGCGAACTCGATCCCAAACCCGTCAAGGTCGACCGCGAAGCTGCCTGGGCTGCCCTCGCCCGCGACAAGAAGTCCGTCGGCGGGGTGCCCCGGCTCGTGCTCCTCGAGCGCAACGGCGAGCCGACCTGGGGCAACGAGGTCGACGGGGCCGAGATCCGTGCGGCGCTCGACAGCCTGATTGCCTGAGGGTGGTCTCGGAACCGCCTGAACTGTTGCCCCCGGGGTTGGTGGTTGCAGACCTCGTTCCCGGGAGAGGCTGCGCCGTCTCCCCTACGGGTAGCGGTGCAGGGCTTCGGGGTCAGGCACTAGAGTCGCTGCGTGCGCATCGACGTCCTCAACGGAGTGAACCTCAACCTGCTCGGTCGGCGCGACCAGGCCACCTACGGCGACCAGTCGATCCAGGACCTGGAGACGCAGATCTACGCGTGGGCGCGCGAGCTCGACCTGCAGGTTCGTTGCCGGCAGACGAACCACGAGGGCGAGTACGTCGGCTTCCTCCACCAGGCGCTCGGCACGGCCGACGGGCTCATCGTCAACCCCGGTGCCTGGACGCACTACTCGTGGGCGATCCATGACGCCCTCGAACCGTTTACTGTCCCGTTCGTGGAGGTTCACCTCTCGAACGTCGACGAGCGTGAGGAGTGGCGCCGGCATTCGGTTCTGACGGGTCTTGGCGGCATGCGCGTCGTCGGCAAGGGCTTCGAGGGGTATCGCGAGGCGCTCAACCTGCTCGCGGAGCGCCGCCCATGAGCCGGGTCGCGCGCCTCGCAGCCTCGCTCGCCGAGCCGCTCCTCGTCACCGACGGGGTCAACGTCCAGTACCTGCTCGGCTTCGAGAGCTCGAACTGCGCCGTCCTCGTCGAGCCGGACGGGACACGCGACCCTGTACACCGACTTCCGGTACCTCGAGGCGGCGAAGGCCGTCGCAGGCGTCGAGGTCGTCCAGACCCGCCGCGATGTCGCCGGAGCGCTCGCCGAGCTGCTCGCCGGCCGACGGATCGGCTTCGAGGCATCGCGCATCTCCTACGCCCACTGGCAGACGCTCGCGGCCGGCGGAGCCGATCTCGTCCCGACGCGCGGTCTGGTGGAAGCCTTCCGACGCGTCAAGGACGACGCCGAGATCGATGCCATCCGCAGCGCGTCCGCGATCTCGGATGAGCTGTACGCCGCGCTCGCCGGCGAGCGGTTCAGCGGGCGCACGGAGAAGGAGCTCGCCTGGTGGATCGAGCGAACGTTCCGCGAGCTCGGCGCGGACGGGCTCGCCTTCGCGCCGATCGTCGCGTCCGGCCTGAACGGCGCCTCTCCCCACGCGCATCCCGGTGACACGGTCATCGGAGAGGGCGTCCTCGTGACGATCGACATGGGCTGCAAGGTCGACGGCTACTGCTCGGACTGCACCCGCACGTTCGCGGTCGGCGAGGTCTCCGAGCAGCTCGTCGAGATCTACGGGCTCGTTGCCCAGGCGCAGCTCGACGGGCTCGCCGCCGTCCGGGCAGGCGAGAGCGGCGTCGACGTCGATGCGGCGTCGCGCACGGCCATCGCCGCTGCTGGAATGGCCGAGTACTACGGGCACGGCCTCGGTCACGGGCTCGGGATCGAGGTTCACGAGGCGCCGGCGCTGCGGCCCGAGTCGCCCGACGTGCTCGCGCCGCGAAATCTCGTCACGGTCGAGCCGGGCATCTACGTGCCGGGTGTCGGCGGCTGCCGGATCGAGGATCTGGTCGTGGTCACGGAGGCGGGATGCGAGGTCCTGACCTCGTTCACGAAGGAGATGCTCGTCGTCCCGTAGCGGCGCGGGCCTAACCTCTAGTCGAGGGCCAGCTCGACCCCGAGAAACGACGAAAGCGAGCCCAACGCCTCGGGGAGCCGCTCCGTGTCGCCCCACGCACCCCTGAGGCGCAGCTGCCCGTTCCGGCGGTCGACGACCGGCTCCGCGCGACCGACGATCCGGTCACCTACGAGGAGTGGCAGCACGTAGTAGCCGTACTCGCGCTTCGCGGGGGGCACGTACATCTCCAGCCGATATCGGAAATCGAAGAGCGCCTCGGTCCGATCCCGGTCGTGAATGAGACGATCGAACGGTGAGAGGAGGGTCGCGCGGTTGGGAACGGGCCGATCGTCTGCCTCTGCGTGGGCGATCCATCGACCCTTGCTGAGTATCACGCCGAGCGTCCGGGAACGCTGTTCGGCGAGAGCGCGCTCGGCCTGTGTCGGCGTCAGGGTCTCGCTCTCGGGGTACCAGCGCTCGGCCAGGTCCCAGAGCCGCTGCTTCCCACGACGCCCGGCGACGGCTACCTCGCCGCGGAGATGGAGCGTCATGAGCATCAGACCCACACGCCGCGATCCGTACCACCGATGGTCGCGCGGCTCGCCGGCCGCGCGGTCTTCGAGCTCGCGTGACAACAGCGGGCCTCGCCGCTCCAGCTCGCGGAGGACGTAGCGACGGAACGAACGGTTCTCCGCGATGAAGTCGCGGCGCCATCGCTCGTGTGAGTACCGCGACGATGTTCGCTCGCGACGGATCAAGCCGCGGATGATCGGAAGGGACTCGATCGGCCAGATGAACGCGTTCCACTCGAACAGCAGGCGCTCATCCCAGAGCAGCCGGTCGAGCTCCCCGCGGTCGTGGTTCCCGAGTCGGCTCCAGAGCACGAGCTGTTGCGGCGGCGCCACGGCCGCGATCGGATCGAGCTGAAGGAATCCAAGGCGTCGAACGGTCGCGAGCACGTCGTCTGCGGAGCCGTCGAGGAGCTGGGCTCGAATGGCAATCCGACGAGCCGCCTCTCGATCCACCTCGACTCCGGTCGTGACGGGCACCCGTGCATTCAAGCATCCGGTACAGGTACCCTCTCGCGCGTCATGGCAGACATCGTCAGCACAAACCAGTTCAAGACGGGCATGCACATCGAGCATCGAGGCTCGATGTGGAGGATCGTCGACTTCCAGCACGTGAAGCCGGGCAAGGGCGGCGCGTTCGTGCGCACCAAGCTGAAGAACCTCGAGACGGGTGCCGTGATCGACGACACGTTCCGCGCCGGCGAGAAGTTCGCGCGCGTGCACACGGAGACGAAGAACGTCCAGTTCCTCTACGACGACGGCACCGACGCGCACTTCATGGACGAGCAGACGTACGAGCAGTTCGCGCTGCCGCGGTCGGAGGTCGAGGTCGAGCTCACCTACATCCTGCCCTCGTCCGTCGTCCAGATCCTCGCAGTCAACGGCAAGCCGACCGCGATCCAGCTGCCCTCATCGGTCGAGCTGACCGTCGCGGAGACCGAGCCGGGTGTGAAGGGCGACACGGTCTCGAACGTGACGAAGCCTGCGACGCTCGAGACGGGCGCCGTCGTCGCGGTGCCGCTCTTCGTCAACGTTGGCGATCGGATCAAGGTCGACCCGACCGAGGCACGCTACATCTCGCGTGCGTAGGGCCTGACGACGGTCAGCGGGCGACGCTTACCGGCGGGCGACGCTTGGCTCGCCGAGGCTCGCCGCGCATCAGCCCCTACGCCGCGCGGGTGCGCATAGCCCCTACGCGTAGCCCCTCCGCCTGCTTCCGAAGCCCACGGTAAGGTCCACGCTCGAGATGCCACAGATCGTCGACACCACGATTCGTCTGCTGTCGCAGGAGCCGCTCGCGGGCAAGCTGCCGACGGGCGAGGTCCTACGCATCGCCGAGATCCTCGATCAGGCGGGGTTCGCCTACCTCGAGGTCTCGGGCGGTGGCGTCTTCGACTCGGCGGTGCGGCGCGCCGTCGAGAGCCCCTGGGAGCGCATCCGGGCGATCGACGCGCGCACGACGACACCGCTCGGGCTCGCACTGCGTGGCCGCTTCCTCGTCGGTTCGAAGCCGGTCTCCGAGGACATCGTGCGGCGCTTCATCGCCTCCGCTGCGGATAACGGAATCGACGTGTTCCGCCTCCACGACCCGCTCAACGACGTCTCGAACCTCAAGGAGGCCGGCGAGGCGATCGTCGGGGCCGGCAAGGAGTTCCACGTCGGCCTGGTCTACAGCGCCGGACGAGAGGGCGAGATCGACGCGCTGGTCGAGCGTTCGAAGCAGATCCCCGCTCTGGGTGCGGCGCGCGTGATCATCAACGACCCGACCGATGCGCTGCATCCCGCACCTCACCGAGGAGCTCGTCGAGGGGATCCGCGAGGCGACCGGGCTCCCGGTGGGGCTCTTCGTGCAGGGCGCCGCGGGTACCGGGCTGCTGAATGCGGTTGTCGCAACACGGGTCGGCGCGGATCTGATCGCGACAGCGGTCTATCCGCTCGCGCTCACCTTGCACCGCGTCTCGGGCGAATCGCTCGTCGATGCGCTCCACGGGCTCGGACGGGAAACGGGCGTGGATACCGCACACCTCTGGGCCGCATCGGATCTGATCGACGAGCACATCGGCGACGAGCCCGTCGCTCCAGTGGCGCCTCGGATCGCCGTTCGCGCAGCGGAGTACGAGCTTCCCGCCGGGCTCGTCGCGGCCCTCGATGTTCACCTCCGCGCGCACGCAGCCGGAGATCGACTGCTCGACACGTTGTCGGAGGTCGCCCGCATCCGGGCAGAGTCCGGGTGGCCGCCTCTCGCCGCGCCGATCGGCCAGATCCTCGCCTCGCAGGCTCTGCTCAATATCCTCTCCGCGCGCCGCTACGGCACGGTTCTCGACGAGTTCCGCATGCTGATCGAAGGAAGCTACGGGGAGACCCCCGCTGCGATCGAGGAGTCGGTCTCGCGGGTCGTGGCTCTCGTCAAGGGGAGCGGAGCCAGGCTCGACGAGGATCCGCCGAGCGCCGAGGATGTGCGCGAGGCAGCCGAGGGTCTCGCAGCCAGCGAGGAGGATCTCGTTCTGCTCGCCATGTTCGGCGAGGAAGCCGAGACGCTCCTCCAGACGATCCGGCAGCGGCACTCTCGCGAGTCCTCGCTTCTCCTCGGGGACGTCGACGCAACGCGCGGGGAGCGGATCCGCGAGCTCGTGAAGATCGTGCAGGAGTCGGGCGTGGGTGAGATCGAGATCGAGGACGAGGGCATGCGCGTCTCGGTGCGCCGCGCGGACGAGGCCGGTTCGGCCGTCGCTCCGCTCGGTGCACTGCCGGAAGCGCCGGAGGGTGAAGTGACACCGGCGCCGGCGAGGGGAGCGATCAGGATCGATTCACCGATGGTCGGTGTCTTCTACCGAACGTCGTCTCCCGGGACGCCCCCGTTCGTCGAGGTCGGGGACGTCGTCAGCGTCGGCCAGACGCTGTGCCTCCTCGAGGCGATGAAACTCTTCAACGAGCTCAAGTCGGAGCACGAGGGCCGCGTGAGAGCGATCCACGTCGACAGCGGGCAGGCCGTCGAGTTCGGGCAAACCCTCTTCGAGCTCGACCCGGTCGACACGCAGCCCATCGTCTAGTGGTCTCTCCGGGAAATCCTGACGTGGTTCGCCGGCGAAAACCGAGCAGGGCGAGGACGCAGGGAGCCTCGATACTGGGTTGTACCGGGGCGACCGAGGACGAAGCCCTGCGATGTGTTTGCAGCCACGCGAAGCGTGACAGGATTTCCCGGAGCGACCACTAGTGAGCAACCGCTAGCGATGTTCTCCCGCGTGCTCGTCGCGAACCGAGGTGAGATCGCCGTGCGCATCATCCGGGCGATCCACGAGCTCGGGATGGAGGCCGTCGCCGTCTACTCGACGGCCGACAGCGATGCGCTCCATGTCCGGCTCGCCGACCAGGCGGTCTGCATCGGCCCGCCCGCGGCGACCGACAGCTACCTTCGCGTCGCGAACGTGATCGCAGCTGCCGAAACCACGGGTTGCGAGGCTGTTCATCCGGGTTTCGGCTTCCTCTCGGAGAACTCGGGGTTCGTTCGGGCGTGCGTCGACAACGACCTCGTCTTCGTCGGTCCTCCTGCGGACGTGATCGACAAGACGGGCGACAAGGCGCAGGCCAAGGGGGAGATGCGCGCGGCGGGCGTGCCGCTCGTTCCCGGAACCGAGGGTGCCGCGACACTCGAGCAGGTTCGCGTCGCCGCCGGTGAGCTCGGGTTTCCTGTCCTCCTCAAGGCGACGGCCGGAGGCGGCGGGAAGGGCATGCGCGTCGTCGATCGGCCGGAGGACCTCGAGGCGGCCTACGGTGCGGCAAGCGCGGAGGCCGAAGCGGCCTTCGGGGATGGCGCCATGTACCTCGAGAAGGCGCTCGTCCCGGCCCGCCACGTCGAGATCCAGGTTCTCTGCGATGGGCACGGCGGCGTGCTTACCCTCGGCGAGCGCGAGTGCTCGATCCAGCGCCGGCACCAGAAGCTGATCGAGGAGTCGCCGTCCGTCGCGCTGACGTCCGAGACGCGCGAGGCGATGGAAGCCTCGGTCGAGCGCGCCTGCCGGCAGCTCGGATACGTGAACGCCGGAACGTTCGAGTTCCTGCTCGGCCCGGACGGTGAGCCGTCGTTCATCGAGGTGAACTGTCGTCTCCAGGTGGAGCATCCCGTGACCGAGATGGTGACCGGAATCGACATCGTGCGGGAGCAGCTCCGTGTCGCCGCAGGTGAGCGACTGTCGCTCACCGGCCGTGCGCCCCGCGCTGGTCATTCGATCGAGATCCGGATCAATGCCGAGGATCCCCGGCGTGACTTCGCCCCGGCCCCGGGCCTCATTACGCGATTCCGCCCTCCGCTCGGTCCCGGGGTGCGCGTGGATACCGCCGTGGTCGAGGGAGGCTCGATTCCGCCGTTCTATGACTCGATGATCGCGAAGGTGATCGTTCGCGACGAGACGCGCGATGCTGCGATCGCCCGGGCGATCCGTGCGCTCGATGAGCTCGAGATCGAAGGGATACCCACGACGCGGGAGCTTGCGATCGACATCCTGCGATCGCGCGAGTTCCGGGGAGGCGACTATTCGACCAGCTACCTTGCCGAGATGGAAGGTCGCCTCCCGTCGATGGTGTCCCCATGAGCCAGCAGGGAGTCGTCGCCGTCGGCCCGCTCGGTCGCGTGGAGCTCACGGGATCCGCGCTCGCATCGCTCGTCGCGCGGTCGGCGGAGGCGGTCGAGGGCGTCCATCTCCGCTCTCGTCGTCGACTCGACGTCGTCGTGGACGCGAGCGCGGTGCACATCGCGATCGGCGTCGAGGCAGCCGTTGGAGCCCAGCTGGGCGATGTCGGTGCGTTGGTTCAGCACTCGGTTGCGCGCGCGGTGACGGCGACGACGGGTCTTCCCACGCAGGTCGACGTCACGTTCGAGGTGATCGCGTGAAGGTCGCGAAGGTCGGGCGGCGGCAGTCTCGCCGAACGGCGCTCTTCCTGCTCTACCAGTGGGACCTCACGGGGCAGCCGCTCGCGTCGCTCTATGACGGGACGCCAGACGACTTCGCACTCGGCCTGGCCGAGGCGATCGCGGAGCGCGCGCCGGAGCTCGACGAGCGGATCACGGCTGCATCTGACGCGTGGGCGGCCGATCGGCTCGGTACGCTCGAACGGAACATTCTGCGGATCGGGGTCTACGAACTGGAGGAGGGCACGGTGCCTGCCGAAGTGGCGATCAACGAAGCCGTCGTACTTGCAAAGCGGTACGCCACGGAGGATGCAGCCCGACTCGTGAACGGGATCCTCGGCCGAATCCACCGCGAGGAGACATCATGAGCGCGAACGAGAGCCTCGGACGCGCGCAGGAGCTCGCCGAGCGGCTGCGCGCGAAACTGGACAGTCTCGAGCGACATGCGGAGGCCGGAGACGTCGACGCCGCCGTCGACGATCTGGCGGAGATCGCCGAGCTCGCGAAGCAGATCGAGGCCGAGGTGCAGCGGGCCCGCGCGAACGCCGATGCAGGCGCCTGACGCGCTTCTCGAGCTGACGGAGCGCTACGTCGAGCGCCTCGAGCTGGAGGCCGAGCTCGGAGAGCAGCGCGCGTCCATGCGCTACGCCCTCGAGGGTGGGAAGCGAGTCAGGGCCATCATCTGCCTGGCGACCGCGGAGGCCGCGGGTGTCGAACCAGAGCGGGCGCTGCCGGCCGCAGCCGCACTCGAGTTGATCCACGCGTTCTCGCTCGTCCACGACGACCTCCCGGCGCTCGACGACGACGACGAACGACGCGGGCGTCCGAGCACGCACATCGCGTTTGGCGAAGGCGTTGCGTTGCTGGCGGGCGACGCGCTGATCGCGGAGGCGTTCCGGCTCGTCCTCCAGTATCCGACTACCGGACCGGCGCGCGAACTGGTTGGGGCCACGCTGGGGATGATCGGAGGCCAGTACCTCGACATCACGGGCGGTGACAGCGACCTCGCAGAGCTCCACCGCCTGAAGACGGGGAGGCTCTTCGCAGCCTCGGTCGGTCTCGCGCTCTGGGCCGCCGAGGTGCCCGAGCCCGAGCAGGGACCATGGCGTGCCTTCGGTGAGGAGCTGGGGATGCTGTTCCAGGTCGTCGACGATGTCCTCGACGGTGACGGTTACGCGGCTCACCTCGGAGCCGATGCCGCCCGCGAGCTCGCCCGCGAAGCGGGCGAGCGTGCGACGCACGCTCTCGCCCGGATCCCGGCCGACACGTCGGTCCTTCGCGCGATCGTCGACGGCCTGGTCGTTCGCACCGCCTAGTGGCGCTTGGGACGAGGTTCGACCTGAAATGCCCCGGTCCGTGAAGGGCCACTTCCAGGCGAGCACGGTGCGTCGGTGACAGGCGTCAGCCTGTCTCCCGGGCTTGGCGCTGTAGCCGGACGAGCCCTCCTGCCGGGAGCGCGGGGAGCGACGTCCGTTCCAGTGACCAGCCTGCCGCCTGGGCTCGCTCGAAGAACGCGGGCGCGTGCCGCCGGCCGGGATCCGCGATCAACGCTGCTCCAGCGGCCGCGACAGCGTCGTCGAGGAGCCTGACGAGCGGCTTGGCGTTGCGTTGCTCATAGAGCACGTCAGCGGCGACGACGAGGTCGTAGCGCTCCGCGTCGAGGCTTGTCGGCGTCATCCAGTCCAGCACGGAGGCATCGATGTCGAGTCCGTTGGCCGCCGCGTTGAACCCGACGAGCTCGATGCACTCCGGCGCCCAGTCGGTGGCAAGCACGTGAGCACCGGCGGCGGCAGCTGCGAAGGAAGGGAGCGCCAGTCCGCACCCGAGCTCGAGCAAGCGCTTTCCCGCGAGGTCGAGGGTCGCGAGATGCTGCGCGAGCGCGAGACCGCTCGGCCAGAGCTCGGCCCAGTACGGGAGGAATTCGTCCTCGGCGAATCGGTCCTCGTCGATGAGGCTCTCCGTGTCGAGAGGGCGCGCAAGCACCAGCTCGCGACCTCCGACCACGATTCGTTCCCTCCGCATCCGGCTAGCCTGCCACGAGAATGAAGAAGCGGCTCGATGTCCTCCTCGTAGAACGTGGCCTCGCCGAGACCCGTAGCCAGGCGCAGGCACTCGTCATCGCAGGGCTCGTCCCCGGCCATGACAAGCCGGGAACGCAGCTCGACGAGTCGGTCGTGCTCGAGGTCGAGCGGCCACCACGATTCGTGTCGCGAGGTGGTGAGAAGCTTGCACACGCCCTCGAGCTGCTCCCGCTCGACCCCACGGGCAAGGACTGCCTCGACGTGGGTGCCTCGACGGGGGGCTTTACGGATTGCCTGCTGCAAAACGGGGCGGCGCGGGTGATCGCCCTCGATGTCGGGTACGGACAGCTCCATCCGCGCCTGCGGGTGGATGACCGCGTCATCGTGCTCGAGCGGGTGAACGCCCGCAGCGTGACGAGCCTTCCATTCCCGCCCGTGGTGATCGTATGCGACGTCTCCTTCATCTCGGTCCGGACGGCTCTGCCCCCGCTGCTCCGGCTCGCTGCTCCAGGGTGGGAGGCGCTCGTCCTCGTGAAGCCACAGTTCGAAGCGGGCCGCGCCGACGCGCCGAAGGGTGTCGTCCGTGACCTCGACGTCCGTCGACGGGTGCTCCGTGACGTCTGCGCAGCGGCGCCCACATGGGGCTCGCGCGTGCTCGGCGTCGTAGACTCCGGTCTCCCAGGCCCGAAGGGAAACCGGGAGTTCCTCGTCCACCTGATCGACAGTCCGGAGCCGACCGATGCCGATGAGCTCGAACGCTGGATCGACGATGCCGTCGGGTAGCCGCGTCGAACGCGCGGCTGTGGTTCTCCACGGGCGTCCCGAGGCCCTCGGGACAGGGCTCGCGCAGCTCGAGGCAGTGGCCGCTCGCGCGGGCGTCGAGCTCATCGTCGCAGGAGACGCGCCGGTCGGGGCGGGCGACGTCCAGCTCGCGATCGTCCTCGGTGGAGACGGGACGATGTTGCGCGCGCTGCACCGTTTCCTCGGGACGGGGGTTCCGGTGATCGGCGTCAACTTCGGGCGTGTCGGCTTCCTCAGCGCGATCGCGAAGGACGATCTCGAGGTAGGGGTCGCGAGGGTGTTCCGTGGCGAGCTCGAGGTCGTCGAGCTTGCAACGCTCGAGGTCGTGACCGGAGGAGAGCGCTTCGTCGCGGTCAACGATGCGGTCGTGACGAGCGGCGAGCTCGGCCGGATGGTCGAGATCGAGTGGTCGGTCGGTGGAGAGGACTTCGGTCGTGTTCCCTGCGACGGCCTGATCTGCTCGACCCCGTCGGGCTCGACGGCCTACAACCTCTCGAACGGCGGCCCGGTGCTGATGTGGGGCCTCGACGCAATGGCACTGACCTTTGTTGCTCCCCACGACCTTCGGGCGCGTCCGTTCGTCGTCCCGCGAGGGAACGACCTGCTCGTCTGGAATCGAACGGCGGGTGTCGACTGCGCCGTGCTCGTCGACGGCCACAGGATCGCGGACTGTGGCCCAGGTGGTCATGTCTCGATCGGGCTCGGCGCCGAGCGCTCGTTGCTCGGGACGCTCCCCGATGCGACCTTCGTCCGTCGCTACCGGCAGAGCTTCGGGAGCTCGTAACGGGAGACGCGTCCTGTCGGGACACGTGTGCTCGCCGCGCGTCCGGTCTACCATCCCAAGGATGCTGCGACGCCTCCGGATCGAGAACCTCGTCCTCATTCGCGAGGCCGAGCTCGAGCTGGGTACAGGCCTGAACGTCCTCAGCGGGGAGACCGGCGCTGGCAAGACGATCTTCGCCCAGGCGATCGGACTCCTCCTCGGTGTCAAGGGAGATGCCGCGGCCGTCGGCCCGGCGGCAAAGGAGGCGTACGTCGAGGCCGAGTTCGACGTCGCGGAGGGCTTCTTCGACGACGCCGAGCTAGGGGCCATTGCGGAGGTGCGGCCGGAGGACGAACCGGGAGTCGTCCTTGCCCGGCGCGTCTTCGCAGACGGCCGCACACGCGCGTACGCGTGGGGACGGGCGATCGCGCGCGAGGATCTCGCCGCAGCGACGGAGCGACTCATTGCCATGTCAGGGCAGTTCGAGCAGCGGCGGCTCGCCCGTCCGGCCTACCAACTCGACGTGCTCGACGCATTCGTCGGCGAGGAGCAGGCCGCCCGCAGGCGAGAGACGCGAGAGGCGTGGCGCTCGCTGATCGCTGCTCGTCGCCGGAACGACGAGGTGACGCGGGACGCCGGGTCAGAGGAGGCGCGGCTCACCGCCTTACGCGACCTCGTCGAGCGGACCGAGGGCATCGAGCGCGGCGAGGAGGAGACGCTGCGGGCAGAGCGCGAGCGGATGCGTCGCGCAGGGGAACTTGCTGCGGGTGCTGCTGCAGCGACCGCCGCCGTCGCGCCGGAGGATGGGGAAGGCGCGGCCTCGCTCGCGGCCGCGGCCGAGCGGGCTCTGGCACCGCTCGTTGACCTTGCGCCCGAGCTCGAGCGTCCCGCTTCTGAGCTTCGTGATCTCGTCCACCGACTGAACGACGTCGGCGGTGATCTGCACCGTTTCGTCGCCACCCTGGAGGCCGACCCGGCCCGGGTCGAGTCGGTCGAGGAGCGTCTGGACATGATCGCGGAAGCGCGGCGCCGGTTCGACGCCCTGACCACGGACACGTTGCTCGACCGTCGCGACGCGGCGCTTGCGGAGCTCAGCCAGGTCGACTCCGGAGTCGACGCCGTCACGGCCGCAGCCGGTGCGTTGGTGGTCGCCGAGGAGCAGTTCGGGCTTCGGGCTGCGGCTCTCCACGACGCGAGAAGCGCCGCGTCTGAGGCCTTCGCCGAGGCGGTCGCCGAGAACCTCAGGGGCGTTGGGATGGGTGAGGGCGAGTTCCGTGTCGAGCTGAGAGATCGCGAGGAGGGGCCAACGGGCCTCGACGAGGCGGTCTTCCAGATCCGGCCGAACCCCGGGATGCCACTCGGCCCCGTCGCCGAGACCGCCTCGGGCGGCGAGCTCTCACGCATTGCACTGGCTCTCGCAGCGGTCGCCGGGGGCGAGACGCTCGTCTTCGACGAGATCGATGCGGGCATCGGCGGGGTGACGGCGCACCGGGTTGCCGACACGCTGGCGCGCCTCGCCGAGCGTGCGCAGGTGATCACGATCACGCACCTGCCGCAGATCGCGAACGTCGCGACGACGCACTTCCGCGTCGAGAAGGTCCCGGGCGACCCGACCCACACGCGGATCGAGGAGCTCACGCCGAACGAGCGTCGCGTCGAACTCGAACGGATGCTCGGTGGGGAGGAGTTTCTGGCAGGAATCGCCTCGGAGCGCCGCACGTGACCGAGATCGTCGGCACAGCACGGCTCGGCAAGCGGACGAAGGATCTCGTCAAGCGCCTACAACCCGGTGACCTCGCGATCATCGACCACGTGGATCTCGATCGCGTCTCGGCGGAGGAGCTCGTCGAGTCCGGCGTCCGCGCGGTCGTCAACGTCGCGTCGTCCAATTCGGGTCGGTTCCCCAATCCCGGGCCGCTCGAGCTCGTGCGTGGAGGCGTCTGCCTCGTCGACGCTCCGGGATCCGATCTGTTCGAGCACCTTTCGGACGGGGAGACGGTCACGGTGCGCAGCGGCTCTCTCTGGAGGAGCGGCACGCGCCTGGCGGAAGGTGTGGAGCTCACGGAGCGTGCGCTCGCCTCGGCCCTCACCGACCAGCAAGCGCGCGTCACGAATGCGCTCGAGGCGTTTGCCGACAACACGTTACGGCACCTCCGAGAGGAGGGCCGACTGCTCGCGGCCGGTATCGACTTTCCTCCGCTGACGACGAGGTTCCGAGATCGGCACGCCGTCGTCGTGGCCCGCGGGCCCGGCTACAAGAGCGACCTCCGGATCGTGCGGCCGTACATCAGGAACTTCAAGCCCGTGCTCGTCGCGGTCGACGGGGGCGCCGACGCACTCCTCGAAATCGGGCTTCGACCCGACGTGATCGTCGGAGACTTCGACTCTGCGACGGACGCCGCGCTTGCGTCTGGCGCCGAGCTACTCGTCCACGCATACGCGGACGGGAGCGCGCCCGGTTCGAAGCGGCTGAGCGAGATGGGGCTTCCGTTCCTCACGGTGGCCGCGCCGGGGATCAGCGAGGACATCGCACTGCTCCTCGCACACGAGCGTGGGGCCGAGTTGATCGTCGCGGTGGGGACGCACTTCAATCTCGTCGAGTTCCTCGAGCGCAACCGGGAGGGAATGGCGTCGACGTTCGTGACGCGACTGAAGGTCGGCGAGTCGCTCGTGGACGCAAAGGGCGTATCAAGGCTCGTCTCGCCGCGGATCGGTGTGTGGCCGCTCGTGACGTTCGTGGCGGCCGGACTGGCGGCGATAACCGTCGCCGTTCTCGTCTCACCTGCGCTGCGGAACGTGATCGAGTCGCTCGGACGCTCGTTCGGGAACGCGCTCGGCCTCTGAGAGTGCCGAAGGCGCTCCTGCGCGCCTTACACTGCTTCCGATGTTCGACCTCCGCTACCACGTCGCCTCGCTGACGGCGGTCTTCGTCGCACTCGTGATCGGCATCCTCGTCGGGGTGGGCCTCTCGGGGAAGGGGTTCGTCAACGATGCGGAGCGCGACAACCTGACGAGCCAGATCTCGGCGCTGCAGCAGGAAGTGGACTCGGCGGAGGGGTCGCTGGAATCGGCCACGCGGACAAAGGAGGCTCTGCGCCGGCTAGCGGACGAGACCTACCCGGCGGTCGTGCCCGGCCGGCTCGAAGGGAAGAACGTCGCCGTGCTCTTCGTCGGCCCGGTCGACGCCGGAACGGCGTTCTCCGTTCGGCGGGCGATCGTCGACGCCGGAGGCACCGTCGTGCGAACCCGTTCGATCCGGGTGCCGCTCGACACGAAACGCGTGCAGGAGATCCTCAAGCGCCAGCCGGCGTTCCGGCAGCTCCAGGGTGCGGCGCGGCTCGGAGACGTCGGCGAAACACTCGGCACCGAGTTCGTGATCGGAGAGGTGACGCCGCTCTGGGATGCGCTCGACGAGACGCTCGTGCTCGAGCGCAAGGGGCTCTCGAAGCCTCCGGCCGACGCGGTCGTCGTCGTGCGCTCAGCCGACCCGCAGCGCGGGCTGTCGAAGGCCTTCCTCGCCGGCGTCTACTCGGGTCTTGCGCGTACGAGCACCGCTGCTGTGGGCGTCGATACCTCGGGCACGGGTCAGAGCGCGATTCCCGCGTTTGCCCTGTCAGGGCTCTCGACCGTCGACTCGGTCGACACGTCGGCCGGCCGGCTCGCGCTCGCGCTCGTGCTCGGCGGCGCTGCGCCGGGCAGTTACGGCGTCAAGGAGCCCGCCACCGACGGCATCCTGCCTCCGGTTACCCCCTTGCCGCAACAGGGGTGAGCGATCGACTGACCATCCTCGTCGCCGCTCGCGATGAGGCGAAGCGCATCGGGGCAACGATCGAGGCGCTCCGTGCACGCTTCCCGGACGCGAGCATCGTCGTCGCGGATGACGGCTCCCGGGACGCCACCGCAGCCGTTGCAGCGGCCGCCGGTGCGCGCGTGATCACCCTCGGGCGCCGGGGGAAGGGCCAGGCGTTGACGCTTGCCGAGCGGCAGCTCGCGCCGGGGCCGCTCCTGCTGTGTGACGCGGATCTCGTTGGGGACGTGAGCGCGCTCGCAGCGACTGATGCCGATCTCGCGATCGCGGTGTTCGCTGCCCGGGAGGGAGGGGGGTTCGGCTTCGCCAAGCGTGCTGCACGATCTCTGATTGCCGCGCGCTCCGGATTCACGCCACGCGAGCCACTCTCCGGTCAGCGCTACGTGTCGCAGCGCGCTCGCGAGGTCGTCTTCCCGGTGGCCACGGGCTTCGGCGTCGAGACCAGGATGACGATCGATGCCGTTCGAGCCGGACTCGCGATCGAGGAGATCGAGCTGGCGCTCGGGCACCGCGCCACCCGTCGAACCCTCAGAGGCTTCTCACACCGAGGGCGACAGCTCGTCGAACTCGTTCTCGCGTGTGGGCCGCAGGCGGTCAATCACCGGGGCTTGCGGTTGCCACTCGTCGGCTCGGTCGTCGGTCTCGCGGTCCCCTCGGTGCTGCCGGTCGCGGCGATCGGCCTTGTCGACGATCTCTGGAGCGGTCCCGAGCGGGGCTTTCGTGCCCACCTCGGGTCGGGCGCGACGACCGGCACGCTCAAGCTCGTCGGGATCCCGCTCTTCGCCCTCGTCCGCACGCGCTCGCTCTCCGGAGCGCTCCTCGTCGGCCTCTCGGCGAACGCCCTCAACCAGCTCGATACACGGCCGGGGCGGGCGCTGAAGGCCTTCGCAGTCGGCTCGCTCCTCGTCGGCGGAGTACCAACACGCGCGGCAGCCGTAGCCGTCCTCCTCGCTCCATACGATCTGCGGGAGATGGCGATGCTGGGGGATGCGGGCTCGAACGCTCTTGGAGCCGTGCTAGGTTTCTCTTCCGTGGAGAAGCTCACGGGATGGAGACGGTGGAGTGCGGTCGGAGCGCTCTCTCTCCTGACCGTCGTCGGCGAGCGCCGCTCGCTCGGCGCCCTGATCGAGTCGACTCCCGTCCTGCGTGATCTGGATCGCCTCGGGAGGATCGCATGAGCGAGCAGCAGACGAAGTTCGTCTTCGTCACCGGAGGCGTCGTTTCCGCGCTCGGCAAGGGCATCGTGGCTGCGTCGCTCGGCCGGCTGCTGAAGTCGCGCGGCCTCCGCGTTCAGGCGCAGAAGTTCGATCCGTATCTCAACGTCGATCCGGGCACGATGAGCCCGTTCCAGCACGGTGAGGTGTTCGTCACCGAGGACGGTGCGGAGACCGACCTCGACCTCGGCCACTACGAGCGTTTCATCGACGAGAACCTGTCGCGCAACTCGAGCCACAGCGCCGGCGCCGTGTGGGAGACGGTCCTCCGCAAGGAGCGGAAGGGCGACTTCCTCGGGGCCACGGTGCAGGTGATCCCGCACATCACGAACGAGATCAAGGCTCGGATCCGGCGGGGCGCAAGCGCTCAGCCGACCGACGTCGTCATCTCCGAGATAGGCGGCACCGTCGGCGACATCGAGTCGCTGCCGTTCCTCGAGGCGATTCGCCAGTTCCGTCGCGAGGTCGGGCCCGAGAACGTTCTCTACCTCCACGTCACCCTCGTGCCGTTCATCGAGGCGGCCGGGGAGCTGAAGACGAAGCCGACCCAGCACTCGGTCAACGAGCTCCGGCGGATCGGTATTCACCCCGACATCGTCGTCTGCCGGTCCCACGAGGTGCTCTCGGGCGACATCCGGGAGAAGATCGCCCTCTTTGCCGACGTCGACGAGAAGGCCGTGATCGGCTCGCCGGACGTGCCGGACGTGTACCTGATCCCTGAGCTCCTCCAGCGCGAAGGGTTGGACGAGCTCGTCTGCAAGCGCCTCGGACTCGATGCGCCTCCGGCCGTGCTCGGCGAGTGGAAGGACCTCACCGACCTGATCGTCGAGCGCCGAGAGCACGTCGAGATCGCGCTCGTCGGCAAGTACGTGAAGCTGCACGACGCGTATCTCTCCGTCCACGAGGCGCTCAAGCACGCCGGCATGCACCAGGGCGCGAAGGTGCACGTGCGCTGGTTCGACTCCGAGAACATGACGTACGAGGAAGCGGTTGAGGAGCTCGAGACGGCCGACGGTGTGCTCGTCCCCGGTGGGTTCGGCTCGCGGGGGTGGGAGGGGAAGATCCTCGCGTGCCGCGTCGCGCGCGAACAGCGAATCCCCTATCTCGGGATCTGTCTCGGCATGCACGTCGCGGTCTCGGAGTTCGCTCGCCACGTCAGCGGGCTCGAGGGAGCGAATTCCACGGAGATGGATCCGGAGACCCCGTACGCGGTGATCGACCTGCTCCCCGAGCAGAAGGAGATCGAGGATCTCGGAGGCACGATGCGGCTGGGAGCGCAGGCAGTCGAGCTCGCGGAGGGTACGCGGGCCAGGGAGATCTACGGTGAGGCGACCGTGAACGAGCGCCATCGCCACCGTTACGAGGTCAACAACCAGTTCCGAGACCAACTCGTCGCAAGCGGTCTCGTCATCTCCGGCACGTTCCAGGAGGGGCGTCTCGTCGAGATCGTCGAGCTCCCTGACCACCCCTGGTTCGTTGCGAGCCAGTTCCACCCCGAGTTCAAGTCTCGCCCGACCCGACCCGCACCGCTCTTCACGGGCTTTGTCGGCGCAGCGCTCGAGCGGGCGCGGGCTCGTGGCGGAGTCGCCGCCGAGGCCGTCCGCTGAGCGACGTCACCCGGCTGTTTCTCGAGCTGGCCGCGATGTCGAGCCCCCCGGGAGAGGAGCGGGCCGTGGCCGATCGCGTCATCGCCGCGCTCGAGGCGATCGGGCTCTCGTGGGACGAGGACGACACCGGCCCGTCAATCGGCTCGTCGATGGGCAACATCCACTGCCGTGTCCCGGGCCGTACCGCGGAAGGAACGCCGATCTTCCTCTGCGCGCACCTCGACACGGTTCCCCCCGACGGGCCGCTCGAGCCGGTGATCGAGGACGGGATCGTGCGGAATGCCGGCGGAACGATCCTTGGTGCGGACAACAAGGCTGCGGTCGCTGTCATGCTCGAGGCCGTTCGGCGCATCGTCGAGGAGGGGCGACCACATGCGGGGATCGAGTTGCTCTTCACGCCGAAGGAGGAGGTCGGGCCTCGTGGGGGCGTACGCGTTCGACCACACGAGGCTCGAGGCACGCATCGGGTACGTCTACGACCAGGCGGCGCCGATCGGCGAGATCATTCTCGGCGCCCCGACCCAGAATTCGATCCGGGCGCGGTTCCACGGACGGGCGGCTCACGCGGGCATGGTTCCAGAAGACGGGCGTTCTGCAATCTTCGCGGCGGCACGGGCTGTCGCCGACATGCGGCTCGGCCGGATCGACCACCAGTCGAGCGCCAACGTCGGGGTGATCACGGGCGGCACGGCGCGCAACATCGTCCCCGAGTGGTGCACGATCGACGCCGAGGCCCGGTCGCGCGACCCCGAGACCCTCGCGACCCTGATCCAGGAGATGCTCGACGCGATCGGCTTCGCCGCGAGCACCTCCGACTGCACCGCGGAGACGGAGATCGAGGAGACCTACCGGGGCTATACGTTCACCGAGGGCGAGCCGGCAGTCGCCCTTGCAGCCGAAGGGCTTCGCCGCGCAGGGTACGAGCCCACGACGGCTTTCTCGGGCGGCGGGGCCGACGCGAACGTCTTCAACGAGCGCGGCCTCGCCTGTGTCAACCTCGGCAACGGGATGGAGGACATCCACACGCCGGACGAGCGCATCGCCGTCGTCGACCTCGAGGGGATGGTCGAGGTGACCCTCTCGATCATCGCCGCCGCCAGGGAAGCGCGTGACGTGGCACTCACCCTTCGCTGGGGAACCGTGACCACGGTCACGCAACGCCTCGACGAGTTGATCCGTTGCACGGTCGACGGCAACGAGTGCATCGCCTATCCCCGTCAGACCGGGCCGGTAGAGGTCGGCGATACGGTGCTCGTGAACACGCAGGCGACGGATCTCGGGCTCGGCTCCGGGGGCTTCCACGTGCTCTACGCGAACATGACACGCGGGCTCGGGCTCAAGCCTCCACCTGGTGCACACGTCATGGCGCTGCCATACACACCCGGTCAGTCCGCCGCCGCGTGTGTCGAGGAGCTCGATGAGCTTGCCGAGGATCTGGGCGGCATGCCCGTCGTCTGCTGCGGCCTGCACAGCCAGGTACCGCCGGTCTTCGCCGGGATCGGCATCAGGCGTTCGCGTGGCCTACGTGCAGCTGGCAGGCGGGGCGCTCCCCGTGGCCTTGTCGGACGCGCTCCGGACGCTCAAGACCCGGCGGCTCCTCGAGGCGGCAATCGCTGTCGCGCCGTGCCACGACGGGGACGTACAGGCCGTGACCGTCGCGTCGGCGCTGACCTGGGCAAAGGCCCGAGGATTCGATGTTGTCGTCTGCGGGATCGGCCCCGGAATCGCTGGGACGGGATCCGTCTTCGGGCATGGTGGAATGGCGGTCTCCGAGGCCGCGAACGCGACTGCGGCGCTTGGCGGTAGAGCCATCATCGCGGTTCGGTACTCCGGACGCCGATGCCCGCGAGCGTCATCGCGGCGTCTCTCATCACACGCGATCGGCTCTCCGCCTCACACTCGGCGTGCGCCACGTCGCATGGCCGAGCGATCTCGGACGGGACGACGCACTCGGCGACGTCGTCGAGATCGACATTGACGGATGGCAAGACGCCTGCTCGAGCCTTCCCCTGCTGCACATGGGTCGGGGGCCGGAGGAGGACCCGTGGTTCTTCGCATCGGCCTTCGCCGCCGGCCGCCACGCACGGATGCTTCTCGGATGATGGAGGAACGGCGACTCGGGCCGGTGGTGGGTCTCGGGACGTACCAGACGTTCCTCGACGACGTGCAACTCGCGAGCGATGTCGTCGGTGCCGCGATCGATGGTGGTTCCACCGTGTTCGACTCGTCCCCGATGTACGGGCCGGCCGAGGGATCGCTCGGAGCGGCACTTCACGGCAGGCGTGATGCGGCGGTCGTGGCGACGAAGATCTGGTCCGCGTCGGTCGAGGAAGGGCGTCGCCAGTACGAGGCGCAACTCGGATTCTTCGGCCGAGTCGAGATCCAGCAGGTGCACAACCTCCTGGCGTGGCGGGAGCATGCCGCGTGGATCGCGGAGGAACGCGATGCGGGACGGATCGACCGGGTGGGCGTCACGCACTTCGACGCGGGTGGGGTGGAGGGCTTCGAGGAGGCGATGCGCAGCGGCTTCTTCGATTGCGTCCAGATTCCGCTGAACCCCCTCGAGCGCGAGTGCGAGGCGCGCATCCTCCCGCTGGCCGAGGAGCTCGGGCTGGCCGTCATCGTGATGCGGCCGCTCGGCGGCGCCCGGGACAGGACACTGCGGCCCGGTCCGCCCGTTGAGGCGCTCGCGCCGCTGCGTCCTTTCGGCGTCGAGACCTGGGCCCAGGCGCTCCTCAAGTGGTGCCTCGCCGACACCAGGGTCGATCTGGTGATCCCTGCGACATCGAAGCCGGAACGGGCGCGCGAGAATGCCGCCGCGGGCTTTGGGCCGCCGTTCGGCGCCGACGAGCGACGGCTCGTCGAGGAGCTTGCGGGCGCCTGAGTCGTCGCGCTCGGCCCGAGGGGTGACGGTTCCTGTATCGTCCCGCCGCGATGCAGATCGGTGTTGCCAGGGAGATCAAGAAGCGCGAATATCGCGTCGCTCTGACGCCCGCCGGAGCGCTCGAGCTCGTTCGGCGCGGCCATGAGGTTGCGATCGAACGGGGAGCGGGCGAGGGTTCCGGTTTCGCCGATGCGGCCTACGAGGCGGTCGGCGCGCGGATCGAATCCGTCGACGACGTCTGGGGCGGGGCGGATCTGCTGCTCAAGGTGAAGGAGCCGATCGCCGACGAGTACGGCCGGCTCCGCGAGGGCCTGACGCTCTTCACGTACCTCCACATCGCAGCGGACGAGCCTCTGACGCGCGCCCTCGTCGACTCGGGGATCACGGCGATCGCCTACGAGACGGTCGAGAAGGCCGACCGACAATTGCCGCTGCTCGCCCCGATGAGCGAAGTGGCCGGGCGGCTTGCGCCACAGATGGGTGCCTGGTCGCTCGAGAAGGCGCACGGTGGCCGCGGGATCCTCCTCGGCGGTGTCCCCGGCGTGCCGCCGGGCAGGGTCGTGATTCTCGGCGGTGGCGTCGTCGGTCTCAACGCGGCGATCATCGCCCTCGGGATGCAGGCGGATGTCTGGGTGTTGGACAAGTCGGTCGAGCGCATGCGGGAGCTCGAGATCGCGCTCGACGGTCGCGTCACGCTCGCGATGTCGAACCGCCTCCAGATCGAGGAGGTGCTCGCCGAGGCCGACATGGTGATCGGAGCCGTGCTCGTGCCGGGTGCAATCGCGCCGAAGCTCGTGACGAGGGAGATGCTCGGACTGATGCGGCCAGGCTCGGTGCTCGTCGATGTGGCGATCGACCAGGGAGGGTGCTTCGAGACGTCCCACGCGACGACGCACGACGACCCGGTCTTCGAGGTCGACGGCATCGTCCACTACTGCGTCGCGAACATGCCTGGTGCGGTTCCGGTCACGGCGACGAAGGGGCTGACGAACGTCACGCTGCCCTACGTCGAGGCGCTCGCCGACAAGGGCGTGGCGGGTGCGATCGAGGGCGATCCCGCGCTCGCGAAGGGCGTGAACGTGGTGGCGGGCAAGATCACGTACGAGGCGGTCGCACAGGCGCACGGCCTCGACTACGTCCCGCTGGCCGACGCGCTGTAGATGGCTCAGGCGCTGCTCGCGCTGCGCCACGACGATCCCGGCCTTCCACCCAGGCGCCCGACCCCCGGGCGGCGGTTGCACGGTCTCGACCGGCAGGCCGCTGCGAGCGATCAGCCACGAGATCACCGAGTTGGAGTTCCACATGTCGCCCGTTTCGCTCTCGTCTCGCCCCCAGACGAGCGTCGGCACGTGCGGCGTGAGGCTGAGGACCCGTTCTGCGACGGTGGCGTCGGTGGAGAGCTCGCGGGGGCTGTCGACCGCCTCAACGACGTCGGGGATCGATCCCGTTCCGCCAGCAGCGCACCTCGTAGCGAAAGATCCGTAGGCGTCCGCGCGAGTCGACTCCCGACGGCGCCTTCGGCGACGGCGCCTCGTGCGGCCGGGTCACCGCCCGTCACGGGAGTCACTTCGATCACGAATCGGCCGGAGGGGGCGCTCACGACGAGTGCGGAGTGATAGAGGGCGAGGGGGCGGCGTCTCTCGATTCGCGCGACCACGCCTTCGTAGACACGACCGTTGATTCGTACGGAGCGGCCGCCTGCCCCGAGTGGAAGCCAGTACAGTGCGACTCCCGCAGGGCCGTCCGCCGTTCAACCCGGTCTCGTCACGACGCGATCTCGCCTCGGGCCGTCGCTCGCAAGGATCGGCGCGGCTCACCAGGCGTGCTCCGGTCAGGTCTTGTCGGGCTTGGGCTTCGCCGTCTTCATCGGCGAGATCTTCACCACGAGGTACGTGACCCCGGCGGAGAGGGCGAGGATGGAGCACACGTAGAACACGAGCTCCAGCAGTCCGAGAACAGTTCGCATGTCGTGCGTAGACTACCGGCATGCCGCGGGCCTGCGTGATTGTGCTCGATGCCGTTGGTGCGGGTGAGTTGCCGGATGCTGCCGAGTGGGGGGATGAGGGCTCGGACACGCTCGGAAACGTCGCTCGCGCCGTCGGCGGTCTCGACCTGCCCAACCTCGAGGCGCTCGGGCTCGGAAACGTCGAGCCTCTCGAAGGGTGTCCGCCGCAGCCGGGCGCTCCGGCGGTCGCCGGCAGGCTGCTCGAACGCTCGAAGGGCAAGGACACGACGGCCGGTCACTGGGAGCTCATGGGCGTCGTCACCGCGGTCGCGTTCCCGACCTACCCGTACGGCTTCCCGGACGACGTGATCGATCCGTTCATGAACCGTACGGCGCGCGGCGTGCTCTGCAACAAGCCCGCTTCCGGAACCGAGGTGATCCTCGAGTACGGCGAGCAGCATCAGAAGACCGGGAAGTGGATCGTCTACACCTCGGCCGACTCGGTGTTCCAGATCGCAGCGCACGAGGACACGATCCCGCTCGAGGAGCTCTACGACGCGTGCCGGGCGGCGCGCGAGATCCTGACCGGCAAGCATGCCGTCGGGCGGGTCATCGCCCGCCCGTTCACCGGAACGCCCGGGAAGTACGAGCGAACCACGAACCGCCACGATTTCTCGCTCGAGCCCCGGCGTCCGAACTACCTCAGCGCGATCCGCGACGCCGGGCACACGACATACGGCGTGGGGAAGATCTCCGACATCTTCGCCGGCTGCGATATCGACGAGTCGTTCCCGACGAAGTCGAACGTCGACGGGATCAACCGGACGATCGAGCTGCTCGAGAACATCGATGACGGCTTCGTCTTCACGAATCTCGTCGAGACCGATCAGCTCTGGGGCCATCGCAACGATCCCGTGAACTTCCATCGCTGCCTGCAGGATTTCGACCGGCGGCTCCCCGACATTCTCGAGACGCTGCGCCCCGGGGATCTCCTCATCATCACGTCTGACCACGGGTGCGATCCGACGACACCGTCGAGTGATCACTCGCGCGAGTACGCGATGCTGCTCGCCTATGCGGCCGGGCGAAACGCGGCCGGGCGGATCCACGAGGACGGTGAGTTCGGCGATGTCGGCGCGACGGTTTGTGCCTGGCTCGGCGCGAAGCATCCGGGCAAGGGCGCCCCGGGCACGCCGATCATCGAGCCGTGAGCCGGATGCCCGTCCAGGAGCTCGACGACCCCGTCTACGTGTCGGAGCAGTACGCGACCGAGCACGGTCTCGCTGCGCGCAAGGCCATCTACGCCGACATCACCGGGCCGAACGCACGTGATGTTGCTCTCGAGGCTGTTCTGGAGCAGGAGCCCACGGCGGTGCTCGAGGTCGGATGCGGCGAGGGCGAGCTGGCAGAGCAGATCGCTGCAGTACCGGGGATCGAGGTCGTGGCGGTCGATCTCTCGCCCCGGATGGTCGAGGTGACGGCGGCCCGCGGCGTCGACGCTCGCGTCGCCGACGTTCAGGCGCTGCCGTTTGCGGACGCGTCGTTCGATGTCGTGGTGGCTGTGTGGATGCTCTACCACGTGCCGGATCTCGATCGCGGGATCGAAGAGATCGTTCGCGTGTTGCGTCCGGGGGGAGTGCTCGTAGCCGGCACGAACGCCCCGGGGCATCTTGCGGAGGTGCTCCAGCTCGCAGGTCTGAGGGGGTGGGAGCTCGGATTTGACGGCGAGAACGGGCAGGCTCGACTCGAGGCGCATTTCGCCCGGGTCGAGCGCCGTGAGGCCTACGGCACGGTCACGCTCGCCGACATCGACGCGGTGCGGTCGTATTACGGCTCGTCGCAGCGCTTGCAGCCCCATGCGAGCGCGCTGCCTCTGAAGCTCGAGGAGCCGCTCGTCGCGAAGCGGATGCCTGTCGTCTTCATTGCCGAGAAGGACTCGTGATGCGTCCGGCAGACCTGATCGAGCGCAAGCGGAACGGTGAGGAGCTCCCTGCAGCCGACGTCGCCGAGCTCGTGCTCGCCTACGCGCGAGACGAGGTGCCGGACTACCAGATGGCCGCGTTCTGCATGGCCGTCTACTTCCGGGGCATGACGCCGGCAGAGACGTTCGCGCTCACGGAGGCGATGATCGCCTCGGGCGACACGCTCGACACCGGAGCGGCGCTCGGCCGGAAGGTCGTGGACAAGCACTCGACCGGCGGCGTGGGAGACAAGACGTCGATCGCGGTAGGCCCGATCGTCGCGGCGTGCGGTGTGCCGCTCGGCAAGATGAGTGGAAGGGGACTCGGCCACACCGGCGGCACGCTCGACAAGCTCGAAGCGATTCCCGGCTTCCGGGTCGAGCTCACGACCGAGGAGATGGTCGCCCAGCTCCGCGACATCGGTGTTGCGATCATCGGCCAGAGTGCGAACCTCGTACCCGCAGACAAGAAGCTCTATGCCCTTCGCGATGTGACGGCAACGGTGGACATCGTGCCCCTGATCGCCTCCTCGATCATGTCCAAGAAGCTCGCCGCCGGCGCGGACGCGATCGTGCTCGACGTCAAGGTCGGCGACGGTGCGTTCATGAAGACGCTGGACGAGGCGAGCGTGCTCGCGCAGGAGATGCTCGAGCTCGGCCGTCGCGCAGGCAAGGAGGTGACGTGTCTCCTCACGGACATGGACCAGCCACTCGGGCGTGCCGTCGGCAACGCGCTCGAGATCCGCGAGGCGCTCGATACCGTTCGCGGCGAGGGCCCCGACGACTTCACCGAGCTCGTGCTCGACGCCTGCGCGCGCCTTCTCGCCTACTCGGATCTCGGGATCGGACACGAGGAGGGCCGCCGCCGAGCCGAGGCCGCCGTTGCCGACGGTTCCGCCCACGACACGTACGAGCGGTGGATTCGGGCGCAGGGCGGCGACCCAGACCCACGGTCTCTGCCCGAGGCGCCGGTTCGACGCGCGGTGACAGCACCACGCGACGGCGTCGTCTCCCGCGTCGGCGCACTCGCCGTCGGCATCGCAGCGCTCGAGCTCGGGGCCGGCAGGCGGACGAAGGAGGACGCGATCGATCCTGCGGTCGGGGTGCTCTGCTTCGCGAAGCGCGGGGACACCGTGCTTGCAGGCGACGACCTCGCCGAGGTCCACGCACGGGACGACGCTTCCGCTCAGGTCGCCGCCAACGCGATCCTCGCTGCCTACACGATCGCCGACGAGGCGCCCGCATCCCGCGGCATCCTCCTCGAAGTCATCTCCTGAGCAGGCTGCTCCGACGGGCGACGTGGCCGCGTGCGTCGCGTTCCGACAGTGCGGACACACCTCCCGCCTAGACTGGGGCCATGCCCGAGCTTCCCGAGGTCGAGACGGTACGACGGGCCATCGCTCCGATCCTCGAGGGCGCCCGTCTCGAGGACGTCGAGATCTCTGACGCGCGCCTCGTCCGGCCGTTCGACCCGGGTGTCGTCGCGTCAGAGCTCGTCGGGGAGCGCGTGGAGACGGTCGGTCGGCGCGGCAAGTATCTGATCGTGGGGTTCGATTCGGGTCGCTCTCTGCTCGTTCACCTCCGGATGACGGGATCGTTGCGGTACGCGAGTCGTGGGACGCTGGCCGACGATCCTCACACTCGCGCTGTTCTCAGATTAGACAATGGATCGGACGTCGCCTACCGCGATGTCCGCCGTTTCGGCACCTGGGAGCTGTTCGAGGCCGGAGACCTCGGCCCATACCTCGCCGCACGACTCGGGCCGGAACCCCTCGGTTCTCTCTCCGCGGCTCGGCTCGGCGGCCGACTCGAAGGCCGACGGGCGCCTCTGAAGGCGGCCCTCCTCGACCAGCGCACGATCGCAGGGCTCGGGAACATCTACGTCGACGAGGCGCTGTGGATCAGTTGCCTGCATCCGCTTCGCGTCGCCGGCAGCCTCGACCGCGAGGAGCTCGAACGCCTTCACCGGGCGATCCGGCGCGTGCTGCGCAAGGCGATCGAGCGTCAGGGCTCGACCCTTCGCGACTACGCGCAGCCCGACGGAAGCTACGGCTCGATGCAGGATGAATTCAGGGCGTATGGGCGTGGAGGAGACCCGTGCGACCGCTGCTCTGCGCCGCTCGTCCGGATCGTGGTCGGGGGCCGGACGACGACCTACTGCCCGGACTGCCAGACGCTGCCGACGTAGCGTCGGTGCCGGGATGCCCGGGGACTGCGTGAGCCGCTACGCGGCGAACCGCTCGGCCAGCGCGCCGGAGCGCCTGAGCGCGGCAAGCTCGTCGTAGCCGCCGACCGGCCGGCCGTCGATCATGACGAGCGGCACCGTCCACTGGTGGCCGAGATCGTAGACCCGCTGCCGAAAGTGGGGATCGTCGTCGAGGGGAACGTTGTCGTACGGGAGGCCGAGCTCGTCGAGGAGTGCCCTGGCGCGGATGCAATAACCGCACCACGCGGTCGTATAGAGGACGATGTCGGGCACCGGGGAGCATAAACGCCTGCATCTCAGCTGGTATTCCCGCTGGAAGGGGGAAGAACCCTGTCCGCTCCGGCCATCGCCACTCGTACACTGGAGCCATGGCTCGGTCGACCACCAGCGAGGCCGTCGTGCTCCGCTCCTTCCGGCTCGGCGAGGCCGATCGGATCCTGCACGTGTACACCGAGGACAGAGGACGCGTCGGCGCCGTGGCCAAGGGCGTCCGCAAGACGAAGTCACGGTTCGGTGCGCGCCTCGAGCCCTTCTCTCACGTCGAACTCGTGCTCCACCAGGGGCGCGGCGAGCTCGAGACCGTGACCGGTGCCTCACTCGTGCGTTCGCACGACCGCATTCGCTCCGAGCCGTACAGGCTCCAGGTGGGGACGATCGGGCTCGAGGCGATGCTGAAGCTCTTCACCGAGCAGGAAGCCAACGAGAAGGCGTTCCTGGCGCTGACGCGGTTCCTCGACGCGCTCGACGAGGCCCCGTTGCAGCGCGGATCGCGCGCGGCGCTCGACCCGGTCGTCCTTTCGTTTCAGCTCAAGCTGCTCTGGGTCTCGGGCTACATGCCTCACCTCGAGACCTGCGTCGAATGTGGCTCGGCCGACCAGCTCATCGCGTTCCTCCCCGCAGCGGGTGGTGGGGCCTGCGGCGGTTGCGATCCGGGTGGGATCGCGCTCTCGCCCGAGGGCGTCCACGGGATGCGGGTGCTGCTCCACTCGCCGATCGCGGCCGCTGCGACAGCCGGTCTCGGCGAGCAGGCCCAACGCGACGCGCACGCCGTCGTGACGGCCTCGTACGAGCACCACGGTGGCTTCCGCCTGAAGACGGTGGCCGCTCCGTAGCGAGATGCTTGCGGCGCGACACCTCTGGCTCGCAACCGGCTGCGTCTGGGCTGCGCGCTAGAAGCGCTCGAGCACGTTCTGGAGCGCGCCGTCGGCGACCAGCTGCTCGGTGAGCTCGTTGCGCCCGGGCCGTACCTCGCGCTGCATGACGCCGTCCTCGTCGAGCCGGTACTGACCGACCCAGTCGAGCCGCGGCGAGTAGACGTGCACGGAGACGGCAGGCAGGCCGCCTTCGTGGTTGACGCGGTGGATGTAGCCGGGCCCACCTCGCCGCGTGTCGCCCTCCTGGAGCGTCCGTGACTGGGGCTCGCCGCCGTACACCATCAGGTCCTCGCGCACACAGCCGCGCGCAATGCAGAGACCGACGCCCGAGATGTAGTGATCGTGGAATCCGGTGCCCTGGCCCGGCATCCAGGAGAGCACCCAGGCGTCCATGCGGTCGTCCTCGTAGACGAGCTCGTAGCGTCGGTGCGTGGCGTCGTCGTGGACGAGGGGCTCCCAGAGGTCGGTGCGGGCCGCGAGGCCACGGGCCACGTCCTCGAGCTCAACCGGGGTAAGCAGGCCCTCGTGGGGGACGAGCCCATCGAGAGAGCTCAGCGCGGGGACGAACAACGACTCGGTAGACACGGTCATTTCATGCATGGTACTGCACCGGGCGGATGTTGCGTCAAGGAATTGTCCAGATCCTAGGCGCCTCACTCGAAGAGCCGTCGGAATGCCCTGCCGCGGGTCGCGCGCACCTCATCCGGTGGTGGGATCAGGTCACGGTTGCGGATCAGCCAGATGCCGATCACGACAACGAGCGCGAAGATGCCCGCGAGCGCGAACACGTCGGCCGGGTTGAAGGCGATCAGGCCGCGATCTCCGCCGACGGTGAGTGGGTTCGGAACCTCCATTCCGTTCCAGGCCGCGGAGAGGCTGTTGCCCGAGAAGGCCTGCGGTCAGGAGACCAGCTGCCGGCGCGACGAGAACCGACGGGATCCGGGAAACCGCGATCATCCCCACAAGCAACCCAAGGGACAGGGCGAGCCAACCCAGGGATCGCTCGTGGTACGCCCAGGCTTCGGTCGGCAGGGCCGCCTTCACGAGCAGATCGACGGCAGCGAGCGGCAGCGCCACGCAGAGCATGATCCCGACCCGTCCCACGCTGACGACGGTACAGGAGCAGCGGTCTCAGCCGCCGGGCAGGATAGAGACGATGGAATCTCCACCTCGACGGAGGGTTCGTGCTCGACGACGATCGCAGCCGCATCGACTGTGAGGCCGTGCACGCGTTCCTCTCGACGTCGTACTGGGCCACCGGCCGAAGCCGAGAGCTGGTCGACGAGCTCGATTGCGACCGCTGCGCGCGTCGTCGGCCTCTACGGCCCCGACGGGCGACAGGTGGGCTTTGCGCGCGTCGTCTCGGACAGCCGCACTGTCTCGTACCTCGCCGATGTCTACGTCCTGGAGCAGTTCCGCGGTCGAGGCCTCGGTGTCGAGCTCGTCCGGTTCACGGTCGACGAGGGAGAGATGGCGCAGACCAAGTGGCTTCTGCACACGCGCGACATGCACCGCCTCTATGCCAAGGTCGGTTTCGCACCGCCGGACGGGCGTGCGATGGAGCGCTGGCCGGTTCGCTGAGCGCAGGCCCTGCGACGGACGTCTACGCGGCGTCGACCTTCGGCGAGCTCCACGACTCGCCGAGGCGGTCGAGCACGTGCTCCCGGGCGCGCGCGATCGAGATTCGCTCCTGCGCGAGCGAATCGCGCTCGCGGATCGTGATCGTGTCGTCCTCGAGCGTCTGGTCGTCGATCGTGAGCGCGTAGGGCGTTCCGATCTCGTCATGACGGCGATAGCGTCGGCCGATCTGACCACCGTCGTCGTACTCGACCGAGATCACCTGGCGGAGCTCCTCGTAGAGCTTCCGAGCGCGACCGGACATGTCCTCGCTCTTGCCGATCAGCGGCAGGACCGCTGCCTTCACCGGCGCGAGCTGCGGGTGGAGGCGAAGAACCGTGCGCTCGCGCTCCGCCACGATCTCCTCGTCGTACGCGTCGACGAGGAACGCAAGCATCGATCGGTTCACGCCGAGTGCGGGCTCGATCACGTGCGGGGTGTAGCGGCTGCCATCCTGCTCGACCCACTCGAGCTTCGTCCCCGACGCTGCCGTGTGTGCCGACAGGTCGAAGTCGCCGCGGTTCGCAATGCCCTCGAGCTCCGACCAGCCGATCGGAAAGAGGTACTCGAGGTCGCTCGTGCCGCTCGAATAGTGCGACAGCTCGTCCGCTTCGTGCGGGCGAATCCGTAGATGGCTCTCGCGGATGCCGTAGCGGCGGTGCCACGCGTACCGCTCGTCGACCCAGTAGCGGTACCACTCGTCAGCGTCACCGGGAGGAACGAAGAACTCCATCTCCATCTGCTCGAACTCGAGGGTGCGGAAGATGAAGTTGCCGGGCGTGATCTCATTGCGAAACGACTTCCCGACCTGGGCGATCCCGAACGGCGGCTTGCGCCGTGCGATCCCAGCCACGTTCTTGAAGTTGATGAAGATCCCCTGGGCCGTCTCTGGCCGGAGGTAGACGGGGACGCCCGTCTCTTCCATCGCGCCGACACGCGTCTCGAACATCAGGTTGAACTGGCGCGCCTCCGTGAGGTCGCAGTCGGACGTCTCGCCCGGCTTCTTGCTCGGCCGTTGGCCGCACTGCGCATCCTCGAGATGATCGGCCCGGTAGCGCTTCTTGCAGAACTTGCAGTCCACGAGCGGGTCGGAGAAGCCACCGACGTGCCCGGAAGCCTTCCAGACCTCGGGATGGAGGATGATCGAGGAGTCGAGGGCGACGATGTCGTCCCGCTCCTGCACCATCGCCGACATCCAGCGCTGCTTGATGTTGTCCTTCAGCAGCACGCCGTAATGCCCGTAGTCGTACGAGGAGCCGAGGCCGCCGTAGATCTCGGACGACGGGAACACGAACCCGCGGCGCTTGCACAGCGAGACGATCTTGTCCATCGTGACGGCGTCGGCCATGCGTCTGACCTTACCCACGCGCAACGACCGATGTTCCCGGTAGCTTGCGTCTCGATGGCGACGACGGAAACGACCAGCAGCCTCGTCTCGGACGACCTCGAGGCGCGCGCGATCGCGTGGCGGAGGCACCTGCACGCCAACCCGGAGCTGTCGTTCGAGGAGCACGAGACGTCCGCCTTCGTCGAGCAGACGCTCCGCTCGTTCGGAGCGCTCGAGATCGAGCGCCCCGCCGGAACCGCTGTCGTGGCGCGCCTACGCGGCGGCCGACCCGGCCCGACCGTGGCCCTGCGAGCCGACATGGACGCGCTGCCGATCACCGAGGAGAACGACGTCCCCTACGTCTCGACGCGGCCCGGCGTCATGCACGCATGCGGCCACGACGGCCACACGGCGATGCTCCTCGGAGCGGCCCAGCTTCTCTGTGAGCGCCGCGGCGAGCTTGCGGGAGACGTCCTGTTCGTGTTCCAGCACGCCGAGGAGCTACCGCCGGGTGGCGCCCGCGGCGTCGTCGACTCTGGCGTGATCGAGGGTGCGTCGCTCGTCACGGGCGTTCATCTGCTTTCCGGCCTCGAGACCGGCAAGATCTCGTCGGTCGCCGGGCCTGTGATGGCCGCTGCCGACCTGTTCACGCTGGACATCATCGGTCGCGGCGGCCATGGGGCAAACCCGCACGAGACCGTCGACCCCGTCGCCGTTGCTGCGCAGGTGATCACGAACCTCCAGCAGATCGTCGCGCGGGAGACCGATCCGTTCGACTCCGTCGTCGTTTCGGTGACGACCCTCGCCGCCGGAATCGCGCGGAACGTGATCCCCGGCTCGGTGCGCCTCGGCGGAACGGTGAGGACGCTCTCGACCTCCCGGCGAGCCGACGTGCGCGATGCGATGGAGCGGGTGATCGCCGGCGTGACGTCGGCGCATCGTGCAACCTACGAGTTCTCGTTCGAAGTCGGCTACGACCCGGTCGTGAACGATCACGATGCCTCGGCAGCCGTGCGTCAGGCTGCGATCATCGAGCTCGGAGAGAGCGCTCTCGTCGAATTCCCACCCGTGATGGGCGGGGAGGACTTCTCGGCCTATGCCGAGGTCGCACCCTCGGCGTTCTTCTGGGTCGGGTCGGGCAACGAGGCTCTCGGGACGACGTTCCCGCACCATCACCCGCGATTCGATATCGACGAGGCGGCTCTGCGCGACGGGATCGCCGTGTTCGCGCGTACCGCACTCGACGCCCTGCGCTCGTGAGAGGCCTCGAAGCTTCGACCGCGCGCCCCGTAGGGGACTGGCGCAGCCTGTCCCGGGAACGGTTTGAACATTCACGAGCCCCGGGGGCAAGCACGCGAACAGCTCTGGGATGAGGCCCTAGCGCGATGGCGGGGAGGGGCACGCCGGCGATCGTCGCGGCGGAGCGAGCCGGCATCGTGTTCTCGGTCCACGAGTACGCCCATGATCCGAGGGCCGCCTCGTACGGTCTCGAGGCTGCCGAGAAGCTCGGCATCGACCCGGGGAGCGTCTTCAAGACGCTCGTCGCCGACGTCGACGGGGACGCTCACGGTTGCGATCGTCCCGGTCGAGGCACAGCTGGATCTGAAGGCCCTCGGCAAGCGCGCCTCGATGGCCGATCCGAAGGTGGCCGAACGCACGACCGGCTACGTCACGGGTGGGATCAGCCCGCTCGGCCAGCGGAAGCGGCTTCCGACGGTGTTGGACGCCTCGGCGCTCGCGTGCGAGACGATCCATGTCAGTGCCGGACGCCGCGGCCTCGAGATCGAGCTGGCTCCGGCCGACCTGCTGGCGCTCACGGGTGGCCGGACGCTGCCGATCGCGGCGCGAATGTAGGGCTGCTCGCCTCCGAGCGTGTGAGCGCGCGACCTTGCGATCGTTCGAACACGCGAGCAGAGAGCGAGCCGGTCAGCGTCCCGCGATCACCGCGGCGGCGAACGCCGGGTCAACGTTGCCTCCTGAGATCACGAGCACGGTTGGCCCAGCGGCCTCGACGGCACCCGTCTGCAGGGCAGCCAGCGTCAGGGCCCCTGTCGGCTCGACGAGCACCTTTGCCTCGAGTGCGAGCCACTGCATCGCGTCGAGGACAGCGCTCTCCGGGACGGTGACGATCTCGTCGACGAGGGCCGAGATCGTCGCGAAGTTCAGCACTCCGATCTCCTGCGTTCGCACCCCGTCGCAGATCGTGCGCGTCACGTCCTCGGCCGGCCAGGAGACGATGCGTCCTTCCCGAAGCGACGCCTGGGCATCTGCCGCGAGCTCGGGCTCGACACCCACCATGCGGGCGTTCGGGCAGAGCGCCTTCACCGCGGTCGCCACGCCCGAGATGAGACCACCGCCGCCGATGCAGACGACAACCGTCCGCACGGCCGGGAGCGTCCTGGGCGATCTCGAGGCCGACGGTTCCCTGCCCGGCGATGATCCGCACGTCGTCGAAAGGTGGGATGTACTCGAGACCGCGGCCGCGGCGGATCTCGGCAGCCACTCGCCGGCGCTCGTCGCTCGAGTTGGCGCAACGGACGATCTCGGCGCCCCAGGCCGCGGTTCGCAGCACCTTCACGGGAGCGGCGTTCTCGGGCATCACGATCGTCGCCGGCACACCGTGGAGCGCAGCGGCCGCGGCGACGCCCTGCGCGTGATTCCCGCTCGAGTCTGCGACGACGCCGCCTTCGATCGAGCGGAAGGGCGTGGAGGCGAGCGCGTTGTACGCGCCGCGGAACTTGAACGATCCGGTGCGCTGCAGGCTCTCGGGCTTGATGTAGACGTCATCGTCGAGCGGCAGCCGCAGGAGCGGCGTGCGGACGGCAACACCGTCGAGCCGCCGCGCGGCGGCTTCGATGTCGTCGAGGGATACGGGAAGTGTCGCGGCGGTCATGCGCCCGATCGTATCCCCGGGCGGCCACACCGGATACCCTCCGCGCGTGGCGACGGAAGAACAGACCCCGGTCGAGCTGCACATCGTCTCGGACTCGACGGGCGAGACGGCGGCGCGGCTCGTCCTCGCGCTCGAGGCGCAGTTCCCCGAGCAGGTCTTCAGCGAGATCAGGCATCCGCGGGTCGAGTCGGTCGACGATCTCGCGCTCGCCGTCGCGACCGCCAGAGGTCGACCGGCGGTGATGGTGTACACGCTCGTCGAGCCGGGTCTGCGCGAGGCGATGCGCCAGCTCTGCCGGCGAGCCCGCGTGCACTACTGCGACCTGCTCGGCCACCCGATCGACTCGATCGCCCGCGTCTCGGGGGCGGCGGCGCGGATGACTCCGGGGGCCAGGCCGCCGCTCGACCAGACGTACTTCAAGCGCATCGAGGCGATCGAGTTCGCGGTCAAGTACGACGACGGCGTCGGCAGCGGCCTCGACGAGGCGGACATCGTCCTCGTCGGCGTCTCACGCACGTCGAAGACGCCACTCTCGATCTACCTCGGCTATCTCGGCCATAAGGCGGCGAACGTGCCGATCGTAAAGGGCATCAAGCCGCCGCCGGCGCTGTTCGAGATCGACCCCGCCAAGGTCGTCGGATTGACGATCGAGGCACAACGACTCTCCGAGATCCGCTCCAACCGGGTCGCGACCATGGGTGGTCCGAAGAAGCGCTACGCGGGCCTCCTCGACGTCTATGAGGAGCTCGACGAGGCGACGGCGATCCATCGGCGCCTGGCCTGTCCCGTTCTGGACGTCTCCGACCTCAGCGTCGAGGAGACCGCGATGCGCGTGATCAAGCTCGTCGCCGATCGTCAGCGCGAGCGCAAGCACAAGCCGAAGCCGAAACCGAAGTGAGCGGTCGCAGCGTGTGGCGGTCGCAGGGGCGCTCGATCGACGAGAAGGGCTGGGTGCCCCTTCGTTACTGGGCGCTGTGGACGTTCGGCCTGGGCATCAGCCTGATGCTGTTCTTCGTGCTCCTGACGCCCGTCTGGATCGGCCTGCGCGCGGCTGCGTGGATCGCGGAGTTCAGGGCGCGACGCCGTTGAGGAAAGCGTCGATCGCGCACTGCGAGCGGAGGCGCACGACCGGGAAGCGCGCCAGCCGCGCGGGGTACGCTCGGCGGCGGCTGTAGTGCGTCCGCAGCGCGTACGGGAACAGCGCGTCGCGCCCCCAGAGTGCGCCGCGCACCGTCTCGCGATTCCCGTTCCAGATCTCCTCGTGGCCCCGCAGCCGTCGCACCGTGCGGCGGGTGAGGCGTGGCAGCCAGACGCGGAGCGGGAGGTCGATCCAGACGACGACGTCCGCGCGGGACAGGACGAGATCGCCGATCTTCCCCCAGTAGCCACCGTCGATCACCCAACCGTCGCCGGCCAGGGTGGGAGCGAGAAGCTCACGAAGCTCGTCGTCGGGCGTCTCGGTCCAGTCGGGCCCGTGGACGAGCGCGTCGAGCTCGACGAAGGGCACGGCGAGCCGCTCGGCGAGTGCCCGTCCGAGGGTGGTCTTCCCGCTGCCGCTCGCAGAGGCGATGACTGCGACCTTTCTCACCCGAGAAGGCGTGTCTCGATCGGCTCGATCCCTGCTCGCGACACCCTGTAGCCACGCGCTCCGGCTCGATCGGCGACGATCTCGGCAAGGCGCGTGCCGTCGTACACGGCTGCCGCGCCGTCGTCGCATGCGATCCCTGCGGGAAAGCCCTCCTCCATGAGCCTCGTGTAGACGGGCCGGCGGCGCTCCTCGCCGTCGAAGTGGGGGCAGTAGCTCCCGGCGAGGAATCCCAGGCCGTCCTCGAGCCCGTCGAGCTCGAGCGAGAACGAGTCGGTCACACACGCCTCGAACCAGCAGTTCGCGCCCGCCGACACGCCTCCAAGGGCCGCCCCGCCGTCCCAGGCCTCCCGGAGCGCCGCGTCGATCCCGTGGAGACGCCAGAGAGCGAGCAGATTGGCAGTGTTCCCACCCGCCACGACGACGACGTCGGCACGTGCGACGCGCTCGGCGGGGTGGTCGGGGATCCCGAAGAGCCTGACCGCCTCGGGCTCGCAGTCGCGGTGGGCGAACGCGATGTGGAACGCGTCGATCGCCCGCTCGGAGTCGCCGACGGCCGTGGCGAGGAAGATGACGAGTGGGTGAGGGCGCGGCGAGAGCGAGAGAAGGAGGTCGTCGAGAGGCGACCGTATGTCGCCCGTCAAAAAGCCCCCACCGCCCATCGCAACGACGTGTCCCCCCACGTGCACATTGTCGCAGACCACCATCGGGGCCGTGGCCGAGCGACGTGTGACGGGTCGTCCGTCGCGGATCGGTGTGCTTGTGCGACTATCGCGTCGTGCGCTACGTCTACGACTACGCGGAAGAAGCGCCGGGCGGTCGCGATCTGCTCGGCGGTAAGGGGGTCGGCCTCGCGGAGATGACGGCGCTCGGCGTCCCTGTCCCGGCCGGCTTCACGATCACGACGGACGCTTGCCGCGCCTACATGGCGGGCGGCAAGGTCGTCCCGGAAGGGCTCGACGACGAGGTCGGTGAGCACATCGCAGCCCTCGAGCAACGATCGGGGAAGCGCTTCGGCGATCCGTCGGATCCGCTCCTCGTCTCCGTCCGCTCGGGCGCCGCAGTGTCGATGCCGGGGATGATGGATACGATCCTCAACCTCGGGTTGAACGACATCGCCGTTGAGGGGCAGGCTCGGACGACGGGAAATCCCCGATTCGCGTACGACTCGTATCGCCGCCTCATCCAGATGTACGGCGAGGTCGTCGACGGGGTCGCCGGACATCGCTTCGAGAGCGCGATCGCCGATCTCAAGGCCGCCCGTCGGCGTCACCGGCGATCTCGATCTCGGGGCAGACGATCTTCGCGAGCTGATCGGCACGTTTCAGCGCATCTACGAGGAGGAGGTGGGCGCCGGCTTTCCCCAGGATCCGCGCGAGCAGTTGCGCCGTGCCTACCGCGCCGTCTTCGACTCGTGGGATGCGCCGCGGGCGAGCGTCTACCGTGGTCTGTACGGGATTCCGGACGACATCGGCACAGCGGTCAACGTCGTGCAGATGGTGTACGGCAACAAGGGGGAGGGCTCGGGCACCGGAGTCTGCTTCACGCGGAATCCCTCGACGGGTGAAGCTGCCTACTACGGCGAGTTCCTCGTCAACGCGCAGGGCGAGGACGTCGTCGCCGGCACGCGCACGCCGGAGCCCATCGCGGCGATGCACGAGCGACTTCCCGAGGCGTACGTCCAGCTGACCGCGGCGTTCGAGCTTCTCGAGGCGCACTACCGCGACATGCAGGACATCGAGTTCACGGTCGAGGAGGGCAAGCTCTATCTGCTGCAAACGCGCACGGGCAAGCGCACCGCCACGGCTGCGCTCCGGATCGCCGTTGAGATGTCGGAAGAGGGTCTGATCTCACGCGGTGAGGCGGTAGCGCGGACAGATATCAGCCAGCTCGAGCAGCTTCTGCATCCGATGCTCGATCCCACGGTTGCCGTCGAGGTCGCGGCGAAGGGCCTGAACGCCTCCCCTGGCGCCGCCTCCGGTGCCATCGTCCTCGACGCGGACACGGCTGCGGAGCGCGGCAAGGCGGGCGACGACGTGATCCTCGTGCGCTGGGAGACCTCCCCCGACGACATCCACGGACTGATCGAGGCGCGCGGCGTGCTCACGGCGCACGGCGGGCTCACGTCTCATGCGGCCGTCGTCGCGCGAGGGATGGGGAAGCCTTGCGTCACCGCCTGCGAGGGCCTCGCGATCGACGAGCGCGCAGGCACCGTAACGCTGGGCGACCAGGTTCTCGAGGTCGGCGACGTGATCACGATCGACGGCGGCACGGGACGCGTGATCATCGGCCCTGTTCGCCTCGTCCCGCCGGCGATCGACGAGAACTTCGGCACGATCCTGGGCTGGGCCGACGAATTCAGCCGGCTGCGTGTACGCGCGAACGCCGACACGCCCGAGGATGCCGCAAAGGCCCGTGAGTTCGGAGCGACCGGGATCGGTCTCTGCCGCACCGAGCACATGTTCATGGCGCCCGATCGGCTGCCGATCGTGCAGGAGATGATCCTGGCCACCACCGAGACCGACCGGCGGTCTGCTCTCGATCGGCTCCTGCCGGTGCAGCAATCCGACTTCGAGGGGATCTTCGAGGCAATGGCGGGCTTCCCCGTCACGATTCGCCTCCTCGACCCTCCGCTGCACGAGTTCCTTCCCACGCCGGAGGAGGCGACGAGCGACGAGATGCGGCGGCGCATCTTCGAGCTGCACGAGGCGAATCCGATGCTCGGGACGCGAGGCTGCCGCCTCGGCCTCCAGTTCCCCGAGATCTACGAGATGCAGGTGCGCGCGATCGTGCGCGCTGCGGCGGCCGTCGAAGCGCGCGCTGCGGAGGCGCCGCTCGTCGAGATCATGCATCCGCTCGTCGGCTTCCGCGAGGAGCTCGCGCGGCTGCGCGAGCTGACCGAGCGCGTCGCCGCTGAGGAGCCCTCCGTCGCGTACCTGTGCGGCACGATGATCGAACTTCCCCGAGCCTGCATTCGCGCCGGTGAGATCGCCGAGGTCGCCGACTTCTGCTCGTTCGGCACGAACGATCTCACTCAGACGGCGCTCGGATTCTCTCGCGACGACGCAGAGGGAAAGTTCCTCACGTACTACCTCGAGCACGGCATTCTCGAGCACAACCCGTTCGAGGTGCTCGACCAGGACGGCGTCGGCGACCTGATGCGCATCGCGATCGAGCGTGGTCGCGCGGTGAAACCCGAACTGAAGATGGGGATCTGTGGCGAGCACGGCGGCGAGCCCCGCTCGGTGGCCTTCTGCCATCGCCTCGGCCTCGACTACGTCAGCTGTTCGCCGTACCGCGTGCCGCTGGCACGCCTTGCCGCAGCACAGGCGGCGCTCCTCGAGTCGGGCGTGACGGCTCTCGTCATCGGTGGCTGACGCTTCGGGCGAGAGCCGGCAGAGTCCCTCGCAACCTCGAGTCTCTCTTGGCCGACGGGCGACGCTTGGCTCGCCGAGGCTCGCCGCGCAGCGCCCCTACAGCACGTAGCTCGTGACGCGCACGTACGCGAGCGCGAGGCTCAGAACCCCGACGCCGACGGCAACGAGGACACCGAGCTTCTGCCTCGGGCCGTGGCGGTAGCGCATCAGCGCGTACGTCGCCACGATGCCGCCGATCAGGCCGCCGATGTGGCCACCCTTGGAGATCCCGGGCACGGCGAACGTGAAGGCGAAGTTGACGAGGATGAGAATCATCGCCTGCCCCATGAACGACCCGGTCGCGAAGTATTCGAGGATCAGCAGGGCGCCGATGAGGCCGAAGATCGCCCCCGACGCTCCGACCGTGACGGCAAAGGCCGAGCTGAACCAGAGCGCGCCGGCCGAGCCGGCGAGGCCCGAGACGATGTAGACGATGAGAAACCTCGGCGTCCCGAGCGCGTCCTCGATGATGTTGCCGAGCCAATAGAGCGCGAACATGTTGAACGCGAGGTGCAACAGGCTGCCGTGGAGGAACATCGCGGTCACGAGTCGCCACCACTCACCCGTCGAGATGATCGCCCCCTGCAGCGCCCAATCGGCGAAGAGTTGCCCTCCAGGGAGGTTAGGCCCGCCGCCCTGCGCTGCGGTGATCACGTAGACGACGACGTTGATCGCGATCAGCACCATCGTCGCCGGCGCTGCAACCGAGCGGCTCCGGCGTTGCACGTTCTGGATCGTGCGTGCAGGTGTGGGCTTGACCGCGCCGAGATTCGCGTGGTCGGGACAACGGATCCCGACGGGCGCGAACGTCATGCAGTCCTCACAGATCGGGCGCCCGCATTCCGAGCACGAGACCAGCGTCTCGCGGTTCGGATGGCGGTAGCAATGGGGCGTGTCCGACATGGACGGCTAGCGTAGCGACGTGCACGTTCACGTCGCCTTCACTCCGGACGAGATCGCCGCCGCCCCGACGGGCATCGTGATCGACGTCATTCGGGCCACCTCGACGATCTGCCAGGCCCTTGCCACCGGGTACGAGCGTGTGCTCTGCGCGGCCGAGGTGGAGGATGCGCGCGCGCTTTCGGTGCTCGGGGGCGTGACGCTCGGAGGAGAGCGGCTCGGCCTGCTGATCGAAGGATTCGACCTCGGCAACTCGCCGCGCGAGTACCTCACGGTGCGCACGCCGACGCTCGCTATGTCCACCACGAACGGCACGCGGGCGATCGTCACCGCCGCGGAGCGCTGCGAACGAGTGGTGATCGCATCGCTGCTGAACCTCGCCGCCGTGATCGAGGCTGCACGCGACCACGGGGACGATGTGGCGATCTTCTGCGCGGGCGTGAAGGGCTCGTTCGCGCTCGACGACAGCTATGTCGCCGGACGCATCGTCGCCGAGCTTGGTCAGGACAGGAGTGATGCAGCCGAGGCAGCTGCGCGACTGGCCGCGTCGTACCCGACCGCGCTCGAGGTCTTCCGCGCATCGCGCAGCGGCCGGAACCTGATCAACCATGGCCCCGAGCTCGAGGCAGATATCCCGTACTGCGCCCGTGAGAGCGTGCTCGACGTCGTTCCCCGCCTCACGGGGATGCAGGGAATCGCCGCTGAGATTCGCGTCTAGAGGCTGTGCGGATGGGCGTCGCGGTCGTCCTCTTCACGCGTGACCTTCGCGTTCACGACAATCCTGCACTCGCGCGGGCCGTTGCGGAGGCAGAGACGGTCCTGCCGCTCTTCGTCCTCGATGAAGGCATCGGGCGGACGCGCTACGGCGGGGCAGCAAATCGGCACGCGTTTCTTCTCGAGTCACTTGCCGACCTCCACGCGTCGCTGCGAGCGCTCGGTGCGGCGCTCGACGTTCGGGTCGGCAACGTCGTGGCCGAAACGGTGCGCGCCGCCCGCGAGGTGGGGGCGACGACCGTCTTCGCGAGCGCCGACGTCAGTCCGTATGCGGTCGCGCGTGAGAAGCGACTCTCCGTCGAGGTCGACCTCCGCCTCGTCGACGGCACGTTCGTGGTTCCCGCCGGCGAGGTGACGCCAACGGGGAACGACCACTATCAGGTCTTCTCTCCGTACCACCGCGCGTGGTCGCAGGTGCCGCTTGGGGTGCCCGAAGCAACGCCGACCGTGATTCGCCTTCCGGCCGGAGTCGAGCCCGGAGCAGTGCCCACCGGCGCGCTCGTCTCGCCGGTGCCGGGGGGCGAGACCGCGGGCGTCGCGCGAGCGGGAGCGTGGCTGCGATCACATCTGCGCGGATACGGCGCGGGTGGCCACGACGCGGTCGCAGCAGATGCGACCTCGCGGCTCTCTCCCTACCTGCACTTCGGCTGCGTCTCGGCACGTGCTCTCGCCGTGCGTGCGCAGGAGCGTGGCGGTGAGGCGTTCGTGCGACAGCTCTGCTGGCGCGACTTCTACGCGCAGATCCTGTTCGCGCAGCCTCGCACGCAGGTCGACGACATGCGCCCTCGAGGTGATCGCTGGCTCGACGATCCCGAGGCGCTCGCGGCGTGGAGGGAGGGAATGACCGGGTATCCCCTCGTGGACGCCGGCATGCGTCAGTTGCGGGCGGAGGGTTGGATGCACAACCGGGCGCGGATGGTCGCCGCCTCGTTCCTCGTCAAGGACCTCGGGATCGACTGGCGCGAGGGCGCGAGGCACTTCTTCGACCTGCTCCTCGACGGCGACATCGCGCAGAACATCGGTAACTGGCAGTGGGTCGCAGGCACCGGCGTCGACACGCGCCCGAACCGGATCTACAACCCGACGGCGCAGCTGAAGAAGCTCGATCCCGAGGGGGAGTACGTCAGGCGCTACGTGCCGGAGCTCGCGGACGTTCCAGCGCGTGCAATAGCCGAACCGGGTCTGCTCGCTCCGTCGTATCCGGGGCCGATCGTCGATCACGCGACGGCGGTAGAGGCTTTCCGTCGACGGCGTGGTCTCGACTAGCCTGCCGGGATGGCAGCGAATCCCGATCGCCGCGACCGCGCCACCTCGTTCGCGAAGGTCGCTGATGCCTACGAGCGCTCGCGCCCGGATTACCCCGAGGATGCAGTGCGTTGGCTCGTGGGGGAGGAGCCGTGCGATGTTGTCGATCTGGGCGCCGGGACGGGCAAGCTGACGCGGTCCCTGGTCGCCCTCGGGCATCGCGTGACAGCTGTCGAGCCGCTGCCGGAGATGATCGCTCACCTCCGTGTTGCTGTGCCGAAGGCAATCGCCGTCGAAGGCGAAGCCGAGGCGATTCCGCTCGCTGACGGGAGCGCCGATGTGGTCGCGGTCGCACAGGCGTTCCACTGGTTCGACCAGCCGGCGGCACTGCGAGAGTGTGCGCGCGTGCTGCGGCCGGGTGGTCGGGTAGCTCTCGTCTGGAACGTCCGCGACGAGAGCGAAGCGTGGGTTGCAGAGCTGAGCGATGCGATGGTCGGGAGAACGGGCGTCGACCACGCGGCAGGTGCGATTGCGATGAGCGGCTTGTTCGAGCCGGAGCAGCACGTCACTCTCGGGCCTCATTTCCAGGAGGTCGACAGGTCGACTCTCCGGGAGCTCGTGCTGTCGCGCAGCTTCTGCGCTGCACTCTCCGAGGAGGAGCGTGCGCCAATCTTCGAACGAGTGGACGGGTTGTTCGCCGCACACGAGCGAAACGGCATCGTGCGGCTCACGTACCTGGCCGAGTGTTTCCGCGCGCAGCGGCGCTAGCGTATGCCGACCGCGACCGTCGTGTCTCTGCGCCCGGTCGAGGACGATGACCTTCCACTCTTCTTCGAGTGGCAGGCAGACGAGGAGAGCTTCCGGATGGCGGCCGTGACGACGCGTGACGCCGACGCATTTGCAGCGCACTGGTCGCGGATCCGGCGTGACGCCGGGACCACCCTGCGGACGATCGTCGCGGACGGTGCTGTCGTCGGGCACGCCCTGAGCTGGACGGGCGACGACGGGCGGATGATCGGCTACTGGCTCGGGAAGGCGTACTGGGGGCGGGGGATTGCAAGCTCGGCGCTCGCGCTCTTTCTCGAAGACGAGCGGCACCGACCCCTGCTCGCGACCGTCGCCGAGCACAACACGGGCTCGCGCCGGGTGCTCGAGAAGGCGGGCTTCAGGCTCGTGTCGAGCAAGCTCGTGGACGACGGGCCGGAGCTGGGCACGATCTCGCTGTTGCAATTCCGGCTCGACGAGTGCGGTGTCTCGCAACGGTATGAGACGCCGCACTAGAGAGGGCGCTCCTCCACGAGCTCGTACAGCTTCCCGTCGGGTGCACGGAAGTGCGTGTAGCGCCAGCGAGCGTTCTCGCTGATCCCGTCCGTCTCGACGCCGACGGCATGGAGCTCGGCTGCGGCAGCATCGACGTCGGCCACGAGGAGACCGATCGTGCGCTCTGCAGCGCCATCCTCCTCGTAGAGCCGGGCCACCGCAAGGACGTCTCCGTTCGTGGCCGCAAAGAGCGTTGCCCCGACGCCGTCGACCGTGATCGGGTGGAGGCCGAGAACGTCCCGGGCGAACGAGCTCATCTCCTCGTGTGCATCCGTGTGGCTGCCGACGAAGCCGATCCCGCGTATCTCCACCATTTCTCCCTTGTCCGTTTCGGCCATCTTGACACACGAACATATGTTCGTGTAGAACTACAGATCCAGTGATCGCCTGCCTCCTCATCCCCGGGTTTGCGTTGCGAGCCGCGTTGCGCTCCCGACCAAGGCTCGCGCTCGTACCGGCGGCGCTCGCACCGGAGCCGGGCAAGGAGGCGCTCGTCGGGCCTGTCACGGCAGCGGCCGAGGCTGCGGGTGTGACGGCCGGGATGCGCATGGGGGAGGCGCTCGCAACCTGCCCCGAGCTCGTGCTGATCGAGCAGGATCCGGCCGCGGTCGAGCAGGAGTGGGAGGGGGTGCTGCGCCGGCTCGAGGGCGCAGGTTTCGCCGTCGAATCCACCGAGCCAGGCATCGTCACGTTCCAGACCGACGGTGTCGAGCGGCTCTACGGTGGGGTCGAGGCGGCGCTTGCGAAGGCACTTGCCGCTGCTGGATCTGCCTGGGACCCGCGCGCAGGCGTGGGGGCACGTCGCTTCGTCGCCCTCGCGGCGGCGAGCGTGGCCCGACCCGGGCAGGCAGTGATCGTCGAGGGGAAGGAGGAGCAGGGCTTCCTGGAGCCGCTCCCCCTCTCGCTCCTACCGCTTCCGTCGAACCGGTACGCCGAGCTCGAAGGGCTCGGGGTGCGTCGGCTCGGCGAGCTGGCGTCGCTTCCCGGCGGCGCCGTCGAGGAGCGGCTGGGGCCGGAGGGGAAGCGGGCGTGGAGCCTCGCAGGCGGGGAGCGCCAGAGCGCGCAACCTCGTGTGCGTGGGCGATCGCCTGCGGCAGAGCTGGTGGAGGCCCTCTCCTTCCCCGAGGCGGTTGCGAACGAGCTGACGCTGCGGCGGGCATTCGGGGCGCTGCTCGACCGGCTGCTCGCACGGCCGGAGCGGGCGGGGCGGCCGCTGCGCAAGGTGGCGGTGTCGGCCCGGCTCGTTGGTGGGGGCTCCTGGCGACGCGCGACGACCCTGCGCGAGGCGACCGCCGAGCGGGGGCGGTTGCGAGCGGCGCTCGGGCCCAAGCTGCTCGAGATCCCGGGGCCGGTGCTGGAGCTGCGACTGGAGGCGGTCGAGCTCGCCGACCACGTCGGTCAGCAGCTTGCGCTCGTTCCTCCGGAGGGGGAGGAGATGGACGGACGGCTGCGTGAGGGGCTGCGTCAGGTGCGGGCAAGCACCGGCTCCGGCTCGGTGTGCGCCGTCGTGGAGGTGGCGCCGTGGTCGCGTATTCCGGAGACGCGCGCGCTCGTCGTACCCCGCGACATGTGATCAGCGGTGGCCGGCTCGTAGGGGCGATGCGCACCCGCGCGGCAGCGCGGGTAAGCGTCGCCCGTCCCGGCCTCCACACGATTGCGTCCTGTGAGATGGCTGCGCCTGCGCTTGCCGGGGATCATCCGTGAGCACCGTCGGCGGTTCCTGGGCCAGCCGCCCGCACGCACTATCGCGTGCGACGGCGGGGCGCCTCAACACGCCCCGCCCGGCGCTCGTCGAGAACGGCGTCGACGGCACCCCCTGCATCGTCAATCGTCAGCAGGTCGCCTTCGTGCGCGAGGAGTGGCGCGTCGTCGACCGCTGGTGGACGGAGGAGCCGATCGACCGGCGTTACTACGAGGTCGTGCTGGAGTCGGGCGAGAACGTGTGCGTCTACCGCGATCGGGAGCGTGGCTGCTGGTTCACGCAGCGCGGGTGAGAGCGCAGCACGCGCAAGGCGGCCGGCGTAGTAGGGGCGAGGCGTGCCTCGCCCGCTTCGCCCACTTTCGCCCGCTCCCGGGCTCAGCCGCCCCCGCCGAGCGCTTCCGGCGGCACCTAGTGATCCTGGCCGAGCGCCTCGTAGGCGAGCGCCTCCCACTCATCGGCCTGCGCCGGCGGCACGACCACCCACTGGCGAAACACCTCGCCGCGGCCGGACGGGTCGAAGAGATGCGCGTCCGGGCAGGGCAAGCGCGCGCAGGTGCACGTCCGGATCGGTCAGCTTGAACACCATCCCCGTGCGCGAGAGGCCGAACACGAACTTGCCGGCCCGCTTCACACACGGCATCGCGAACAGCTTCGCCGTCACGCGCCTCCTCGTGCCACGCGCAGATCGCGTCGACGATGTCCTCGTAGCGCTCGCGTACGTCCTGCTGGCTACGGATGTCCATCCCGGCTCAGCTGTCTCGGAGCCGGCGGATCGTCTCTTCCGCCTCGCGCACGAGTGTTGTGACGAGCTCGCCCGCCGGCATGGCTCGCACCCGTCCGGCGCCCTGGCCGGCGAGCAGGATCAGAAGATCTGCTCGATCGGCGGCCAGGGCCGCCGTGCGCACATCAGCAGCGAGGGCCGTCTGGAGCGGATAGGGCAGGAGAGTCGCACCGGACTCCTCGATCGTGTCGACGAGCGACGAGCGGATGACACGAGCCGGCCTGCCCGAGTACGCAGCCGTCACCGTCGTCGCATCGTCGTGTGCTTCGCGCAGACCGCGGCGGTACGTCACCGGCGTAGGGCTCTCGTCGCAGGTGAGAAATGCCGTCCCGAGCTGGGCTCCCGCGGCACCGAGCGCGAGCGCGGCGGCGATGCCTCTGCCGTCCATGACGCCCCCGGCAAGCACGACGGGAACAGACACCTGGTCGACGATCTGCGGCACGAGTGCCATGCCACCGATGAGCGCGCTTTCGAACGGGCCGGCAAACGTGCCGCGATGGCCGCCGGCCTCGCTCCCCTGCGCAACGACGACGTCGACACCATGCCGTTCGAGCTCGACGGCTTCGGCGACCGTCGTCGCGGTCCCCATCACGACGCAGCCCACCTCTTGCAGCGCCTCGCATGGGACGAGGCCGAAGGTGAAGCTGAACACGGGAACCCGTGCCGCGACGAGCACCTCGATCTGCGCGGCGACGCGGCCGGGTGGCAGTGGCGCGGGCACTGTCGTCGGCCGATCGAGGCCCAGTTCGGCCCTGATGGGATCGAGGACGTCGTTCATCGCGGCGACGACGCTCGCGTCCGGAGCCACAGGAGGGAGCTCGGCGAAGAGGTTGACCGCAAAGGGGCGGTCGGTGAGCGTGCGGATCCGGGCGATCGACTGCTCCAGCTCCTCGGGTGCGAGCATCGCCCCGGCGAGCGAGCCCAGCGCCCCCGCCTCGGACACCGCCGCCACCAGCTCGGGCGTCGTCAATCTTCCTGCCATCGGCGCCTGCACGATCGGGTAGCGCGTCCCGAGCAGAGCCGAAAGACGGGTGGCGAGCGCCGACATCGCTCAGCTACTGGCGGCCGACGTGATCACACGCTCAGTCTATGACCTACGTCGAGCTCCACTGCCACTCGTCGTACTCGTTCCTCGACGGCGCCTCGCTGCCGGAGGAGCTGGCCGCCCGCGCGGCCGAGCTCGGCTACCCGGCGCTCGCGCTCACCGACCACGACGGCGTCTACGGCTCGCTCGAGTTCGCGCATGCTGCGAAGGCTCTCGGTGTGCGGCCGATCACCGGGGCAGAGGTGACGCTCAGCGACGGCTCGCACATCACACTGCTCGTCGAGACCAGCCGGGGCTACGCGAACCTGTGTCGCATCCTCACCGAGGCACACGCAGGGACCCGACGAGAAGGACGTGAGGACCGTGAGCCGCTTGCCCCTTCCGTGGGCCAGAGGTTCGTCGAGGAGCACACCGAGGGTCTCGTCTGCCTCTCGGGCTGCGCCCGTACAGGTCTTGCCATGCGCCACCCGAATGCGGCTGCCGGGCTCCAGCGTGCGTTTGGTCGCGAGAGCTTTCTCGTCGAGCTCCAGCGCCCGTACGAGCGTGGCGACGTCCACCGCAACGCCGCTCTCTGCGACCTCGCCGCGCATCTCGGTGTCGACACGATCGCCACCGGCAACATTCACGCCCACGCACCCAGGCGCACGCTGCTCCAGGACACGCTGGTCGCGATTCGCTGTCGCACGTCCCTGGACGGTTGCGAGCAGGAGCGGCGTGGCAACCGCGAGGGCTTTCTGCGAGATCCCGCAGAGGTCGCAGAGCGATTCGCGGGCATCGATCCTGCCGCGGTTTCCCGCACCGTCGAGGTGGCCGAGCGCTTGCAGTTCGACCTCACCCAGGAACTCGGCTATCGCTACCCCGACTTCTCGGACGGCGAGGAGCCGGCGATCCGCCAGCTCGCAGAGATCTGCAACGACGCGTTCGCCGACCGCTACCCGCCGAGCAACCAGAAGCTGCTCCGCCGAGCACGTCTCCGCCTGGAGAAGGAGATCGAGCTCATCGACGAGCTCGGTCTTGCCGGCTTCTTCCTTCTCCACTGGGAGGTGCTCGAGCTGGCGCGGAAATGCGCCCTTCAGGTACGGGGGCGCGGCTCGCCGCGTCGTTTCCTGCCGCCGGGTCGGGGGCGCGGGAGCTCCGTCGGCTCGATCGTCTGCTATCTGACAGGCCTCTCACACGTCGATCCCGTCGCCAACGAGCTCTCGCTCGGGCGGTTCCTCAATCGTGAGCTGGCATCGGTCCCGGACATCGACCTCGACTTCCCGCGGGATATTCGCGAGAAGCTCATCGTCGCGGTCACGAAGCGGTACGGCAACGAGCACGCTGCGCTCGTTGCGAGCTTCGCCACCTATCGCTCGCGCGGTGCAATCCGCGATGTGGGCAAGGCCCTCGGCCTGCCGCAGGCAGAGCTCGAACGGCTCGCCCGGTTGACCGACGGCTGGGATGCCTCGCGCATCGCCGAGGAGGTGGCGGGACTCCCGGACGCCGAGCGCAAGCTCGTCTCGAAGCGATGGCGGGCGTTCCAGTTCCTCACGACCGAGATCGCAGGCCTGCCGCGGCACATCTCCCAGCATCCGGGCGGCATGGTCATCTCGACGCGGCCGCTGATCGATCTCGTGCCGGTGCAACCCGCGGCGATGGCAGGCCGTCAGCTCTGCCAGTGGGACAAGGACTCCTGCGCCGATGCCGGCTTCCTCAAGATCGATCTCCTCGGTCTGGGAATGCTCTCTGCCGTCGAGGAGTGCGTCGAGAGCATCGCCGAGGCCTACGGCTCGCCGATCGACCTCTCGCGCATCCCTCTCGATGACAGGGCGGTGTTCGCCGAGATCCAGAGGGCCGATACGGTCGGCACGTTTCAGATCGAAAGCCGCGCCCAGATGCAGAGCCTCCTGCGCACGAAGCCAGAGACGATCGACGACCTCACCGTGCAGGTTGCGCTCGTGCGACCGGGCCCGATCCAGGGCAAGGCCGTCCACCCGTACATCGAGAACCGGCGCCTGCTGCGCGAGGATCCTCGTTCGTCTACCCGGTCGACCACGAGGCGCTGCGGGAACCGCTCCGCTCGACGCTCGGCGTCGTCGTCTTCCAGGATCAGGTGCTCGACGTGGCCATTGCGCTCGCCGGCTTTACGGTGGGGGAGGCCGAGGGGCTGCGTCGCGCGATGAGTCGCAAGCGCAGCAGAGCGGCGCTCGAATCTCACCGGGTGCGGTTCATCGAGGGCGCGGTCCGTAACGGTGTCGCGGAGAAGGTCGCAGATCTCGTCTACGACAAGCTCGTCGGCTTCTCGGGCTTCGGCTTCCCAAAATCCCACGCCGCCGCATTCGGACTGCTCGCCTATCAGTCACAGTGGCTGCGTCATCACTATCCGGCCGAGTTCCTCTGCTCGTTGCTGAACGCTCAGCCGATGGGCTTCTACCCGCCGGCCAGTCTCGTTCGTGACGCCCAGCGGCGCGGGGTGGAGGTGCGCTCTCCCGACGTGAACATCAGCGAGGCCCTCTGCTCACTCACGCCTACCGACGAGGCCTGTGCTGAATCAGCACAGGCTCCCCAGGCGGTGCGAATCGGCCTCGCGTACGTCCAGTCGGTGGGCAAGGACGACGCCTCGGCTCTCGTGGCGGAGCGAGCCGCGAACGGGCCCTACCGTGATGTGGGAGATCTCGCACGGCGCGTCCCGCTCACGAAGGACGGTCTCGTGGCGCTCGTCGAGGGCGGGGCGTGTGACGGTTTCGGGCCAAAGCGACGTGATCTGCTCTGGGAGCTCGGCCTTGCCACCCGGCCGACCTCCGTCCCGGGGACGCAGGGTGCAGCGAAGCAACTCACGCTCTCGCTCGATCCGACGGCGGCGACCCCGGCGCTTCGCGACCTGACGCGCTGGGAGCGAATGGCGGCCGACTACCGGCTCACCGGGCTCTCGGTCGGCGTGCACCCGCTCCTGCTTCTGCGCCCGCACCTTCCGGACGGAACGCTTCGGAGTGACGATCTCCACCGGGCGTCGCATCGCTCGAGCGTCGCCTATGCGGGGCTTGCGATCGCGAGGCAGCGCCCCTCAACCGCGAACGGGATCGTGTTCATGCTGCTCGAGGACGAGTGCGGCCAGGTCAACCTGATCGTGCCCAGCGACGTCTACGAGCGGCACCGTGCGATCGTCCGCAACGAGTCGTTGCTCCTCGCTCACGGCCGCTACGAGCGGGTGGGGGAGAACCGGAACATCCTCGTCTCGTCGATCGAGACTCTGGCCGCGCTCGCCCGGCGGGTCGCCGATCTCGATGTCGGTGCATCGCTCCCACGCGCGCACCACTTCGGCGGTCGCTGACATCGAGCCGGGGAGCTACCCGCCTACGACGCGAGCCGCAAGGCTCGCCTCGACATACTCTGCGACCGGCTCGAACCCGAGCCGGGTGTACGAGGCAATCGCCGGGGCGTTGTCCGCTCTCACGTTGAGAGCGATCGTCTCGATGCCGTCGCGAAGGAGCAATTGGCAGAGTGAGGCGCACGTGCCCCTCGCGAGACCCTGTCCACGGAGTTCCGGCAGCGTGGCCACATTGCCGAGCGCGGCAACCCGCCACGTCGGCGAGTAGACGTGGACGCCTGCGACGCACGCGAGCCGACCGTCGCGCCGCACGCCGACGTACCGGTCCGGTATCGAGCATTCTGGGTACGAACCACGTACCGGGGTAGGCGTTCTCGTAGAACGTCGAGATCTCGGCGAGGTCATCCCGGGTGAGGATCTCGGCCGCGAGCGCATACTGCGCGATGAGATTCGTCTGCGTGAGCGCGAGCTTGAGATGCGGCGCGGGGTCGTCCACCGAGTAACGCTCGCCGAGCGTTTCGAGGAGTCCTGGTGAAGCGTGCGTGTAGAGCAGCGACGGGAGCGACCACGTGATCGCGGCGACCAACTCCGCCATCGCTCCCGACGGTGGATCTGCGATCGCGATCAGCACGGGCATCCGTGGCTGCGTGTACAGCAGCGCGACCTCTTCCAGTCGGCCTTCCGACTCCCAGCCGAACCACACGGTGTGTGGCCAGTCGAAGTCGTCGAGATCCCCGAGTTCGTACGCATGTGCCGGGGCGTTGCGCCGCAGGATGGAGGCGAGGAGCTCGCGATCATCCAGGTCGACGACAACATCGGCTGAACACTATGTCTCTCTAAACCACGCCACGTGCAGGCCCGGAATTGGCGTTCCCCTCAGCTGACGGCATCGCCGGCCACGCGCCGGACCTCTTCGAGCGTCGTGATGCCGGCAACCGCGAGTCTCACGCCATCCTCGCGCAACGTGAACATCCCTTGCGAAATCGCCATTGCCTCGATCTCGCGCGTCGGCGCGTCGACGAGGTACGCAATCTCGTCGGTCATGGACAGAACCTCGAAGAGCGGCACACGTCCGCGGTACCCGGTTCCACCGCACTCATCGCATCCGACTGCCTTGTAGATGTTGAGCTCGCCGTAGTTGTCGGGAACGCGCAGTGCCCCCATCATCGATGCATCCGGGGTCGTCGGTTCGCAGCACGCCTGGCAGACGCGACGGGCGAGACGCTGGCCGATGATGCAGTTGATCGACGTCGCCAGAATGCTCGGCTCGATGTTCATGTCGCGGAGGCGCTGGATTGCGGAGGCGGCGGTTTGAGCGTGGAGCGTCGTGAGGACGAGGTGACCCGTCATCGCCGCTCGGAAGGCGATCTGCGCCGTTTCCTCGTCGCGAATCTCGCCGACGAGGAGAACGTCGGGATCCGAGCGCAATACGGTCCTGAGCCCGTTTGCGAAGCTCAGCCCAGCCCGAGGATTGACCTCGATCTGATCCAGGCCGGCTGCGCGGTACTCGACCGGATCCTCGATCGTGGTCAGCTGGCGATCGGGGGTGTTCAGCATCTGAAGGCACGTGTAGAGCGTCGTGGTCTTTCCGGAGCCCGTGGGGCCGACGACGACGACGGCTCCGAACGGTTGTGAAATGGCGTGCTCGAGCGCGGCGCGACTTCGCGGCCACATCCCGAGAGCATCGAGTGACTCGGGCGCTTCGCCCTGCGAGAGGATGCGCAACGTCACCTTCTCTCCGTGTGTCGTCGGAAGGATCGCGATCCGTACGTCGATCGACTCGCCGTCTCGCTTGATCGAAACGCGACCGTCCTGTGGAGCGCGGCGTTCCGCAATGTCGAGGCCGCCCATGATCTTGAGCCGGCTCGAGACCGCGGCACCCTGTGAGCCGGCGATCGAGGTCAGCTCTCGCATCACCCCGTCGACGCGCACTCGTACGAAGAGACGCCGCTGCTGCGGCGTGAAGTGGATGTCCGAGGCACCGAGGTCGAGTGCTTTCGAGATGGCTCTGTTGATGAACGTGACGGCCGGTGTGTCGTGATTCAGGTCGAGGACGGTCGCGTCGTCCTCGGTCTCCGCAGCGCTCGTGACCACGTCCTCGATATCGACGGTCGCCGTGTCGTTCAACTTCGTGATCGCCAACTCGATCGCGTCGGGCGCTGCGACGCACACGCGTACCGGCAGTCCGAGAGCGAGACGTAGGTCGTCCGAGAACATCACGTTCGTCGGATCGGAAACGGCGACCAGGACGTAGCCGTCATCCATGATCTTGATCGGGATCGCTCCGTACCGGCGCGCGAGATCTTCCGGCAAGAGTAGGGCTGCCTCGACCTCGATCGTCGGAATATCGAGCTCGACGAAGTCGAGGTCGTGCTGCTCGGCAAGGACTCGGGTTACCTGCAGGCGTGTTGCGAATCCGTTCGTGACGAGAATCTCGCCGAGGCGGAGCTCCGGCTTGATGCGCTTCTCGAGGAGGGCGATCTCGAGTTGTTCCGGCGTCACCGCGCCGTCCCGCACGAGGAGAGTCCCGAGAGCGGGCCACGGATTCCTGGCTGCTTCCATGTGTGCCGTATCGGCAGCTCGACTCCCCTGGTTGAGGGATTCCGGTTGTGACTGCTCAGATTTCGCGAAACTGAAAGCGTGCGCGTCGTTATCCAACGAGTCAGCAGGGCGTCCGTCACGGTCGAGGGGGCAACCGTTGCGTCGGTCGGACGGGGGCTACTGATCCTGGTTGGTGTCGCGGCCGAGGATGATGAGCGCGATGCGGATGCGCTCGCGATCAAGAGCGCACGTCTCCGAATCTTCGAAGACGACGATCGCGGGTTCGAGCGTTCGATCATCGACATCCGCGGAGAGGCGCTCGTGGTGAGCCAGTTCACACTCGTTGCCGATGTGACGCGCGGACAGCGCCCGAGCTTCTCGGGCGCTGCAACCCACGAGGATGCCAGAGCGATCTTCGAGCGCTTCTGCGCGACGCTCGCGTCGCAGGGCGTGCCGGTCGCAACGGGCGTGTTCGGCGCACGCATGAGCGTCGAGCTCGTCAACGACGGCCCGGTGACGCTCGTCGTCGGCTGATCTGGCTCTCGACTCAACCCTCGTGTCGACCCGGTGCTATCCTTCTCACACCGCATTTCAGGGCTTGACGAAATGGGCGCAAGAGCGCCCATTTTTGTTGAGGAAACGTCGTCTCGACGGACGAGGAGACAGGGTGGCCGACATGCTCGCTACGGAACGGAAGCTCTCCCGGGACATCGTCCCGGCGGTCGAGCGCGCCGTCCCCGGGGTCGAGGTGCTCGCGGTCGAGCTCCTCTCTCCGAGCCGATTCTGCGTCTATGTCGATCACGCAGCCGGTGTCGATCATGCGCTGTGCGCGCGCGTCACGGAGATCCTCTCCGGCTACCGGGGCACGTACACGATCGACGTGTCGTCTCCGGGCATGGACCGTCCGCTCCGTCGACCGGAGCATTTCAGGGCCGCGATCGGCCAGGACGTTCAGATTCGCACCGCCGGCGAGATCTCCGGCAAGAAGAAGTTTCGCGGCCCCGTTGTGGCCGCGTCCGAACGGAGCCTCCGCATCGCCGACGGCGACGCTGAGCTCGACATCCCGTACGACGCAATCGTCCGGGGCAACCTGATCGATGAGGGAGTGGTGACGTCATGACCGCTGAAATCATGGAAGGCATCCGCACGATCGAGCGCGAGAAGGGCATAGAGGCGGGCACGCTCGTTGCGGCGCTCGAGGACGCTCTGCTTGCGGCGTACAAGAAGACCCCGGGCGCGTCCCGTCACGCCGAGGTGATCCTCGACGACGAGGGTGACTTCAGAGTCTTCTCGATCGAGATCCCGGCAGATCTCGAGGAGCGCCTCGTCGACGAAGCGCGCGAGGCAGCGATCGACGAGCTCGAGCGGATCGAGGAGGAGACGGGCGAGCGACAGCACACGCTGATCAGCGACGCCGACCTCGAGCTCGACTGGGAGCAGGTTCCCGAGGATCTGATGGTTCGCGCCGACGCGACGCCGGAGGGCTTCGGGCGTATTGCCGCGATGACGGCCAAGCAGGTCATCCAGCAGCGCATCCGCGAGGCAGAGCGGGCGATGATGTACGACGAGTACATCGATCGTCAGGGCGAGGTCGTCACCGGCATCGTGCAGCAGGCCGGCGATCGCAACAACGTGCTCGTCGACCTCGGTCGGGTCGAGGCGCTCCTGCCGCGGTCGGAGCAGGTCGACGGCGAGCGCTATGAGCAGGGCTCACGGATCAAGGCCGTGATCACCGAGGTCCGGTCGGGCACGAAGGGGCCACAGGTGATCCTCTCGCGCCGTGATCCCGAGCTCATCAAGACCCTGTTCGAGCTCGAGGTGCCCGAGATCGCCGACGGTCTCGTCGAGATCCGCGGCGTCGCTCGTGAGCCGGGCTACCGCTCGAAGATCGCCGTCGAGTCGCACACCCAGGGCGTGGATCCCGTTGGTGCCTGTGTGGGGCCGCGCGGTTCGCGCGTCCGCATGGTCGTTTCCGAGTTGCGCGGCGAAAAGATCGACATCATCCCGTGGAACTCCGAGCCCGCTCGGTTCGTTGCAAAGGCGCTCTCGCCGGCTCGCGTGCGCGAGGTCTACATCGACGATGACACGCGCGAGGCGACCGTCGTCGTCCCCGACGACCAGCTTGCGCTCGCGATCGGGAAGGAGGGGCTCAACGCCCGGCTCGCCGCACGGCTCACCGGATGGAAGGTCGATATCCAGTCGGACACCGAGTTTGCAAAGGCCGAGGCGGAAGCCGCCTACGCCGGCGAGGACGACACGCAGGAGTTCTCCGGACGCTGTGCAGCGATGCTCTCGAACGGCAAGCGCTGCCCGAACGCCGCGCTCCCCGGCTCGCACTACTGCGGTGTCCCCGCACACCAGGAGCTCCACGGCACTGCTCCTCCTGCTGAGCTCCCGGACGACGACGCCGACGAGATCGATGACGCGGTGGTGGAGGTCGTCGCCGAGGTTGCCGAGGCGGAGGCCGTGCTCGACGCGATCGTCGAGGAGGCCGTCGCAGCAGGTGATCTGACGGTTGAGGAGGGCGTCGCCCTCGAGGAAGCGATCGAGGAGGCGGCCGTTGAGGTCGCAGCCGAGGAGATCGCAGCAGCCGTTGCCGAGATCGCCGAGGAGGACGAGTCTCCTGCCGCATGACGGCCTCGCCGGAGAGGACGTGCGTGGGCTGTGGGCGCAAGGCGCCACAGGCCGAGCTGTTGCGCTTCGGCTCCGTCGACGGTCGGCTGACGGTCGGCCGAGCGCTTCCCGGCAGGGGTGTCTACACCTGCCGGAGGCTCGTGTGTTTCGAGCGAGCCGCCGCCTCGCGCGGCTTCAACAGGGTGCTGCGTCGCACGGTGCTCGTCGAGCCGGAACTCGCGCGCCACTACACTGACAGCTGATGGCAGACGAACCCAACAAGCCAAGTCGTCCGATCCGCCCTCGCGGAGGCCCCTCCGGGCGGAAGCGGCGCGTCGTCATCGACGGTGGAAACACCCGCGGACGCGACGGTCGTCAGGCGCGAGATCGCGGCGCCTCGCAGGAGACGCAGTCGAGGCAGCAGCCGGTCGCGGCTCCCACGGGTCCAGTCACGGTCCCCTCGGGAGTCAGCGTCAAGGATCTCTCAGCTGCGCTTGGAATCACCGTCGCGCAGATCATCAAGATCATGATGGGCCTCGGAGAGATGGTCACGATCACGCAGTCGCTGAGCGACGACTCCGTCTTGCTGATCGCCACCGAGGTCGACCGCGAGGTCGTGATCAAGCACGCCGCGGACGACGACACGGAGCCCGAAATCTTCGAGGACTCGGACGCTGACCTCGCAGCGCGTCCGCCGGTCGTCACGATCATGGGTCACGTCGATCATGGCAAGACCACCCTTCTCGATGCAATCCGCGAGACGTCGGTGGTCGATACCGAGGCCGGTGGGATCACGCAGCACATTGGTGCCTACCAGGCCGTCCTCGACGGACGCCGAATCACCTTTCTCGATACCCCCGGCCATGAGGCGTTCACTGCCATGCGCGCCCGCGGTGCGAAGGTGACAGACATTGCGATCCTCGTCGTCGCAGCGGATGACGGAGTCATGCCGCAGACGCGTGAGTCGATTTCGCATGCGCGCGCTGCCGGCGTGCCGATCGTGGTCGCCGTCAACAAGATCGACGTCCCGAACGCCAACCTCGACCGCGTCCGCTCCGAGCTCGCCACCGAAGGCCTGCAGCCCGAGGAGTGGGGCGGCACGACGCAGTTTGCAGAAGTCTCCGCCAAGCAGCGGCTCAACCTCGACGAACTGCTCGAGAAGCTCTTGCTCGTTGCGGACGCCGAGCTCGATCTCCGCGCCAATCCTTCTGTCGAGGCATCTGGTCCCATTATCGAGTCAAGGCTCGACGTCGGACGCGGCCCGGTCGCAACGATGCTCGTGCATCGCGGCACGTTGCGCGTCGGCGACGCGATCGTTGCAGGTGACGCGTCAGGCAAGGTCAGGGCGCTCTACGACTACAAGGGCGAGAAGGTGAGAGAGGCGCGCCCGGGTGAGCCGGTCGAGATCCTCGGCTTCGATCGCCCGCCGCCGGCAGGCGAACTCGCGCGCGTTGTCGAGCATGAGCGCCTCGCAAAGGACATCGCCCAGAAGCGGGCGGGGCGTCTCCGACGGGAGCAGCTCGCGCAGCGCTCGAAGCGCGGCGTCTCGCTCGAGAGCCTCTTCTCGCAGCTCCAGGAGGGCGTCGTGCAGGACCTCAACATCGTCCTCAAGGGCGATGTTCAGGGATCCGTCGAGGCATTGCTCGGCGAGCTCGGAAAGATCCAGCACTCCGAGGTCCGCGTCAACGTGATCCACACGGGTGTCGGCGGCATCACCGAGAACGACATCAACCTTGCGTCTGCGTCGAATGCGCTCGTGATCGGCTTCAACGTTCGCCCGAGCGCCGAGGCTCGCGCCCTTGCCGATCGCGAAGGCGTGGATATCCGCACCTACCGTGTCATCTATCAGCTCACAGACGAGATCCAGCAGGCACTCGTCGGCATGCTCTCGCCGGTGCAGACCGAGGAGACGTTGGGCGAGGCCGAGGTGCGCGCTCTCTTCAAGGTCTCGCGCCTGGGCACGATTGCAGGCTGCATGGTGACAAGCGGCTCGATCCGGCGCAACGCGCAGGTGCGGGTTGTGCGAGACGGTACGGAGATCTACGACACGTCGATCTCGCAGCTGAAGCGGTTCAAGGATGACGCGCGCGAGGTCACCGAGGGCTTCGAGTGCGGGATCCTGCTCGAGGGATACAACGACCTCAAGGAGGGCGACATCCTCGAGGCCTACGAGACGAAGCAGGTCGAGCGCACCGATCTCGCCGAGACCGTGCGCCCGCCGGCTGCTGTCGCCGATTCGGCTGACGCAGCAGCTGACGACGCCGACGACGAGTGACACGGCCGGCCGCCTCGGCCGTCCGTCTCCCGGCGAGCTCAGCGAACGATCGCAACGACCGCAACGACCGCTTGAATAGGGCCATGGCGACCGGCTTCATCGGCATCTACACGTTCGAGCTCCTCTTCCCGGAAAGCCACTCGCTGAAGGAGAAGCGCATGTATCTCCGTTCGGTCAAGGCGCAGCTGGTCAACCGCGTTGCTTGCTCCATCGCAGAGGTCGATCACCACGACGTCTGGCAGCGATCGCAGCTGACTCTCGCGTGTGTGGCGCGCGAGGCGGGGGAGGTCGATCGGCTGCTGGATACTGCTGAGCGGTGGCTCCTGACCCAGGACTTCGAGCTGATCTCGCATGAACGGGATCTCGTGTCGCTCGATGACTAGCGCCGTCCCTCAATGCGTCCTGGCGGTCTGCCCCGCAAGCGGGTGGGGTTTCCTCTCCCTACGGGGACACGCTGCGCCGGTCCCCGACGCCGATCCGCTGTCGGCGCCATGGAAGAAGCTCCCCTGGAGCCGATCCCGATGACGCGGAACCCTTCACGATCGCCGCGGATGCGCCGTGTCGACGAGGCGATCAAGGCAGTCGTCTCCGAGACGATCCCCACGCTGAAGGATCCGCGGATCGGTTTCGTCACGGTGACGGGCGTCGTCACGACCTCCGACCTCGCGCAGGCAACCGTGTGGCTGAGCGTCTATGGCGGAGAGAAGCGTCGACAGGCGACGCTGACGGCGCTCGAAGGTGCAGCCGGCATCCTCCAGGCGCGGGTCAATCACGACCTTCGTTTGCGCCGCACTCCTCATCTCGTCTTCCAATACGATCCGTCGGTCGAGGACGGCGTTCGGATGTCGAAGCTGATCGACGAGCTCGACCCAGGCCCCGAAGAGGTGACCGCGGATGACGACGACAAGTGACATCACAGCCGTCGCCGACGCGCTTCGTACGCACGAGCGGTTCATCGTCACCTCACACGAGAATCCCGATGGGGATGCTCTTGGGTCGTTGCTCGCCATGCACCTCGCGCTCGTCGAGCTCGGTAAGGACAGCGTGATGGTGCTCGTCGGTGACTCGCCGCTCCCGGCCGAGTACGGGTTCCTCGACGTCGTCGGGGCCGGGCTTCTCCGTGCGATTCCGGAGGATCACGTCGACCGGGTGCTCGTCGCGGTCGACTGCGCTCAGGAGACACGCCTGACAGACGCGCGACTGCTTCACGCGCCCCTGGTCGTCAACATCGACCATCATCACGACAACACGCGGTTTGGGGGCGTCAATCTCGTGGCCGACGGCGCTTCGTCGACTGCCGAGGTGCTCGCAGACGTCCTCGCCGAACTCGGCTTGTCCCTGACGCCGGCGATCGCCGAGGCTCTGTACACCGGGCTCGTCACTGATACGGGGCGGTTCCAGTACTCGAACACGACACCCAAGGCTCTCAACCTTGCAGCCGATCTCGTCGAGGCACGAGCAAACCCGCAGCGCGTCTTTCAGTCCGTCTACGAGTCCATGCCCTTTCCGAAGCTGAAGCTCCTCGCGCGCGCACTCGAGCGAGCGTCGCTCCATGCCGACGGCCGCGTCGTCATCTCCTATCTCGTCCGAGGAGACTTCTCTGACGTCGACGCGCTGGAGCCGTACTCGGAGGGAATCATCGACGTCTTGCGCGCCGTCGAAGGCGTCGAACTCGGGGCGCTCATTCGCGAGCAGCTTCGCGATGATGGCCCGGCCCGGAAGGTCTCGCTCCGCTCGTCGACCGAGAGGGTCGACGTGTCTGCGATCGCGCGGAAGTCGAACGGAGGTGGGCACCGTCAGGCAGCGGGGTTCTCGAGCGACCTCCCGCTCGACGACGTGATCGCGTTCATCGTTGCGGAGTTCGCTGCGCTCCCCGCACCGGCCGGCTGAGTCGAGCTGACGTCATGGCGATTCCCAAGGGCCTCGATCCGACCGGCGTGATCCTCGTCGACAAGCCCGCTGGGCCTTCGTCGTTCGCCGTCCTCGCGGGTGTGCGGGCCCGCACGCGGGCGAAGACAGGTCATGCGGGCACACTCGACCCGTTTGCCACCGGCCTTCTGCTGTTGTTGTCCGGTAGGGCAACTAGACTCGCGTCATGCTTTGTCGGTCTCCCCAAGCGCTACCTCACAGACGTCGACCTCTCGTTCAGGACGACGACGGGCGATCCCGAGGGCGACCCGCTCGAGGTGCACGAACCGCCGGGCCTTGCCGAGCTCGAGGCGTCGCTCGCGGCCCTCCGCGGTGACGTCGAGCTGCCGATCCCCACGGCGTCCGCCGTGAAGATCGGTGGCGAGCGCGCGTATCGCCTGCATCGCAAGGGCGTCGAGGTCGAGATGCCCATGCGTCGCTCTCGCGTCGATGCGCTCGACGTCATCGCGTATACAGACGGCATCGTCACGCTCGACGTAGCCGTCAGCTCGGGGACGTATGTCCGCTCGATCGCGGATGTGCTCGGCGGGCATTGCACGGCGCTGCGGCGAACGGAAGTCGGGCCGTTCGCGATCGCGGAGGCCGACGCCGAGCGGGTGATCACGATCGAGGAGGCACTCGGGCGGGTCGGCCTCACGCTCGCGCAAGCCGACGCCGACCGCCGAAGCCGGGCAGACGGCGATCGCACCCGTGCGGCGGCGCAGGCAGCGCTCGCGGCTGCGGAACTCGGGCGCGAGTCGGCGGGAGCGCAGTCTGTCCGGAGTGGCGGCGAGCACGCGCCGAGGCCGAGGCCAACTGATGCGCATCGCGCACGCCCCGGGGCAGCTCGAGCGGCAGCCGCGTGCGGTTGCGATCGGGACCTTCGACGGCGTCCATCGAGGTCACCGGAGCGTCGTCCAGGCTGCGATCGACACGGGCCTCGCGCCGACCGTGATCACGTTCGACCCGCATCCACGCATCGCGCTCGGGAACCACGTCGAGCTGATCTCGACGCTCGAACGACGACTGGAGCTGCTCGAGGAGGCCGGGGCGGAGGCGACGCTGATCGCGTCCTTCACGCCGGAGCTGATGGCGCTCGAGCCCGAGGTGTTCGCGGAGCGGTACCTCCGAGGCATCGGAGCCGAGGCGGTCGCCGCCGGCGAGAACTTCCGTTTCGGCGCGCGGCGTCGCGGCGACCTCGCGACTGCTGGAGCGACTCGGCTTCGACATTCTCGAGGTGGAGATGGTTCCGGATGTCTCGTCGTCGGCGATTCGGCAGGCCCTTCACGAGGGCGACGTGCGCGGGGCGGCGGCGATGCTCGGCCGGCCCTACGAGCTCGACGGCATCGTCGTCGCCGGTGATCAGCGTGGTGGCACCCTCGGGTATCCGACCGCGAACCTCGCTCTCGATCCGCACGCCGTGTGCCCGCGCTATGGCATCTACGCCGGCGCGGCTCTCGACCACCGTGCGGCTCTCTCGATCGGTACGAACCCGCACTACGGCGGAACCGAGCGGCGGATCGAGCCGTACCTGCTCGACTTCGAGGGAGACCTCTACGGGAAGCGCCTCGTCGTCGAGGTGTGGGAGCGCCTCAGAGACGAGCTGGTCTTCGATTCGGAGGAAGAGCTCGTGGCCCAGATCGGCCGCGATGTCGAGGCAACACGCGCCGCGATTCGGCCCTGAGCGGCGGCTTGACGTGCTCGAGGCTAGGCCCCGATCGCCTCGGGGTTGACGACGCCGATCGGCGCTCCGGCCGCGAACGCGTCGAGCTGTGAGAACGCCTCCGCGAAGTAGCTCTCGTACGTCTCCCACGTCACGTACCCGAGGTGCGGGGTCGCGAGCACGGATGGATGACGGAGGAGTGGATCGCCGGTCGCAGGCTCGTCGTCGAAGACGTCGATCGCGGCGCGGCCGGGCCGCCCGGCGTCCAATGCCTCCTCGAGCGCACCGGGCTCGATCAGCCCTGCGCGCGCGGTGTTCACGAGCAACGCGTCCGGCTTCATCGCTGCGAGATGGCGCCGCGTCACGATCCCGCGCGTCTCCGGCGAGAGCTTGAGCTGCAGGCTGACGACGTCCGATCGCGCGAAGAGGCGCCTCGAGATCGGGCTCCGGCTCGTGGCCGTCCGCTCGCGCGCGGGCGAGCGATCCCTCGCGGCCCCAGGCGAGCGACGCGCATCCCGAGCGCGTGCCCGTAGCGGGCAACGAGCGCGCCGATCGCGCCATATCCGACGATCCCGAGCGTCTTCCCGTTGAGCTCGACGCCGACCGTCGTCTGCCAGGCACCCGCACGCAGCGCGACGGCATCCTCGACGATCGCCGCGAGAGGAGGCGAGAATCAGCGCGAGCGTCAGCTCGGCGGGGGCGTACGGCGATCCCGCCGCCGTTGCAGACGACGATTCCGCGCTCGGTACACGCAGCCACGTCGATGTGCGGCATGCCGCGACCCGTCTGGCAGATGAGGCGCAACTGCGGCAGAAGCTCGAGGAGGGCCGCATCGATCGGCGTCCGCTCGCGAATGAGCACGAGCGCCTCGGCATCGCCGATCTGCGCGGCTCGTTCGGCGACGGTCCGCGGGCGTTCCGAATGGACAACGATGTCGTGCCCCGTGACGGCGGCGAAGCACCGCAGTCGCGGGACGGCCAGCTGGTAATCCTCCATGACGACGACGCGCACGAGCCGAGCCTAATCGATCGCCCTCGAGAGCAGGATCGGGCTGTCGAGCGCGCCTGAATCCCGCATGGGTGCTACGATCCCGCCGGACCCTCTCTCGGCTGGCCGTGTCTTCCTTCACGCCGCGCTTGGAGTGTGGAATCTCAACACAAGGAGGACGCATGCCCCTCACCAAGGAAGTCAAGCAGGAACTGATCGACAAGCACGGCCGCACGTCGACCGACACGGGCTCGCCCGAGGTTCAGGTCGCGATGCTGACGAAGCGCATCAACGACCTCACCGAGCACCTTCGGACACACTCGAAGGATCACCACTCGCGTCGCGGTCTGTTGAAGCTCGTCGGGCGCCGTCGCCGGTTCCTCACGTACATGCAGAAGAACGACCTCGAGGGCTATCGCGCCCTCATCAAGGAACTGGGCCTGCGCCGCTAGGTCGACGACTCGACGCGCACGTCCTACCGGCGGGAGGTGGGTGTTTGATCGAGCCGTGCTGGGAGCACGGTTGGCTCAAACTTCCACCTTCCGAAAAGAGAAAGAAGGAAGGAACACACATATGAGCATCGCAACCGGGCGTCAAGCCACGGTGTCGATCGAGATCGGTGGTCAGGAGATCACCTTCGAGACCGGCAAGCTCGCCAAGCAGGCCGACGGCGCAGTCGTCGTCCGCTCCGGCGACACGATGATCCTCGCGACGGCCGTCGGCCGGCAGGAGGCCCGCCCTGACGCGGACTTCTTCCCGCTCACGATCGACGTCGAGGAGCGGATGTACGCCGCCGGAAAGATCCCGGGCGGCTTCTTCAAGCGCGAGGGGAAGGCGTCCGAGCGGGCGACCCTGACGGCGCGAATGATCGACCGCCCGATCCGGCCGCTCTGGCCGAAGGGCTTCCGCAACGAGGTGCAGGTCATCTGCACCGTCCTCTCTGCGGACATGGTTCACGGGCACGACGTCCTCTGCATCAACGGCGCCTCTGCCGCGCTGGCCATCTCGCCGCTGCCGTTCCTCGGCCCGGTCGGAGCGGTTCGCGTGGCTCGCATCGACGGTGAGCTCGTCGTCAACCCGACCCTCCAGGAGGCCGACGAGGATTCCGATCTCGACCTGATCGTCGTCGGCACCCGTGACGCCCTCACGATGATCGAGGCCGGCGCGGATCAGATCCCCGAGGACACGATGCTGCTCGCGTTCGAGCTCGCCCACATGGAGATCAAGCGCATCTGCGACGTGATCGACGACCTGCGCGAGCAGGTCGGCAAGCCGAAGTGGGTCGACCCGGCCCTGACGGCAGAGCTCGAGGCGACGCACGGCGACGCGATCTGGCAGCGCATCCAGGCCCAGGGCCTGAAGGCGGCCGAGGCGATCGTCGGCGAGATCGTCGATGAGATCTGCCCCGACGTCACCCTCGACTCCACCGAGAGCGACATGGTGCGCGAGATGCAGGTCAAGGGCGGCCTCGCGCTGGTGCTCGACAAGCAGCGTCTCGTTGCCGTCGAAGGCCCGGTGCGTGAGCAGTTCGAAGCCCAGCTGCGGTCACTGACCGAGGCGGAGTCGGACACGAAGTACCTCAAGTCGCGCAAGCGGGGTATGCTCTTCGAGAGCATCGTCGCGGGCGTCGACCTTCCCTTCCCGAGCTCGGACGGCGAGTCGGAGGGCAAGGATCCAACGACGAAGACATGGGTCAAGAAGGCGGCCGACGCGGTCTACAAGGACATCGTCCGCAAGAACATCGCGGTCGACAAGCGGCGTCTCGACGGCCGTGGCACGGAGGAGATCCGCCCGATCAACGTCGAGGTCGGTTTCGCCCCGCGCACGCACGGCTCGGGCCTGTTCACCCGTGGTGAGACGCAGATCCTGACGCTCTGCACGCTCGGCACGGCCAAGGAAGGTCAGCGGATCGACGACCTCTCCCTCGAGCAGGATCGCCACTACATCCATCACTACAACTTCCCGCCCTACTCGGTCGGCGAGACCGGGTTCATGCGGGGGCCGAAGCGCCGCGACATCGGTCACGGTGCGCTCGCGCAGCGGGCACTCGAAGCGGTCGTCCCGGGTCCCGAGGACTTCCCGTACACGATCCGCCTCGTCTCGGAGACGCTCGAGTCGAACGGCTCGTCGTCGATGGGATCGGTCTGCGGCTCGACGATGTCGATGATGGACGCCGGTGTGCCGATCAAGGCGCCGGTCTCCGGTATCGCCATGGGCCTCGTCAAGGAGGGCGACGACTACGTCATCCTCACCGACATCCAGGGCGCCGAGGATCATCTCGGTGACATGGACTTCAAGGTCGCGGGCACCGAGGACGGCATCACCGCTCTGCAGATGGACATCAAGATCACCGGCGTCACGCAGGACATCATGCGCGACGCGCTCCAGCAGGCGAAGCGGGCCCGCACGGAGATCCTCGCCAAGATGGCCGAGGCGATCTCCGAGCCGCGCGCCGAGCTCGCGGATCATGCACCGCGGATCTCGTCGGTTCAGATCAACCCGGAGTTCATCGGCATGGTGATCGGCAAGGGCGGCGAGACGATTCGCGGCCTCGAGGCCGACTACGACGTGCAGATCGACATCGGCGAAGACGGCACGATCCTCGTCTACGCGACCGAGGGCACGAAGGGTGACGCTGCGGTTGCGGCGATCACCGCGCTCACGAAGTCGCCGGAGGTGGGGGACACCTACACGGGCAAGGTCGTCAAGACGACCGAGTTCGGTGCCTTCGTCGAGCTGAAGAAGGGCACGGACGGCCTGCTCCACGTCTCGAACGTCGGGCCGGGCCGCGTCGCGCACATCGAGGACGTGATGGCTCGTGGCGACGTCGTCGACGTGATCGTGCAGGAGGTCGACAAGGAGCGGGGCCGCATCGGCCTCAAGCTCGTTGCGAAGCACGAGGACGGCGGGCTCGTGATGCCCGACGTCCTGATCGAGCGGGCGAAGGACGCCCCGCCGCGTGAGCCGCGCCCGCCGCGCGACGACCGTGGCGGCCGCGGCGGTCGAGACCGCCGCTAGGTGATCTCGTGTGGGTGGCTCGCGGTGGAAGAGCGTACCGCGAGTCACCCACACTCATCACCTAGCCTTTCCTTTCCGGGAAGAGCAAGATCCCTGAAGGAAGCGCAAGTGCTAGGACTGTCTTTGTTGCTCAGGCGTGAGGACCCTCGCACAGGCGGAGGGTGTCTGGTTTCGCGCTTCCGCTGTCTTGCCTTCAGCAATGCGACGTGTCAGGCTGTCGTGCGACGTGACGGGTCTGGTGAGTAGAGAGCCTGGGGGGATGACGATCAGAGCGGCGGTCGTGTCCGCTGCCTGCTTGGTGCTCGTCCTGGTGCTGGCGGTTGGCGCGTCGGGGGCGGCGGAGGGATCCGGTACGGCGGGGAATGATGGATTGATCGCGTTTATGCGCCCAGGAGCCGTGGGCGAGTACGACATCTGGGTCGTTGCTCCGACTGGTGGAAGGTTGCGTCGCGTGACCCGCTCACCGGCAGGAAGCACGGACTACAACCCAAGCTGGTCACCCGACGGCACGAGGATCCTGTTCGAACGTCGTGACTCTCTCCACTCGGTGGCGGCAGCGGGCGGCAAACTAACCCGGATCGAAGGCGACTGTAGCGGGGACTGCTGGGGATTCGCCGAGGGGCGGTGGTCGCCAGATGGGTCGGAGGTTGCGTTCAGCCGGGCAAGCGGCCCGCGCACGACAGACGTTCCGGCCGAGGTCGCGATCTACGCCATGAAGGCAGACGGCAGCGATGTCCGCGCGATCTCGAACCCACCGAAGGGTTCCGAGGATCACTACCCGAGTTGGTCTCCCGACGGCCGAACAATCCTCTTCCAACGCGACACATTCACGCCCGCAGCAGGCCCTACGAGGTTGATTCGTGTCGATGTCAAGAGCGGCACAGAACGTCTTGTTTATGCGCTGCCACGGTGGGCGCCCGGCTCAGGACTCGCGTCTTTCTCTCCGGACGGGAAACGCATTCTCTTCGGTTATTGGTGCATCTGGGGCGATTATTGCCCTGCGGCTACGCGCGCCTTGCGCAACTCTAGGCTCGCAACGATCCGGCCCGATGGAACCGGCCTGCGCCGGCTGCCGATCACACTTCGCGCCGACAGCGCAGCATGGTCGCCATCGGGCACACAGATCGTGTTCCGCTGCACCAAGGCCCAGCTAACCGGGTCATTCAATCTCTGCACATCACGCCTTGATGGGAGCCAGCTCAAAAGGTTCCCGTGGCCACTCGGCTCCGCACACCCAAGCTGGGGAACCCACCCCTAGCCCAGCCGACCGCGATCCATCCTCGGGTGACATTCCCGAACACTTGCGCATGCGAGGTCGTCGTCCTTCGACTCGGCCGCACGGGACTTTGTGGCTCTGAGCCACAAAGTGCTTGGTCGCTCGGCTTCCGCGAACAGTTCGAGGGACATTGGCTAACACTGGCGCAGGCGACGGGCTAGCCCGTTGGCGGGCCTCCTTTTCGCCGGGCAGGCGGCACTCATCGGGACAGGGCTAGTCAGTCAGTCAGAGCGACGGAGAAGTCGGGTGGCCTGTGAGCTCATTTGCTCGAGCACGGCTCCTGTCGGTTCGATCGTGTTGATCAGTCCGACTGCTTCGCCGGTGAAGGTGTTGGAGCGTTCAGGGTCGCCGTCTGCCCACCCTTCAACCCAATCGCGCCCGACCGCTGGATCCGCGTTTCGAAGATGCGCTTCGTTGCCGTGCCAGATGTCGGTGAAGCGGTTTCGTAGAACACGGGCGGTGAAACGCTCGGGCCAGTCGAGGTCGCGCACGATGTCGGCGACGGACGTGCGGATCGTCGCGTCCCCCGTTGACGCGAGCGCGGCCGCGTGCATCGCGTTCGAGACAGTCGCTTCTGGGGTAGCCCAGAGCCGCGAGCCGACGAGCACGCCGTCCGCGCCGAGAACGAGAGCTGCGGCGAGCCCACGACCGTCCGCAATCCCGCCCGCGGCACACAGGAGCGTTTCGGGTGAACTGGCGGCGAGGAGGTCGGCGATCTCGGGCACGAGCGTGAAGGAGCCCCTCGTGTCGCCGTGTCCGCCCGCTTCGCTGCCCTGCGCGACGATGACGTCGGCCTCGGCTTCGATCGCGACCTCTGCGTCCTCGCGGCTCTGTACCTGACAGAACAGAGGTGTGCCGGCGTTCTTGATTCGTGGCGCAAGCTCTCGCGGGTCACCAAACGAGAGGAAGATCGCTCGAGGTTGGCGTCCGAGAATGTCGTCGAGTAGCTCTGGGGTCCGCGCGACGGACCACGTGATGAACCCGACACCAACCCTCGACGGATCCGCGATCTCGAATTGAGCGTCGATCCAGTCCTTGTTGCCATACCCACCGCCGACGAGCCCAAGGCCGCCAGCGTCGGAGACGGCGGTCGCGAGGCGACCGCCTGCTGCGAACGCCATCGGCGCCAACACGACCGGGTGCACGAGCCCGAAACGGTCAGTAAGACGAGTCGACAGTGGCACCGGGCCAAGGCTACTGATCACCCGTCTCGGACGGAGCCAGATCACGTCAGTTCGTTCGAGTCGACGCGCATGAGAGCGGGAGCACCGCGTCGATCCGGGCGCCACGGGCGCCGTCGCCCTGCTCTTCGGTCGGCCCTTCCGAGCGGCGGCGCTGCCAGCGGAGCTGCTCGAGCGACTGATCCTCTACGGGGCGCTCACCACACTCGATGCGGTGAGCCGGCCGGGGTTGCGCTGGCGGTTCAGGCGCCGGATCGCGGGCCGTCGATGCGCTCATGGAGGACGAGCGGACAGGGCTTGGCGTGTTCTCCGAGATCGAGGTCCACAACTGGGAGTTCGGCGGCCGGCGCTGAAGCACGACGGCTACGAGCCACGACCGCTTCAGTGTAGGCTGCGAGATGAGTTCGCTCAGGCCCCTGGCGTAAGCGTGTGCCGCGGTCAGACTACCCGCGCGGGTGAAGGTCAGATGCGTGACGCCGCTCGGCGAGGATGTGGTCTCGACCTGATAGTTCGTCTCGAGACCCTCCAGTCCGTCCCAGAGACGTACGCCTCGGCCGAGCAGGATCGGGACGATCACGATGTGCATGTGGTCGACGAGCCCGGCGGCAAGGAACTCGTTGATCATCGTAGGGCCTCCGCCGAGGCGGACGTCCTGGCCGTCGGCAGCCCCGCGGGCGATCTCGAGCGCCTCGGCGGGCGAAGCGTCGATGAAGTGGAACGTCGTCCCGCCCTCCATCTCGATCGACGGGCGCGGTTGATGGGTGAGAATGAACGTCGGCGTGTGGAACGGTGGGTTCGGGCCCCACCAGCCCGTCCAGTCCGGATCCTCGTGCCATCCCGGGGGGCCGAACTTGTTCGCACCCATGATCTCGGCGCCGATCCCGGGAGCGAACCGCTGCGTGAACGCGTCGTCTATCCCGCTACTGCCGCCCGGCGTGCCGATCATTTCGTGCCACCAGTGTGTGGCCATCATCCATTCGTGCAGCCGGTGGCCCGCGTGGCCGAAGGGTGCATCGTGACTCTGCCCTTCGCCGGTGCCGAAACCGTCGAGCGAGATGGCGAAGTTGTGGACGCGGGCGAGTGACATACCTCATCACTCCAATCTCGTTGCGGTCGGCCCGTGATCACGGCGAGGAGCCGGGGCCGAACTCGCGAACGTCCTGCGCACAACGGCAGGCGACGGCGATCCTGCGAGCCCATTCCAGAGCCTCCTCGCGGGAGGGAACGTCCACGACCGAGAATCCGCCGATGTACGCCTTGCTCTCCGGATACGGGCCGACGGTGATCGTGCCATCGGTGGCCACCACACTCAACTCCCGGGAAGAATGCAACCCGCCGCCGAACACCCACACGCCGGCGTTCATCGCCTCTCGGGCTACTGCGTGGGCAGCCTCGGCCACGGCGGGCAGATCCGCCTCGGGAAAGGTCATCGCGCCCTCGTCGAAGGAGATCAGGTATCGCGTCATCTCACGGCTCCTTGTCTTGGTCGGTCACCGCGAGACCCGATAGTCGGCAAGCAGATAACCCTGGGGCGACGTCGCACTGTGGAGCAATTCGAGGCGAATCGGCTGCAGTCCGTCCAGAAGCCTTCGCCCACGGCCGGCGATCGCCGGCGCGACGACGAACCGTACTTCGTCGATCACGTCCGCCGCGAGCAGTGCCTGCGCGACCGTGATGCTGGCGTGGACGCCAATGTCGCCGCCGGACGAGTTCTTGAGATCCTTCACGAACTGCACCAACCCGCCGTCGATCGCCGTCGCGTTGTGCCAGTGTCGCCCGAGCGGTGTGGATGTTGCGACGTACTTTGCGACATCGTTGATGAACGTGGCGAACGGCTCGATCTCGCTGTCTGGCCAGTACGCGGACCACTCGTCATAGCTGCGTCGGCCGAGAACGACCGCATCCTGGGTTGCGATGACAGCGGCGAGGTTCGCGTCCATCTCCTCGTCCCAGTCGTTGAAAAACGTGTCCGGGGCCTCGGCGACGCCATCGAGGGACATCAGTTCGTACAACACGACCTTGCGCATGCAACACTCCTCCGGCGAGCGGGACGCTCCTACTCTACGGGCTCGATCCGTCCAAACCCACACCAGTACGACTCGGCTCCGCTGCGGCGGATTCAACGGGCAGCGGTGCGAAGGCATCGGGTTTTGGGATCGCGGGTGAACCGTTGTTGCGAAGCAAGGCCTGACACCGCCCGTGGGGGGTCAGCGGAGAAGCTCTGCGCGGACGGCGTCGTCGCAATGAGCCTCGGGGCCGTACGTCCAGATCTCGAGCTCGGGTACGCCTTCGAGGATCTCGAGGGCGCGCCCCCGTCGCGAGGCACCGTCTGGGCCGACCGACATCAGCGCCTTGGCGCTGAGGCGCTCGACGTCGCGTAGCGGTTCCCAGAACTCATCGTGCAGTCCAGCGTATTCGGCTCCCGCAGCGGGCCAGTCCGTGCCCGAGACCAACACGTCGCGCAGCAGCCGGATATCACGCAAGGTGCGCGAAAGGCCGCTTCCCCAGGACGGGTCGCTCGCTCCCGCTGCATCGCCGACCAGAAGGACACCGTCCCGGTACGGCCGCTCGACCCACCGGTGGGTGCCGTCGAACGTGGCAAGGGGTCCCTCGGGCCGCGCGTCGGCCAGCCACTCGGTTGGAACTCCGACCGTGCGCATGTGAGAGAACGCGGCCTGGACGTCTCGGTCACCCGACAGGCGGCCGGAGATCGAGTCGACGTGGTAGAAGAAGTAGAGCCGGTACAGACCGGGCGCGATCCGCGTGACGGCGGCAATCTGCCCGGCGGCTTCGCCGATGAAGACGTTGACAGCGTCACAGGTCTCCATCTCGCCCTGGACCAGAAGCCCGGCGGCGAGCAACTCGTCGGGATCGACCCGCCGTTCGAACCCACCCAGACGCGCCACCTGCGAGTCCCGGCCGTCGGCGCCAACGACCAGACGCGCTGTCACGGAGCGCACGACCCCGTCGACGACGATCTCAGCCGCCGGTGGGTCACCGGGGGCCAGCGAGACCAGCCTCGACGGTCGCCACACGGTCGCCCCCGCCAGAGCAGCCTCCTCGATCAGCGCCTCCTGCATGACCGGATGATGGAACGCAAGCGACGGCTCGAAGTGGGGCGCGGCCGCGAGCAGGTCGAGCGGCTCGCCGACGCCCTCGACGTGGTATGTCAGGTAGCGAACCTCGGTTGCGCACCGCTCCCGCAACAGCTCGTAGAGTCCGAGCCGCCTCGCCTCGACGGTTCCCCACGCCGCCATGACCTCACCACGCACACGATCGCGGAAGACCCGCTCACGCTCGACAACAAGGACGTCCGCGCCCTCCCGCGCGAGCGAAATCGCCAGCGATGAGCCGGCGATACCGCCGCCGACCACAAGCACGTCGAAACCCGACGACGCCTCCACAGCACCAAGCGTACAAGGGGTTCCGCGGCGCTTCAACCTCCTCGGCCTTCTGGGGCAGTGTCGCGCCGCCTCGCGGGTCAGCGTGGGAGCGGGTTCGCGCCGGTGGAGGTAACGAGGCGCTGCGGCACCCAGTCGTCGACGTGGCTGAAGCCCGATGATCTCGGCAATCGGATCAGACGCCGTCGCGTGGGATCCTCATCCGCGATCGCACGAGGTGCACGGCGGCCGTGAAGGCCTGTCCTGAATCAGGGACGCTCGGAGCTCACTGCGTTCAGTCGCGCCGCCTGGAGCGCCAGAAAGCGGCGCTCCGGGAGGTTCGTCGTTCGCTCCGCGGCGACCCGATAGTGAGCCAGAGCCCCCACCGTATCTCCAGCGAGCTCGAGCAAGTGTGCCCGCACCGCGTCGAGTCGGTAGTGCCCTGCGAGCGACTCGTCGACCGTTTCGAGCACCGCGAGCCCCGCCTCCGGGCTCTCGGCCATCGCTGCGGCGACGGCACGGTTCAGGGTGACGATCGGGTTTGCGGTCATCCGGTCGAGCAGACCATAGAGGGCGAGGATCTGGGGCCAGTCCGTCTCTGCTGCCGTGGTCGCACGGTCGTGCACTGCGGCGATCGCAGCCTGAAGCTGGTACTCACCGACCTCGCCACCGCTCACCGCGAGACCGATGAGTTCGAGCCCCTCGATGATGAGCGCTTGATCCCATAGGGTGCGATCCTGCTCGCCGAGCGGGATCGGCTCTCCCTGAGATCCGGTTCGCGCCGGTCGCCGCGCGTCGATGAGCAACATCAGGGCCAGGAGGCCGATCACCTCGCCGTCGTGGGGCAGAACCCGTCGCACCATGCGCGTCAGCCGGATCGCCTCGTCCGACAGCTCGGCTCGCAGCAGCGCTCTGCCGGTGCTGCTCGTGTAGCCCTCGTTGAAGATGAGGTAGAGCACGTGCAGGACGCTCCTCCTGGTGGCTTCGAGATCGTCGCCCACAGGCATCCGGAACGGCGCCCCGGACGCCCTGATCCGTTGCTTGGCCCGCGAGATCCGCTGCGCCATCGTTGTCTCGTCGACCATGAACGCCTTCGCGATCTCCGCCGTCGTCAGCCCGCCGACGGCACGCAGCGTCAGGGCGATCGCCGATGCAGGTGTCAGCGCCGGGTGGCAGCACATGAACAGCACCGTCAACGTGTCGTCCTCGTCCGAGACCTCCCTGCCCGGAATGTCCTGCAATGCCGCGATCGCTTCCCTGTCCGCGCGGGCGCGTTCGCTCCGCCACTGATCGATCAGCCGCCGCTCGGCCGTCTGGATCAGCCAACCGCGTGCGCCGGCCGGGATTCCATACCGTGGCCAGTGCACCGAGGCTGCGAGTAGCGCCTCCTGGACGGCGTCCTCGGCGGCGCCGAAGTCGCCGTACCTGCGGGTGAGAACCCCGACGACCTGCGGCGCAAGGTCGCGCAGCAGGTCGTCGACGTCCGACAGGCTGCTCACGTCGTGTGGTTCACAGCTCGCGCACGTGGATCGGCTGCTCGAGCGCGACGCCGTCGGGCCCCGGCACGGCCGAGTACCGCGCCGCTATCTCGATTGCACGCTCCTGCGACTCGACGTCGACGATCATGTAGCCCGCGACCCACTCCTTGAACTCCTGGAACGGGCCGTCGGTGACGACGGGAGCGGTGCGCCCGTCGAAGGTAACGATCTTCGCCTGGTCCAGGCCGGCGAGCGCCTCAGCCTCGACCAGCTCGCCGGTCTCTCGTAGCTCCTTGTTCAGAGCGCGGTAGTAGTCCATGTGGGCCGCGACCTCCTCCGGCTTCCACTCGTCCATCGGTGCGTCGACGGTGCCACCGTCGAAATTGACGAGCAACATGTACCGCTTCATCTCTCACTCCCATCGGTTTTTGGCTGCGCCCGGGTGACGCTGTCACGAGGAGAACGGAGCACGCTGCCGGTTCTCGACATTCGGAGAGCGCGCTACTCGTCAGCCCACCAGTCCCGCTGGCCGTCGACGTCTCCGCGCGGATCTTCGCCGAGGTTCGGTGCGCCGAGGACGAGGAGCTCGAGGCCGCCCGGTCCGGCCTCGTAGCCTCGCCACGCCCCGGGTGGGACGCGCACGGCGTCCCACTCTGCCAGCTCGAAGATTTCGTCATCGACCTTCATCCGCCCGCTCCCGCGCACGACGACGTACACCTCTTCCTGCGTGACGTGCGTGTGGCCGTACGGAAAGCGGTATCCGGGCGGGACGCGTTGGTAGCTGAGGCTGGACTGCTCGAGCTCGAGAGGCTTCGTCGCCGCGCGGAACTCGAGATCCGGCGCACCGTTGAACAGAGAGCCGATGTCCTCCAGGTCCTTCTTGATGTTCCTGAGCGTGAATGGCATCCCGGAATCCTATGCCGAGAACAGCTTCCAGTGCCCCTCGGAGACGACTTCGACGCTGCCGTCGACCACCGTGATCGCGGTCTCGTCGTCGATCGCGTACGCGGGGCCTGCAATTCCGGCCGCCCATCGCTCCGCATCGGCCATCGTGTTCTCCGGCAGGTCCTCGTGATCGAGGTGCGGGAAAATGGAGAAGTCGACGATCCCGAGCGCCTCGTCACCACCGGTGGGCGGCTTCCAGAAGACGAAGTCCTCACCGATCCGTGGGGTCATGACCATGCTCCCGGCGCTCAAGCCGACGAAGACCGTGTCGCGCAGGGAGGGCATGAGGGCCGCGAGCCCGGACTGCTGCATCCAGTGGCTCAGGTACAGGGCATCGCCGCCGCCGACGAGCAGGACGTCGGTCTGCTGGACGAGGGGAACCCACTGCTCTCGAGCGATGCTCGGTAGTGCGGTCAGCTCGAGCACGCCGAGGGACTTCCAGCCCAGTTCGCACATGGGGGTGTTCGGCCTTTGTCCGCTGATGAATGCCCATGCCACGCCAGGCTTCAACGGGTGCCCGTAGGCTGCGGTTGGTACGACGAGTGCGCTGGAAGCGGCAATCGGCTTGCCGAGGAGGTCGATGAGCGCGTGCTGGATGCTCGGGTTCTTGATGCCGGCGGACGTAAGGAGAAGCCTCATGCTGCCTCCGGGATTCGGGACGGCGGATAGGAACGGCACTCGAGCTGGGATACGCGATCACCCCGCTCAGGAATGTGGTAGCAGGGTAGCGTCGCCGCGCGTCGTTCAGGTGATCTGATTGAGTCCTGCATGTGCACGCTCACATTCTTGTCGAGGGCACGAGCGACAGTCGCGCCGTCGAGACGCTCGCGCGTCGCCGTGGTCGCGATCTCGTCGCGGAGGGCGTCGGCGTCGTGCCAATGGGAGGCTTCGGGAACCTCCCGCTTCTCCTCGAGCAGTACCACGATGTCCAGCTGGCGGGGCTCTATGACGCTGGCGAGGAGCGGTACTTCTTGCGCGCGCTTGGGTGCAATGACCGCGGTGAGCTCGAGCGCGTTGGGTTCTACGCCTGCACACGCGATCTCGAGGACGAACTGACCCGGGCCGTGGGGCCGGTTGGAATGGAGCGCTTGCTCGAGGAGCAAGGCGAGCTGCGCGCCTTCCGGACGTACCAGATGCAGCCCGCGCACCGTGCCCGGCCGCTCGATGAACAGCTGCACGGCTTCATGTGGAACCGTAAGCAGAAGTACGCCGTCCTCCTCGTGGAGGCCCTCGATCTCAACCTTGTCCCTCGACCGCTCGACCGCGTCTTGAAGCACTTCTAGGATGCGCTCCGCCGGCTCTGGCGCCACGGCCCGTGATTGGTCGCTCGAGCGCCGCGACACCCCTCGATCGCGGGCTACGAGGCCGCCGGCACAGGACGCGGGGCGCACACGACGACTACGGCTCGACCTCGCGATACAGCCCCGCATCCCAGTCCCGGCGCGCCTCGTCAGACCAGTGATTGACCTCGACGCGAATCCCGTCGGGATCGAAGACGAAGAACGCGTAGTAGCCCGGCATGTCCCACTCCACCTCCGGTTCGCAGTGAATCCGGGCTTTCATCTCCAGACACCGCTGGTAGGCGCCGTCGACCTCGCTCCGGTCGTCGACCGTGAAGGCGAGGTGCTCGATGCCCACCTCGAAGTACCGGTGCTCGCCGCCATCGGCCTTTCGGAGGCCGAGCCGTGTCTCGGGCTGCGTTCCGGGCACGTGCTTGTGGCCGAAGCCGAGGTAGACGACCTCCTCGGTACGCCGATAGGTCGGAAACCGACCCTCGATCGCGAGGCCGAGTGGGCCGAGCATGCCGAGATAGAAGGCGAGGGAGCGGTCGACATCGGTAACGGCGAGGTCGATGTGGTCGACGCCGCGGATGGCCATCTGTCCTCACTTTCTGGCGGTGTGGAGGACGCTACCACGCCCCTCTGGCGGCGTGATAGCCTCGCCCGCATGGGTGACGTCCGCGAAGCACCGCTCGAGGACGCAGGCGCGGGCCTCGCGCCGACCGGCGACGGCTGGTTCGTCGTCAACGTCCGCGATACCGAGTGGATGACGTCGCAGGAGTTCGGGTCGGGTTGCGTGTTCGAGAGCCGAGACGCCTGGTTCCCGCAGTTCGGGATCAACGTCAGCGTCCTCGAGCCGGGCAAGCCCAACTGCCTCTATCACTCCGAGAATGCGCAGGAGGCGTTCCTCGTGCTCTCGGGTGAATGCAAGCTGCTCGTCGAGGGCGAGGAGCGGGAGCTGAAGGCGTGGGACTTCTTCCACTGCCCGGCCGGAGTCGAGCACGTCTTCGTGGGAGCGGGCGATGGCCCATGCGTTGTCCTCATGGTGGGCGCGCGCGTGGAGGACGAGAAGCTTTTCTACCCGGTCTCCGAACTGGCCGAGACATACGGCGCGAGTGCCGAGGCCGACACGCCCGACCCGGGCGTCGCCTATGCGCGCTTCGAGCGCCCGGCGAAGGCAAGGCCTCCGTACTGGGCCGAGCTTCCCTGGGCCTGACGGCGCGTGTCCAAACCGCCGGTCGCGCCCTACCCGCCGGACGTTGATGACGATGCGCTAGGCGAGATCGAGTTTGGTGACCTCGTCGACGTCGTCGTTCGCGACGTCGACTGGGCGGGCGGCAAGCGTGTAGGGCTCTCGCTCCGCCGGATCGAGCTGCTGCGCTGCCGGCTGACGGGCGCCGAGCTCGCCGAATCCGCGCTCGGGGACATCATCTTCGACGAGTGCCGCATCGATCTCGTCGGACTTCGTCACGCGAAGCTCGAGCGCGTCGTGTTCCGCGACTGCCGCATGGCGGAGAGCGACTTCAGTGGCGCCTCGCTGAAGGACGTGCTCTTCGAGCGCTGCGAGTTGCGCGGGGCCACGCTCTCGGGTGCCTCTCTCGAGAGGGTGGAGCTCCGCGGCTGCGATCTCGCTGGCCTGCAGGGTGGGGAGGCGCTGCGCGGCGCGAGGATGCCCTTCGGCGACGTCCTCGAGAACTCCGTACTCTTCGCGTCGCTCGCTGGGATCGAGATCCTGACGGACGAGTAACCCAGGCACCTGCCCAGCGTTCCGCATACTGGGTGGCATGGACGACGAGCGCGCCCCGATCTGCCCCGCCTGTGGCGTGACGATGATCCCGGCCGAACTGAGCGGACAGGACGAGCATTCGGGCGATTGGGTCTGCGCGGAGTGTGAGGAGACGAGAGAGTCCGAGACGTGAAGCCCGCGTCGCATTCCAGACCTCCGCAGTCAGCGCGGGTATCCGTGGTCAGAGCTTCAGTCCCCGAGCTCCTCGACGCGTAGCGACGCCTGATGCGGTCGCCCGCTCGCGAGCAGCGGCAGCAGCGCATCCTCCCGTCCGTAATGCCCGGTCGCATCGAAGAGCCGCTTCGCGTGGAGACCGACCCGCAGGTCGCAATCCGCGATCACGATCCCTTCCTCGCCGTACAGCGGGCCGGCCACCACGTCCCCGTTCGACGGCTCGACGATCACCGCCCCGCCACGACCGAAGATCTCCTTGCCCTCCGGGAGTGGAACCGGGAAGTCGGCCGGGAAGGCGGACGCCGGGATGAACTGGGGAACGGAGACGACGAACGCGCCGGACTCGATCGCGACGTGTCGCATGGTCGCCTGCCAGCCGTCCGAGGAGTCCGCGGTCGGGGCAACCCAGATCTGCGGGCCGCCGCGGTAGACCGCTGCTCGGGCGAGTGGCATACGGTTCTCCCAGCAGATCAGACCGCCGACGCGTCCCACGGGCGTCTCGACCACGTCGAGGTCGTCTCCGGCGCCGATGCCGTGAAACAGACGCTCGTGGTGGGTCGGCATCAACTTGCGGTGGCGCAAGAGCAGGCCGTCAGGGCCGAGCACGAGCAGCGTGTTGTAAAGCGTTCCGGGCCGTTCCGACTCGCGCTCGTTGACGCCGATCGCGCAGACGAGGTCGTGACGACGACAGGCCTCGACGAGCTCGTCGACGAGCGGCCCCGGAACATCCACCGAGCTCGCCCACATCCGTTCCCAGAGCGCGTCGAGTCCCTTCGACCCATCCATTCCCGCGGCCGCCGCGGCCCACGCGTTCGAGGGGTACAGCGAGACGAACGTCTCGGGCAGGACGGCGAGCCGCGCACCCGCCGCGGCGACCTCGGCGAGCAGTCCGACCGCCTTCGCGGTCGACGCTTCGGCATCGAGGATCACTGGCGTCGCCTGTACTGCGGCGATTCGAACGGTCGGGAACGCGGTCATCGGGTCGCCTCCACCTCGAGAGTCCAGCAGGGAGCACGCACCCTATCCCGCGCTTCGTGCCGCGGTTGGCGGGTCTGGGCCGACCGTCTTCCGTCACATTGCCCCCGCACCCGCGATTAGGGTGAACAACGTGAAACCCCATCGACTGACAACGCTTCCCGGCGGTGAACGCGTCATCACCGAGCGCATCGAGGGCGTCCGCTCTGCGGCGATAGGGCTCTGGATCGGAGCCGGCTCCCGCGACGAGCCCGTCGCCAAGGCCGGCGTCTCCCACTTCATCGAGCACCTGCTCTTCAAGGGGACTGAGCGCTACGACGCCGTCCAGATCGCGGAGCTCTTCGACACGATGGGCGGCGAGCTCAACGCTGCAACGTCACGGGAAACGACCGTCGTCTACACGCGCGTCCCCGACGACCACCTCGACGTCGCGCTCGAGGTGATGACGGACATGGTGTTCGCACCGTCGCTCACGGACATCGACTCCGAGCGCGAGGTCGTGCTCGAGGAGATCGCGATGGTCGACGACAACCCGCAGGATCTCGTCCACGACCTCGCGGCCGAAGCCGTGTTCGGCGACCACCCGCTCGGCCGACCCGTGATCGGTCGCGCCGAGGTGATCTCGTCCATCTCGCGGCGGGCGCTCCTCGGCTACCACGGCAGCGCGTACAGAGGCCCCAACGTCGTCCTCGCCGCGGCCGGCAACGTCGATCACAAGCAGATTGTCGCCGCGCTCCGGAAGAGCCGAACGACGGTGAAGCCACCTACGGCCGCGCTCCACCGCAGGTCGGCCGGTCGCGTCACGACTCCCGGCCTTCGGTTCCTGAAGAAGAACACCGAGCAGTATCACGTGTGCCTCGCCGGCCCCGGGATCCGCCGGGACGATCCACGACGCTACGCCTCGGCTCTGCTCGACGCCATTCTCGGCGGCTCGGCGTCATCGCGGCTGTTCCAGGAGATCCGTGAGAAGCGCGGGATGGCCTACTCCGTCTACAGCTACGGCTCGCAGTACCTCGACGCCGGTCAGATCGGCATCTACGTCGGCACGCGCGAAGAGAACCTGCGCGAGTGTCTCGAGGTGATCGGGGCCGAGCTCCACGATGTCGGCGCGGGCAATCTCAGGAACGGCGAGCTCGAACGCGCCAAGGAGAACATGAAGGGGCGCCTGCTGCTCTCTCTCGAGTCCACCTCGGCACGGATGAGCCGGCTCGGGAAGGCGGTCGTGCTGGGAACGGAGATTCTCCCGATCGAGGAGATCGAGCGGCGCATCGTCGCGGTCACGGAAGACGACGTGGCGGCCCTCGCTCGCGACCTCTACGCCCCCGAACTCCTCTCGGCGGCAGGGATCGGCCCAAGTGAGAAGCGGTTCCGTGCAGCCGTGCAGCGTCTCAATCCCTCGGCCGTCGAGCGTGCGGCATGAGAATCCTCGTCTTCGGCCGCGAGGGGAAGGTGGGCGCGGTGCTCATGCAGTCGCTCGCGGCGGCCGGTCACGACGTCCGCGGTGTCGAGGTCGGCGAGCCGGTCGATCTCGACGGCATCGACGTGGCGGTCGACTTCACGACGCCGAGCGCGGTGCTCGGCAACGCGCTCGCGACGCTCGCAGCCGGCGTTCCCTGCGTGATCGGCACCACCGGACTCGGCGACGACGATCTCGCGCAGCTCGATCGGGAGGCACGAGGCGCGAGCACCCAGTGCTTCGTCGCGGCGAACTTCGCGCTCGGTGCCGTGCTGATGATGCGATTCGCCGCCGAGGCGGCGCGGTCGTTCCCGCGGGCGGAGATCATCGAGTTGCACGCCGATACGAAGCTCGACGCGCCGTCGGGCACGGCGAAGGCGACGGCGGCGGGAATGGGCGGAGACGTGCCGATTCACTCCGTCCGGCTTCCAGGGCTCGTCGCCCACCAGGAGGTGATCCTCGGTGGACTGGGGGAGACGCTGACGATCCGCCACGACACGACCTCGCGCGAGGCGTTCGTGCCGGGTGTCCTCCTCGCGCTCGACCGCGTTCGTGGGCTTCCCCACGGGCTCACGTTCGGCCTCGACAAGCTGCTGTAGGGGCGAGGCGTCGCGCGGGCGCGCATCGGCCCTACGAGCGCGCGCCCAGAGCCCAGCTCCTGATGGCGCCGCTCCTCGTCCGAGACGGGCTCTTCTTCGCCCGTTGCCCTGCGCGCGTTGATCGCGTCCATCGGCTTGACGACGAACAGGAAGACCGCGGCTGCAATCGCAACGAACGTGATCAGCGACGTAATGAAGGCGCCGTAGCGGAAGACTGCGTCGTTGATCGTGAACGTGAGGTCACTGAAGTCGGGCTTGCCGATGATCATGGCGATGATCGGCATGATCAGGTCGTTCACGAGGGAGTTCACGACGGCCGCGAACGCAACGCCGATCACGAAGGCGACGGCCAGGCTGACGATGTTGCCCTTCATCAGGAAATCTCGAAACTCGCGCAGCATGACGCCTCCTTGGGTCAGTGAGTTGAGCCTGCAGTCATAGCGCAGGGCGATCAGGGTTACAATCGCCGGATGCTGGGCGAGGTTCTCACCGCAGTTGCCACGCCGTTCGCGGCGGACGGTTCCGTCGAGCTCGAGCGATTCAGAGCCCTCTGCCGCCATCTCGTCGAGAACGGCTCCGACGGGCTCGTCGTGACCGGAACGACGGGCGAAGCGCCGACGCTCTCCGACGACGAGCGGTTCAATCTCTACGAGGTCGCGCTCGACGAGATCGGCTCCACGCATACGGTCGTCGCCGGCACGGGCACGTACGACACGGCCCACTCGGTGCACCTGACAGAGCGCGCGCACGAGATCGGCGTGCACGGCTTCCTCGTCGTGACCCCGTACTACAACAAGCCGCCTCAGCGCGGGATCGTCGCTCATGTCGAGGCGATCGCAGCCGTCACGGATCGGCCGGTCGTGTTCTACGACATTCCGAGCAGGGTCGTGGTCGATGCCGAGCCCGAGACGATCTCGGCCCTCGCGGCGATCGAGAACGTCACGGCCGTCAAACAGTCGAAGCCGTCGCTCGACGCGGCCCGCCATGTCGTCGCTGAAGGGCTCGACCTCTACGCTGGGGATGACGATCTCATCTTGCCGTTCCTCGAGGTGGGCGGCGTCGGCGGGATCTCCGTGACGGCGCATGTCGTCGGAACGCAGTTGCACGAGATGATCGACTGTTTCCGCGCCGGCGAGACGGGGCGGGCGCGTGCGCTCGACGAGCAGCTGCGCCCGTCGATCGACCTACTCCGCGTGCAGACGAACCCGATCGCGATCAAGACGGCCATGAATCTCCTGGGCCACGACCTCGGCGGCTTCCGGCTCCCGCTCGTCGAGGCGACGCCCGAGGAGGAAGCTTCGGTTCGCGGCTGCCTCGAGCGACTCGGGTTGTTGCAGACCATCGGCGCTTGAGACCGAGCGCCGGGGTCGGGCGACGCTCCGCGTCGCAGGACGACGCTGCGCATAGCCCCTACAGGCGCGTCGCCACCTACCCGTACACTGCGCGGCGATGAGCGACACACTCCGCATCATTCCGCTCGGCGGGCTCGGCGAGGTCGGTAAGAACATGACCCTCTACGAGTTCGACGGGCAGAGGCTCCTGATCGACGCGGGACTCGCCTTCCCGCGTGACGAGCACCTCGGCGTCGACCTGGTGCTCCCCGACTTCTCGTACCTCGAAGATCAGGCACTACTCGCCATCGTGCTCACCCACGGGCACGAAGATCACGTGGGCGCGCTTCCGTACGTGCTCCGCGAAGTCGAGGTCGGTGAGGTGGTCGCCACGAAGCTGACCCTCGCGATGGTCAAGTCGAAGCTCGACGAGCACAAGCTCGGCGCCTCGACGACGCTCCGCGAGGCGAACCCCGACAACGACGGGATGCAGATCGGCCCCTTCAAGCTCGAGTTCATCCGGATGGCGCACTCGATCCCCGACTGCGTCGCGATCGTGATCGAGACACCCGCGGGACGCGTGCTCCACACGGGTGACTGGAAGCTCGATCACACCCCGGTCGACGGTCTCAAGACGGACGTCGGCAAGCTCGCCTCGATGGGCAACCGCGGCGTCGACCTGATGCTCGGCGACTCCACCAATGCAGAACGTCCCGGGATGACGGGCTCCGAGCGACTCGTCGGCGAAGCGTTTCGCCAGCTGATTCCAATGCGCACGGGCCGGATCCTCGTCGCGAGCTTCGCCTCCAACATCCACCGCATGCAACAAGCGGCGGAGGTTGCGATCGCGAACAATCGCAAGGTCGCTCTCGTCGGCCGCTCGATGCGCAAGAACATGGGCATCGCTCGGAACCTCGGATATGTCGACATTCCCGAAGGCTCGATCATCTCGCCGAAGGAGGCGATGGATCTCCCTCCGAACGAGGTGATGATCCTCTGCACCGGAAGCCAGGGCGAGCCCATGTCGGCGCTCACCCGCATCGCCTACGGTGACCACCAGAACGTCGACGTGCAGCGGGGCGACACGGTGATCATCTCCGCGAAGCCCGTTCCGGGGAACGAGTTGCGCGTCCATGACTCGATCAACCGGCTCTCGCGCCTCGGTGCCGAGGTTCTCCACGAGGAAGTCGCAGACGTTCACGTCTCCGGGCACGCCTGCTCGGAAGAGCTCCGGACGCTGCTCTCACTCGTCCGGCCAAAGGCGCTGATGCCGATCCACGGGGAGTACCGCATGCTCGCTGCGCATGCGAAGCTCGGGCGTGACGCAGGGATTCCGGCCTCCGGGATCGTGATCGCCGAGAACGGCTCGGTCGTCGAGCTGACACCGCGCGGTGTCAAGATCGTCGACAGGATCAACGCGGGCGTCACATTCGTCGACGGCCTCGGCGTCGGCGACGTCCAGGACGTCGCGCTCCGTGACCGTCGGCGGCTGTCCGAGGACGGAGTGCTCATCGTCGTGACGACGGTCGCCATCTCGGACGGCGGCGAGATCGCACCACCGGAGCTCATCGCCCGCGGCTTCGGTGACAACGAGGAGCTGCTCGACGAGCTCCGCGACGAGGCCGACCGCGTCGCGGATGAGCTCGCAGAGGACGGGATCACCGAGATCAAGCTGCTCCAGGAGCACATGCACGATGCCCTCGCGAAGGTCGTCTATGACAGAACGCGGCGCCGGCCGATGATCCTCCCCGTGGTGATCGAGGTCTAGTGCCCACGTCGCCACCGCAGCCGGGGTGGTGTGACGTGATCCGTGAGTACGCTGCTTCCGAACGCTCCTCCCGGCGGCTCGTCGAGCAACTCCGCGCGTGTGAGGCGTCGGCGCTCGCGTTCTGTCGGCTCCTCGAGCGCTGGAATCGCGGCGACGCCATCCCTGCGACGGCCGGCGCCCGCGAGGCGGCACTGCGCCATGCGGCGGACAGGATCGAGACGGCGCTGGCCGGGCTCGAGGCTCCGCTCTCGCGCTACCTCCTCGAGCTCGAGCCGGAACGGGCTGAAGGGCGCTCGTGGTACGGCGGGCCGGGCGCGGGCGAGCTCGTCGAGTGGCGACCCGTCCTCGACCGCGCAGGCGTCCACGCGTGCCCGAACCGCGTCGCGGCGGCTTACCTCGAGCTGGCGGTTCTGGTTCGCGCGCTCGAGGGGCTTGCAGACGCAGCGCGCCTCGACAGTGCACCTGACCGCTCGTCGCTCTGGGCCGGCCTCTTCGACCTGCGCGACACGCTGCTCGGCTCGACCGTAGACGACCTGCGCGCGCTCGCCGCCTGAAGCTCGGTGGCCGCCTTCAGGCGGCGACCCGGGTTACGCTGATGTTGATGCCCGCTCCACGGATCACCGTCGTCGGTTCGATCAATCTCGATCTCGTCGTGCGGAGCAGCACCTTGCCACGACCAGGAGAGACGATCACGGGTGCAACGCTCGAGCGGTTCCCCGGCGGCAAGGGCGCGAACCAGGCCGTCGCCTGCGCTCGCCTCGGCGCGAAGGTGCGCATGGTCGGGGCCGTCGGCCGTGACGCCTTCGCGGACGAAGCGCTCGCTGGGCTTCGCGACGCGAGTGTCGAGCTCGACCTGCGGGAGGTCGACGCGCCCACCGGGATCGCGCTGATCACCGTCGACTCGGAGGGTGAGACGACGATCGTCGTCTCTCCCGGAGCGAACGCTCACCTCGCTGACTTTGAGCTGCCCCCGTCGGACGCGGTGCTCTGCCAGCAGGAGATCCCTGACGAGGCGGTCGTCGCTGCGTGGGAGCAGGCCTCCGGCCTCTTCTGCCTGAATGCGGCACCGGCGCGTCGCATCGCAGTCGACCCCGACCTCGCGATCGTCAACCGTTTCGAGCTCGACGCACTCGCACGCACCGACGGGCTCGTGGCTCTGACCCTTGGTGCGGAAGGCGCCGTACTGCTCGAAGACGGGGAGGAGGTCGCGCGCGCGACACCTCCGCGTGTGGACGTCGTCGACGGTACCGCGGCCGGTGACGCGTTCGCCGCGTGCCTCGTCGTCTCGCTCCTCGAAGGTCGAGACCAGGAGGAGGCACTGATCCGTGCCTGCGCTGCGGGTGCGGTCGCCGTCTCGCGCGTTGGTGCCCAGCCCTCTCTGCCGACGGCGGCAGAGATCGATGCGATCCTCGGCCGCTAGAGCCGCGATACTCCACCGATGAGCACAACGGCCAAGCCCATTCCGATCATCCTCGACTGCGATCCGGGGCACGACGACGCGATCGCTCTCTTGCTCGCGCTTGCAAGCCCCGAGGTCGAGCTGCTCGGCGTCACGACCGTGCACGGTAACCAGACGCTCGAGAAGACGACGGCCAACGCCATCCGTGTGCTCGATCTGGTTGGGCGAGGCGACATCTCCGTCGCCGCGGGCGCCGACCGACCGCTCGTCCGCGAGCTCACGGTTGCGTCCCACGTCCACGGCGACAGCGGTCTCGACGGCCCCGCGCTTCCACCGGCCGGGCGAGCCGCGCTCACGGAGCACGCGGTCGACTTCATGGAGCGCACGATCGCGAGTAGCACCGTGCCGGTGACGCTCGTTCCCACCGGCCCGTTGACGAACATCGCGCTGCTTCTCGAACGAACGGGCGGCGCCAACGTCGGGCGCATCGTCCTCATGGGGGGCGCGATCGCCGAGGGGAACATGACGCCCGCGGCCGAGTTCAACATCTGGGCCGACCCCGAGGCCGCTCAGGCCGTCTTCTCGTCCCCGATCGCGACAACGATGGTCGGGCTCGACGTCACGCACAGAGCCGTGACGACGCCCGCGCTCGTCGACCGGCTGATCGCCACCGGCCCGGTGGGGGCATTCGTGGCCGACCTGGTCGAGTTCTTCTCCGTCTACCACCGCGAGACGTACGGCTGGGACGGGGCTCCGATCCACGATGCCGTCGCGGTCGCTCACGTGATTCGCCCGGGGCTCGTGACCACGGTCGACTGTAACGTCGAGGTCGAGCTCGTCTCCGAGCTCTGTCGCGGACGAACGGTCGTCGACCTCTGGCGGCGCACGGAGCGGGAGCCAAATGCGGACGTCGGCGTCGAGCTCGATACCGACGGATTCTTCGAACTGCTCGTCGAACGGATCGGGAGGTTGCCGTGAGCGATGTCGTCGTCTTCGTCGAGGTCCCGTCGGGATCGCGGAACAAGTACGAGTTGGACGAGGAGCTCGGGGGGATCGTGCTCGACCGAAGGCTCTTCACCTCGATGAGCTATCCGGCCGACTACGGCTTCATCGAGGGAACGATGGGGGAGGACGGCGACCCCCTCGACGCGCTCGTTCTCGTCGGTGAGCCGACGTTCCCCGGCTGCCGAATCCGCGTGCGGGTCGTCGGCGTCTTCCATATGACCGACGAGAAGGGACTCGACGAGAAGATCATCTGCGTCCCGCTCAAGGATCCCGCGTGGATGCGCGTGAGCGACATCCACGACATCCCGCCCGAGTTCCGCGACGAGATCGAGCACTTCTTCCAGGTCTACAAGGATCTCGAGGAGGGAAAGACCGAGACCCGGGGATTCGGGAATCGTGCCGATGCCGAGCTCATCATCGAGCAGGCACGCGATCGCGCACTACCCCACTAGACCGTCCGACCCACGTGTAAGCCCAACCACACGGCAACGAGGCCCGCAGCGAGGGTCCCGAACGCGTTCAACCCTGCCTGGGCGGCGTGGCCCTCCTCGAGCAGGCGATACGTGTCGAGTGAGAACGTCGAGAAGGTCGTGTAGGCGCCGAGAAAGCCCGTGACGACCGCAGCGCGCACCCAGGAGTCCTCGAACCGCGGCTCGAGCGCCTCAACCGCGAAGCCGATCAGGAACGCGCCCGTGATGTTGACGACGAAGATCCCCCACGGGAATGCGCCCGCACGACGCCCGATCAGCTCGTCGAGCCCGTAGCGGGCCATCGCACCCAACGCGCCGGCGACGGCAATTCCGATCACGATGGGCATGTGCGGAGGATACGGGACGCCGCCGCAGAAGCTGCAAGCCCAATGCCTCGCACAAGCAAGAAGCCCGCGCGCCGGGCCACGAGCAAGCCGCGCGCGACGTCGAGATCACGTCCGGCTGCCAAGCCTCGGGCTCCCGCCCGCGCGACGACGCGTGCAGCAAAGACCCGATCGCATCACCATCCCGAACTGTGGGGGCTCGGGATGGTCGCGGTCGGTGCCTTCCTGGCCACGCTGCTGTGGCTCGGTTGGGACGGTGGTGCGGTCGGTGAGAAGATCGCAGACGGCCTCAGCAGCGCCTTCGGAGCTGCCTCCTACGTCGTTCCGCTCGTTCTCCTCGGCCTCGGCGGGCTCATGCTCGTTCGCAGCAAGATCGTCGACCTGAAGCCTTTCCGCACCGGCCTCGCGATCGGTGCCTTCGGCCTCATGCTCGCGCTCGGGCGCGACCAGGGAGGGATGATCGGCGGCGGACTTGCGAGCGGCCTCGCGAACTTCGTGGGTGAGACGGGTGTGCTCATTGTCGGGATCGCCCTCGTCATTGCCGGCACGCTGCTCTTCACCGGCGGATCCGCGGGCGCGATCCTCCGCACCTCCGGCGGCGCCATGCGCCGTGCGGGCGGGGCGGCGAAGCGATCGTTCGACGGACTCGAGATGCCCGACTTCGGCGGCTCGGACGATTTCGACGAGGACTACGAAGAGCAGCGCAAGCCGGTCGTCGACGCTGCCACGGCCTACCCGGACGTGATCGAACCGATCGCGACGTCCGCCGAGTCGCCGCAGCTCGTGATGCACTCCGAGGAGCACGCTCCCGACGCTGTCACGGCGGGGGACGTCTACGAGGAGATCGAGTTCGACAGTGCTGCCGGCGCCGTCGAGTACCGCCTCCCCGACCGGTCGATCCTCAAGCCGTCACCGGCCGTGAAGGGGGACGGCGGTGTGCAGAGCGCAAAGACTGCCGAGCAGCTCGTGCAGACGCTCTCGCACTTCGGGGTCGATGCCACGATCGTCGGTCAGATCGCCGGCCCGCGGGTCGTGCGGTACGAGCTCCAGCTCGCGCCCGGAACGAAGGTCTCGAAGGTCGCGGGGCTGAAGGACGACCTCTCGTACGCGCTCGCCACGACGGAGATCCGCATCCTGGCCCCGATCCCCGGCAAGCAGGCGGTTGGTGTCGAAGTGCCGAACCTCTCGCCGAAGCTCGTCACGCTCGGCGACATCTTCGGCGACATGCCGGGCCAGGCAAGCCCGCTCTCGGTGTGGCTCGGCAAGGACATCTCGGGCAACGCCGTCTGGACCGACCTCGCGCGCATGCCGCATCTCCTGATCGCAGGCACCACGGGTTCGGGAAAGTCGGGCTGTATCAACACGCTCCTCACCTCGATCCTGCTCCGCTCGACGCCGGACGAGGTGCGGATGATCCTGATCGACCCGAAGCGCATCGAGCTCAACTACTACGAGTCGATCCCACACCTGCTCACGCCGGTCGTCTCGAACCCGAAGGAGGCCTCGGCCGTCCTGCAGAACGTCGTCGCCGAGATGGAGCGCCGCTACGAGCGCCTCTCGATCGTCCGCGCGCGCAATCTGCCCGAGGCGAACCGCACCTTCAAGGCGCGTGGGGAGGAGCCGCTCCCGTACCTGCTCGTCGTGATCGACGAGCTCGCCGACCTGATGATGGTGACCCCACAGGCCGTCGAGGACGCGATCATCCGCCTCGCCCAGAAGTCACGCGCGGTCGGCATCCATCTCGTGCTCGCGACGCAGCGGCCGTCCGTCGACGTGATCACCGGGATGATCAAGGCGAACGTTCCCTCGCGTATCGCCTTCGCCGTCTCGAGCCAGACCGACTCTCGCGTCATCCTCGACACCTCCGGCGCAGAGAGCCTGCTCGGGCAGGGCGACATGCTCTTCAAGCCTCTCGGCACCTCGCGCATGCAGCGGGTTCAGGGCGCCTACGTTGCCGAGGAGGAGGTCGCGATGGTCGTCGAGCAGTGCCGTCGCCAGCGCGGCCAGATCCTCGACGAGAGCCTTCTCGAGGCGCCGGAGACGTTCGCCGACGAGACGGCGGACGGGGACAACGGCGAGTTCGATCCGGACGAGGATCCGTTGCTCGACAAGGCGACCGAGATCGTCGTCCAGACCCAGACGGCGTCCGTCTCGCTCATCCAGCGTCGGCTGCGCGTCGGCTACACGCGGGCCGGGCGCCTGATCGACATGCTCGAGCGTCGTGGCGTGATCTCCGGCTACGAGGGCTCGAAGCCGCGCAGAGTGCTGATCGAGGAGTCGCAGCTCGCGAGCCAGATCACCCGGGACTAGACGCCGGCTCATCCGACTCGAGCGATCGGTGGCGTGTCGACCGATCACCCGTGCGTGCAATCCGACCTTGGCGGCGTTAAGCTAGCCTGCGCGACGCCGGAGGGCAGCGTCATCGGCGTCAAACAACGTTCGGAAATTCTCGTCTAACGAATGAGAACAGCGTTCGTTATCGCGAGGACAGTGTTTCACCATCGTCCCAAGGAGGGAATGTGCCAGTACGGAAATCGGTAGCGGGGGTCTCGGTCGCGCTCGTCGCGATCATCGCGCTCGCAATCACCACCGGCGGCTTCGCCGCCTCTGCCAAGAAGTCGGACACCACCAAGGCCGCCGTCATCACCGACATCGGTGGGCTCGGCGACAAGGGGTTCAACGACCTCTGCGCGAAGGGCGTCAAGACGGCCGGTAAGCAGCTCGGCATCGGCTCGCGCATCTTCATCTCGAAGTCGTCCGCGGACTACATCCCGAACCTCTCGACGGCTGCTCGGCAGGGGTACAACCCCATCGTCGTCTGCGGCTTCCTGATGGGTGGGGACATCGAGAAGGCAGCGAAGAAGTTCCCGAACACGTCGTTCGGAATCATCGACTACAGCCAGACCTGGATGAAGAGCAACCCGAAGAACCTCCGCGGTGCACTCTTCTCCGAGAACGAGTCCGGCTACCTGATGGGTGTCGCGGCCGCGATGGCCTCGAAGACCAACACGGTGTCAGCGCGGTCGGCGGCCAGGCTGTTCCCGCCGTCGTCGCGTACCTCGCCGGCTTCAAGGCCGGCGCCAAGGCGACGAAGAAGGGCATCAACGTCGTGACGGCGTACTCGGAGGACTTCGTCGACCAGGCGAAGTGCAAGGAGATCGCGCTGAACCAGATCGCGGCCGGCTCGGGTGCAGTCTTCCAGGCTGCCGGCAACTGCGGCCTCGGTGCACTCGCAGGCGGCGAAGGAGAAGGGCGTCTGGGGCATCGGCGTCGACACCGATCAGGCGTTCCTCGGGCCGCACGTGCTCACGAGCGCGCTGAAGCTCGTCGACCTCGGCGTCTTCCGGATGATCCGGGACGTCAAGGAGGGCAACTTCGTCGGCGGTGCGGACTCGCTCTACACCGTCAAGAACGGTGGCGTCGGGTTCGGCAAGGTGAGCGTCGAAGGCGACGAATCGCAAGGCGATCATCGCCAAGCTGACTGCAGACTCGAAGCTGATCGCAGCGGGCAAGATCAAGCCGCCGAAGAAGTAGCGGCACGTTCGAGATCGATCGAGACGGAGGGCGGGCCGATCGGCCCGCCCTCCGTCGTTCTGCGGCACGGGACGGCCACCTGCCAGTCACATTCCGCGCGGAGTCCGTAGTATCGTCTCGCGATGACCGACCGCTCCGACCGTTCTCGAAATGCGTGCGCATCACGAAGCGCTTCCCGGGGTTCGTGGCGAACGATGACGATCAGCATCGACCTGCGCGAGGGTGAGGTCCATGCGCTCCTCGGTGAGAACGGTGCCGGCAAGTCGACACTGATGAACGTGCTCTACGGCCTGTACCGGCCGGACGAGGGCGAGATCCTGATCAAGGGAACTCCCGTCGAGCTCGGATCGCCGCGTGCGTCGATCGATCGTGGTGTCGGCATGGTTCACCAGCACTTCATGCTGATCCCGGTGATGACCGTGGCAGAGAACATCGTGCTGGCAGTCGAGCCGACACGCAGCAAGGTGCTGATCGACGAGAAGGCCGCCGAGGAGCGTGTGCGCGAGCATTTCGGAGCGGTACGGGCTCGCGGTCGACCCGCACGCGCTGATCGAGGACATCACCGTCGGTCAGCAGCAGCGTGTCGAGATCCTGAAGGCGCTCTACCGGGGCGCGGAGATCCTGGTGCTGGACGAGCCGACGGCGGTGCTGACGCCTCAGGAGGCGAAGGAGTTGTTCGCGATCATTCGCAGCCTTACGGCCCAGGGGAAGTCGGTGATCTTCATCACGCACAAGCTCAACGAGGTTCTCGAGATCGCCGATCGGATCACCGTCCTTCGGCGCGGGAAGCTGATCGAGACGCTGCACGCGCAAGGGGCGACGCGAGGAGAGCCTGGCACGGCTGATGGTCGGTCGCGAGGTTCTCCTTCGCGTCGAGAAGCAGCCGGCAAGCCCCGGCGAGCCGCTCCTGGAGGTCGAGGCCCTGCATGCGTTCGACGATCGCGGAATCGAGAAGGTGCGCGACGTCTCGTTCGACGTTCGAGCCGGCGAGATCGTCGGCATCGCCGGCATCGACGGTAACGGCCAGACGGAACTGATCGATGCTCTCAGCGGGCTGCTCCCGGTCTCCGCCGGCACCGTTCGGCTCGAGGGCGCGGACATCACGAACCTCAGCGCGCTCGAGCACTACCACGTCGGCCTCGGTCACGTGCCCGAGGACCGGCAGCGGCGCGGGCTCGTGCTGGAGTTCTCGATCGCCGAAAACCTCGCGCTCCACGACTACCGGAGCCGACCCGATTCGAGGTTCGGCTGGCTCTTCCCGCGCCGCCTGGTCGAGCGAGCTGCGCGGCTCGTGAAGGAGTTCGACGTGCGGGGAGGCGGCGCGCAGACGCGCGCGGGAGGGCTCTCGGGTGGAAACCAGCAGAAGGTCGTGCTTGCACGTGAGATCGACCGGAACCCGCGTGTTCTGATCGCTGCGCAGCCCACGCGCGGCCTCGACGTCGGTGCGATCGAGTTCGTCCACCGTCGCCTGATCGAGGAGCGCGACGAGGGCCGAGGGATCCTGCTCGTGTCCCTCGAGCTCGAGGAGATCCTCTCGCTCTCGGACCGCATCCTCGTGTTCTACGAGGGTCGAGATCGTCGGCGAGCTGCCGCCGACCGCCACCGAGGAGGAGCTCGGGATCCTGATGACCGGCGGCGGTCGTCGAGACGAGGTGGCCGCGTGAGCGAGGAGACGCAGGGGCCGTCGGCGCCTGCAGGCGCCACCCGACGATCCGAGCGGGATCGGGCCCACAGGTCGGCGCTTCGATCGTCGAGCGCTACGCGATCGCCCAGAAGGCAGAGGGCATCCTCGCGCCGATCCTGACGGCGTGCTCGCGTTCCTCGTGGGCGGCCTCGTCGTCCTCGTGACGACGGGCAAGAACCCGCTGACGACGTACAAGGCGATCTTCGACGGCTCGGGCCTCAACTGGCTGCTTCCCGTGGGTCACGGGCGACGATCGGCTGACGGCCGCGCTCAACTTCCAGCAGACGCTGCTGATCACGACGCCGCTGATCCTCACGGGCCTCGCAGTCGCGTTCGCCTTCCGCTGCGGCATGTTCAACATCGGCGGCCAGGGGCAGTACCTCGTCGGGTCGTTCTTCGCGATCTGGATCGGCTCGTCGCTCTCGGGGCTCAACCCGTTCGTCCACATCGTGCTCGCCGTCATCGTGGCAATGCTCGCGGGGGCGGTGTGGGCAGGCATCGCCGGGTTCCTGAAGGCGACGGTCGGGGCGCACGAGGTGATCTCGACGATCATGCTCAACTGGATCGCGATCTGGGTCGGGAAGTTCCTCTTCGGGCTGGGCGGGCCACTGCAGAACGTCGAGCAGCCCGCGATCCCGATCTCCGAGAAGGTCGCTGACGGTGCGAGGCTCCCCGTCTTCTGGGGTGACCCCGACTTCCAGGGTCTGTCGATCGGCATCTTCATCGCGGTCGCGGCTCTCTTCGTCTACTGGGTCATCCTCAACCGCACGACGCTCGGGTACGGCGTCAAGGCGGTGGGCTTCAACCCGGACGCTGCCCGCTACGGCGGGATCAGCGTCTCGCGCAACTACTTCCTCGCCATGGCGATCTCCGGCACGTTCGCCGGCCTCGCGGGTGCACTCGACATCCTCGGCTGGCAGTTCCAGATCGCGACGAGCGACATCGGAGCCTCGCAGATCGGCTTCGTGGGTATCGCAGTCGCGCTTCTCGGCCGAAACACCGCTGTCGGGGTGGGGCTCTCGGCCTTGCTCTTCGCCGGTCTCATCAACGGCACCTCGACCCGTAACCTCGATCCGACGATCTTCCAGCCCGAGCTCGCCTCGAACCTGACGCTACTCATCCAGGGGCTCGTCGTCCTGTTCGTCGGCGCCGACGTGATCGTCCTCTCGATCCTGCGCCGCGCACGGCGTCGAAAGCCGGCCTCCAGATGACGACCGTGCCGCAGCCGGAAGGCATGTCGCCCGATGCAGCGACACCGACCCGTCGCCTTCCGCACGGCTTCCGGGTCGTCGCCTGGACAGGGATCGTGCTCGGGCATCGCCGGCGCGTGGCTCGCATTGCCGCCGATCGCGACCCGCTCCTGGTTCTGGAGCCTTGTTCTCTGCGTGATCGCGGTCATGCTCGGGATCGGCGTGGCGATCCGCGGCGAGCGTCGCTTCGGGGGCTTCGCGATCGCCTCCGGCGTGATCGGATTCGTCGTCGCCTACCTCGCAACGCTTTCGAGCGTCGGCAAGCTCGAGTCGGTCGTCGTCTGGTCGGCCCTGTTCGCGGCGATGCTGCGTTACGCGACCCCGCTGATCTTCGCTGCGATCGGCGGCATGTTCTCGGAGCGCTCCGGCGTGGTGAACATCGGCCTCGAGGGCATGATGCTGATGGGCGCGTTCTTCGCCATCCTCGGGGCGGACAAGACGGACTCGTGGATTCTCGGGCTGCTGATCGGGGTCCTCTCGGGCGGTGCGGCTGCCCTCCTCTACGCATTCTTCGCGATCTCGCTCCGCGCCGACCAGATTCTCGGCGGGACGGCCATCAACTTCCTCGCGCTCGGACTGACCGGGTACCTCTACATCGACCTCTACGGGCTCGAAGGCACGTCGTCCGGCGATATCCCGAGCATTCCCGACGTCCACCTGACGTTCCTCGCAGGATGTCCCGTTCATCGGTCCGATCTTCTCGCAGCTGAACCTGATGATCTGGCTCGCGCTGCTCCTCGTCGTCGTCTCCTCGATCGTGATGTTCAGGACGCCGATCGGTCTGCGCATCCGCGCCGTTGGCGAGCATCCGCGCGCAGCAGACACCGTCGGCATCAACGTCTACGTCGTGCGCTACGCAGCAGTCGTCCTCTCGGGCATGCTCGCGGCGGCGGGTGGGGCATATCTGTCGATCGGCTTCGTCAACTCGTTCGGTGAGAACATGACCGCGGGACGTGGTTTCATCGCGCTCGCGGCGCTCATCTTCGGGAACTGGCGACCGTACGGCGCACTCGCCGCGTGCATGCTGTTCGGCTTCTCGAGCGCGCTCGCCCAGCGGCTACCCGAGTACTCGCAATCCGCCTCCGTGCTGTTCCAGGCACTGCCGTACGTCCTCACGCTGATCGCGGTGGCAGGCGTCATCGGCCGTTCGACGGCCGCCGGCAGCCGTCGGTCGTCCCTACAAGAAGCAGTAGGAGCTCCGTGGCGAGGTGACAGCCCGAAGGCGGTTTGGGCCGCCCTGCTCGGTGCGCTCTCCGTGGCGACCATGCCGATCGCGATCGCTGCGACGCGATTCTCGGGCGCGTACGATCTGCTGCATGCCGGGCTTGCGATTCCGATCGGGATCGGGCTCGGCTGGGGCGCGCTCGTTCAGGCCCGAAGGAGCCGAGGTCGGGCCGAGGCGAGCCTCGCAGCAACCGACGGTCGCCGCATGCGTCTCGGCCGGTCGGATCCTCGGGATCCTCGGGATCTGCATGGCGAGCTCTGCCACGATCGCCGTGGCAGTGTACGGCGTGCTCACCTATCTCGACTGACGTCGTCCAGGCAACACACACCACCAGGAGGTTTGATCGCGTTGACCGAGTTCGTTGACAAGGACACCATCGGCCTGACCGGGCCGCAGTACCACGTCGGTGTCGCTGAGGGCGAGATCAGCGACATCGTGCTCATGCCGGGAGATCCGTTTCGCGTCCAGCTGATCGCCGACCGGCTCGACGACGCGATCGAGGTGGCCCACAAGCGCGAGTACCGAACGATGAACGGCACGTACAAGGGCCGCCTGATCACCGTGTGCTCGAGCGGGATGGGCTGTCCTTCGACCGCGATCGGAGTGGAGGAGCTCGCACGCGTCGGCGGCCGGGTGTTCATTCGCGTCGGCAGCACGGCTGCGCTCCAGCCGCACGTCGGGGTCGGCGATCTCATCATCAGCGAGGGATCGCTTCGAAACGACGGGACGACGGCCGCGTACGTGCCTCCCGGCTACCCGGCCGTGCCGGACTTCGAGCTGACGCTGACGTTGAAGAAGGTCGCCGAGGAGTTCGGCGTGACCCATGGCTTCGCGTCGCACGCCGGGCTCAACGCAACGGACGATGCGTTCTATGCCGAGACGCCCGAGTGGATCGCCAACCTCTCGAGGCTGGGCATGTTGAACGTCGAGATGGAGAGCTCGGCGCTGTTCGTCGTTGCCCGCCAGCGGTCGCTTCGTGCCGCGATGGTCTGCGCCGTCTCTGCGAACCTCGCGACCGGCGATGTCGTCTACGGCGCACCCAACACGCGTCTGCACACCGGCTGGGAGCACAGCATCGATGTTGCCCTCGAGGCCGTTCACAGGCTCGGGCTCTAGGAGGGTTCGCGCATGTCGACGATCAACCTCCACACCCACCTCGAGGGCTGCGTCCGGCTCGAGACGGCGGCGGAGCTTGCCGCCGGAGCAGGCGTGGCGTCGCCCCCAGGGGGCTGGGAGGAGGCGCTCGTGATGCGCGTGCCGAGCGACCTGACGGTCTTTCTGGCGCACGTGGCCGCGGCCTACCCACTGCTCGGCTCGCACGATGCGCTCGCGCGGGTTGCGCGCGAGGCGATCGTGGACGCGGCCGCGAGTGGCTGTCGGTTCTGCGAGCTGCGATTCGGTCCGCTAACGCACGTCCGACCGGGGTTCGACCTCGATGCGGTGATCGGTGCAGTATGCGAGGGAGTCCGGAACGGCGTCGAACAGACCGGGATCGAGGCAGGAGTCGTCGTCTGCGTGCTCCGACACCATGCAGAGGACGACAACATGGCGGTGGCTCGTGCTGCCGCACGACGAGCGGGAGACGGCGTCGTCGGGTTCGACGTGGCCGGCGACGAGTTGCTCTTCCCCGATCTCGGTGCGTACGTGCGTCCGTTCCAATGTGCTGCGGCAGCGGGGCTCGGGCTCACCGCCCACGTCGCGGAGGCCGGTCCGGCGAGCAACATCAGGGATGCCTACGAGACCCTCGGCGTTCGGCGAATCGGCCATGGGACGCGCCTCGGCGCGGACGCCGAAATGCTCGCGTGGAGCGTCGACCACGGGATGTGCCTCGAGGTCTGCGCGACGTCGAATGTGTTCACCGGCGCGGCACGATCGATCGCTGAGCATCCGATCCATCGGTTCCTCGAGGTGGGATGCAATGTCGTGCTCGGCGACGACAATCCAATCACGATCGACACGACGCTCGGCCGCGAGGTTCGAGCGCTCCGGGCCTCCGGCCTGACCGCCGATCAGCTGGCGCTCATCGAGACGACAGCGATGGAGTTTGCGTTCTGCGAGGACAGCGTGCGAACCTGGCTCCGAGGCGGCTCGGCCCCGTAGCACCCCGAGGTTCGCCGACGCACCCTGACAGCCTGCCGACGAGGTCGTCCTCGGGTCGGTACTCTTCACCTCCGTGTTCGAGATCGGCTCAAGCTTGCGCGAGGCTCGCACGCGCCAGGGGTTCGACTTCACCGAGATGGAGTATCCGGACCAAGGTGCGCGCGAAGTATCTCCGCGCCCTCGAAGCCGAGCAGTTCGAACAGCTCCCGGGCCACACCTACATCAAGGGTTTCCTGCGCACCTACGCGGAGTCGCTCGGCATGGACGGCCAGCTCTACGTCGACGAGTACAACTCGCGCTACGTCGTCGGTGAGGAGGAGCGACCCTTGCGTGCCCGACGGGTTCCGACCCAGATCGCGCAGTCAGCGCCAGCATCGGGAATCGCGGCTCGTCGTGATCGCCGTCACGGCGATGATCCTCCTCACGGCACTCGTGATCGCGGCCTGGAAGTTCGGGGATACGGCGGAGCCGAAGGTGCAGGGCGTCAACGCCTCGTCCAAGCCGACGACGGCTGCGATCGCGAACGGCGTGTCGGTCACGGCCGCGCGCGGCGCCTCGTTCATGGAGGTTCGGGCAGTCGCTCGGGTGCGGGCAAGCCGCTCTACCGCGGCACGCTCGAGCGCGGGCAGGTGAAGCGGTTCGCGCCGCAGAAGCTGACGATCACGCTCACGTCGCCGAGGAACGTGATCGTTCGCGTCGCGGGCGTCCGGGTGAAGGTGCCAAGGAGCGGTCAGCTGACTCTTCCTCGCGCCTCTTGAGTCGTCCCCGCGTCGCCATCGTCGTCACGGGCAGCGAGCTCGTACGCGGCGAGCGGACTGACCTCAACGGCCCGTTCTTCGCGCAGGAGGCGTTGCGCCTCGGCCTCCAGCCTGTCCCGCATCACGATCGTCGGTGACGATCCTGCCGATCTCGAGACGGCCTTGCGCGAGGGTATGGAGACGCGACGTCTGTCTCGTCTCCGGTGGCCTCGGCCCCACGCATGACGACCGGACGATCGAGCTCGTCGCTCGAGTCGCGGGGCGCTCGCTCGAGGTCGACGAGGAGCTCGAACGGGAGATCGAGGTTGTCTCGCGCCGCTTTGCCGAGAGGATGAAGCGTGACTACGCGGACTTCTCGTCGGGGGTTCGCAAGCAGGCGACGCTCCCCGCCGGGGCGCTCTCGCTCGGCATTGCGGGAACGGCGCCCGGCATCGTCCTCGACACGGGCTCCTGTGTCGTCGTCGTGCTCCCGGGGCCGCCGCGCGAGCTGCAGGAGCTATGGCCCCGTGCGCTCGCCTCATCGCCCGTGCAGGAGGTGCTTCGACGAACGATGCGTCCCAGTCGCCGCGTTGCTCGCCTCTACGGCGTCAGCGAGTCGCTCGTTGCGAAGTCCCTCGCCGAGGCCGGGGGTGACGGCGACGGCGTCGAGGTGACGATCTGTGCGCGCGATTTCGAGATTCACGTCGACATGGTCGTCGAGCCGGGCGCGGAGGCACGGGCGGACGAGCTCGAGTCGGCTTTCCTCGAGCCGATCGGAGCCTTCCTGTTCGGGCGAGACGAGCGATCGATCGAGGAGCTGGTCCTCGACGCGTGCCGTACCCGCGGCCTCACTCTCGGCGCTGCGGAGTCGTGCACTGGAGGACTCGTGGCCAAGCGCCTCACCGACGTCGCGGGCAGCAGCGATGTCTTTCGCGGCGGGGTCGTCGCGTACGCGAACGCGGTGAAGCAGGCGCTGCTCGGCGTGCCGCTCACACTTCTCGAGAACGCACGGCGCGGTGTCGGCGGAAGTCGCCGAGGCGATGGCGCACGGAGCGCGTGCGCGACTCGACGTCGACGTCGCGGTCTCGGTGACCGGCGTGGCCGGCCCGGGCGGGGGCACGGCCGAGAAGCCCGTTGGACTCGTCTACTTCCATGCGGTCGGACCGATGGGCGAGATGCCGCTTCGCATCGAACTACCCGGCGGCCGCGACGTGATCCGTGCCCGCGCGGCGGTCGCAGCTTTGCATCTCCTGCGCCGTCTCCTGACGTAGGCGCCCAGAGTGCGCAGTTCCGATACGGACCCGGCTCACTCTCGACACACGATCCGGGCTAGCGTCGGAGGCATGCAGGAACGTTTGCTCGTGACACGAACATATGTTTGCATTACGTCCGACGGACGTGCTTACCTACAGGGACGAAATCAGCGGAACGACGAGGAGGAATGACGAGATGAATCGCGAGGAAGCGCTCGACGTCGCGCTCGGCCAGATCGAGCGACAGTTCGGAAAGGGCTCGGTCATGCGCATGAGCGACCAGGCCCAGGTTGCGATCGGGGCGGTGTCGACCGGTTCGCTCTCGCTCGATATGGCACTCGGGATCGGAGGCCTGCCTCGCGGCCGTGTCATCGAGGTCTTCGGCCCCGAATCCTCGGGGAAGACGACCCTCGTGTACCACGTCATCGCGGAAGCACAGCGGCGTGGCGGCATCTGTGCGTTCATCGACGCCGAGCATGCGATGGATCCGCAGTACGCGCGGCGGATCGGCGTCAACATCGACGATCTCCTCGTCTCGCAGCCGGATACGGGTGAGCAGGCGCTCGAGATCTGCGAGCTGCTCGTTCGCTCGGGCGCGGTCGACGTCGTCGCGATCGACTCCGTTGCAGCGCTCACACCCAAGGCCGAGATCGAGGGTGAGATGGGGGACAGCCACATGGGTCTCCAGGCCCGCCTGATGAGTCAGGCGCTCCGCAAGCTGGCGGGAACGCTCAATCGCACCGACACGATCTGCCTCTTCACGAACCAGCTGCGCGAGAAGATCGGGGTCATGTTCGGCTCCCCCGAAACGACGCCGGGTGGTCGGGCGTTGAAGTTCTACGCCTCGGTCAGGCTCGATATCCGCCGCATCGAGACGCTGAAGGACGGCGCGGAGGCGTACGGCAACCGCGTGCGCGTGAAGGTGGTCAAGAACAAGGTCGCGCCGCCATTCAAGCAGGCGGAGTTCGACATCATCTACGGCAACGGCATCTCCTGGGAGGGCACCGTCCTCGACGTCGGGATCGAGCGGAAGGTCGTTCAGAAAGCCGGCTCGTACTTCAGCTTCGGAGACGAGCGGCTGGGGCAGGGGCGTCAGAACGCAACAGCGTTTCTCGGCGAGCATCCCGATCTCGTGCAGCAGATCCTCGCACGGATCCAGGCGGAGGCCCCTCCCGAGCAGGTCGTCTCGGCGCGGCTCCTGCCGCAGGCGGAGGGCGCTGCGAACGTCGACGTAACCCCCATCGAGGACGATGAGGTAGCGACCGAGAAGGTTCAGGTCAAGGCCTAGACCGACCGGCAATCCGACCTCCCGCGAGCGCGATGGCAGACGAGACCCGAGCACCCGTCATCACTGCCCTTCGCGCTCGCGGGACGGATCGCGTCGAGATCGATCTTGAGGGTCGTCCCTGGCGCGTTGTGCCGACCGAAGCCGTGTTCGCAGTCCGTCTCTCGGTCGGTCGGGCAGTCGATCGCGAAGCAGCACGCGCACTCGGCCGAGAGTTGCGACGGCTCAACGCGCAGGCGCTGGCATTGCGGGCGTTGCGAGCGCGCGATCACACGGTCGCGTCACTCGAGCGCAGGCTCACCGAGCGGGGCGCGGCTCCGGGAGTTCGGCGCGACATGCTGGAGGCAGTCCAGCGCGCCGGACTCGTCGACGACAACCGCTTCGCGCGCGAGCGCTCCAGCCGTGCTTGCGGCACGCGGAGCCGGGAACAACCTGATCGTCGACGACCTCGAGCGGCAGGGCGTCGCAGACGAGGAGATCCGCGCCGCACTCGAGGCACTCGAGCCCGAGTCGGATCGGGTGGCCCGCATCGTCGAATCGCGGGGAAGAACGCCAAAGACAGCGCGCCACCTTGCCTCGAAGGGCTTTTCCGAGGAGACGCTCGAACCGCTCGTTGCAGACCTGTCCGCGGACGCTGTAGACTAGGTGTGCTTCATCCGACCATTTGACCTGCACAGAGCGCATTCCGAAAACCGGCTGATCCAGTGACCACCAACCATCTGATCTCATCGAGCGTTGCGACCACCGCACATCCGCGGAGGGAAGCCCGTCCGAGATAGACCCTGCTGTACGACCGGTTGACCGGGAGACCGCCAGTGCAGGCGGTGTCCGGATGTGAGCGACCGCGGCAATAGCCGCGTGGCAACCCCTACCGGGAGCGTCCATGCTCACAGTCGTCGCAGCCCTGATCGGAGTCGCAGTCGGAGCCATCGGGCTGTGGGTGTGGCTTCGCACGGTGAGCACGTCGCGTCTTCGACTGGCCGAGGATCAACGACGCTCTCTTCTCGCCGACGCCGAACGAGAGGCCGAGACCACCCGTCGGGAGGCACAGATCGAGGCTCGTGAGCACGCGGTACAGCTGCGGGCGAGCCTCGAGAGCGAGCTGCAGGAGTCTCGTCTGCAGATGGCAAGAGCCGAGGCGCGAGTGCAGCAACAGCGAGTCGGAGATCGAGACCAAGACGCGAGGAGCTCGCGCGCCGCGAGCAGGGCATTGCCGATCGCGAGATTCACACCAAGCAACTTCAGGAGCAGCTGAAGGCCGGCAGCGACCAGATGCTGCGCGAGCTCGAGCGCGTCGGCGGCCTGACGCTCGACGAGGCGCGCACACAGTTGCTCGAACGGTCAGAGGACCTCGTCCGACACGAGCTCGCGCGGACGGTGAGGCAGCTCGACGAGGAGGCTCGCACGGACGCCAAGCGAAAGGCGCGCGCCCTCGTCGCGGACGCGCTCCAACGCGTCGCCGCGAGTCATACAGCCGAAACAACCGTCAGTGTCGTCGAGCTGGCATCCGACGATATGAAGGGCCGCATCATCGGGCGAGAAGGACGCAACATCCGTGCCCTCGAGCACCTCACCGGCGTCGACTTCATCATCGACGACACGCCACATGCGGTCGTCCTCTCCTCCTTCGATGGACTCCGTCGAGAGCTCGCGCGGATGACTCTGCTGAAGTTGATCGAGGACGGTCGGATCCATCCCGCCCGGATCGAGGAGATGTACTACCTCTCGAAGGCGGAGCTCGAGGATCAGGTGCGCCTGGCAGGCGAGCAGGCCGTCTTCGAGGCGAACTGCGGCCCGATCCACGAGGAGCTCGTGAACATTCTCGGGCGGCTCCGCTATCGCACGAGCTACGGCCAGAACGTCCTCAAGCACACCCTGGAGGTCGTGCATCTTGCCGGGATCATGGCCGCCGAACTCGGCGCCTCCGTGAAGACGGCTCGCCGCGCGGCCCTGCTTCACGACATCGGGAAGGCAATGACGCATGAGGTGGAGGGGACGCATGCAGCGGTCTCCGCCATGCTCGCCCGTCGCTACGGGGAGTCCGAGGGCGTCGTCCATGCCGTTGAGGCACACCACTACGAGGTGCAACCGCAGACCGTGGAAGCGGTTCTCCTGATCTCGGCCGACGCGATTTCTGCCTCGCGACCCGGTGCGCGCGGTGAGAGCCTCGAGCACTACATCAAGCGGCTCTCGTCACTGGAGGAGATTGCGACGGCCAAGCCCGGCGTCGCAAAGGCCTACGCACTCCAGGCCGGGCGGGAGATTCGCGTCATCGTCGAGCCAACCGAGGTCGACGACGACGCAGCGGCTCTCCTCTCGCACGAGATCGCGCGCCAGATCGAGGACCAGCTCGAATACCCCGGGCAGGTCAAGGTGATCGTCATCCGCGAGAGCCGGGCGATCGAGATCGCGCACTGAGTCTCGGCTCGGGACAATCGTCTACGATCTGCGCCCGTGACCGATCTGCTCAACGAGCCACCCTCACCACTCGACGCAGCGATCGGCCTCGTCGCCGTCGAACTGCTGGACGACTCGGTCGTGCTGCGTCTCGATCCATCCGCGATCGCGCTCGGCGACAGCGTGCCGCGGCCGTTTCTTCACGGGGGAACGCTCGCAACGTGCGTCGACACGGCAGGCTGGTATGCACTCGAGCATTCGAGCCCCGGTGGCTGGATCGCCGTGGATCTCCGCTGCGACTTTCTTCGTCTTGCGGCGCCCGAGCCGCACCGCGTGGTGGCGCGAACGTTGCATGCCGGCCGCACGCTCGGGACGGCCGACGTCGAAATCACCCCCTGGGACGATCCCGAGCGGCTGATCGCCATCGGGCGCGCACGCTACATTCGGCCTCGCACGTGATGTTCGTCAACGATAAGGAGCAGTGATGGAACTCGGCAAGTCGTTCTACGCCAAGCTGGTCGCGGGGATCTTCGTCATCGGCATCGGCCTCTTCCTGGGCTTCGTCCTCTTCGATCGAGCGGTCTACCGCTTCGGGATCATCGGCGGCACGGCCCTGGTCGTCGGGATCCTGCTCCTGATCGCGTACTTCTACGACCGCAAGCACGCAAAGAGTTACGACGACGACGACGCCTGACGCGTCAGAACGGGAAGGCCGCAACGCCGCCCTTCCCTTCTCGGTGACACCGGGGTAGAGTCTCGCCGACCTTGCGGCGTGTTCTTGGACTCCTGGCGGCGGTAGTAGCGATCGCGGCGCTCCTCTCGAGCGGCGCGAACTCGCGCACCGTCATGTCGAGAGAACCGGATACCGGCGGCGTCGGGGAGGTGGCGATCTTCTACTATCCGTGGTACGGCACGGAACGCCGCGACGGGCAGTGGCAGCACTGGCAGCAGAACGGCAGCAGCCCCCCGGCGAACGTGGCCTCCGGGTGGTTTCCGGCGCGTGGGCCGTACTCGTCATCGGACGCTTCGATCGTTCGTGCGCAGATGCGCGAGATCGCGGCGATGGGTGTTCAGACCCTGATCGTCTCGTGGTGGGGCGCGGACTCCGCAGAGGCGGCGAGACTGCCGATGGTCTCGCGCGTGGCACGAGAGGCCGGGCTCGGGGTTGCGTTGCACGTCGAGCCGTTCGCCGGGCGAACGCCGGCGGCACTCGAGGCGGACATCGCTTCCTTCAAAGCCTCTGGCATCACCGACTTCTACGTCTACGACTCAACGCTGACGACGGACGCAGACTGGGCCGCTCTCAACCAGCGCCTCTCGGGTGTTCGACTCTTCGCGAACACGAGCCTGCCCGGGAAGGCTCACGCGGGAGGGTTCGACGGCCTGTACACCTATGACGTCTACATCTACGACGGCAGTTCGTTTCCGCGCATGTGCGCTTCCGCTCGGAGACTCGGATTGGTCTGCGCACCCTCGGTCGGCCCCGGATACAACGCCACGCGGGCGACGGGAGACGTCCGTATTCGGGGCCGGGAGCTCGGGCGGACGTACGACAGGATGTGGCGCGGCGCCCTTCGGGCCGAGGCCGACGTCGTCACGATCACGAGCTACAACGAGTGGCATGAGGGAACCCAGATCGAGCCCGCGCGGAACGTCGGGAGGTCGTACGGCTCCTACGAGGGCGCCTACGGGCTCGCGGGCGCCGCAGCCGAGCGTGCCTACATCGACCGAACGGCGATGTGGGTCAGGCGCTATCGCACGCAGTAGCAGCCTCTAGTACAGAGCGGCAGCCAGGCGCCGCCGGTACGTCGTCGTCAGAGGATCGTCCGGCCCGAGGCGCTCGAACAGCGCAACCGCGACATCGCGGAGGAGGTCACGATCGTCCGGCGCGGCATCAGGCACGGCCTCGACGATCCACCGCAGTGCTCCCTCGACGTCGTTCGCGTCGAGCGCCGCCACGACCTCTGGCAGCTCTCCGGACGCCCGCAGCCCATCGACGAGCGCATCGGCGCGCGGGGGCGCGAGAAGCTCGTCGAGGAACATGTCCAGAGCGGCGCGCGACCGCACGCCCGTGAACTGCGCAACCACGCGGCCGTCCCGGAAAGCCTTCACCGCGGGGATACCGCTTACCGCGTAGGTCTCGGAGAGGCCGGGGTTGGCATCTACATCGACCTTCACGAGCGCAACTGCATCGCCACGGTCCTCGACGGCAGCCTCGATCACGGGCGTGAGCGCGTGGCAGGGCTGGCACCAGTCGGCCCAGAAGTCGACGAGCACGGCCTGGGTCGACGACCTGGCGATGACCTCGTGCTCGAACGTGTCCTCGGTGGCGTCGACGTGCATCAGAACATCTCCGATGCGACGACGTCAGCGGCACACCCGGCGATGAGCGCGGCCGGAACGTTCTCGGCGGCGATGCCGGCCAGCGATCGGTGGTTGGTGTCGATCTGGATCGACGCCCAGCTCGAGAGGCCGAGCGCCACAGCGCCGTCGTCTGTGCCGATCCCGAGCAGATCTTCCGTGGAGATCACGCCCCGCGTTCCGTTCTGCCTCCGCGCGATGCCCTCGAGCTCGCGGAGCTCCTCGAGTGGATCGATGCGCATGTTCGAGTCCGAACCGATGCACAGAGGGATCGACCGCTCACGAACGGCCGAGACGCGGAGGAACCCGTCACCGAGATCCGCCTCGGTCGTGGGACAGGCGCAGATGCGGGCCCCCGTGGCTGCGAGGTGATCGAGCTCGGCGTCGTTGGCATGGGTTGCATGGACGATCGTCGTTCGTGGCGTCAGGCAACCCGTGTCGGCAAGAAGCTCGATCGGGCGGCAGCCGTGCTCGTCGAGACATTCCTGGATCTCACGTGGCTGCTCATCCGCGTGAATGTGAAGCGGGAGCCCCTCCCGCTCGCTGTACGCGCCGATCTCCACGAGCCAGTCCCGTGAGCAGGCACGCACGGAGTGGGGGGCAACTCCGACCGCGATCCCGGCCTCGCGCAGCGCCTCCACCTCTTCGAGATACTCGGCGACGGACGTCTGGCGCATCCGTTCGAGGCCCCCTCGTTCGTAGGCGACGTGGAGGAGCACGATCGTCATTCCTGCCTCGGCAGCGGCCTCGGCCGCTGCGAATGCCTCGGGCGCTCCGAGATAGTGAAACTCACCAACCGCCGTGTAACCGGCGGCGAGCATCTCGCGGTACACGTCGTAGTAGAGGGCCCGGATCGAATCGGGCGTCGCGCGATCGGCCTCCTCGAGCATGCCGTCTCGCCACGTCCAGAAATCGGTTCCCGCTGCCCGTCCGCGGAGAGCTCGCTGAAACGAGTGGCTGTGGCTGTTCACGAAGCCGGGGAGCAGGAGTTCGGCGGTCACGAATCCCGACGCTACCACCAGCAGGTGCTCGGACGTTCGGGTCAAGCCTCTACTCTTGCGGCAGGATGGAACCCCGCACCGTCTCCGCTCCCGTGAGGCAGATTCCGAACGCTCTCACGCTGCTGCGCTTCGCCGCGATCCCGCTGTTCGTCTGGCTCTTGCTCGACGACAGGACGGGCCCGAGTTGGCCGGCAGGGATCGTCTTCGGCCTGGCTGCGTGCACCGACCAGCTCGACGGGTATCTGGCCCGACGGTGGCGCGTCGAATCGCGGTTCGGCAAAGTGGCCGACCCGCTCGCCGATCGACTCATGATCGACACCGCGGTTGTCCTCCTCGTCGCCCTCGATCGCCTGCCCTGGGTCGCGCTGATCATCCTCCTGCGCGACCTCATCCTCATCGGGGGCTACAAGCTCGTCGTTCCCAAGGACTACGAGCTCGAGGTCTCCCGTCTCGGGAAGATCGCGACCTGGGGGCTGTACGCCTCGATCGGTTTCGTTCTCGTCACGAGCGAGGGCACCGTGTGGCCGCTCGTCTGCTTCTGGATCAGCCTTGCCCTCGCGGTCGTTGCAGCCGGGCAGTACATCCGCAAGGCTCGCAAGACGATCGCGCGGTAGTGGACGCCGTGTGGGAGGTGCGTGCAGGGAGACGGCGCTCAAGAGCGAAATCCTCCCCTGGGCAAGCAAAGCCTCAAGTTGAGGTCGACCCCTTCGCTACGCTGCTTGTTCGCACACGTACTCCCGACCGGAAAGGCGCCCGTGGAAACGCTCCCCGACCTGCTGCCGCTCTCCGATGACGAGCTGTCGGCGCTGCTCGCCCGACTCGAAGGGGACGAGGACGCCGTCTCGCGCCGGCGGCGCCTCCTGCACGGCCGCATCGACATCCTCAGGGCCGAGCGCACCGCGCGACTGAAGGCCCAGGTCGCCGCCGGCAGCTTCCAGACGCACGCGCCCACCTCGCTCGAGAGGCCGCTCTACGCCGGTACGGGTGAGCTCGCTGCGGACGCCGATCTCGAGCCGCTGCCCGACCTCGCGAGGTTGGACGATGAGGCGCTCTGGGCCGAGATCCGCCGACTCGAGACCGAGGAAGACGATATCTCGCTCAACCGCCGCGTTCTGCATGCCCAGATCGACATCGTCTCCGCCGAACGCACGAAGCGTGCGAGGGCCGGTGCGCACGTCGACGCCGGCGACCTCGGGTCCATCCTCGGCGGAGGCCAATGAGCCACATCTACTGCCCGGAGTGCGGCTTCCAGAGTCCAGAGGCGGCGGCGTACTGCTCGCGCTGTGGAGCGCTGCTGATGCGCGAGAGTGCGGGCGAGACCACACTCAGCCTCGGGCCGGACGAGGTCGACGGTCAGCTCGAAGCGCCAACAGGTCCGGCGCTCGTCGTCCGCTCCGGCGGCGGTCGGGCGGGCGAGAGCTTCGAGGCGATCGGTGCGTATGCGCTCATTGGTCGCTCGCCCGAGTGCGACGTGTTTCTCGACGACGTGACCGTTTCACGGCGTCATGCCGAGCTCGTCGGAGAGGGTGCGACGTATGTGATTCGGGATCTGGGCAGCCTGAACGGTACGTTCGTCAACAAGCACCGGATCGAAAGCACGATCCTCGAGGATGACGATGAGGTCCAGATCGGGAAGTATCGGATGACCTTCCTCCTCCGCCGATGACGACGACGCCGACCCCCGAGACGAGCCCCACCGAGCGCCTGCACACGATCGGCGCGGTTTGTGAACGGCTGCGCGACGAGTTTCCCGACATCTCGATCTCCAAGATTCGCTACCTCGAGGATCAGGGCCTGCTCCAGCCGAGTCGCACACGGGGTGGCTACAGGCTGTTCTCGGAGACCGACGTCGAGCGCCTGGTCATGATCCTGCGACTCCAGCGCGACGAGTTCCTACCCCTACGCGTGATCAAGGAGGAGCTTCGGGCACCGACCGCCGACCGCGTCAAACGCCGTGCCGCAGGTTTGCGCGGTCAGGAAGAGGAGATCGACATGGCCGAGCTCTGCGAACGGGCCGGCATCTCTGCCGAGTTCGCACGGCAGCTCGAGGACTTCAGCCTACTCGCGCCCCGCGTCGAGGCCGGCGATCGGATCTACCGCGAGAGCGAGGCCGACATCGCGCTCGCCTGCGCCCGGATCGCCCGGCACGGAATCGACGCACGCCATCTCCGCGCGTTCCGGACCGCAGCAGGGCGCCAGTCGGCATTGCTGGAGCAGATCGTCGCGCCGGCGCTGCGCTCACGGAATGCCGAGCGACGCTCTGCAGCGCTCGAAGACCTCGAGAACCTGGCGGGCGTTGCGCAGGAACTCGCTCAGCTCCTTCTCACCCGAGATCTGAAGGAAGTGGCCGAACGATGACCGAGCTCGACCTGACGACGTTCATCCGGGACGTCCCGGACTTCCCGAGCGAAGGCATCCTCTTCAAGGACGTCATGCCGCTGTTGGCCGACCCCGCTGCGTTTCGCGAGTCGATCGATCGGCTGGCAGCGTGGGCCGGACCACGAGCGCCGGACGTGATCCTCGGCGCGGAAGCCCGTGGCTTCATCTTCGGTGGTGCCCTTGCGTACGCACTCGGTTGCGGGTTCGTCACTGCCCGGAAGCCCGGAAAGCTGCCCTGGACGACCGTCGAGGCGAGCTACGACCTCGAATACGGATCGGACGCGCTCCAGGTTCACGTCGATGCCATCGAGCACGGCGCGCGCGTGATCGTCCTGGACGACGTGCTCGCGACCGGGGGCACGGCGCGGGCCAAGGTCGACCTCGTCAACCAGCTCGGTGGCCAGGTCGTCGGGGCGCTCTTTCTGATCGAGCTCTCGTTCTTGCATGGCCGCGATCGCATCGCCGGCACGGACGTGCACGCGTTGATCGACTACTCGTAGTGCGGCGTCTCCCAACGTTTGACAGAAACAGCATCGTTAAGAGACACCGCACGAGATCCCGCACCGTCCGACCCTCTCTGTATCAGTGATAGTGCTCTGTGGCCCCTGTTCCCTGGGTGGAGGGATCATTGCTCGAGAGAGGGAGTGCCGATGGAGAAAGACATGGACGCGACGATCTCGCGCGAGGCGCGGAGAGCGGACGCCACCGCACTCCTCCTTCGCCACTGCCTCTCCGTCGGAACCGCAGAGAACCGCGTTCCGGCGCGGATCCGGCTGGACGAGGCCGTCGGGCCGGCGTTCGCACATCGGCTCGTGACGAGCCTGCTCGCCCACAGCCGTCGCTGACGCGTCGGCCTCCTAGCCGCGAGTGCGGACGTACAGGAAGATCAGGAACGAGCTGACGAGCGAGACGAGCAGCGCGGTTCCCTTACGGATGTCGAGCGCGACCATCCCGAGGTACATGACGACGAAGAACAGGAGCGCCCAGAGGAACGACTGGACGCCGTGGGCGATGCTCGGCATGCGCAGGTGCATGGGGGAACAATAGCGGGGCAGGGAGGACGGCTGGAGCAACAAGCGGTATGTCCCGGACCAAAGTAATTCACCGAGCCGGTTGCGCTTTCGTCCACTCGGCCCGTTGACCTTCCGCTTCCGCGTACGGCCTCCGTGCTGAGCTTCGACCTACTCGCGCTCCGTGCTCGGTGCAAGAGAGAACCTAGAGTGTGGCCGGGGTCGGGTCAAGCGCCCGGCCGGGAGATTGTCGCAATTTCCGCCGATTTCCTTGACTAGCGTTCGGCGGCGTCCGTGGTCTACGATGGCGCGATGCGCCGGACGTGGGCACGATCGCTTCTGCCGGCAGCGGCCTGCTCGCGATCAGCTGGCTCCTCGGCTACGTCCGCGGTCACAACGACACCGTCTTCGTCGTCTACCGAATCGCGCTCGCGATCTTCATCCTGCTCGTGATCGCGACCGGCGTCAGAGACGCGGCCTTCTGATGCGCGTCTCGGTGGGCGACGTCGAGCTGTACGTGCACGAGAAGGGGGAGGGGAGACCGATCATCGCGCTGCACGGCGGTCCCGGCCTCGATGGCTCGGTCTGGTTCCCGGGCCTCGATCGTGTCGCGGCCGAGGGCTATCGCGTGCTCGCACTCGACCACCGGGCGAACGGACGTTCTGACGCAGGGGACTCCGCGCGTTGGACGGTTCCCCAGATGGCAGACGACGTGGAGGCAGTGATCGCCGGCCTCGCCCTCGAGGACGTCGTCGTGATGGGCTGGTCGTTCGGCTCGTTCGTGACGCAGAGCCACATGGTGCGCCACGGCACCGCGTCAGCGTACGTCCTGATGGGGACGATCGCGGAGCCCGGGGCGCTTGCGGACGTCGGTGAGCGGCTCGCCGCCTTCGAGCCGAAGGAACTGCGAGAGCAGGTGGTCGCGTCCTGGACGCTCGAGGTGAGCGTGGAGACCCCCGAGGCGGCCCGGCAGCTGCTCGCGGATCAGATGCCGTTCCACGTCTCCGACCCGACGGGACCGCTCGTTGCCGAGCTCGTCGAGGCAGATCGTGTTGTCTACAGGCCAGAGGTGCTCCGACACTTCGCCACAGGCGGGGAGTACGGGATGCTCGATCTCCGGGACCGGTTGCGCGACGTGACGGCGCCGACGCTCGTGCTCAGCGGCGCAGACGACCGCACGACGCCTGCGTCATCGGCGCACGAGCTCGTGGCGATCCTGCCGCTGTGCGAGGAGGTCGTCTTCGCCCGGAGCGCGCACATGATGCTCTACGAGCAGCCAGAGGCGGTTACCGCCGCGCTGCTCGATTTCCTCGCGCGCCACTGAGTCGGTGCCGGGGGAGAGTCGCGCTCCTCGCCATTTCCATCAACTTGACATAACACTGATTATCGTGCGTGGCCTGCGTTAGGGCGAGACCGTCTGGGGGACGTGCCGGGACGGCCAGACGGCCCGGGAACGTGCTCCGGGCCGTCGTGACGATCCCTGCGCTTTCTAGCGCGCCTCAGGCAGGACTGAAGCCGGCTTCTGCGGCGAGCTCCTCGTTGCCCTCGAGCGGCACTTCGACCATGTGCTCGCGCGTCCGCCCACCGAGCCAGTAGAAGAGAAGGCCGACGAGCAGCGTGATCCCGATCGCGACCGCTGCGATCGTCGTGTACTTTGCGCGCGAGACGTCCTCGGGCAGCCCTGAGTCGTTGAGGAGCTTCCCGTCGAGGAAGCCGGGGAAGATCGCGACAATGGAGGCAAACACGGCCCAGAACGTGCAGAGCACGCCACAGACCCACACGCCCACCATACCGAGCGGAACCTTGTACGGCCGGTTCACGTGCGGGTGGCTATAGCGGAGCTTGATGAGGCACGGGAAGATCACGATGTACGACATCGTCGTGAACGTGAGAACAATCCCGATCATCACGTCGAAGGTCGCCGACGCGTTGCCGCCCGCGACGAGCGCTGCGGCGACGAACACGATCGACGAGATCACACCGGACAGGAAGTTGACGTTGACCGGGGTGCCGAGCTTGGCGGAGAAACGGCCAAGCACGATCGGCCCAGCGCCGTCGTAGCTGGCGACGGCCTGGCTCCGGTCGGAGCCCATCAGCCACGTGCAGGCGCTGGAGACGAGAGCGAGAATGAAGCCGAAGGCTGCGATCTTCGTCATCACGGTTGAGGCGCCTCCCCAGACAGTGAAGACGGATGCGACCGCGGTCATGAAGCCGTCGACGCCGGTGATCTCATCCTTGGGCAGCACGGCGATCACTGCGAGGATCGGGAGGCCGTAGAGCAAGATCGCAGTGATGGCAGCACGCAGCACGGTGTACGGCACGTCCTTCTGGGGGTTCTTCATCTCGTCTCCTGCCGCGCTCGGCAGCTCGAACCCGACGTAGTTGAAGAACAGCACCGGCACGAGCGCGATGAAGAGCGCGTACGTGGGCTTGAACTCGCCCCCGCTCGGGAAGCTGAGACCGTTCTTGAACGCGTAGATGATCGTGCTCACGACGAACAGGCCGAGAACGAAGATTCGGGCCCAGGCGCCGAGCGTGGGAATCCACTTGCCGATTCCGAACGAGAGGATCGCGGAGTAGACCGAGAACCAGATATACGCCATGCCGACGAGGTAGAACAGCCAGGAGTTGTCGCCGATCGAGAAGAAGAACTCGTTGATGGTCGCGATCGTCAGGAGTGCGAGCGTGGCACCGATCCAGATCGGGTTGCTGAACCAGTAGAAGACGGCGTTGACCGCGGCCACGAAGCGCCCCCACGCGAGTCTTGTCCAGACGTAGGAACCGCCCTCCTCCGGGAACGCAGACCCGAGTTCCGCGACGAGAAAGGCGTACGGGACGAAGAACAGTACGGCGAGGAAGATCAGCCAGGTGAAGCCCTGTGCGCCCTCGGCCGCTACGACACCGAGCGTGTCGACGCCGACGATCGTGCAGATCAGGAAGAAGTAGATGTCGAAGCGCGTGAAGTGCTTCTGGAGCTTCGCCTTCTCCTCCAGCGCCATCGCCGTGGTTGTGTCAACGAACTCGTCCGGGCTGGTGATCGCGCTCACGTTCGTCTCCCTCTGGTGCTGTCCATTTGCCCGCGAACCGAATGGACGCGCGGCGGGCGCCCATTCAACTCCGGCATGGAGACGATGTCAAGGTCCACTCGTTCGGGGCTGGACAAACACCGGTCGAAGGTGGGAGAGTTGTAGTTCCGGATCCACGACTCCTCGATGACCACCACTGACATCGAAACCCTGCTTGCGCAGGACGAGCTGCACGCGCTCCTCGAGGCGAGCGAGCTCGCCGGCACGATCGAGCTGCGTCAGGTCGCCGACGTCGTCGAGAGCAACGAGCTCTCGCCGCTCGAGCACGACGCGCTGCTGCGCGAGCTGGACAAGCGCGGGATCGAGGTCATCGATGCCCCGCGCGCTGCCTCCGAGCCTCCCCCACTTCCGGTCGGAGCGGCCGAATCGACCACCGATGCGCTGCAACTGTTCCTGCGGGAGGCGGGCCGGCACACGCTCCTGACGGCCGCCCAGGAGGTGGCGCTTGCGAAGCGCGTCGAGCGAGGCGACCTCGTCGCGAAACAGACGATGATCGAGGCGAACCTGCGGCTCGTGATCTCGATCGCAAAGAACTACCGCAACCAGGGTCTCCCCTTTCTCGACCTGATCCAGGAAGGAACGCTCGGCCTGATCCGCGCCGTGGAGAAGTTCGACTGGCGCCGGGGCTTCAAGTTCTCGACCTACGCCACCTGGTGGATCCGGCAGGCCGTGGCGCGAGCGCTTGCCGACAAGGCGCGCACGATCCGGATGCCTGTTCACATCGTCGAGCGGCTGCAGAAGATGAACCGCGCCGACCGTACGCTCTGGACGGTCCTCGGGCGCGAGCCGACGCTCGAGGAGATCGCGGAGGAGGCGAACCTCACCGTGCAGCAGGTTCTCGAGGTCAAGGCGGCGGCACGGGCGTCCTCGAGCCTCGATGCGCCGGTCGGCGATGCGGGCGACGCCGTGCTCGGTGACTTCGTCGCCGGGGAAGAGCCGCTGCCCGAGGAGACCGTCGAGCTCGAGCTCCGCAGCCAGGCGCTCCAGGCGGCCCTGTGCTCGCTACCCGAGCGCGAGCGGGAGGTCGTCACGCTCCGCTACGGCCTCGGCGGCACGGAGCCGAAGACCCTCGAGGAGATCGGCCGACGACTCGGCCTCACCCGCGAGCGCGTGCGGCAGATCGAGCTGGACTCGTTGCGACGCCTCGCGGGCCAGCGCGAAATGCAAGCGGTCGTGTAGCTTCCCGCAGCGGTGACGGACTGATCCTACGTCCGGAGGTACAGCTCGAGCCCGGGAGCAACGGCCCGGAGCTCGCGCAGAGCACGTGTCTCGAGTTGTCGCACGCGCTCGCGGGTGATCCCGAGCACTTCGCCGACCTCTTCGAGCGTTTTCGGGCGACCTCCGTCGAGGCCAAATCGCTCCGTCAGCACGCGCTGCTGGCGTGGATTGAGCCGGAGCATGGCCGCCGCGAGCTCGGACGAGCGAAAGCTCTCCGAGGTCTCCGATTCGGGTGCGAGCGCATTCTCGTCCTCGATCAGGTCGCTCATCACGCTCTCACCGTCGCCGACCGGCGTGTCCAGCGACACGTGATCCTGGACGAGCTCGAGGAGCTTCTCGACCTTGGCCGGCGTGAACTCTGCCTCGGCGGCGATCTCCTCGACCGTCGGGTCGCGGTTGAGCTTCTGGCCGAGCGTGCGCCGGGCCCGCGTGACGCGGCGTACCTGATCGGCAACGTGAACGGGAAGGCGAATCGTGCGACCCTGTTCGGCCAGCGCGCGTGAGACCGCCTGGCGAATCCACCAGGTCGCATAGGTCGAGAGCTTGTAGCCGAGCGTGTAGTCGAACTTCTCCACGGCGCGGATCAGGCCGAGGTTCCCCTCCTGGATCAGGTCGAGAAGCGGGACGCCTGCGCGGGTGTAGTGCCTCGTGATGGACATCACGAGGCGCAGATTGCACTCGATCAGGCGGCTCTTCGCCTCCTCGTCACCGAGGTCCTTCCGTCGGGCGAGCTCGCGTTCCTCGGCGTGCGTGAGGAGTCGACCGTTGCCGATCTGGCGCACGTAGAGCTTGAGAGGATCCTGCGTGGCGGTCTCCGACGCGTCGACCGCCCCGTCTCCGGGCACGGGATCGAACAGCGGTTCCGCGACGTTGCCTTCCATGCCACACGTATCGGCGGCATGCCTCCCCCACTTGAGGCATTTGCGGCTTCGGCGGAGGAATTCCCAACGGAAGTCCGTACAGAACCCTCATCGACTGCCGATACCTTCAGTACTCAATGTCCAGTTCAGGTGGTCGAATCCTCTGATGTGTGGAATCGCCGGATACAGCCTCGATGCCGACTCGCGTGTCGACCGGACGCTCGCGGCCCAGGCGCTGCTCGCCGGGATTGCCGAACGGGGAGCGGACGCAGCGGGATACGCCCATCGTGGCCCCACGGCGGCCGTCACGATTCACAAGCAGCGAACGGGTGCCACGGCGTTGCTCGACGAGATCGAACTGCCGGCGGGCACGAGTGACACGCTCGTCCACGTGCGGGACTACACGAAGGGCCACCCCACGCTGCACGCGAACAACCACCCGATCCGGCACGGCTCGGTCGTGGGGATCCACAACGGCGTCATCGCGAACGACGAGGAGATCTTCGCCCGACACGCGATCGAGCACGCCGAGCCAGGTATGACCGTCGACTCGGAGGCGATCTTCGCTCTCGTCGAGCGGCGCGGCGCCGATCACGTTGCTCTCGAGGAGCTGCGTGGGACGATGGCGTCGGCGTGGCTCGACGAGCGGACTCCCCGGGGCCTGTACCTCGCTCGCGGCGTCGCGCGGCCCCTCTGGATCGGTCGAGCGCGGCGTGAGTTGTTCTTCGCTTCCACGAAGTCCGCGCTCGAGGTCGTCGAAGGAACCCTGCGGCTGACCCTCCGGAAGCGTGAGGTGGCCGAGGGCAGGTTGTTTCACATTGCCGACGGCTCGATCGTGGTCGAGAAGCGGTTTCGACCCGATCCGTCGTATCGCCATCGCACGACGGTGCAGCCGGTTGCGACGCCGCACGAGGGCGTCTCGTGCCTCGCAAAGCTCGCAACAATCTCCGCGTAGGGGCGATGCGCACGCGAGCCGTGCGAGCGTAAGCGTCGCCCGCGGGCGACGCATCGTCGCGGGCGACGCTCCGCCCGGCTGCCGCCGGGCTGCGCATCGCCCCTACGCGGAGAGGGACCCGTCGGGGCCGACGGCGACACCCTCAGCGAGCAGCCGCTCGCGGATGAGGAACTGGAACGCCGCCCACGGTCCCGCATCGATGTCGACGAGCCGGTAGACCTGCCACTCCGATTGCAGCTCCGGCCGGCGCTTCCGCGCCTCCTTCCAGTCGGCCATCTTCGGGAGGCGGCCGAGCTCCCGCGCGAGCACGGCGCCGTTCTCGACCGCGCGCTCGAGCTTCTCGTCGCCGACCGGGACGTCGAATCCCGCTTCCCGGAGCGCCTCGGTCAGTGAACCGAACGTGTGCCAGATCAGCGATTTCGACGCCATCCGCTTGCGGTTCGCATCGAGGTCCCTCGCGGTGGGTGTGCGCCCGAGCTCGTGGCCGAGCTCCCGAAGCTGCTCGAGCAGCTCCTCACGGCTGATGAACCGCCGCGGGGTCAGGCCCGCCGCCCGCTTCGCGGCGTTCCACGTACCGAAGTGCTCGATCACCGTCTGGGGATGGATGCCCGCTTCCGGGTCGGCGGCAAACTCCCGCATCGTCGGAGAGCGGCCGAGCCGCTCGGCGCTCGCGCGCAACTGCTCGAGGATCTGCTCATCGCTGTAGCGCCGTCTGATGCCTGCGCGAAACTCTGCGAGAGCCGCCTCGTCGATCCCGGCGAGGGCCGGGTGTCGGCGACGGGGCCTGGACATATGCAATCACTGTAGATCATTCTGCGCTATTTGCAAGTGGGCCAGAACGCCTGCGGTTCTCGGCCTCCGGGTAGGCTCGGAGGCGATGGGAGTGCGACTCACGGTGGAAACGTCGGCCGCCAGGCTCGTCGGCCGTGTCTCACGGGCGGCAGGTCGCGGCGGCGGCACGACGCTGCCCGGCAAGCTGCTCTGGAAGGTCGATCCGGGCGCGATCGACGCGCTCGCTGCGCAGCTCCCCTCGGGCGTTGCTCTCGTCTCGGCGACGAACGGAAAGACGACGACGAGCGCGATGCTGGCCCGGATCCTCGGCGGCCGCTTTCAGCTCGCGTGGAACAACTCCGGCGCGAATCTTGCGTCGGGAGTCGCCTCCACCCTCCTCTCCGCTCGCTCGGCCGATCTCGGTCTCCTGGAGGTCGACGAGTTCGCTCTGCCCGAAGTGATGCGCCGCGTCCAGCCGCGTGTCGTTGCGCTCGGGAACCTCTTCCGCGACCAGCTCGACCGCTACGGGGAGCTCGAGCACATCGCCGAGCGCTGGCGGGAGGCCGTGAGCGGTCTCTCCCCCACGTCCGTCCTCGTGGTCAACGCCGACGATCCGCTCGTTGCCGACCTTGCGGAAGGCCGCTCTCACGCGCTGCGCTACGGGATCGACGATCCGCGGCTCGCCCGCCCTGCGTTGCAACACGCCGCCGACTCGAAGTACTGCGTCCGATGTGGCGGGCCGTACACCTATACGGCGGCATACGTCGGCCACCTCGGTGAGTACCACTGTCCCGCGTGCGGCCACGCGCGACCGCCTCTCGACGTCGCGGCGCGATCGATCGACCTCGACGCGCTCGACGCATCGACCTTCGATCTCGTCACGCCCGCCGGCACGGCACGCGTGCGGCTCCCGCTCCCGGGTCTCTACAACGTCTACAACGCGCTCGCGGCCACATCAACCGCACTTGCGCTCGACGCCTCGCTCGACGAGATCGTCGCCGGCCTCGCGAGCTTCACCGCCGCGTTCGGTCGCTTCGAGCGCATCCAGGCGGGCGACAGGCAGATCCTGATGCTGCTGATCAAGAATCCGGCAGGCGCCAACGAGGCGGTCCGCACGCTCGAGGAGGGCGGCGTACCCGAGACGCTGCTGATCGCGCTGAACGACCGGATCGCTGACGGCCGGGACGTCTCCTGGATCTGGGACGTCGACTTCGAGCCGCTGCTCCAGCGGGCGCGGCGGATCGTCGTCAGCGGAGAGCGGGCAGCCGAGCTCGCGCTGCGGTTCACGTACGCGGGGTTCGCACCAACGCAACTCGAGGTGATCCCGGATCTCCGTGAGGCACTCGACCGTGGCCTCGACCTCGCTCCGGCCGGTGGTGCGCTCGGCGTCCTGCCGACCTACACCGCGATGCTCGACTTGCGCGCGATCGCCGTCGACCGTGGCCTCGTGCGGCCGTTCTGGGAGGAGATCGCCATGAGGATCCGCGTCGCCCATCTCTACCCCGACTACCTGAACATCTATGCCGACCGGGGCAACATCGCCGTCTTCGAGCGTCGGGCAGCCCTGCGCGGACATGACCTCGAGATCACGAGCGTCGCGCCGGGCGACAGCCTCGAGCCGTCGGCGTTCGATCTGATCTACGTCGGAGGCGGGCAGGATCGCGAGCAGGCGTGGATCGCACCGGACCTTGCAGCTCGTGGCGAGGCGATCTGCAACGCCGTTGACGGCGGAACGGCGCTTCTTGCCGTGTGCGGTGGCTATCAGCTGCTCGGGCGGGGCTATCGCGGCCGGGACGGATCGACAATGCCGGGAGCCGGCCTCTTCCCGCACGAGACGGTCGCGGGCAACAAGCGCCTGATCGGCGATGTGCTGCTCGAGGTCGATCTCGACGGTCTCATGACGACCGTGGCCGGCTTCGAGAATCACGCGGGTCGGACGCTGCTCGACGCAGGCGCCGCACCACTCGGGCGGGTTGTCGCGGGGCATGGCAACGACGGGGCGTCAGGGTACGAGGGCTGTCGAGTCGGCGGGGCCATCGGCACGTATCTGCACGGGCCCCTGCTCCCACGCAACCCGGCGCTGGCGGACTGGCTGCTCGGCCGGGCGCTTGCCCACGCCGGCTACTCGGGACGAGCTCGAGCCGTTGCCGGACGAGCTCGAGCGTCTCGCTCATGCCGTCTCCGCCGGACGGGCACGCTCTCGCGGCGGACGCTAGATGCTCGTCGCCGACGAGCCGCCGCTCGAGCCGCTCGAGCTGCCCGGATGTGAGGCCCGCATCGAGGAGAAATGCCCTGGCACCCCCGACCTCGTCGAGCCAGGCGAGCACGGACTCCATGGTCTCTGCGGGCGAGTACGCCGATCGGACGCGGGTCTCGCGTTCGTCGTCGTCCCGTGCCCGCGCCACCCAGGGATCGAAGACATTCCCGAGATTGGCGTGACTCGCCGCATAGTCGGCTGCGATCTCGTGCTTGTGGACATCGACTGCACGGAGGAGGAGCGCCGTGACGATTCCGGTTCGATCCTTCCCCGCGAAGCAGTGGATGAGAACGCCGTCATCTCCTTCGGCGTCTGCGACGGCCGCCACCGCCTCGGCGACTCTCCGCGGTGTGTGCTCGAGCACGCTGATGTACTCGGCCGCGAACACCGCGCCGATGTCATCGGCGGCAAGGAGGCGGCGCTCGAAGGCCCGCGCTTCGTCGGGATCGTGATCACCGAAGAGCGAGACCGAGATGACCGTGACGTCCGCGTGCGCATCGTTCTCGCCGGGGGACTCGTTGGCGAAGCGCAGATCGATGACGCGTCGGATTCCGTAGTCGAGCGCTGCCTGCCATCCAGCTTCGGTCAGCCGTCGCACGTTGTCGGCGCGTACGACCGCGCCATGCCGCGTGCGGCCCCCTGAAGCCGTTTCCAGTCCTCCCAGGTCGCGGACGTTGAAGCACCCGTCCCAGGCGAGCGAGCGCTCTACGGTGCCCACAGCGAGCCGAGGTAGACACAGGGATCGCCGGGCTGGAAGCGGCGCAGGAACCGTCCGATCGGCGGATGCAACGACAGTCCCTCGAGCTCGTCGAGGTCGAAGAGACGGTGGCCCCGCACGGCCTCGTCGCGGGAGACGACATCGGCGAGTGAGCCGGTGAGCTCCCCGGCGAAAACCACGTGGACGACGTGCTTCGACCAAAGGCTCCGCTCCGGAGAGATCGACTCGACGATCACTACCGGGCCCTCGACCGGAATCTCGTCCCCGCCCTCGATCAGCCCGGTCTCCTCGTCGAGCTCCCGCTCGAGCGCATCGGTGAGCGTCTCTCCGCTGCGCACTCCCCCACCCGGCAGCAACCAGTTCTCCCGGCCCCGCTTCTCGTGTCGGCAGAGAAGGATCCGACCGTTCCAGCGAAGGATCGCGGAGACGCGAATCCGTGGCTCGGGTCTCATCGCACGCCTGAGGATCCGAAGCCGTCGGTGCCACGGGCGCTCTCGCTGAGCTCGGTCACCTCGATGACGCTCGCCGGCGTCACGGGCATGACGAGAAGCTGCGCGATCCGCATCCCTCGCTCGACCGTGAATGCGGCGCTGCGATCGGTGTTGAGCGAGGAGCACCTGCACCTCGCCGCGATAGCCCGCGTCGATCACGCCCGGCGTGTTCACGATCGAGATCCCGTGACGAAGCGCGAGCCCCGACCGTGGCGCGACGATGCCCGCGTGATCGGCCGGGATCTCGATGGCAAGTCCGGTCGATACGAGTGCCCGCTCCCCCGGTCCGATCGTCATCTCCTCACACGCGCTGAGATCGAGGCCTGCATCGTTCGCGTGCGCGCGAGCGGGTAGAACCGCATCGTCGCGCAACCTCGTGACCCGCAGCTCGCTCATGTGATCGCGGCAGATCCCACGTCTTCGCCGGCGATGAGATAGCGGGCAAAGCGTCTGCTGTCCCGATGCGAGAGCTTCGCGCGAATCAGGACGCCCTCGTCCGTGTCACGCCGCTCGTCGATCGGCGCGCCGAGCGCGTAGAGGGCGGAGAGCGCTGTCCCCTCGTCGTAGGGAACGAGCAGGCGGACGTCCTCGTAGCGATCGGCGAACAGCACTGCGACGTCGATCCCGGAGCTCGTCGAGCCCTTCGTCGGTGACCGCAGAGACCGGAATCGCCTCGGGGAAGCGATTCGCGATGCGGCGCCGGGCCAGCGGGTCGAGCCGGTCGATCTTGTTCATCACGAGCGTGATCGGCAGGTCCTCGCCGCCGATCTCGGTGAGCACCGCGTCGACCGCGGCGATCTGCTCGCGCATCCTGTCTTCCGGCAGCGAGGCGTCGACGACGTGCAGGATCAGGTCGGCCACGAGCGTCTCCTCCAGCGTCGACGCGAATCCCTGGACGAGCTGGGTCGGCAGGCGTCGAATGAAGCCGACGGTGTCGGTGACGAGATACCGCTTGCCGTCGTAGTCGAAGCCGCGCGTCGTCGGATCGAGCGTCTCGAAGAGGCGGTTCTCGACGGAGACGTCGGCGCCCGTCAGCGCATTGAGCAAGCGTCGACTTGCCCACGTTCGTGTAGCCGGCGAGAGCGACGGTCGGCACCTCCGCCCGCTTGCGCTCCTTGCGGCGAACCCCGCGCTGGGCCTGGAGAGCCTTCAGCCGGGCGCGCAGGACGGTGACGCGGTGGCGCGCCATCCGGCGGTCGCTCTCGAGCTGGGACTCACCGGGGCCGCGCGTACCGACGCCGCCACCGAGGCGCTCGAGGTGCTTCCACATGCCGCGCATCCGCGGGAGGTTGTACTCGAGCTGGGCGAGCTCGACCTGAAGCTTTCCCTCTGCGCTGATCGCATGCTGGGCGAAGATCGCGAGGATGAGCTGCGTGCGGTCGACGACGCGCGTCGAGAGCGCATCCTCGAGCGCCCGCTGCTGCGTGGGGTCGAGCTCGTCGTCCACGATCAGCACGTCGGCCTCGCTCTCGGCGTAGAGCGTCTTCAACTCCTCGAGCTTGCCCTTGCCGACGTACGTCTTCTGGTCGGGTCGGCCCCGCTGCTGCACGAGCTCCGCGACCGGGACGACGAGCGCAGTCCGCGTGAGCTCGCGGAGCTCGCCGAGCTCGTCCTCGGCGTCCGCTCCACGTGGGAGCACGGCAAGCAGGAGCCCCTTCTCGGGCTCGAGCCCTTCCGGGGTGTCGGATCGGCGCGTGATGGAGAGAGTATGCCGGTACGCTCGCGCTATGACAGCGCTGGCGCAGCGACTCGCCGAGCGAACGCTCGAGCTCGTCGACATCCCGTCGGAGAGCCTCCACGAGGAAGCGGTGCGCGCACACCTGCTCTCGCTCGTCCCGAACACGTTCGAGGCGGAGTACGCGGCGGAGGACGCCTTCGTCTTCGCACGGCCCCGCCGGGAGGGTGTTCCGCTCGTCCTCCTCGTCGGGCACTACGACACGGTGCCCGCCCAGGACAACCTGCCCGGTCGGATCGCAGACGGCGCTGTGCACGGCTGCGGGGCAACGGACATGAAGGGCGGTGTCGCCGTCGCGCTCGAGATCGTGCGCGACCTGGCGCTCACCGAGCCCGGGCCGATCGACGTCGCGCTCCTCCTCTTCGGCAAGGAGGAGCTCCCGGCGCAGTACAGCCCGCTCCCCCACCTCTTCGAGCACTCCCGGCTTGCGGCCGAGGCCGACCTCGCGATCCTGCTCGAGCCGACGAACCTGACGCTCCAGGCCGGGTGCCTCGGAAACATGAATGCGCGCATCACGTTCTCGGGGGTCAGCGGCCACTCGGCGCGCCCGTGGACGGCCGAGAACGCGATCGAGAAGGCCATTGCGGGCCTCGCGCCCATCGCCGCGCTCGAGCGGCGCGAGGCGATCGTCGGTGGGCTGCCCTTCTTCGAGGTCGCGTCGATCACGCAGATCGAGGGCGGGATCGCCTCGAACGTGATCCCGGACAGCACGGTCGCGACGCTCAACTTCCGCTACGCACCCGATCGGACGGCCGAGAGCGCTGCGGAGTACCTTCGGTCGCTCACACCGGACGGAGCGGAGCTCGAGATCACGTCGGACTCCCCGCCGGCTTCGGTCGTGACGGATACGCCGCTCGTGCTGGCGCTCCGCGCTGCGGGCGATCTCACGTTCGAACCGAAGCAGGCGTGGACGAACGTGGCCGACTTCACGACACGCGGGATCGATGCGATCAACTTCGGCCCGGGGGCAACGCGCTACGCCCACCGCCGCGACGAACTCGTCGAGATCGACGCGCTCGTGGCCGCCTACGAGACCCTCGCTCGCTTTCTCGCGGGATAGTCGTGCCCATCTCCCCCATCCTCACCGGGCAGGCGACGTACCCGTTCGTTCGCCTGAACCAGGCGGCCGCTGCTCGGCGTGCCGAGGGCCTCGAGGTGATCGACTTCGGGATGGGCGATCCGCGCGAGCCCACCGATCCCCGCATCATCGAGGCGCTGCGGGACGGCGTACGCGAGCGCATGGGCTACCCGGCCGCCGTCGGCCTTCCGGAGCTCCGCGAGGCAGTGGCTGGATGGGTCGACCGCCGCTTCGGTGTCACGCTCGACCCCGACACGCACGTGATTCCGACGCTCGGTTCGAAGGAGGCGATCTTCTCGTTCGCGCAGGTCGTGCTCGACATCGCGGGCGGCCGTGACACCGTCGTGCTGACCGAGCCCGGGTATCCGGTCGGCGTTCGTGGTGCCCAGTTCGCGGGCGCACGTGTCGAGGAGCTGCCGCTGCTCGAGAAGAACGGCTTCCTTCCCGACCTCGATGCCGTTCCTGCCGGGACGTGGCGGCGCACCGCGCTCCTCTGGGTCAACTACCCCAACAATCCGACCGGGGTGACCGCCCCACTGGCCTTCTACGAGCGTCTCGCCGCGCTTGCGCGCGAGCACGACTTCGTTCTGGCCTCCGACGAGGCGTACACGGAGCTCTGGTTCGAGGGGCCGCCCGACTCGGCACTGCAGCTCGATGACTGGACGAACCTCGTCGTCTTCAACACGCTCTCGAAGCGCTCGTCGATGACGGGCTACCGGTCGGGTTTCGTGGCCGGGGACCCCACGATCGTCGCGGCGCTGAAGCAGTTTCGCCCGAACGTCGGCACGGCACCGCAGGAGTTCGTGCAGCGGGCTTCCGTCGTCGCCTGGGGCGACGAGGAGCACGTCGAGCGTGCCCGCGCGGCGTACGCGGAGAAGCGACGGCTCTTCCTCGATCTGTTCGAGCGCGTGGGGTTGCGCGACGCTGGAGGCCCGGCGACGATGTACCTCTGGGTGGCCACGCCGCCGGGTGTGACGTCGGAGGCTCTGGCAACGCGCCTCCTCGAGCACGGGGTGATCGTCGCCCCGGGGGCGTTCCTCGGGCCGTCCGGCGAGGGCTACATCCGCTTCGCCCTCGTCCCGACGCTCGAGGAGTGCCGAAGAGCGATCGAGATCCTGGAGCGTGTGCTCTGACGCCTTCTCCTCCCGCGGGTGGCGCAGATTCGCGACAATCAGGGCCGATGGAGCTTCAGCAGCAGATCCAGGCGATGTGGGAGTCCGGCGAGCTCGACCCTGCCGTGGTCGAGGAGGCGATCGCCCTGCTCGATGCCGGCGCGATCCGCGTTGCCGAGCCCACCGCCGACGGCTGGGTCGTGAACGAATGGGTGAAGATGGCGATCCTGCTCTACTTCCGGATCCGCAAGGTCGAGCCGATGGACATCGGCGGGCTGCACTTCCTCGACAAGATTCCCGTCAAGTCCGACTACGCCGACCGCGGCGTGCGAGTCGTACCGCCCGGGGTCGCGCGCTACGGGTCGTTCCTCTCGGAGGGCTGTGTGCTGATGCCCGGCTACGTGAACATCGGTGCCTGGGTCGGTCCCCGCACGATGGTGGATACGTGGGCGACCGTCGGTTCGTGCGCTCAGATCGGAGCGGACGTCCATCTCGCGGGAGGCGTCGGGATCGGCGGGGTTCTCGAACCACCCCAGGCAGCCCCGGTGATCATCGAGGACGGCGCCTTCATCGGCTCACGCGCAGTCATCGTGGAAGGTGTGCGGATCGGCGCCGGTGCGGTAGTCGCGCCGAACGTCGTTCTCTCGGCGTCGATCCCGATCATCGATGTCACGGGCCCCGAGCCGGTCGAGTATCGCGGCGAGGTGCCTGCACGCAAGGTCGTGCTCCCCGGCGTGCGGCAGAAGGAGTTCGCCGCCGGAACCTACGGGCTGCAGTGTGCGCTGATCGTCGGTGAGCGGAACGCCTCGACGGACCTGAAGACATCTCTGAACGACGTCCTGCGCGAGTTCGAGATCGCCGTGTAGGGGCGATGCGCGGCGAGCCTTGGCGAGCCAAGCGTCGCCCGTCGGCCAAGCGCGCCCAAGGCCACCGGCACCCGCCTACAGGCTCGTCGCCCCCCACGCCACCCGCTCGGCCGGCCCCGTCAGCGAGGCGAGCCCGTCCCCGATCCGCACCTGCAGGTCGCCGCCCGGCAGATGTACCGTGACCGGGCTGTCGCACCACCCGCGCTCGACGGCAACGGCAGCAACCGCAACCGAAGACGAGCCGGACGCGCTCGTCTCTCCCGCTCCACGCTCCCAGACGAGGACGGTGAGGTCGTGTCGTCCTTCGACGCGGACGAGCTGGACGTTCGTGCGCTCGGGGAAGCGGGGGTGGCCCTCGAGGAGCGGCCCGAGGCGAAGGAGATCGTCCCGTGTCGGATTCTCGAGCCGGATCACCGCATGAGGATTCCCGACCGAGGCGGTCGTCAGCTCGATCCCGTCGAGGTGCTCGGGCGGGCCGACCGTGACCGCGCCGACCTCGGTGTCTGCCTCGAGGTCGTCGAGCATGCGGGCCGCTACGCGCCGTCCTGCCGTCTCGATCGTCACCTCGTCCGCCCCGGCCTCCGCCGCGAGCCAGCGGGCGGCGATCCGAACGCCGTTCCCGGACATCTCGGCCGTCGATCCGTCCGGGTTCCAGATCGTCACGGTTGCGTGCGTGCCGTCGCGAGATGTCACTTCGAGTACTCCGTCGGAGCCGATCCCCGTCTCGACCGAGCAGAGCCGCTGGACACGAGCCGGCGTGAGTGCCCCGGCATCGGGTTGCTCCACCACGAGGTAGCTATTGCCGAGCGCGTGCCATTTCGAGAACTGCATCTGCCACCTCCTCCGGGCTCCGGGTGCCGTCAACGCTAACGAGGCCCGGGATCCGCCGCATCCACTTCCGCTGATACGCGGCGTAGCGTCGCGTGCGGACGATGATCCGCTCGCGCGCTTCGGGCTGCGGGAGTGTCGCGATCTCGGCGAGCCCGAGCGCCTTTGCCGCAGTGGGTGAGACACCGGCTTCGAGCGCGGCTCGCACTTCCTCGACGACGCCCCGCGCGAACATCGCGTCGGTGCGGGTCACGATGCGTTGCTCCAGCTCGTCCGCGGGGACGTCGACTCCGGCGATCAGCGTCGGATGACGCGTTCCGCTCCCCAGAGGCGATCGTCGTCCGGGACGAGCGACTGCCCGGTCTCGGCGAGCTCGAGAGCTCTGACGAGGCGACGCGTATCGTTGACGTGAACGGCAGCCGCCGCGCGAGAGTCGAGCGACGTGAGCCGCTCGTGTGCAGCCGCAGGATCGTCCTCGACCTCGGACAGGATCTGCTCTCGAACGCCCTCACCGGGCGGCGGAGGCACCGCGAGATCGGCGAGGGCTGCCCGCAGGTAGAGACCGGTGCCGCCGCTGACGATCGCCGTTCCCGAGCGCGCGATGCGCTCGTCGATCGCGTCGTGGGCCAGGGTCGCGTAGGCACCGACGGACATCTCCTCGGACAGCGACCGGATTGCCACGAGCGCTGTCGGGCGCATGGGCTGATTCGTGAGGATCGGTAGTCCTCGGTACACCTGCAACGCGTCGCACGAGACGACGTCCGTGCCGAGCCGGTCTGCGATCGCCTCGGCCACTGCCGTCTTCCCGGAGGCGGTCGGCCCGAACACGGCGATGACTGCGACCATCGTGCTCTCGCTCAGGCGGGAACGACCGACGCGACCCGACCGCGTAACGTCGTCGAGGTCGAACCCTCGATCGTGACGTCGACCAGGTCGCCCGCCTCGCCGCTGCCGGTGAACACGACGGTCGTGTTGCGCCGCGTCCGGCCGCGCAGGAACGCCTCGTCGGTGCGGCTCGCTCCTTCGACGAGCACCTGTTCGACACGGCCGACGCGCTTTGCGTTCCGCTCGGCTGCGATCCGCTGTACGACCTCGACGAGCCGCTCGAGCCGCTCGTGCTTGACGGGTTCTGGTACCTGATCGGCCCTGGCCGCAGCATCCGTGCCCCGACGGGGCGAGTAGATGAACGTGAAGGCGCTGTCGTAGCGCACCTCCTCGACGACCTCGAGCGTCTCCTGGAAGTCGGCCTCCGTCTCGCCGGGGAAGCCAACGATGATGTCCGTGCCGAGCGCGAGATCGGGAATCGCCTCGCGCAGTCGGGCCGCAAGCGCGAGGTAGCGCTCACGCGAGTATGTCCGGCGCATTGCCTTGAGCACTCTCGTCGAACCGGACTGCAGCGGCAGGTGAATGTGCTCGCAGACCGCGTCGCACTCCGCCATCGCTGCGATCACCGGCTCGCGGAAGTCCTTCGGGTGTGGGCTCGTGAAGCGAATGCGCTCGATCCCGTCGACCGCATCACAGGCTCGCAGGAGCTCCCCGAACTCGGTGCGGATGTCCGGTGCGAGGTCGCGGCCCCAGGAGTTCACGTTCTGCCCGAGCAGCGTGATCTCGCGCACCCCGTCGTGTGCGAGGCGGGTGACTTCGGCGATGATGTCTCCGGGACGGCGGCTCTGCTCGCGCCCACGTACGGCGGGCACGATGCAGTACGAGCACGTGGAGTTGCATCCCATCGACACCTGCACCCATGCGTGGGCCGCGCGTTCCCGGTGCTGCGGGAGATGGCCTGCGAAGTGCTCGTGCGTGCCGAAGCGGCCACGCTCGACTCCCTCACCTCCCACGCCGACCCACTCGCCGAGGTGCGGGATCGAGCCGGGCCCGAATGCGACGTCGACCTGCGGGTAGAGGTCGAAGATGCGCTCCTGCTGCGCCTCGGCGAAGCATCCGCCTACTGCGATCACGAGGTCGGGGTTCTCCCGCTTGCGGGCACCGGCGTCGCCCAGATACGCGGAGAGCTTCGTATCCGGCTTCTCGCGGATCGTGCACGTGTTGAAGACGACGATGTCGGCGTCTTCCTTGGAGGTCGCCTCACCGAGACCGAGCGACTCGAGCATCCCCTTGATGCGCTCCGAGTCGTGGCTGTTCATCTGACAGCCGAAGGTGGTCAGGTGGTAGCGGCGCATCGGTCAAGTGTAGGCCAGGTGTCCGTCCTGGACGCCGACCCGCGACGTTGCGTCGTGCCGCGGCACCCACCCGTCGCAGTGCTTCGCGGGTGTATCGTTGCGGTTGCCGATGGACGCTGAACGACATTCGCTCGTTGCAGATCTGACGGACTCGGCGCGCACCGCAAGCGGCGGCACCGTCGGTGTGACCCTCTCGACGCAACTCGAGGAGATCGAAGCCGAGCATCAGGCCCTCTGCGCACGCCGTCGGCAGCTCCACAAGAGCATCGACATGCTCACCGGCGTCGACGTGACCGGGCGCGATGCAGCGGCCCTCCTCGAGCGCTTCCGACGGAGCGAGCAGGCGGTTTCGCTCCGCCGAGCGGAGTTGTACCGGCGGATCAGCGAGCTTCGGGAGGGGCAGCTCGCGCAGACCGATCGAACGTGAGCTGCGGGTGCGGCAATCAGCCGTGCAGCAGCGTATGATCGTCCCTCGATGATGTCACTCACCTCGATCCGGCGTGTCGTGCTTGCCGTCGCCCTTGGAGCGGCCATCCTCGCATTTGCGGGCTGCGGATCGTCGGACGACGAGACAACGGCCGCTGCCTCCGAGGCGTACTGCGCAGCCCTCGCCGCGACCGTGGCCGAGGCCGAGGCGCTCGCGACCGTTGTCGCGGGCGAGCCCGCGATTGATGAGATCGAGGCGCAGCACGACAAGCTCGAGGACGCGTACGGCACGATCGGCGAGACCGGAGAGGACTCGGCGGGCGCCTTGCAGGAGACCGTCGCGCGTGCGTACGACGAGTTCGAGACCGCAATCGCCCAGCTGCCGACCGACCTCCCGCCGGAGGAGCTCGCGGTCGAGTATCGCGAGCAGACCGCATCACTGCAGAAGTCGCTCGGCGAAGTCCAGAGCGAAGCCGGCTGCTGACCACCCCGCCCTCGATTCGAACCCGGTACCGCTATCCGGATAGGCTAGCGGCGACAGAGCACATGTCGCGCCAGAAATAGGGCAAAGGAGAGGCGAATGATCACGGGCACCGGCGCGACCGAGGAGGGGCCGGGAGGCAATCCGCGCCTCGCTCTGCTGCTCGCGCTTGCGATGTTCGTGCTCGTCGTCGACACGTCGCTGATGAACGTCTCGATCTCGGCTGTCGTCGAGGATCTCGACACGACGGCGAGCAGCGTGCAGGCGGCGATCGCCCTCGAGGCTCTGGTTTCTGCGGCGTTCATCCTGATCAGCAGCAAGGTGGGCGATCTGATCGGACGCAAGCGTGCCTACGTGCTGGGTTTGCTGGCCTATGCGATCGGCGCTCTCGCGATGACGCTCGCTCAGAGCATGACGGCGGTCATGATCTTCTGGGCGATCATCGGGGGCCTCGGGGCGTCGCTGCTGCTGCCGGCGATGCAGTCCCTGATCCACGGGAACTTCGAGGGGGCGGCCCGCAAGAAGGCGTATGCACTCGTTGGCGCTGCGGCCGCGATTGCCGCCGCGGTGGGACCGCTGATCGGTGGGTTCGTGACCACGTTCCTGTCGTGGCGCGTCGGCTTCGCCCTCGAGGTCGTCGTGATCGCTGTCGTGCTCTCGCAGATCAAGCTCGTCCGTGATGTGGCGTACGAGGGGCCGCGGCAGATCGACGTCGTCGGCGCGATCCTGTCGGTGCTCGGGATGGGCGGTCTCGTGCTCGGGATTCTCGTCTGGCAGGAAGGGGGCGACTACGTTCTCCTGCTGATGGTGATCGGGGCGGTGGCGCTGGCGCTGCTGGCCTGGTGGCTCCAGCGCCGCAAGCGTGAGGGGAAGCCGACGCTGCTCGACCCGGGTCTGTTCAGGTTCCCGCACTTCACGACCGGGATCTCGGGGCAGCTGCTGCAGAACGTCACGTTGGGCGGCGCGATGATCGCGCTCCCGCTCTTCCTCCAGATGACGCTCGAGTACAACGCGATGCAGACTGGATTGACCCTGGCGCCGCTCTCGCTCAGCATGTTCGGCGTCGCACTGCTCGCGGGACGGCGGAGCGGTGGTCGGCGCCCGAGCAGCCTCGTGCTGCTCGGATTCGCGTTGAGCGCGGTCGGGATGGCGTTGATCATCCCGATCGTGCCTCGCACCGACTCCGGCTGGGCGCTCGTGATCCCGCTGCTGATCACGGGATCCGGGCTCGGCCTGCTCGTCTCGCAGCTGAACAACTACACGCTGTCGCCGATCGAGGAGGAGCGGGTCAGCGAGGCGGCCGGCGTCAACTCCGCGGCGGGATCCTTCGGGCTCTCGTTCGGGCTCGCGATGGCCGGCGGGCTCATGCTCGCCTTCCTCGCCTTCTCGTTCACCAACCTGACGGAAGAGAGCAAGGTGATCCCCCCGGCGCAGCAGGAGCAAATCGCGACCACGCTCGAGGACGACGCCGAGGTGATGAGCAACACGCAACTCGAGCCACTCCTCGCAGACGAGCCTCCCGCTGTGCAGGCCGAGATCCTCCGCATCAACACGGAGGCACGAGACCGCTCCCTCCAGGTGGCGCTCCTCGTGCCGCTCCTCGCAAGCCTCCTCGGCGTCGTCGTCGCGTTCCGCATGAGACGACTCCCGGACCCGACTCCCTCGGAGGCAGCGGAAGGGCTGGTCGCGGGCTGACACTCACAGTCGAGAGAGTTCGCGCCGTTGAGCCCAACCTGCGAGGATCGTGCCCGTGAGGCGTCTTCTCCCGATTCTCGAGTGGTTGCCGCGGTACGACCGTGGCTTCCTGCGGGGGGATGTTGCCGCGGGGATCGCCGTGACGGCGCTGGTCGTGCCGAAGAATCTCGGCTACGCAGGCATCGCCGGGATTCCCGTGGAGAACGGTCTCTATGCGGCGGCGGCGGGGGCGCTGATCTACGCGCTGTTCTGTACCTCGCGGCAGATCTCGACAGGCCCGAGCTCCGGCCTCGCTGCGGTCGCTGGTGGTGCGGTGCTCGTGACCGAGCTGGGTGGTGAGCAGGCGGCGCAGCTCGTCGCGGCGATCACGCTCGTCGCGGGCGTGCTGTATCTGTTGCTCGCGCTGTTCAAGCTGGGGTGGATCGCCCAGTTCCTCTCGAAGGCGGTCGTGACCGGGTTCCTCGCAGGCGCAGCGATCGACGTCGACGGTGGGTGAGCTGCCGAAGCTGACCGGAACCTCGGGCGACGGTGACACCGTCTGGCAGGAATTCGGGTCGTGGCTGCGCGGGCTGGCAGACATCCACTGGGTGACGCTGCTCGTCGGAGTCGTCGCGCTCGCGGTGATCCTGGCGCTGCGGTTCGTTGCGCCTGCGATTCCCGGTGCTCTCGTGCTCGTCGTTGGCGGGCTGCTCGCATCGGCCATGTTCGACCTGGGCGCGAAGGGCGTGGCGCTCGTCGGTGAGGTCCCACGGGGGCTGCCGGCGCCGATGCTTCCCGACCTCGACGTCTTCCAGCAGAACCTCTCGGTGATCGGGATCGCTGCCGTCGCGCTGCTGCTGATCGGCTTCTCACAGACCGCGGGTGATGCGCGGGCGTTCGCGGCCCGGCACCACTATCGGGTCGACGTGAACCAGGAGTCGGTGGCGCAGGGGATGGCGAACGTGGGAGCCGGGGTCTTCCAGGGAATGCCGGTCTCGACGAGCCTCTCGGCGAGCTCGCTGAACGAGTCCTCGGGAGCGCGAACGCCCGTGGCTTCGCTCGTCACGGGGGGTCTTGTGATCGCGACGCTGATCGTGCTCGCGCCGCTGTTCTCCGACCTGCCGAAAGCGGTGCTGGCGGCGATCATCATCGACGCCGTGGTGTTCGGGATGATCGACATCCCGGAGTTCCGCCGCCTCTACCGCGTGACGCGGTTCGACTTCTGGATCGCCGTCGCTGCGGTCATCGGCGTGCTCTCGGCCGGCGTCCTCGCCGGCGTCGTGATCGGCATCGTGCTCTCGCTCGGCTGGCTCATCTACGTCGCCACGCAGCCCTCGATGCCGCTCCTCGGGCGCGAGCCCGACACCCAGGTGTTCCGCGACGTCGACGAGAACCCGGACGACGAGACGTACGAGGGGATCGTCGTGCTGCGGCTCGACGGAGGCCTGTTCTTTGCCACGGCGGAAGCGCTCGAGAACCGCATCCGCGACCTCGTCGACGAACGCACACGGGCGCTGGTGCTCGACCTCGAGGGCGTCAACTTCGTCGACTCCCAGGGCGTCGCGAAACTCACGGAGATCCACGAATTCCTCCGGGCGGACGAGATCGACTTCCGCCTCGCCCGCGTCAAACCCCACGTTCTGGCGGTGCTCCGGGCGGATGGAGCGGTCGACCTGATCGGTGCCGATCACATCCACGGCAACGTCCACCGCGCCGTTCAGGAAGCACTCGACGCGCCCCGAGGTAACGTGAGTTCGTGAGCTCAGTCGCTGTTGCGAACGAGGTGATCACCGCCCACGCGGCGCGTCTCGCGGCGGCCTCTCGCGTGGCGCGGGCGGAGCTGGCGTTGGCGTTCGACCGGAGCAGCGCCTCGTCGGTGCAGCTTCACGTCGAGGGGCGGAACTTCTACCCGCCGCTGCTCGCCGACATCGCAGCCGCGTCGTCGTCCGTCCACATCAACCAGTTCGGCTTCCGGCCGGGCCTGGTAGGCGACCGGTTCGCAGATGCGCTCGTCGCAAAGGCGTCGGAGGGCGTCCCGGTCAGGCTGATCGTCGACCGGCAGGGCACAGACCCGGAGCGAGGCTCGAAGGAGCTCTACGAGCGGCTGACGGCGGCAGGGGTCGTGGTGTGCGTGAACCGTGCCACGCAGCCGCGCGCGCCGCGCGGCCCGCTCGGCGGCGGCGGCGCGACTGGCTGGAACCTGCGTGGACTGGGGCATATCGACCACCGCAAGGTCGTCGTCGTGGACGGACGGATCGGCTGGGTCGGCGGCGCCGGGATCGAGGACCACTTCGAGAACGGCGAATTCCACGACCTCTTCGTCCGCGTCGAGCGGCCCTGTCGTGGCGCAACTGCAGCTCGTGTTCGTGGCCAGCCTTCGCTGGCTCGAGGGCGAGATCCCCACGAAGGACGTTCCGGAGCTGTTCCCCGCGCTCGACGAGGGTACGAACCCCGTGTCGGCGGTCGTGCTCCACAACGCGCCGGGCCGCTATCGGCCGATCACCGACGCGATCGCGGCGCTGATCGACGGGGCAGAGGGCACTCTCGACGTCGTCAACCCCTACGTCACCGACCGCGGGATGATCGGGCGGATCGTCAAGGCAGCGGAGCGGGGAACACGGGTGCGCCTGTTCGTGCCCGCCAACCCGAACAATTGGGCCTGCGGAGCCGCCGAGCAGTTCCATCACAAGCGGCTGCTCGACGCGGGCGTGAAGCTCGTCGGCTACCCGAAGATGCTGCACGCGAAGGCGTTCATCGCCGACGGACGCCACGTGCTCGCCGGGACCTGCAACCTCGAAGCGTGGAGCCTGAAGCGGTTCTTCGAGATCGACCTCGGGTTCGACTCCGCCGACCTCGCCGCCCAGTTCGAGGAGCGCTTCCTCGCTCCCGCCGAGGAGGTCAGCTCCGACCTCCAGCCTCCCTCGGGCCTGAAGGAGCGCGCCCGCGCAACGGCGTTCGCCGCGATCTCGCCGCTCTTGTAGGCGACCAGGCCGTCAACTTCAGGTCGTACGCCCGGAGCGGAACGTCAGTCACGCCGGTGATCTCCGGCGGGGATCGGATCACGCGATTACCGGCGCAACCCGACCCCTGGAGGTTGCTTCCTCAGGCGAGCGCCTTCGCCTTCATCGCGTCGAACTCGGCCTGCGTGATCGCACCGCTGTCGAGCAGCTGCTTCGCCCTCTCGATCTCGGATGCGGCTCCGCCGCCTGCCGTTGAGCGCACGTAGTCGTCCATCTGGCTCTGCTGCGCTTGCGCTCGACCAAGAGCGCGTTGGTTCATCCCGTCGCTCTCCGCGATCAGGTAGACGAACACGCCCAGAAACGGCACCAGGATCGTGAAGACCAGCCAGCCCGTCTTGCCCAACCCGGAGATGTCACTGCGGCTGAAGATGTCACCCCAGATCCTGAACAGCAGCATGAACCACATGACCCAGATGAAGAAGACGAGCATCGACCAGAACACGTCGAGGAACGTATAACTCGCGACTACCACAAGGACTCCTTGCTCGAAGATGGCTTGCTGGCCCCGGCACCCGACGCCACCCCAAGACTACGGTACTGGACCGTTCTCGCACTCGCTTCATCGCCGTCCCGAGGACGTCGCGGCGCATCTGGCCAGCGGGTGAGGTTCGGCCTGGCTACCCGGACACAGTGGCTGTACAAGCGCTGGAGACTGTCTCGAGCTCTGATGCGCTGCTTTCGGCATCGCCTTCCTCGACGGCCAAGATCGCCCCGAGCGACCCTCGAGCACAGTTCCTCGCCTGTTCCCTCTCTGCCCTCGCCAGATCGCGCTCGGCGCGAGCTTGATCGAGCTCGGCGCGCAGCTTCGACGCTTCATCCTGCGCCGCGGACACACTGTTGCTCGCCTCCGCGGCCGCCTCCTCTGCTGCGGCAACTTCGCTCTCGGCAGCGGCAACGTCCTCGTTCGACACGACGTAGACCTCGTTGTCGGCATTGATCTGCTCCACTTCTGCTGCCGCGGCTGCGGCGGCCTCGGCCTGCGCCGCTGCCGTTGCCTCGGCGGTCTGCGTCGCTTCTTCCTGTGCCGCAAGCTCCGATTGCGTCGAATCGAGATCAGAGTTGAGGTTCACCGCCCAGAGGGCGAGCCCGATCGCCGCCGCAACAGCAACTCCCGCGATGATCATCCACACAATCGGCCGCTTCTTCTCGCTCGGCCCTGGGCCGGCCGACGCCACCGCGGCCGTCGTGCGGTCGGGCATCTGATCGTCTGGCGGGGTCGCGGACGCGTTCACGGATCTTCCTTTCGATTGGCAGGCCCACGGCGTGACCAGCACGCCGTGTCCCAGAGTACGCCACCCACCGGCCGCCACTTGCATCCCGCCTGAGCCGCAGTCGTCGGACGTTCCGGCACGCAATCTGACCTCAGGGGCGGTGAAAGATCGAAAGCTGTCACCGGAGGCTGGCGCAGGAGCGAAATCCGAAACCCCCGAACCGTGGCTGGTGCGGAAGCGGGGCAAGCCAAGAAATCGCCCTCCTGTTTCCGTCCCGGAAACACGAAAAGCCCCGTTTCCAGGGCTTTCGTAGGTCGGGGCGCCGAGATTCGAACTCGGGACCTCTAGTCCCCCAGACTAGCGCGCTAACCAGGCTGCGCCACGCCCCGCGACCGCGTCATCCTAGCGGCCATTTGCCAGGCGTCGACCGATGGGACACATGCGCCGATCGGGGAGACCGACCGGCGGGCTGACTACACTCGCTGTGGCCGCTCCACGGTTGCGTCGAGCGCTCCTCGGGATCCGGTCGACGAAGGGATCTACCTGCGCATGCCCGCAACAGACCGGCCGGAGCCGCACGCGACGCGTTCGCGTCGGCAGCGGGTGGAGTTCTTTCTCGCGGTCGGCGCGCTCGCCGCGATGGGCGCGCTCTCGATGGACATGTTCTTCCCGGCGCTCCCCGCCGCGGCTCGCGATCTCGAGGTCGAGCCCTCGGCAATCATGCTCACCGTCACTGCCTACCTGCTCGGTGTCACAATCGGCCAGGCGGTCGGCCCGATCAGCGATGTCGTCGGGCGGCGACGCCCGCTTCTCGTCGGCGTTTCCCTCTTCACCCTCGCCTCGGTCGTCTGCGCAACGGCCCAGTCGATCGAGATCCTGGCGGGCGCGCGGTTCGTCCAGGGGCTTGCCGCCGCAGTCGGCGTCGTCCTCTCGCGGGCGATCATCCGCGACCTCTACACCGGTGCGAACGTCGCGCGTCACTACTCGACGCTGATCTCCATCGTCGGCCTCTCGGCGATCGTCTCTCCCACGATCGGTGCGTCGATCCTCCGGCTCCAGAGTTGGCGCTCGATCTTCGTTTGCCTGGTCGGGTTCGGGGTCGTCCTCCTCGGTCTCGTCTGGCTGCGCCTGCCGGAGTCGCTCCCGGTCGAGCGCCGTCGGTCCGGCAGCCTCCGCGCCACCGGCGGGACGTACGCAGGTCTCCTGCGCGACCGCCGGTTCCTCGGGTACGTGATTACGCTCTCCGCCGGGACCGGCACGCTGACGGCGCTCGTCACCGGATCGACGTTCGTCGTTCAGGACGGCTTCGGAGCGTCCACACAGACGTTCGCGTTCATGTTCTCGGCGGGTGCGGTGGCCGTCGTCCTCGCCACGCTCGCGAACCGTCGACTGCTCCGCAGGTTGAGTCCGCGCCGCCTCCTGGTCGTCGGCCTGACGGTCAATCTCGCAGGTGCGCTCGCCCTCCTCGCCGTCGGCCGCCTCAGCCTCGTCCCGTACGCCGTGTGCTTCGTCGTCGTGATCGCGAGCTGGGGCCTCATCTCGGCGAATGCCACGGCGGCAGCCGTACGCGACTACGCGCCCGTCGCGGGAGCGGCGCTCGCGCTTCTCGGCCTCGCCGCCTACACGACTGCAGCCCTCACCGCACCGCTCGCGGGTGCAGCGGGGAGCGGCTCCGCCACCGCGGTCGCCGTCGTCGTCGTGGCGCTCAGCCTCACGGCTCTGACGAGCGCAGTCCTCACCGTCAGCAGGGAGCGCAAGCAGGGTCGGAGGGAGCTTGCGGGCGGCCTAGCGAGGGCCGACGCCCCCTGACGCCGGCCCGGCGGGAGGGGAGCAGCCGGGTGCTAACCCAGCTTCTTGTACAGCCGGTCGACGAGCTCGGGCATCTGCTCGAGCTTGTCGGTGATCACGCGGATGCGGTACTCACGGAAGTGCTCCGGCTTGACGCCGAAAGCCTCGGCGAGGCGCGCAAGCACGTCGTTCGACGGAACGGGTCGGTTGCCGTGCACGATGTGGTTGAGGTAGCCGGCCGAGAGATCCGTCTTGTCGGCGAGCGCCCGGTAGGTGAGGCCGGTCTCCGCCATCAGCCGCTCCATCGTTACGCCAAGTCCGTCATCCGAGTATGCGCGACGCTTTGCCACTAGAGCTCCTCTATCCAGGTGAGTACGGTTTCACGCGGGATGCGGTCATCGGCGCCGGTTGCCCGGATGCGCACGTCGACCGCCCCGTCGTCCAGCGTCTTCTTGCCGACCGTGATCCTGATCGGCACACCGAGCAGGTCCGCGTCGGCGAACTTCTCGCCCGGGCGCTGCGCCCGGTCGTCCAGCAGAACCTCGAGTCCCCCGAGGACAGGAGCTCGGCAACCTCGACGGCTGCGTCGAGCACCTCGGGCGCCGTGCCGTGGAGCGAGAGCACATGCGCATCGTAGGGTGCGATCGAGCGCGGCCACGAGATCCCGTGCTCGTCGTGCTGCTGTTCGACCGCCGTGGCCATGATCCGACCCGGTCCGATGCCGTAACACCCCATCAGAACGGTCTGCTCGATGCCGTCGTCGTCCAGGAACGCTGCGCCGAGGGGTTTCGAGTACCGCGTTCCGAGCTTGAAGATGTGCCCGACCTCGATCGCGGTCTGGAACGTCAGCCGGCCACCGCAGTTCGGGCAGCTGTCGCCGTCGATCGACTGACGGATGTCGGCGAACCGTGCCGAGAAGTCGCGGCCGTGCTCGACGCCCCGCAGGTGCCAGCCGGTGCGGTTCGCGCCCGCCACGAACTGCCCGTGGCGGAGCGTCTCGTCGGCGACGATCTCGCCCTTGAATCCGATCGGACCGAGCGAGCCGGGATCGGCACCGAACGCTGCGCGAATCTCCTCCTCGGTCGCGGGACGGAACGTGCTGCCGAGGGTCGCCGCGAGCTTCGCCTCCTCGAGCCGGTCGTCGCCGCGGATGAGGGCGAGCACGACGGTGCCGTCCTCCTTCGTCACGGGCATCGCCTTCGAGGTCGCCGCCGGGTCGACGCCGAGGAACTCCGCGAGTGCGTCGATGGTCGTGACGCCGGGCGTCGCCACCTCGACCGGCTTGTCGAGGCGATCGGGGAACGAGGGCGCCCGCGGCACACCGCGAGCGATCTCGAGATCGGCGGCATAGTCACCGGTCTCGCAGGTGACGAGCGTGTTTTCCCCCGAGCCAGAGGGCGCGAGGTAATCGATCGACTCGCTGCCGCCCATCATCCCCGACTCGGCCTGAACCGGCACCGCCTCGATGCCACAGCGCTCGAAGATCCGCTGGTAGGCGCCTGCGTGCTTCTGGAAGCTCACGTCGAGGCCGGCCTCGTCCCGATCGAATGAGTAGGCGTCCTTCATCACGAACTCACGAACGCGAAGCAGCCCACCGCGTGGGCGAGGCTCGTCGCGACCCTTCGTCTGGAAGTGGTAGAGCGTCTTCGGGAGATCGCGGTAGGAGCCGAGCTCGGCGAAGTGGAACGTCACGGTCTCCTCGTGCGTCATCGAGAGCACGAACGGGCGCCCGGCCCGGTCGGCGAGCTTGAACAACTCGGGCACCGAGTAGCGGCCCGTCTTCTCCCACAGCTCAGCAGGAGCGATCACCGGCATCGACATCTCCTGCCCGCCGATCGCGTCCATCTCCTCGCGGATGATCCGAACGATCTTCTCGTGCACGCGCCAGCCGGCCGGGAGGTAGCTCCACAGCCCGGCGCTGACCTGACGGATCATCCCGGCGCGGACGAGGAGCTTGTGCGATGTCGCGTCGGCGTCCGCGGGATCATCACGCAGCGTGGGGAGAAACAGCTCTGTCTGCCGCCTGACCATGCGGCTGCAGGTTACCGAAACTGGCAACGATGACCTCAATCGAGGGGAATCAGCGAGGCTTCGGCCATCGCGAGTGCCGCAGGCTTTGCCATCTTCAACCTCTTGGGTCGCTGCATGCCACCCTCGATCCAGAGGTCGATCTCGTGGAAGAGCTCGTCGATCAGGATGTCGGACGACACCTTCTTGAGCACGCGCCCGTGGGCGTAGAGGAAGCCGACATCGCGGCCGCCGGCGATCCCGAAGTCGGCATCGCCCGCCTCCCCCGGCCCGTTCACCGCACAACCCATCACGGCGACCTCGAAGGCCTCGGGATAGGCCTTGAGGCGCTCCTCGACGACGACTGCGAGGCTCTCGACCCCGACGTTGTCTCGACCGCAGGAGGGGCAGGCGATCATCACAGGCCCGCGCTCACGCAACCCGAGCGCCTTGAGGATCTCCCAGGCGACCTCGACCTCCTTCACGGGGTCGGCGGTCAGAGAGACGCGGAACGTGTCGCCGATGCCGTCGGCGAGCAGCGAGCCGATGCCGATCGCGCTCTTGATCGCGCCGGCGAACGGCGTGCCTGCCTCCGTGACGCCGAGATGCAGCGGGTAGGGAACCTTCGCCGCGAGCGTCCGGTACGCACGAATCATCGTCGGCACGTGCGTCGCCTTGACCGAGATCTTGAAGTCGCGATAGTCGAGACGCTCGAGGATCGCCACCTCTTCGAGCGCCGCCTCGACGAGGGCCTCTGCCTGGTCGCGCTGGGCGAGCTCCGCAAGGTGTGCGGGAAGTGAGCCAGAGTTGGCCCCGATTCGCATTGCGACGCCTGCCTTCTTGGCCGCCTTGACGACGAGCTCGACCTTGTCCTCGCCGCCGATGTTCCCGGGGTTGATCCGGACGGCTGCGACACCGGCATCGATGGCACGAAGCGCGAGCGAAGCATTGAAGTGGATGTCAGCGATCACGGGAATCGGCGAGAAGCGCACGATCTTCGCGAGCGCATCCGCGTCCTCGATCTTCGGCACCGCACAGCGCACGACCTCGCACCCGGCCGAGACGAGTGCTGCGATCTGCGCGGTCGTCGCCTCGACGTCATGCGTCTTGGTCAGCGTCATCGACTGGATGACGACGGGGGCGCCGCCGCCGATCGTGACGCCGCCGACGCGGATCTGCGCGAGACTTCCCATCTCCCCAAGTGTAGAGACATGCCCATCGAGCCCCCGCCCACTCCCTGGGTGCTGACGCGCCCACCCGCCGACCATCCGCACGATGCGTGGGCGTTCGGTGCCGACCTCGAGCCCGGCACGATCCTGAGCGCTTACCGGGCAGGGATCTTCCCGATGCGCGTCGACGGCGAGCTCGTGTGGTGGTCGCCTCCCCGACGCGGCGTGCATACCCGTCGAGGGCTTCCGCCCCTCTCGCTCGCTCCGTCGCGCGGCCCGCGGATACGAGATCAGGGTGGATTCGGCGTTCGCGGAGGTGATCGGCGGGTGTGCCGAGCCGACCAGGCCGCACGGCTGGATCGACGCCGGCTTCGTCGCTGCGTACACGCGCCTTCATACGCTCGGCTGGGTGCACTCGGTCGAAGCCTGGGATGAGGACGGGCTTGCGGGAGGCCTCTACGGCGTCGGTTGTGGCGGCCTGTTCGCAGCCGAGTCGAAGTTCCACCGTCGCTCCGGAGCATCGAAGGCCGCCCTGCTCGCGCTTCTCGACCGTCTCGCCGTAGCCGGTGGGCCGAGGCTCGTCGATGTTCAGTGGTCGACCCCCCACCTGCGATCGCTCGGGGCAATCGAGGTCGGTCGGGCCGAGTACCACGAGCTGCTCGACCGGGCGCTCGCGCTTCCCGACGCATTCGGCGGATAACGCGGTCGGCGGATCGTTCTTCAGACAGGCCCGCGGGCAGACTTCAGGACAGCCGGCCGATGTCGTTCGTCAGGCCGATCACGAACAGCAACAGCACGAGTGCGATCCCGACCATGGACACGCGTTCGTAGACCCCACGCGAGACGCTCTTCCCGCTGATCCCCTCGACGATCGCAAACACGATGTGGCCGCCGTCGAGAGGCAGGAACGGCAGGAGGTTGAGCAGCGCGATCGAGAGTGAGATCAGCCCGAGCACCCAGAGGAAGTTGTTGGTCGACTGCTTCGCTGCATCGGACGAGCCCTGGACGATCCCTACGGGGCTCGAGATGTCCTTGCGCCCTTCGCCCGTGACGAGGCGTCCGAGCGACGTGAAGATGCCCTGGGAAACGCGTCCCGTCGTGACGAGCGATTCGCGCGCCGCCTCGGGTGGCGAGAGTCCTTCGCCTGCAAGCAGGAAGCCGAGTCGGTAGACGCCTGCGTCCTTGTCTGCCGGACGCGGCCCGAGCGTCACCCTGGCACCGTCACGGATGACGACGAGCGTCAGCGGCTTCCCATCCGACCCGGCGATCGTTCGAGGGATCAGCCTTGCCGTCATCGGCGTCCCGTTGATCGACACGATCCGGTCGCCGGCGACGATGCCGATCGCGGCCGCTGCACTGTCTGCGCGGACGCCTTCGACCGTCGTCGTCGCCTTCCCTCCCGTCGTCATGTAGAGGATGGCGAAGATCACGATCGCAAAGAGGATGTTTGCCGCAGGTCCGGCGAAGATGACGAGCACGCGCCGCCAGGTCGCCGCCCGCCAGTAGGCATCCGGGCCGAGGGCGTCTCCGAGATCGGTGATGCCCTTCTCCACCTCGCGCCGCATCGGCTCGCTCAGCTCGGTATCGGCAGCAGCCTCGTCGAGGGCCGCGAGCGCAGAACGAGCCGCATCGTGGTCGCCGATCGCGAGAGCACGGCGCAGGCGCTCGGCATCATCGCCGAGCCCGGGTGCCTCCTCGATGACACGGCCGAGCGACTGGTCGACGTCGACCGGAGCCGGCCGATGCATGCCCGGGATCTTCACGAACCCGCCGAGCGGGATCATGCCGATTCCGTACTCGATGCCCTTCCTCGTTCTCTTGACGATCGCGGGGGGAAAGCCGATGTAGAACTTCCGTGGCCGCATCTTGAGCGCGAGTGACGCCGAGAAGTGCCCGAGCTCGTGGATGAAGATCAGGAATCCGAGCCCGACGATGGAGATGAAGATCGTCATACGAGCACGAGCCTCCGCTCTGCGAGCCGGCGAGCCTCTGCGTCGGCTGTCACGAGATCTGCGAGGTCGCGCGCCGGGGATCCGTCGACCGCGTCGAGAGCGCCGGCGACCGTCTCCGCGATCTCCAGGAATCCGATCCGGCCGTCGAGGAACGCGTCGACGGCGACCTCGTTCGCCGCGTTGTACGCGCAGGGGGTCGTACCACCGCGCTCTCCGGCAGCCCGTGCGAGCGCCAGAAGCGGAAACGTCACGTCGTCGACCGCCTCGAAACGGAGATCGAGCCCCTGCGTGAGGTCGAGCGGCGCTGCTGCGCAGAGCCGGTCGGTCGGGGTACCCGAGCGCGAACGAGATCGGGACACGCATGTCGGGGTGCCCGAGATGGGCGAGGAGCGCGCCGTCGCGAAACCGAACGAGGGAATGAACGATCGACGTTGGGTGCACGACAACCTCGATGTTCTCGTACGGCACGCCAAAGAGCCAGTGCGCCTCGATCAGCTCGAGCCCTTTGTTGGCGAGAGTGGCGGAGTCCACACTGATCTTTCGTCCCATCGACCAGGTTGGATGGGACAGTGCGTCGGAGATCGTGACGCTCGCGAGCTCGTGGGTCGCACGGCCGCGGAAGGGGCCACCGGATGCGGTGAGCACGAGCGCATCTATCGTCTCGGGCGCTCTTCCCTCGAGACACTGAAACAGCGCCGAGTGCTCGCTGTCGACCGGCAAGAGCAGCCCGCCGCCGCGCCGATGCGCGGCGACGGCGAGTTCGCCCGCGGCGACGAGGCTCTCCTTGTTCGCGAGGGCGAGCGTGACGCCGTACTCGAGCGCCCAGAGTGTCGCCTCCACGCCGGCGAACCCGACAACGGCGTTGAGCACGATGTCCGGCTCGCACGCCTCCAGAAGCGCGATGGCGGAGCCGCCGACCTGAAGGTGCGGAACGTCGAATTCGAGTGCGAGCGCGTCGAGCGGCTGCGAGCCTGACATCAGCCCGCACAGTTCGAGATCGTCTCGGGAGGAGACGATCTCGATCGCCTGGCGGCCGATCGAGCCTGTTGCTCCGAGGAGGGCGACGCGCTTCACGCGGCATAGCGTGCCAGTCACGGCAGCTCTCACGTCAGCGCGAGGACGACGTAGAAGGCCGCGGGGCCCGCCCAGAGGAGCGAATCGACCCGGTCGAGCACGCCTCCGTGACCCGCGAGGATTCGACCCGAGTCCTTGACGCCGAGGTCGCGCTTGATCGCCGACTCGAAGAGATCGCCGAGCGTCGACGAGAGGGCGACAGCTGCGCCGAGCGCCAGAGCCTCGACGTTCGTGAGATACCCCTGGTCGTACATCGCGAAGAAGGCAACCGCCATGGCTGCGATCGTGCCGCCGACAAACCCCTCCCACGACTTGCCCGGCGAGATCCGTGGGCGCCATCTTGTGACGGCCGATCGCGCGCCCCACGGCATAGGCGGCGGTGTCGTCCGCGAACACGGCGATCAGGACGGTGAAGATGACGAGACGGCCGTTCTCGGGGATGTCTCGGAGGAGGAGCAATGCGGAGATTCCCCCACCGATCCAGACGACCCCGAGGAGGGTGAGCGAGATCGCCGCCGTCGCGGAAGGCCGCGCATCCGAGAAGCCGAAGATCACGAAGGCGACGAGGACCGTGGCGAAGATCCCACCGACCATCCAGGCGATCTCCCCCGATTCGGCACCGACGAGCGTGAGCAGAAGCCCGACGTAGCCGGCGAGCACGATCGGGCGGAGGCCCCGGCCCATCGAGTACAGCTCGTGGAGCGCGATCAGGCCGCCGATCGCAGCAAGTCCGAACAGCCACCAGCCGCCGAGCCAGACGACGCCGAGGACGAGCGGCAGAAGGACCAGAGCCACCACGATGCGCGACGCGAACCCGCTCATCGGCCGCCGAACCGCCGATCACGGGAGGCGAATGCAGCGAGCGCCGCGCGCAGGTCGCCGGCGCCGAAGTCCGGCCACAGCGTCTCGGTGAAGACGAACTCGGCATACGCAGTCTCCCAGAGCATGAAGTTCGAGATCCGGAACTCGCCCGACGTGCGAATGAGCAGGTCGATCTCGGGCAGCTCGGGAGCATTCAGACGGGCAGCGATCGCGGCCTCGTCGACGTCTCCGGGCGCGAGCCCGTCCTCGATGCAGCGGCGGGCAGCATCGACGAGTTCGGCTCGGCCGCCGTAGTCGAACGCGATCCAGAGATCGAGCGTATCGCGACCCGCAGTGGAGATCTCGAGTGCGTCCATCGCCACACGCGTTTGAGGCGGGACACGGTCACGGCGGCCGAGAAAGCGCGTGCGTACGCCCTGATCCGCGAGATCGGGTAGCTCCCGGTCGATCGTCTCGTCGAGGATCTCCATCAGCGTCGAGACCTCGTCGGAGGGTCGGGTCCAGTTCTCGGTCGAGAACGCGTAGACGACGAGAGCTCCGACCCTCTCGTCGATCGCAGCCTCGACGGTGCGACGGAGCGCTCGCGTCCCCTCGCGGTGGCCCGCTTCGACGGGCAGGCCCTTGCCCGCCGCCCAGCGGCCGTTGCCGTCCATGATGATCGCGACGGTCCGTGCCTGCGCCTCGCGGTTGCTGATCCCGGTTGTCTCGCTCACGACAGGGGAGCTAGTGGGGTCTCCCGCCACGTTAGACGCGAAATGATCGTTGCGGGACACCCCACTCCATGTTGGTTGGGGTAGCGCGGCGTCTCATAGCAATGCGGTTTCGGGCCAAACGGTATGAGACGCCGCACTAGACCTCCATGATCTCGGCCTCTTTGTGCTTCAGGAGATCGTCCAGCTTCTTCACGTGCTCGTCGGTGAGCTTCTGTACCTGCGCCTCGGCGCGCCGCTCCTCGTCGTCACCCACGGCGCCGTCCTTGACGAGCTCCTCGAGGTGCTTCATCACGTCGCGCCGGATGTTCCGGATCGCGATCTTGCCGTCTTCGGCGTACCGGCGCACGACCTTGACGAGCTCCTTTCGGCGCTCCTCGGTGAGCGACGGGATCGGGAGCCGGATCAGCTTGCCGTCGTTCGACGGCGTCAGCCCGAGGTCGGACTCCTGGATCGCCTTCTCGATCGCCTTGATCTGGGTGGCGTCGTACGGCTGAATCGAGAGAAGACGTGCCTCCGGCGCCGAGATCGTCGCCATGTTGCTCAGCGGTGTCGGCGTTCCGTAGTAGTCGATCGTGATCCGATCGAGCAGCGCGGCCGACGCCCGTCCGGTTCGGACGCTGTTGAACTCGACGCGGGTAGCGCCGATCGACTTGTCCATCCGCAGCTCGCAATCGACGAGGAAATCCTCGATCGCCGTCATGTCAGGCCTCCTCTCGGGTCGCAACGATCGTGCCGATTCGCTCCCCCGAGGCAACCCGCACGATGTTTCCCTCGGCGAGCTCGAAGACGTGAATCGGGACGCGGTTATCCATGCAGAGTGAGAGCGCGGTCGTGTCCATGACCTTGAGGCCGCGCTCGATCGCCTCGAGGTGGGTGATCTCGGGCAGGAACTGCGCCGTCGGATCGGTTCGTGGGTCGCCGTCGTAGACACCCTGCACGCCGTTCTTCGCCATCAGGATCGCTTCCGCCCCGATCTCGAGGGCACGGAGCGCCGCAGCGGTGTCAGTCGTGAAGAACGGGTTCCCTGTTCCGGCTGCGAAGATGACGACGCGATCCTTCTCGAGGTGCCGCATCGCCCGTCGCCGGATGTACGGCTCGGCAACCTCCGAGACGGCGATCGCCGACTGCACTCGAGTCTGCGCGCCGAGCTTCTCGAGCGCATCCTGGAGCGCCAGGGCGTTCAGCAGGGTGGCGAGCATACCCGCGTAGTCCGCGGTCGCGCGCTCCATTCCTTCGGCGGCGGCAGCCATGCCGCGGTAGAAGTTCCCTCCTCCGACGACGATCGCGAGCTCCGTCCCGGCCTTGCGGACATCGACGACCTCCCTCGCGACCGCGGTCACGGTCTTCGGGTCGACGCCGTAGTCCCGGTCGCCCATCAGGCTCTCGCCGGACAGCTTCAGGAGGACGCGGCGGAACGGAACCGGCATGCCGACAGGCAGCGGGGCCACCGTGTCGTCCGCCTGCGCGCTCACGACCCGGCGACCGAGATCCGCTTGAACCCCTTCAACGTCGCGCCGGCTGCAGCAAGCGCCGAGCCGACGGACGCAGACTGGTCGTGGATCCATGCCTGATCGACGAGAACCCCGCCGGGTGAGGCCGCGAAGAAGCGTTTGCCGAGCATCCCGTCCACGATCTTCTCACGTGCGGCCTCCGGCTTGGAGAGCACCTCGTCCGAGTTCAGGTACACCCGGCGCTCAGCCTCGATCGTCTCTGCCGGAACCTCGGCGCGGGTCGCCCACGCGGGTGCTGCGAACGAGATGTGCATCGCGAGTTGCCGTGCGAGCGCTTCGTCCCCGCCGTCGAGCTCCACGAGGACACCGATCTTGTGCGCCGGTGGGTGGACGTACGCAGCGATCGTCGTAGCGTCGGAGTACCGCTCTGCATCAACGATGACGATGTTCTCGCCAAGCTTGCCGACAAGGCCCATGCGCTCCTCGTCGAACGACTCGACCGCGCCGACGCCGTCCGCCTGTACCGCTCGCAGGACACGCTCGGCGAACGCCTGGAACTCCTCGTTCTTCGATACGGGTTCGGTCTCGCAGCCGACGCCCACGATCGAGCCGACGCCACCGTCGATGATCACACCGACGAGCCCCTCCGTCGTCTGCCGGTCGGCCCGTTTGCCGGCCTGGGCCATCCCCTTCTCGCGGAGCAGCGTGCGGGCGGCATCCAGGTCGCCCTCCGTGTCCTGGAGCGCGCGCTTGCAATCCATCATGCCCGCGCCCGTGAGCTCTCTGAGCTCCTTGACGAGGCCTGCACTGATCTCGGTCACTCTCGTTCTCCTCTCAGTGAGCGACGACGCGCGGAAGCGCCTTCGCCTGCTCGATCCAGTCGGCGACCTCGTGCGCGCTCGGAACGCGACCCACGAGACTTCGCGCCTCGTTCGTCTCGGCAAGCCCCGTGACAAGGTTGTCGACATTGCGTTGTGCGAGCTCGGGCACGGAGTCGACCCCCGCCGCCTCGAGCAATTCTGCGAACTGCGGGCCGACGCCGACGACGCGGATGAGGTCGGCGTGGTTGACCCAGCGAAGAACGCGAACGGCGTCGATCCCGGTCTCCTCCACGAGGGTCGAACGCCCCTCGGGCGTCGCCCCCTTCTCGAGCAGCGCCTCGATCGTCGGGATGCCGGCACTTCTCAGCTTGTCCGCGTACGCAGGTCCGATTCCCTCGATCTCGATGATGTCGCCGGTGTGCTCCGGCGCGGAGGCCTCCTCGGCGACGGGCTCAGCGGGCTCGGCAGCTGCTGCTGCCGCCTCCGCGGCCTCGGTGGCGGCTGCTGCCTCTGCCGCGGCAGCCTTGGCTGCGAAGTCCTTCTCCGAGACCTTGCTCTGGCCGGCGGCGATCCCGTCGGCGAGTGCGCGCACGATCAGCGAGCACGAACGAATCGCGTCGTCGTTCCCCGGAATGACGAACTGTGCCTCGTCGGGATCGCAGTTCGTGTCGACGATCGCGATCACGGGCAGATGGAGACGCTGGGCCTCGCGCACGGCGAGCGCTTCCTTCTTCAGGTCGACGATGAAGATCGCGTCTGGCTGACGCTTCATGTCGGCGACGCCACCGAGATTGGCCTCGAGCTTCTCGAGCTCGGCCTCCATCGTGATGCGCTCCTTCGCCGGGAGCAGCGCGAGCTGTCCGTCGTTCTTCAGCCTCCGCAAATCGTGCAGGTAGGCGATTCGATCCTGGATCGTGCGCCAGTTCGTGAGCAACCCACCCAGCCAACGATTCGCAACGAACGGCATCCCGACACGGGTCGCCTCGGTGCGAACGGCGTCCTGGGCCTGCTTCTTCGTACCGACGAACAGGATCGTGCCGCCACGCTCGGCGATGTTGCGCGCAAAGTCGTACGCTTCCTCGACGAGCTGCTGTGTCTGCTGCAGGTCGATGATGTAGATGCCGCCGCGCTCCGTGAAGATGAAACGCTTCATCTTCGGGTTCCAGCGACGTGTCTGGTGGCCGAAGTGAACTCCAGCCTCCAGCAGCTCCTTCATGGAGACAACTGCCAACGGGACCAGCCCCTTTCAGTGTGGTTTCAGAGGTCGTGCTCCGACGGGCCCTGACGGAACCGGGCTCCGATCGCGGAGCCACAGCACCACCGCCCTGACGCTGATCGCCGGGTAGTTGGAACGTGAGCCCGAATGGTAGCCGAGAGCGGGCGTCGCCCGGGCGTCAACGCCGTGCGATCTCGAGTGCGGCAGCGAGGTCGGGAGGGAGCTCCGATGAGATGTCGATCGGCTCACCGGTCACCGGATGTTCGAACGCGAGGCGACGCGCGTGAAGGAACTGGCGTTCGAGCCCGAGATCGCCCGCGACGCCGTAGACGGGATCGCCGCTCACCGGCAGGTCGATCGCCTCGAGATGAACGCGGATCTGGTGCGTACGCCCGGTCTCGAGCCTGACGTCGAGCAGCGTGTGGGCGCGCAGGGCCTCGACGACCTCGAACCACGTGACCGCGTCGCGCGGCGTCGCTGTATCCAGCGAGTGGCGCGTGCGATCGCGCCGATCACGCCCGAGCGGGGCCTCGATCCGGCCCGACAGCGAGGCCGGAACACCGCGAACGAGCGCGGCGTAGGTCCGCTCGACCTCGCGCTTGCGGATCATCTCCTGCAGGAGCTCGTACGACATCGACGACCGTGCGACGATCAGGAGCCCGGACGTATTCCGGTCGAGCCGATGGACGATCCCGGGCCTGTCGTCGTCGTCACCGCCCTCGGCGCCATGCTCCAGCAGGCCCTGAACGAGCGTGCCCGTCCGTGTGGAACCCGCCGGATGCACGACGAGGCCCGCGGGCTTGTCCACGACGAGCAGATGGTCGTCCTCCCAGACGATCGGGATCTCCAGCGACTCCGCTCGCAGCGGCTCGATCTCGGCGATCTCGGCGGTGATCTCCTCTCCCCCTTCGAGTCGGAAACTCTTCGCCCGGGCTTCGCCGTCGACGAACACGAGCCCGCCGGCGATCAGCCGCTCGGCGAGTGCGCGAGACGCGACCTCGCGGCGCTCGGCAAGGACACGATCGAGCCGCGCCCCCGCCTGCAGCTCAGGAACGTGAAAGCGGAGCCGTGCCAACGCGAGGGCTTGCCCGGTCGGCCGCAACGAACGAGGCGAAGAGCAGCCCGACGCCGACGACGATGAACGTATCGGCGAGATTGAACGCCGGCCAGTAGGCGAAATCGAGGAAGTCCGTGACGTGGCCGAGCCGAACGCGGTCGAGCAGGTTGGCGATGCTGCCGCCGATCACGAGCCCGAGGGCGATGGGAACGAGTGGGTGCCGTTGACCGGTTCTCGCGAAGAACACGAGCATCGCCCCCACGGCTACCGCCGTCAGAGCGATCACCGCCGAGGTCGAGTCGGCGAAGAGGCCGAACGCGATTCCGCTGTTCTGAACATGATGGATGCTGAACGGCCCCATCGTGACAGCGGTGTCTCCCAGAGGCAGCCGCGCGACGACGATCGCCTTTGTCAGCTGATCGGCGAGGATCGCCGTGCCGGCGATGACGACAAGAGCGACCCACTGAGCGCGCCCAGCCCCGAGACGCCGCTCTACACCCGAGATCGGCTGCAGGGCGTTCGTCGAGGATCCGATCCTGACGTCGACGCGCCGTGGCGGCGCGGTGCGAGCCGGCTCGCTCACCCGTGCTCCTGCAGCCGCTTGTCGTCGAGACAGAGAACCGCGTATGGGATGGCGTCGAGCCTCTCCGGCGGTATCACCGATCCGCACTTCGCGCAGGTTCCATAGGTGCCGTCGTCGATTCGCGCAATCGCGGCGTCGATCTCTGCCACGACGTTCTCGGCGTTCTCGCCGAGCGAGTGATCCAGCTCCCGGTCGACGAGATCGGTCGCGTGATCCGCGAGATGCTGATCTCCGGCAGGCGAGTTGTACTCCCCACCCTCGTCGTCAGCGACGAGGTCGGCAGCTGCCTGGAGCATGCGCTCCCGCAGACCGACGAGCTCGGCGCGTCTCGAAGCAAGATCGATCGTCATGAAGCTCCTTCCTGGGCGTTGGTGAGGCGGCTCTCGGCCTCGTCGAGCGTCAATCCGACGATCTCGACGGTCTTGTTCCTCGAGGAAATGCCACTCACGATCGTGACGTTTGGGCGTTTCACGTCAAGGGTGGCGGCAAGGAGCGCAACGACAGAATCGTTTGCGCGCCCCCGTTCCGGTGCGGCGACGACCCGGAGCTTCCACGCGTCGCCGTGGCGTCCAACGACGGCGGAACGAGACCCTCCGGGCGCAACCCGGAGGTTGAGACGAATCGATTTCGGGTCCCGGCTGGGGCTCATCACCCCTACAGGATAGTGGTGGCTAGCCGGCTAGCTTCCGTACATCGTCCGAATCGCTGCGGGGCGGCAGGGAAACGGGAGGCGGCTGGGTTGTCGGCGCGGACGCCGTCCAGCCCGGTGCCGGTGAGGATGAGTCTTCCGTCGCTTCCTTCTCGGTGCCGCTGGAACCAACGGGATTCCCTTCGTCGACGACAGCGAGAGCCGAGCGCAGCAGCGCCTGCACGCGCCTGACGTCGCCCATCACCTGCTCCTTCTCGGTGATCGCATCACGAAGCACCTTCCGGGCCTCGGCATTGGCCTCTGTCACGATCACGTCGGCTTCACGCCTCGCCGCCTCCTTGAGGTCCTGCGATGCGCGCTCTGCCGAGACGAGCGTCGAGCGCAGAAGACCCTCGAGCTCGACGTGACGCGTCACCTCGGTCTCGAGCTCGTCGACACGCTCGACGAGCTGTGACCTTTCACGCCACACCGCCTCGAAGCTGTCGGCGATGTCGTCCATCATCCGATGAACGGCGCTCTTGCGGTAGCCGAACAGGCCCCGCTTGAGCTGTATGTGTCTGATCTCGACGGGTGTCAATGGCATGACGGTCTCCTCCTTCTACTGCAGGCGCTCGATAACGCCGACCAGCACGCGCTGGACGACGACGAGCGTGATGATGGCAACGATCGGCGAGAGGTCGAGTGGGCCGAACGATGGCAGAACGCGGCGAAAGATGCGGATGTACGGCTCACAGACGTCGTCGAGAAAGCGCTGTACCCGGTGGAGCGCGTACGGCATCCGGATCCACGACGTCAGGACGTAGGCGAGAATCAGCAGGATGTAGACGTCGAAGAAGACCGAGACGAACTGCTGCACGGTCGATGCAACGTCAGCGAGCAGGAAGACAGTGTCGGCAGAGCCCACGCTGCGACTTTCGTCGCGCAGCCGAGCTTCCCTGCGCCCCCTCTTCGTCGCCCTATCTAACGGTGGTTTCTTCAATCAGGCCGCTAGGCCTGATTGAAGAAACCACCCTTGTCGAGCATGCGGGCACGCTCCTCGGCCGACACCTCGACATTCTTCGGCGTGAGGAGAAACACCTTGTCGGCGACACGCTGCATGCTGCCGTTCAGCGCGTACGTCAGGCCGCTCGCAAAGTCGATCAGGCGCTTCGACAGCTCGTTGTCGGCGCTCTGGAGGTTGAGGATCACCGGCACCGAGTCCTTGAACTTGTCCGCGATCTGCTGTGCGTCGTTGAAGCTCCGGGGCAACACGAGGTGCACGCTCGTCTTGCCCGGGTCGGCGGATCGCAGCCTCGTGGGGCGAGACGACCGCGACGACGAAGCGACTGCGGTCGCAGCAGGGGCAGCCTCGAGGCTCGAGCTGTCGTCGGTCCAGCCGTCCGGCTCGCGGCGCCGGGGGAGCCGCCGGACATTCTGGCGCGTCGATCGCGATCGGTACTCCCGGTCGAGCTCCTCCTGCGTCTCGAGACCGTCCGCGTCCCAGTCCTCGTCCTCGGCGATGCCGAAGTAGACGAGCGTTCGATTCCAGACGTCCGAGAAGCCCATGACGGGCACGATGGTATCCCAGACGTCGGATCGCGGCGTGGGTCAGCTGCGGAACAGCGTGCTGCCGACGCGGATCAGGGTTGCGCCCTCCTCGACCCCCACGCGCCAGTCCTGCGAGGTACCCATCGAGAGCTCTGCCAGGCCGTGTTGCCGGGCCAGGTTGGCCAGCCGCCGGAATGTCGGCCTGGACGCCTCGGGATCCTCGCTGAACGGTGGCATGGTCATGAGTCCACAGATGCCGGGGTGCCGCTCGAGAAACCCTTCGATCTCCCCCTCCTCCACCCCGCTCTTCGACGCCTCACCGGAGAGGTTGACCTCGAGCAGCGCAGGAATCGTGAGCCTTCGCGCAGCCGAGTCCGTCTCGACGGCGTGCACGAGCTCGCAGATCTCATCGACGATGCGGGCCTTGTTCGACTGCAGGGCGCCGATGAAGTGCCAGCGGAACCGGTCGCCGTGCAGCTCGTGCTTCCGCTGCATGTCCTGCACGCGGTTCTCGCCGACGACCTCGATGCCCGCCTCGGCGAGCACCCCCATCTGCTCGGCTGCGACGTACTTCGTCGCAGCAACGACGGTGACGCCTGGCCCGACCTCGGCGCAGATCGCCTCGTAGGCTTCGGCGATCGTCGCAGCGTTCATGCGAGCTCCTCGCGGGCGCGAGCGAGGAGCAGGTCGCGGTCGTTCAGAGCGGGGTCGGTGACGACGGCGTCGAGCAGGTGAGCGAGCGCCTGTCCCACCCGCGGGCCTTCGGTGAATCCGATCGCGAGCAGGTCGTCGCCCGTGACCGCGAGGTCTCCGATCCTGTGTGGCTGCGCGCGCTCCTCCTCGATCAGTCGCGCGAGCTCCGCGAGCGCCGCCCGCTCCTCGGCGGGAACGGGTTTCGCGTTCAGATCGGCGTGCTTGTGGGCGATCAGGTCGGACGCGAGCTCGTCTCCGTGCTCGGCGAGGAAGCGCCGGGCAAAGAGCGCGTCGATCCGGCCGTCGAGCGAGAACGCATGGTCGGCCACGATCCTCGCGACTGCCTGTTGCACGTCCGTCGGGTACCGGAGCCTCGCGAGCACGGCGCGCGCGATCCGTGCCCCGATGAGTGCATGGCTCTCCTTCTGCGCGTCGGCCTCGACCTTGCCGAGATCATGGAGGAGGGCGGCGAGGCGGACGACGAGGCGGGCGCCGTCGTTCGCGGCGTTCTGCACGACGGCGAAGATGTGCTCTTCGAGGGGAAGCGGCTGTCTTGTCGTGTGGAGCGAGTACCCGATCGTCGGCAGGAACTCGGGGATCACCTCGGTGAGGACGCCGGTGTCCCGTGCGAGCAGCAGCGCCCGCAGGGGCTCGCGGCCGAGGAGAAGCTTCGACAGCTCGCCCATTCCGTCCGCCTTGATGCCGCCGCCGATCCGCTCGGCGGAGACGTGCGCGAGACGGGACGCGCTCGCTCGCATCTGCGCCCGCGTCTCGGGCTCGACGTCGAAACCGAGTTGCGAGACGAAGCGGAGTGCCCGGACGAGCCGCAGCGGATCCTCGACGAAGCTCGTCGGTGCGACCGTGCGGATCGTCCGACGAGCCACGTCTCCCTGGCCGTCGAAGGGGTCGAGCAGCGAGCCGTCCGAGAGGCGACGCGCCATGGCGTTGACCGTGAAGTCTCTGCGCGCCATGTCCTCCTCGAGGGAGATCGACGGATCGCTGACGATGGTGAAATCCCGGTGCCCCGGTCCGGTCGAGCGCTCGGCGCGCGGTGGGGTGAGCTCGATTCCCGCGGGCGCAAGAGCGCGAATGACTCGGTCGTTCGGGTAGAGACGAACTCCGACGAGCTGCCCGTGCACTTCCATGTCCTCCACCCGCCCGTACGGCTCGAGGAGCGCTCGCAGCTCGAGCCTGGTCGACGCGACGGAACCACGAAGTCCTCGTCGCGCTGCGGAAGCCCGAGCAGCTCGTCCCGCACAGCGCCCCCGACGACGTACGCGTCGATCTCGAGCGAGCGGATGTACGAGCGGATCTCGGAGGGCATCCCAACGATTGTGACGCCCGGACACGCCGTGCGCTCAGGTCCTCGCTCAATGGGGCGAGATCTTCGGGCCCTCGACGAGCCCAACCCATATTCTGCAGGTGTGAGACACGAGATCGTTGGCCGCCGATCAGAGCGCTCGCGAATCGTCGACGCAGTCACAGCGCCTCGGGACGACGGATTTGCCGCAATCGTCCTCGAAGGTGAGCCAGGCATCGGCAAGACGGCGCTCTGGCGGGCCGGCGTCGACGTAGCCCGTGCCGCCGGAATGACCGTGCTCACCGCCCAACCGACCGCGATCGAGTCGCGCGTCCCCTACTCGGCGCTCGGCGATATCGTTCGAGAGGTTCCGGAATCCTTCCTCAGCGTGCTGACCGAGCCGCTCGCCGACAGTCTTCGCTCCGCCTCACTTCTCGCGCCTCGGCTCGCGATTCCGGATGCGCGCCTCGTCAGTCGCGGTCTGGCGGACGTGTTGGACTTCATCGCCCGCGACGCACGCCTCGTCGTGGCTATCGACGACATCCAGTGGCTTGACGAGCCGTCACGTACGGCGCTTACCTATGCTCTCCGTCGCCTCGGATCGACGAGCGCGCGAGTGTTCCTCGCTCGTCGTCCGCCGGTTGGAGCAGCCACCGAAATCGAGGATGCGCTTCCAGGCCCTGAGCTCGACATCCTGACGCTTGGCCCACTCAGCCTGTCGGCTCTCCACGAAATCGTGGTCGAGCGGACCGGAGCCTCGCTCGGGAGGACAACGCTCGTCCGGATCGCACGCGCTTCAGCTGGAAACCCGTACTACGCGCTCGAGATGGCACGTGAACTGACGCGGTCGGGCCGGGAAGCCGAGGCACCGGCAAGCCTTCCGAGGGACGTGATGCGACTCACTGCGAATCGTGTCTTGCGGCTCCCGCCTCCGACCCGGACGGTGCTTCTGGACCTTGCTCTCTCGGCACGCCAGAGGCTCGAGGACCCCACGAGTGCCCTAGACGCCGCATTCGACGACGGTGTCGTCGAGCGGGACCTCTACGGGGGTGTTCGGTTCAGCCATCCGCTCCTCGCCGCCGCGGTGGTCGACATCGCGACGCCCGCAGAGCGTCGAGCAGCGCACCTTGCTCTCGCAGGCACCGAGCCAGACGACGTCGAGCGAGCGAGACATCTCGCGCTCGCTGCTCACTCGCAGGACGCCGCGGCCGCGGATGGCGCCGAGGCCGGCGCGCGCCTGGCCGACGAGCGAGGGAATGTCGCGGCTGCGCTCGAACTCTCCGAACTTGCCCTGCAGCTGACGCCACGAGGCCTCGGTGAGCAACGACTCGAGCGAGCGGAGGTCTATGCCGAGTATCTCGACGCTGCTGGATCGACCCCGGACGCACGCGTCGTCCTCGAGCGAGAGATCGCCGCCGCCTCGCAGGCGGTCACAACGACGAGTGCACTCCTGAAACTCGGGTGGATCTGCTGGCGCGATCAGGACTTCGACGCCGGTATTGCGGCCTGTCACCGCGCGATCAGCGAAACCACCGAACTCGGCCGACTGGCAGAGGCGTACGAGACACTGACGTGGCTGAACGAAGACGATCTCGATCATGCGCACGAAAGCGCAGAGATGCTCGTGCGGATTCGTGACGAACAGAACGACGCCGTGCTGGCCGCCCGAGCGCGACTGCTGGCTGCGTACTTCGCCATTGTGACCGGCCGGTCCCCCGACCGGGTACGCATCACTGCGGATATCGGGATCCTCGAGGACGCGGGAATGCTCGATCAGAACCCGGTTCCGGAGATGTGGGCGAAGTTCACTGACAGGCTCGACGACTCGCGGGCCATTCTCGCTAGGCGGCTTCGCTTTGCTCGAGAGCGAAACGACGAGCAGTTCACCGTCGCCTGTCTCTTCGCTCTGGGAGAGGTGGATACGTGGCGGGGGGCTCACGGAGCGGCCCGCGAGTCGTTTGACGCCGCACTGCGAATGTCGGACGATCTCGCAGGGTCGACCTACCTGAGCAGCCTGCATGCGTGCGCGGCCCAACTCGCCGCGCTCGAAGGACGCACCGACGATGCCTACAACCATGCGCAGGAGGCGCTCCGCGTCTCCACGAAGGCGATCGTCATCGCGCTCGCGGAAGCGGCCCTGGGGGCGGCGGAGCTTGCCGCGGGCAAGCCGCTCGAGGCCGACGCAGCGTTCTCCCGCGCGACCGTGGCGCTCGACAGAATCGGGATGCGAGAGCCGACCCGATTTCGACATGACGGCGACCATCTCGAGGCGCTCCTCGCTCTCGGAGAGATCGATCGCGCCCAGGAGTTGGTGGGGAGGCTCGCACGTCGGTTGGCCGTCTTCGAGCGACCCTGGCTTCGCGTTCAAGTCGAGCGCGGTCGCGCGATGGTCGCGGGTGCAGTAGGTCTCCTAGAGGAAGCGAGGGCGGCGGCAGAGGCCGCTCTTGTGGCGTGCGAGGCCCTCCCGATGCCGGTCGAGAGGGCGCGCACGGAGCTCGTGTTGGGCAGGCTGCTACGGCGCGGCCGGCGACGGGGCGAGGCGCGGCGTCACCTCGAATCGGCGCTTGCGGTGTTCGAGTCGCTTCCGGCTCCCCGCTATGCGGCGATGGTGCGCGACGAGCTTGCCCGCCTCGGCCTCTCCCGGGTGGGGACTGAACTGACGGAGGGTGAGTCGGCCGTCGCACATGCTGCCGCGTCGGGCCTCAAGAATCGTGAGATTGCAGAGAGACTCTTCATGAGCCCGAAGACGGTCGAGGCCCATCTTGCGCGGATCTACCGCAAGCTCGGGATTCGCTCCCGCGCCGAGCTCGGTGCGCGGCTCGGCGGTCGGCCGTCGGGCGAACGTGACGCCGGGGGATAGGGAAACGCCCGATGTAACGCGTCCAGCGGATCTCTACGTTCGACTGTATGTCCTGGAACGCAGAGAGTCGCCCCCGCTTCGTCGCCGAATGCTTCTGGCCGAACGTCCAGAGAACTGACGTTGCGGCACTCGATCGTCGGCTCGCACTTCACGCAAGCCCGACCGCCGTGCACGTCGGCACGGTACTCGTTCCGGAAGACGAAGTCGTGTTCGTGTGGTTCGACGCGACGTTGGTCGACGATGTCCGGCGAGCCTGCCTCGAAGCGAGCGTCCCGTTCGACCGTGTCGTCGCGGTCGAGGGGCTACCAGCGCCGACCGTTACTCCCCAACACGAAAGAGGTTGATCATGAAGCGACTGTTCATCGTCGGCGTTCTTGTCCCGGCCGTGATTCTGGCCGCGAGCGCTGCGGGGTCGGGCTCGAAGGCGTGGCGACAGCTGAGCGACCCCGGGGCTGCAAGCGGTGTGGGTCTAGCTCGGACGTCGAATGGCACCCTCCACGTCATCTGGGCCAAGGGGGGCGCTGCGTTCGACACACGGATCGCGACCAACGGCACGCTCAGTCGGGCCGGAATCGTCAAGGGCTGGCAGTCGATCGTAGGCCCGGCAGCCGTCGTTGCGTCGGACGGGAGCTTGCGGGCGTTCCTCCCCGGCTCGATCCGGGCGGGCGACGCGGGAGATGACGTCGGGATCCACACTGCGACAAGTCCGCAATCGGGGGCGACGTGGACCCTGGATTCCCAGGCTGTCTGGGGCGGCTCTCTCGCGAATCAGCGGGACGTCGCCGCTGTTGTCGGCAGGGACGGGAGCCCTGTCACCGCAATCGGCGGTGGCGGCGCGCAGTTCTTTCGGGGTCTCGAACGCGGGCAGCAGGCGACCGTGCTCCCTCCCGTGCCCTACTCGTACGACCCCGAGGTTGCCGCCGATGCCGCCACGGGTGCGATCACCGCGGCGTGGTATGTCGACCAGGGTGGCAGGCGCGGAATCGTGACACAGAGTGTCTATCCGACTGCCGGCGGCCAACGGTTCGTCGGAGCCGCGGACACCCCGGTTGACGTGGGCGTCTCGGGCCGCGTCGCTGCACCGGGGATATACCTGGTGCTGACGTCCCCCGCGGGTATCCGGTTCGGCCGTGTCGGAGGAGCGCCACGCCTGATCGCCAAGGACGCTGACGCCCGAGCGGTCGATGTGTCCACGGGTCCGGCAGGGCGTCTCTGGGTAAGTTGGCTGTCCGGCGACGGAACGCTGCACGCGCTCCGCTCCAACAGGGCGGCGTCCCGGTTTGGCCAGCAGCTGACGGTCGCCCCACCCGCGAGTGGCGTCACGTCGTTCAAGCTCGCCGGGGAAGGATCTGCCGGTCCGCTCGATGCCGTTGCGCGGTATGGCGTCGGCTCTGCCGTCTCGTGGTGGACGACTCACCTCGTTCCCGTGCTCTCACTCGGGACAGCTCGCAACAGCAAGACGGGGAAGGCCACGATCACGGTCACCGACGTTGGCGATCCGGTCGCGGGCGCAAAGGTGAGGGTCGCGGGTCGCACCACGACGTCGGACGCCGCCGGTCACGCAACCGTCACGAACGTCGCAGCCGGAGCAACCGTATCCGTCACCGCCGCCGGGTACCGCCCTGGCTCCACAACCCTCAAGTAGCCGAGAGGAGATCTGGACATGCGCAGACCGTCAGGTACCAACATCGTCGTCATCATCTCGGTCGTCGTCGTGGCGGCAGGGGTCGCCCGCGCGTCGATTCCAGCGGCAAACGGAACAATCCGCGGTTGCTACGCGTCCGACGCAGCCGGATCCGGCGCTGTCCTGAAGAGCCTTTACGTCATTGACGACACCGAGCGGTGCCCGGATGGCACGACCGAGCTCACCTGGAACCAGACCGGGCCGGTCGGAGCGCCGGGGCCGCAAGGACCCGCTGGGCCACCCGGAACCGCAGGGAGCGCGGAACCCAAGCACGGGGCGTACAGGACCGATGTGCGCTTTGTCCAGAAGGACGTCGAAGTCTACGCGTCGGACACGAGCCTCAAGCTGACGACATCGGCAGAAGTCGTCTGCGGGAGCGACGAGACGGCGATCGGCGGGGGAGCACGGCTTCAGCCGATGCGGGCGGGGCCTGGGGCGTTCGTTCTCACCTCGAGCTACCCCGCGCGGCGGCAGCGATCATGGGTGGTGGAGTACACGGACTCCAACACAGGAGGCAGGTCCCGTCGCTCGTTCGCCCCCCTCATCGTCATCCACGGCTGGGCCGTCTGCGCGCGGACGCTTGTCACCGCAGTGCCATTGCTGCCTCCGGCAACCGGCGTCAAGTTCGGGCCACGGCCATGAGGTCCCGCCTTCACGTGCTCGCCGCTGTGAGCCTTCTGGTCTGCGCGACCGCGCTCGTCGTAGGATCTGCCCTCGCGGGGCCGCCCTGGGCGCCGGAGATCGGTTCTCCGCCGGCGTCAACGGGCACGATCGTGACGCCCGACGGCATCCTTGGCGAAGGGGTCGGCCTCGCCACGACGAACGACGGCAAGGGCCTGTGGGTCGCCGACCGACGCCGAAACGAGCTCCGCCGATTCGGTCCCGACATCATCAACGAGTCGTATGCAATCGGCGGGTCCGGCACGTCGCGGCGACGCCTGCGAAGGCCGTCTGACGTTGCCGTCGACCCGTGGGGCAATCTCTGGGTTGCGGACACGGGCAACAATCGGCTGCAGCGGCTTACTCCGACAGGCAAGCCTCTCGCGGTGGTCAGCGTGCCCGGCGTAGTCGCCGTCGCGGCAGGTGACGACGGAACCGTGTGGGCGCTCTCGCCGGTTGGCAATACGGTCACAGGAGCGACAAGCTCTGGATCGGTGTTCGCGTCGTGGCAAGTGCGGCCACCATCCAGCCCGACATCGCTGGAATCCACGTTCCTCAACAATGGTGGTTCGATCCTTGACGCAACGTACTCGGTGACGGATATCACGCTCGGCCCAACCGGCAACATCGTCGTCTCGGGCGCCGAGACGCTCCGCACGCGCATCGACTGCTCGTGGTACCGCGAGCACCGAGCCCAGCTCGTCGGGTCTCTTGGAGCCCTCTTCGAGAGCGACCCGGTGCTGGAGCATGGGTACGTCTGGGAGTTCACGCAGCAGGGACTTCTCCTGTCGTCCAGGCGAATCACGCAACTGACTCGCCTCGAGGCGTGTTGGACGGACTGGGATACGAACGGCTCTGTGGAGTCGGTTTCGGCAACAGCGGGCGGATCGCTGTACTTCACGACGCACGACAATCTCTACGCCACCTCGTTGCTGCGGCTCGAGGAGCCCTTCGTCTTCCTTCCGCGGGCCGTCTACGGCTCTGCTCCGCGGCGGGTCGAGGCGAGCTGTCGGGGGGACTACCTCTGGACTGCCGGGACGGTGGCTGCGAAATACGCGGCCGTCCGAGGACCGAGTGCCTGCGACCGCAGACCCCCGGGGCCGGGGCTTGCGTTCGGCCCGATCGTCCGGTCTCCCGGGCAGGGATCCGTGCAGTTCAGCATCGCGTGCACGATCGGACGCTGCAAGGGAACGGTGGACGTGGTCGTCGACCCGAGTTGCCGCGGCTGCGGTGGTTCCATCCGGACGCATCCACCGCGTTCGATAGACCTCGCCGAAGGGAAGATCCTCGTGGTGCGGTTCCCGTACCGGCAGGCGAGGAAGGCATCACCGATCGGCGTCCGTGTCGTCGCTCGAGTCAACGGACGACTGGCTCGAACGACAACACCGCCTCGAGGCCCCGTGTCGAACGCCGCGCTATCCCTCAACTGCGCCGCGGGAGCCAAGGCGGGCGTCGCCCTCGTGTCGGGATCGGTGTCCACTACGGCCGCCGGGCCGATTCCCGGCCCGGTCGTGGTCTCGCTGGCTCGATCCGGCATCCCAGGCGTGACGGTGTCTCTCCCACCGGACCCAAGGACAGGCGCATTCTCGACGAGCCTCGCTTTGCCGGCAAGCGGATCCTGGGTGGCGAGAGGAGCGGTGGTGGCCGGGATCAGGGTCATCGCACAGGCGACCTGTGCGGTTGACATCACGACGAGCACTCCGATACCGCCACCGGTACCACCCCCAACCCCACCCCTGCCTCCGCCCACACCAGCCGCATCGACGATGACGGTCTCATGCCACTCGTCGGGCGATCCTGCGACGGGAGCCGTGCAGCTAACGAGTTCCGGCACCCTCACGCCCGCTCGGTCCGCGGTAACGGTCGTGGTTACCTATTCGGCCCCCGGCGCGACCCCGATCGTGCGCTCCGTAACCACCGGCGCCGACGGATCGTACGCTGACTCAGCGACAGCCGCGCCAGGATCGTGGACGGCAACCGCCGGGTGGGCTGGCGACGCGGCGACCGGCGGATCCTCAGCGGCGGCAGGCTGCGGGTAGCCGGATCACACGTGCGCGACAGCCTCGATCTCGACGAGCGCCCCCGACGGCAGCCGCGAGACCTCGAACGTCGAGCGAGCAGGAGGACGATCGCCCACGTACCGCGCATAGACCTCGTTCATGGCGGCAAAGTCGCCGAGATCCTGGAGGAAGACGCTCGTCTTGACCAGGTTCGCGAGTGAGCTTCCTGCTTCTTCGAGAATTGCCGTGAGGTTGCGGAGGACCTGATCCGTCTGCGCGGTGATGTCGCCCTCGATCGTGGAGTCGCCCGGCTTCAGGCCGAGCTGGCCGGCGACGAAGACGAGGTCGCCGGCACGGATCGCCTGGTTGTAGGGCGCCCCCTGAAACGGTGCGGGAGCGTTCTCGGTGCGGATGACGATCTTTTCCATGGTCTGCCTCCAAATGCTAGGAGTTGAGGGCTTCGGCAAGTGCGACGCCCAGTGCCTTGAAGATTGCTTCGAGGACGTGGTCGGTGTTCTCGCCCTCGATCAGGCGCACGTGCAGCGTCAGCTCCGCGGCCTCGGTCAGAGTGGCCAGGAAGCGAGCGGCGATGTCGGAGCCGAGACCACCCGCTCCCGTGAGGTCTGCGTTCGAAGCCACGAGACCGTGGCCGGACGCTTCCACGGCGACGAGCGCGAGCGCCTCGGTTGCGAGCATCACGCCGCTGCCGTGTGCTCCACGACGCAGGAGTGGTGCGAGTGCCTGGCCGAGGGCGGCCCCGGCGGCGTCGACCTCGGCCGCAGGCTCCCCCGGGTCGATCTCGAGCGAGAGATCGAACCGCCCGGCCGCGGCGAGCTCGGTGAGCAGGTGGTCGAGGAGCGGTACACCCGTCGCGACGTTGGTCTCGCCGCTGCCGGCAGCGATGCGGGCGCCGCTCACAGCTCCTCGCGCACGATGTCCGCACCGAGCGCCCTGAGACGCTCGTCGATCCGCTCGTAGCCACGGTCGATCTGACGGATGTTGCCGATGCTCGACTGGCCCTCGGCGCAGAGGGCGGCGATCACCATCGCCATTCCGGCGCGGATATCGGGGCTCTCGAGCCGCTGGCCGTAGAGCTTCGCCGGGCCGGTGACGACGGCCCGATGCGGGTCACAGAGAATGATCCGCGCCCCCATCGAGACCAGCTTGTCGACGAAGAAGAGCCGACTCTCGAACATCTTCTCGAAGACGAGAACGGTGCCGTTGGACTGCGTCGCCGCGACGACCGCGATCGACGTGAGGTCAGCGGGGAAGGCCGGCCAGATGCCACTCTCGAGCTTGGGGATCTGTCCGCCGAGATCGTCGACGACGGCGAGCTCCTGACCCGGACGCACACGAAGCGTCGTCTCCCCGACGTCGAACTCGATCCCGAGCTTCCGGAACGCCGGAACGATTGCGATCAGATCGTCCGGCTCGACGTCCTCGATCGTCAGGTCACCACCGGTCACCGCCGCGAGGACGGCAAAGCTGGCAACCTCGATGTGCTCCGGTCCGATGCGGTACGAGCCGCCGCCGAGTCGGTCGACTCCCTCGATCCGGAGGACGTTCGAGCCGATCCCCTCGATCCGGGCGCCGATGCCGACGAGGAAGCGGCAGAGATCCTGGATGTGCGGCTCGCACGCCGCGTGCCCGACGATCGTCTCGCCCTCGGCCAGCACCGCCGCCATGATCGCGTTCTCCGTGCCCATCACCGACGCCTCGTCGAGATACATGCGCTTGCCGACGAGCTTGTCGGCGCGCAGATCGTAGGCGCCGTTGATCTCCATGGTCACACCGAGCTCGGCGAAGGCATGAATGTGCGTATCGAGCCGCCTGCGGCCAATCACGTCGCCACCCGGGGGCGGGACGACTGCCCGTCCGAACCGGGCGAGCAGTGGGCCTGCAAGCAGAAACGACGCGCGGATCTCTCGGCAGAGGTCGGGGTCGAGCTCGGTCTTCGACACGCCGGAGCTGTCGACGCGCACCTCGTTCGGCCCGGTCCAGGTCGCATCCGCGCCGAGGTCGACGAGTAGCTCGACCATCACCTCGACGTCCCGGATCCGGGGTAGGTTCGAAAGCACGACCTCTTCGGAGGCAAGCACGGTCGCGGCGAGGATCGGCAGAGCGCCGTTCTTGTTGCCGGACGCGCGGATCGTGCCGGAGAGTGGGCGACCGCCCTGGATGACAAACGACTGCATGAGGCGGGCGCTATCGTACCCGTGCTGTGGAGGTCACCCGAGACAATGCGTGGGCAACGCTGACGCGGTACACGAAGAGCGAATCGTTGCTCCGGCATGCGCTGGCCGTCGAAGCGTCGACGCGGTGGTACGCGCGGCACTTCGGTGAGGACGAGGAACTCTGGGGTTGTACGGCCTTGCTGCACGACTTCGACTACGAGATCCACCCCACGCTCGACAAGCATCCGCAGGACGGTGCGCCGATCCTGCGCGAGGAGGGCTACCCGGAGGTCATGATCCTGGCCGTGCTCTCGCACGCGGAACATCTCCAGATCCCGCGCGAGACGCTGTTGCAGAAGACGCTGTTCGCGTGCGACGAGCTGTCCGGTTTCATCCACGCCTGCGGGCTCGTCCGGCCGACCGGGCTCGAGGGGCTCGAGCCGAAGTCCGTGAAGAAAAAGCTCAAGCAACCGTCATTCGCGGCGGGCGTGCATCGCGATGAGGTCTACGCCGGCGCCGAGCTCCTCGGACTCGAGCTCGATCAGCACATCGCGAACGTCGTCGCCGCGCTTCAGCCCATCGCGAGCGACCTCGGGCTCCCCGTTCCCAACCACTAGCTCAGCGCCGCCAGGGCACAGCGACCGACGCAGGGAGGCCTTCGGGATGCGACGCGGTCGCGTTGCGGGCCGCGGCTTCTCCGACCCAGATCTCCCCGGCCACTTCGAGATCCGACGCATCGACCAGCGTGCCGGCGGCGAATGACACCGTTGGCCGCCCCGGCGCATCCCAGAAGACCACGGTCCCGCACGTTCGGCACGAGCCGCGAAGGGCGTCGTGCTCGGAGACCGTGGCGCGCTCCCACGTGAGTGCGGACTCGTCGACAACGGTGAGATCGTCCCGAGCAACGGCCGACGCAGCCCAGGGGCCGCCGGTCGCCGCGACGCACGCACCACAGTGACAGACGAGGATGTCGCGGATCGGGCCGTCGATCGCGTACCGCACGGCACCGCAGGGGCAGGCTCCTTCCCTCACGAGCCGAGCGCAGCTATGAGCCGGTCGAGGTCTCCTTCCGACGTCCACCAGCCGCAGGAGACGCGGACGAGGCCGGAGCCGGGTATCTCGCGCACGTGGACGCCGGCCTCGTGGAGATCGGCGACGACCTCGCTGGGCTCCCGGGTAGGCCGAAAGGCTACGAGCGTGGATCGGTCGGTGGGCGTCACGACCTCGACGATCGCCGCAAGGCGGTCGCGACAGCGGTCAGCGACTGCCGCGGCATGCGGGAAGGCCCATTCGGGGCGTCCGCCGATCGCTGCCAGGAACCCGGCGAGTGCCGGCGTGGAGATCCAGTTGGGATCGAAGCGTGCGGCGCCCGGACGGGGCGAGAAGGTGCCGTCGAGCTCGTAGCCGGCCTGCGCGAAGTAGCTCGGCGACGAGACGCGTAGACGCTCGGGGTCGGCAACGACGAGGCCGCCCGTCGAGTCGGGCCCACAGAGCCACTTCTGCCCCGAGATCGTGAGAAAGTCGATCCCGCCGGCGCTGACGGGGATCGCCCCCACCGACTGTGCACCGTCGACGAGTACGGGGATGCCGGTTGTCTCCCGGAGCTCGCGGATGGGGAGCACGCGGCCCGTCGTCCAGAGCACCTGCGAGAGGGCCAGGAGCTTCGTGCGCGGCGTCACCGCTGCAACGATCGCCTCGGGATCGGGTGGCGCGACGACGACGCGCGCGCCCGAGACATGGAGCGGGCCGAGGAGGCCGAAGTGCTCCTCCGACGTCGTCACCACCTCGTCACCGGGCTGAAGCTCGAGGCCCGCGAGGACGATGTTGCAGCCATCGGTGGTGCTGCTCGTCAAGGTCACGTGCTCCGCCTCGACGCCGACGATGGACGCGAGATGCTCCCGCACGGTCTCACGCAGCGCCATGGTGCGCTCGAAGCACGGCCCCCCGCTCCGCCCGTGTTCGAAGTCGCGCGTGATCTCGCCCTGGAGCGCCTCGACGGTGCTGCGGGAGAGCGGTCCGAAGGTGCCCGCGTTCAGGTACGCGATCTGTTCGAGCACGGGGAACTGCGCGCGCGCGTCTGCGAAACCGGTTGGTGTTGCAAGGGCGGGTGCAGCAGGCATGAGGCCATCTTGCACGACGGGAGCAACGGGTGAGACCCTACACGCATCGCCCGGCGGCTTCTCTAGGCTTGGCGGCCGATGCGTGTCATCCTCGCCGATCCTCCCGCGTACACCCCGCCGTACGACCATGCGCTCGCCGGAGCGCTCGCCCGTCGAGGTGCCGACGTGCGCCTTCTGACGTCGCGGTTCCGGTACGGAGCCGTGCCGGAAGCCGCCGGCTACGCCGTCGACGACTCCCTGTACCGCCTCTCGACCGGGATCCGGCACACGCACGCGCGGCTCGCCGTCAAGGCACTCGAGCACCCGATCGCTCTCGCCCGGCTTGGGCTCGCGCCGTGCGACGTCGCGCATCTGCAGTGGGTTGGCGCTCCAGACGTCGACGCCTGGCTCTTGCGGACCCGCGTGCCACTCGTCTTCACTGCTCACGACCTGCTCCCGCGGAGGACGGCGAGTCACTCGCGGACGTGGCGCCGACTCTTCGGACGCTTCGACCGGATCGTCGTCCACAGCGAGCGCGGGCGTCGGACGCTCGCCGCGTTCGGCGTACCGCAGGCAAAGCTACGTGTCATCCCCCATCCGGTCTTTCGCAGCGCCCCCGTCCGCACTGACGATGGCATGACCGTGCTCTCCCTTGGTGTGATTCGCGAGTACAAGGGGCTCCCGGATGCCGTTCACGCCGTACTCGGTGTCCCCGGGGCGCGCCTGCTCGTCGCGGGTGACCCCCGAATCGACCTGACTCCACTGCGCACCGCGGCAGGTGACCGTGCCGAGTGGCGCCTCGGCTACCTCGGGCAGCCCGATCTCGAGCTCGCGCTCGGCGCCGCCACGATCGCCGTCTTTCCCTACCGGGCGGAGCTCGATCAGTCCGGTGCTCTCCTGCAGGCGCTCGGTGCGGGCGTCCCCGCCGTCGTCTACGACGTCGGGGGGCTCGGCGAGATCGTCGGGGCATTCGGAGCGGGTCGGGTGGTCGACGCCGGAGACGTCATCGCGCTGCGTGAAGCGATTCGCGTTCTCCTCCACGACGCTGACGAGCTCGCAGAGGCGCGCGCCGGGGCTGCGCGGGCACGTGAAGCACTGACCTGGGACAACGCGGCAGGCATCCACCTCGACGTCTACGGCGAGATCGTATGAGGCTCGGACGGCGCCGACGCTTCCACGATCTCGTCGAGCGCCAACTCGATCTCTTCGCGGCCGACGACTCCGAGCTCCTGGCGGAGGCCGTCGAGGCCGAGTCGGCCTGGAACGCAGCACACGCTGACGAGGCGGAGGAAGCGTACGGCGATTACCAGTTGGTCGTCGACGCGATCGCGGACCGCCTCCTCGACATCCGCGAGTCCTACTCGCGCTCACTGGATGAAGGTGCGTCCGCGGAGTATGTGGCGGAGTTCACGAAGCAGGCGACACGTCGCTTCCGGCGCTACGCGACGCTGCTCGCCGATCTGGACGCCGACTAGTGGTCGCTCCGGGAAATCCTGACGTGGTTCGCCGGCGAAAACCGAGCAGGGCGAGGACGCAGGGAGCTTCCATACTTGCCTGTACGGGAGCGACCGAGGACGACGCCCTGCGACGTGTTTGCAGCCACGCGAAGCGTGGCAGGATTTCCCGGAGAGGCCACTAGCCCCTGCGCAGGGATCGCTAACGCGAAGAAGCCGCGGAGCCGCCTACCAGGCCCGAGTCGCTCGCGCAGGACGGAGAGCACCTTGCGAAGCTCTGCTCGCGTCTGCTCCGCAGCGGCAGCCGCGACCGCCGGCGGCCCGTAGCGCGCGCGAGAGAATGCGCCGGCAAACGCGTCGCTTCCGACGCCGAGCGCTCTGAGCTCGACGACGAGCTGCGACATCGGGGACGAGGTCGTCACGGGTGCGCCCTGATCGCTCATGAAGGCAGCGAGCTCGGCGCGTGCAGCGGATGCGCGCCCTCGGGGGTCGCGCACCGATGAACGCCTGAATCGCCGCACGCCCTTCGCCCCGGCGAGCACGAAGAGCGCCGCGACGATGACGGCGAACGGAGCGACCCCTATCCAGTTGACACCGCTCCCGGTCGACTCCTGCAGCGGGGTCGGAGTGCCTCTGCGCGTCGGCGTGCGGCCGATCGCCGACGAGCCGAGGAACCGACCCGTTCCGAGCGCCCGGATCGCGTCGGCGGAGTCCGAGGCATTCGTGTACGTGGCGGACAACGTGCCGCGCCCCGGTGTCGGGTCGAACGGGAGCCAGCCATACCCGGCGAACCACGCCTCGACCCACGCGTGCGCATCGTGATCCGTGACCGTCCAACCGTCGTCCTTCCAGGTGCCGCTGGAGAACCCGACGGCCACGCGCGCCGGGATCCCGAGGTAGCGAAGCATCAGCGCCATCGTCCCTGCAAAGTGCTGGCAGTAGCCGCTCTTCGTTCGCTGTTCGAAGTCTGCGAGCGGCGGCAGGGCTCTCGAGAGTGGTGGGCGCTCGTCATAGACGAAGCCGCCGCTCGATCGTAGCCAGCGCTCGATCGCGACCGTGGCCTCGAACGGCGATCGGGACTTCGCGGTCAGTCGACGCGCGTCGCGCCAGATGGCGCGGTACGGCAGTAGCGCCTGGAATCGCGTGTCGGTGAAGATGGACTCGACCACTGCCGCACGGCCCGGCGATCCGAAAGGGGGCACCTCTGGCCGCCCGACATCGAGGAACCGCGACAGCGACACGGGATACTCCGGCGCCGACTGGACGAGCTCGGCCGGCGTTGGCCTCGGTGCGTAGCTCCAGACCGTGTATCGGCGGAGAGCCACCGATCCGCCCGCCTTGACCATGACCCCGCCGCTGAGGACGCGCGGCGGAGAGACCGAGCCCGTCTCGATGGCGACCGGCTGCGACGCAGCGATCACGTGATCGTCGATCAGGGCCTGCACCTCGATCTCTTGCTTCACCCAGTTGCGCGGCGTCGCTGCGGCAGCCGGAAGGAGCGCGTCCGGGGGAAGGCTCGTTCCCGCTATCCCCTCGGTTGCCGAGTACAACGCCTCGACCCAACGATCCCCTGCGAAGGAGTCGAGCGTCGTCGCCCGCCAGTAGAGGCCACGACGCGGCGCCGTGATCCGGAGCACGGTCGTCTTCCCGGGCGGGAAGTCGATCCCCGCGTAGTTCGAGCTCCAGACCAGCGCAACGGTACGCCCCGCGTGCGACTCCCCGAACAGGTCCCAGGTACGCCAATCGAGCGCAGCGACCGACGGTCGCGCACCGATCCCGGCAAGAACGACCGCGGCGACGGTGACGGCCGCGACGACGGCAATACCGGGGCCGAATGCGTTTCGATCCGGCATGGCAGCGACGGCGATCGGCCAGAGGACGGCGACGAGTGCGAGTGCACCCATCGCGATCGTGTTCCGGGACGGATTGATGGTCGCCGGGATACCCACTCCGCCCGCCACGACGACAACAGCAACGAACGGTCTGTCAGAGGCGAAGACAGCGGCTGCAAGAGCGAATGCGGCCGCGAGGAGCACGACGAGCGCAGCAAGCTCGGTGTGTGTCCCGGCAACGAACGGCGGGGCGATCGCGTACGCATCCGACGCTGCTCGATCCACGATCTCGAGGACGCTCGCCGACGCCGTGCGCGCGAGCACGATCGCAACAGACAGCCAGACGAGAACGGCGACACCCAGGCGGACACCTGCGCGCGCCGGCAGTGACGCCATCACCGCCGCTAACGCAACGGGGATGAAGACGCCTGGGCGCGCGTCAACCTCGAGCGTCGCCCATGCGTACAGGACGGCTGTCACCGGAATGGCGGCAGCGGCAACCCGCCACACGCGTGCGCTACGCACTGAGCGACCTCGTCAGCCCACCCGCCAGGGCATCCTCGATCGGCGTGTCGGCCGAGACGACCGCAACGGAGACTCCCTGAGACGCGGCCCGTAGGAGTGCGGGTTGGGCTCGATCGCGCGTTCGACCGACGAACGTCTCGGCTGCAACTGCAACGAGTGCCGTCGCGCGACCGCGACTTCTCAACTCGATCAGCGGCTCGACGGCCAGCTCGGGTCGCCCGGTCACCACGATGATCTCGCGCGCGTGCGCCAATGGCCCTGCCGCCGCACGGAGCGTCCGGGTGACACCGGCTCCAACGAGTGGCATCACGGCGGCGAGAGCATCGAGCGCGACGTCCCAGTCATGCCCACCCGAGCTCACCCGCACGGGGTTGAACGACGGCGACGAGCCCACGATCACGACGCGACGTCCCCACAGTGCGTGCGCGATGGCAAGAGCGCCAACGGCTCGCACCGCCGCGTCGAAGCTCGAGTTGTCTGCCGATCCCGCGGTCCCGTCGGCGTCCTGATCGAGGACGATCACGAGCTCGTCCCTTGGCGCGTCGTCGAGCTCCTTCACCATCAGGCTTCCACGTCTTGCCGTGCTCGGCCAGTGAACGGCCCGGAGGGGCTCGCCTGGTGCGTAGTCGCGAATGGCATGGATCTCGAAGCCGGACGGCCTGCGGAACGCCGAGCGGGCGGCACCGGACTCTCGAGCGCCCTGGCTCGAGAAGACCGAACGGAGCGTCGGAACACGCGGGCGGATGAGAACGACGAGGCCGTCGTCGAGGCGCTCCTGGACACGTTCCAGACCGAGCGGATCGGTCAAGGTCACCTCGAGCGGCCCGAGCACGTGTGCCCCGCGCGGGAGCCCGGAGAAGACGATCTCGGCCTGCGCTCCGCGCATTCGGAGATCACGCTCCGTCGGGCCGAGCCGCTGGCGCAGCGCAACGGCCCCACCGATGAGCTGACGGTTGCGACGCGCTCGAACGACGAGGCGGACGTCTCCACCTTCGAGCCGCTCGCCGGGTAGCAGGCGTCGCTCCAGGTCGAGCGCCCCTCGGGCGCGCCTGGACCAGGCTCGAGAGAACAGGCCGGCCAGCAGAAGTCCCACGCCGACGACCATGGCGGGGGTCGAGCCAAAGGCCCACGAGGCGGCGAGGGCGATTGCCCCGAGCGTAAAGGCGACGGAGCTTCGGCGTTTCACACCGGTGGCGGCGCGCCCTCGAGTGCCTCTCGCACGACGTCTCCCGGACCGAGCCCCGCCGAGCGGGCCTCCGGGGCGAGAAGCAGCCGGTGGCCCAGGACGGGCTCCGCCATGGCGCGAATGTCATCAGGCGTGACATACTCGCGCCGACTGACGAGCGCATGGGCCTTCGCCAGGCGGAGCAGCGCGATCCCGGATCGGGGGCTCGCGCCGAGGGCGAGATGAGGATTGTCGCGGGTGTGCTGCAGCAGCGAGACCACGTAGCGCGTCACGCTCTCCTCGACGAAGACATCCCGTGCCGCGAGGATGGCATCTTCGATCTCCGCCCGGCCTGCGACGGCGCTGACACGGTCGAGCGGCTCGTCTCCGGTCTGCTCGGAGAGCATGCGAGCCTCCTCCGCGGTCGGTGGATAGCCGATCGCCATCCGCACCGCAAAGCGATCGAGCTGGGCCTCCGGGAGAGGGTACGTACCCTCGTACTCGACCGGGTTCTGCGTGGCGATCGTCAGGAACGGCCGCTCGAGCGGATAGGTCTCCCCGTCGACCGTCACCTGCGCCTCCTGCATTCCCTCGAGGAGCGCCGACTGGGTCTTCGGCGAGGCCCGGTTGATCTCGTCGACGAGGAGGACGTTGGCGAAGATCGGCCCCGGTCGGAACTGGAACCGCGCTTCCTGCTGGTCGTAGACGTTCACGCCCGTGACGTCGGACGGCAGCAGGTCAGGCGTGAACTGAAGCCGCGAAAACCGAAGATCGAGCGTGCGCGCAAGGGTCTTTGCAAGCACGGTCTTGCCGACGCCCGGCACGTCCTCGACGAGCACGTGGCCTCGCGCCAGAAGGCAAAGAAGCGGCAGCCTCAGCGTCTCCGCGGGTGCGTGCACGACCGTCGCGAGGCTCGCAACGACTCGTTCCGCCACGTCCGCGGCCGCCTGCGCTCTGGAGGGCTCGAGGACGACGGCCTCGCTCATCTGCGCTGCTCCAGGAGCCGCTCGACCTCGTCGAGGACCGCGGCGGCTATGGCAGGCTTCGGGGCGAGCGGCACATGGGCTTCTCCGTCGGCGGTGATGAGAGTGACCTCGTTGTCGGCCGAGTCGAAGCCGATGTCGGCTCGCCCGACATCGTTGTAGACGACGAGATCGACGTGCTTCTCTGCCAACATCCCGCGCTTGCGCTCGAGCCCTGCCGCACCGTGCTCGGCTCCGAAGGCCACGAGAACCTGGGTCGGCGTTCTCCGCTGCCCGAGTGAGAGCGCGATATCGGTCGTCGGCGTCAACTCGACGTGCCACGCATCGCCGTCCTTCACCCGCTTCCCATCGACCGGCGCTGCCGCTCGATAGTCACCGACAGCGGCCGCCATGACGATCACATCGGCTCCTGCGCGAAGGAGTGCCTCGCGCTCGAGGTCGGCTGCGGTCGGCGTGGCGACAACCTCGACGCCCGCGGGAAGCGGTACTCGCCACGTTTGCCGCCAGCAGCGTGACGCGAGCACCGCGCCTGTGCGCCTGGTCGGCAAGCGCGATCCCCATCCGACCCGATGAGCGGTTGCCGATGAAACGGATGGAGTCGAGCGGCTCCCGGGTGCCTCCGGCAGTGACGACGACGTCGAGCCCCTCCAGGCTGCTCGACTGGCCGAGGAGAGCTTCGATCCGCCCGACGATCTCGGCCGGTTCAGCCATCCGCCCGACACCGACCTCGCCCTCTGCGAGCTCGCCGCTGCCCGGACCGACGATCTCCACGCCCCGCTCCTCGAGCAGCGCGAGGTTGGCCCGCGTGGCGGGGTGCTGCCACATGCGCGTGTTCATGGCAGGTGCGACGAGCAACGGCCCGTCGTGCGCGAGCACCGCCTCCGTGAGGACGTCATCGGCGAGCCCATGGGCGATCCGGGCCATCGTATGGGCGGTGAGTGGTGCAACGACCACGAGGTCGACGCGCTGGAGGTGCGGGTAGAGGCCGGCAGCGTCCATCGCCGGAACGGGATTGCGCGCGAGGGCGGCGAACGTCTCCGCCTGCACGAAACGCTCCGCCCCACGCGTCGGCACCGGAAGGACGTCGTGGCCCGCAGTCACGAGCAGGCGAATGACCTCGCATGCCTTGTAGGCCGCGATTCCGCCGGTGATCCCGAGAATGATCCGCGCCACAGACGTAGTGTGCCCGTTACGACACGCTGAGTGGTGAGCGCGAGAGAAACGAAGAGGCTAGGCCGAGCGGAACAGGTCCCGCCCTACGCGGGCGAGGTGTAGCGGATCTTCGCCTGGGCGATCTCTTCCATCGCCATCGTGAGGTAGTTCTTCGAGCGCGACTCGATCAACGGCGGCGGGGCGCTGTCGAAGCCCATTCCCTCACCGAGCTGATGGTGATAGCTGTTGATCTGGCGGGCGCGCTTCGCAGCGACGATGACGAGCGCATAACGCGAGTCGACGTGCTCCAGAAGGTCATCGATGCGAGGTTCGATCACGAGGATGTCATGGTAGCTGCGAACTCGAGCTCCTGCTCGACGATGGCGCACAGCGATCCCGGTCGCCCGCTCGACGTCGTCGTTTCGAACCATGTAGCGGAAGTTGTGCGCCTGTTCGAGCTGATGGCGAGCGAGCTCGATGCGGGCCCCGATCTCACCGGTGGACTCCGTGGCCCTGTCCCGGAGTCGCCGCTCGAGCTCCTCGACCGGCGCTGCGATGAAGAGGGTCACGCTGCCCGGAACGGTCTCCTGCACGCGAAGCGCCCCGTCGAGCTCGAGCTCGAGAACGCAGACGCGGCCGTCGTCGGCGACACGCTGCATCTCGGTCTGCAGGGTTCCGTACCGCTTCCCCGACACGTATTCGACGTGCTCCAGGAACGAGCCGTCCGCGATGCGCGCCACGAACGTCTGCTCGTCGAGGAAGTGGTACTCGACCCCGTCCGTCTCGCCGGGCCGCTGCGGACGGGTCGTCGCCGAGATCGCCACCTCGAGGGCGGGGATACGCTCGACAAGAGCCTTGATCAGCGTCCCCTTGCCGGCCCCCGATGGGCCGGTGATCACGAAGACGGGAGCGTAGTGCACGCCGTGGGCCGCTCGAGCTATCGATTGAACAGCGACACGAGCTCAGCGCGCTGTCGATCGGAAAGCCCGCCGACCGTCTTCGACTGACTGATTCTGCACTGGTTCAGAAGTCGCGCAGCCTTCACACGGCCGAACTTCGGGACGGCCATCAACATGTCGAAGACCTTTGCTGTCGAGACGTACTCGGGCGGATCGAGCAGGATGTCTTCGATCTGAACCGTGCCGTCCTTGAGATCCTTCTTCAGCTGGGCACGACGGACACGAATGTCGTTTGCGCGCTTGAGTGCTTCCATCCTCTGGTCGAGCGACCGAGCGGGTGCCTGCACCTGAATCTTCGACGCGACCATGAGCGGACGAGTCTAGCAATCCAGGAGGCAGGGTCAAGGGGAACCGTTTTCACCCATTTGCAGGGAAATCGCTCGATCAACTGTTGGCAGTACCACGAACGTCGAGCGAATCGCCGTATCCACGCGCCGTGACCTCGCTCCGCAGCTCCTCGCGGATCCGGGCTGGTGCTGCCGGATCGGTAAACAGAACCGTGCCCAGGGAGACAACGCTTGCGCCCACCGCGATCAGCTCGAGCGCGTCCTGGCCGGACTGCACGCCTCCGAGTCCGACGATGGGAACATCGACCGCGCGGGCGCAGGCCGAGACGCATGCGAGGGCGACCGGCTTGAGGGCCGGGCCGGAGTAGCCACCGAAGCCCCGCGCGAGCTTAGGCTTCAACGTGGCCGGATCGAGTGCCATGCCCCTGAGCGTGTTGACGAGCGTCAGGCCATCGGCTCCGGCCGCGACGACGGCACGGGCAGACTCGGCGATGTCGGAGCTCGCCGGAGACAGCTTCGCATAGAGCCGCGCCTTCGTCCGTTCGCGGCACGCGGCGACGATCTCGGCAGCGGACTCAGGGGCCTCATCGACGTTCGGACACGAGAGATTGAGCTCGACGACATCGACATCGTCCCTCCCGTCGAGACGCTCGCAGATACCCGCGTAGTCCGACGCGGAGAATCCTCCGACCGAGACCCAGACGCGAAGCTGCTGGGCAGCGAGCCTCGGGAGCGTCTCCGCGAGGAACGCGTCGATTCCCGGCCCCTGCAGACCGATCGAGTTCAACATGCCGGACTCGGTCTCCGCGATCCGCACCGGCGGGTTGCCCTCGCGCGGCTCCGGGGTGATCGTCTTCGTGACGAAGGCGTCGAGCTGGGCTGCGACGCCGGGAGCAGTCAGCGCGTCGAGGCAGCCACTGCCGTTGAGAAACGGGACGCTCATGCCGCGCGCAGCACCGGCCCGGCGACACAGAGGCGCTGAAGCCGTCCGTCGACCTCGACGACGCACCCGTAGCAGGCTCCGTAGCCGCACGCCATCGGCGCCTCCCAGGCGAGCTGCGCCTGCGGCACGCGGGCGCGTACCGCCTCGAGCATCGGCTCTGGGCCGCACGCGAGGACATCCATCGGCTCGGCCGGAAGCAGGGACGTGACGAGAACAGGATCGAGCACGACCTCGGCACCCGGGAGGAGCACCGCAGCCTCGGCGTGACGGGCGGAGCGAAAGCCGAGGATCGCGGGCACGTCATCGCGAACCTGCGCCACGTACGGAAACGGTGCAATGCCGATGCCGCCGCCGACGATCAGCGGCCGCGGGACGTCCAGGTCGAAGCCGTTCCCCAGCGGGCCGAGCACGTGAAGCCGCTCGCCGGCCTTCAGGGCGCACAGAGTCCGAGTGCCGGGCCCGATCGCATCGATCAGGAAGCAGAGCTCCCCGGAGTCGACACGGCACAGCGACATCGGGCGCGGCAGAACGTGACCCGGAGGGTGAAGCATGAAGAACTGCCCGGGGATGCCCGGCTCGATCCCGCCGGCTTCGACGCGGAGCAGCGTGTACGGCCCGATCGTGTCGGTGCCGGTGACCGCGACCACCTCACCGGTCGCGCCGGCAACGAGGTCCGACCCGGTCAAGCCTCGATCCCGATGCGCTCCTGAAGCGACAGAGCCGTCTCCGCCCGCGCGTTTGCGATTGCATGCACGGCTGCAGCTGCGCCGGAAATCGTCGTGATGCACGGAACGCGCGCGCTGAGCGCGGCCTCCCGAATGCGATAGCCGTCTGCGCGAGCGCCGGAGCCCTGGGGCGTGTTGATGATGAGATCGCACCGGCCCTCGGCGATGAGGTCGACGACGGTCTGCTCCTCCGCGGCGGCGTCGGCGACCTTCGCCACCTCCCCCACTTCGAGCCCTGCGGCGCGCAGTGTGCGCGCAGTGCCGTCGGTGGCGACGATCTCGAAGCCAAGGCCCGAGAGGGCGGCTGCTATCGAGACGACGCTCGGCTTGTCGCTGTCGTTGACCGAGAGGAAGGCCGTTCCCGTTGCAGGTAGTGGACGCCCCGCCGCGCGCTCGGCCTTCGCGAAGGCGGTCGGCAGGTCGGATGCGCTCGCCATCACCTCGCCGGTCGATCGCATCTCTGGCCCGAGCACGGGGTCGGCACCGGGGAATCGCGCGAACGGGAGCACCGCGGCCTTGACGCTTACCTGCGTCGGCCGGGGTGTCGGGAGGTCGAGGTCGCGCAGTGTCTGTCCGGCCGCGAGCTTGCAGGCGGCTTCGACGAGGTTGATCCCGATCGCCTTGGATGCGAACGGCACCGTGCGCGACGCACGGGGGTTTGCCTCGAGCACGTACACCGTCGAGTCAGCGATGGCGAGTTGGATGTTCACGAGGCCTACGACGCCGAGCGCCGGCGCGAGTCGCTTGACGATGTGCTCGACCTCGAGGGCGTTCGCGAGGGTCAGCGATTGCGCAGGAAGGACGCAGGATGAATCACCGGAGTGGACGCCGGCTTCCTCGACGTGCTGCATGACGGCGGCGATGAAGACGTCCTCGCCGTCGCAGAGCGCGTCGACGTCGATCTCGACCGCGTTCTCGACGAACCGATCGACGAGAACCGACCCCGAGACGGCGCTCATGGCAGCTCGCAGTTGGGCGTCGTCGTAACAGACGCGCATCGCGCGGCCACCGAGAACGTACGACGGGCGCACGAGCACGGGGTATCCGATCTCGACGGCTGCAGCGACCGCTTCGTCGACGCCCTCGACAGTCGCCCACGGCGGGCAGCGGATGCCGAGCTCGTCCGCCAGAGCACCGAAGAGCTCACGGTCCTCGGCAAGATCGATCGCCGTCAAGGGTGTCCCCATGATCGCGTAGCCGGCAGCCTCGATGTGCCGGGCGAGACGCAACGGCGTCTGCCCCCCGAACTGCGTGATCACACCCTCGGGCTGCTCCCGGTCGAGGACCGCGAGCACCTCCTCCGGCGAGAGCGGCTCGAAGTACAGCCGATCGGACGTGTCGTAGTCCGTCGAAACGGTCTCGGGATTGCAGTTGATCATCACTGCCTCGTAGCCGAGCGCCCTGAACGTCTGCACGGCGTGCACGCAGCAGTAGTCGAACTCGATCCCCTGGCCGATCCGGTTCGGGCCGGAGCCGATGATCACGACGCGCGGCTTCGTCGCCGCGGGGAGCGCTTCGTCCTCCTCACCCCAGGTCGAGTAGTAGTAGTTCGATCCGGCCTCGACCTCACCGGCGCACGAGTCGACCCGTCGGTAGGACGGCCTGATGCCGCGCGCGTAGCGGGTACGGCGCACGTCGTCGCCGCTCGTGCCCCAGGCGGCACCGATGGAGTCGTCGCCCCAGCCGGCGCGCTTCGCGCGGAGGATGTCGAGGGAGGCCAGCTCGCGGCGCGCATGCGCGAGCTGCTCCTTGAACCAGGGGTGGACGCCGTCGGGGATATCGTCGAACGTCGCCCACGGCGTCGCCGAGCCGGGGTCGAGCTCCCGCGAGCCGAAGCCCTTGAGGAACGCCTCGGTAAACGTGCGGCCGATACCCATCGCCTCGCCGACCGACTTCATCTGGGTGCCGAGCGTCGTGTCGGCACCCGGAAACTTCTCGAACGCAAATCGGGGGAATTTCACGACGACATAGTCGAGGGTGGGCTCGAAGCTCGCCGGCGTGGTCTTCGTGAGGTCGTTCGGGATCTCGTCCAGCGTGTAGCCGACGGCGAGCTTTGCAGCGACCTTCGCGATCGGATAGCCGGTCGCCTTCGATGCGAGCGCCGACGACCTCGAGACGCGCGGGTTCATCTCGATCACGCGCACTTCTCCCGTGTCACGGTTGCGGGCGAACTGGATGTTGGAGCCGCCGGTCTCGACGCCGACCGCACGGATGATCGCGACTGAAGCGTCGCGGAGCTCCTGGTACGCCTCGTCCGAGAGTGTCATCTGGGGCGCCACGGTGACGGAGTCGCCGGTATGGACGCCCATCGGGTCGAGGTTCTCGATCGAGCAGACGATCACAACGTTGTCGTTCAGATCGCGGATCACCTCGAGCTCGAACTCGTCCCAGCCACGGATCGACTCCTCGACGAGGACCTGCGTGATAGGGCTCTCGCGGAGGCCTCGCTCGACGATCGCGTGGAGCTCCGCTTCGGTGTCGGCGAACCCGCCGCCGTGTCCGCCGAGCGTGAAGGCAGGGCGAACGACGGCCGGCGCCGGAATCGGGCCGAGCTGATCGATCGACGTGACGATCTGCGAACGTGGCGTGCGGAGGCCGCAGCTCTCAACGGCGTCGCGGAAGAGTGAGCGGTCTTCTGCCCGACGGATCACGTCGACGCGGGCGCCGATGAGCTCGACGCCGAGCTCGTCGAGCACGCCCGATTCGGCGAGCTCGATCGCGAGATTGAGCGCCGTCTGCCCGCCGAGCGTGGGAAGCAGAGCGTCCGGGCGCTCGCGGCGCAGGACGTCCGTGACTCCCGCGACGTCGAGCGGCTCGATGTACGTGCGATCGGCGAAGCCGGGGTCGGTCATGATCGTCGCGGGGTTCGAGTTGACGACGATCGTGCGGAAGCCGTCCTCTCGCAAGACCTTGAGCGCCTGGCAGCCCGAGTAGTCGAACTCGCAGGCCTGGCCGATCACGATCGGTCCGGAGCCGATCAGGCAGATCGATTCGATGTCGGTGCGGCGCGGCATCAGGAGTGGTCTCCCCGGGAAACACGTGCTGGCTTCGCCGGCGAAAACCGAGCAGGCCGAGGACGCAGGGAGCCTCGATACTGGGTTGTACCGGGGCGACCGAGGACGACGGCATGCGAAGCGTTTGCAGCCGCGCGAAGACGGTATGTGTTTCCCGGGGCGACCACTAAGGTTGGAGGCCCTCGACCCAGCGCTCGAGGATCGGCCAGGCGTCGTGCGTTCCCGGGCCGGCCTCGGGATGGAACTGAACGGAGCGCGCGTTGAGCTCCGGATAGTCGAACCCCTCGACGGTGCCGTCATACAACGAGACGTAGGTCGCCTCGCGCTCGTCGGTGGCAGCGACGGCGAACCCGTGGTTCTGGCTCGTAACGAGCACCCGCCCTGTCGCGCGCTCGAGCACCGGGTGATTGGCTCCTCGATGGCCGAATGGAAGCTTGTACGTCGAGTGCCCGGTGGCCAGCCCGAGGAGCTGATGCCCGAGGCAGATCCCGAGGACGCTCGTCCGTCCGAGGAGCTCGGCGATGGCGGCGACCTCGTCGGTGAGAGGCTCAGGGTCGCCGGGGCCGTTCGAGAGCAGCACGCCGTCGAAGCCCGCGAGCTCGTCGGCCGACGCCGCGTGCGGGACCACCGTCACCGCCGCGCCCGCCTGCTGGAGGCGACGCATGATCGACGCCTTGGCGCCGTAGTCGACGACCGCGACGCGGACACGCCCCTCCTCGTTGAATCGGATCGGCTCGACGGAGGAGACGGATGAGACGAGAGCCTGACCCTCCATCGTGGGCTGCTGCCTGATCAGGTCGATTGCCGCAGCTGCGTCCAGTTCGCTCTCATCGCCGACGACGGCGGCGCGCATTGCGCCGGCCTCGCGGATCCGCAGCACGAGCATTCGCGTGTCAACCTCCTCGAGAGCGACGATTCCGTGCGACGCGAGCCACGTGGCCCACGCAGCCCCACCGCAGCGGCGCATCAGCACACCCTTGACCCACGGCTGAGAAGACTCGAGCCGAGCATCGGCAACGCCGTAGTTGCCGACCATCGGAGCCGTGAATGTGACGAGCTGACCCGCGAAGCTCGGATCGGTCACGGTCTCCTGATAGCCGGTCATCGCAGTCGTGAAGACCGCCTCGCCGAAGGCCACCCCGGGTGCTGCGACCGATCGTCCCCTGAGGACCGACCCGTCCTCGAGTGCGATGTAGCCGACGCTCATGACGCGTGCACGACCCGACCGTCGGCGACGGTCTTCACGATCGCGCCCTTCAGCGTCTGCCCGATCAGCCACGAGTTCGTCGACTTCGAGCGGAAGCCGTCCTCGGTGACGAGCCACGTCGCATCGAGGTCGATCAGGACGAGATTCGCGCGGTCGCCGACGGCGACCCGTGGCACAGGGAGGCCGAAGACCCGCGCCGGCCCTGCCGACATGCGCTCGAGCACGAGTCCGAGATCCAGCTCGCCCGTCTCGACGAGAAACGTGTTGAGGGCTGCGAAGGACGTCTCGAGCCCGGTGACACCGAACGGTGCCTCCTCGAACGGCGTCTCCTTCTCGTGGCGGGCGTGTGGCGCGTGATCCGTGGCGATGGACGTGATCGTTCCATCCCGCAGCCCCTCGAGGAGCGCCTGCCGATCGTCCTCCGCGCGGAGCGGTGGATTCATCTTGCGGTTGGTGTCGAGTGTGCGCACGGTGTCATCGGTGAGGCAGAGGTGGTGCGGCGAAACCTCCGCCGTAACGGCCACCCCACGAGCTCGAGCGGCACGCACGGCGGTAACGGACTCCCGCGCCGAGAGATGCATTATATGCAGAGGCCGTTGCACATATGCGGCAATGGAACAGTCGCGCTCGATCATCACCGACTCCGCGATGGACGGCCAGCCTGCGAGGCCGAGAGCCGCGGACACCTCGCCTTCGTTCATCTGACCGTCCCGCGAGAGGCTCGGATCCTCCTCGTGGAGCGCCAGGAGCCGATCCGCCGCGCCGCTGTACTGCAACGCTCGCTGCATGAGCCCCGCCGAGACAACGGGATGGCCGTCGTCGGTGAACCCTGCTGCACCGAGGCGGGCGAGCTCGATCATCTCGGTGAGCTCCTCGCCCCGCAGGCCCTTCGAGATCGAGGCCATGAATCCCGTGGGAATGACAGCATCCTCGCGCGCCTGCTCGATGAGGGCCCCGAGCACGGCAGCCGAGTCGACCACCGGGTCGGTGTTCGGCATCGCCAGAATCGCGCAGTAGCCGCCGGCGGCAGCTGCTGCGGTGCCGGTCGCGATGGTCTCCTCGTCCTCGCGGCCGGGCACCCGGAGATGCACATGCGGATCGACGAACGCCGGTGCCAGGACGAGGCCGGGTGCAGGATCCCCCGCGTGCTCGAGGTCGGTGATCACGCCGTCCTCGACGGTGACGTCGAAGGCACCGTCGATGCCGGCAGCGGCGTCGATCACGCGGGCACCGCGAATCGTCAGGGTGTCGCCCGGGCGATCGGGCCAGAAGAGTGTCATGCGACCTCCAGGGGCCGTGCGTCGTCGCCGGGGCCCCCGGCCAGCAGGTCGTAGAGAACGGCCATCCGCACGACGAGGCCAGAGCGCACCTGCTCGGAGATGAGCGACGCTGCTGAGTCGGCGACGTCCGGAGCGATCTCGACGCCACGGTTCATCGGCCCTGGATGCATGACGATCTGGCTCGGGCGAAGCCGATCGGCCGTGACTCCCCACTCCGCGGCGTATTCGCGCAGCGACGGGACGTAGGCGGCTCCGGCGCTCATTCGCTCCTGTTGCATGCGCAGCACGTAGACGACCTCCGCCTCCTTGATGTCCGCTATGTCCGTGGACACCTCGCATCCCATCGACTCGATCCCGCGCGGGATGAGCGTCGGCGGTCCGACGAGCGTCGCCTTCGCGCCCGACCAGTGCGAGTGCCTGGATGAGCGACCGCGCGACCCGTGAATGGAGCACGTCGCCGACGATCGCCACGTGAAGGCCCGCGAGGCGACCAAGCGCCTCGCGCATCGTGTAGAGGTCGAGCAGCGCCTGCGTCGGATGTTGGTGCTTTCCGTCTCCGGCGTTGACGACGTGGGCGTGCGTCACGTCCGCGACGAGCTCGGGCGCACCGATGTGCGGATGGCGGATCACGATCACATCGGGGTCGTACTCGGCAAGCGTCAGCGCAGTGTCCTTCAACGACTCGCCCTTGTCGACGGACGAGCCAGACGAGCGAAGCGCCATCGTGTCGGCCGAGAGGCGCTTCGCCGCCAGGTCGAAGCTCGAGAGGGTTCTGGTCGACGACTCGTAGAACAGATTGACCACGAGTCGGCCGCGAAGCGCGGGCAGCTTCTTGACCTCGCGGTCGAGCGATCGTGCGATCGTGGTGGCAGTCCCGAGGAGGCGGTCGATGGCGTTTCGGTCGAGATCGGAGATCCCGAGCAGATGACGGCGCGGCGGCGGCGGGTCACCCTCGCGTGCGACGCGCAGTGGTGCGGTCGTGAGCTCAGTCATCGTCGCCCCCGGCGAGCAGGACGCGGTCCTGTCCGTCGATCTCGACCAGCTCCACGCTGACGCGCTCCCGACTCGAGGTCGGAACGTTCTTCCCGACGTAGTCGGGGCGGATCGGCAACTCGCGATGGCCGCGGTCGACCAGGACTGCGAGCTGGACACGCGCGGGCCGTCCGTACTCGAGGAGTGCATCGATCGCTGCGCGAATCGTGCGACCCGTGTAGAGGACGTCGTCGACGAGCACGATCGTCTTGCCCTCGAGCACGAAATCGAGCTCGGTGCCGCGGACGAGCGGCTGGGCATGGAGCGGCGATCCGCCGCCCCGGGCAAGAACGTCATCACGATGGAACGTGATGTCGACGGCTCCCGTGTCGACCGAGATGCCCGACCGCTCGGCGACAAGGCCACGGAGCCGGTCAGCGATCGGGACGCCACGTGTGTGGATACCGACGAGCGCGAGGTCACCGAGATTCGCGTTGCGCTCGATCAGCTCGTGAGCGATCCGTGAGAGGGTGCGCGCGAGGGCTGCGTCGTCGAGCAGGATCTTGGGCGCCGTCTGGCCCGGGAGGTGCGTGTTCACCGTTCTCCTTTCCGGCCTCTCGGGGCCGGTTTAAAGGGTCGCAGGACAGTCTACGGCACGTGGCCGACGGCATCGCTGCACGGGTACTCTCGGCACACGCTCGAAGGCGGCACCCAGCCCGAACGAGGTTTCGCTGAGTGACTCCCATCGCACATAGTCGAATGCGGACGGCGTTGCCGATCGTCGCTCTCGTGTCCGTGTCCGCCGTTCTTCGCATCGCCGCCTCGAGATCGCTCGAGGCGCCGTGGATCGCACCGGACGAGATGATCTACGGGCTGCTCGGACGCTCGCTCTGGGAGACAGGGCAGGGCACCCTCCTCGGTGAACCTGCCCCGTTCTACGGCGGGTACCCCCTCCTCGTCGGCCTTCCGCTGCACCTGTTGGACGTTGCCGAGGCCGTCGCTGACGATCCAGGTAGCTCAGGCGATTCTGATGTCGCTCGCGGCAGCCGTGGTCTGGGCCTGGGCGCGACCGCACGCGGGCAACGGCTGGGCGCTCGCTGCCGCCGCGCTGACCGCGTGCCTCCCGGCACTCGCCTACAGCGGCCTGCTGATGAGCGAGGCCGCGTTCCTGCCGACAGCGACGCTCGCGCTCTGGTTGACGGCGCGCACGATCGCCCAGCCGTCCGCATGGCGGCAGGCCGCGCTGCTCGGTGCGCTCGGGCTCGCGGCGGCGGCACGGCTCCAGGGGGTGATTCTCGTTCCGATCCTCGTGACTGCCGCCCTGCTCACCGCGTGGTTCGCGCGCGACCCCCGGGTGATCGCCCGCCTCGGCCTGACCTGGGCAGCCCTCGGGGTGCTGGCACTCTCATGGATAGGCTTTCGCCTCGTCACCGGCGGGGGAATCACGGGTGCTTTCGGTGCCTATAGCGGCACTCTCGGTTCCGGATACGACGCGGGATCGATCGCCCGCTTCGTCTTCTACCACGCCGGGGACGTCTTTCTCCTCGTACTCGGAATCCCCCTCGTTGCCTTGGGCGTGCTCGTGTACGGCGCCTCCCGGGGACGCGAAGGTGATGCCGGCGTGCGCTCGCTCACGGCGGTGTCGCTCGCGACGGCGTTCTGGTTGCCGCTCCAGGTTGGCGTGTTCGCCTCGCGCTATGTCGGCCACCTGGCCGAGCGCGACCTGATCGTCGTTGCGCCTCCGCTGTTCGTCTGCCTCGCGGTGTGGCTCGCGCGCGGCATCCCTCGGCCCCAGCCGGCGACGTCGATCATCGCGTTTGCGATCGCAGTTCCCGCCGTGCTCCTGCCGGTCCGGAAGCTCGTGACGCCCTACGCGGCTCCGGATGCCTTCATGATCCTGCCGATTCAACGGCTGCTCGAGGCCACGTCGGCGCGGTTCGTCGAGGTCTCGTGGATGCTGTTCGCCGTCCTGATGATCGCCGTCGCAGTGACGATTCCCCGGCGGGCCGTAGTGCTCGTTCCCGTGATCCTCGGAGCCGGTCTGATTGCCGCCTCTGCCCTTGCCTCATCCGAGATCGCAAGGCTCGCGCGCCTCGACAACGACCGCTTCTTCGGCGACGCCGAGCGAACCTGGGTCGAACGACGTCGCCGCCGAGCCGGTTACATACCTCTTCGACGGGAACGCGTACTGGAACGGCGTCTGGAAGACGGCGTTCTGGAACGATCGGATTCGACGAGTCGTGCGGCTGCCGGGCCCGCCGCTCGGGTCTCTTCCCGACGCTGTCGCTGTGTCGAGGTTCGACGGTGCACTCGTCACCGAGAAAGGACGGAAGATCGGAGGCCGCCGAATCGTCGCCCCGACCGGGTTCACGTTCGTCGGCGAACCTCTGGCCGAGATCACGCAGACAGATGTCGATCAGGGCGGGCTACGGCTGTGGCGGACACCAGGCTCCCCTCGACTCTCGACCTGGACGACGGGACTCAAGCCGAACGGCGATATCGTCGAACCGGTTCGCGTCGTCGTCTACAGCTGCGGGCCGGGTCGGCTCGAGCTTACGCTGCTCGGGAAGCAGGGCCTGCCGGTTCTCCTCTCCGTCGATGGAACCCCGGTGGCGCGCATCACGCTCGCGTCGGGAGGGGTTTGGAACGGAGCCGTCCCGACACCGAAGGGCGCAAACGGCAGGCAGGCGTGCACATTCGAGATCCAGAGCGCCGGTCTCGTCGGCTCCACGAAGGTCACGTTCGTCAGAGCGGGCGGGTGACTACGCCCGCGCGTGGCCGACGCAGACGAGCCGGCAGAGCCGCTGGCTGACGGAGTCCGGAAGCTCACGTTCTGCTCGTGTTGTGCCCTCCGCGAGCTCCTCCTCCGTGAGGAGATCGAACGTGGAGATGTGGCGGCCGCGAATGCGCGCAAGGGCCTCTTCGCGCCCGATCGCTCCCTCGGTGACAACGAGCCGCCGCTCGTATCGTGGGAACCCGGCCTGCGCCAGCTCGCGGTCGATCGCCTCGGGTGTTGGAAACCGCGCCAGGTCGATCTCCCGGATCGAGGGAAAGTACGGGTTGAGCCAGTAGGAGTCGAAGTGGTCAGGGTGAAACGTGCTGATCGCGATTCGCCCGTCGTCGTGCACGACGCGTCGGGCTTCCGACAGGGCCCGTGGACGGTCGAGGAGATGGAGGACGAGCGACATCGTGACCCGGTCGAACCATGCGTCGCGAAACGGGAGCCGCGTTGCATCACCCAGGCGCACGCCGACGTCGGGCGGGAGCGTTCTCCGTGCGACCGAAACCATGCGGTCACTGGAATCGATGGCCCATACCTTCGCCCGTGCCTCCTCCACGAGAGCCTCGGCCAGCCTGCCGGTACCACAGCCCACGTCGAGGACCCGTCGGCCACGCAGGTCGCCAAGCTCGACGAGGAGAGCGAACGCCTCCCACCAGCTCGCGTCCGTCGGGCGAAGGGTGTCGTAGACGGCGGCGCGAGCGCCGAAGTCCGGCACTCCGGCTGTCGTCACGTCTCGGTGGTCGACGCGTCGACCGGCGGCCGCCCCGGGCGGGCACCTCGATGGATCAGCACCGGCTCGCCACGCTCGGGATACGGGATCTCCACGACGTCGAAGTCTCCCGGGACGACCGTGTTCGGGAACAGCTGCCGCGCCTCGTCGCCGACCTCTCGCCCGAAGTAGCGACTCGAGACATGGGTGAGCGCCAGCATCGTGACGCCCGCCTCGCGTGCGACGAGCGCCGCCTGTCCCGCCGTCGAATGGCCGGTCTCCCTCGCGCGCTGGAGCTCGTCCGCACAGAACGTGGCCTCGTGGACGAGAAGGTCGGCACCCTCGGCACCCGAGACCACGGTCGCACAGGGAGCGGTGTCGCCCGTGAGCACGATCGAGCGTGCGGGGCGTTCCGCTCCGAGGACCTGGTCGGGGTGGATCGTCTCGCCACTCGTGAGCGTGACGGCGTCCCCGCGTTGAAGCGCGCCGCGCTCCCGCCCGGCCGGCACGCCAAGCGCGTCCGCCGTCGCGACGTCGAACCGCCCTGGCCTGACGGCCTCGGCGATCAGGTAGCCCAACGCCTGCGTCCCGTGATCGACGGCTAACGCGTGGATCGCGTAGTCGGTGCGCGACAGCACGTCTCCCGGCCCGATCTCGATCGCCTCGACCGGATACGTGAGCGTCCCGAAGACACGCCGCAGCGCCGCGAGGAGGTCTCTGAGGCCGCTCGGCCCGTACAGCGTGAGCGGCACCTCGCGTCCACGGAGGGCAAACGTCTTGAGCATGCCGGGGAGGCCGAGATAGTGGTCGGCGTGATAGTGCGTCAGGAAGATCTCCTCGAGGTCGACCAGTCCGACGTCCGAGCGAAGCAGCTGCCGCTGCGTGCCCTCGCCGCAGTCGAACAGCAGGCGATCGCCGCCGCGTCTGATCAGCGTCGCCGATGTGGCGCGCCTGGCGGTGGGAGCCGAACCCGACGTCCCGAGGAACACGACGTCCAGATCCACGGGTCAGGAGTCTAGATGGTTGCTCGGCGATTGGAGTGCGTGCCCTCCCCGACACGCACTCCAATCGCCGAGCACCATCTCGCGGGGGCGTTGGTGCCGCCCCAGACGTTGGTGCCGCCCCCGGGGCGCCTACGGGAGGCGCAGGTTCTGGCCCGGCGCGATCATCGAGCCGGCGAGGTGATTGGCATCGCGGATCTTCCAGACTCCCTCGCGCGGATCGCCTCGGTACGACGCCGCTGCGATCGACCAGAGCGTGTCGCCCGGTTGGACGCGGTACGACCTGCGCTGACCCGCCCGCGTCGGAGTCGCGGGCCAGAAGCGCCCACATTGCGACGGCGACGAGCGAGACGAGAAGAATGCGACCGAACATGTGTTCGTCATAATGCACGAACACCTGTTCGCTGTCAAGTCCTGACGGAGATCTATCTCAGCGGGCGCGAGAACGTCCGCGACCGGAGCGAGCTCGTCTCGGCGACGAGCCGGACCGCAACCGTTACGGGCACGAGCCTGCCCTCCCGGCGGAAGGCGAACCTCGCTGGTCGACCCGGAAGCGCTCGGCTGGCCAGGCAGCCCGGGCTCTTCGCAGTACGACGCACCATCGCGGTGGCAGCGGCAATGCCCCCGAGGCTACCCGGGAGGAGGCACGCGACGGCTTCGACGCCCTCGGCGGCCGGGGCGACGAGCTGGATCATCCGACGCCCTTCGATCCGCCAGGTCGGCGCCGTCGCGCCGATGACCCGCCTGGCCGGGTACCACGCTCGCCGCGGCGTGGTGCAGCCCAGCTCCGTTTCCGTGATGGCCGCCTGCACCGATGCGGCAGAGGCGCGCGGCGTGCCGTCGACGCGGTGCAATGCCGACTGGAAGCCGTCGCGTTGGATGTTGTCGTAGAAGCCGAAGAAGTTCAGCTCGGCGATGTGCGGATCACAGGCGACATCTCGGACGAGGGCCGAGTAGATGGACGCCTGGGATCTCTCGTCTGTGACAGCAGCGTTCTCGACGCCCGAATAGCCCACCAACCCTTTCGTATCCACCTGCCAGCCAACCTCGTCCAGGTAGAGCCGAAGGCCGTTCACGGTCGTCGGTTGGGGTGTGTTGCGGAAGGCATCCCAGACGACCTGTTTGATCCGTCCCATGTCGACGAAGCCGGCGTTCGGCCAGCTGTAGCCACGCCCGATCCCATCGGTCGCCCGGTTTGGATACGGATGGAAGCCGAGACCATCCATCAGCGGTCGCGACCGTCCACTTGCCCGATACCACGCGCCAAGGGCCGCGAGAAAGCGCACCGGTGAGGTCGAGACGTTGCTCGGAGCGGTTGGGCGATCGTTGCCGCGCGGCGACAGCCCGAGGCCGATCACGCGGATCTCCGGATCAATCGCCTTGAGCGCGTCGTATCCGGCGGCGAGGAAGGCACCGGCGATCGCGGCAGAGGCGTTCTTGCCGTTCGGCCGGAACTGCGGTCGCAGGAACGCCGGCTGGTTGGGCTCGTTCATGACGACGTACTGCTTGACCGTCGGGTAGCGCTCGGCGACGGCGGTCAGCCAGGCGGCGAACCCTGCCGGGCGGGCGAGTCCGCCCTCGAGCTCACGCGGCGGATACGGGTACACGGCGAGCACGACGCGGACGCCGGCCCGTTCCGCTTCGGGAATCGCGCGATCGAGGGCGTCCCCACCCTGAATCACAAGAGGCTCGCTGGGGATCCAGCGGATTGTCATCACCGACTGCTTGAGCTTCAGCCCTGCCATCTGTGCGAAGAACACCGTGCCGGCGTCGGCGGCCCACTTCCCCGTGTCGTCGTTGGCCCCGACCTCGGCCGCAGACGCAGATCCCGCTACCGCGAGAACCGCCGCCGCTACGACCGCTGCCACCGTTGTCCGCACAGAACTCTCCGATTCGCCGCACGCCGGACCTGTCCTGGGGCGCGACCCCGGATCCTAGCGGTGCGCGAGATGCGCGAGCAAGGCGTCGAGCAGGCGCGCGGAGCCGAATCTCACCGGATCGTCGGCGACGAGACCCGTCTCCGTCTCGGCGGCGGAGATCGCCTCTCGTGCCCCTGCATCGTCGAGATGGCGCGTGTTCAGGGCAATGCACGCAACCGAGGCACGCCGGCATGGCAGCGAGACGCGCTCGTGCAGCTCCGCGAGCTCGGGGAGCGGGAGAAGCGGGTGCCCGGGATAGCCGTCGATCTCGGTCGCGCCCGCCTTGTGGCAGAGGACGAATGCGTGCGGCGCCGATCCGTGCATGAGGCCCAGCGTCACGCCCGAATAGCCAGGATGTGAGAGCGAGCCTTGCCCTTCGACGAGAAGGAGATCTCCCCCGCGCCGACCGCCCTCGACCACGAGCCGCTCCGCCGCGCCGGCGATGAAATCTGCGACGACGGCATCGACGGAGATTCCCCAGCCGGCGATCGCGATCCCCGTCTGTCCGGTCGGGACGAACCTCGCAGAGATACCGCGCCTCTCCGCCTCGCGCCCGAGCTCGAGCGAGACGGTCATCTTCCCGATCGCGCAGTCCGACCCGACCGTCAGCACGATGTCGCCGGGCACCGCGAGGTTCGCTCCCGTCGCGACTTCCAGATCGGCCGGCGGGCGCCGCAGGTCGCGGAGGGTCGCCCCGGTGGCCGCCGCGAGGGGCGCAAGCTCCGGGTCGTCCTCGATGAACTCGTGAAGGCCGTTGTCGATCCCGATCCCGTGGCCGACGCATTCGCGCAGGAGCTCCCTCCAGGCAGGAGGGAATCGGCCGCCGACCGTCGCGACACCGACGAGCGCTCCGTCTGGCGAGAAGGCCATTGCGGACTCGATGTCGCCCACGATAGGCACGCCTCGCTCTTGCTCGCCGATCCGGGTCGAGTCGAGGATGACGACGACGTCGTCCGCGCCGTAGCGCAGCACGCCGTTCATCGTCTTGGCCCAGTGTGGATCGCCAGAGAAGCCCTCGGCGAGGATCAGCAGCCGTCTCGGAGTGCTACCCGACACCGAGGCCTGGTTCCTCTGACGGCACCTGAACGCCGTCCCTGAATGTCACTCCCGGGCAGGGATCTGCCGCGAGGAGGAGGTTCCCATCGAGATCGACGTGATCGCAGAGCGGTGCGACGACGCATCCGGCCGCGATCCCGAGTCCCGACTCGACCATGCAGCCGAGCATCACGCCGAGGCCGAGCGCCCGGGCGGCATGCGCCATCCTGATTCCCTCGCGGATGCCGCCCGACTTCGCGAGCTTGATGTTGATCCCGTGTGCGATCTGGCCACACCGGGCGACGTCGGCAAGCGTGTGGCAGTCCTCGTCGACGTAGATCGGGATCGGCGACCGGGCTTTCAGCTCCTCTGCTCCTGCGTCGCCGGCGGGCAGCGGCTGTTCGACATAGGTGACACCGAGCCCGGCGAGCTGAGGGATCGCTTCGCTGGCTTCGGCGAGCGACCACCACTCGTTGACGTCGACCTGGAGCGGCACGTTGGTGCGCGAGCGGACGGCACGCACGCGCTCCACGTCGAGGCCGTCCCCGCCCCCGAGCTTGAGCTTGAGACGCCTGAACCGACCCTCCACCTTCTCGGTTCGGCGTGCCATGTCGTCAGGGTCACCGAGCCAGATCGTCCACGAGGTCGGTGGCCCGACGCGAGGGAGCCCAAGAAGCTTCCAGACCGGCACGCCGAGGAGCTTGCCCTGAAGGTCATGGAGGGCCCCGTCGAGCGCGGCCTTGGCCGCGTGCTCACCGGGGATCTCCGCCAGCCGCGCGCCGATCTCCTCCAGTGCGAACGGGTCGTCACCGACGAGGGCGCCATGCTCGTCGATGAACGCGAGCGCCGAGGTAGGCGTCTCCTCGTAGCGGTCGATCGGTGCAGCCTCGCCGCGCCCGACGCGGCCGCCATAGCCGAGCTCGACCTGGACGACGTCGTCCCAGTCGCTCGACTCCCGCGCGATCGTGAACGTCTCGGCAAGATGCAACCGGACGATCTCCGCGCGAATCTCCATCGCGCAAGACTACTTCGTCGTGCTGCACGACACGCCCACAACCAGATCCGCGACTGCGACGGGCGTCCGCGCTCCCTGAGACGAGTGAGGTAGCTGGCGCCATACGCGACCGATACGAGGGATGTGGGCTCAGCCGCCGCTCGACGACACTCTTCAGGCCTCTCTCCGAGGGTCTCCGAACGGGTTCTGTCACGATGAGCGCTGTGCCGCTCAGCGAGACGGCTGCAAAGCGCCGGATCGGCGACATCCTCCTCGATCATGGTTTCGTCACGGCCGAAGAGCTCGCTGAAGCATCGCTCGAGCAGGAGCGGACACAGCAACCGCTCGGCCAGATCCTCGTCGGACGTGGGTCGATCACACGGCTCGAGCTGGCAAGCGCGCTCGCCGAGCAATGGGCGGATCCGGCAGCCTCGATCTCGTCGACCCCGCGCGCGACCCCCGGGCCAGCCCCAACGCCGTCCGCCCAGGACGAAGCACAGTATGCGGCGAGGCTCCAGGAGGCCGTTGCCGATCTGGCGCGGAAGGTTCAGTCGAACCAGCCGCTCCAGGGGATCGACGAGCGTGTCGATGACCTATCCCGCCGGATCGAGGGGACGCTGGCGCGAACCCAGCACATCGAAGCGGCCGTGGCCACGCTCGCCGAGAGCCTCGAGGGAGTGACGACCGGCGTCGAGGAGGCGTTCTACGCCCTCCAGGCGGGCACCGCTGACCTCGTCAAGGATCTCGCGCGCATCGACGAGACCGTGCGCGGCATTGCCGCCCGAGATGTACCCGCTGGTGATGTCGGCTCTCTCGCCGACATCGAGGAGTTGCGGGCAGCCGTCGCCGAGCTGAACGACGGAACCTCCGAGACCGCGCAGCTCAAGGAACAGCTCGAGGTCATGGCGCGGAGGCTCGACGCAGTCGCCGAGCCCGAGAGCGCCGTCGAGGACGTCGCGAACAGGGTCGAGCAGCTGGCCGGGCAGCTCGACGAGCTACGGAGCGCCACGCAGCTCGCCGAGCTGAACGACGGAACCTCCGAGACCGCGCAGCTCAAGGAACAGCTCGAGGTCATGGCGCGGAGGCTCGACGCAGTCGCCGAGCCCGAGGGCCGTCGAGGACGTCGCGAACAGGGTCGAGCAGCTGGCCGAGCAGCTCGCCGAGCTGAACGACGGAACCTCCGAGACCGCGCAGCTCAAGGAACAGCTCGAGGTCGCGCGGAGGCTCGACGCAGTCGCCGAGCCCGAGGGCGCCGTCGAGGACGTCGCGAACAGGGTCGAGCAGCTGGCCGGGCAGCTCGACGAGCTACGGAGCGCCACGCAGCTCGACGAGCTCAGAAGCGCCGTGCACGGCCTCGAAGAGCGATCGGACGCGCTCGTCCAGATCACGGAGCGAGTCGACCGCATCGAGACGCAATCGGTAGGCGACCACCTCCGCGCGGAACTCGAGGAGCAGGCACACGCCCTCGCCGAACTCCGAACGACCGTCGGCGAGATCATGGCTCAGCCGTCGGACACGCCCGAGCTCGGAGCGCGCCTTGATCGTGTGGAGAGCCAGCTCGACGGTTCGACGAACGCCGCCGCAGAGCTCGGCACTCGCATCGACGCCCTGTCCGAGGAGCTCCGCGACAACCGCGACGGCGATCACCGCATTGACGATGCCCTCGCGAGGATCGAGCGGCTCAACGAACTCCTCGAGCGGACCGCGTCGGACGTGGATGCCGTTACGGCCGCGCTCGGGCCTCACGATGGCCCGTCGGTCGACGGACGCATCCAGAGTCTCACGCAGGCACTCGACGGGCTGCGCGAGGAGGTCGGAGCGCTTGCGTCGTCCGCACGACGCGACGAGGCCGACGCCGAGCGCGCCCAGGCGCTCGAGGTCAGGCTGGAGGAACTCGAGCAGCGCACCGACGACGACTTCGTGACTCCCGACGCCCTCGCCCGGGCGCTCGACAGCCACGTCGGCGATGCCGTGCTCAGCAGGTTCGAAGCCCTCGAGGCGCGCGTCGAGTCCCTGGCGCGCGCCGAGCCAGACGAGGGTGTCGTCGCACGCCTCGACGAGCTGGAGAAGGCACGTGTCGGAGACCTCGACACCATCAACGTTCTTGCACTCGCCATGGATCGGATCCGACATGACGTGATGCTGAACGACCAGAACACGGACGAGGATCCGTCCGAGATTCTGGAAGCCGTGGCCGGGCTCGCCGAGCGGATCGCGGCGCTCGAGATCACCGCAGCAACGACGACCGAGCCCGCCGACGACGGATCCGAGGTGACGGAGGAGCTCGAGCGCTTGCGGCTCGTGCTCGAGCGCATCGGTCTCCATCTCGGCGAGCACGACCGTGCGCTCGCCGACCTCGCGCCGAACCGACGCGCCGAGGAACGGCTTCAGGAGCTGACCGTGCTCGTGCACGATCTCGCGCAGTCGCAGCAGGCAGCGACAGCACCGCAGGCGGGCGGCTTCGTGCCGCCCCTCCAGGGACACGTCGGCACATTGTTGGCACGGGTCGAGGAGGCGGAGGCCGCGTCGCAGACCGACAGCGAGAAGCTCATGAGCCGCCTCGAGCGCATGGCGTCGTCGATCGACTGGCGCCTGCAGCAACTCGAGTCCGACGTCACGGACGAACCGGAATAGGGATCTCGCCGGTTCGAACGAGCCATGCGCCCGGAAGGATTCGAACCTTCGACCTCGCGCTCCGGAGGCGCGCGCTCTATCCCCTGAGCTACGGGCGCTCGAGAGGCGAGTGTACCGGCGGTGGCGTACGATCGACCCGTGAGCCTCCTCCTCTACGACAACCCGATCTCCTCGAATGCGCTCAAGGTGCGCTTCCTGCTCGCCGAGCTCGAACTCGACTACGAGCGCAGGATGGTTCCGTTCGACCTCCCACGACCGGAGTGGTACACGTCGGTGAACCCCGTCGCGGGGATCCCGACGCTCGATGATGACGGGACGATCGTCGCGGAATCCCATGCGATCCTGCGGTACCTCGCCGACCGAGAGGCGCGGGATGACCTGTATCCGATCGGCTATCGGTCACGTGCCGCGGTGGATGTCTTCCTCGACCGCTGGGCGATCACGTTCCGTCCAGCGTTCTTCCGCTACGAATCGCCCGCTCTCGGGTTCGTCCCGGGGAAGGGAATGCTCGGTGGCGAACCACGAGTCGATGAGCTCCCGGGCGTCTTCGAGAAGATCGCGCCCTCGCTCGAGCTCCTGAACAGGCTCGATTGACCCGGCCGGCTTCGCACTCGGCCGCTTCACGATCGCCGACGCTGCCGCTGCGCCGATCCTGTTTCGAACGACGAAGACCGGCCTCGACCTCGAGCCTTTCCCGAATCTCGTCAACTGGCGCGAGACGCTTCTCGCGCGCCCCGCCTTTGCGGCCGCCGACCCCGTCACGTGACCGACGAACTCGACCCGACAAGGACCAGGAATCCCCCATTTGCAGGCATGACGGCTATAATCACGAACATGGAGTACGCGATCGAGGACCCTCTCAGACCCGATGCCGAGCCTGCCCCGGATCACACGCAGAGCCCGCGGCCGCGGTACAGCGGAGGTCGCTGCACGCGCTACACCGGTTCGCCAGCTCGACGCTAGCGGCCTTACCTGGGTCAACGTCGTCGGCCCGGATCTCGAGATCGCCAACGTCCTCTCGGAGCGCTTCGGCTGGCACCCCCTCGACGTCGAGGACATCGTCTCCAAGCGCCAACGGCCGAAAGTCGACGACTACGAGGAGGACGGGTACCTCTTCATCGTCCTCCACTTCCCCGTCTACGACAAGACGATTCAGCGCCTGAACGCTGCCGAGCTGGACGTCTTCATCGGGCCTGACTACCTCGTCACGATTCCGAATCGCGAGCTCCTGCCGGTGACGCGCCTCTTCGCACGATGCGAGAACGACGAGGAGCTCCGCGAGGGCCTGTTCGCGAAGGGCACGGGGCGGCTGCTCTACGAGGTCCTCGACGACCTCTTCGACTACTGCTTCCCGATCCTCGACAAGATCGGTCACAAGCTCGACTCGATCGAGGACGACATGTTCGAGGGTTACGCGGAAGATGTCGTGCGCGACATCTCGAACGTCAAGCAGGAGATCATCTCCTACCGCAAGGTCATCAAGCCCGGTCGCTCGACGCTGCGCGCACTCGAGCGCCGGGTGGACAAGTTCCTCCCGGAGGAGCTCGATCTCTACTTCGACGACATCGTCGACTCGGCCGAGAGGATCTGGGATCAGCTCGACAACTACAAGGAGGTCGTCGACGGCCTCGAGTCGACGAACGAGTCGGTGATCTCCCACCGCCAGAACGACGTCCTTCGCGTCCTCACGATCTTCAGCGTCATCATTCTGCCGCTCACGCTGATCTCCGGGATCTTCGGGATGAACGTGGCGTTTCCCGGCGAAGGCTCGGCGGCTGCGTTCTGGGTCGTGATCGGGCTGTTGCTCACCGTGATCGTCGGGATGTTCGGGTTCTTCCGCATCAAGCGCTGGCTGTAAACCGGACGCCAACATCCCCCACCGCTGGGGAGTCGACATCCCACCCTTTGGGTAGGGCGGAAAGCTGCCGATACGAGTTTCGTTCGGTAGGCACCCCCGCTCCAAGGAGGATCGATCGTGACGGCAGCACAGTTCGAGGAACTGGAGATACCCGTCGTGGAGGCGGTACTCCGCTGGCGCTTCGAGGCGCTCGTCGAGGCCGGGTACGACGCAGGCAGCGCGCTCATCCTCGCCAGCCACGTCGAGGTCGACCTCCACCGGGCCTCCGATCTCGTTGCGCGCGGATGCCCGCCCGAGACGGCGATGCGTATCTGCCTCTGAGCGCCCTTTCACTCGATCGAGCTATGAACATCCCCTCCCACGGGTGATGGCCCCCTCCCCACCGCTGCGGGAAGACTTCGACAGCACCCAAACGGCGAACAGGGAGAGCACAGATGACTGCGGCACAGTTCGAGATCCTCGAGGTCGCGGAGGCGGAAGAGCTTCTGCGGGCCCGGTTCGAAAGCCTTACCTGGCACGGCTGTCCACCCGGCAACGCGCTCGTGATTGCGAGTCACCTCGAGATCGAGCTGCTCGACGCAATCAGCCTGATGCAGCGCGGCTGTCCGGCCCACCTCGTGATTTCCATCCTGGGCTGACGGACGATGACTGCGGCACAACTCCAGACTCTCGCCCGGCCGAGCTCCGACGACCAGCGCAGGAACAGGTTCGTTCAGGCCAGGTTCGAGGCGCTCGCAGAATGGGGCATACCCACCGCACACGCGCTCGCAATCGCGGATGCAACCGACGTCGACATCCTTCATGCGGTCGCGCTCCTGCGGCACGGCTGCCCGTCCGATCTCGTCCTCGGGATCCTGAGCTAGCGGGCGTGTAGCAACGTCGAGCCGCTTCAGCGACGACGAGTCCCTCGATTCCGTCTTCGGGCTCCGGCAGCTGCGGATCGATCCGCTCGAGCGCATCCACGAGCAGCGTCGGCGACAGCCGTTGCCTTGACCCAGTTCCGGTCGGCCGGCACGACGTACCACGGGGCGTGATCGGTCGAGGTCTCGGCGATCACGTCCTCGTATGCGGCGATGTAGTCGTCGAACCGGGCGCGGACATCGAGATCGCCCTTGCGGAACTTCCACCGCTTCTCGGGATCGTCGATCCGCTCCTGCAGTCGGAGGCGCTGCTCCTCTTTCGAGACGTTCAGGAACACCTTGATGATCGTCGTCCCCTCATCGACGAGCATCCGCTCCCAATCGACGATGTGGCCGGGCCGGCGCTTCCACACCTTCACGGGCGCGAGCTCGAGCATCCGCACGGCAACGACGTCTTCGTAGTGGGAACGATTGAAGATGCCGATCTCGCCACGCGCCGGAAGAACGGCGTGCACCCTCCAGAGGTAGTCGTGGCCGAGCTCGGTGGACGTCGGCGCCTTGAACGACGCAACCCTGCAGCCCTGCGGGTTCAGCCCCTCGAAGACGGTGCGGATGACACCGTCCTTCCCGGAGGCGTCGAGGCCCTGCAGCACGAGCAGCACGCCGTGGCGACCCTCGGAGTACAGACGCTGCTGGAGCACCTCGAGCTTCACCTTCAACCTCTCGAGATGGGCCTGTGCCGCGAGCTTGTCGCCGAGGCCGACGTCGTCCCGCGCATCGCGATCGGCGATTCCGGGTCGCGACCCCGGTGCAACACGAATCTTCGAGAGCATCTCCCGATTCTACGGCAGCGCTTGTCGTAGACTCGGAGCAATGGCGGATCGCGGCGCGTTCAGGCTCGGCAAGGTGCTCGACCCCGCCACCGGGAAGCCCGGCGCAGACGATCTCGTGATCGGCTCGAGCGACCTCACGACCCATGGCGTCATCGTCGGCATGACCGGGTCGGGGAAGACCGGCCTCGCCGTCGTCCTGCTCGAGGAGGCACTGCTCGCCGGAATTCCCGCGCTCATCCTCGATCCCAAGGGCGACATGGCGAACCTCGCGCTGACCTTCCCCGATCTCGCGCCGACGAGCTTCCAGCCCTGGGTGAACGCCTCGGATGCCCAGGCCGAGGGAATCACGGTCGAGCAGCTGGCCGAGAAGACCGCGACAAGCTGGCGCGAGGGTCTCGCCGCGCAGGGCATCGGCCCCGACCGGATCGAGCAGCTCCGGGACGCAGCCGATGTGACGGTCTACACGCCCGGCTCGTCCGCGGGAGTGCCGCTGAACATGATCGGCTCGCTGCGCGCGCCCGGCCTTTCCTGGGACACCGAGGCCGAAACGCTTCGCGACGAGATCGAGGGCACCGTGACGAGCCTCCTCGGGCTCGTCGGTGTCACCGCCGACCCGCTCTCCAGCCGAGAGCACGTGCTGCTCTCGAACCTGATCGAGAACGCCTGGCGCGCGGGTCGCGATCTCGATCTCGGCATGCTGATCGGCGAGATCCAGTCTCCCCCGCTCCGCAAGCTCGGCGTCTTCGAGATCGACGCCTTCTTCCCGCCGGCCGATCGCACCGCGCTCGCGCTGAAGCTGAATGCGCTGATCGCTTCACCCGCCTTCGCCGCCTGGGGCGAGGGCGCTGCGCTCGATCCGCAGACCCTCCTGTTCACGCCCGAGGGCAAGCCGCGGGCCGCGATCGTCTACCTCGCACATCTGTCGGACGAGGAGCGGATGTTCGTGACGACGCTCGTCTTCTCGAAGCTCGTCACCTGGATGCGTGGCCAGTCGGGCACGCCGGACCTCCGCGCACTCGTCTACATGGACGAGGTCGCGGGGTACGTCCCCCCGACGGCGGCGCCACCGGCGAAGAAGCCGATCCTGACGATCTTCAAGCAGGGGCGCGCATTCGGGCTCGGGCTCGTCCTCTCGACCCAGAACCCGGTCGATCTCGACTACAAGGCGATGGCGAACGCGGGCACCTGGCTCGTCGGGCGGTTGCAGACCGAGAACGACAAGGCCCGCGTGCTCGAGGGCCTGCGCTCTGCGGCGGGCGGCGCCGACATCGACGCGCTCGACGCTTCGATCGGTGCGCTTCAGAAGCGCCAGTTCATGCTCGTCTCGGCGAAAGGCGGGGCTCCACGGGTCTTCGGCACGCGCTGGGCGATGTCGTTCCTGCGCGGGCCGCTGACGAAGGAGGAGGTGGAGCGGTTGATGAGTGCCGCTCCGCGCCCTGTCGCGGCGCCCGTCGAGACCGCGACAGCCACAGCTGCTCCACTCGCTGCGGACGAGACCTCCGTCGCGCCCGCAGCCGCTTCCGGCGTCACCGTCTCGTACCTCGATCCTGCGGCCCCCTGGGCGGCGCAGGTCGGCGCGACAGGCGGGGCGGCGAGCCTGCGCGCATTCGTCGCGACGCGTGTCGCGCTCCGGTACGACGACACGGCGGCCGGGATCGACGAGGCCCAGGAGTTCGAGGCACTGTACGGCCCTCTGGACGCAGGCTTCGATCTCGACGCCGAGACGGTCGTCGACTTCGACGACCGCGACTTCCGGCCCGATGCACCTGCCGGCGCTGCGTACGTGCTTCCGTCGGCTCCCGTCGGCGAGTCGAAGTTCTTCAGCCAGGCGGCGAAGGACGTCCAGGCACGCCTGGTCGCGAATCGTGCGCTCGAGATCTTCCGGAATCGCCCTCTCAAGCTCACGTCGCGCCCGGGCGAGACCGAGGAGGCCTTCCTCGCGCGATGCGACGAGGCCGGTCAGGTCAAGGCCGACGAGGAGACGGTGAAGCTGACGAAGCGGCTCGAGGCGAAGAAGGATCGGCTCGAGAACGCACTCGCCCTCGCGCGGCGGCGGGTCGAGGAGCTGGACACGCAGACGAAGTCCCGCCAGGCGAACGAGATGATCACCGGCGCCGGTGCCGTTCTCGGTGCGCTCTTCGGTGGCAAGCGCAGCGCCCGGTCGATCACGAACGCGGTCGGCTCGGTCGCCTCGAAGCACGGCCAGTCGGCGACGCTCGTCAGCGCGGCGAGACACGGCCGAGGACAAGGTGCAGCAGACGACAGACGACCTCGCCGAGCTCGAGCAGGAGATCCTGGACGAGGTGAGTGCGATCGACGAGAAGTGGAGAGCAGTCGCCGAGGAGATCGAGCCGGTCGCGATCCGGCTCGAGGCGACGGACGTGCGCGTCACGGACGTCCGGCTCGTCTGGGTACCTGTCGATTAAGGCCGCCGCACCGCTCGCGCGTGCTCGCTCTCCGTCGCTGCCGGCTGCTCGACCTCCGAGCCGACCTCTACACCCACGATCACGACCGCCGGCGTCGAACGGAGGCTGCAACGGTCTCCCGGGTGAGCGACGGCGACACGCTACGCACGACCGCAGGTCGCAAGATCCGCCTCGTCCAGATCGACGCGCCGGAGCTCCACGGCGACTGCTTCGGCAAGGGGGCGCTCGCGGCGCTCCGAAAGCTCACGCCGCCGGGGACGCGGATCACGCTCGAGCGCGACCCGACGCTCGATGCGACCGACAGGTACGGGCGCCAGCTCCGCTACGTCTTCGTGGGCGGCGACGAACGTCAACGTCGCCCTCGTGCGCCAGGGCGCGGCATCGCCGTACTTCTATCCGCGGTGACCGCGGCCGTTACGCGACCGACCTGCTCGACGCGGTCGACGAAGCGCGAGCATCGCGAGCCGCGGCTACTGGGGCGCCTGTCCCGACGCCCGGCTCGATCCGGAGCGCGGCTCGATCACCGGGCCCGGGTGAACGCTCTAGGATGACGTCATGACCCGCTTCTGGCATCCCGTCTCCGACATGCACGCCGTGCAGGCGTCGGGTGAGCTGATCCTCGACCGCGGCGAGGGCTGCCACCTCTGGGACGAGGCCGGCAACCGCTACATCGACTCGACCGGCGGCCTCTGGTACGCGAACGTCGGCTACGGCCGGGCCGAGATCGCCGACGCGGCGGCCGCGCAGATGCGAAAGCTGCACGCCTACTCGCACTACGGCGACGTCTCGAGCCGCCCCACGACGGATCTCGCCGAGCGGATCTCCTCGATCGCCCCGATGAAGGACGCCGCCGTCTTCTTCACGAGCGGCGGCGGCGAGTCGATCGAGACCGTCGTCAAGCTCGTGCGCCGCTACTGGAGCCTCCTCGGCCACCCCGAGCGCACGACGATCATCTCGCGGGAGCGCGCCTACCACGGTCTCGCAGGCTTCGGCACGAGCATCGTCGGGACGGAGGCCTTCAAGATCGGCGTCGGCCCGCTCGCCGGGGGCACCGCCCGGGTCGCCTGGGACTCTGCCGAGGCGCTCGAGGCAACGATTCAGGAGCTCGGCCCGGAGCACATCGCTGCATTCTTCTGCGAGCCGATCATCGGCGCGGGCGGCGTCCTCCTCCCGCCCGACGGCTACCTCCAGGCCGTGCGGCAGATCTGCCGTGACCACGGGATCCTCTTCGTCGCCGACGAGGTGATCTGCGGCTACGGGAGGGTCGGCGACTGGTTTGCCTGCCGGCGCCTCGGGCTCGATCCGGACGCGGTCACGTTCGCGAAGGGCATCACCTCGGGCTACGTGCCGCTCGGCGGCGTCATCGTCGGCAGCAGGATCCAGGAGCCGTTCTGGGGCACCGCGGAGGCGGGCGTCTGGCGACACGGCTACACGTACTCGGGTCACGCGAGCGCAGCTGCCGCTGCCCACGCGAACCTCGACATCATCGAGCGTGAGGACCTCGTCGGCCGCGGGCTCGCCCTGGAGACGGAGATCCCGGCAGCGCTCGCACCCCTGCTCGACCACGAGCTCGTCAGCGAGATCCGTGGTGGATTCGGCGCCGTCGCCGCCGATCCAGATCGACCCGGCGATCCTCGCCGACGACCCCGGGCTGACCGACAGGGTCACGCTCGAGGCGCGTCGACCACGGCGTGCTCACGCGCACGCTCGTCGGCGGCGGTCTTCAGATCTCTCCGCCGCTCGTGATCACGCGCGAGGAGCTCGACGAGGTGGCCTCAGGCCTGGCGGGCGCGCTCGACGCCGTTGCCGGCTGCGCGCTAGTCGTAGGAACCGCTCCCAGGGGAACGCCGGCCCCGGATCCCAGTGGTCGCTCCTGTGGAATGCCGCGCTGACGTCGGCGTGGCCGGTGATGCCGCGCCGTCCCGCGACGAGACCCGATGCCCGCAGGCGGCGGATCGGGATCTCGTATCGAGCGCACACCTCGGCTGTGAGCCGCGCGGCTCGCTCGAGCACGGCCTGGCTGTAGTCGTCGTCTCCAGTCGCGCGCCTGCTGACCGGCGATACCCCGCCAGCTCGATCCCGATCGAGTTCGCGTTGCCGCCGCGCGCGTGCCACGCGATGTCGGCCTCGCGCACGCACTGGATCGTCGTGTCGGCATCGACGCAGTAGTGCGCAGAGACCTCGGAGACGGGGCTCGCGAACCAGGCCGCGCACGCCTCCGCCGCGCCCTCCCGCTCGCCGATCTCCATCGTGTGGATCACGACCACCGAGATCGACCGGTTCTCGACGGTCGTCCTGTGTGGGCTCTCGATGAACTCGTACGGCACGCGCCCTCCCGGGGATCGGCGCCGCAGCCAGGAGCAGCATAGTGCTACAAGACGTCGAGTGGAAGTCGATGCATCGATCCGGGAGCTCGCCGAGAACCCGAACGTCCACCAGCCGCTCGCGCCGGGACGCGAGCTTCTCACCGATCCGGCCGGGCGCTTCGCGATCTACCTAGCCGCGGGCACGGGCCCGCACAGCGCCACCGTGCAACGGGTTCGCCTCGAGCGCGGACGACGTGTCCCGACGCCGTCGCAGGAGATCCGCGCGATCCTTCGGGACCGCGGTCGAGCGGGCGCCGAGTGGGAGCTCGGCGAGTCGTGCACGCCGCCCGATCTCGTCGAGCCGGCTGGCCGCGCTCGGGATCGTGCCGCGACGAGGACGAGCCCGTGGCGATCGGCATGGTGCTCGAAGCACGGGCGACGAGCTGGCCGCAGCCGCCGGGCGTCTCTGCCCGCCGCGTCGCCTCGATCGACGAGCTCGTCAGCGGCGCGTCGAATCCAGAACGAGGCGTTCGGCGGCGACTGCCGACGTGGTCGAGTTCGAGCAGGCGGAGGCCGACTTCGCAGCGGAGGGCGTCGATCGGCTCGACCTTCCTCGCGTTCGTCGACGGCACGCCGGTTGCGGCTGGATATGCCTCGTACACGCCGCTCGGGCTGCTCCTCTTCGGCGGCGCCACGCTCCCCTCGGCGCGCGGCCGGGGCGCCTACCGCGCGCTCGTGGCCGCCCGGGCACGCGAGGCGGTCGAGCGCGGCACGCCGGTGCTCGTCACCCATGCGGGCCAGATGTCCCGGCCGATCCTCGAGCGCCTCGGGTTCACGCCCGTGGCGCGGATCGACCGGCTGCTCGACGTGTTCTAGCCGTCGCGCCGACACATCGGCGCGATCGACCTCACCGACGAGGCGAATCGCCTCGCGCGGGTCGTCACCGAGCGCGCCGCCGAGGCTCACGTTCGTCACGCCCGCCTCGCGGAGTGCCACGATCCTCTCCCCCGCCTCCTCGGCCGTCCCGACGAGGGCGAGACGCAGCATCTCCGGGGTCACCGACGCCGCGGCGTCGTCGAGGCGTCCGGCGTCCACGAGCCGGCGAATCTCGACGAAATCGGCTCGTGCGAGTCCGAGCGTGGCGAGCGCCCGCTCCTCGAGGTACGGACCGAAGGTCGCCACCATCTGCCGGAGGCGATTCGTGGCCGGCCCACCCGGAGATCCGATCGAGAGCCACGCGCACGCGACGATCTCGACGTCGGTTGCGCCGCGTCCAGCCGCGATGCGCACCGGCGTGGATGTCGTTCGCGAGCTCGCGCACTGACTCGGGCGGTGTCGCCATCGGCATCACGCCGTCGCCGATCGCGCCCCCGAGCCGCAGGAGGTCGGCGCCGAACCCGGCGACGTAGATGGGCGGATCGGGCCGGAGCGGCTCGAAGCGGAGCCTGCACTCCTCGCCCCAGGCATACGGTCCGTTGGGCTCGGTCACTGCCTCGCCACGAAGCAGCGCTCGCACCGTCGCGACCGAGGAGCGGAGTCGCTCCGGAAGATCGCCCGGGTCGTAGCCGAGCCAGCGCACCATCTCCTCGGTGTGCAGCCCGAGCCCGAGCGCGGCGCGGCCGTGCGAGAGCAGGTCGAGCGTTGCGAGGTAGGCAGCGATCTCCGAGGGATCGGTCGTGTAGGGGTTCGTGCCGATGCTCCCGATCGTGATCCGCTCCGTGCGCGCGGCGATGGCCGACGTCACCGCCCAGGCACTCGTCATGAACGGGTCGTGCGGCACCCACACCTCGTCGAGCCCACACTGCCTCGGCGTGGACGGCGAGGTCGACGATGTCGGCCGGGCTGCCGAGGTACTGGATCAAGCGAATACCGACGCGCATGGGCGCGACGGTACCTCCTTCGTCCATACTCGACTCGTGCGGAGTGACTTGCCTGCGGGGACGGTGACGTTCCTGTTCACGGACATCGAGGGCTCGACGCGCCTGTTGAAGGAGCTCGGGGCCGATTCGTACGCCGAGGCGCTGGCCGAGCACCGTCGCGCGTTGCGTGCCGTGTTCGCAGCGCACGGCGGCGTCGAGGTCGACACGCAGGGTGACGCGTTCTTCGTCGCCTTCCCGACGGCGGCAGGCGCGGTCGCGGCCGCGGTCTCGGGGCAGGAGGTGCTCGCGTCCGGCCCGATCACGGTGCGGATGGGCCTGCACACGGGGGCTCCCGATGGCGACCGCGGAGGGCTACGTCGGGATCGACGTCCACCGCGGTGCGCGGGTCGGCGCACTCGCGCACGGCGGCCAGATCATCATCTCCTCCACGACGGCGGCTCTCGTCGAGGATCAGCCGCAGCGGGATCTCGGGCGTCATCGGCTCAAGGACTTCGACGCTCCCGTGCAGCTGTTCCAGATCGGCACCGTCGAGTTCCCGCCGTTGCGAACGCCGGGCGCCGTCGATCTCCCCACGCCCGCAACCCCGTTCCTCGGCCGCGAGCAAGAGCTGTTCGAGGCTGCGACGCTCTGGCTCGACCGCGATCCGCGCGTGCTCACGATCGTCGGCCCCGGCGGAACCGGCAAGACCCGCTTCTCGATCGAGCTCGCCCGGTTCCTCGCCGAGGAGGCCGACGGCGGCACGGTCTTCGTGCCGCTCGCCCCCGTCCGCGATCCGGCCCTTGTCGTGCCCCTGATCGCCGGAGCTCTGGGCGCCTCCGGCGACAGTCCCGCCGCGATCGCAACGCGCGTCGGCGACAAGCGAACCCACGTCGTCCTCGACAATCTCGAGCAGCTCCTCCCCCAGGCCGCCCGGCCGCTCGCCGAGCTGCTGGCGGCGGCTCCTGCGCTTCGCCTGATCGCGACCAGTCGCGAGCCGCTCAGGATCGCCGGCGAGTCCGAGTACGACCTGCGCGCCGATGGGAGAGCGCGATGCCGTCTCGCTCTTCCTCGAGCGAGCCCAGGCAATCCGCTCCGACATCGCCGACTCACCTGCCGTGCACGAGCTGATCCGCCGCCTCGACGGCCTGCCGCTCGCGATCGAGCTCGCCGCCGCGCGCGTGAAGCTCCTCGGCCCCGAACAGCTCCTCGAGCGCATCGCGCAGCGACTCGACCTGCTCAAGGGCGGGCGCGACGCCGACGAGCGCCACGCCACGCTTCGCGCCACGATCGCCTGGAGCTACGACCTCCTCACCGAGGACGAGCAGCAGCTGTTCGCGCGGCTCGCCGTCTTCCGCGGCGGCTGCACGCTCGACGCGGCCGAAGCGGTCTGCGAGGCAGACCTCGACACGCTCGCGTCGCTCCTCGACAAGAGCCTCGTCCGCCGCCGCACCGACGCAGACGGCGAGGAGCGCTTCTGGATGCTCGAGACGATCCGCGAGTTCGCGACCGAGCTGCCTCGCACGCGTCCGGCGAGGAGGACGCGTTGCGCCGGGCACAGGCCGACCGCCTGATCGAGCTCGCCGATCGCGCCGGCACGCGGGCGATCGTCGACGCCCCCGGCCGTGGAACTTCGACCTCGTCGCGCCCGGAGATCGACAACGTGCGCGCCGTGCTCGAGTGGGCGCTCGAGCATGATCCCGAGCGCGGTCTTCGACCTCGCGACCTGGCTCGAGGCGTTCTGGGTCGTTCGCGACCCGGTCGAGGGCGCATCGTGGCTCGAGCGCCTCCTCGCCGCGGCGCCTGACGCCGACCCGGAGCTCCGCGGCCGCGCGCTGGCGTGCGCTCGGCGGGTGCGCTCGACATCTTCGGCGAGCACGAGCGTGCGGCGCCCTGCTACCCGACGAGCCTCGAGCTCTTCACGGCGGCCGGCGACGAGGTCGAGGCAGCGCACATGCGCTTCCGCATCGCCGCGAGCATGGTCATGCAGAGGCGAGGCTGCTGCCGCCTGGCCGCTGCTCGAGGAAGTGCTCCGCGAGTCCCGCGAGCTCGGCAACCGGCTCGGCGAGATGCCAGGCGCTCGGATTCCTCGCCGAGAGGGCGGACGCGGCAGGGCGACTCGATGCGGGCGCGTTGGAGATGGCCCTCGAAAGCGCCGCGATCGCCCGTGAGGTCGGCTGGACCTGGTGGGAGGCCGGCCAGCTCGCATGGCGCCGCGACTCTCGAGCGGGAGCGAGGGAATCTCGATGCCGCCGAGCGGTCATGCCGTCACGGTCGCTCGAGCTCTGCCTCGGGCTCGGCGACCGTCAGATCATCGTCTTCAGCGCCGCCGAGCTCGCGATCATCGCCGCGGAGCGCGGCGACCCGGCGCGGGCAGGGCTTCTCTGGGGTGCTGTCGAGACGGAGGTGAGCGCCGGACGCGTCGGCCAGTGGGAGCAGCGAACGCCGAGGAGCTCGAAGCGCTCGTCCTGCGCGCCGACGGCCCTGCGTTCCAGCAGGCTCGCGCAGAGGGCAGCCTGCTCTCGATCCCGCAGGCCGCCGGCCTCGAGCCCGTCCTAGCCGGTGCCGAGCGGCTTCAGCGCAGCCCACGCCTTCGGGCCGGTCGTCTGGAAGTCGTAGAGGCTCCAGCCGGTCACGGTGCCCTCGTCGGTGACCGCATCGACGAACGCCTTCAGCTCCTCGGCGGTCATCCGATTCGCGACGCCGCCGGCGGCGTGGATCGGAATGTCCGGCCCGACCGCGGTGCGCAGCAGGCGCAGCGACCGCGCCACGTAGCCGTAGGTCGCGTCGTAGCCGCGGAAGCCGCCGCCCGTGTACGTCATCGGGATCCAGGCGTCGACGAGCGCTCGTCAGCTCCTGCAAGGGGAAGCCGGGCCACCAGGTCGGGTGCCGCTCGAAGCCGCGCGAGGGGTAGGTGATCGCGGCGATCGGCGTCTCCCCCGCCTCGGCCCGGAGAATCCGGCTCAGCGCGAGGAGGCGCTTCGTCCGGAGGCCCGACGCTCTTAGCCGGAGCGACTCGATGTCGAGCGAGACGCCGTCGAACGACGCGCCCTTCGGCGTGCGGAACGAGAGCATCGCGCGCGTGCGGCGGACGTCGACGGCCGGCTGGACGAATCCGGGCAGGTACCACGCGACGACGCGCACTCCCCGCTTCTGCAGCTCGTCGACGAACGACGCCGAGCTGCTTCGGGTTGACGACGTCGACGGTGCTGCGATCGTTGGCGGTCTCGACGTAGACGGTGCGCACGCCGCGCGCCGCGATCTTCGCCGCCGTGGCTGCAGGGCTGCGGTAGGCGGGTGCGTCGTAGATGTCGACCCACGTGCCGAGCCCCGCGAAGACGTCGGCGTCGGCCCGTGGCGACGCCTGCGCGCCGAGTGGGGCGAGCACGAGAGCGGTGAGAGCGGCGGCGAGTGCGAGACGGCGCATCTGCCCGAGTGTACGGCCCGGCTATGAGGGAACCGTGAAGCGTTCGGTGGCTAGACTCCGGGACGCATGCGGGCGTAGCTCAGTTGGTAGAGCGTCGGCTTCCCAAGCCGTAGGTCGAGGGTTCGAGTCCCTTCGCCCGCTTCGATGGCCGAGCGGCGCGGGTCGCCGTGGACGCGTCGGCCAGCACCCGGAGAGCCGCAATCGGCGTCCGACGAGCTCGAGCGGTTGCGGTATTCTGCGCGATGAATCCGCCGTCCGAGCGGTGGCGTGCTCGACGGTCGACCGTCGCGACCGATCTCGGAGGAGCAGGGCGACGATCGTGCGGCACGTCGTGGTCGGCGCGCCTGCTGCGCGACGATCCGGCTGCGGTCGTCGCTGCGCACCGCGCGTACTTCGACGCCGGGGCCGAGGTGGCGATCACGGCGAGCTAGCACGCGAGCTATGGCGGGTTCAGCCGGGCAGGCTTCACGGACGCCGAGACCACCGAGATCCTCGCACGCAGCATCGCCCTTGATCGCGAGGCGCAGCCGTCCGATCGGCGAACCTTCGTCGCGGGGTCGGTGGGACTGTTCGGGGTGATGTGGGCGAACGGAACCGAGTACACGGGCGACTACGGTGACGCAACCGACGACATGATCGCCGCCGAGCAGCGCGCTCGGATCGCCGTCGTCAAGGCCGGCGGGCTCGACCTGCTCGCGATCGAGACGATTCCGAGCGGCCGCGAGGCCGCCATCCTCGCCGAGCTTCTCACCGAGGTCGATGTCGAGGCATAGGTGACGTTCTGCTGTCGCGACGGCGCCCATCTGAGCGACGGCACTCGGCTCGACGACGCCATCCGGGCGGTGACCCGCACCGAGCGACCGGTGGCCGTCGGCGTGAACTGCACGTCGCCACAGCACATCGCCTCGCTGCTCGACCGTGCGCGCGGCGCGACCGTCCTGCCGCTCGTCGTCTATCCCAACTGGGGCCGTGTCTGGAACGGGGACACCTACGAGTGGCACGGGGCCGGCGTGGACGGCGTTCTCGCGCGACCTCCTCGACGACTGGCGACGACGGGGAGCTGTCGCGATCGGCGGCTGCCGCGGACGTGCCCGGCGATCGCGATCGCGCCGGGCGCTCGCGTCGCCCGTCGGGCCATACCGTCGCATGCGAGTCGCTCAGACGAACGTGATCGCCTGTCGGCGCGCCTGGCCGACGATCTCGACGGCACGCAGGCGCTCCATCGGCGGAGCCAAGCGCGGATCCGTGCGCTCGACGGCGGAGTCCAGGCCACCCTTCACGGCCGTGCGCTCCGACTCCAGGCCGCCATCGGCCAGCCGTCCTGGCAGCGCGGCGGAGCACGTCCATCGACGGCCGCCCGGCGAACTCGTGACGCACGCAGGCCGGCGTGGTAGCGGGCCGAGTCGCGGTCAGCGGTACTCGGGGTTCGGGAAGTCGAACCGGCAGCCGGCGTCCCAGAGCGAGCGCTGGTTGCCGTGCGCCGGGAAGCCGCCGGCGTCCTTCAGCATTCGCGCAGCGTGCAGCAGGTTCCACGTCATGAACGTCGTGTTCCGGTTCGTGAAGTCGTTCTCGGGCCCGCCCGAGCCCGGGATCGAGGTACGACGGCCCCGGGCCCGCCTCGCCGATCCAGCCGGCGTCGGCCTGCGGCGGGATCACGTAGCCGAGGTGCTGCAGCGAGTAGAGGACGTTCATGGCGCAGTGCTTGACGCCGTCCTCGTTGCCGGTCACGAGGCACCCTCCGACGCGTCCGTAGTACGCGTACTGGCCCTGCTCGTTGAGCTGGCTCGAGTTGCCGTAGAGCCGCTCGATCACCCGCGTGCAGACCGACGACTTCTCACCGAGCCAGATCGGCGTGCCGAGCACGAGGATGTCCGCCGCCTCGACCCGCTCGTAGAGCGCCGGCCAGTCGTCGCTTCGCCGCGCCGTGCTCGGTCATGTCGGGCTAGACGCCGGGGCGATGTCGTGGTCGGCGGCGCGGATCTGATCGACGGCGACCCCGTTCGCCTCCAGGATCGCGATCGAGATGTCCATCAGGCCCTGCGTGTTCGAGACCGCCGGCGACGGCTTGAGCGTGCAGTTGATGAACAGCGCCCGCAGGTCGGTGAAGTCCCATCGACTGGTCGAGCAGAGCTCCTGCTGGAATTCGTTGAGCGGCATGCGTTCCTCCGGTTTCGATGTCAGCGGTTCTCGTCTCGCCTCGAGCGAGAAACGTGACAGATCAGCGGAGAATCGTCACAGCGAGTGCAGCATCGCACCCGCGCGCAACCAGATCGCGCAGCCGCGCGATGTCGAACGTGACGTCGATCGCGAGCCTGACGGCCTCGATCGAGTCGACGCCCGCTCGCTCGAGCTCGTCGAAGCGCCACTCGACGACCGCGTCGGGAGCAGACCGCTCGACGCGCGCACGAACCGACGGTGCAGTGGTTGCCGCAGTGACCACGGCGAAGCCATCGGCAGCGGGAGCGCGAAGCTTTAGAGGTTGTCGAGCTCGAGCGCGATGCGCGTCGAGCTCTCACCGAGCTTGATCAGATCGGCCTCGGCGATCCATCGTCCGGCGACGGCACGACCACCCGAGCGACGCACCGCCTCGCGAACCGGGATTGCCCAGCGGTGCTCGACGAGCGCCACGATCGCGCCTTGACCCGGCTCGATCGCGTCCGCGACACGCCACTTGTCCTCGTCGTCGAAGACGTGCCCGTCTGCCATCTCGCGCAAGCCCCACACTGCACCGAGCTCCATTCCGTCCTCGCCGGCCGCGCCGAACCCGATCAGGGCTCCAACGGCTGCGCCGAACGCGAGAGCCTCGTCCGCTTCGAGGTCGCTGCGCTGGATCGCCTCGATCACGCCGTCCTCGGTCTTGCGCACCGCGAGGAGATCGACGAGGCGGATGATGTCGCCGTCCTTCAGACGTTCGAGCTCGGCACGGATCTCACCGTGGAACTTGGGGTCGTCAAACGCGATGACGAAGATCTCGACAGGGCCGACGGTCATGCCGGGAACCTACCGAGAACGCGGCGGCGGCGGCGGCACGTACCGCGTGCAGGGCTCAGGCGCCGCCCTCGACAGCCGCGTCGTAGCGGCCACCTGCGGCCGCAGCGTTGCAGCGCGCCCGGTGGAGGAACGCCGCCTGTGCCGCCTCGACGCCCGCTGCTTCACCTCGCCAGGCCTGCAGCGCCGATGCCTGCAACGCCCTCCCGTAGGAGAAGGACAGCGGCCACGGTCGTCCGTCGAGCCGATTGATCGCATCGAGGTTCACGGTCGCCTCGACCTCGGACTGTCCTCCGGACAGGAAGACGATCCCGGGCACCGACGCGGGAACGTGCCGCCGGAAGCAATGAAGAGTCGCAGCGGCAATCCGCTCGGGGCTCGCCTGGTCGGCGTTGCCCTTGCCCGGGATGACCATGTTCGGCTTGAGCAGGATTCCTTCGAGATCGACGCGCTGGGCGCCGAGCTCCGAGAACAATGCCTGCAACGTCCGCGCCGTGGCGTGGTAGCAGTCGTCGATCGAGTGATCCGTGTCCATCAGCACCTCGGGCTCGACGATCGGCACGATCCCCGCCTCCTGGCACAACGCGGCGTAGCGAGCGAGCGCCTGCGCGTTCACCCGGACGCAGTAGCGGCTCGGCAGCCGCTCGCCGACCGACAGCGTGGCACGCCACTTCGCGAATCGCGCTCCGAGCTCGTAGTACTCCGCGAGTCGCTTGCGCAGCCCGTCGAGTCCCTCGGTGATCGTCTCGCCGGGCGCTCCAGCGAGGGGATGCGCTCCCATGTCGACCTTGATCCCCGGAACGACGCCCTTCGCCGTGAGCAGGGCCGGAAACGCCGTGCCGTCGTCGCTCTGTTGCCGGATCGTCTCGTCGAAGAGGATCACGCCGCCGATGAACTGCTCCATGCCCTCGGTCGTGAAGAGGAGATTGCGGTACGCGCGCCGGTTCGGCTCGGTCGACTCGACCTCGATCGCGTCGAAGCGCTTCGTGATCGTGCCCGTCGACTCGTCGGCGGCGAGAATGCCTCGGTCGTCGGCGACGATCGATCGTGCGATTGCGTTCAGCTCGGCGGCTGCCATCACTCCTCCGTTCGTAGTCCTGCCAGCTTGTCGTTCGGGTGGAATGCGGCGATCCGGCGTACCGTGCCGGAGCGTGAGCGCATCACGAGCGACTCGGTGTCGACGCCGTTCGCGCTGGCGCGTACGCCGCTCAGCAACGATCCTCCGGTGACCCCGGTAGCTGCCACGAAGATGTCGTCTCCTGCGACGAGGTCGTCTGCAGTGAGGACACGGTCGAGGTCGAAGCCGGCGTCGAGGAGCGCACGCTTCTCGTCGTCGTTCCTGCGGCCAGAGACGGCCCTGGATCGCGCCGCCCATGCACTTGATCGCAGCGGCCGAGATGACGCCCTCCGGGGTGCCGCCGATCCCCATGAGCATGTCGACGCCCGTCCAGGGTCGGCAGGCCGCAATCGACGGGGCGACGTCACCGTCGCGGATCAGGTTGACCCGCGCGCCTGAGGTGCGGAGCTCCTCGATCAGCCCGTCGTGGCGCTCGCGCTCGAGCACGACGACCGTGAGATCGCTCACGCGCATGCCCTTGGCGGCAGCGACGGAGCGGACGTTCTCGGTCGGTGAGAGGTGAAGGTCGATCGCCCCTGCGGCTTCGGGGCCGACCGCGATCTTCTCCATGTAGAGGGCTGCCCCAGGGAAGAACATCGAGCCGCGCTCCGCGACCGCGATGACGGAGATCGAGCCCGGGATCCCGAGCGCCGTGAGACGGGTTCCCTCGAGCGGGTCGACAGCGACGTCGACCTCCGGCCCGAACCCCGCCCCGACACGTTCGTTGTTGAACAGCATCGGCGCCTCGTCCTTCTCGCCCTCGCCGATCACGACGACACCCTGCATCGTCACCGTGTTGATCATCCGACGCATCAGGTCGACGGCCGCTCCATCGGCGGCGTTCTTGTCGCCCCGGCCGATCCATCCCGCGGCGCCCATCGCGGCCGCTTCCGTGACACGTACGAGCTCGAGCGCCAGGTTTCGGTCCGGAATCGTCGGGTCGCTATGAACGTTCATCGCTCAGAAGATCCTATCCCCGCGACGGCCTCGCTGACGCCCGCGTCCGTCGGCGTGCGCACGACGACCACGATGCCCGCGCAGAGGACGAGCGCACCACCGACGAGCGCCAGGACCGAGATCGGCTGATCGAGCAGCCACCAGGCGAGGATCACTGCCGACACCGGCTCGAGGAACGTGAGCACGCCGGCGGTCTGCGCCGTCACGTGGCGTAGGAGCGCAGCGTAGGCCAACGTCGCGAAGCCCGTCAGGACCGCCCCGAGCAAGATCAGAGCAGCCCAGTCCTCGCCACTCCCGGGCACGGAGCCGGCCACGAAGAAGAGCGCGGGCGCGAGCACGAGGCCGCCACCGAGGCAGTCCCAGAAGGCGACCGTAAGCGGCTGCGCGCCCGCGTGGAGAAGCCCCTTCGACAGGATCAGGAGAACGGCGAAGGTGAGCGCCGACCCCATCCCACAGGCAACCGCGATCCACCCGAACGATCCTTCCTCCCCTCCAGCGAGAGCGACCAACGTGATCCCGACGAGTCCGGGCACCAGCGCGGCGACCGCGACGCGCGACAGCTGCTCCGGCAGAAAGACCGGCGCCAGGACGGCAAGAAACACGGGCGCCGAGGCGAACGTGATCACGGCGAGCGCGACCGATCCGCGCCGCACCGTCTCGAAGAACAGGACCCAGTGCACGGCCTGCACGCACCCGAGCGCCACGAGCGCAGGCAGATACCTGCCGGGCCGGAGGAGCCGCACGCGACCGGTCGCGAGCCCAACGAGGGCGAGCGTGCCCGCCGCGATCACGAGCCGGAAGAACGCGAGCGGAAGCGGGTCGACCGAGATCGCCCCGGCGAGAACGGCCACGAGCCCCCACGACACCGCGAGCGCCGCCAGCGCGAGGTTCCAGCGCACCCTACCCCGCCCTGCTGTCGATCACATGCTTTCCGGCGCTTCGACTCCGACCAGGTCGAGGCAGCGGGCGACGACCGACCTCGTCGCCCGGCAGAGCCCGAGCCGGAGCTCCTGCTCGGGCGAGCCGAGCACCTTGTGGTGATGGTAGAAGCGGTGGAAGTCGTCCGCGAGGCGGATCGCGTACGTGGGGATCGCATGCGGCGCCCGCCGCACGGCCGCCTCGGCTGCGATGCCGGGGAACTCGGCGAGCCGCTTCACGAGATCTCGCTCCTCGGTCGCGAGCGGGCCGACAGGCACGCTCGCCACAGTCCACGATCCTGAGCCTTCGGGCGCGTTGCGGAGAATGCCCGCGATCCGGGCATGGGCGTACTGGACGTAGAAGACGGGGTTCTTCGCCGTCTTCTCGGCGGCCAGGTCGATATCGATCTCGATCGTCTGGTCGTGCCCGCGCGAGACGAGGTACCAGCGAGCGGCATCGACCCCGATCTCCTCGACGAACTCGTCGAGGAAGACCACGTCGCCGCGCCGTTTGGACATCTTCGTCGCCGCTCCACCCCTCGTCAGGTGGACGAGCTGGTAGATCAGCACCTCGAGGGATTCGCGTGGGTGGCCGAGCATCTCGGCGAGCGCCTGGAGCCGGCCGACGTAGCCGTGGTGATCTGCGCCAAGGACGTACACCAGCCGATCGAACCCCTTCGCGTACTTCCGCCGGACGTACGCAGCGTCGGCGGCGAAGTACGTCGGCTCGCCGTCGGTGCGCACGAGGACCCGATCCTTCTCGTCGCCGTGGGCCGACGTGCGCGCCCAGAGCGCGCCTTCGTTCTCGAACGTGTCGAGGAGCGCGATCGCCTCCGGGATCTCGGTCTCGACGACGCTCTGCCGCTCGTAGCTGTCGAAGTGGATGCGGAACCGTTCGAGGCTCGCCTCCATGCTCTCGAGCATCCGCGGCACGGGGTCACCGGGCGTCTCCGCGAGGCCGAGGATGTACTCCCCGTGATATCCGTCCTCGGGCGGCTCCTCGCCTCTTCGCACCGCCTCGACGGACTCGCGGAACTTCTCCATCTGCCCACCCGCATCGTTGTAGTAGTACTCGCGCTCGACGTCATGCCCGGCGAATTCGAGGAGGCGGGCTACGCAGTCGCCGTACGCGCCGTTCCGTGCCGATGCGACCGTGATCGGTCCCGTGGGATTCGCCGAGACCATCTCGACCTGGACACGCTCGCGCGTGGCCGCCGTATCACCACCGAAATTGTCAGTCTCGGCGAGCACGCTCGCGAGCGCTTCCGTGAACCAGGCGTCGGTCAGCTCGAGGTTGACGAACCCCGGGCCGGCAACCGACGCCGAAGCCACGTGGTCGAGGACGCGCGCTGCTTGCGCGAGCTCCTCAGCGATCTCACGTGGAGGCCGCCTCAGCTGGCCGGCGAGCTGCAACGCGACCGTTGTTGCGTAGTCGCCGTGCGTAGGGTCTCCCGGGCGCTCGAGTTCGACCGGGGCGCCGATCGCCTCACCGATCGAACGTGAGAGCCGCTCGACTGGATCAGCCATCGGTGGCGTCCCGGGGAGCGAACATCGCCTCGAGACGATCGATCTGCTCCGCCGATCCGGCACCGATCAGCACGTCGCCCACATCGAGCACGGCGTCGGGTGACGGCGTCGTCACGAACGCGTCGGCACCGCGGCGGAGCGCGACGATCTTCGCTCCCGTCGTCTCGTAGATGGCGAGGTCGGAGAGCGGACGACCGGCCGCGCCACACGTTGGGTCAACGGTGATCTCCTCGAACCGGAGCTCCTCGCCACCGGCCGTGGAGACGATGTCGAGGTAGTCCGCCACCTGCGGCTTGAGAACCAGGTTCGCGATCCTGAGCCCCGCTGACGAATAGGGCTGAACGACCCGGTCGGCGCCGGCGAGAGTCAGCTTCCTCGAGGCCGAGTCGTCGGAGGCACGCGCCACGATGAAGAGCTCGGGGCGCGCTGCCCGAGCAGAGAGCGTGATGAAGAGGTTCTTGACATCGGAGTCGGCGGATGCGACGAGCGCGCGCGCACCGGCGAGCCCTGCGGCCTCGAGATCGGCGTCTTCCGTCCCGTCGCCGTGGATCACGAGAGCGCCGACCTCGGTCGCGGCAGCAAGGGCGTCTGGATTCACGTCGAGGATGACGTATTGCTCCTCCGCGAGGGCAAACTCGGCCGCGACGCTCCGACCGACGCGGCCGAAGCCGCAGATGATGGTGTGATCACGCAAGTGCTCGATGGCTCTCTTTCTCCGTCCCTGACCGAGATAGTCTCCCACGACCCCACGGGTGATCAACTCGACCACCGCGCCCGCAAGGTAGAGGAAGATTGCCACGCCTGCGAGCAGCAACACGATCGTGAAGATCTCCGCGGCCGCGCCTTCGGGCTTCGAATCGAGCCCGGTGAGCGTCGTCGTGACGACGGAACGGTAGAACGACGAGACCCATCCTTCGTCGGTCAGCACGACGAAGCCGAGCGTTCCGACCACGAGGACGCCGATGAACGCCAGCTGTGCGAAGAAGAAGCGCCTGAAGCTGAAGCGACTCACTGCCCATCGTATGCGGGGAAACGAGACGGTCGACTCGCTCGCCCCCGTCCTCGTCTTCGTCCTCGCCGCTACTCGGTGATCGTGCTCAGTGCGCCTGCAGCCGACGTCGTGACGCCGACGCCCTCGCGGACGAGCGCAGCCTGGACTTCCTCGCGCGCCTTGTAGATCCGCCACTTCACGGTCGCGAGCGTGATCTCGAGCGAGTCGGCGATCTCGATATACGACATGCCGACGATGTCACGAAGGAGAAGCGCCATCTTGAGGTCGACGTTCAACGCCCCGACCGCGCGCCAGAGCGCGGTGATCGTCTCTGCCCGCTCGAACGGCGCGTCGAGCGACTCGAGGGGCGCGATGTCGTCGATGTTCACGGCGCTCCGCGGACGACGCTCGAGCGCGCGCAGCTCGTCGAGCACCCGGTTCTTCGTCACCTGGAACATCCAGGTCGTGAATCGCGAGCGAAGCGAAAACCCGGGGAGCCCCTGGTAGATCCGCAGGAACGACTCCTGCGTCAGGTCCTCGGCGAGCGCGCGGTCACCGACCAGGCGCAGCACGTAGTTGTAGACCGGCCGCTCGTAGGCGCGAACGATGATCGAGAACGCCCGCTCGTCGCCCTTCTGGGCTTTGCGGAGAATTCCGAGGTCAGGCTGTTCGAGCGCCAATTCGCGGCGGAGCATACAGCCGATAGCAAGGATTTCACCAACTATTTACGACTCGCTGAAATGTCACCGATTGTCTGCTCTCAGATCGGTTCCGGTCATCGCCTGGGGGACCTTCAAACCGAGCAGGCCGAGCACCGTCGGCGCGAGGTCCGCGAGGCCGCCGTCGGCGCGCAAGGAGCCGTCTGCGATGGTGAGAACCAGCGGAACCGGGTTCGTCGTGTGAGCCGTGTGCGGACTGACACCGTCCGCCTCGAGCATTTTCTCGGCGTTGCCATGATCCGCCGTAACGAGGCACACGCCACCGCGTGCGAGCGTCGCCTCGGCGACACGACCAAGTGCGGCGTCCGCTGTCTCCACCGCGGTGACGACGGCGGGAATCACGCCCGTGTGACCGACCATGTCGGGGTTCGCGAAGTTGACCACGCAGAAGGCGTACCCCTGTGGCAGTGCAGCGACGACCTCGTCGGCGACACCGGCGGCCGACATCTGGGGCTTCTCGTCGTATCCGGCAACGTCGCGCGGGGACGGCACGAGCACGCGCGTCTCTCCCTCCCACTCAGACTCCTCGCCGCCGTTGAAGAAGTACGTGACGTGCGCGTACTTCTCGGTCTCCGCTGCGTGCAGCTGCCGGAGCCCTGCCGCACTCAGGGTCTCGGCGAGCGTGTCGACGACCTCCTGTTCGGGGAAGGCAATCGGCGCAGCGATGTCCTCCGCGTACCTCGTCATCGTCGTCAGGTCGACGCCCCGCTCGAGCAGGCGTCGGGAGAGTTGCCGGCCGCGATCCGGCCGGAAGTTGAAGAAGATCGCGGAGTCGGTGCCCGCACGCAGGCGCGGTCGGCCTGCGCAGACCACTGGCTCGATGAACTCGTCGGTTACTCCGGTGCCATAGCTCGCGGCCACGGCTGCGACCGGATCGTCGGCCGTCACGCCAGTGCCGTCGAGAATCGCGGCGACGGCCCGCTCGGTGCGCTCGGCCCGATTGTCGCGATCCATCGCGTAATAGCGACCGACGACGGTCGCGATCCGGTCCGCCGGGAGCAACGCGAGGTCGACCAATGCCGCGTGCGGCGAGACGTCCCGACCATCCGTGAACGCATGGATCCAGACGCGGTCGGCCATCCCCTCGCGCCGTGCTAGCTCGAGGAGCGCGACCAGGTGATCGATGTGAGAGTGGACGCCACCGTGAGAGACGAGGCCCAGGAGGTGAACGTCTCCCCCGTGCTCACGCGCTCGCCCGAATGCACCGCGAAGTGCGGCGTTCTCGAAGATCGTCCCGTCTCCAACCGCCACGTTCACGCGCATCAGATCCTGGAAGAGCACGCGGCCGGAGCCGATCGTGAGGTGGCCGACCTCCGAGTTCCCCATTTGACCCTCGGGCAGTCCGACGGCCGGGCCGGAGGCGACGAGCGTCGTGTGAGGAAACGTCGCCCAGAGCCTGTCGAACACAGGCGTATCTGCGAGCTCGACCGCATTGCCCGGGCCGGCCGGGGCAATGCCCCAGCCGTCGAGAACGACGAGCGTTACGAGAGGGAAGCTGCGATCTGACACAGGCTCGAGAACGACGTGGCGTCGAGGGATGCTCCGCCTACCAGCGCACCGTCTATCGACGGCTGGGAGAGCAGCTCCGCGGCGTTATCCGGCTTCACGGAGCCGCCGTAGAGCACGCGGGTCTCGTGAAGCGACTTGATGAACGCGTGAGCGTCCTCTGCCATCCCGGGCGTCGCCGTCTTACCGGTGCCGATCGCCCAGACCGGCTCGTAGGCGATCACGAGGCCGGCGTGCTGCGGCAACACCTCGACCTGCCGGCGAAGCACCGCTTCGGTCTCGCCGCTCTCGCGCTCGGCCTCCGTCTCACCGACGCACGCGATCACCCGGAGGCCGGCGGCAAGGGCCGCCTCGGCGCGGAGCCGCACCGTGTCGTCCGTCTCGCCGAAGTAGAGCCTCCGTTCCGAATGCCCTACGAGCGCCCCGTGCACACCGAGCTCGAGCAGCATCTGCGCCGAGATCTCGCCGGTGAATGCGCCCTCGTCGGCCCAGTGGACGTTCTGTGCGTAGATGGGCCACTCCTCGCCAACCGCTGCCTCGAGCGAGACAAAGGGCGGACAGAGGACCACGTCGACACCGTCGGGCGCCTCGAAGGAGTCGAAGAACGCAAGCGTGTCGGTCGGCCCCTTGAACATCTTCCAGTTGCCGGCAATGAGCTTGGACATCAGGCAGCCTCCGGGATAGCGGCGATGCCGGGAAGCGCCCGGCCTTCCAGGAACTCGAGGGACGCACCGCCGCCCGTCGAGACCCAGGAGACGCTGTCTGCGAGTCCGAGCTCGGTGATCGCGCGGACGGAATCGCCCCCGCCGACGACGGAGTACGCGTCTGCTGCCGCGACGGCCTCGGCGACAGCCCGCGTGCCGGCAGCGAAGCGATCCCACTCGAAGACGCCCATGGGGCCGTTCCAGAAGATCGTGGCGGCGCCCCGGATGATCTCGGCGAACGCCGCGGCCGTCTCGGGGCCGATGTCGAGGCCGAGCCAGCCGTCGGGAACATCGTCCACTCCTGCTGCAACTGCCTCGGCATCGGCGGCGAAACGCTCGGCGGCAACGACATCCGTGGGCAGCTCGACAGGGAACGAGAGCGGGTTGTGAACGCGCACCTGCTCGGCCATCTTGCCGCCGATCATGACGCGATCGGCGCGCCCACCGAGGTGCTCGAGAACCGCCAGCTTGTCGTCGACCTTGGCGCCCCCTGCAACGATCACGAACGGATGCACAACGTCTCCGAGAAGGCGTCCGAGGTGCTCGATCTCGGCGAGGAGCAGGAAGCCTGCATAGGCGGGCAGGAGCCGCGCGACACCTTCCGTCGAGGAGTGGGCGCGGTGAGCCGAGCCGAATGCGTCGTTGACGTAGAGATCCATCCCCTCCGCGAGCTCGGCTGCATAGCCGGCGTCGTTCGCCGTCTCCCCCGGGTTGAACCGTGTGTTCTCGCGCACGCGCAGGCGATCGTCCGGTAGGAGCTCCCGTAGATGGGCCGCAACCGGTGCGATCGCGAAGCGAGCGTGATCCTCCGGCGTCTTCGGTCGGCCGAGGTGCGAGACCACGCAGACCTCTGCTGCACCGTGATCGAGAAGCCAGCGAAGCGTCGGGAGCGACGCCCGGATCCGGGTGTCGTCTGCGATCACACCCTCGGACAGCGGAACGTTGAAGTCGGCGCGAACGAGAACCCGTCGACCCGCGACGTCAGCAGTGTCGACCGAGCGGGGAAGCCTCACGCCAGAAGCTTCCCGACGAGGTCGACGAGCCTGCAGCTGTATCCCCACTCGTTGTCGTACCAGCCGAAGAGCTTCACGTTCCGCCCGTGCACCATCGTGAGCTTCGCGTCGTAGATGCACGAGTACGCGGAGCCCTGGATGTCGGTGGATACGATCGGGTCGGGCTGGTACTGGAGGATTCCGGCGAGCGGCCCGGCAGCCGCCGCCTGGTACGCAGCGTCCACCTCCTCGAGCGTTACCTCGCGTTCCAGCGTGACGACAACGTCCGTCAGAGATCCAGTCGGCACCGGGGCGCGCACGGCGACTCCGTCGAGCTTGCCCTTCAACTGTGGGAGCACGAGCCCGATCGCCTTCGCCGCGCCGGTCGATGTCGGAATGAGGTTGACCGCGGCGGCGCGCCCCCGACGGAGGTCCTTGTGCGGCATGTCGAGGATGACCTGATCGTTCGTGTACGCGTGGATGGTGGTCATGAAACCCGACTCGATCGTCGCGAGATCGTCGATCACCATGGCCAACGGTGCAATGCAGTTCGTGGTGCAGGAGGCGTTCGAAACGATGTGATGCTGACTCTTGTCGTAGCCCTTGTCGTTGACACCGAGCACGATCGTGTAGTCAGGGTCGGTCGCGGGAGCCGAGATGATCACCTTGCTCGCACCCGCATCAAGGTGCTTCTGCGCTCCCTCACGGGACGTGAAGAACCCGGTCGACTCGAGGACGACATCGACGCCGAGGTCACCCCACGGGAGTGCTGCCGGATCGCGCTCCGAAAGCATCTGCATCTGCTCGCCGGCGGCGTTGATAACGCCGTCCCCGAGCGACACCGCTCCCGGAAACGGGCCGAGCACCGAGTCGTACTTGAGGAGATGGGCCATCGTCCCGGCGTCGCCGAGGTCGTTGACCGCAACGATCTCGATCTCGGCCCCCATCTCCCGCTGGGCCCGGAAGAAATTGCGCCCGATGCGTCCGAAACCGTTGATGCCGACGCGAACCGCCATGATTCCTCGCTCTCCTCGAAAAGGTCAGTGCCTACGCCGAGTCTATCCCGGAGCTCGCATCGACCTTCCTGTTAACCCACCGTTGCGTCCGCCTGCGGGGTTGAGGAATCGGCCGTCGGTCTTCATACTCGGTCACGGTGGGTCCGCGCCCCCTGTCGGCGAATCCAGACCCCGTTCGCCGTCCTGTTCGGAGCGCGCTCGTTGGGGGAGGAGGTCGTCCTCGGAGCTCCTCCCCCAAGCCCGCCGGCTGGAGGGGAGTCAGCGAGGGAGCTGGAGGGGATTCAGCGGGGAAAGAGCGTACCGCTGAATCCCCTCCAGCAATCTTCTTGCACGCTTCGCGTGATCCTGAAGGGGGCCTCGGGGGAAAGAAGCGTGATCCCGAAGGGGCCCCAGCCAAGCACGGCGGAGAACGCGTCGGCGACCATCATCCCAGGGCCCTCAGCGTTCAGCGAGCTCGACGAGCCGCGCCAGACGTCGTTGCATGGCGGCCTTCGTCGCGGGCGGACTCGTCCGAGCTGCGAGCTCTCGGAGAGACATCGCCGGGTGGCGGAGACGGAGATGGGCAGCCTCTCGAAGCGGTTCCGCGAGCGTTTCGAGGGAGCCAGAGGCCTGTAAGGCCCTCGCCGCGTCGAGCTGTCGTTGCGCCGCCCGCGCTGTGCGAACGAGGTTCGCGTGATCGGCATTCGTGAGTCGGTTCGCCTCCGAGCGCATCTCCGCGACCACGCTTCTCTCCTCGAGACCAAGGACGGCGTCGACGACCCCTGCGGCGAGGAGATAGCCCTCGATCTCCTCCCAGCCCTTCGCGTAGGCACGAGCATGTGACCGCCTGTCCTCGACCTTGACGCGCACCTCCTCCGACGAACAGACGCTGCGAAGGAACGAGGCGCCTGCGGAAGTCGGCGTCCGGACCTCCAGATGAGGCGAACGCGGCCCGGTGAGGGAGCCTCCGCCGAGGAACGCCCCTCGGAGGTAGGCCCCACGGCAGCATGATCGGGCGACGACGCGGCCGGGGGGACGCTCGAGTGGTCGATGGCGTTCATCCAGAACGCCCGCTTCCCCGAGCGTGACGAGCGTCGGCTCGGAGCCTTCGACATGGAGTTGATAGCGCGTGCCCCGGTTGAACGAGTGTGCGACATACGTTCGGATCTCGGACGGGATGCGAAGCTCCGCAAGGAGCGCGAAGGCTCGCCGCGCCGCGGCCGATGAGCCGAGGTCGAGGTGGAGGTCGATCGCGCCCCTGCCGCGGAGGTGCACGGTGCCTGCGGTGTGGAACAGGGCAGAGAGCTCCGCGAGGCGGTCGCAACGCTCCTGCGGTGCAATCGCAGCGAGCTCCGCCCTGACGTTCTCGACGAGTGAGCCGGAGCTCACAGGCGCACGCCCTCGAGGGCGAGCAGGCGCCGCTTGAGACCCGGGCCTGCGGCGCCGTAGCCCCCGATCCCGTTCGCGGCGACGACACGGTGGCACGGGATGATCAGCGAGTAGCGGTTGTCCGCGCAGAACGAGCCGGCCGCCCGAGCGGCACCGGGCCGTCCGGCGAGCGCGGCCAGCTCCCCGTAGGAGACGACCTCTCCCCAAGGAATCGCGCGTGCAGCGGCGGCAAGCTCTCGCTGGAGCGGTGTCGCCCAGTCCAGGTCGATGGCAACCCCGTCATACGACGTCCGCTCGCCGGCGAGATGAGACTCGATCCGCCGACACAGATCCGTCACCTCGGTCGGCACTGCCGAGGTGGCGAGCTCCTCTTCCCCTCTCGAGATGCCGGCGCGCAACTCCTCCGAAGCGAGCTCGTGCTGGATCACGATTCGATCGCGTACCCAGACCTCTCCCGCACCAAAGCCGGGTACGTCGTAGGGGTATCGCGTCACGCGCACGTGTACGACAATACAATCGCCGCATGAGCTCACCTGGAATCTTTCGCCCACCGGCCGCGATCAACGAGCCGATCTCGAGCTTCGCGCCGGGCACTCCCGAGCGCGCCGCTCTGCAGGGGCGTCTGGGCGAGATGTCTGCCGAGCGCGTTCACATCCCGATGGTGATCGGAGGCGAGCGCGTGGAGACCGGAACCACGTTCGAAGCGGTGATGCCGCACCGTCGCTCACACGTGCTGGCAGACGTCGAGCGTGGAGGTGCTACCGAGGTCGAGCGGGCGATCGCTGCAGCGCGGGCAGCCGCGCCCGAATGGTCAGGCACACCCTGGCACGAGCGTGTCGCGATCTTCCTTCGCGCGGCCGAGTTGATCGCCGGTCCGTGGCGCACGACGATCAACGCCGCCACGATGCTCAACCAGTCGAAGACCGCCTTCCAGGCCGAGATCGACGCGGCCTGCGAGACGATCGATTTCCTTCGTTACAACGCCGAGTACCTCGTGCGGATCTACGAGGAGCAACCCGTCTCGTCACCCGGCGTCTGGAATCGAATGGAGTACCGGGCGCTCGAAGGCTTCGTGTTTGCGATCAGCCCGTTCAACTTCACTGCGATCGGCGCCAACCTCACCTCGTCGCCTGCGCTCATGGGCAACACCGTTGTCTGGAAGCCCGCCTCCACGCAGGCGCTCTCGGCCTGGATCACCATGCGAATCTTCGAGGAGGCCGGTCTCCCGCCGGGCGTGATCAACCTCGTCTTCGGGCCGGGCGCCGAGATGGGCGCTGCCGCGCTCGCGAGCCCCGAGCTCGCCGGAGTGCACTTCACCGGCTCGACGGCCGTGTTCGAGTCGATCTGGCACACGATCGGAACCGACGTCGGCCGCTATCGCGGCTACCCGAGGATCGTCGGCGAGACCGGCGGCAAGAACTTCGTCGTCGCCCATCCTTCCGCGAACCCGACCGAGGTCGCTGCCGCGATCGTCCGTGGGGCGTTCGAGTATCAGGGACAGAAGTGCTCGGCGACCTCGCGCCTCTACATCCCGTCCAATCTCTGGGCGGACGTCCGCGACACACTCGAGCGGGAGGTCGCCACCGTCTCCGTCGGTGATGTCAGCGACTTCACGAACTTCATGGGTGCCGTGATCGACGAGGCGTCCTTCAACACCCAGCGCGACGCAATCGCCGAGGCGCGCGCCGCGGGTGCCGAGATCATCGTCGGCGGCGGCACCGACGACGGCGAAGGCTGGTTCGTCGACCCCACGGTGATCAAGACCGACGACCCCGACTTCCGACTGCTCCGCGACGAGCTCTTCGGGCCGATCGTGACGGCATGCGTCTATGACGAGTCGAAGTGGTCGGAGACGCTCCGCACGGTCGACCAGACGAGCGAATACGCGCTCACGGGATCCGTGTTCGCCAACGATCGCTACGCGATCGCCGAGGCGCATGACGCCCTACGGAACTCCGCCGGCAACTTCTACGTCAACGACAAGTCGACCGGCGCTGTCGTCGGCCAGCAGCCGTTCGGTGGCGCGCGCGCCTCGGGAACGAACGACAAGGCGGGCTCGATGTGGAACCTGATTCGCTGGGTCAGCCCCCGCACGATCAAGGAGACGCTCGTGCCGCCGACCGACTACCGCTACCCGTTCCTGCAGCCCGACGAATGATGCGTGCCGCGCCCGGTCTCGCGCTCGCGGGGACCGGCGTCGCACTCTCCCTCGGAGCACACCGGGCGCTGCAGGAGCTCCCTCCGCTCGTCCTCTGTGTCGCGCTCGGCATTGCGCTCGCAAACATTGCGCGCGTCCCGGCGACAGCCGCCTCCGGTCTGAAGATCGCCGGAGGGCCGATCCTCAAGCTCGGCGTCGTGCTGCTCGGCCTCGACCTCGTCTTCCCCGACATTCTGGCGCTCGGCTTCAAAGCGCTTCTCGTTGTCGTCGGCGTCGTGGTGATTACGTTCTTCGGGACGAGATGGGCCGGTCGAAAACTCGGCCTGTCCAATGACCTCTCGCTCCTCGTCGCCACCGGCTTCTCGATCTGCGGCGTCTCGGCGATCGCGGCAGCCAACGGGGTCATCGACGCGGACGAGGACGAGGTGGCCTTCTCGGTCGCGCTCGTCACCCTCTGCGGCACGCTCGCCATCGTGACACTGCCGCCTCTGCAAGGCATCCTCGGACTGAACAACGAGCAGTTCGGTGCCTGGGTCGGGGCGAGCGTTCACGACGTGGCGCAGGTCGTTGCAACATCCTCGACTGCGGGCAGCGTGGCCCTCGCGACCGCTATCGTCGTGAAGCTGACCCGCGTGATGCTGCTGGCTCCACTCGTTGCCGGGATGGCGCTGCGCCATCGGCAGACGAGCACCGAGCGCGGCGAGCGACCGCCGCTCGTACCTCCGTTCATCATCGCGTTCATCGGCATGGTCGTGATCGCGAGCATCGGCGTCGTCCCCGACCGCGTGTTGATCCGGATCGACGACGTTCGAACGGTCCTCCTCGGGATGGCGCTCTTCGCGCTCGGCACCCGCGTCAACGTCGGTCGAATGCGTCAACTGGGCGCCCGCCCACTCGCGCTCGGACTCGCCTCGTGGCTCCTCATCGCCGTTGTCGCATACGCCGGCGTCCGCCTCGCGTGGGCCTGAACGGATTCGAATCCTGACCGACCGGTCAGGAGTGCGGCGAACCGCGATAGACTCCTGCCGATGAGCCGCGAAGCGCGCCACGACATCCTCTTCGAGCCGGTCGAGATCGGTCCCGTCACGGCCCGGAACCGCTTCTTCCAGGTGCCCCACTGCAACGGAATGGGTCATAGGGATCCAACCCCGCTCGCGTTCATGCGCGGCGTCAAGGCGGAGGGCGGCTGGGCCGTCGTGTGTACCGAGGAGGTCGAGATCCACCCCGCGACCGAGGTTGCGCCGTACGCCGAAGGGCGCCTCTGGGACGACGCGGACATCCCGGCCCTCGCACGCATGGTCGAGAAGGTTCACGAGCACGGATCGCTCGCAGGCATCGAGCTCCTCCACAACGGCCGCGTCAGCTCGAACCTCTACAGCCGGCTGACGTCCATGACCGTCGACGACATCCCGACCGAGGGCTACGAGCCCGTCCAGTCGCGCCGCATGGCCCTCTCCGACATCGAAGACCTTCGCCGGCGTCACCGCATCGCGACGCGCAGATCGCTTCAGGCCGGCTTCGACATCGTCTACGTGTACGCGGGCCACTACCTGACCACGATGGGTCAGTTCCTCTCGCCCCGCCTCAACCGCCGCACCGACGGCTACGGCGGTGACGCCACGGCGCGCGCTCGGCTCTTGCGCGAAGTGATGGAGGACACGCTCGCCGAGGTCGACGGCAAGGCTGCGGTCGCCTGTCGGATCATGATCGACGACCTCTCGGGTCCCGGCGGTTTCGGCCGCGAGGAGATCGAGGCCGTTCTCGCTCTCACGGGTGAGCTCCCCGATCTGTGGGACTTCGTGGCAGGCGTGTGGGAGGACGACTCGGTGACGTCCCGCTTCGGCGACGAAGGCAGCCAGGAGGTCTACCTTCGTGGCCTCAAGCAGCTGACGACGAAGCCCGTCGTGGGTGTCGGCCGCTTCACGTCGCCCGATCTGATGGCGAGGATGGTGCGCGAAGGCGTGATGGACTTCATCGGCGCGGCGCGACCGTCGATCGCTGATCCGTTCCTCCCCGTGAAGATCGAGGAGGGCCGTTACGCGGATATCCGCGAGTGCATCGGCTGCAACATCTGCGTCTCGGGTGACGCGACCATCGTCCCGCTCCGCTGCACACAGAATCCGAGCATGGGTGAGGAATGGCGTCGCGGCTGGCATCCCGAGACCTACCGGCCGACCACCGCTCCCGCCAGGGTGCTCGTCGTGGGCGCCGGGCCGGCAGGCCTCGAGGCCGCCATGTCCCTCGGGAAGCGGGGATACGACGTCGTGCTCGCCGAAGCGACCCGGTCGCTCGGTGGACGGGTCGAGCGCGAGGCGCGGCTGCCAGGCCTCGCGGCCTGGATCCGCGTCGTCGACTACCGCAAGGGTCAGCTCGACCGGCTTGGCAACGTCGAGATCGCACTCGAGAGCAGGCTGAGCGCCGACGAGATCCTTTCCTACGACTTCGACCACGTCGCCGTGGCGACCGGATGCGCCTGGCGGCGCGACGGAGTCGGACGGTGGCACCCTGAGGCCATCTCGCTCTCGGGCGGAGTCGCTGTCCTGACCCCCGACGAGATCCTCGAGGGCGCTCGCCCTTCCGGCCACGGGGTCGTGCTCTTCGACGACGACCACTACTACATCGGCGGCGTCCTGGCGGAGCTGCTCGTCCGCGAGGGTCACGCCGTCACTCTCGTCACGCCTGCGCCCCGGGTCTCCGAGTGGTCGGTGAACACGATGGAGCAGCACCGGATCCAGCGCCGCCTGATCGAGCTCGGTGTCACCATCCTGACGTCAACGACGCTCGTCTCGGCCGGTGTAGGGGCGGCCAGCGTAGCCTGCACCTACACCGACGCCGAACGCGACCTCCCCTGCGACACGCTCGTCCTCGTGACCGCGCGACTTCCAGAAGAGACGCTGTTCCGTGACCTCTTCGCACGATCGGCAGAATGGGCCGACGCCGGCCTCTCCACCGTCGAGGGTGTGGGCGATGCTCGCTCCCCCGGCACCATTGCCGCCGCCGTGTGGGACGGTCGCCGCTACGCCGAGGAGCTCGACGCCGAGGATCCGGGTGACGACGTGCCGTTCCTGCGCGAGATCGTGCGCCTCGCGCCCTAGTGCGGCCTCTCGGTTACGAGCCCGGCCCACCGGTCCGGTGGAGCTGCCCGTACACCGATCGTGCGGTCTTCGCCGGCAGCCCTGGAACCGCCTCGAGCTCCTCCTGCGACGCGGCGAGGAAGCGCTCGGCAGAGCCGAAGTGGTGCAGGATCGAGCGTCGGCGTGACGGCCCGATGCCCTCGAGCGTGTCGAAGATCGATGAGAACGCCCGCGTGTCGCGTTTTTGACGATGAAACGTGACGGCGACCCGATGCGCCTCATCGCGGATGCGCTGCAGAAGCTGGAGCCCCGGATCGTGACGGTCGAGAATGATGGGGTTCGGGCGGTCGGGCACGAACACCTCCTCCTCGCGCTTGGCCAGCGCGATCACGGCCACACGCGGCAGGTCGGCTGTTGCCTGGATCGCCTCGAGGGCAGCGGCGAGCTGCCCCTTGCCGCCGTCGATCACGACGAGATTCGGGACGGCCGAGAAGCTCTCGTCGTACCGGTCTGCCTCGTCGCTGTCGCGCAGGCGCGCGAACCGACGGGCAACGACCTGGGCCATCGACGCGAAGTCGTCCTGCCCATCCAGCCCGCGGACGGTGAACGAGCGGTAGTGCGCCCTCTTCGGCTGCGCGTCGACGAAGACCGTCATCGACGCGACGATGTCCCGGCCCTGGAGATTGGAGATGTCGAAGCACTCGACGCGCACGGGCAGGCTCTCGAGGTTGAGGTTCTCGCGCAGGCTCTCGAGGGCCTCGATGCGTCTGAGGCGCTTCAGCTCTGCCGCGGTCGCCTCGTGCGCAAGGGCAATGTCGGCGTTCTCGGCTGCGAGCTCGGCCAGTCGCTTCTTCTCGCCACGAACAGGGGCCCGAACCTCGACCGCCGCGCCGCGTAGCTCGGAGAGAAAACCGGCCAACGCCTCGGTATCTGTGAGGTCGGAGGGAACGATGAGTTGCGAAGGGATGCTCGGCGCTGCCGTGTAGTACTCGAGACAGAATCCCTCGAGGATCGTGGCGCGATCCTGACCCTCGACATTCTCGAGCTGGAACGCGTAGCGGTCGATCAGTTTTCCGTCACGGAGCGGGAACAGCTGCACTGCGGCGCGGTCGCCGACGACCGCGAGCCCGATCACGTCGAACGTCCCGGCGTCACGCCGATCGGCCCCTTGTCGCTCGGCGAGACTCTTGATCGCGAAGAGCCGATTCCTGTAGCGCGTCGCATCTTCGAACCGCTCCTCGGCGGACGCAGCGCACATCCGCTCCTCGAGCGAGCGTACGATCGAACGCGTATCACCGGAGAGAAAGGCGATCACGCCGTCGATCTGCTCGCGGTACTCGTCCTTCGAGATCGCACCGATACACGGGGCGGTACAACGCTCGATGTGGAAGTCGAGACAGGGAATCCCTGAATGCCGTCCCGGTTTCGGCCCTTCGCAGGGGCGGAACTGGAAGACACGATTGAGGACGTCGAGGGTCTCGCGCACCTTCTTCGCATTCGCATAAGGCCCGAAGTAGACCGTCCCGCGACGGTGACGCTCGCGTGTGAACATCACCCGCGGGTACTCGTCCGCGATGGTGACGGCAATGTACGGGAACGACTTGTCGTCTCGCAGTCGGACGTTGAACGGCGGGCGATGGCGCTTGACGAGATTCTGTTCGAGGTGGAGCGCCTCGGCCTCGGTCGACGTGAGGATGATCTCGATCCGGGCGATCCGACCGACCATGCGCTCGATCCCGAGGCGTCCGTCGCCGCGGTTGAAGTAGCTGCGCACGCGGGAGCGGAGCGACTTCGCCTTGCCGACGTAGAGGACGTCGTCGCGCTCGTCCCGAAACAGGTAGACCCCGGGACCACGCGGGAGCGTCTCGAGCTGCTCTCGTACGGGTTCAACCACGTTGGCTAGCGTATCCGTCGCATGTCCCGTCGCCTGCTTCCCGTCATCCTTGCTCTAGCGCTTACCGCCGTCGTGGCTCCTCCCGCCCTCGCAGGCGGGCCCTCGATGGCGTTCGGTGCTGCCGAGGACGTCGTTCGTGCACCTGACCTCGTCTCGGCCAGGGCAGAGATGACGCTGTTTCGCCTCGCGGGGTTCTCGTCGATTCGCGTCACGTCGCAATGGCTACCGGGGCAGGTCGCGCCCACCGAGTCAGAGCTCACAGTGCTCCGCAACGTGTCGGCTGCCGCACAGCTCTCCGGCGTCAAGGTCTATCTCTCCGTCTACCCACCCGGCTCACGCTCGACACCGGTCACACCGGAGGCACGTGAGGAGTTCGCCGCGTATCTCACGGTGCTCGCGCAGCAGTTGCCCGCGATCGACGACGTGATCATCGGGAACGAGCCCAACCTGAACCGATTCTGGCTGCCGCAGTTCAACCCGGACGGCTCGAATGCCGCCTCGCCCGCGTATCTTGCGCTCCTGGCGCGCTCCTACGACGCGCTGAAGGCGGTCGACCCGAGGACGCGGGTCTGGGGCGGCGCGCTCGCTCCGCGCGGCATCGATCGCCCTGGAACCGGCCGAGACACGCACTCACCCGTCAAGTTCCTCAAGGACATGGGCGCGGCCTACCGCGCAAGCGGTCGAACGCTCCCGATCATGGACGGATTGGCCTTCCATCCCTACGCGGACTCCTCCGGCCAGTCGCCCGGCACCCCGCACCCGAAGTCCACCACGATCGGGCTCGCAGACTACGACCGCCTCATCCAGACGCTCGCGGGAGCCTTCGACGGTACGCCGCAGGCCGGCAGCACGCTGCCGATCCTGTACGACGAGTTCGGCGTCGAGTCGCAGATCCCGGCCGGCAAGGCGAAGCTCTACACGGGAGCGGAGCCCGCGACGACGCGTCCGGTCGACGAGATCACGCAGGGCCAGTTCTACGGCCAGGCGCTGCAGCTCGCGTTCTGCCAGCCGAACGTGGTCGGGATCCTCCTCTTCCACTCACAGGACGAGCCGGCTCTCGGGAGCTGGCAGTCAGGCGTGTACTACGCAGACGGCACGCCGAAATCGACTCTCTTCGCGGTGCGCGACGCACTTGCCCGGGCACGCGGGGGCTCGATCGCCCGCTGCGACGGCCTGGCGCTTCAGGTCGCGTCGACCAGGGTTCGGTTTCCGACGCAGGCCGACCTGAAGCGCGGCTCCCGCGCAGTTACGTTCCGGTGCTCGCTCGACTGTGCCTGGGAACTGCGGGCCACGAGCGCAGCGGGAGGCACCATGCGCTCTCGGGTGACCGGTTACGGCCGCGCCGGATCCCCGCTCGTCGCATCGCTGAAGGGGCGAAAGCTCGGTCGCGGAAGCATCGTCCTCGAGCTGACGACGAGCCATCCGGTCAACCCGGGCGTGCCGCAGACGCGTGAGAGCACGGCACTCGCGCTCCCCTGACTACGATGGCGGCATGAGCGACGACAAGCCTGCATACGAGCGGATCGAGGGAGTCGAGGTCGGACAGTACGTCTCCTACCGCTTCTTCAAGGTCGACCCGGCCTGGCGTCGCCTTTCCGTCGAGGAACGCGAGGCCGGCAAGGAGGCATTCGCCGAGGTCGTCGAGGAGTGGGCCGGAAGGATGCAGGGACTGCGGGCCTATAACGTCTCGGGGATCCGCCCGGAGGCAGACTTCTTCCTCTGGCAGATCACAGAGCGCTACGACGACCTCCTCGAGCTCGGCGCTGCCCTCAACGGCACGCCGCTCTCCGGCTGGCTGACGACGCCGTACTCCTATCTCGCGACGACGAAGCCGTCGGTCTACACGGACAAGAAGCGCATCCGCCAGGGCAAGGTGATCCCGCGAGAGGCGCCGTACCTCGTCGTCTACCCGTTCGTGAAGAAGCGGCCGTGGTACTTCCTCTCCTTCGAGGAGCGGGCCGACGCGATGCGCGAGCATGCCGTCGTCGGCGGCAAGTTCGTCACGATCACGAACCACACGACCTACTCGTTCGGGCTCGACGACCAGGAGTTCATGCCGGCCTTCGAGTGCGAGGAACCGGCCGACTTCATGCACCTGATGATGACGCTGCGCGAGACGGAGGCGTCACGCTGGACGGAGCGTGACACACCGATCTTCGTGGGTGCGCTCGGACCCGTGCGTTCCGTGCTCGCTGCACTCGACGGCGCCGCCGTCCACGCAACGGCGGGATGACTCACGCGTACGTGTGCTCCGCTCGCCAGGTGCGGATGATGGCCCAGGCACACAACCCGAGCACCGCGAAGAACGCGATCACGTCTGGGCCGGTCGGCGAGAGGCTGATGGCGGCGCCGATGTCGACGACGGCGAGGACGATCGCCGTGTAAAACACCCGCCGCGAACGATCCGACCACGCTTCGAGGTCCCCGCGGCGCTCGCGCCAGATGAGGAAGAGGAAGAACGCGACGGCAAGGAAGAACGCGATTCCGAGCAGGCCGCCGATCGCCGCGAGCACCGACTCGAGCGAGAGCACGACGACCACGCCGGCGATCAGGGCCACGATTGCGAGCCCACGCACCGTCCGGTTCTCGAAGAAGCGCCTCACGATCCGGTCATGGTGCCACGAACGCCGAGGGCCGCGGCGACGAGTGCCGAGATAGCAAACCAGAGCAGCCGCCTCCGGGGATCGGCGGGAGCATAGAACCACGGCGACAGGACGATGCCGAGCGCAACGCCGCCGTAGACGTAGTGCAGCTCGTCGCTCGCACGGTAGTTCCCGGAGAGCAGGAGCAGCCCGAGGGCAGCCTGGGCGATCAGCAGCGTCTGCGGCAGGGCGAGCAGGTGGATTGCCGCACCGCTGAGGAGCGCTCCCCGCTTGTAGGCAACGAGCCCGAAGATCCCGGCGAACAGGCAGCCGGCGACGACGGCGTAGGCGAGATAGCGGTGCGCGTCGACCACGCCGCCGAGCCTACGTGGTCTCGTCGACCCCGTGCGCGAGCTGCCGCTCGTACTCCGCGACATGAACGAGCCCCCGCGGGCGAGGCTGCCTCGCCGGGGCTCGGCGACGCCTCGCCCCATCCTCATCCGCATACGTGAACGGGGGCCTGCCGGCCCCGTTGCACGTATGCGGATGAGAGGACTTGAACCTCCACGTCCTTACGGACACACGGATCTGAACCGTGCGCGTCTACCAATTCCGCCACATCCGCGCGCAGTCGATTCTAGCCGCCGCGGCCGCTTCGGGCATGCTGGAGGGAAACCACCACGCTCGCTTGACGTCACACTCTTCATGATCCGCCTTTTCGGCCTTCTCTCAGCCATCGCGCTTCTCTCCCTCCCGCTCATGCGAGGCTCGTCGGCGCCACCCGCGACGAGCGAGGCATTCCGCGAGGTCGTCGTGACGCTTGCGTCTCCACCGCTCGCCGGCGACGACACCGCTGCTCACCGCCGTGTGCTCGATCGCGAACAGGCCCGCTTCGCGTCAGATCTGCACACCGCGATACCCGAGGCGACGATCCGCTGGCGCTACCGCGTCGTGCTCAACGGTGCTGCCGTCGTCGTCCCGACGCGTTCCCTCTCGCGGCTCCAGCGGCTCACGAACGTGACCGCGGTCGATACCGGTGTCTCGTACACGGTGGCCACGGTCACCGCCGCGGACGTCAAGCGTTCGACGCGGCGCTGGCAGGCCGGCCTTCCGAACCGGGGCGACGGCATGAAGATCGGAATCATCGACGACGGCGTCGACCAGCGGCACCCGTACTTCTCGCCGACCGGCTACACGATGCCGGCCGGGTACCCGAAGGGTCAGGCCGGCTACACGACGGCGAAGGTCATCGTCGCTCGGGCATTTGCGCCGGCGTCCACGACGTGGCGAGGCGCCCGCCTCCCATTCGACGCGGAACTATCAGAGCACGGGACGCATGTGGCGGGAATCGCGGCGGGGAACTTCGGCACGGTCGCGAACGGGACGTCGATCTCGGGCGTCGCGCCGCGCGCCTACATCGGGAACTACAAGGCGCTCTCGGTTCCAACGGACGCCGATGTCGGCCTCGACGGGAATGCCGCCGAGCTCGTTGCCGCGATCGAGGCGGCAGTCGCCGACGGCATGGATGTGATCAATCTCTCCCTCGGCGAGCCCGAGGTCGAGCCCACCCGCGACCTCGTTGCGCTCGCGCTCGACGGCGCCGCACGGGCGGGAGTGATCCCCGTCGTGGCAGCGGGAAACGATCTTGACGAGTTCGGCAAGGGGTCGCTGTCCTCCCCGGGTTCGTCGGCGCTCGCGATCACCGTCGCCGCCGTGACCGCTCCAGACGCGAAGCGGAACAGCACCCTTGCGGACTTCAGTAGCTCGGGTCCGACGCCCCTTTCGCTGCGGATGAAGCCGGACGTGAGTGCTCCGGGCGTCTCGATCCTGTCGTCACTCCCCGACGGTCGCTACAGCTCCTGGTCGGGGACGTCGATGGCGAGTCCCCAGGTGGCTGGAACGGCCGCGCTCCTCCGCGAGCGACATCCGACCTGGCCCGTCTCCACGCTGAAGGCGGCGCTGATCGGCTCGGGCGACACCGTCCGGGTCGGAGGCAAGCCTGCACCGCCGACGCGAGGTGGCGGCGGGCTCGTCAATCCTTCCCGGGCCGACGTCCCTCTTGTCCTTGCCCAACCCGCGTCGCTCTCGTTCGGCCTGGTCAACCCGGGCGTCAGCGCTCCCCTAGAGCTCGACCTCTCCGACGCCGGAGGGGGAGCCGGAATCTGGGATGTCGCCGTCGAAACGGTGAGTGCCGTTGCAGGCGCCACACTCACGGTTCCGACGACAGCATCCGTGCCGGGATTGCTCACCGCCACCGCGACGATAGACGCCCGGACACTCGACGGCGACCTCTCGGGCTTCATCCGCCTCGAGCGCGGCACCGACGTTCGACGCGTTCCTTTCTGGCTCCACGTCACCCGGCCCCGGCTCGGCGCGAGCAAGACCAGCCCTCTCGCACCCGGGCGCCTCATCACCGGCAACACACAGGGGAAGCCATCCCTTGTCTCGCGGTATCGCTACCCGGAAGTTCCCGTCGACGGCCCGGTGACTGCAGTGCTCAAGGGGCCCGAGCAGGTCTTCCGATTCACCCTGGGTCGTCCGGTCGCGAACTTCGGCGTCGCAATCACGCGGCGGGGATCGGGCGTGCGCGTCGAACCCCGTGTCGTCTCGGCGGGAGACGAGAATCGCCTCACCGGCTATGCCGCACTTCCGCTCTACCTCAACCCCTATCTCGCGCAGTTCGGCGAACCGGTGCTCGTTGCGGGCGCTCTGCGACCGTTACCGGGGAGCTACGACATCGTTTTCGACAGCCCGACAACAGCGGGCGCGGGAACCTACGCGTTCCGCTTCTGGATCGACGACACGCGACCACCGTCCGCGAGACTCGTCCGGGCGCGTGTCAAACGAGGTGCCCCGGTTCTCGTCCGCGTCTCGGACACCGGCTCCGGCGTCGACCCGGGCACGGCGGTGGCAACGGTCGACGGGAAGGCCCTGTCGACATCCTTGAAGGACGGCGTCCTCCGAGTCACGACGAAAGACATCCTCCCGGGAACCCACAAGCTCCGCCTCCAGATCTCCGACTACCAGGAGTCACGGAACACGGAGAACGTGCCGCCGATCCTTCCGAACACCCGGGTGACGAACGCCACAATCGTGATCCGGTAGCGCCCGAGAATTCACGATACGCTCGTCCATCGCGGATTCTCCCGTTCAGCGTGGGGTCTCCCGCTCCTCGGTAGTCGGCAGCGCCTCGAGGTCGGCGTGGACGCTGCGCACGAACTCGTCGTCGTCATTCGTCGCGATCACGGTCAGCTTCGCCTTGCGCTTCTCACGGTCGCGCAGCCGCCGGGCATCCGCGCCGGCGAAGCGCTCGAACCTCGGCCACTCCGCGGCGACAACGACACCGATGCCGATCGCGAGTAGCACGATCCAGGGCCAGGACACACGTGAAGTGTACCGCGGCTACGATCCGACCCGATGCGCCGCGTGATCCGCCTCTTGACCGTCGCGCTTGTAGCCGCGGCTTTCGCGCCGACAGCGCAGGCACAGGTCAAGACGCTCACGTTCACCGTCGGCCCGATTTCGGTACCCGCGTACGGGGTCGCGACCCAACCCGCCGCCGCACCTTCGCCAAGTGAGGACGGGTACGTCGTCGGGATGAAGGCCGAGATCGTCGACGCCAAGGGCGTCGTGCAGGGCCGCGACAAGGTGATGCTCCACCACATCGTCTTCGGCAAGGTCGGGACGCCCGATGCGACCTGTGGTGGTGGCGCAGAGCGGTTCTACGCCGAGGGCGAGGAGCGCCTCGCGTTCGACCTTCCAAACGGCTACGGCTACCCCAACAAGGGCACCGACCGTTGGTACCTCCTGTACATGTTGATGAACCACAAGCCGAAGGCGCTCGACGGCTACGTCCGCTACACGGTCGAGTACGCGACCGGCGAGGAGCTCGCTCCCGTCAAGCCGATCTGGCTCGACGTCCGGAACTGCAAGGGTCTCGATCCCTCCTACGACGTGCCGGGCACCGGGAAGCGGTTTTCCGCTTCGGTCGAGTCCACGTCGTGGGTCTCCCCTCTCAGCGGCCGGCTCGTTGCAGGCGGTGGGCATCTTCACGGAGGTGGGATCCGCCTCGACCTGATCAACTCGACCTGCGGCAAGAAGCTCTTCAGCTCGGAGCCGACCTGGGGTGGCCCGGTTCCGAGGCCGATCCTCCACGAGCCCGGGCCGACGAAGATGTCGCAGTTCCTCTCCGCCGAGGGGATCCCGGTCGCGGCCGGCCAGCGCCTCACGCTGAACTCGGTCTACGACAACGGGGCTCCGCACACGCGGGCAATGGGCATCTTCATCACGTACCTCGCTCCCGGACCGGTTGCCGGCTGTCAGCCGACGCCCCCACTGACGGTCGACCGTGGCAAGCCGACGTACCCGCCCTCGTTCTCCTTCCCGCTGCCGAAGCAGCCGTCAGGCCCGGTCGCTCGCAACGTCAGGTCGAGTTGGGTCGGCGACAACCGCTATCAGTACGAGCGCATCTCGATCCCGCTCGGGACGCTCTTTTCCTGGAACTTCGTCGGCACGCGGCAACACGACGTCACGCTCGTTCGCGGGCCTGTCGGCTTCTCCACGCCCTGGACACTCGTCGGGACGTATTCACGCAAGTTCACAAAGCGTGGGACGTACGAGTTCTTCTGCTCGCTGCACCCGTCGCAGATGACGCAGAAGATCGTTGTCCGTTGAGCCGCGCCCGAGAGCTACTCAGGCGCCCACCCAGATCTCCATCGCGAGATCCGCGAGCGGCACGCCGCCCTCCGGAGTGACGAGCCACGTGTCCTGCATGTAGAGGCAGTCCTCGCCGTTCGCGGCGATCGCGTGTGGGTGCATCGAGAGCACCATGTTCTCCTCCAACACGACGTCGGAGCCCTCCCCCACCTTCGGGAACTCGATCATCGTCATTCCGATCGAGTGCCCCGTGACGTGGCCGAGGTGGTAGCCGCGGTCGGTGAAGCCCTTCGAGACGGCCATGTGGACGTCGTGGCACGTCGCGCCTGCGTGCATCGCCGACTTCGCGGCCTCGTAGTACTCGAGATAGCCCTCCAGCATCCGCTTCGTCTCGTCGGACGGCGTCGCGTCCGCGGCGCACACCGCACGCGAGACCTCGACCCAGTGCATGCCCGGGCCGGCGACCTCGAGCGAGGGCAGCACGAACCCGCCGAGGATCTCCTCTTTCCGCGCGATCTTGAACTCCGGCCGCGCGTAGGCGTCGGTCCCGGTCAGAACCATGTTCATCGTCAGACGCCCGCACCCCTCGGCCAGAAAGTACTGCTCGGCCGCAGCCATCACCTCGGCGGCTGACTTGCCCGGCGCGTAGGCCTCGTGCCAGATCTCGAAGCCCCGCTGGTTGATCCGCACCGAGTCGCGCACCGACTCGAGCTCGGCGTCGCTCTTGACGGCGCGCGCAATGTCGAACTCGACGTCGAACGAAACGAGGTCGAGGCCGGAGAGCGCCTGGTAGTCGCGCACGGCCATGATGTAGTCGAGCCCGTAGACGCCGATGCGCCCCCAGCCTGCTCCTCGCGCATGGTCGGCGATCAGCTCACCGGGACGCGTGTGGAAGATCTGCTCGAGCGGCGTCATGCCGTGCTCGCCGACGTAGCGCGCCTCGGTCGGGAAGACGACGAACGCTTCTCCGTCGGCCGGCAGAACGACGTACGCGTAGCGGTGCACGATCTGGAAGCCTGACATGTACGTCACGGCGCCCTCGAAGCCGCTGTATTCGTTCCCGGAGACGATCAGGGCATCGAGCCCGTGCTCTCCCATCGCCGCTCGGGCGTTTGCGTGACGGCGCGAGAGCTCAGTCTCCAGCACGGCTAGCTCCATGATGCTTCAACTCCTTTGATCAGGGTGGTGATCGTGTCGTGGAATGGCGTCGGCACCCCGAGCTCGCGCCCGAAGCGTGCAATGCCGCCGTTGAGGAAGTCGATCTCGGTCAGTCGGTGCGCCTCGACGTCCTGCAGCATCGACGCCTTGTGCCCGTAGGCGACCTCGGGCCTCGCCGCATGGTCGATCAGATCCTCGGGATCTGCATCGAGGGTGATCCCCTGCGCAGCCGCTACGGCCTTGCCCTCGTCGACGAGGCCGGAGACGAGTGCTCGCAGGTCGGGGCGCTCGCACACACGGCCGTGCGTCAGGCCCGTGAGCGCCCCGATCGGGTTCGTGGAGGCGTTGAAGATCACCTTGCGCCACTGGGCAGGTCGAGCGTCGGCAACGGCCGTTGCCGGCATGCCACCGCGCGTGCACGCGTCGGCCAGCGCTTCGACCTCCCGAGATGACGCCGGCGCCGGCTCGAACGGTGAGAACGTCGTATCACCCTTTACGTCCCACTGGACGTGCCCGGGCTCGAGCAGCTTGCCGGCCGGGAACGTCGTCCCCCGGATCACACGAGACACGTGGCGTGCGAGCGTCTCCTCGTTGCCGACACCGTTCATCACGGAGGCAACCGCGCCGTGGGCGAACGCGTGTGCCGTTGCGGCGAGAGCGGAGTCCGCATGCATCGCCTTGGTCGCGACGATGCCGAAATCGCAGGCCGGCAACGCGGCGGGATCGGTCGTCGCGCGCAGCCGAGCGTGAACGCTTCCGGCCCCCGAGAGCGTGAGGCCGTCGCGCTCGATCGCGTCGACGTGCGCCTGGTAGAGGTCGAACGCCCACACCTCGACGTCGTCGAGGGTCGCCAGGTTGGCGGCGAACAGTGAGCCGACGGCGCCGCAGCCGACAATGCAGATTCTCATGGTGTGGACTCTTCCGGAGTGGGAGGACGCGAACGACGGAGGTGATCGAGGCGGAATTCACGACCTCCGGTGATCCCGCCCGGTCGCAGAATGAGGATGAGCGCCATCAGGGCGCCGACGATGACGAGCCTCGTCCCGGCCGGCAGGTCGATGGTCAAACCGCCGACCGTGAGGCCGTTCTCGGCCTCTGCGAGCAAGGAGTCGAGCCCGCTGACGGCGAGCGCTCCGACCACGGCACCCCAGAGGCTCGTCATCCCTCCGATCACGAGCATGGCAAGGGTGATGAACGTGAGGTCGAGATAGACGGTCTCGGAGTTGATGGGCAGGAGGTGGACGTAGAGGCCGCCCGCGAAGCCTGCGAGCACTCCGGAGAGCGTGAAGGCGACGAGCCGCTGCCGGTAGACCGAGACGCCGACCGCACGGGCGGCGGCAGGATCCTCCCGCGACGCACGCAGAAGGCGGCCGAACCGGCTCGACTGATACCCGAAGGCGACGCCGACGACGAGAAGCGCCCCGACAGCCGCCTGGAGCAGATCTGTCGTCTCGGGGACGGACGAGAACGTGTTCGTTCCCGGCCCCACCTTCTCGTAGTAGCGCAGAAGGTTGTGTGTGATCTCGAGCACGCCGAAGGTGGCAATCCCCGCGGCGAGGCCCGAGAGGCGCATCAGCGGCAACCCGACGAGGAGCGCGTACACGCCGCCGACGGCTGCCGCCGTGAGCAGCGACGGCACGTTTCCGATCGTGTTGTCCCGGAGCACCGGGAAGAGGTACTGCATGATCGCGGGCTTCTCGGAGACGGGGACCGAGAGGACACCGGCCGTCCAGGCGCCGACGGCGACGAAGCTGATGTGCCCGAACGAGACGACGCCCGAGTTCCCGACGAAGACGTAGATCGCCACGACGATCGAGACGGCGACGAGCGCGTTGATGAAGTAGATCTCCGTCGAGTTCGACGCAACGCTGCCGAGCAGTGCCGCGATGACGACGAGCCCCGCGGGGCCGGCAAGAACTGTCAGGTGCCGCCCGGTCATACGCGCTCCACCGGCCCCGGCCCGCGGGCGAACAGCCCGTTCGGACGCACGAGCAGGACGAGGATGACGAGGCCGAACAGGAACGACGGCAGGTACTGGCTCTGATCCGACGGCAATGCGCCACCGAGGATTCCCGAGACGAACCCGATTGCAAAGCCGCCCATCGTGGCGGTGAGGAGGCGATTCATGCCGCCGACAACGACACCCGCCAGCACGACGATCGTGTCGCGGAGAGCGAAGTCGGGGGTCACGAGCGGGTTCTGCACCGTCAGGATGACGCTGACCGTTGCAGCGAGGAGTGCCGAGATGAGGACGGCCGAGCCGATCACGCGATCCGCTCGAACGCCGAGGAGGCGCGCCGTGCGGAAGTCCATTGCAGCAGCGCGCATGTGTAGACCCAGGGTCGTGCGCTCGAGCAGGAGGACGAGGAGCAGCAGGCAGGCGCCCGCAACGATGATTGCGACGATCGTGATCTTGCGGATGTCGACGTCGCCGACCGTGACGGGACGGTTCAGGTAGCCGAGCGAGGATGCGGACTTGCCGAGCGGGCCGAAGGCGAGCAGCGCGATGCTCTGCAACAGGAATGCGACAGCGAAGGTGGCGACGAGCATCACCGCTGGTGACTGCGCGCGCAGCGGCCGGAAGACGACGAGATCCATCAGGAGCGATAGCGCGATGACGACGCCGAAGCAGAATGCGATCCCGACGACGAGCGGCAGGTCCCATTGCGACGCAAATGCCAGCGCGTACGCGCCGGCCATCACGAGCTGCCCGTACGCGAAGTTGACGAGCCGGAGGACGCCGAAGACGAGGCCGATCCCGACGGCCATGAGCGCGTAGACGGCACCGAGCCCGATCGAGTCGACGATCACCTGCCAGCTGATGCTGAGAAGCCCGAGCGTCATGAGAGGTACGCCGCCACCATCTTGGCCGTGTCGTTCGCATCAGCAGGCGTCAGCGTGAGCCGAAGCTCTCCGTTCGCGATCACGTAGCTACGGTCGGCCAGTGCCACTGTCCGCTGGGCGCGCTGCTCGACGAGCAGCACGGTGATGCCCTGGTCTCGAACGCGCACGAGCGCGTCGAACACGACGTCGACGACGGTCGGCGAAAGCCCCAGGGACGGCTCGTCGAGGAGCAGGACATCGGGTCGTGCGACGAGTGCCCTCGCGATCGCAAGCTGCTGCTGCTGCCCACCGGAGAGCGCGCCGGCGTGGCGGGAGCGAAACTCCTTGACGATCGGAAACAGCTCGAAGACGGCCTCGGTATCGACGTCGGCGGACTCGTCTCCGCGCCGCGCGGCGTAGCCGAGTCGCAGGTTCTCCTCGACCGTCAGATCGGCGAAGATGCGCCGTCCTTCGGGCACGAGCGCGATGCCGCTGCGTGCAACGTCCTCGGGCTTGCGTCCCACAACCGATGTCCCTGCAAGCCTGATGTCGCCGCTGCGAGGCGCGACGAGGCCCATGATCGCGTTCAGCGTCGTCGACTTGCCGGCCCCGTTCGGCCCGATCAGCCCGACGATCTCGCCTCGGCCGACGTCGAACGAGAGGTCGCGTACTGCGGCGATCCCGCCGTAGGCGACCTCGAGGCCCCTGACCGAGAGCATCGCCTCGGTCACGCGTCGGCCTCGTGCACGGCACTCTCGCCGAGATAGGCGGCCACGACGTCGAGGTTCTCGCGGATCGCGTCCGGCGTCCCCTCGGCGAGCGTCCGCCCCTGGTCGAGAACGAGGAGCCGGTCGCACACTTCCATGATCAGCGCCATGTTGTGATCGATCAGGAGAACGCCGGCATCGTGGTCGTCACGGACCGAACGGACGACCGCGGCAAACTCCGGAACCTCCGCCTCGGGTAGCCCGGCGGCCGGCTCGTCCATGAGAACGAACAGCGGGTTCGTCGCAAGCGCACGAGCGACACCGAGCCGCCGCTCGTCGCCGTGCGGGAGCGAGCCGGCTGGCGCCTCCGCATATCGGTCGAGGCCGAGCAGCCCCAGGATCTCGCCGGCGGTCGCCCGGGCGCGGCGCGGCGACGAGCCCACCCCGAGGGCTGCAACCTCGACGTTCTCCCGCACGCTCAGCTGACGGAACGCGTGCGAGTGCTGGAACGTGCGGGCGAGGCCGCTACGGCCACGTCGATGGGCGCTCCACGACGTGATCGTCTTGCCGTCGAGCTCGACCGCGCCTGACGTCGGCCGATCGAAGCCTGTGAGCACGTTCACGAGCGTCGACTTGCCGGCACCGTTCGGGCCGATCAGCCCCACGACCTCGTGGCGATGAATCTCGAGCGAGACACCTTGCAGCGCGTGCACGCCCTCGAACGAGCGCGACACGTCGGCGGCCCGGAGCACTGCTCCGGGCCGCCGACCGTCACGCGGGTGTTGCCGACCTTCGCTCAAGCGACGACTAGATCTTCGGAACGACCTTCGCCGTGACCGAGCCGACGACCTTTGCCTTGTTGTCCTGGATCTTGATCACGCGGTACTGGCGACCGAACACCGAGTGCAGCGTCGGCGAGAAGCTCACGAGGCCCGAGAGCGTCGGAACCTTCTTGAACTTCTCGAGCTGCGCTGCGAGTGCGAGGCCGTTCGTCGAGCCGCCTGCGCGGTTGATCGCGACGACGACACCGTCGATCGCGGCGGAGCCCGTCACGAACCCGCCCGTTCCGGCCTTGACCTTCTTGGCCAGCGCCGTGACGGCCTTGTTCGGGTCGTCACCGAAGATCGATGCGTACGTGACGAAGTAGTAGTTCGACACCGTCGGCTCCTTCGTGACCCAGTACGTGCCGTCTCCGGCCCACGAGTTGAGCATCGGCGTGTTGTTGTCGAGCGAGCGGAGCCCCGCCAGGATCTGCGGCAGCGCGCCGAACGCACCGGCGGTCGCCGTTACGATCACGTCGGCCTTCTTGCTGTTGAGCCGCGTGACCACGTTCTGCTGGCTCGTGCTGCCGAGTGACTGGTAGCTCTCCTCCGCGACGACCTTGCCACCGAGCTGCGTGAACCGCGCCTTGAACGCCTTCACGACGTCCTTGAAGTACACGATCACCGTGTCCGTTGCGAGTGCCGCCGTCCGCCAGCCCTTGGCGTACGCGTACTGCGCCATGGCCGAGCCTTCGTCCTGGGCGACGTTGCCGAACGAGAACGCCAGGCGGCCCTTCGGCCCGAAGCGCTTCGGGCCCATCTGGTCGGTGCCGATGCATGGAGCAACGGTGAGCTTGCCGGCGTTGATCGCTTCCTGCACGACGGGCGCCGCGAAGTCGACGTCACACGTCGTGAAGATGACGTCGGCCTTGGCGCCGATCAGCTTCGCGGCACACGACTTCGCGATTGCCGGCTTGTTGCCCTGCGTGTCGCAGGTGATGATCTTGAGCGGGCGGCCCTTGACGCCGCCACGCGCGTTCACCTGGCCGACCCGGATCTGGGCGGCCGCGAGCGCGGGACCGTCGAACGGCGCCATGGCACCCTTCGAGTCGAACGCCCAACCGATCACGATCGGCTGGCCGGCGGCGGATGCCGTCGAGGCAACCATGACGGCGGCCGCGACGAGCACCGTGAGCAGTGCGACAACGGCGCCTGCCTTCTTCTTCGTAGCTGTCACTTCGTCCTCCTGGGTACGGGTTGACGGATGGTTCCTGCACGTGGGATCACGACCACGACTCCTCCTTGGCCTTCACGAGCCGGTACAGCGCCGTGTGCAGCGGAACGTCGACCCCGTGACGTTCCGCCTCACGAACGAGCGCACCGGTGATCAGATCGATCTCGGTGGGCCTATGTGCTTGGACGTCTTCCAGCATCGATGGATAGTGGGCCGCGCCCCGCTGTGTGGCGTGGACGTTCATCTCCCACGGGTCGTCGTGGAGCTCGATTCCGGCCGCCGCGGCGACCGCCTTGCCCTCGTCGACGAGGTCGTGGACGAGGTGCCCGAGGTCTGTGAGCTCTCCTTCGGCCGCAAAATGAGCGTCGTGCGGCAGTCCGGTGAGAGCCGCCACGGAGTTCACCGTCGCGTTGAAGATGAGCTTCGACCACTGTGCGGGGCGGAGATCGCGCATCGCCTCGACCTTGAGACCCGCCGCGCGGATGAGAGCGGCAGCCTCCTCGACGCTCTCGTACGGCGTGTCCTCGTAGGGTCCGAGCCACGTCTCGGTGTCGAGGATGTACTCGACGTGCGTGTCGTCGTGACGCGTCCCGCTCATGAAGGTGACCGCCGAGATGATCGGCCAGTCGCCGTGGCATCGGACGATCTCCTCCGCCCCGAGGCCGTTGAGCGTCGTCATCATCGTCGCGTCCGGGAAATGGCCTTCGAGCGTCGCAGCCGCACCCTCGAGCCCCGGTGCCTTGGTTGCGAGGATGCCGAGGTCGAACGGCGGGATCGCGGCCGGATCGTTGGACGCTGTGATTGGCCCGTGCACGTCGCTGCGCCCGCTGACACGAAGCCCCGAGGCGTTGAGCGCGTCGGCGTGCTCCCGCCGCCGCGTGAGCACGCTGACGTCGGCGACCTGCGACAGGTGCCCCGCAAAGAGGCTCCCGATCACGCCGCCGCCGATCACGCAGACACGCTCGATCACGTCGGCTTCGATTCTGTGACATGTCATGGGCACGCGCTGCGCAGTATCCCACTCCGGTGACATGACAGTCAACCGGAGGCCACGAGCGCCGTGAATTCCGCGTCGGAGACGAGGCCGCCCTTCTCGGCGCCGAGCTTCTTGACTGCCGCGAGGATGTCCGCCGCTCGCTCCTCTGGCAGGTCGAGCCCGAGCCGCTCGGCGGCGATCTTCACCGAGTCGATACCGCTCTTCTTTCCGAGCACGATCCCCCGCGTGGCGCCGACGAGCTCCGAGCTGTACGGCTCGATCGCCGGGGGGTCGTGGAACTGCGCCGCCACCGCCCCCGACTCACGCGTGAAGAGCGCGTCGCCGGTGACCGCCTTCCACGACGGGAGTGGCGTGCCGGCGCGTTCCTGCACGAGCTGCGAGAGCGCTCGCGCCTGCGTGAGATCGAGCCGGGTTGGGATCCCGTAGAGCGCCTCGAGTGCGAGAGCGACCTCGATCAGGTCGGCGTTGCCCGCCCTCTCCCCCATGCCGTTGATCGTGCCCTGCACCCAGGTCGCGCCGGCCTGAACCGCGGCGATCGCTGCCGCCGTGCCGAGGCCGAAGTCATCGTGGCCGTGCCAGTGGACGGGAATCTCGCCGCCGAGCCAGTCGACCGTCTGGCCGACGAGGAATGCTGCGGCCTCGGGCGTGGCAATCCCGATCGTGTCGACGACGACGACCTCCTGCGCACCCGCTTCGACGGCCGTCTCGTACGCGCTCCGGTAGAAGTCGAGGTCGGCGCGGGAGGAGTCGACCCCGAAGAACGCGACCTTGATCCCCGCCTCGGAGGCGAAGGAGACCGCGCTGCGGATGCGGTCGAGCATCTTCTCGCGCGAGACGCCGAGTGCCGCGAGCTTGGCATCGGAGATCGGGCTCTCGATCACGGACGCCGGCACACCGAGCTCGACGAGCGCCTCCACGTCTGCCTGCACCGCACGCGAGAAGCCCCAGACCTCCGCCTTCAGGCCTGCTGCGCTCACGAGCTCAACAGCGCGCCAGTCGTCGGCCGAGACGCGCGGGAAGCCGGCCTCGATCCGGTCGATGCCTGCGGCGTCGAGTGCCCTTGCAATCTCGAGCTTGTCCTCGGGCGAGAGCACGACGCCGACGGACTGCTCTCCGTCCCGAAGCGTGGTGTCGTAGAGGCCAATGGTGCGATGCGACTGCGGCTCGAGCGCCTTCTCGTTCAGATCGCCCGTCCAGATCTTGCTGCGATCGATCATGCCTGCACGATCCCGTCCGGGAAGCCCGAGAGCTTCTCGGCTCCATCCGCCGTGATCAGGAAGTTGTCCTCGACGCGCAAGCCTCCACCACCTTCCCAGTAGCATCCTGGTTCAATTGCAAGAATCATGTTCTCCGCGACCACGCCGCCGCCGGCCTGGTGGGCGTACGGAGGCTCGTGGGCACGGGCGCCGACACCGTGGCAGATCGGATGCGACGGCTGGCCGGGGAAGCCGATCGCAGCGATCCCCTCGCGCACCCGCCGATCGAGCTCGGGCAGGCTCGCCCCCGGCACGCAGAACTGCACCGCGTCGTCGTAGACGCCCATCAGCCCCGCCTCGAGCTCGCGGTAGCGATCCGAGAGGTCACCGGGTACGAGGTTCTTCGTGTGGTCGCACCAGTAGCCGTCCGCGCAGACCCAGATCTCGAACAGCGTCGGCTCGCCCTCGACGACCTGCCGGTCGGCGGTGGCCGTGAAGGTTCGGATTCCGTTGCCCGACCAGACGAGCGAGAAGCCGAGCGCGAGATCGACCTTCCCACCCCAGCCCGTGCCCTCGCCGTGGACGAACGAGAGCCACTCCGCGGCCGCCTGCGCCTCGGTCATCCCGGGTCGCAGCACTCCCTGCACGTGCTCCATGGCGGCCGCCGCAATGTCGTTTGCGAGGCGCATGCGCTCGATCTCTTGCGGCGTCTTGAGCATCCGGGCCTCGTTGAGGAGCGGCGTCGCGTCCTGCGCGTGGGGGAACGCATCGAACCACGCCTTCGGGAACGTCGTCGGCTCCCCCACCATGCGATCCGTAGCCTGCGTTCCGAGCGAGAGCTCGATCCCGACCGCCTCGTACTCCCCCGCGAGCCCCGCAGCGATCTCGAGCGCCCGAAGCGACGGCGGCCGCGGATCGCGCTCGTCGTACCCCGCGAAGAGCCTGAGCTCGGTCGTCCACGCCATGTCCTCCGCGTCCGCTTGTGACGGCTCCAGGCAGATCAGCACGGGCTCGCCGTCGGCCGGGAAGACGACGGCGTCATACCCCTTCATCCCCCAGAAGTTGGTCAGGTAGAGGACGTTGTCCGGGGCGCGCACGACGAGCGCTTCGAGGCCGCGATCACGCATCAGCGAGCGAACGCGGTCGAGCTTCGCGTCATCGCAGGGCCAGCTCAAGCTCAGACCCCTTCACCCCAGGGACGCACGCGAGCGAGCGGCGGCCTACCGTGCCCCTCCTGCCACGAGATGATGGGATTCCGGAGGACGCCGATGTGCTCGATCTCGGCCTCGACCACGTCACCCGGCTTGAGGTAGAGAAGCGCCCGCTCCTCCGGCGACTTGAAGCCGGCCACGCCCGCCACGGTGCCGGTCGAGAGCACGTCGCCTGCGGAGTAGCCGAGGCCCGAGAAGTTCGAGAGGATCTCCGGGATCGTCACGGACATGTTCCCGGAGTGCGACTCCTGGCGCACTTCACCGTTGACGCGGAGCTCCATGCGGAGATCGCGCGGGTCGGGAACCTCGTCGGGCGTCACGATCCACGGGCCGAGCGGGCAGAAGGTGTCGATCGCCTTGCAGAACGAGAAGACGCCGGAGCGCATCTCGCCGCGCTGGATGTCCCTGGCGGTGAGGTCGTTGAAGATCACGTAGCCGCCGATGTAGTCCACCGCCTCCTCCGGCGTGAACCACTTGCCGGCCTTCTTCAGGACGACGGCGAGCTCGAGCTCGTAGTCGAGCTCTTCGGTCAGGTGCTCGGGGTAGATCACCGGCTCGTCGGGGCCGACGATGGCGTCGACGTTCTGGAAGAAGTTGATCCACGGAGCGATGTCGTGCGACCAGTTGACGTTCTCCGACTCGGTCTTGTGCTCGCGGAAGTTGCCGGCCGTGTGGAAGAACTTCTTCGGGATGATCGGCGCTCGCAGTCGCGTCTCCGCGAGCGGCACACGCTCACCGGTCTCATCGGACCCACCGAGCTCGAAGTACTCCCGCATCGTCGGGACGTCCAGAACGGCAATCTCTTCACCGTCGAGCACCCCCACTCTGCCGACTCCGTCTCCGAACGTGACGAGCTTCACTCAGCTACCGCCTTCCCAGTCGTCGGGCTCACGCCGCTGCCGGACGGCAGCGCTTGTGGCTCTGAGCCACAATGTCTCTCGCATTCTTCACGCCACGCCACAGACATGCATCGCTATCCGCGCGTACGTCTCGGCCGTCTTCACGAGGCCGTCGATCTCCAGGTTCTCGCCCTTCTCGACATCCATCAGGCCGGTCGACGTGCCGTAGTTCACCGTCGGGATCCCGTAGCGCGTGAGCGCCGAGGCATCCGAGAACCAGCGGGTCACGTCCCGCTCGGGCACTGCGCCGAAGACCTCCTCGTGGCAGGCGTCGATCGCGGCGACGAGCTCGTGTCCCTCCTCGATCTCGGCACCGGGCGCCGTCACGTAGACCTCGCCCTCGATCCCGTAGTCCGGGAAGCGCTCACCGAGACCACGAACCATGTCGAGCACCTCGCGTCTCGCGACGCCCATCGACTTGGTGGGCGGCACGCGCACGTCGAGGAAGAGATCGGCGTGGTGCGGAGTCCGGGAGACCCGCCAGCCGAAGCCCCCGTCGATCGCCCCGACGTTGACGATCGCCTTCGCACCGCGGTAACCGTTCGCCGGATCGTCCTCCCACGTGGGGATCCACTCCTTCACGGCCGCGAGCACGTCGTGCATGCGCAGGATCGCGTTCTGGTCGCGCTTACCCTCGGAGAACGCGGTGTGGATGAAGTTGCCGTGCACCCGGATGCGCAGCCACAGGGCGCCGAAGTGCCCGAGCACGACCTTACCCTCGGTGGGCTCGCCGAGCAGGCACATGTCCGCAACGCCGCCGTGCGAGACGAGGTAGCGGGAGCCGGCGGCGTAGCCCCGGTACTGCGAGCCCGTCGCATCGCCGTACTGCGTCTTCTCGATCTCACCGCAGACCGCCGCGATCAGGACGTCGCCCTGGAGACGCACTCCGGCGTCCTGGAGGGCGTGGACGGCCTCGACGTAGCACGCGAGCGCACCCTTCATGTTGGAGATCCCGAGCCCGTAGAGGCGGCCGTCCTCCACGAAGTGCTGCGGCTGGAAGCCCGGGGACGTCGCGGAGCCACTCCTCGCGGCCCGAGTACGACGTGTCCATGTGGCCGTTGAACATGAGCGACTTGCCGCCCCCGGCACCGTTCCAGATGCCGAGCGCGTTCGCTCGGTTGTCCTCGACCTGTTGCCACTGCACGTGGAGCCCGAGCGAGCGGTAGAGCTCCACCATCAGCTCCCCCATGCCCTGCTCGTCACCGGTGAAGCTCCAGACGTCGATCATTCGGCCGGCGGTCTCGACCAGCCGGTCACGGTCGACAGCGACGGAGACCGCGGGCACGTTCACGCGTCCCGGAAGTGCGGGAGCACCTTCTCGCCGAACAGACGGATCTGCTCGAGCCGGTCCTCGCCCCAGAGCTCGAGCATGATGTGGGTGCAGCCCGCGTCGCGGTACTCCTCGATCGCCTCGATGCAATCGCTCGGCGTGCCAGCGATCGGCTTGCACTTGTCGAGGAGCGAGTCGGTGACCATCGCCTTCGCGGCCAGACGACCACCGCTCTCCATCGCCTCGGCGACAGGGATGATCTCTTCCTGCTCGATGCCCGCGGACTCGAGCAGCACGTCGGCCGACCCCTGGATGTTCTGCACCTTGTTGGCGAGGTACATGCCGCCGATCTCGCGGGCGCCGTCCCGTCCGGCCGCGCGGTCGGTCGCGTGAATCGAGGCGAGGATCGTGCAGCCGAGATCGACGTCGCCGGGGTCGCGGCCCGACTTCGCCGCTCCCTCGCGGATGTTGCCCGCCGTGTAGCGGACGTAGTCCGGCGTCGTGATCGACGGCGTGAGAAGGCCATCGCCGATCTCGCCGCCGATCTGTTGCATCATCGGCGCCGTTCCCGCGACATACACGGGCACATCCCAGCGCGGCGAGTGCGCCTCGTCCGAGAGGGCGGGAATGTCGGCGGAGAAGACCTTGCCGTCGTACTCGAACCGCTCGCCACCGAGGATCCCGCGGACGATCTCGACGGAGTCGCGCATGTGTGCGAGCGGCTTCGTCACCTTCGGGGGCCCGCCCTGCTTCGTGTTGTTGAGGAAGATCTTCGACGTGCCGAAGCCGACGATGAACCGGCCTGGGCCGGCCGCCTCCTGGACGACGCGGGCATCCATCGCGACCTGCACCGGGTGGCGTGTGTACGGCGAGATGATGCCCCACGCGATCGTCAGGTTCTTCGTCTCGCGTGCCATCAGCGCGGAGACGACGGTCGAGCCCCGAGCCTCCATCTGGTGCTTGCGCCACCACGGATAGGCCTCGGCGAGCCAGACCGTGTCCATCCCGGCCTCGTCCATCGCCCGGGCCGACGCGAGCATCTCGTCGAGCGGCTCCATCGTGAGCTGCATCACGCCGATGCGAAACGGAACCGCCATCAACAACCTCCTGGCCCGGTGAACCGTGACATGTCACGGGGACACTAACACCTCGGCCGGGAGGTTGCAGATCGACGGCGAGGGGCGAGCGCAGTGGCCAGGCGCCGCGTCGCACGAGTGCGGCCACCGTTCTAGACTGGCTGTGTGGCTGTCTGTTCGATCTGCGGCTTCGAATCGGAGTCGACGTTCCGGTTCTGCGCCGAATGTGGCGCGGAACACGTTGTACCCTCACCTCGGAGCGAGCAGCGGCGCACGGTCACGATCCTCTTCTGCGACCTGACGGGCTCGACCGCGCTCGGAGAGTCACTCGATCCCGAGCGGTTGCGGGTCGTACTCGCTCGCTACTTCGAGGCGATGAAGTCGATCGTGGAGCGGCACGGCGGCACGGTTGAGAAGTTCATCGGCGACGCGGTCATGGCGGTGTTCGGCGTGCCGACGCGTGCGCGAGGACGATGCGTTGCGGGCTGTGCGGGCTGCAGTCGAGATGCGCGACGCGCTGCCCGAACTCGACCTGCAGGGGCGTATCGGCGTCATGACCGGTGAGGTCGTGACCGGAACGGCGGAGCGGCTCGTCACGGGCGATGCCGTCAACGTCGCTGCGCGGCTCGAGCAGGCGGCCGAACCGGGCACGGTGCTGATCGGCCAGCCGACACACTCCCTGATTCGCGACGCGGTGGAGGTTGAGGCACGCGACCCTCTCGCGCTCAAGGGCAAGGCGGAGCCTGTTGCCGCCTTCCGGCTCCTTCGTGTCCTGGAAGACCCGGGGCGGCGGCATGACACACGGTTCGTCGGGCGGACGCGCGAGCTTGCGCTCGTACGGGACGCGTGGGAGCAGGCGCAGCACACTCGGTCCTGCGTGCTCGTAACCGTGATCGGCGATGCCGGGGTTGGCAAGTCACGCCTCGTCGCCGAGTCGCTGATCTCGGTCGAGGCGACGATCGTGCGCGGCCGTTGCCTGCCGTACGGCGAGGGGATCACGTACTGGCCGGTCGTCGAGATCCTCAAGCAGCTGGATGTCCTGCCGCAGGACGAGGTAGCTGCGAGCGCGATTCGCTCACTCCTCGGAGAGAGCGAGACGCCCACCTCAGCGGAGGAGATCGCCTGGGCCGTCCGTAAGACCCTGGAGCACGCGGCCGCGACGCGGCCGGTGGTCGTCGTGTTCGATGACATCCAGTGGGGTGAGCAGACGCTCCACGACCTCATCGAGCACGTCGCACTTCTCTCGACGGGCGCGCCCATCTTGCTGCTCTGCATCGCGCGGCCCGAGCTCTCGGAGCACAACCCCGACTGGCCGGTCAGCGTCCGCCTCTCCCCCCTGGACGACGACGATGTCGATGCGCTCATCCCGATCGAGATCGCGGGCGATCTGCGCGTGAGGATCGCCCGGGCTGCCGGCGGGAATCCGCTGTATGTCACCGAGATGCTCGCGATGGCGGACGAGACACAGGGTGATGTGATCGTCCCACCGACGCTGCACGCGTTGCTCGCGGCGCGCCTCGACCAGCTCGAGCCCATGGAGAGACGCGTGCTCGAGCTGGCCTCGATCGAGGGCGAGGTCTTCCACCGCGGGGCCATTCAGGCTCTCGCTCAAGGCGAGACTCCGATCACCCCCCGCCTCGCTGCCCTGGTGCGCAAGCAGCTGATCCTGCACGACCGCTCGACCGTCGCGGGTGACGACGGGTTCCGTTTCCGCCACCTCCTCCTCCGTGACGCGGCCTACGACGGACTTCCGAAAGCATCCCGCGCAGACCTCCACGAGCGCTATGCGGGATGGCTCGAGCGGAGCGGCGCCGACATCGTCGAGCTCGACGAGCTCCTCGGCTATCACCTCGAACAGGCCTGCCGCTACCGCACCGAGCTCGGCTTGCCCGACGACGGCATTGCAGTCGCGGCGCAGCGACGCCTGACGACAGCGGGCCACCGCGCGGTGCGGCGTCAGGACTACGCAGCCGCCATCGAGCTCTTCGGTCGCGTCATAGCACTCACACCGGAGGACCGAATCGACTTCTCCACCGAGATCTTGCTCATCGACGCCCTCTACTGGAAGGGAGCCGGAGACGAGGGGCTTCGAAGAGCGGAGGCGCTCACCGAACGCGGGGCGGAGGCAGGAGACGACGTCGCGCGGCTCTCCGGAGAGATCCTGTCCGGCTACCTCCGTCTGACCCTGGAGCCGGTGGCTGGAGCCGGGCCCCTGAGCGCACTCGTCGAACGGACGCTCCCCGCGCTCGAGGCTGCTGGGAGTGATGTGGGGTTGTTCGCCGCATACCAGGCGCTTGCGTGGGCGGAGTTCATTCGTGCGCGGCTCGATCCGGCCTTTGCGGCCTTCGAGAACGCCGCCGGATACGCAGCCCGGGCCGGCTTACCTCAGGAGTTGCTTGGTTGGAGAGCCCTTTGCGTGGCAAACGGCAGCACGCCGAACACCCGCGCGCTGCAGTGGTTCGAGGTCAACGAGCCGCGCACCGGACGGGACTACTGGTTCCGCGCTGCACACGCGATCACGCTCACGATGATGACCCGCGTCGACGAGGGCCGGGCGATTCTCGCCGACACGCGGGCAGAACTGGCCGAGCGCGGCGGCGGAATCACCTTGGCAACGCTGACCGGTATCGAGTCTGCCATGGTCGAGCTTCTCGCGGGCGACCCCGAGGCAGCCGTCGCACTCGCCGCGGAGGGCTGTCGGCTGCTCGAGGCGCTGGACGACGTCGGTTTCCTCTCGTCTGCGGCAGCGACGCACGCCGAAGCGCTCTACGACGTCGGTCGCATCGACGACGCTGCCTTCTGGGCCGAGCGATCGGCAGCGCTCGGCGCGAGCGACGATGCCTTTTCGCAGGTTGCCTGGCGGACAACACACGCACGAGTGCTTGCGACGCGTGGCGATCTCGTCGAGGCGGAAGGCGTTGCACGGAAGGCCGTCTCGATCGCAGAGGCGACCGACTGGCTCGTTGGCCAGGGAGATGCGCAGCTTGCGCTCGCCGACGTGCTCCTGATGGGCGGCAGGCGAGACGAGGCAGCCGAGGCGCTCGAGGAGGCGATTCAGCGATACGAGCGCAAGGGCAATCTCGTCTCGGAAACGCGCGCGCGGACGCTCCTCGTTGACGTCCGAAAGGCTCAGCCGACGTGAGCACTCCTCCCAAGGACGCAGGGAGTACGAGCTGCAGCGCTTTCGTGCTCGAGCGGGGTGAGGTGTCGGTGGTGGCCATGCTGAGCATGGGGTGACAGACTGCGTACATGCCGGTGTGTCTGTCATGCGGCTTCGAGTCAGAGCGGCCGTTCAGATTCTGCGCCGACTGTGGAGCGGAACAGAACACGTCCACAGCCTGCGGGCGAGCAGCGCAAGACGGTCACCGTCCTGTTCTGTGACCTGACCGGCTCGACAGCGCTCGGTGAGACGACTGGATCCGGAGCGGCTGCGAGTCGCTGCTCGCCCGCTACTTCGAGCGCGATGAAGGCGATCGTGGAGCGCCACGGCGGCACCGTCGAGAAGTTCATCGGCGACGCAGTGATGGCCGTCTTCGGGGTGCCCACGGTGCACGAGGACGATGCCCTCCGCGCCGTCCGCGCGGCCGTCGAGATGCGCGACGCACTCCCCGAGCTCGACCTCCAGGGCCGGATCGGCGTCATGACCGGCGAGGTCGTCACGGGCACAGCGGAACGGCTCGTGACCGGCGACCCTGTCAACGTCGCCGCACGGCTCGAAGCCGCAGCGCGCCGGGAACGGTCCTGATTGGCCAACCCACCCTCGACCTCGTGGCCGGAGCGGTCGACACCGAGCCGATCGATCCCCTCGACGCTCAAGGGCAAGGCGGATCCTGTTCCCGCCTACAGGCTACTCGCCGTTCACGAGGCTCCGGAGCGCAGACACGACACGCCATTTGTCGGGCGCGAACGCGACCTCGCAACGATCAGGGACGTGTGGCGACGGGTCGTGGAGGAGCGCAGCTGCCAGCTCGTGACGATCGTCGGCGACGCAGGTATCGGCAAGTCCCGGCTTGCCTCCGAGGCTCTTGCGACCATCGACGCACGCACCCTCTACGGGCGTTGCCTGCCCTACGGCGAGGGGATCACGTACTGGCCCGTGGTCGAGGTGCTCAAGCAGCTCAACGCCCGTCCCGCTGACGACCGCGCGGCTGACGCGATCAGCGCACTGCTCGGCGAGAGCGATGCGCCGACGTCGGCGGATGAGATCGCGTGGGCGTTCCGCAAGACCCTCGAGCACGCAGCAGCGGAGCGACCGCTCGTGGTCGTCTTCGACGACATCCAGTGGGGTGAAGAGACGTTCCGCGATCTGATCGAGCATGTCGCTCTCCTCTCCGCGGGCGCGGCGATCCTACTACTCTGCATGGCACGACCCGAGCTCAGCGAGCGCCGCCCCACCTGGCCCGTCACCCTCCGACTCGAACCTCTCGATGACGATGATGTCGACGAGTTGATCTCGGAGCGCATACCAGGCGACCTGCGCGCGAGGATCGCTCGCGCCGCCAGCGGGAACCCCCTCTTCATCGGCGAGATCCTGGCGATGGCCGATCAGAACGGCGACGTGGTCGTCCCACCCACCCTGCAGGCGTTGCTCGCGGCCCGGCTCGACGAGCTCGATCCGGCGGAGCGAAGCGTGCTCGAACGGGGCGCGATCGAGGGTGAGACATTCCACCGCGGCGCCGTCCAGGCTCTGGCCTCCGGTGGGACCCAGGTCACCCCGCACCTTGCCGCCCTCGTCCGCAAGCAGCTCATCAAACCTGACCGACCGCAGCTCGCCGGCGAAGACGGGTTCCGCTTCCGCCACCTCCTTCTCCGCGACGCCGCCTACGAAGCCCTCCCGAAGGCCGTCCGAGCTGACCTCCACGAGCGCTACGGAACCTGGCTGGAGCAGCACGGCACCGAGCTCGTCGAGCAGGACGAGGTACTCGGCTACCACCTCGAGCAGGCGTGCCGCTACCGGATCGATCTCGGAGCAGACAACGACCAGACGCGGGAGCTTGCGCACGGCGCCGGGCGCAAGCTGGCGGCAGCCGGTCGCCGTGCGCATGCACGCGGAGACGACGGTGCCACCAGCGCTCTGCTTGAGCGAGCGACACGCTTGCTTTCCGACGGGGATGAGGACCTGCCGTCGCTGCTCGCGCTCCTCGGCGCCTCGATCTATGAGGCGGGAGACACGTCCACCGCGCTCGATTCGCTTCGACGTGCCCAGGTGGCAGCTGCCGCCATGAGCCAGCGGGGCGTGGAGCTAGGTGCACGGATGGACGAGCTGGCCATCCGCGTCCGGGGAGACCTCGCGTCGGAGACAGCAGCCGTGCTCGCCGAGGCCGAGGCCGCGGTCGTCGAGCTGGAACAGCTCGACGACCGCGCGTCGCTTGCTCGAGCATGGCGTGCTGTGATCGAGATCGGGTTCGTGAGTGACAACTTCGGAATGGTCGGCGAGGCGTCGAAACACCTGCTCGCGAACGCCCGGCTGACGGGCATCCGGCGAGACGAGGTGTGGGCGGTGCGCGGCCTCGCTGCCGCGCTCACCTACGGCCCCACGCCGGTCGAGGAGGCCATCCCACGCGTCGAACATGCGCTCGCCGCGTTCCCGCAAGAGCGGGCCGGCGAGGATCACCTTGCGCTGCTCTATGCGTGCGCAGGCCGCTTCGACGACGCCGAACAGGCAATGGAGCGGTCGAGGCGCGTGCGGATGGAACTCGGCCAGAACCTGGACCTCGCGTACCTGTCGTTCAACTACGGCTGGATCGCTCTCCTCGCCGGGCGGCCGGAGCGGGCGGAGCCGGTGCTCCGGGCAGCGGCCGACACACTGCAGAGGCGCGGCGACAGCGAAATATTCGGTGGAATCGCCGCGATCCTCGCGGAAGTGCTGTACCAACTGGGACGGGAAACGGAAGCAGAAGACTGGGTGAGGAAGAGCGAGCACGCGGCTCCGCACGAGCCGTACTGGGGCGCGACCAGGGCAAAGATGCTGGCCCGACGCGGGGAGACGGACGAAGCACTTCGCCTGTCGGCCGAAGCAGTCGCGCTTGCGCGGGGTGGCGACTGCCTCATGGACATCGGCGACGCTCTGCGCGACCAGGCTGAGGTCTTCCGGCTTCTGGGCCGCCACGACGAGGAGCGCTCTGCTCTCGAGGAGGCGCTCGTTGCGTACGAGCGCAAGGGAATCGTGCCCTCGATCGATGCACGGGAACCGAGACGAGGCGCAAGGCGCTCGACGAGGCGATCGAGCGCGTCCGCAAGTGCAACACTCGTATGGGAAACGACGCGTTCGCGCTCGACACGCCGGATTGAGCGCTAGCCGGCCGCGCCCGCTCCGGGTGCTGAGCTCGGACCCGTGCGCTGCCGCAGCCTTCGCTTCAGCAACCTTCTCTCGAGGGCGGTGAGCACGTTCTCCGACCTGCTGGTTGATGATCGGCTGCAGGACACGCTGCCCCATCGAGCCCACCGGCCCCGCGATCTTGACGTCCGCCGCCCACTCCATCGACGTGTGATCGCCCTCCCCCGAGAGCGTGAACGACGTCGTCATGTTCATCATCGCGCCGACGCCCTTGCCCTTCGCGTTCATCGAGGCGAACTCGGGCGGTCGCTCCTCGAGCTTCTCGAAGTCGATCGTCATCTTCAGTCCGCCGAGGCCGAGCGGCACCTTCACCTTGGCCTGCCAGTGGCGGTCGTCCTTGATCTCGAATCCCTCCACGCCGGGCATCAGGCCGGCCATCTGAGCGGGGTCGTTGATCACACTCCAGACCACCTCCCGCGATGCCTCGAGCTCCTTGGTTCCATTCACGTTCACCTGGACGTCACCTCGATTGACTCTCTCGACCGCTCGGGGTGGCTGAGCATCTCCCAGACGCGGTGGTAGGGGTTGTGGCTGTCGGTCACGATCGCCCCGCCGGCCGCCCGGAGCGCGTCCTGGATGCCCGAGCAGATGCAGTGGATCCCGCCGCCTCCACCCTCGCCCATCCCCTTCGTGCCGAGCGGCGTGAACGGTGAGGGCGACTCGAACGCGCCCGTCTTCAGCGGGGGCATGTCGAGCGCGTGGGGCACGTGGTAGTCGTAGAAGTTCGGGGTGAGCAGGTTGCCGTCCTCGTCGTAGACGAACGACTCCCAGAGCGCAGCGCCGATCGCGTGCGCCGTGGCGCCCATCACCTGGCCTTCGACGATCTGCGGGTTGATCCTGACTCCGCAGTCATCGACTGCCGCGTATTCGACGACCTCCGTGACGCCTGTCTCGGGGTCGATCTCGACGATGCACGCGTGAATCTGCGTCGCGTACGTCAGCGTCAGGTTGCCGAACTTCCGCTCCTTGTCCGGCACGTCGAACGGCGGCCGGTAGACGTAACGGCAGTTCATCGTCGGCGGATCGTCGGGGAAGCCCGCGTTGTTGGCATTCGGGATCGCACCGAGCGCCATGAACGGGAGCGCGGCCTCCGGGTTCTCCTTGATCCGAGCGAAGCCGTCTGCGAGCTCGATCATCTCCTCCGGGCACTGGAAGACCATCGAGGCGAGCTTCACCATCTGGCCCGCGAGCATGTCCGCGGCGCCCTTGACAGCGCTCAGTCCGGTGACGGCGAACTGGCTCGCGTACGTGCCGGAGAAGCCGGCATGCGAGTTCCAGTAGCTGTCATGGCCGGCCCGCACGTTCACGATGTCGACATCGCAGTGGAGGATGTCCGCGACGACCTGCGCGGCCGTCGTCTCGTGTCCCTGCCCCTGCGGTGTCGTGCCGAGCGTGACGACGACCTCGCCGAAGATGTCGAGCTTGACCGTCGCGACCTCGTTGTTGCCGGAGAACTGCAGCTCGGGGTTGATCAGCTGTGACTGCCCGAAGTTGTTCGTCCCGGAGTCGAGCGTCGAGCCGATGCCGAGCCCGAGGAGCTTGCCGCGCGATGCTGCCTCGGCCCTCCGCGTCTCGATGTCGGACGCGCCGATCAGCTCGAGCGCCATGTCCATCGCCCGCGGGTAGTCGCCGGAGTCGTAGACGCAACCGTTCGGCGTCTCGTACGGCATGTCCTCCGGCTGCACGAAGTTGAGCCGGCGGATCTCGACCGGATCGAAGCCGAGCGTCTGCGCAACGATGTCGATCACGCGCTCGGTGAACCAGAGCTGCTGCATCCGCGAGTAGCCGCGGTTCGGCGACACGGGCGCCTTGTTCGTCATCGCCTGCGTGAACTCGAGCCGGATGTTGCGCCACTTGTACATCCCGGCCGCGACCTGCGACCAGATCACTCCGCCGAGCGGCTCGTATCTGAGGTACGCGCCGGCGTCGTCGATCGCCTTCGTCCTGAAGCCGAGCAGCGTTCCGTCGGCCTTGACGGCCACCTCGGTGTTCTCGAACCAACGCTCGTTCCCGTGCGACATCGACTGGTGGAACTCCGTCCGCCACTCCGTCCACTGGATCGCCCGCTTGAGCTTGCGCGCGAGCAGGCAGCAGACGACGAGCTGCGGGTGCGACGTGATCTTGTTACCGAAGCCACCGCCGATGTCCTGGGTGACGATGCGCAGCTTGTCGAGCCCGACACGCATCGCGGGGCCCATCATGATCGCGGCGAACCCGGGGAACTGGTTGTTCGTGTACATCGTCCACTGCCCGGTGCCGCGGTTGTACTCGACGAGCGCTCCGTCGCACTCGAGCGGTGTCGAGTTGAAGCGGTCGAAGTGGAGCTCACCGATCGAGACGACGTGGTCGGCCTCGGCGAATGCCGCGTCGACATCACCCCACTCCCAGACGCCCGAGTAGGAGAGGTTGCCGCCGCAGTCCTCGTGCAAGATGGGCGCACCGTCGGCGAGAGCCGCGCGGGCGTCGACGAGCACGTCGAGCGGCTCGTACTCGACCATCACGTACTCGGCCGCGGTGCGGGCGAGCTCGCGCGTCTCCGCGACGACCGCGACGACCGGCTCCCCGAGGTAGCGCACCTTGCCGACGGCGAGCGCGTAGTCCTTGACATGCCCACCCGGCGGAGCCGCGATCTGGAAGAACGGGTCGGTGAGGATCGCGACCTCGTCGCCGGTCAGCGTGCCGTAGACGCCCGGCATCTCGAGTGCCGCCGAAACGTCGATCGACTCGATCGTGGCGTGCGCGTACGGCGAGCGAACGAAGTGCAGGTAGCCCATGTCCTTGCGCTTGACGTCGTCGAAGAAGACGCCCTGCCCCTGAACGAGCCGACCGTCCTCCTTCCGGGGCACGCTCTGTCCAACGGCGGAGCCCTTCTGCAGCGTGCCTGCTTCGGTCTCGATCGCGGTCATCGGGCACCTCCCTCGCCCACGGCCACGACCGCTTCGACGATGTTCCAGTAGCCCGTGCAGCGGCAGATGTTCCCCTGGATCGCCACCTTCACGTCGTGCTCGCTCGGGCGCGGGTTCTTCTCGAGCAGCGCCGTCGCGCTCATCAGCATCCCGGGAGTGCAGTACCCGCACTGGAGTGCGTGGTGCTCGTGGAACGACTGCTGCAGCGGCGTCAACTCACCCTCGTCGCTTGCGAGACCCTCGACCGTCGTGATCGAGGCGCCGTCGGCCTGCACGGCGAGCATGCAGCAGCTCTTGATCGGCCTCGCCACCGAGTTGCACGGTGCAGGCACCGCAGCTGCCGGTGTCGCAACCGACGTGGGTGCCGGTGAGGTCGAGGTCATCGCGGAGGAAGTGGACGAGGAGCAGTGATGCGGGGACGTCTCGCTCGTAGCTCGTCCCGTTGATCTCCACGGAGATCGTCTTGGTCGTCGAGGTGGTGGACACGGCTATCCCTTCGCTCTCTCGGCGGCTTGCAGGACGGCGCGGATCGCCGAGACCTCGGCGAGGTGGCTTCGGTACTCGGCGTTCGCGTGGACGTCGGACGGTGGGTCGAGGCTCGCGGCGAGGCCCTCGGCGGCAGCACGAACGGAAGCCTCCGAGAAGTCGCCGCTCGCGAGTCGCTCCTCCATGGCCGTCGCGCGAACGGGGACGGACGAGACGCAGCCGAGCGCAACGCGCACGCCCTCGGAGGAGACCGTGGCGACTGCACTCGCGACGTACGTGCCGTGAGCGCCGAGCGTGATGCCGGCCATCGCGTCGCCGGTCCCCGGCTTCCTGGTCGGGACGGAGATCTTCGTCAGAAGCTCGCCCTCCGCAGACGGCCGTCACGTAGACGCCGACGAAGAACTCCTCGGCCGAGACGGTGCGCTCACCCGACGTCCCCCTGATCGTGAACGTCGCTCCCAGTGCGGCGAGGAGCGGCGGATAGTGGTTCGTGGGGTCGTTGACGCAGACGTTGCCGCCCACCGTGCCGCGATTGCGAATCTGAACGTCCGCGATCGTCGCAGCGACCTCGGCGAGGATAGGGCGCGCCACCTCGATCTCCGAGGAGGCGATCACCATTGTGTTGGTGACCATGGCACCGATCTCGAGCTCACTCTGATCGGCGGAGAACGAGATCGTGCGGAGCTCGGTGAGGTCCGCGAGATCCACGAGCACATCGGGCGAGGCGGCCCGGGCCTTCATCACGTTGACGAGCGTCTGACCCCCTGCGAGGGCACGAGCCCCATCGTGCTCGGAGAGGAGAGCGATTGCCTCCTCGACGGTGGCCGGACGCGCGTACTCGACTTCTCGTAAGAGCATGCCCCTATTGGTCGCACACAGAGCAGTGACATGTCAAGAAAGAGGTGATTCTGTAGCATCGCCGCGATGGCCTCCTTCGATGCGATTTTCGTCGGCTCGGGGATCAACTCGCTCGTCGGCGCCGCGCTTCTCGCCCGCGACGGCTGGAGCGTCTGCGTCCTCGAGCGCAACGACGTTGCCGGCGGGTGCATCAGGACATCGCACGATCTGACGCTCCCGGGCTTCACGCACGAGGTGCTCGCTTCGTGGCACCCCCTCTTCACGGGCTCGGCCGCGTACGCCGAGCTCGAGGATGAGCTGGGCCGCCGCGGCCTCACCTACATCAACACCGACCTGCCGACCGGAACGGCGTTCCCTGACGGCTCCGCCGCGTTCATCACGAACTCGCTCGAGGGGAACGTGGAGGAGTTCGGTCGTCACGCCGCCGGTGACGGTGCTGCCTGGGAGACGCAGTTCAACGACTTCATGGGCAACGCCGACCTGGCGTTCGGGCTTCTCTCGACCGAGCTCTGGTCGTCTGCGGGCCTCGGCCTCGGACGGAAGGCTCTTCGCCGGCTCGGTCGGCGCGGTCTGCTCGAGTTCTCCGGGAACACGCTCGTCAGCTGCCGGGACTGGGTCACGAGCACGTTCGAATCGGAGGCGGCCCGCGGTGTCCTCGCGCCGTGGGTGCTCCACACGGGCCTCGGGCCGGACCAGGCGACCTCTGGGTTCATGACCCAGGTGATCGGCGCCGCGCTTCAGCTCGGGGGTATGCCCGTCCCCGAGGGGGGCGGCGTGCGCCTCGTCGACGCCCTAGCGGCCATCGTCACCGACGCGGGTGGTGACGTGCGCCTCGAGGCCGACGTCAAGCGCATCCTGGTTGCGAACGGACGCGCGACGGGCGTCCGACTCGCGGACGGCGAGGTCCTTGCCGCGACGCGCGCGGTCGTGGCGAGCGTCACCCCAACGCAGCTTTACGGCTCGTTGCTCGGAGATGGCGATGTCTCGCAGGCTCTGACCTCAGCTGCCGCGCGCTACCGCTACGGCCGCGCGGAGATGCAGATCCACCTGGCGCTCGACGAGGTGCCGCAGTGGGCCGGGTCGGACAGCGAGCGCCTCGCCCGTTGCCCGATCGTGCACGTCACGCCTGGGCTCGACGGCGTCTCCCGCGCCGTGAACGAGGCCGAGCGCGGCCTGCTCCCGGCCGAGGCAACGATCGTCTGCGGGCAACCGGTCGCTCTCGATCCATCGAGGGCACCCGACGGAAAGTCGATTCTCTGGCTCCAGCTGCAGGAGCTTCCCGCGGGACGGGTGAAGGGCGACGCCGCCGGTGATCTCGACGTCGAGGCCGGCACGTGGACCGAGGAGCTCCGCGAGGCGTACGCCGACCGGATCGTCTCCCGGCTCGGTGAGTCGATCACGAACCTCGACCGGGCGACGCTCGAGCGTGTCGTGCTCTCCCCCGCAGACATCGAGGCCCTCAACATGAACCTCGTCGGCGGCGACATCTACGGCGGCTCCTGCGCGCTCGACCAGAACCTCCTCTGGCGACCCCTCGCCGAGGCGCCCGGCCACGAGACGCCCGTCGTCGGCCTCTGGCACATCGGCGCGAGCACGCACCCCGGCCCCGGCCTCGGTGCCGGGTCGGGCTACCTCGTCGCGAAGGAGCTGACGAAGCCGCCGATCACGCAGCGGCTTCTCTCCCGGATCCCGGGGCGCTCGTGATTCTCTCCCTCTCCGAGATCTCGACGGTCGGCGCCACCTTCGAGGAGGACGTCGAGGCGTATGCAGCCGCGGGGTTCGACGCGATCGGCCTGTGGGAGTTCAAGCTTCCGGAGGACGACGAGGCGAACATCGCACTGCTGCACGAGCACGGGCTCGGCGTCGCGGTCTGCGTCCCCACGGTGCCGTCGATCCTGCAGCTCGCCATTCCCGGCATGGAAGGTCCGCCCGAGCCCGGCGATCGCGTCGCGGCGCTGTGTACCTCCGTCACTCGCCTCGCGGCCTACGACCCGGAATGCGTCGCGTGCCTCTCGGGGCCACTCGGCAGCCGGTCGCTCGAGGAAGGCCTCGAGATCGTCACGGGCGGGCTCGCACTGATCGCCGAGGCTGCACGGACGACCGGCGTTCGGGTCGGCTTCGAGCCGATCCACGTCAGCCAGCGCGAGTCGGCCGGCTTCGTGAACACGCTCGTCGACACCGATCTGCTGCTCGCGACCGTGGACGCGCCCGAGATCGGCGTGCTCCTCGATACCTACCACGTGTGGGACGACCCGACCGTGCTGTCGTGGATCGCGACGAATCCCGACCGGATCGCCGGCGTTCACGTCTGCGACTGGCCGTCACGCGATCGCACCGACCGGGTGCTTCCCGGGGACGGCATCTCGCAGACCGGCGTGATCATCGCTGCGCTCGCCGCCGCAGGCTGGGACGGCGCCCTCGAGGTCGAGATCTTCTCGACGCCGGAGCTCTTCTGGGGGCTCCCGGTCGACGAGGCCGCCCGTGCCGCGTACGCGGCGATCTCCGCGCTCGCGTGATCGACTCCCCTGAGGGAATCCAGGCCCTCTCTAGACCGTGCCGTACAGCTTCAGGATGATCGCAACGTACCGCTTGGTGTCGTCGAAGAGGCCTCGGTCGCGCACCGCTTGCGCACCCTGGTAGTACCCGGCGAGCGCAAGCCGCGTGTTCCCGTTGAACTGATCCAGCAGCCAGCGGAGATATCGCACTCCCACGCGCACGTTGCCGTCATAGGTCCTCGGCGTCGTCGTTCCGAGCAGGACCTGCTCGACCCACTTCCACGTGTCGGGCAGGAGTTGCATGACACCGATCGCGCCGACGCTCGAGACGACATCCTGGCGGAACCCCGACTCCATCCACGCGGTCGCGCGGGCCAGCTTCGGATCGACCCCGTAGACGGCCGACCAGCGGTCGAGCGACGCCCTCACTGCGTCGCGACTCACCGCCCCTGCCGGGCTCGGGCTGGTCACACCGGACGCAGAAGGCTTCGTACCGCTCGGGAGAACGAGCTTCTGACCCGGGACGATGACCGCGGTCAGCTCGAGCCCGTTCTGCTTCGCGAGGACGAGCGGGCTGATGCCGAGACCGGCGGCGATCGTGTAGAAGCCGTCGCCCTGCTTGACCGTGTAGGTAGCGGGCGGGGCAGGCCGCGGAAGCGAGTCCACCTTCGCACCCGCGAGCGCCGCGAATGTCCGCTTGCCGGCGATGCCGTCCGCGGAGAGCGATTGCGAGGCCTGGAAGCGCACGAGAGCCTTCGCCGTGGCAGCGGTGAACCGACCGTCGACGGCTTTCCGGCTCAGCCCGAACGCGACCAGCTTGAACTCGAGGGACGAGACATCCCAGCCGACCGCGCCGATCCCGAGCTCGCGTTGCCCTAACAGCGGCATTCCGAGTGCTCCCAGCGCGCGGCGCGTCTGCGACTCGACCCGCCCGGACGTCGGTACGCCGATGCGAGCCTGGAATGTCGCCAGGCCCGTTCGCGTCAGCGGGCCGTTGACTCCGTCGACCGCGGCAGGATAGTGCCCGTTCGCACGAAGCGCCACCTGGAGAGCGGCGACGCTGGCGTTCGTGGCAGCGGCGGTAGGACCGGCGACCACAAGGACCGCGGCAATCGTGACGATGGAGACGATGAGACGTCGCATACCCCCTGTTTCGGCAGGCGACGACGTCGGCTGAAGCCGCTTCACGCAACCCTTACAGGCCGCGCGGGCGCGGAAGCGTCGACTCGAAGCACCAGGGTAGGAGGTAACCGTCGCCGTCCCTCGAACGGTGAGGAGGAGTGCGGAAGCGCTCAGGCCTTTCACCCGGATTGCCGATTCTTGCTCTGGAGATGCAAACGCCGAAGAGGAGACCAACGCATGAGTGAACTCATGAGCGTGGAACTGACGCGAGCCGACCTGGTCGCGTTGAGAGAGACAATCGAGTTGACGCCCGGCTTCGAGGGCAGGGTGCAGGCCCGCGATGCGATCCGCGGGGTCCTACGCGAACGCCGGCCGTCGCTCCTACAGATCGACGAGACAGTTCTTGCGGCGGTCGCCGAGAGGATCGTGCCGATCGACGTTCCGACGGCCTCCCTCCGGTCCAAGCTCGACCGCGCGCTACGGTCGGCGCGGGCCGGCGGATCCACGGCGCTGCCGAGCCCGCACGTGGTGGGCGCCTGAAGAAGCTCCCCGGGTTGGACTCGAACCAACAACCCTTCGGTTAACAGCCGAATGCTCTGCCAATTGAGCTACCGGGGAATGGAGCGGCCGGAAGTGTACCCAGCGCGGCGGGTGCCGTCCCGGGAGGGCGCCTAGACTGGCCGGATGGACGAGGCTCCTTCCATCCGCAAGCCTGACGCCTGGCCGTTGCGGATCGTTCGCTGGCCGCTCGATCTGGTGCGGACGCTCTTCCGCGTCATCCCGCAGGCAATCGACGGCTACTTCGCCGATCGCTGCGGACAGCATGCGGCCGGCATCGCCTACCGCGTGCTGTTCTCCCTCGTTCCGCTCCTGATCATCTTCGTCGCCATCTTCGGGATCGTCCTCCGTGACGAGAGCCTCCGCCTCGATGTGATCGGCACGATCGTCGACCGCTTCCCGCTCACCGAGAGTGGCGGGGCCGACGTGACGCGCCAGATCGAGAAGCTCGCCTCACCCGCCACGTCGCTCGGGCTCGTCTTCCTGCTCGTGTTCGGGTGGGCGGCCACCGGAATGATGGCGGCACTCCGCGCCGGCCTCGAGGTGGCAATGCGAGTGGAACGAGGACGCCCGCCGGTACGCGGCAAGCTGGTCGACGTCGTTCTCATCGTCGGGGCGGCGGCGCTGGTGCTCGTTGTCGTCTTCCTGAACCTCGCTCAGGCCGTCGTGTTCGGCTGGATCCAGCAGCCGCTCGACGCTCTCGGTCTCGACGGTGGGCTTCTGGAGCAGGGCATCCGCCGCGGGGCACCGCTGCTCGTGACCACGGCCGTCGTGTTGCTCCTCTATCGCTTCGTCCCGGCGAGACGCCTTCGGATCGGTGACGCCCTCGCCGGAGCGATCGTCACGGCTCTCCTCCTGCTCGCGATCTCCCTCGTTTCCGGGATGATCTTCGAGCGCGTCAGGGGCCTCAGCGTCAGCATCGTCTACGCGTCGCTGACGACGACTCTCGTGTTCCTCTACTCGGTGTATCTCGCAGCGTCCGCGCTCCTCCTCGGGGCAGAGGTCGCCGCTGCCTGGTCGCACCCCGGTCCGCCGACCAACGACACTCTCCGGCAACAGGTCCGCCGCGTTGCGCTCGGGCTGTTCGTCCACCAGGAGCCGCCCCAGCGGCCCAGGGAACGGCCGCGGGTTCCGACCGACCCTGCACCCTAGGAAAGCTCTGCCAAGGCCTGTCTGACCTTCGCGATGTGCGCCTGCAACTCGGTCGCACGAGCGAGGTCCGTCTCACCCTGCAGGTCGCGCCGGAGCTTCTTCTCGCGCAGCCGAAGCAGCATCTCGGTGCCGGTCTGCTTCGTGATCCCTTCGGTCGAAGCAGTCGCATCGAGCTCCGCGAGAAATGGCACGAGATCGGGATCGGGCGGCCGCCGGGCAACGAGCGACGCGCGCATCCGCCGATGCTCGTCGAGCTCGAAATGCTCCTCTGCGAGCCCTGCGAGCGCGTCGACGAGCTCGGGATGGGCGACGACCGCCGCGAGCGCCTCGCGCTCGAGCCGGAGGCCCGCGTCAAGGAGTCTCTTCGGCTGGGTCGTCTTCGCGCCACCCGAGCTCCCTCGAGCGGGAGCGATCCCGGAGAGTGTCTCGCGCGGCAGGTCGAGCCGGTCTGCGACGAGTCGCAGCGCCTCCTGGCGTTCTGGCGAATCCTCTGCCTTCGCGAGGATCTCTCGCGCGCGCACGAATCCCTCCTGCCGATCCGCAGCCCGGTCGAGCTCCAGCCTGACGCGATAGTGCAGGTAGCTCTCCGCCTGACCGAGTCGCGGCTCGAAGCCGTCGGGAGCGTCAGCGGGATCCTGCCCGGGCGGCAGCGTCACCACTCGGATCTCGAACCCCTGCTCCTGCGCGCGCTCCATGCCGCGGAGGGTCGCCTCCTCTCCCGCGGCATCGGAGTCGAAGCAGAGGTATAGCCGCTTCGTGAGCCGCGCGAGCTCCTTGAGGTGCTGCTCCGTCAGTGCCGTTCCCATCGAGGCGACGACGGGCTCGAACCCGGCCTGACGGAGAGCGATCACGTCGGTGTTGCCCTCGACGACGACGGCTCGATCCTGCTTCGCGATCGCCGGCCGGGCGAGATGGAGGCCGTAAAGAACATGGCTCTTCTTGAACAGGTCGCTCTCGGGTGAGTTGACGTACTTGCCCTTGAGCGGATCGTCGTCATGGAGCTTCCGTGCCTGGAAGCCGATGATCCGGCCGCGGGCGTCCGCGAGCGGAAACATCAGGCGCGGCGGAAAGTAGTCGCGCCCCCGCTGGTTCGTGAGCCCGGCTGCGCGCAACTCCTCCGCGGTGAACCCCTTCTCACGTGCCTTGCCGGCCAGGCCGTCCCCCGGAGAAAGACCAAGCCGGAACTCCTTCGAGACGGCTTCCCCCAGCCCTCGGCTCGCGAGATACGCACGCACCGGCTCGCCGTCGGCGCCTTCCCAGAGGTGGCGCTCGAAGAACGCCGCAGCCTGGTCGAGCACCGCGTAGAGGCGCTCCCGCTTCCGCCGCGCGTCGTCCGCCGCCGGTGAGCTCTCCTCGTACTCGAGCGTGACCCGGAAGCGCTCGGCGAGCCATTCGATCGCGCCGACGAAGTCGAGGCCCTCCGTCTCGCGGACGAACGTGACGACGTCGCCGCCCTTGCCGCACCCGAAGCAGTGATAGAGGTTCAGGTCGGCATTGACGGAGAAGCTGGCCGATCGTTCCTCATGGAAAGGGCAGCGACCCATGTAGCGCATGCCGGAGGCTTTGCGCAACGACGTTCGAAGGCTGACGACGTCGACGATGTTCGACGCCGCGACGACGTCCCGAACGCTCTGGTCCTTGATCCGGGCCACTCAGTGGCCTCCGACGTAGGAGAGCGCGAAGCGATCGGTCATGCCCGAGATGTAGTCGGTGATCCGTTCCGCGTCGTCCCCGTCGCCCGGTGGAAGAAGCCCTGGATCCTCGACGAGCCGTCCGAAGATCGCCTGCACGACGTTGCGTGCCCGCTCGTGCTCGGGCCCGACCTGTGGTCCGAGGTAGACGTGCTCGAACATGAATGCGCGCAGCGAGAGCATCGCCTCTCCGATCTCGGGGCTCTGCGCGATCGTGCCGGCGCGCTCTGACGTTTCGACGAGATCGTGGACGAGGCGGTCGATTCGCTCCGTACCGGTCGGCCCGAGAAGCTCGATCTCGGTGCGTGGGAGATCGCTCTCCCGCAGAATCCCGTACCGAATCGCATCGTCGATGTCGTGGTTGATGTACGCGACCCGGTCGACAAGGCGAACGATCTTCCCCTCGAGCGTCTCCGGTTCCTGCCCACCGGTGTGCGTCAGGATCCCATCGCAGACCTCATGGGTCAGGTTGAGCCGACGCGCGATCCGCCACGACTGCTCGTTGTGCCGGAAGCGCCTGCCGAACTCAGCGTTGAGCGCGGCGTCGAGAGCCTGCTCACCCGCGTGACCGAAGGGTGTGTGCCCGGTGTCGTGACCGAGCCCGATCGCCTCGACGAGATCCTCGTTGAGGCACAGCGCCCGCGCCACGACGCGCGAGATCGCCGTCGTCTCGAGCGTGTGCGTCATGCGCGTCCGGTAGTGGTCGCCCTGCGGGTCGATGAAGACCTGCGTCTTCCCCTTCAGGCGCCGAAACGGCTTCGAGTGCACGAGTCGGTCGCGATCGCGCTGGAACGGCGTGCGGACGCTGCACGGCTCCTCTGGCTCCTCGCGCCCGCGCGTCTCGTAGGAGCGGACGGCAAGGGGCGCGAGCGACGCTTCGAGCGTTTCGATCCGACGCTGGAATGCCGCCGCAGTGTCCATGGGCTGCATCTCGTCAGGCTAGTCGATTCCCAACCGTCTCAACACGATGCTGTCTCCTGTCGAACACCAGGAGCTCCCGCACTATGACGTCTTCGGCTCCGCTCCGTTCTCGTCGCGGAGGCAGAGCGCTGCAAGTTCTGGGAGTCCCTCGAGGAGCGGGAGAAACCGCAGGCAACCGACGCGCTCAGATACGAAGCTTGGCCGCCCGAGGTGGACGGAGTAGACCGCCTGCGGGACATGAATCCGCGACAGTTCTCGGTCGACCGCCCGAATGGTCGGGATGCGAGCCGGAGAGGTCACGCCGCGTGCCTCCGCCGCACGCGCCAACCACGGCGGATCCTTTGCTCCGTCGGGCTTCGCCCAGATGTTGGACAGGCCGAACGTCTGCTCGACCACGGTATCGCCAGGATCTGGGAAGTCCGAGGACCAGCCGAGCAGCAGGATGTCGATTCCTTCCGTGGAGTCATGGGCGATCCGGATAGCCTCGGGGTCCGTGCGGATCCGCACCGAAATGCCGACACGTGCGAGGTCTCGCCGAACGAGCTGTGCCACCTGCGCCTGCTCCGGGAAGTCCGGGAGATGGATGAGATCGAGGGTCACGCGGCGTGAGCCGATCAGGGCCTTCGCGCGCGCCAAGCTGGGCTTAGCGTCACTCGCCGTCGGCTCGATAGCGCCGGGGATGCCGGGGGGCGTCATCGTCGCAAACGGCGTGCCGCGAAACACCGGCGCCAGCGCAGCCCTGTCGAGTGCCAGGGAGACGGCGCGCCGCAGGCGCTCGTCGCGCAGCGGTCCGCGCCAGAAGTTGAGCGTCAGGTTGCGAGTCGATGTCTGTGGAACGCGGAAGTAGCGCTGCTCCCCGGCGGCTTTGGCGCCATACGTGCGTTCGAGCTCACCGCCCGGCGCGATCAGCCCGGTCGGCGGCAGCTCGCCGGTCACGAGGTCGACGTCGCCGCGCTCGACCGCCTCAACAGCCTCGTCGGACGCATACCCGAGGCCGATCACGATCGCGTCCAGTTGCTGGGCGCGCGTCCCTCCGTAGTTGGGGTTACGCAACACCACGATCTGCTGTCCGGGCACATGCGTGTCGACGTAGTACGGCCCGGCGCTCGCGATCGGTTGCGTGGTGCCGCCGGGAACAACGGGCGTGCCGACCGGAACGGCTGTCGCACACGGATGCGATAGGCGTGCCGGGAGGTCTCCTGTCACGGCATTCAGGGTGAACACGATCCGGTTCCCGGCCACGACGATCTTCTTGATGACGCCGAGGACGTAGGCGCAGTAGTCGTCCTGGGCGCGCGCCCGCTCGATGGAGGCTCGCATCCCCGCAGCCGTCACGACCTCGTCCGACGGAGGTGAGAATCGGAAGCCTGGTCGTACCGTGAACGAGTAGCTCAGCCCGTCCCGCGATACCGTCGGCCGCGCAGCAGCGATGTCCGGGACGACCCGTGCCGACCCGTTCGGTGCGACGACGTATCGCATCAAGCCTGCCCCGGTCGTGTGAACGAGTGCCGGCCCGTCGGACGACGTCGTCACTTCGCCGGCAGGATCGATCATGCTGGCGCCCGGGTCACCGATCACGGCGGTGGTGAGGATCTGGGAACCGGTGATGACGGAGCGAGCATCGGTAGCCGAGACGCCGAGCGACACGAACATCGTCTCACCATGCGCAGCCATCCCGAGCGGCCGATGCCCGAGCTCGCTGGTCGAGGTCTGGTCGGTCGCGACATCGATCCGTGTCACCGTGCCGCCGTTTGCATTCGAGACCCACACGGCATCCGCGACCGGGACGACAGCCCAGGGCAGCTTCCCGGTGTTCACCTTGGCGATCGTGATCCCACGATCGTCGACCTTCCACACACCGCTCGCCGTTTCGAGAGCAACCCAGAGGTATCCCGCAGCGACAGCGGCGTCCTCGACCGTGTCGTTGCCGATCTTGCCGGTCGTGAGCGTGTCTCCCGACCGCGGGTCGATACGCCAGAGGAGGTGGGCGTCACGCTGCACGACCCAGAGCACCCTGCCGTCGCTGGCGAGCAGCGATCCGACGTAGAGCGCGGCGCCGTCGAGCTTGCGCGAGACGACGACGCGATTCGTCGCCGGATCGATGCGGGCGATGCGTTGTGGGTTGCCGTATGAGACCCAGATGCCGTCGTCGGTGACCGCAACGCCCTGTGCCGACTGCGGCTCGTCTGATGCCGTCGGGTTCGGCAAGGGGATCGCGATCGGCGATCCCGGCTGGCGGGGATCGAGCCGGAGGACCTGCGTCTTCCGCGAATCCGCCGCCCAGATCGATCCGTACGCCACCATTGGAGCGACCTGGTTCGGCTTGAACCCGGGAACCGCGTGGCGATTCGTGATTGTCGCAGTCGCCGGATCCATGCGCGCGATCAGCCCGCCGGCGAAGTCCATGCCGTAGAGCGCGTCGTCACTTGTCACGATTCTGTCGAACTCGCCGCCAGCGTCGAAGCTCTCATCAACGGATCCGGATGCCAGTTCGAGGACGACAACGGACTTGGCCTGAGGTGACGTCGAGCCTGACCCTGTGAGCGCCATCACCGCGATGGCGACGACCGCCACGGCACCCACCGCAGCGCCGTACGCGCCGAGCCGGCGGCGCGGCCGAGGACCAAGAGCACGCGCCTTCACCCGACGACCGAGCTCCCGCTTCGGCGCAGACTCCGTCGGGTGAATCTCGACGACGCCGACCGGCTTCTCGAAGCCTTTCAACCGCTCGGTGCGCCGGAATCCGTACGTCACACCGGCCGCCGTTCCGGCGAGCTCGGCAACGGCGTCGCTCGCGAGCACCTCCCCTGCCTTGGCGAGTGCGCACAGACGTGCGGCGCGGTTCAACGCACCACCCCGGAACCCCTCCTCGACAGGGACTGCCTCGCCCGCATCGAGGCCGATACCGACAGGGCGCTCCAGATCGACGTTCGCGCGCGCCTGCAGCGCGAGAGCGAAGCGAAGTGCCTGCCGGGCGGAGTCGAAGACGACGAGCGCCTCGTCGCCGCGCAGCTCCTGCAGGTGTCCTTCGTGAGAGGGCGCGAGGTCGCGAACGACGCCCGCGAACCGTGCAGCGAGCGCCGCACCGGCCTCGTCTCCGTGCTGACGCGTGTAGCTCGTGTACCCGCGCACGTCGGCGAAGAGAAACGTCCTGACCGCCGCAGCTCGTCCGACGCGCGCTGCCGGCGCTGGTTGCTGACCCGCGAGTGCTGCGTCGAGGGCCTCGACGAACGCACCTGCAGAGGCGAAACGGTCATCCCGATCCTTCGCGAGCGCACGCGCTATGACGGCATCTACCGCTTCAGGGAGCTCCGCGATGCGGTCGCTCGGCACGGGCACGGGATCGTTGACGTGTGCGAGCAACGAGGCCAATTCGTTCCCGCGCTGAAACGGGGGCTCGCCGGTCAGGCACTCGTAAGCGACGCAGCCCAGGCCGTACACGTCGACGCGGCCGTCGACCGGACGGCCCTCAATCTGCTCCGGCGCCACGTAGTCCACCGTGCCGACGATCGCGCGATCGCCGGTCAGGCTCGAGACTGTGGAGGCGTGCTTGGCAAGCCCGAAGTCGCAGAGATACGCGTGCTCGCCTCCCCCGGGCTGCTTGGCCATCAGAATGTTCGCGGGCTTGACGTCGCGGTGGACGAGGCCGCGCGCGTGCGCAGCGTCGAGAGCGCTCCCGACCTGTCTCGCCGAGCTCGAGCACACGCTGCGGATCGAGCCGCCGAAGGCTCGTCGAGCAGAGCCGAGAGATCCCGACCGTCCACGTAGCGCATGGCGAGATACAGGAGCCCGTCCTCGGTCTCCCCCGCCCCGTAGATCGGGATCACGTTCGGGTGCTCAAGACCTGCGGCGATCTTCGACTCCCGCAGAAACCGCTCCCGGAAGCGCTCGTCGCGAACGAGCGCAGGCGGGAGCACTTTCAGCGCAACACGGCGCCCGAGCTTTGCGTCCTCGGCTGAATAGACGGATCCCATCGAGCCGCTGCCGACCAGCGACTCAATCCTGTACTCACCGATGAGCGTACCGACGGCAATATCCACGTCGGCCCAGTCTGACGGCAGGACACGAGCGTGGTCAAGCGCCGCTCAGAAGGCTCTGGACTGCCCTCACCGTCGACCGAGACGCACGCCCCTACGACCCAGGACGCGCGGGGCGAGACGAGGAAGGTCATCACATCGGCGACCTCGTCGACCGTGCCGAGGCGGCCCCAGGGAAGCTCACGCTCGATGAAGCTCGCCATCCCGTCCGGGTCGTCACGAAGGCGCCGCTCCCAGCTGCCGCCGGGGAAGAGCGTCGAGCCCGGCGCGAGGCTGAAGACGCGGATCCGTTCCCGGGCCAGGTCGCTCGCCATCGCTTTCGCGAGGCTGATCTCTGCCGCCTTGGCGACGTTGTAGCTCGGGCCGCCGCCTCCCTCCCGCCCCCAGATCGAGGCGACCATGCCGATCACGCCGCCGCCCCGCTCGCGCATTGCAGGCACGGCAGCGCGGGAGACATTCAGTGCGGGGAAGACGTTCTTGCCGAGCACGGCCTGCAGGTCGGCCTCGTCCATGGCGTCGAACGTCCGCGCACCCGAGCCGCCGACGCTGTTGACGACGATATCCAGGCCACCAAAGTGCTCGACGGCCGCGGCCACGACGGCCGCCGCCCCCTCTTGCGTCGTCACATCAGCAACGACGCCGACACCCCGCCCCGGGCCAGAGAGTGCCGCGACAGCAGCGTCGAGGTCATCGTTCCCGCGTGCGCAGAGGAGAACGCTGGCACCCTCCTCGACGAGCCGGGATGCGATCCCGCGACCGATTCCACGGCTCGAGCCGGTGACGAGCGCAACCCTCCCTGCAAGCTCGAGATCCACGCGACGATCCTAGTGCACTACGTGCCGGGCATCCCGCCGCCGGTGTGAAGGCGTCCAGCCTGCAACTCATCCCACACGACGAACGCGTTCCCGGGCTCGAGGCCGAGCTCGCGGACGATCGTCCCCGCGACGGCGGAGAGAATACGAGCGATCAGCTCGGCGTCGCGCCCCTCGAAGGCGTTGACCCGGACAATCGGCGGATGGGTGGCGAGCGGCTGTTCGGACGGGGCGTCATCCTCGCCCTCCCGGTACCCACCGGGAGGCAGCGTCTGCCACGTGACCCAGGTGCCCGATGGATCCTCGCCCAGCTCCCGGCTGACCGCGACCGCGAGAGCGCGCGAGACGACGTCGATGTCCACACCGACGCGTTGACGGAGTGCCGTGACCTGCACGATCGGCATGCGGGTACCGTAACCCGATGGCGCAGATCCTGCTTGCACGGCACGGCGAGACCGACTGGAATCTCGGTCGCCGCGTCCAGGGACACACCGACATTCCGCTCAACGCGACCGGGATCGCGCAGGCGCAGGCGCTGGCAGACGAACTCGCCCATGAGCCGATCGTGGCGGTGTACTCGAGCGATCTCTCGCGAGCGCGCGACACGGCGGCGGCCGTTGCGGCTCGCCACGGGCTCCCTGTCTCGGTCGACCCGAACCTGCGCGAGAAGAACTTCGGCAGTTGGGAGGGCCTCACCGACACCGAGATCAGAGAACGCTTCCCCGATGCGAAGCGCGGTGCCTGGGGTGACGGCGAGACGACCGAGGCGGTCGCAGAGCGGGTCGTGACGGCACTCTCGCGCGTCGATCAGGCCCATCCTGACGCGCTCGTGCTCGTCGTCGCGCATGGTGGTCCTCTTCGCGCGGCACTCGCGCACTTCGACGTCGAGCACGGCACGATCGGAAACTGTCAGGTCTTCCGGGTCGACGTCTGACCACGTACCCGTTCGCTGACGCCGTTCGAGCGTCCATCGCGCGGTAGACTGGCCGAACGATGGAGGATTACACGAACAAGTACAAGGGCGAACAGGTCGAGCTGGCGCTCTTTGGCGGCGAATACCAGGAGGGCGTTCTCACCGCCTACTGCTCGATCGAGGACGTTCCCCACGTCGAGTTGAACGGGCACATCCTCGTGCCACTCCAGAACGTGGCGTCCGTGCATTGCTCGACCCGATGCGATGCACCCGAGCCCGACTGGCCCCCGCGCGGCCTCGAGGCGGAGAGCGACAACCCCGACGACGACGGCTGAGGCTCGTGCGCCGCCGGGCCACGGCGAACCTCTGTAAAGTCTTCGTTCTCGTCGGCTTCCTCGTCGCGCTCGCGGCGGGCGTCGGCTGGCTGATCGGCGGCGAGCGGAGCGCAGCACTCTTCGCGTTCTGCGGGCTCAGCGCCGCGATCGCCGTCTACTGGCTCGGCGACCGCAGCCTGCTCGGGATGCTCGGTGCGCGACCGTTCGCCCTTGCCGAGGACCCACTTCTCCGCTCGACGACCGATCGGATCGCGGCACAGCTCGGGATCCCGGCGCCGAAGCTCGCACTCATCGACGACGGATTCCCGCGCTCCTTCGTCGTCGGTCGTGGGCCGGGAAGCTCGACGCTCGCCGTGTCGACCGGCCTCCTCCGAGCAATCCGACGCGAGGAGCTCGAGGCCGTGATCGCGCATGAGCTCGCCCACGTGCGCTGCCTCGACGTCCTCACCCAGACGTTCGCTGTGCTGCTCGCGACCACGCTCATCGAGCTGAGTCGGCTCGGCGGCTACTTCTCGCGTGCGCTCCTCTTCGTCCTCGGGCCGATCGCATCGGCGTTCACCCATGCGCTGCTCTCGCCCCGTCGCGAGTTTGCCGCCGACCGCGATGCGGCTGCGGCCAGCAACCCCCATGACCTCGCAGACGCGCTGCTTCGGCTCGACCGAGCCGGCGAGCTCGTCTCGTT
>CAVUIQ010000010.1:0-185981 GCA_963741655.1 uncultured Thermoleophilia bacterium
GCTGCTCGAGCTTCCCGAGCGGGCCCTGAACGTTCACCGTTCCACCCGGGCGACACCTCGACGGTGACGCCACTCGGAACCTCGATTGGCCTGCGACCGATACGACTCATCGCGCTACCAGACGAAGGCGAGAACTTCGCCGCCAACGCCGCGCTCAGCGGCCTGACGGCCGGTGATCACGCCGGTCGAGGTGGACAGGATCGCGGTGCCGAGACCACCGAGCACGCGCGGGAGCCGGTTCTTCGGCGCGTACACGCGCCGGCCGGGCTTCGAGATGCGCTTGAGATCGGTGATCACGCGCTCGCGGTTGCGGCCGAACTTGAGCTCGACCACGAGCGTGGAGTAGGGAGTGCCCTCGACGACCCGGAAGTCCTTGATGTACCCCTCGTCCTTGAGCAGGCGAGCGATCTCCTCCTTCATCCGCGAGGAAGGCATCTGGGTGGTGTCGTGCATCGCCTTGTTGGCGTTGCGGATCCGGGTCAACATGTCTGCGATTGGGTCAGTCAGCATTTTCGCTCCGTGAAACAGCCGCACCGTCGCTTCGCGAAACAGTGGCTGTTTCACGGAGCGAAAATGCTAGATGGGCGGGATAATTGTCGGCACGACCTGAACCGAATCTCTTCCCTTGAATACGTTCTTCATCACCATGAGCTCTTGGTCATCCCGGGGATTGCGCCTTGATGTGCCAGCTCGCGCAGGCAGATCCGGCAGAGCTTGAACTTCTTGTAGACGGCACGCGGGCGACCGCAACGGTTGCACCGCGTGTACGCCTGGGTCTTGTACTTCGGCGTCCGCTTCTGCTTGACGCGGAGTGAGGTCTTGGCCATATGCCCTAGTCCCTTCTGCTTTCGGCGGCGAACGGCAGACCGAGGTGGCGCAGGAGTGCGCGCGCCTGGTCGTCGTTCTCCGCCGTTGTGGTGATGGCGATGTCGAGGCCGCGGATCGACTGCACGCTGTCGTAGTCGATCTCCGGGAAGATGATCTGCTCCTTGATTCCGAGCGAGTAGTTCCCCCGGCCGTCGAACGAGTCCGGGTTGAGGCCCCGGAAGTCGCGGATCCGCGGCAGCGAGATCGAGACGAGCCGGTCGAGGAACTCGTACATCTTGGCGCCGCGCAGGGTGACCCTGGCACCGACGGCCATTCCCTCGCGGAGCTTGAAGCTCGCGATCGACTTGCGGGCGCGCCGGACCTGCGCGTGCTGGCCCGCGATCGTCGAGAGCTCCTCGATCGCGGCGTCCATGGCCTTCGCGTCGGTCTTCGCCTCACCGACACCCATGTTGAGGGTGATCTTCGTCACCTTCGGGACCTGCATGATCGAGTCGAGCTCGAGCTCGTCCTTCAGGGCGGCGCGGATCTCGTCGTCGTAGCGCTGCTTGAGGCGCGCGACGTATGTCTCGGTGGTGGCCATCAGCGATCGATCTCCTCGTTGCAGCGCTTGCAGAAGCGGACGCGCACGGTCGAGCCCTTGATCTCCTTGACGTGCACACCGGTGCGCGACGCCTGCTTGCAGGTGGGGCAGACGAGCATCACGTTGCTGACGTCGAGCGGCGACGGCTTCTCGAAGATGCCGCCGGGCGTCATCTGCGCGCCGCCCATCCGTGACGTGTCGCGCACGGGTGCCGGCTTGCGGTGCCGCTTGACGAGGTTGAGGTTCTCGACGATGACGCGACCCTCGCTCGGGCGTGCCTCGATGACACGGCCCTGCTTGCCGCGATCCTTGCCGGAGAGCACCTGAACGGTGTCGCCCTTCTTGATCTTCATGGTTGCTGCCATTAGAGAACCTCTGGGGCCAGGCTGACGATTTTCATGAAATTCTTCTCGCGCAACTCCCGTGCGACCGGCCCGAAGATGCGGGTGCCGCGCGGGTTCAACTGTGCATCGATGATGACGGCGGCGTTCTCGTCGAAGCCGATCAGCGTGCCGTCACTGCGACCGTAGGGCTTCTTCGTCCGGACGACAACGGCTTTCACCACTTCGCCCTTCTTGACCGTGCCCTGCGGCGTCGCGGCCTTCACGGTAGCAACGATGATGTCGCCGACGCGGGCGTAGCGACGGTGCGACCCTCCCATCACGCGGATGCAGAGGATCTCGCGAGCGCCGGTGTTGTCGGCGACCTTGAGGCGGCTCTCTTGCTGGATCACTGATCCTCACCGCCCGTACAGATCGTGCGCGATGGCCGCGAAACGCAAGCCAGGCTAGGACGCAGGGGCCGTTCATGCACGCAGTGCATGGGGGGCCCCGAGGACGACGGATGGCGCAGCGTTGCAGCGAGCCAGCGTGTGCGAGATGTGCGGGTGGAGAGGATCACTTGGCCACCTCGACGATCTCCGTCAGGCGCCAGCGCTTGGTGGCCGACAGCGGGCGAGTCTCGACGATCCGGACAACGTCGCCGACGTTGGCGGTGTTGCCCTCGTCATGCGCGTGGAACTTGACCGACCGGCGAACGACCTTCTTGTACTTCCGGTGCGACTTCGTCACCTCGACCTTGACGACGATCGTCTTGTCCATTGCGGCCGACACGACCGTGCCCTGGCGCTCCTGGCTGCGACCGCGCTCGTGCTCCGGCTTCTCGAGGCGAACGATCGGCTTGCGCTCGGCCGCCTTCTCACGCTTCGGGCGCGTCTTCTGCGGGCGGAGCGCGCGGGGGAGCCGCTTCTTCTTCGGCTTGGGTCCGGACTGCGGAGCGGGAACCTTCTCCTCTGCCGCCTCGACAGCCTCGACGACTGCCGCGGCCTCGACGACCTCCTCCGCGATCACCTCGGCAGCAGCTTCCTCGATCGCCTCCTCGACGACGGCCGCCTCGACGACCTCCTCCGCGATCACCTCGGCAGCAGCCTCCTCGATCGCCTCCTCGACGACGGCGGCCTCCACGACCTCCTCCGCGATAACCTCGGCAGCAGCCTCCTCGACGACTTCCTCGGCAGCGGCGGCCTCGACGATCTCCTCGGCAACTGCCTCGGCGACGACCTCCTCGATCACCTCGATTGCCTCGGCACCCTCCTCGGGCGTGATCTCGCCTTCGGCGACGGCCTCGATGACGGCCTCCTCGGCCTCGGCGCCGGCCTCGAGATCGGAAGCGATCGCTTCGGCGGCGGCTTCCTCGATCACTTCTTCGACCGCGACGACCTCCGCTGCGATCTCCTCGGCGTCCGCGACGACGGCGGCCTCGATCGCCTCCTCGGCCTCGGCGACCTCGGCAACGACCTCGGCGACGTCCTCGGCAACAGCCTCATCGATCGCTTCTTCGACCGCGACGACCTCTTCGGCGATCTCGACGGCGTCCTCGGCTACGGCCTCGACGACGACCTCCTCGACCTCTGCGGCGTCGACCGGGGCCTTCTCAGTTGTCTTCTTCTTTCGTTCTGCCATCTCAGATCTTCCCCAGTCGTTCACGCTCGGTCTTCACGGTCAGGATGCGGGCGATCTCGCGCTTTGCCGACTGCAGCCGGGCGCTGTTCTCGAGCGCGCCGGTCGCCGACTGGAAGCGGAGATTGAAGAGCTCCTTGCGGGTTGCAACCATCTTCTCCTCGAGCTCCTCGTCCGTCATGTCACGTAGCTGGCTAGCTTTCAAAGAGATCAGCCTCCCGCCTCACGAACTTCACTTTCATTGGCAGCTTCTGGGCTGCGAGGCGCAACGCCTCGCGCGCAAGAGCCTCGTCGACGCCGGCGAGCTCGAACAGGACGCGACCGGGCTTCACGACTGCGACCCAACCCTCGGGCGATCCCTTGCCCGAGCCCATCCGCGTCTCGGCGGGCTTCTTCGTGAACGGCTTGTCCGGGAAGACGTTGATCCAGACCTTGCCGCCACGCTTGATCTTGCGCGTCATCGCGATACGAGCGGCCTCGATCTGGCGGTTCGTGATCCAGCCGTCCTCGAGCGCCTTGATTCCGTAGTCGCCGAACTGCACGGTCGACTGACCCTTCGCAAAGCCACGACGACGACCGCGGTGGTGCTTCCGGTGCTTTGTCTTCTTGGGCAGCAGCATCAGGAATCAGTCCCCTCTGCCGGAGCCTCGGGCGTCACGTCTGGAGTGGGCGCGTCCGTCGTCTCGGGAGCCTGGGGCTCGGCCGGGCGCGGGGGGCGCTGCGAACGTGGCGGCCTCGGGCCGCCACCCTGTCCACCCGAAGGACGGGCCTGACCGCCACCCGGTCGTGAGCCACGCCCACCGCCCGGAGGGCGTCCGCCGCTGCCGCCGGGTGCTCCGCCGCCGCCGGGGCCACGTCGACCCTTCTTGACGAGGCCGAGGCCTTCACGATCCTGGCTACGACCTCGGCCGCTCTCACGCGAGGCGCCGAGACCTTCCGCAGCGCCACCGCGCTTGCGCCGTGCCTGATCCTGGTCACCGAGGCGCGTCTCCTTGCCGGTCGAGGTGCCTTCGTAGCCCTCCGGCATGATCTCGCCCTTGTTGACCCAGACCTTGACGCCGATCCGACCGAATGTCGTCCGTGCCTCTGCGAAGCCGTAGTCGATGTCCGCGCGGATCGTGTGCAACGGGACACGACCCTCGGTGTAGCGCTCGACGCGGCTCATCTCGCCGCCGCCCAGCCGACCACCGCACTGGATCTTGATGCCCTGTGCGCCCGACCGCATGGCCGAGGCAAGTGCCCGCTTCATCGCGCGCCGGAACGAGACGCGGTTCTGAAGCTGCTCGGCGATCGACTGCGCGACGAGCTGCGCGTCGAGCTCGGGACGCTTGATCTCGTTGATGTTGATGTGTACCGACTTGCCGGTGATCGCGTGCAGCTCCTTGCGAAGCGCGTCGACCTCGACACCCGACTTGCCGATCACGATTCCCGGGCGGGCCGTGTAGATATCGACCGTGATCCGCTGCTTGTCCTTCCGGATCAGGATGTCGGAGAGGCCGGCATGGGACAGCTTGCCGTTGATGTGCTCGCGGATGCGGACATCCTCGAGAATGTAGTCGGCGAACTCCTTCTTGCCGGTGTACCAGTTCGACTTCCAGTCGTGGATGACACCGACGCGTAGGCCGCCAGGATGGATCTTCTGGCCCATCAGGCAACAGCCTCCTTCTTCTTCGCCGGCGACTTGCGCTTCGGCTTCTCGTCGGCAGCGGGAGTCTCCGAAACCGGGGTATCGGTCGTGGCGGGCTTCCCGGCCGACCGCTTGGGCCGTGCTGCCGCCTTCGGGTTCTCACTGACGATCAGGGTGATATGACACGTGCGCTTGCGAATCCGGTTGACCCGACCGCGGGCGCGGGCGCGCCAACGCTTGAGCGTCGGGCCCTCATCCGCGTAGGCGGCGAGAACGATGAGCTCGTCACCGTCGAGGGCATGCGTCGACTCGGCATTTGCGACAGCCGAGCGCAGCACCTTCTCGATGTCCACGGCCGCGGCGCGCGGTGTGAATGCGAGGATCGTGCGCGCCTCCGGGACGCTGCGGCCACGGATGTGGTCGAGCACGAGGCGTGCCTTCCGCGCCGAGAGGCGGACGTACTTCGCCTCTGCGCGTGACTGGACGAGCTTGGATGTGTCTGCAGCAGCCATCAGCGCTTCTTCACCTGGGTCTTGTTGTCACCGGCATGACCACGGAACGTCCGCGTCGGAGCGAACTCGCCGAGCTTGTGCCCGACCATCTGCTCGCTGACGAACACCGGCACGTGCTTGCGTCCGTCGTGGACGGCAATCGTGTGACCGACCATGTCGGGGAACACGGTGGAACTGCGCGACCACGTGCGGATCATCCGCTTCTCGTTCAAGGCATTCATCGCCTCGATCCGGCCGAGCAGCCGCTCGTCGATGAAAGGCCCCTTCTTCGATGATCTGGACATTGTTGGTTAGCGCCTTTCCTTGCCGCGGCGACGGCCGCGAACGATCAGCTTGTCGGATTCCTTGTGCTTCTGGCGGGTGCGCTTGCCGAGCGTCGGCACGCCCCACGGCGTCACCGGATGGCGGCCGCCCTTGGACTTGCCCTCGCCGCCGCCGTGCGGGTGGTCGACCGGGTTCATGGCCGAGCCGCGCACTGCAGGGCGTTTTCCGAGCCAGCGGCTGCGGCCGGCCTTGCCGGACTGCTCGTTCGCGTGATCGGAGTTCCCGACCTGACCAACGGTGGCGCGGCACGTTAGAAGTACGCGCCGCATTTCACCCGAGGGGAGGCGAAGAACGCCGTACCCCTGGTCCTTCGCGACGAGCTGGACACCGGCGCCTGCCGAGCGCGCCATCTTGGCGCCCTGCCCGGGCTTCAGCTCGACGTTGTGCACGAGCGTCCCGGTGGGGATGTTGTCGAGGGGCAATGCGTTGCCGGCCTTGATATCGGCGTTCGGGCCCGACTCGACCGAGGTCCCGACCCGAAGACCCTGGGGCGCGATGATGTAGGCCTTGGCGCCGTCCGCGTAGTGCAGCAGGGCGATCCGGGCCGACCGGTTGGGGTCGTACTCGATCGCGGCGACCCTGGCAGGCACACCGTCCTTGAGTCGCTTGAAGTCGATCACGCGGTACATCCGCTTGTGACCGCCACCCTGGTGGCGCGTCGTGATGCGACCGTTGTTGTTGCGACCGCCGGTCTTCTTGAGCGGCTCGACGAGCGAGCGCTCGGGAGCCTTCTTCGTGACCTCCTCGAAGGAAGAGACCGCCATGAAGCGGCGTCCCGGGCTTGTCGGCTTGTATTTCTTGACTGCCATCAGACTCCTGGTGAGAACCTGTGCCCCTTCGAAGATCTCGATGGACTCGCCCTCGCGCAGCTGCACGATGGCCTTCTTCCAGCTCGGTCGGACGCCCTGGAACACTCCACGCCGCTTCGGCTTGGCGGCGACCTTGATCATGTGAACGCTCTGCACCTTGACGCCGAAGAGCTCCTCGACGGCCTGGCGCACCTGGGTCTTGTGGGCGTCCTGATGCACCTTGAAGGTGTACTTCCGGTCGGCGAGACCGGAGTAGCTCTTCTCGGAGACGACCGGCGCGATGAGAACGTCGGCGGCGTTCACGATGCCTTCCCCTCGACGAGCGGGAGTGCAGCCTCGCTGACGAGGACGGAGCGCGCCCAGACGATCGGCGCCACCTCGAGCTCGGACGGAACCGTGACGAGAACCCGCTCGAGGTTGCGGAACGACTTGATCAGCCCGATCTCGTCCTCATGAGCGACGACGACAAGCGGCAGGCTCCTTGCCCCATTTCTCGACAAGGGTCTTGGCCTGCTTGGTCGACGGGGTCTCGAACGCTCCGCCGTCGACGAGCGCGAGCGTGCCGTTGCCGACGTGGTTCGAGAGCGCACCGGCAAGAGCGGCGCGGCGAACCTTCCGGTTCACCTTGACATCGAAGCTGCGCATGCCGGGTGCGAAAGCAACGCCGCCGCCCGTGAAGTGCGGAGCACGGATCGTGCCCTGACGCGCGCGGCCCGTTCCCTTCTGGCGCCACGGCTTCGCGCGTCCGCCAGAGACCATCCCGCGGGTCTTCGCGCCACGGGTGCCTGCGCGGTGCGCGTTCAACTCGGCCCGCACGACCTCGTGCACGATGTGCCTCTTGAGCTCGGCACCGAACACCGCATCACCGAGCGTTGCCGATTTGGCGGCGGTGCCGCCAAGAACGTCTGCCTTCAGCGCTGCCATCAGTCGGTGCTCCTGATCTCGACAATGCCGCTCGTCGGGCCCGGAACGGCACCCTTCACGAGAAGCAGGTTGCGCTCGACGTCCACGTCGTGGACGACCAGCCCGAGTTGGGTGACGCGCTTGCCGCCCATGCGACCCGACATCTTCTGCCCACGAAACACGCGAGACGGCGTCGCTGATGCACCGATCGAACCGGGCGCGCGAACGTTGTGCGAGCCGTGGGAGACGGGGCCGCGCTTGAAGTTGTGGCGCTTGATCGTGCCGGCGAACCCCTTGCCGATGGAGGTTCCTGCGACCTTGATCGCGTCGCCGGGCTGGAACGCCTCGACGGTGACGGTGTCACCGACTGCAAGCTCGCTCTCGCCGCGGAACTCGACGAGGTGCCGGTGGGCAGACGCACCCGACTTCTTGAGGTGGCCGATCTCGCCCTTCGTGATCTTCCGATCGGCGACAGGCTCATAGGCGAGCTGAACCGCGGCGTAGCCGTCGGAGCTCTCGTCACGCACGTGCGTGACCGGGCACGGTCCGGCCTCGATGACCGTCACGGCGGTGACGCCTCCGGTCTCGGGATCGAAGATCTGGGTCATGCCCAGCTTTTTCCCGACTATGCCTTTCACGATGCGCCTCCATGGGAACGGGAAAAAGCGTTAGATAGTGCGTTCATTTGTGTGTGGTGAAATCTCATTTGGGTTTCTTCATGCTCTTATCTAGAACTTTAGAAATTGCCTCAAGGCAATTTCTAGAGTTTGATCTCGATGTCGATGCCGGCGGGAAGGTCGAGGCGCATCAGCGAGTCGACCGTCTTCGGCGTGGGGCTGTGGATGTCGATCAGGCGCTTGTGCGTGCGCACCTCGAAGTGCTCGCGCGAATCCTTGTCCTTGAACGGGCTTCGGATCACGCAGTACACGTTCTTTTCGGTCGGCAACGGCACCGGACCGGTGATCGTCGCGCCCGTGCGCTGCGCCGTCTCAACGATCTGCGACGCCGAGCGATCGAGCTGCTGGTGGTCGTAGCCCTTGAGCCGAATGCGGATTTTCTGTTGCGCCATGTGTCTGGTCTCTCTCTGCTCGAAAGCGGGAGAGGCTGCGCCTCTCCCCTACGCAAAGAGGGGAGAGGCTACGCCTCTTCCCCTATTTGATGATCTCCGTGACGACGCCGGCACCGACGGTGCGGCCACCCTCGCGGACTGCGAACGTCAGACCAGTGTCCATCGCGATCGGCTGGCCCATCTCGATCTCCATCTGCGTGTTGTCACCCGGCATGACCATCTCCTGGCCGTCCGGCAGCTTGATCGACCCGGTGACGTCGGTCGTGCGGAAGTAGAACTGGGGTCGGTAGCCGTTGAAGAACGGCGTGTGCCGGCCACCCTCGTCCTTCGAGAGCACGTAGACCTCGGCCTTGAAGTGCGTGTGCGGCGTGATCGAGCCCGGCTTCGCGAGCACCTGGCCGCGCTGGACCTCCTCGCGCTTGACTCCGCGGAGCAACACGCCCGCGTTGTCGCCGGCCTGGGCGAAGTCGAGCACCTTGAGGAACATCTCGAGACCGGTGACGGTGGTCTTCTCGACCTTGTCCGTGATCCCGACGATCTCGATCTCCTTGCCGACCTCGATCTGACCCTGCTCGATGCGGCCCGTGACGACCGTACCACGGCCCGTGATCGTGAACACGTCCTCGATCGGCATCAGGAACGGCTTGTCCGTGTCGCGCACCGGCTCCGGGATGTAGGAGTCGACAGCGGCCATCAGCTCGAGGATCTTCGGCGTCCACTCGGGGTCACCCTCGAGCGCCTTGAGCGCCGACACCTGGATCACCGGGATGTCGTCGCCCGGGAAGTCGTACTTCGTGAGCAGCTCGCGCACCTCGAGCTCGACGAGCTCGAGCAACTCGGGGTCGTCGACCATGTCGGCCTTGTTGAGCGCGACGACCATGAACGGCACCCGGACCTGACGGGCGAGCAGGATATGCTCACGCGTCTGCGGCATCGGGCCGTCTGCGGCCGAGACGACGAGGATCGCCCCGTCCATCTGGGCTGCGCCGGTGATCATATTCTTGATGTAGTCGGCGTGGCCCGGGCAGTCGACGTGCGCGTAGTGACGGTTCTCCGTCTCGTACTCGACGTGCGCCGTGTTGATCGTGATACCGCGCTGCCGCTCCTCGGGAGCCGCGTCGATCGACGTGAAGTCGCGAACGGCGGTGCCGGTTCCGGACTCGGAGAGCACCTTCGTGATCGCTGCTGTCAGCGTCGTCTTGCCGTGGTCGATATGGCCGATGGTGCCGACATTGACATGCGGCTTCGACCGCTCAAACTTCTGCTTGGCCATCCTGCAATCTCCTTCTTACGAGCCTGACTGCGAGTCGACGATGTCGCTCGCGATGGACTGGGGTACTTCGTCGTATCGATCGAACGCCATGGTGAAAGCTGCCCGCCCCTGCGACATCGAGCGCAGGTCGGTGACATACCCGAACATCTCCGAGAGTGGCACGCTCGCGACGATCGACTGCGAGTTGCCGATCGGCTTGAGCGACTCGACCCGCCCACGCCGACCGTTGAGGTTACCCATAACGTCGCCGAGGTAGTCGTCGGGTGTGACCACCTCGACGGCCATGATCGGTTCGAGCAGCTTCGGCTTCGAGCGCCTCAACGCCTCCTTGAAGGCCATCGAGCCCGCGATCTTGAAGGCCCGCTCGCTCGAGTCGACGTCATGGTACGAGCCGTCGATCAACTCGATCAGGACATCGACGACCGGGTAGCCGGCGAGCACACCGGCGTTCATCGCTTCCTGGATCCCTTCGTTGACCGGCTTGATGTACTCCTTGGGGATCTTGCCGCCCACGATCTTGTCGACGAACTCGTAGCCCTTGCCGGGCTCCTGCGGAAGCAGGTTGATCGTGACGTCGCCGTACTGACCCGAACCACCCGTCTGACGCACGAACTTGCCCTGTACCTTCTCGGCGGGCTTGCCCGCGGTCTCGCGGTAGGCGACCTGCGGCCGGCCAACATTCGCGTCGACGTTGAACTCGCGCATGAGACGGTCGACGATGATCTCGAGGTGGAGCTCGCCCATGCCGGCGATGAGCGTCTGGCCGGTCTCCTCGTCGGAGGTGACACGGAAGGTCGGATCCTCCTCGGCAAGGCGCTGGAGGCCCTGCGAGAGCTTGTCCTGGTCGCCCTTGGTCTTCGGCTCGATCGCGACCGAGATGACGGGCTCGGCGAATGTCATCCGCTCGAGCACGATCGGCGACTTGTCGATTGCGAGCGTGTCACCCGTCGTCGACTGCTTCAGACCGACGGCGGCCGCGATGTCGCCTGCGCCGATCTCGTCGCGCTCCTCGCGGTGATTCGCGTGCATCTGGAGGATGCGGCTGATGCGCTCGGTCTTGCCGTTCGTCGTGTTGACGACACGATCGCCGGCGGTGATCTGACCGGAATAGACGCGGAAGTAGGTCAGCTTGCCGACGAACGGATCGGACATCACCTTGAAGACGAGGGCCGAGAACGGGGCGTCGAACGAGGCAGCCCTCGTCAGCTCCTCGCCGGACTTCGGATCGACGCCCTGGACGGACGGGACGTCGAGGGGACTCGGCAGGTAGTCGACCACCGCGTCGAGCAGCGGCTGGACGCCCTTGTTCTTGAAGGCAGAGCCGAGCAGGACAGGGGTGATCGCGCTCGCGAGAGTGCCGGTGCGGAGTGCGCGACGGAGCATCTCGGGCGTGACCGAGTCCTCGTCCTCGAGGTAGCTCTCCATCAGATCGTCGTCGAACTCGGCGACGGCGTCGATGAGGGCGTGATGATGCTCCTTCGCCAGGTCTGCGAGCTCTGCGGGAATCTCACCGACCGTGAAGGACTCGCCGAGGTCGTCGTCGTACGTGATGGCGTTCATCTCGACGAGATCGATCACGCCTCGATGGTGCTCCTCCTCGCCGACCGGAATCTGGACGCAGACGGCAGTGGCGCCGAGACGGTCGCGCATCGTCTGGACGGCGTTGAAGAAGTCGGCACCGGTGCGATCCATCTTGTTGATGAACGAGATCCGCGGCACGCCGTAGCGATCTGCCTGACGCCAGACCGTCTCGGACTGCGGTTGGACACCGGCCACGGAGTCGAAAACAGCGATTGCGCCGTCGAGGACGCGCAGCGATCGCTCGACCTCGGCCGTAAAGTCCACGTGCCCGGGCGTATCGATAATGTTGATCTTGTGGTCGCGCCACTCGGCCGTCGTCGCTGCCGACGTGATCGTGATGCCGCGCTCCTGCTCCTGCGCCATCCAGTCCATCGTCGCCGCGCCTTCATGCACCTCGCCGAGCTTGTGGGTGCGGCCCGTGTAGTAGAGGATCCGCTCCGTCGTTGTCGTCTTGCCGGCGTCGATGTGCGCCATGATCCCGATGTTGCGGACACGATCCAGAGAGATGCGGGAGGCGGTTGTGCTCAAGATCGTCCCTTCTACCAGCGGTAGTGAGCGAAGGCCTTGTTGGCCTGCGCCATCCGGTAGATGTCGTCCTTCTTCTTGTAGGCGCCGCCCTGCTGGTTGAGCGCGTCCATCAGCTCACCTGCGAGCTTGTCGCCCATGTGCTTCTCGCGACGGTCGCGCGCGAACTGCACGATCCAGCGGATCGCAAGCGTGCGGGCGCGACGCTGCGGCACCTCGATCGGAACCTGGTAGTTCGCACCGCCGACGCGGCGCGAGCGCACCTCGAGGACGGGGGTCACGGACTTGACCGCACCCTCGAGGATCTCGAGAGCCGGCTTTCCGGTCTTCTCCGAGGCGAGAGCAAGCGCGTCGTAGACGATCCGCTCGGCGGTCGACTTCTTACCGTCCAGCATGACGCAGTTGATGACCTGCGTGACGAGCACCGACGAGTAGACCGAGTCGGGCTCGAGCTGGCGCGGTTGGATCTCTGCTCGACGTGGCATCAGCTCGAGCCCTTCTTGGCGCCGTACTTCGAACGCGCCTGGCGACGATCGGAGACGCCCGACGTGTCGAGCCCGCCGCGGATCACCTTGTAGCGGAAACCCGGGAGGTCCTTGACGCGGCCGCCGCGGATGAGGACGACGGAATGCTCCTGCAGGTTGTGCCCCTCGCCGGGGATGTAGACGCCGACCTCCATCCCGTTCGTGAGCCGCACGCGCGCGACCTTCCGCAGCGCCGAGTTCGGCTTCTTGGGGGTGGTGGTGTAGACGCGCGTGCAGACCCCGCGCTTCTGCGGCGCACCGCGGAGTGCCGGGGTGTTCGTCTTGGCCACGGGGGCCTTGCGGCCTTTGCGGACGAGCTGATTGACGGTGGGCACGCTGCTCCTGACACTCTCGGATGAACACAGACAAAGATCACGCGCAGATGTGGCAGGGATCTCACCCCGCCACCTGCGGACGGCCAGTGTAGCTGACAGCGCTCCGGTCCGGCAAGCCATGAACGATTGTTGGAGCACCCCGTATACAGATGCCCCATTCCTACGTAGAGTTCGCGCAGGGGAAGGGGGAGGGATCACGACTGCGGTAGCCGTTGCGGCTCTAGGTGCCATCTGTGTTGTCGGCGTGCTCGTCGCGTTCTGGCTCGCCTCACGGCGGCCGGTCGATGCGCGGATTGCAACGGCCCTGGACCGGGTCGACGACAGCCTCGTCGGCCTCGCCCAGAGGATCGAAGCCGCCTCGGAACGACCGATCGAGCCGGGCTCCCGTCTCGACACGATCGGATCGACGATCGAGCTCGACGAGGTCCTGCACCGGACGCTTGCAGCGTCTGGCGCGCTGCCGTCGGTCGACGGCAGCTCCATCCGCGTCCAGCGCGCGAACGGACAGGTGGAAACTGCGACCCACGGCAACATCCGACCCGAGTCGGCACCGTTCCTCACCGGCCCTCCCGACGGCACGTCGTTCGCTTCCGGCTTGACATCCTGGGACGTGGAGGAGCCGGGCGCGTTGCGTACCGGCCTCGTCGTCCCGATCGGCCCGGAAGGACCAGGAACGCTTGCGGTCTACTCACGCAAGGTGCATGCGTTCGACGAGGACTCCGTCACGCTTCTGGCGGCTATCGCGCGCCACGCGGCGCCGGCGATCGAGAACGCCTTTCGCTTTCTGGATGTCCAGGAGCTTGCCGCGACGGACCTGCGAACGGGCCTTCGCAGCGCGCTCGCCTTCGCCGAGGAGCTGCCCCGCGAGGTGAGCGCCGCGCGCAGGCACGGCCGCCCACTTTGCATGATCCAGGTCGACCTCGACGATTTCGGTCTGATCAACAAGACGTTCTCGCAGGAGACCGGCGACGCGGTCCTCGAGGAGTTCGGCGCGCGCATTCGCGCGACGATTCGCGGCGGGGACGCCGCCTATCGAAACTCGGGCGGTGCAGACGAGTTCTTCGTGATCCTCCCCGATACAACGCGGGAGTTTGCCAAGCGGTTCTACGGCCGACTCGCCTTCGAGATCGCCGAGCGACCATTCGGCGAGGCAGGGACGCTGACGATGTCGGGCGGCCTCGCTGAGTTGAATGCCGACGACGACGTCGAGAGCCTGACTGCCCGAACGGGTGCACTCGTCGCGAAGGCGAAGCTGGCCGGCAAGAACCAGCTCGCGGACGACGGCGCACCCTAGTGCGCCGTCTCACAACGTTTGACAGGAAACAGCATCGTCATGAGACGCCGCACTACTGAATCGACACCGCACTAGGACGCCGCGCGGGATCGCCCGCGGCTCCTCCCGAGTAGGGTTCGAGCGATGATCACACCAGCCGCATTTGCTCTCATCGGCGTGGCCGGGCTGACGCTGACCATCGTCGGTGGCCTCCGGATCCGACGTGCGAACCGCGAGACGCGCGCCGCGTTCACGCAGGGCCTCGAGGAGATGGGCGATCGGCTCGACGGTCTCGCGCGGGAACTCGCGGCAGCGGTGGAGACGGCCCGCGAGGAGGGTCTCCGAGCGCGGCTCCTCGAGTCGCTCGGCGGGACGCTCGACCTCGACGAGGTTCTGAGCCGCTGTGCCGAGGCGGCTGCGTCACTCCCGGGGGTCGCCGCAGCGGCAATCACTGTGGAGATCGATGGACGGGCGCTCGTGGCGGCGGTCGGGGTCGACGCGCAGACCGTCGGCGCGGCGGTTGGCCCGCCGGGCGGCGCAGCCCTTCGTGCCGTAGGGCTTTCCTACCACTACCGCGATGGGAGCGAGGCGACCGAGCAGATGCTGTCTGCCGTCGCAGTTCCGATCGCGTCGGGGAGCGACCGCATCGGGTTCCTGACCGTCTTCGGCCGTGAAGAGGAGCCCCCCGTCGCCGGAGCCGAATTTCGGACGCTCGAGGCAATCGCACTCCATGCTGGGCCGGCGCTCGAGAAGGCCAGCGAGGCGATGTTCCGCCAGGCTCCTCCAACCGATGCGCTCACGGGCTTCGCGACGCGCCAGGCGCTCCACGACACGCTTGCGCTCGCCGTTGCGCGTGCCCACCGAGGAGGCCTGAAGCTCGCGGTCTGTGTCCTCGACGTCGACGATCTCGGTATGGCGAACACGCGGCTCGGCTCCCCCGCGACAGATGGAATCGTCGGCGAGATCGCAGCACTCCTGCGGGAGATCCTCCGGCCGGGCGATCTGGTCTTCCGGTCGGGCGGCGACGAGTTCGCCGTCGTGCTGCCGAACGCGGGACGAATCGAAGCAGAAGCGACCTTCGCGCGGGTGCAGGGATCGCTCCGGCGCCTCACCCGCACCCCCGCCTTCGCGCCAAGCCTCTCGGCCGGGATAGCCGAACTGACGCCGGACGACGACGGCGTCTCGCTGTTCGAGCGGGCAGAGCGATCTCTGCGCCGCGCAAAGGATGCCGGCAAGGGGACCGCCGCATAACGAAGGAGGCGCCGGGGGAAACATTTCCCCCCGGCGCCTCCGTGATTCGTTCGTACGCTTCTCCACGCGGGCGACGCTGCGCGGCGCTGACGCGCCGCTTCGCATAGCCCCTACGACTCCTCGGTCGCCTCCGGCGGCGCATCCTCGACCGGCAGCTCATCCTCGAACCCGAGGCCGAGCGTCGTCAGGTCGATGTCCCCGTCGCCGATCTCCTCGAGTGCGGCGAGCAGTTCCTGCGCCTCCGCGGCGAACATCGACGACGGCAGGGGCTCTGCCGGCTCGATCTCGATGCCGCGGTACTTCCGGAGACCCGTCGCGGCGGGGATCAGCTTGCCGATGATCACGTTCTCCTTCAGGCCGAGCAGCCGGTCGACCTTGCCCTCGATGGCAGCGTCCGTGAGAACCTTCGTGGTCTCCTGGAACGATGCCGCCGAGAGGAACGACTCGGTCGCGAGCGAGGCCTTCGTGATTCCGAGAATCAGCGGCTCGAAGGTCGCCTCCTCCTTCTTCGCCTTCCGCGCCTCGTCGTTTGCCCGCGCAAGCACGGCCTTGTCGACGAGCTGACCCGGGAGCAGCGTCGTGTCCCCGGCACTCTCGACCCTGACCTTCTTGAGCATCTGGCGCACGATCAGCTCGATGTGCTTGTCGTGGATGTCGACGCCCTGCGACTTGTAGACCTTCTGCACCTCACCGACGAGGTAGAGCTCCGTTGCCGTCGAGCCCTTGAGAGCAAGCAGCTCGGCCGGGGCGATCGACCCCTCGTTGAGTGGGTCGCCCGCCTCGACGACCTGCCCGTGAGTGACGAGGAACCGGGTGCGGCGCGAGAAGCTGTATTCCTTCGCGGGGATCGGCTCGCCGTTTTCATCGAGCGACGACGGAACGACGGTCACCTTGATCGTGCGATCGGCGTCCTCGATCTCGATCTTGCCTGCGACCTCGGCGATCGTTGCCGCACCCTTCGGATTCCGTGCCTCGAAGATCTCGACGACGCGCGGAAGACCGTGTGTGATGTCGGCACCGGCGACGCCGCCCGTGTGGAACGTACGCATCGTGAGCTGCGTCCCTGGCTCACCGATCGACTGTGCCGCAATGATGCCGACGGCGTCGCCGACCTCGCAGATGTAACCGGTGGCGAGGAACGTGCCGTAGCACGCACGGCACACGCCGTGCTCGCTCTTGCACTTGAGGGCCGAGCGCACCGGGACGAGATACCCCTCGGCGTGCTCCTCCAGCCCTTCGAGCAGCTCCCGCAGGAGCGGCATCGTCAGCTCGGTCCCCGCAGCGAGGAGCAGCGTCTTGCCGGGCTTGCCGTCCTTGAGCGGCTTGTACACGTCGAGCGCGAGCAACCGGCCGACGACGCTGGAGTTCTCCTTGTCGTCGAGCATCGCTGCGAGCTCGATGTGGTCGGTGGTGCCGCAGTCGAGATCACGAATGATCACGTCCTGCGAGACGTCGACGAGACGTCGCGTCAGATAGCCGGAGTCGGCCGTCCGCAGCGCCGTATCGGCGAGCCCCTTGCGAGCCCCGTGCGTGGAGATGAAGTACTCGAGCACCGAGAGGCCCTCCATGAAGTTGGCCTTGATCGGGCGTTCGATGATCTCGCCCTTCGGATTGGCCATCAACCCGCGCATACCGGCGAGCTGGCGGATCTGGTTGAACGATCCGCGGGCACCCGAGTTGGCCATCATGAAGATGGTGTTCGTCTTGTGGAGGTTGGCCTTCATCGCCTCCGCAACCTCTTCGGTCGCCTCCGTCCAGACGGCGACGATCCGCTCGTGCCGCTCTTCCTCGGTCATGAGGCCGCGCTGGTACTCACCCTCGAGCTTCTTCACCTCGGCCTCGTAGCCGACCAGGATCGCTTCCTTGCTCGGCGGGATCACGATGTCGTTCTTCGAGACCGTGATCCCGGCCTGCGTCGCGAAGCGGAATGCAAGCGACTTGATCGTGTCGAGCACGGTCGCGACCGCATGGGCGCCGTAGAGATTGACGAGCTCCGTGATGAAGATGTCGATCTCACGCTTCGAGAGCGGCCGGTTGATGAACGTGTGCCTGACCGACTCGGCCGTATGGACGGCGACCTCGAGCGAACGCTCGATCTCGACGTTGAAGATCACGCGCCCGGGCGTCGTCAGGATGACCTCGTCGTACCACCGATACTCGATCGGCTCCTGCAGGTGAACCTGGCGGGACTCGACGGCGAACTCGACCTCTTCCTCGGAGCGGAAACGCTTCAGCCCCTTGACGCCGAGTACCTTCACGATGTCCGCCGACGTCGTCTCGGGCAGCTCGTGATCGCAGTAGGTGAGGTAGTACGCACCGAGCACCATGTCCTGCGTCGGCGTCGCGAGCGGCCGACCATGCGCAGGCGAGAGGATGTTGTTCGCCGACAGCATGAGGATCCGGGCCTCGGCCTGGGCCTCGGCGGAGAGCGGCAGGTGAACAGCCATCTGGTCGCCGTCGAAGTCGGCGTTGAAGGCGTGACAGACGAGCGGGTGCACCTGGATCGCCTTGCCCTCGACGAGAATCGGCTCGAAGGCCTGGATCCCGAGTCGATGGAGCGTCGGCGCGCGGTTCAGGAGCACCGGGTGCTCGGCGATGACCTCTTCGAGGACATCCCAGACGTCCAGGGACATCGACTCGACGTGCTTCTTGGCCGCCTTGATGTTCTGCACGGCCTTGCGCTCGACGAGCCGGCTCATGATGAACGGCTTGAAGAGCTCGAGGGCCATCAGCTTCGGCAGACCGCACTGGTGGAGCTTGAGGTTCGGCCCGGCCACGATGACCGAGCGGCCCGAGTAGTCCACGCGCTTGCCGAGCAGGTTCTGACGGAAGCGGCCCTGCTTGCCCTTGAGCATGTCGGAGAGTGACTTGAGAGGCCGGTTGCCCGGGCCTGTCACGGCGCGGCCGCGGCGGCCGTTGTCGAACAGTGCGTCGACGGCCTCCTGCAGCATGCGCTTCTCGTTGTTGACGATGATCTCCGGTGCGCCGAGATCGAGCAGGCGCTTGAGCCGGTTGTTGCGGTTGATCACCCGCCGGTAGAGATCGTTCAGGTCGGACGTGGCGAAGCGGCCACCGTCGAGCTGGACCATGGGCCGCAGCTCCGGCGGGATCACGGGCACGGCCTCGAGGATCATCCACTCCGGCTTGTTCTCGGACTTGATGAACGCCTCGACGACCTTCAGCCGCTTGATGCCGCGCTGTTGCTTCTGCCCCTTCGAGGTCTTGATCACGTCGCGCAGCGTCACCGACTCCTCGGCGAGGTCGAGGTCGCGGAGGAGATCGCGGATCGCCTCGGCGCCCATGCCGCCGCGGAAGTACTGCCCGAAGCCGTACGGCGAGCCGAAGCGGTCCTTCAGCTCACGGAACAGCTGCTCGTCGTTGACGACGAGCTTGGGCTCGAGCTCGCGGAAGAGCTTCCACGTCTCCTCGAGACGACGCACGCCGTCGACCGCGGCCTCCCGGGCATCGTTGCGACGGGAGTCCATGTCCTGCACCATCTCGCGCACCTTGAGCGCCCACTGCGCGACGATGTCGAGATCGTCCTTCTTGGCGCCTGGAAGAAGGCAGAGATCGGACGCGAGCTCGCGCACCTCGTCGACCGTCTGGCCGACGTTCTCCTGCTGGAGCACGTCTGCGAGCAGGCCATTACCGACCTCGCGCGCCTTGTCCAGATTCTTGACGTCGACATTCGCCACGATCTCGGCGTCCTCCCCGGACAGCTCGGTGCCGGCCGTGAGAGCCTCGACGAGCTTGTTCAGGTGCTTCGTGATCGCGCCCTTCTTCGATCCCGTTGCCGTCTCGAGCTCCGCGCGGAGCGGATCGAGGGCCTCATGGATCTCCTGGGCGGCCGTTGCCACGGACTCGACCTCGCGCGGCGTCAGCTTGCGATCCTCACGGGTCGCGGTCTGGCGGACGAGATCACGGATCTTCTTGCCGTCTTCTGTCGTCAGCGACTTCGCCAGCTTCGGGAAGATGCCGCCGGCGAGCTGGCGGGCCTCCTCGAGCGTCGGGAGCATCTGATCCTCGGCCCAGTTGTTGAGCGAGCGGGTCCAGAACTCGTCGTCCTCGTCGAAATTCTTCTCCTTGCCTGCAGCGAAGTACTCACGCCGGCGGGTCAGGCGCTCCTCGACGGCGAGCACATGCTCGTCGCGGTCGACGTAGATCTGCTCGGACTCGGCGCGAACCTTGTCCTCGAGGTCCGCGAGGTCCTTCGCGCGAGCCTCGTTGTCGACGCCCGTAACGATCGAGGCGGCGAAGTAGAGCACCTTTTCGAGCTCGCGCGGGGCGATGTCGAGGAGGTAGCCGATCCGGCTCGGGACACCCTTGAAGAACCAGATGTGCGAGACCGGCGCCGCCAGGTCGATGTGGCCCATGCGCTCGCGACGCACCTTCTGGCGCGTGACCTCGACGCCGCAGCGCTCGCAGATGATGCCCTTGTAGCGGACGCGCTTGTACTTGCCGCAGTAGCACTCCCAGTCCTTGGTCGGGCCGAAAATGCGCTCGCAGAAGAGGCCGTCACGCTCGGGCTTGAGCGTGCGGTAGTTGATCGTCTCCGGCTTGGTGACCTCGCCCGACGACCAGTCGCGGATCTTCTTGCTCGACGCGAGCCCTATGCGGATCGCGTCGAATTCGTTGATGTCGATCAAAGGATTTCACCCGAGGTGAAATCCCTATATAGGGCGTTCATCGTCTGCATTGCTCCTCCGGTCGTCAACTTCTTGGAAATCCATCTGCCCTACACGGGACGTTGCGAATGCACTATCTAACGGGGTTCGCGAAGCGAAGCCCTTCAGTCGTCGAGCTCGACGTCGGCAAGGCCGACCTCGAGCTCCGCGTCGGCTTCGACGCCGTCCAGGCTCTCGTCGGCGGCAACGGCGACGTCGCCGCCTTCGTCGACTGCGGCAGCGCCCTCCTCGACCTCCTGGGCCGAGAGCTCACCGGCAGCGGCACGAACCGCTGCCGGCGACAGGTCGATGCCGAGCTCCTCGGCAGCGCGGAGCAGCTCGTCGTCCTCCTCGCGAACCTCGACGTCGCGACCGTCGTCCGACTGGACGTGGACGTCGAGTGCCAGGGACTGCATCTCCTTGAGCAGCACCTTGAATGACTCGGGAATGGACGGCTCGGCGATGTTCTCGCCCTTGACGATCGCCTCGTACGCCTTGACGCGGCCGATGGTGTCGTCGGACTTGATCGTGAGCATCTCCTGGAGGGTGTACGCGGCGCCGTACGCCTCGAGCGCCCACACCTCCATCTCTCCGAATCGCTGGCCGCCGAACTGCGCCTTGCCGCCCAGCGGCTGCTGGGTGACGAGCGAGTAGGGGCCGGTCGAGCGAGCGTGGATCTTGTCGTCCACGAGATGGAGCAGCTTCAGGATGTACATGTAGCCGACCGTGACCTTCTGCTCGAAGGGCTCCCCGGTCTTGCCGTTGAAGAGCTGCACCTTGCCGGAGGCCTTGCGGCCGGCGGGGCGCGAGTGGTCGACGTTCATCTTGATCGGGAGATCCGTCGTCTCGGCCCAACGCACGAGTGCGTCGTCGACATCGGTCTCGGTGGCGCCGTCGAAGACGGGCGTCGCGACCGGATGCGGCTTGGGGGCGTTGATCGAGGCGCGCGGGTTGACGCCGATCGGCGTGTCCGACTCGGCGAACATGCCGTGCGCAGCAGCCCAGCCGAGGTGCGTCTCGAGGATCTGACCGATGTTCATCCGGCTCGGCACGCCGAGCGGGTTGAGCACGACGTCGACGGGGCGGCCGTCCTCGAGGAACGGCATGTCCTCCTCGGGAACGATCTTCGAGATGACGCCCTTGTTGCCGTGGCGGCCGGCGAGCTTGTCGCCCTCGGAGATCTTGCGCTTCTTCGCGACGAAGACGCGCACGAGCTCGTTGACGCCCGGCGGCAGATCGTCGCCCGCGTCGCGCGAGAACGTCTTGACGCCCATGACCTTGCCACCCTCACCGTGCGGCACCTTGAGCGACGTGTCGCGGACCTCGCGTGCCTTCTCCTTGAAGATGGCGCGGATCAGCTTCTCTTCCGCCGTCAGCTCGGTCTCGCCCTTGGGCGTCACCTTGCCGACGAGCAGGTCGCCGGAGCCGACCTCGGCTCCGATGCGCACGACGCCGCGCTCGTCGAGGTTCGCGAGCGACTCCTCCGAGCGGTTCGGGATGTCGCGCGTGAGCTCCTCGTCGCCGAGCTTCGTGGTGCGGGCGTCGATCTCGTACTCGTGGATGTGGATCGAGCTGAGCACGTCGTCCTTGACGAGGCGCTCGGACAGCACGATCGCGTCCTCGAAGTTGTAGCCCTCGAACGGCATGAACGCGACGAGCAGGTTCGCACCGAGTGCGAGCTCACCACCGTCGGTCGAGGAGCCGTCTGCGAGGACGGTGCCCTTTCCGACCTTGTCGCCGAGCTTGACGACCGGCTTCTGGTGGATCAGCGTGCCCTGGTTCGAGCGCATGAACTTCGTGAGGTTGTACTCCTCACGGGTGCCCTTGCCCTCGACGACGATCGTCTCGGCGTCGACGTCGATCACTGAGCCCTCGGTGCGGGACATGATCACGTCGCCCGTGTCGATCGCGGCGCGGTACTCGACACCGGTGCCGACGAGCGGCGCCTGGGCGATCATCAACGGTACTGCCTGCCTCTGCATGTTCGCGCCCATCAGGGCACGGTTCGCGTCGTTGTGCTCGAGGAACGGGATCAGCGCCGTCGCGACCGAGACGATCTGCGACGCCGAGACGTCCATGTACTGGACGTCCTTCGGTGAGACCATGACGGCCTCACCCTCGCGTGAGCGGCACAGCACCTGCTCCTGGACGAACTTGCCCGTCTTCTCGTCGACCCGCTCGGACGCCTGGGCGATCGTGAACAGGGCCTCCTCGGATGCATCGAGGTAGACGATCTCGTCGGTCACCTTGCCGCCCTTGACGATGCGGTAGGGCGTCTGGATGAAGCCGAACTCGGACACGGTCGCCATCGAGGCGAGCGAGCCGATCAGGCCGATGTTCGGGCCCTCGGGCGTCTCGATCGGGCACATCCGGCCGTAGTGGGTCGGGTGCACGTCGCGCACCTCGATCGGTGCACGCTCGCGCGTGAGCCCACCGGCGCCGAGCGCACTGAGGCGTCGACGATGCGTGAGGCCGGCGAGCGTGTTCGTCTGGTCCATGAACTGCGAGAGCTGCGAGGAGCCGAAGAACTCCTTCAACGCCGCCACGACCGGGCGGATGTTGATGATCGTCTGCGGCGTGATCGTGTCCACGTCTTCCGTCGTCATGCGCTCGCGGACGACCCGCTCCATCCGGTACAGGCCGACGCGGAACGCCTCCTGGATCAGCTCGCCCGTGGTGCGGAGGCGCCGGTTGCCGAAGTGCTCGTACTCGTCGAGCTCGGCGCGGATCGGGTCGCGGTTCATCTGCGCGGCGTCTGCCGCGAAGTCCTTCGAGTCCTCCGGCACACCGAGGTTCGTCGGCAGTGCGACGAGCCGGCGGACGAGCGCGAGGATGTCTTCGGTCGTGAGGACACGCGTGTCCTCGGGCACCGAGACGCCGAGGCGCTGGTTCAGCTTGTAGCGACCGACCTTCGTCAGGTCGTAGCGCTTCGGATCGAAGAACAGCGCCTTGAGCAGGTTGCGCGCGTTGTCGAGGGTCGGCGGCTCGCCGGGACGCTGCTTCTTGAAGACCTCGATCAGCGCCTCTTCCTCGCGCGTCGTCGTGTCCTTCTCGAGCGTGTTCTGGATGTACACGGAGCCGTCGAAGAGCGCAAGGATCTTCTCGTTCGTGCTCGTGTCGAGCTGGAAGCCGGTCGTCGGATCCTCGAGCGGGAGCGCCCGCAGGAGCGTCGTGATCGGGAGCTTGCGCTTGCGATCGATGCGGGCATACGCGATGCCCTTCTTGTCGATCTCGAGCTCGAGCCACGAGCCGCGAGACGGCATCAGGTTCGCGATGAACACCTGCTTGGTCGCGTCCTTCGGCTCCATCAGGTAGGCGCCGGGCGAGCGGACGAGCTGCGTCACGATGACGCGCTCGGTGCCGTTGATGATGAAGGTGCCGACCTCCGTCATCATCGGGAAGTCACCCATGAAGACCCGCTGCTCGCGGATCTCGCCCGTCTCGGTGTTGACGAACCGGACCGTCATCGACAGCGGGGCCTGGTAGGTCATGTCCTTCTCGCGGCACTCGTTGATCGTGTTCGCGGGCTCGCCGAAGGCGTAGTCGCCGAACTCGACGGCAAGGGTGCCGGTGTAGTCCTCGATCGGTGAGATGTCGTCGATCGTCTCGCGGAGCCCCTCGTTGAGGAACCAGTCGAACGACGTCTTCTGGATGTCGATCAGGTTGGGGAGGTCAAGGACGTGCTTCAGACGGGAAAAGCTCGTGCGCGCGCGCGGCGCAACAGTAGTGCTGCTCAAGATGCGACAGCCTCCCTTAACGGCCTGCAGGGTCGGAGGAGAGCAAGAAAGCTCGGGGCGGAACGAACGATAATAGCGGACGCGCATGCGCCACCGCAACCGCCCTCGGGCGGCGTCGGCGGAACGTCCGTGAAGCAGTGTAGCGGAAGCGGGCAGCGGGTGGGTGTCTCCCCTGCTCTTTCGGGAGACACCCACCCTCCGCTTCAGCTCAGCGCGAAACCAGCGACAAGCGTCGGGTTCCGGCGAGCAGACGAGCCAGCGACAAGACGAGGGGTGTCTCCCGAAAAGGCAGGGGAGACACCCCGACGTTCGTGCAGTTCGTGGTTACTTCAGCTCGACGCTCGCGCCGGCCTCTTCGAGCTCGGCCTTGAGCTTCTCGGCCTCGTCCTTCGTGACACCCTCCTTGACGGGGCCCGGGGCACCATCGACGACGTCCTTGGCCTCCTTGAGACCGAGGCCGGTGATCGCGCGCACGACCTTGATCACCTGGATCTTCTTGTCGCCCGTCGCCGTCAGGATCACGTCGAAGGAGTCCTTCTCCTCCGCCGCGCCGCCGTCGCCGCCGCCACCTGCCGGCGCCGCTGCTGCGACTGCCACCGGAGCTGCGGCCGTGACGCCCCACTCCTCCTCGATCGCGTTCTTCAGCGCGACGAGCTCGAGCACGGTCATCTTGCCGAGCGTCTCGAGAACCTTTGCCGTATCCGTAGCCATTGCTTGTTGTTTCCTCTCACGTGTGTGGTGTGTGATGGAAGCCGGCGAGGCACGCCTCGCCTCTACGCCTCCGGGGTTTCTGTCTCGGCCTCGGCTGCCGGTTCGTCGGCTGCCTCGGCAACGTCATCGGTGCTCGCCTCTGCAACGGTCTCGGCGGCCGGCTCCTCGGCGGCGGCCTCCTCGGCCGCAGCGTCGTCAGCGACAACCTCCTCCACCACAGCCGCTTCGGCCACGACCTCCTCGACCGGTGCCTCCGCTGCCGGACTCTCGTCCGCAACTGCGTCGGCGCCACCGAGCTGCGTGATCCGGGCGTCGATCAGCCCCACCAGGTTCTGCAACGGCGCGTTCAGCACCGCAGCGAGCTGGCTCAACGGAGCGACGATCACCCCGACGAGCTGGGCCTTGAGCACATCCACCGGCGGCAGCTTCGCGAGACTCTCGATCTCCGCACCGCTGATCGGGTTGCCCGACAGCACGCCACCGCGAAGCGTGAGGATCTTCGTCTCCTTCGCCGCGTCGGTGAGCGCCTTCGCCACGGCAACGGGGTTCCCGTCGGCCTCGACGAACGCGATCGCCGTCGGGCCCTCGAGGAGGGCCAGCAACGCATCGGCGCCGGCCGCCTCGGCCGCACGCCGCGTGAGCGTGTTCTTGACCACGCTCAGCTTCGCACCGTGATTCAGCAACTCGACCCGCAGGCTTGCGAGCTGGCTGTTCGTGAGACCGCGATAGTCGGCCACGATCAGCGCATCCGCCGACGTGAGCCGATCGGTCAGCTCCGCGATCACCTTCTCTTTGTCTGCTTTCTGCATCTTTCACCTCCTCTCGCACATCGAGCCCGCACGGAGGCGGGCTCGAGAGGAAACAAACAACAGCCTTGGGGTGTCTCCCCTGCTTCTTCGGGAGACACCCCAAGACCGTTTCCGCTTGAGGCCACCTCGGCCGGGCTTCTGCCATGCAGTAGAACTGCGTGGCTGCCGGCTGTCTTCGGCGACGGGCATGTCAGAAAAACGTCATCGGGCAAGGCGGGTGCCTCACCCCACCAGGGCTTCTGCCTCCTCGAGCTCCTCGACGATCCCGCGCGTGCGGGCCGGGTCGACGTGCAGGCCCGGGCCCATCGTGGACGTCAGCGTGATGCCCTTGATGTAGCGGCCCTTCGCCGACGACGGCTTCGCGCGGACGATCTCCTCGACGAGCGCGGCGTAGTTCTCGACGAGCTGGCGCTCCTCGAAGCTCTTCTTGCCGATCGCGACGTGGACGTTCGCGCCGCGGTCGGTGCGATACTCGAGCTTGCCGGCCTTGGCATCGGAGACGGCCTTCGCGACATCGAACGTGACGGTGCCCGTCTTCGGGTTCGGCATCAACCCACGCGGCCCGAGGACGCGGCCGAGCTTGCCGACGTTGCCCATCTGATCCGGCGTCGCGATTGCGACGTCGAAGTCGACGAAGCCGCCCTCGATCTTCGCTGCGAGATCGGCGGCGCCGACGACGTCGGCTCCCGCCTCCTCTGCCTCGCGGGCCTTGTCGCCCTCGGCGAATACCGCCACGCGCGTGACGCGGCCCGTTCCGTGGGGCAGCATCAGGGTTCCGCGCAGCTGCTCGTCCGCGTGGCGGACGTTCAGGCCGAGCAGGAAGTGCACCTCGACGGTCTCGTCGAACTTGGCGCCCTCGATCTCCTTGAGGATCTTGATCGCCTCGACCGGCGTGTAGAGGTTCTCGCGGTCGATCTTGGCGCGCGCTGCCGTGTATCGCTTCCCGTGGCCGCTCATGCCTCCACCTCGACGCCCATCGACCGGGCCGTTCCGGCGATCACCTTCATCGCCTGCTCGATGTCGTTCGCGTTCAGGTCCGGCATCTTCGTCTCGGCGATCGAGCGAAGCTGGGCCTGCGTGAGCTTGCCGACCTTGACGATGTTCGGCTCGGCCGAGCCCGACTGGAGATTGAGCACTTCCTTGATCAGGACGGCTGCCGGCGGCGTCTTCGTGATGAACGTGAAGGACCGATCCTCGAAGACCGTGATCTCGACCGGGATGATGCGGCCGTTCTCATGCGCCGTCTGAGCATTGAAGGCCTTCGTGAACTCGACGATGTTGACGCCGTGCTGGCCGAGTGCCGGACCGACCGGCGGCGCCGGGTTGGCCTGGCCACCCGGAATCTGAAGCTTGATGAGTGTGAGTACTTTCTTTGCCATATGCGTGAGTGCAGTCGGGGCTGCGCGCCCCTCCTCCCGTCTTGTCGATTACAGAGTCGTGCCTAGTCGATCTTCTTGACCTGGTCGAACCCGAGCTCGACTGGAACCTGGCGCTCGAAGATGTCGACGAGAACCTTGAGCTTCTGAGCGTCGGGGTTGACATCGACGATCTCGCCGTCGAAGTCGGAGAGCGGGCCGGACGTGACCTTGACCGACTCGCCGAGAACGAACTGGGCCTGCGACTTGGCCGCAGGGCCGCCGCCGACACCCGCCGTATGAAGAATGCGGTCGACCTCACTCTGGGAGAGCGGTACCGGCTTCGCGCCGGCGCCGACGAATCCGGTGACGCCTGGCGTGCCCTTGACGACCGTCCAGGCCTCATCGCTGAGATCCATGTTGACGAGGACGTACCCGGGAAGCACGCGCTTCTCGGTCTGCACCTTCTGGCCGTCCTTCGTCTCGATCACCTGCTCGGTCGGCACGACGACGCGCCGGAACCGGGGTGACTGGTTCAGGGAAACGATCCGGTGCTCGAGGTTGGTCTTGACCTTCTTTTCGTGCCCGGAATAGGTGTTGATCACGTACCAGAGAAACATGTTGGCCTCACTGCCCGAGAAGGACGTCGCGGACGAAGGGTCGGACGACCTGGTCGACCCCCCAGAGATAAGCGCCCATGATCGCCACGGCGATGATGACGGCAACGGTGCCCTGGATCACCTGGGCCCGGTTCGGCCAGTCCACCTTGTGGAGCTCGGCCCAGGATTCACGGACGAACCCGCCGCGGCGCCTGGCGTCGTGCTCGACCGGCGCGACGGTTCCACCACCGCCCGCAGCCGCGGCCGGCTGGGGGACGCTGGGTGCGTCGCTCGGAGCCGCGTCGCCTGCAGCGCGACGCGCGTCGCGCCTCTGCCTCCGGGTCTCGTCGGCCACTAGAACCCCGACCTAGGATGTTTCGCCCGGGTACCCCACAGGCTGGTGAACCCGCCGGCCGTTCCCGGGACAGGCTCCGCCGGTCCCCTACGGGGATTCCGGTCGACGTTTCCGCAGTTGCGCATCAGCGCGTCTCCCGATGGATCGTGTGGGAACCGCACCAGCGGCAGTACTTCTTGAACTCCACCCTGTCGGGCGAGTTCCGCTTCGACTTCTCTGACTGGTAGTTCCGCCGCTTGCAGTCGACACAGGCGAGCGTGATTGCGACTCTGACTCCGGTTGCCATGGCTTCTTCTCGTGTTGTGGGAAAGGGCGTGCGAGGTAGCGGCGGTAGGACTCGAACCTACGACACGCGGATTATGATTCCGCTGCTCTAACCAACTGAGCTACGCCGCCGAGCAGTCCCGCAGTCTAGCAGCGTCGAAGTCTAGCAACACCGCATGGCAAGCGGGACACCGACAGAGGCGACCCCGCGAGGCGGCGTCCGACCGACCCGGGTAGTAGCCTCCGCCACCGTGATCAGGATTCCCCCACAGCGCGGCGGCTGGCTCGAGGTGATCTGCGGGCCGATGTTCTCCGGCAAGAGCGAGGAGATGATCCGTCGTCTGCGGCGGGCCGAGATCGCGGGCCAGCGGGTCGTGATCTTCAAGCCGCGCATCGACGATCGCTACGACGCAATCGACGTCGTCTCACATGCGGGAGCTCGGATGCGGGCCGTCGCGGTCGAAAGCGTGCCTGAGCTCGTCGCCCGCTCCGCCGGCCACGACGTGATCGGGATCGACGAGGTGCAGTTCTTCGATCGAGCCGTGGTCGACGCGGCGCTCGCCCTCGCCGACAGCGGCGTCCGGGTCGTCGTCTCGGGGCTCGATCAGGACTTCCGTCGCCTGCCGTTCGGCGTCATGCCCGACCTGCTCGCCTACGCCGAGTTCGTGGACAAGCTCCAGGCCGTCTGCCATCGCTGCGGCGGCACGGCGACGACGACGCAACGGCTTCTCGACGGTCGCCCGGCGCCGTACTCGGGCGAGACGATCGTCGTCGGAGCGCTCGACTCGTACGAGGCGCGGTGTCGCGACTGCCACGAGGCAGGCGTCGACGCGATCACGCTCGTCGCATAGAGCCGTCCGAGACGAGAAGCACCAGCTTGCCGGGGAGCGACTTCGCCAGGAAGTCCTCCTGGGCCTGGATGATCTCCTGAAGTGGGTAGGTGCGAGCGACCACGGGCACGATCTCGTCACGCTCGACGTAGCCGATGAGATTCTCGAACACAACGGGCTCCTGGGCTGTGCAGCCGAGGAGCGTCAGATCCTTGAGGTAGAGCGTGCGCAGGTCGAGCTCGACGACCGGTCCCGCGATCGCACCCGAGGTCGCGAGTCGTCCACCGTTGCGCAGCACCTCGAGCAGCGCCGGCCACCCCGGGCCGCCGACGACATCGACGACCACATCGGCGGACTCGGGGCCGAGCGCCCGCACCGGGTCGTCATCGCGTGCGATGACGACGTCTGCGCCGAGGGCGCGAACCGCGTCTGCCTTCGCGAGCGCGGCGACGGCGATCACCTCCGCGCCACGACGTTTCGCGAGCTGGACGGCCGCCGACCCGACTCCGCCGGATGCACCCGTGACGAGGACGCGCTCACCCGCGACGACCGCAGCGCGGTGGAGGAGGTTCTCTGCCGTCGAGTAGGCGCACGGGAGCGACGCCAGCTCGGCATCCGACCAGTTGGATTCGACAAGGTATGCCTCGCGGGCGGGTACGACGCAGTACTCGGCGAACGCGCCGTCGCACTCCGAACCGAGCGTCCAGTAGGGGAGCGACGACGAGGCAGGCGGTCGCATCATCGGGCGCACGAGCACGCGCTCGCCGACGCGGCTCGCGGAGACCCCGGCACCGACCCCGACGATCCTGCCGCAGCAGTCTGCCCCCTGGATCAGCGGGAACGCGAGCGGCGTACCGCTCCAGGCACCGTCGGCAGGGGCAGCCACGCCTTCACGGCCGGCCGCGTCGGTTCCCGCTGAGACGTCCCTGGCATACCACCCGATCCGCGTGTTGATGTCCGTGTTGTTGATGCCGGCGGCCGCGACCTCGATGAGAACGTCCTCGTCACCGACGAGCGGAAGCGGGAGATCGTCGCGGAAGACGAGGCGGTCTGGTCCGCCGTGGCCCGTGAGAACGACGCCGCGCATGACTTCGGGAAGGGCAGCTGCCCTCTCACGCATCAGTCGACCCGGTAGCGCTCGAGCGCATCGAGGTCGGGGGTGACCCCGAACCCAGGGCCGGGCGGCGGCGCGATCGATCCGTCGGATGCGATCTCGAGCGGAGCCGGCAGCAGCCAGTCCCGCCGCTCCGCCGACCACGCAGGTGGATCGAAGGGCACCTCGACGAACGGCACGGTCGAGAAGGCAAGAGCGGCATGCAGGTTGACGAGGAGGCCGTAGCCGTTCGACCAAGTGTGCGGCGACCACGACCGGCCCATCAGATCTGCGAGACCCGCAGCGCGGCGGCAGCCTCCGATCCCGAGCGAGAGCACGACATCGCACTGCAGCACGTCGATCCCTCCGCGGACGACGAGGTCTCGCGCCTCCTGTGCAGAGCGCACCATCTCGCCCGCCGCCAGCCGGAGGCTCGTGAGCCGGCGCAGCGCGGCGTACCCGTCGACGTCGTCCGTTCGCAGCGGCTCCTCCAGCCAGTAGATGCCGAGCGGCTCGAGCGCGCGGGCGACCTGGGCCGCCGTGGCGACGTCCCAGCGGGGCTCGAGGTCGCCGGGCATCCGCCAGCCCTGGTTGGCGTCGACCATGATCTGGAGATCACCGCCGACGGAATCGCGAACAGCCTCGACGACGGCCACGTCGTCGCGCCAGTCGGCGTGATGGAAGCGAATCTTGACCGCCTTGACGCCGGCGTCGCGAAGCGCTACACAACGGCGCGCGCGCTCGTCCGGCTCGACGAGCTCGCCGCTCGACGCGTAGGCGAGGAGGCGGTCGGAGCGGCCGCCGAGAAGCTTCCAGACCGGCTGGCCGGTTGCCTTGCCGACGAGATCCCAGACGGCGGCCTCGACGGTCCATGGCCGGCCGCCGTGGAAGTCGACGGTTTCGCAGATCTCCCGCACGAGCTCCGTACGGAGCGGGTCGACGCCGACGAGGAGCGACTCGAGCTGCGCCCGATCCGGGAGTGCGTCGCCGCTTGCCCACCCCGAGATCCCCTCGTCCGTGTGAACGCCAACCAGGGTCGCATCCTGGTGATCGCGCGGGATCGGATCCCAGGCCGCACGGAACGGCGGGTCGAAGTCGACGCGGTAGCGTCGGGTCTCGACGGCTGTGATGCGCATCAGCTGCCGCCGTAGAACGGACTCGTGAGCGTGTCGCGTTCGGACACGAGGCGCGCGGCGGCGTCGGGATCACGGCCGGTGACGCACATGCCGACCGCCTTGCGGACGGCAACACGCGCCGCCTCGCGGACGGCGGTCTCGTCCTCGGCGTTGCCGGCCACCCAGATGGCAACCAGCACGAGGAGGTCGCCTGTCGCCTCGATCAGGCCGTCTGCGACCGCGTCGAGTACACCCTGGCCGATGCCGAGCTGCGCAGCGCCCCACGTGATCGTCTCGTGGTGTGCATCCGTTGCCGTCGCCTTGTTCATCATCAGCGTGGGCGGCCAGATCGGCTCGTACTCCTGCTGCGACGGGCCGACGCAGCAGAGCACCGGTGTATGGCCGGGTGAGGGATGCGCGAACATCGAGAGCGCTGCCGCAGCGGTCGGGCTGCCGCGATGCGCGAGGACGACGTTGACGTGCGTGCCGTTGGGCGAGGCTCCGCCCCAGCCCTCGCCGATCCGGCCGTCGAGCTCGTCGAGAATCATGCCGCTCCTTCTGTGCCGAGGTCGAGGACGACGCGGAGAGCCTCGCCGCTTCGCATCAGCTCGAAACCGCGCGCCACCTCGTCGAGCGGGAGGCGGTGCGAGACGAGCCGATCGAGCGGCAGCCGTCCGCGGCGGTATTGCTCGAGGATTCTGGCGAAGTCGCGCTCGGGGCGAGAGGAGCCGTAGATCGAGCCGAGAACGCGTCGCTCCATCCGCGGGATCGACAGCGCCGGCAAGATTCAGGACGGCGTCCTCGCGTGGGATGCCGATCAACACCGCCGCCCCCCGTGCGCGCGTCGAGAGGAACGCGGCAGTCATCGCCTCTGGCCGACCCGTCGCCTCGATCGCGTAGTCGACGCCGCCGCCTGTAACCTCGCGAACGGCCTCCGCCGTCGCCTCGGCAGAACCGGCCCAGAGGACGGCATCGGTGGCGCCGAAGCCCTTCGCGACGTCCAGTTTCCCGGGCGTCGCGTCGACGGCGACTATGGGCTCTGCACCCACGGCCACCGCGGCCATCAGCGCCGAGAGGCCGACACCGCCACACCCGATGATCGCGACCCGGTCGCCGGGCCGAACGCCGGCCGTGTTCCACACGGCTCCAACCCCGGTCGTCACCGCGCACCCGACGAGGCCGGCCACGTCGAACGGAATGTCCTCCGGGATCACGACGCACGAGCGCTCGGGCACGACGCAGGCGTCGGCGAACGTGGAAAGAAACGAGTAGTGGTAGACCGGCTCACCGTCGCGCGAGAGCCTCGTCGTCCCGTCCATCAGGCCGCCGGTTCCCATTGCAGGCCACGCGGTCGAGCAGAGATGGGGCAACTCGCGAACGCACTCGGCGCAGGCGCCACAGGACGGCGACCAGGAGAGCGCAACATGATCGCCAACCGCGACCCGGGTCGTTCCCGGGCCGACCGCCTCGACGACGCCCGCCCCCTCGTGGCCAAGGACGGCGGGGCAACGCGTCTCGGCCGTCCCGTCGATCGCGTTGTAGTCGGAGTGGCAGACGCCCGATGCGCCGAGGCGCACGAGCGCCTCACCAGGACCGGGTGGTGCCAGGTCGAGCTCCTGGAGGTCGAACGGCCCCCCCGTCGCCTCGAGAACAGCGGCGCGAATCTTCACGGAGTGGCGGCCGCCGACGACTCCGGTGGTCCTGCTGCCTGCATCGCACGCAGCTCGTCGAGCGGAATGTGGCAGCGCATGAGGTGGCTGTCGCCCACCTCGATCAGCGGCGGCTCCTGCTCATCGCAGATCGGGCCGATCCTCCGCGGGCAGCGCGTATGGAAGACGCAGCCGCTGGGAGGGTTCGCAGCGCTCGGGATGTCGCCGTCGAGCTTGATCCGGAGGCGCTCGCCGCCATCGACGTTCGGCACAGCCGAGAGCAGGGCCTCGGTGTACGGATGGTGCGGGCCTTCGTAGACCGTCTCGGAGAGCCCCAGCTCCATCAGCCGGCCGAGGTAGAGCACCGCGATCCGGTCGGAGACGTACCGCACGACCCCGAGGTCGTGGGAGATGAAGAGGTAGGAGACCCTGCTGCTGCGCCTGGAGCTCGACGAGCAGGTTGAGGATCGCGGCCTGGACCGAGACGTCGAGCGCCGAGGTCGGCTCGTCGCAAACGACGAGCTTTGGATTGCCTGCGAACGACCGGGCGATCGCCAGGCGCTGCTTCAGACCGCCCGACAGCTGCCCCGGCGTGGAGCTGACGTACCGCTCGGCGAGGCGCACCGAGTCCATCAACTCGAGCGTTCGAGCTTCTGCGGGAGCTCCGGTCATACCCGTCAACTTCTTCAGCGAGCGACGCATGATCTTGCGCACGGTATGGCGCCGATTGAGGGCGGAGTCGGGGTTCTGGAAGACGATCTGCAGTGCACGCATGTCTTCCTGCGAGCGCCCCTTGAGGTTTCCGGCGAGCTCCCGCCCGTCGAACCTCACGGAGCCCGACGTCGGGTCGACGAGGCCGAGGAGTGACCGCGCAAGCGTCGTCTTGCCGCTGCCCGACTCGCCGACGAGCCCGAGCGTCTCGCCCGGCCAGATCGCCGCGGTGACACCTACGAGGGCGTGAACCTCGTGTCCCTGCTGCTTGAACACCTTGCCGAGGTCGTCGAAGCTGAGGAGGGGGTCCGCCGCCCGGTCGACGGCAGGCAGATCGAGCTCCGCGACCGTCTCCCGCGGCAGGGTCTGAGCCTGCTCGTGGAAGTGGCATCGGCTCATGTGACCGCCACCGATCGAGTGCGCCTCGGGCACCTCGGTCCGGCAGCGGTCGACCGCGAGCGTGCAGCGGCCGGCGAAGACGCAGCCCGGTAGCTCTTCGCCGACGTTCGGCATGAAGCCGGGGATCGTGTCGAGCCGTCCGTGGTCCTTGCGCACACCCCCTCGCGGCACGCAGCGAAGCAGGCCGACGGTATAGGGATGCCGCGGGTCGGCGAGGATCGTCTCGGTGTCGCCCTCCTCGACGAGGCAGCCCGCGTAGAGCACGCCCACGCGATCGCACATCTTCCGGATGATCCCGAGGTTGTGGCTGATGAAGAGGACGGACGTGTGCAACTCGGCCTGGAGTCCGGCGACGAGGTCGAGCACCTCCGCCTCGACCGTTGCGTCGAGCCCGGTTGTGGGCTCGTCGAGGATGAGCAGCGCCGGGTTCGTCGCGAGCGCCATCGCGATGATCACGCGCTGCTGCATGCCGCCCGAGAGCTGGTGCGCGTAGCGCCCCATGACAGAGCCCGGGTCGGCGATCTGAACGCGCTTGAGCGCCTCTTCCGCCTGCTGGGTCGCGTCCGAGGCGCTTGCCCCTCGAACACGAAACACCTCGGCGACCTGCTTACCGACCCTGATCGACGGGTTCAGCGCCGCGCCGGGATTCTGGTAGACCATCGACACAGCGCTCGAGCGCAGGTCTCTGAGCTCCTTCGCTGAGAGCGCGAGGGCGTCCCGGCCGTCGATCTTGATCCCTCCGGAGCGAACGCGTCCGTTACGCGGCAGGTAGTTGACGATCGCGAGTGCGGCCGTCGACTTCCCGCAACCCGATTCACCGACGAGCCCGTAGGCCTCGCCGCGCTTCACGTTCAGCGTCACTCCGCGCAGGACCTGCCGATCGCTGCTGCGGACGCGATAGACGACGTCGAGGTTCTCGAGCTCGAGCGCATGCGGCGCCCGGTCACCCTCCGCGAGCGTGGTCTCCTCGACGACAGCGCTCATTCGTCCACCACCTGCTGCAGCCCGTCGGCGACGAGGTTGACCGCGATCACGAGCGTCGTGATCGCGAGGCATGCGAACAACACGGTCCACCAGTACGTCCCGGCGCTCAGGAGCGTGTAGTTCTCCGAGATCTGCAGCGACCAGTCGGGGGAGGGCGGCTGCACCCCGAAGCCAAGGAATGTCAGCCCGGCGATCGCGAAGATCGCATAGCCGAGCCGCACGGTCGCCTCGACGATGATCGGCCCCATGATGTTGGGCAGGATCTCGACGAACATGATGTAGGGGCCCTTCTCACCACGCAGCTGCGCCGCCTGGACGTAGTCGAGCTGCCGTTCGCCGAGCACGGTGGCCCTAACCGTCCGGGCGATCGGCGAGGTGAAGATGAGCCCGATGACAAGAATCAGAGTGATGTTCGAGGAGCCGAGAGCGGTGAGCACGACGACCGCGATCACGATGAGCGGAAGAGCGAGGATTGCGTCGACGAGACGGCTGATCGCGTCGTCCGTGAACCCGCCGACGAAGCCCATGATCAGCCCCAGAATGGTGCCGAGCGTGATCGCGAGCACGGTGGCGGCCGGAGCGACCCTCAGGGTCGACTGCGCTCCGGCGAGAACCCGAGACAGGATGTCGCGTCCGAACTGATCCGTGCCGAACCAGTGAGTCGAGTTGGGAGCAAGAAGCATTGCGTCTGTCTGTTCCAGCGGATCGTACGGTGTGAAGGCGGACCCGGTGACCCCCCAGAAAACCCAGAAGAGAATCACAGCCATGCCGGCGAGGAACGTCTTCGACCGCAGGATCTGGCGAACCATCTCCTTGCGCGCGATCTTGGCCTCGCTCGGGACCAGGTTTGCGTCGGGCTCGAAGCCGGCCGCATCGTCGGTCATCGCGCTCACTTCTCACCCCCGAATCGGATTCGCGGGTTGAAGACCGAGTAGAGGATGTCCGCGAACAGCGTCGCGAGCAGATAGACGATCCCGACGAGCATGACGCCGCTCTGCAGCATCGGATAGTCCTTGTTCTGGGCCGCGGTGTAGATCCGCAGCCCGATGCCGTTGTAGTTGAAGATCTTCTCGATCACGAGCAGGCCGCCGATGAGATACCCGACCTGCGTGGCAACCACCGCGATCGTCGGCAGCAGCGAGTTCCGAAGGACGTGCTTGCCGACGACGTCCCGCTTCGTGAGCCCCTTGAGATATGCGGTCCGCGTGTAGTCGGCATCGACGCTCTCGACGATGCTCGATCGCGTGATGCGTGCGATGTAGCCGAACTCGACAGCGACGAGGGCAAAGCTCGGCAGCAGGAGGTACTGCACCTGCGTCGCGATATTGGCTCCCTCGGGGGCGGTCGCCGAGACGGGTAGCCAGTCCAGCCAGAGCCCGAAGAGGAGGATGAAGACGATCGCAGTCACGAACTCCGGGATCGCGGTGAACGAAACGCCGGTGATGGTGATCACGCGGTCGGTGAAGCTGTTGCGACGGAGTCCGGCGATCGCGCCGCCGAGGATGCTGAGCGGCACGAGGATCACGAAGGCCACTGCCGCGAGCTTGAGCGAGTTCGTGAAGGACGGCCCGAGGAGGCTCGAGACCGAGACCTTGTACTGCAGCGACGTCCCGAGGTCACCCTGCACGAAGCCCGTGACCCAGTCGATGTACTGCGTCACGAGGGGCCGATCGGTTCCGGCGGCCTTGTTGAAGTTGTCGACGTCCAGCTGACTCGCGAAGGGGCCGAGGACGTTCCGGCCGACGTCACCCGGCAGGAGTGAGGAGGCGCCGAACACGAGAACGCTGAGAATGAACAGCGTGATCAGCGCGTAGACGAACCTCTTCAGCAGAAACCGGTAAATCCGAGCCTCCCTTACCGCGCCTCAACGTATGAGCCGGGCCGCCGCACCACGGCGACGACCCGGCCAGAAACGACTCGCTTCCGTGCTATCCGAGCGACGTCTTCGAGAAGTCGATCGTGCCGATCGCCGACGCCTTGAAGCCCTTGACCTTCTTGTTCGCGGCCATCGTCCAGTTGTAGAAGTACGGGATGATCACAGGCGTATCGCGCAGCAGGAGTCGCTGGGCGATGCCGGTGTACTTCCGCTGCTCCTTCAACGTCAGCGCCGCCGCATACGCGTCGAACGCCTTGTCGAAGGCCGGGTTCGCGTAGTTCGACGAGCTCCAGACGCCCCCGCTCTTGAAGGCCGAGCTCGCGACGACGTTCGGCACGGCCCGGTGGCCGTAGTCCGTGATGTTGATCGGCGTGTTGAGCCACGGCGTCGTGCCACGGCCCGTCGCGCCACCCTCGTACGTGCCGCCGTAGTACGCGCTGCTCGTGAGGATGTTGAGCTTGATGTCGATGCCGACCTTCTTCGCGGAGGCCGCGAGGATCTGCGCGAGCGCCGGGATCTCGACGTACTTCTGGGTCGTCAGCGTGACCTGGAAGCCCTTGGGGTATCCAGCCTGCGTGAGCAGCTTCTTCGCCTGAACCAGGTTCTGCTTCCGCTGCGGGACGGTCGGGTCCGACGACGGGTAGAGCGCCGCGAACGGCCCGTCGTTCCCGGGGACGCCGAAGCCGTTGAACAGCTGCTTGATGATCTTCGGCCGGTCGAGCGTGAGAGCAAGAGCCTGCCGGACGCGACGATCCTTGAACGGCTTGACTGCGGCCGCCGTCGAGACGAGCATCGAGATCTCCCGGTGCGGCGTGCCCTTGGCCGTGATGATCTGCACGTTCGGGTTGCCGAAGAGCGCTCGGCTATCGGAGAACTGGACCTGGCTGATCATGTCGATCTGGCCGCCGAGGAGCGCCGCCGTGACAGCCGCCGTGTCGGAGTAGTACGTCACGTCGACACCGTCGAGCGGGGCCGTGCCTCCCCACCAGGTCGGGTTACGGTCGAACTTGGCGCCGATGCCCGACGTGTAGGAGGTGAGCCGGAACGGACCGGTCGTCGTCCCGCCCTTGGCGAACTGGCCGAGCTTGTAGGTCGACGGCTGGATGATCGTCTGGTACGTCGTATTGCTGCACAGGTACGGGAACGCGGCGGTCGGAGCGTCGAGCGAGAAGACGACGGTCTTGCCGCCGTTCGCCGCCGTGATGTTGCCCGCCTTGAGGACGCCCTTGAACGCCGAGAGGGCACCGCCGCCACCGTTCGGATCCGTGTTGCGGTTGAACGTCGTGATCACGTCAGCAGCAGTGAACGGCGACCCGTCCTGGAACTTGACGCCCTGGCGCAGGTTGAACGCCCACTGCGTGCCGTCCTTGTTCGGCTTCCAGTTCAGGGCCAGCCGGGGTGACAGGGTGTTGTCCTGGTTCGTGGCCGTGAGAAACTCGCCGCAGATCGTGCCCGTCGCCAGGCGACCGTGGTCGGCGAACTGGTGCGGCTCGAGGTCTCCCGTCGGGCCGGGATGATCCCGAGGCGAAGCCGGCCGCCGGCCTTGCGAGCCCGGGCGGCTGCCTGAGCCGGTGCTGCATACCCGGCGGTCCCGAGAGCGGCACCGATTGCCGTCGCAGAAAGACCGATGACACTCGCATGCCGCAGGAAGTCGGCACGGCTCGCCTGGCCCGTGAGGAACTCGTCGATCAGAGCGTTGTCGAGCTCGCTCGCCTCGGTGTTGCGGAACTCGTCGAGTCGCTTCAGTGGATCTCGTTCCATATGAATCTCTCCCTCGCCTTCTAGCTGTCGACATCGATCTGGACGGTGGTAGGGACGTGCCATCGCGATCAAAGTTGGGCGTGCTGCCGTGACTCTATCGGTGACCCCGGGGTGACGTTCCGTTCTGTCGATGGACTACCGTCCCAACCTGAAGATGTTCTTATGACAGATCGGCGCACCCGCTGTCAAGCACCGCCACTCCGTGAGCCGCGGTTCGACATCTGGCAGCCACCGGAGTATCGTGACGTCATGGAGCCTGCACTCGAGACGCCGCCGCGCCGACAGACGGTGGATCCTGCCGACGTCCGCTCGCCCTCGTCGGGCGTCAATGCGACGCTGCGCATCCTCGATCTCGTCGCGGCACGCGGTCCTCTGAGCCTCGCCGACCTGACCCGCGAACTCGGACTCGCGAAGAGCACCGTCCACCGGATCTGCGGCGTGCTCGTCGATCGTGCGTGGGCGGTGCGCGAGGCCGACGGACGCTTCAGCCTCGGGATTCGCGCACTCCGACTCGGCTCGAATACCACGGAACTGCCGATCGTGACCGCCTTCCACACCGTCGCCGCATCGTTCCTCGACGATCTCGACGAGACGCTCGCGCTCGCCGTCGTCGACGGCGACGAATCGCTCTACATCTCGATGGAAGAGACATCGCAGCCCGTGAGATACGTCACGCACATCGGTTCGAAATCGCCGGCGTTCGCCTCGGCGAGCGGGCGTGTGGTGCTGGCAAGCCAGCCGGCGGAGGCGGTGACCGCCCTGTTTGCGGGGAGGCCGTTGATCACCCCGACGGGGCGCCGACTCCGGGGGATGCCCGAGCTACGGACGATCCTCGCCGACGTCCGCCGAACTGGCCTCGCCGAGAACTGGGACGAGACCGCACGCGGACTGTACGCCGGATCCGTTCCGGTGACGAACGACGCCGGCACGACGTTGGCTGCTCTGACGACGCTGATTCCTCGATCGCGCGTCACGCCCGAGCGACACGAGGCAATCGTCTCCTGCCTGCGGAGGCACGGAGCAATGCTCTCCGAGCTCGTCGGCTGGCTGCCGGCGTACTCGTCGCGGACGTCGACCGCCGACTGAGCCCCGCCACGAGCGTGGGTCGCTTTCGTGTTCCGTATTTGGTACAACATTCCACGACGATGAGGATCTCGGCACTCGAAACGTTCGTCGTCGGCAACCCGCCGCCCGCCTTCGGCGGGAAGTACTTCATCTTCCTCAAGCTGACCACGGACGACGGGATCGAGGGCATCGGCGAGGTCTACACGGCCACCTTCGGCCCTCACGTCGTCACGCAGATGATCGAAGACGTCTGTGGCCGCCACGTGATCGGCGCCGACCCTTTCCGGATCGAGCGACTCTGGCGTGACGTCTACGGCCAGGGCTACTCGGGACGCCCCGACATCTCGCTCGTCGGCGTCCTGAGCGGGATCGAGATGGCGTGCTGGGACATCGTCGGCAAGGCCGTCGAGAAGCCGGTGTACGAGCTTCTCGGAGGGCTCGTCCACGAGCGCCTCCGCGGCTATACCTACCTCTACCCCGAGCCAGGTGATGCGACGAACGTGTACTTCGACGCCGACGTCGCAGCCGAGCGAGCGGCCGAGTACATGGCGCTCGGGCACACGGCGCTGAAGTTCGATCCGGCCGGCGGCTACTCGACCTTCGACCCCCGCCAACCCGGCCTGGAAGAGCTCGAGCGCTCCGAGCGCTACGTCCGGCAGGTGCGCGAGGCTGTCGGCGATCGCTGCGACCTGCTCTTCGGCACACATGGTCAGTTCACGCCCGCAGGGGCAATCCGCCTCGCGAGGCGCCTCGAGCAGTACGACCCGCTCTGGTTCGAAGAGCCGACACCACCGGAGATCCCCGAGGAGATGGCGAAGGTCGCACGCGGCACGGCGATCCCGATCGCAACCGGTGAGCGCCTGACCACGAAGTACGAGTTCTCACGCGTCCTCGAAACCGGAGCGGCTGCGATCCTGCAGCTGAACCTGGGTCGGGTCGGCGGTCTACTCGAGGCGAAGAAGATCGCCGGCATGGCGGAGGCGCACTACGCCCAGATCGCACCACACCTCTACTGCGGCCCGGTCGTCGGCGCCGCGAACATCCAGCTCAGCGCGTGCAGCCCGAACTTCCTCGTGCTCGAGGGGATCAGGGACTGGGGCGGCTTCCACGCCGAGATCCTGAAGACGCCGATCGAGTGGGAGGACGGCTACGTCATTCCCTCGAAGGCGCCCGGCCTCGGCGTCGAACTCGACGAAGCGGTTGCGGCAGCGCATCCGTACGACGGTGACGAGCTGCACCTGACGCCGGTGTACGGGCCAGTCACGCAGTAATCCGAGCCGGAAACCCGGGCGCGCGAAGCTCGGTACCCACCTGATCCTCCAGCAGCTTCACGACCATCGGCGACCACGCCGAGCCGCCGTACTCCTCGCGCGCCTCGACGAACATCTGCTCGACGAGCGAAGCGAGCGCTAGCGGAACGCCGAACTCCTCTCCGAGCTCGTGTGCGAAGCCGAGATCCTTGCAGGCGAGGTCCATCGTGAAGCCGATGTCGTAGCTGCCGTTCAGGATCACCTGACTCTCGGTCTCGTGGACGAAGCTCGTGCCGGAGCTCGCCTTGATCACCTCGAACGACTGCGCGAGGTCGAGACCGCCCTGCTTCGCGAGCATGAGCGCCTCCCCCGCAGCGACGAGGTGGATGAAGGCGAGCATGTTCGTGATCACCTTGATCACCGAGGCCTTGCCGAGCGGCCCGATGTAGAAGACCTTGCCGCCGATCGCCTCGAACGCCGGCAGATGCTCGGCAAAGACGTCAGCGTCGCCACCGACGAGCACCGTGATCTGACCCGACGCGGCGAGATGAACACCGCCCGTGACCGGCGCCTCGAGCGTGCGGACGCCGAGCGCTGCTGCGACCTCGGCGAGCCGAAGGAGCTCGTGGCGGTCGTTCGTGCTCGTGTCGATCCACGTTCCGCCCGCAGCGAGCCCCTCGAGCACCCCGTCGTCACCGCAGAGGACGTCCTCGACGACCTTCGGGGACGGCAGGCAGGTGAAGACCGTGTCGGAAGCGACCGCCACCTCCTTCGGAGAAGCGGCCCAAACGGCACCCGCCTCGACGAGCGATGCCGCGGCGGCCTCGTCGCGGTCGTTCACCGTCAGCGGAAATCCCGCTTCGAGCAAGCTTGCCGCGAGATGCCGTCCGAGGTTCCCGAGTCCGACGAAGCCGAGACGTTGCATGGTGGGTCCTTTCGTGAGCGATGGATCAAGGGATGAGAACGATCTTCCCGAACTCGCTGCCTTCGTGGAGGCGGGTGAACGCTTCTCGGGCGTCCGCGAGCGCGAACTCGGAGTCGATGAGCGGCTTCACTCCGGTCTGCTCGAGGAAGGCGCACATCTCCCGGAACTCGTCACGCGTCCCGATCGACGAACCGCGTACCGTGAGCTGGCGCCAGAACATCCGAGCCAGGTCGGCGGACGGGTCCGGGCCGCTCGTTGCTCCCGCGACGACGACCGTACCGCCCGTCTTCAGCGACTTCAGCGAGTGATCCCACGTTGCCTTGCCGACCGAGTCGAGCACGGCATCGACCCGATGCGGGAGTCGACTCCCCGGAGCAAAGGCGCCCGCGGCACCGATCTCGAGCGCGTGGGCTCGCTTTTCCTCGCTACGGCTCGTCACGTAGACGACGAGACCGGCGGCATTCCCGAGCAGGAGCGCGGCCGTGGAGACGCCTCCACCCGCACCCTGGACGAGGACGGACTGACCCGGCCGGAGGCCGGCGCGGTTGAAGAGCATCCGGTACGCCGTCAGGTAGGCGACCGGGAGACAGGCGGCCTCGACGAACGAGTAGCCGGCCGGTAGCGGCATCAGGTTTCGGGTCGGGACGGCCATCCGCTGCGCGAGCGTGCCGGGGACGCCGCGCTCCGAGAAGACGTGGAAGTCGGCTGCGAGCGTCTCGTCCTCGCCCGGTACCGGGTTCCCGAGCACCGCATGGGCGACGACCTCACGGCCGTCGGCCGTCACTCCGGCAGCATCGGTGCCGAGGATGACGGGGACTTCTTCCTCCGTGATCCCGATGCCACGAAGGCTGAACAGATCGTGATGGTTGATCGCCGCCGCGCGAACGTCGATGACCTCCCATCCCTCGGGAGCGGTCGGCTCGGGTACCTCGCGGATCTCGAGGCCGGCAAGTGGGTCGTCAGGCGTGATTCGGGCGCAGACAGCAGCGAGCAACGTGGATACCTCCCCGGGGATCAGCGTGGCCGTCGACGACCGTCCACGCACGGAAGGCGCGAGCGTACCGACCCGACCCCGTGTCCGGTCGCATACGCTGACGGAATGCGGGCAGTCGTCTACACCGGTGCAGGCGGCAACGAGGTCATCGATCTCGTCGACCGGCCCGACCCCGTTCCGAGCGGCGACGACGTTCTCGTCGCAGTGCGCTACGCCGGGCTGAACCCCGCTGATATCGCGCAGCGTGAGGGCCGCTATCCCGCCCCTCCCGGCTCTCCGCCCGACGTACCCGGGATCGAGGTCTCCGGCACCGTGATCGCGTGTGGGCCGACCGCACACCGATTCTCGATCGGCGACCGCGTCTTCGGCATCGTCGGGGGCGGCGGGCTCGCCGATCGCGTGCTCGTGCACGAGCGGCACGTGGCCGCCGTTCCCGACGTGCTCGACGATCTCGCAGCGGCAGCCGTTCCGGAAGTGTTCGTCACTGCTCACGACGCGGTGATGTCACAGGCCGGGCTCCGGCCGGGAGAGCTTCTCGTCGTCAACGGTGCGAACGGCGGGGTCGGAACCGCCGCGATTCAGATTGCCGCCGTCTCGGGGGCCCGCGTGCTCGCAACCGTCCGGGACGAGTCGCTGCGCGAGGAGGTCGCGAAGCTCGGCGCCACCGTGATCGCGCCCGATGGCCTCGTCGAGCGTGCGATCGCCGAGGGCGGCGCTGACGTCATCCTCGAGCTCGTCGGTGCACCAAATCTCGACCCGGATCTTCGCGCGCTCGCGGTCAAGGGGCGAATCGTGATCGTCGGGACCGGCGGGGGCACCGAGGCGCCGCTCGACCTGCGGAAGCTGATGGGGCGTCGCGCACGCCTGATGGGCACGGTGCTCCGGGCACGACCGCCGGAGGAGAAGGCAGCCGCGGTGCAGTCGTTCGCCCGGGAGGTTCTCCCACATCTCGCGAACGGGCGGATCCACTCACTCGTCGATCGCGTGTTCGCGGCGGGGGAAGCAGCCGCCGCATTCGACCGCCTGCAGTCGCCGGGCAAGCTCGGCAAGGTGCTGCTCGACTTCGAGGCGTAGTGGTCGCTCCGAGGGATCCTGTCGTGGTGCGCCGGCGAAAACCGAGCAGGGCGAGGACGCAGGGAGCTCCCATACCGGGTCGTACGGGTGCGACCGAGGACGAAGCCCTGCGATGTGTTTGCAGCCACGCGCAGCGTGGCAGGATCCCCCGGAGAGGCAACTAGGAGTGGCGAAGGTCGCTTTCCTCGCTCACTGTCTCCTCAACCAGAACGCGAAGACGCTCGGTGGAGCGAAGACGGCCGCCGTCTGGGAGCCCGTGATCGACATCCTCCTCGAGCGCGACTGGGTCCTCCGCCAGATGCCGTGCCCCGAGCTGGCGTTCGGTGGCGTGAGGCGCTTCTGGTGGGTGCGCGAGCAGGCAGACACGCCCCTCTTCCGCGAGCACTGTCGCCGCCTGGCGCGCACCGTCGCGGCCACGATGGAGCCGCACGTCGCGGCGGGCGACGACGTCGTCATGATCGGGATCGACTCGAGCCCCACGATGGGCGTCTCGTTCCAGCCGTCCTCGACGACCTGGGGAGGAGAGCCGAACATCGGTGCCGACGACACGACGATGGTCGACGGCGAGGGGATCTTCCTCGAGGAGCTCCGCGCCGAGCTCGAGGGCCGCAACCTGCCGATGCCGCGGCGGACCGGCATCCGGCACTGGTTCCCGGACTACGACCCGGCCGAGGAGCACGCGCGGCTGGTTGCGCTGCTCGAGAGCACATGACGACCACCGATCCCCGCTCAGAGAAGGTCGCGGTCGTTCCCGAGGCGCTGTTCGTCGAGCTACTGCCGGAGCTCCGGGCGGCCGGCTACGGACTGATGCAGCTTCCACCCGCAGACCTTACGAAGGCGACCGCTGCCGAGGCAGTGAGTCAGCTCGCCGAGCAGGTGGCCGAGTATCGACGGAACGACTACGAGGTCGTGCTCGCAGGCACGGGTGCCTGGTGTGCCGAGCTCGATGCGGAGCTCGGCCGGCTCGGGCTCGAGCCGCTCACGCCGCCATCCAGCCCCCGTCGACGAGCAGATTGATGCCGCTCACGTAACCGGCGTCGTCGGAGGCGAGGAACAACGCAGCGCCCGCGACGTCGTCCGGACGGCCGAGCCGATGGAACGGCGTTCGCGCTCGGGAGTACTCGAGCAGGTCCTCGCCCATGCCCGCGGGGTTGCCGGTGAGGATCTTTCCGGGCGCGACGGCGTTGACGAGCACGCCACGTGGGCCGAAGTCGACGGCGACCTGGTGGACGAAGTTGACGACGCCGCCCTTGCTCGCTGCATACGCGACATGGCCGGGCGGGCCGATCATGCCCTGTTGCGAGGAGATGATCACGACCCGTCCGCGAACCTCGTCACGCGGCTCCTGCGTGATCATCTCCGCAACGGCGCGCTTCGTGCCGAGAAAGACGCCGCGCAGGTTGACGGCCATGATCGCGTCCCAGTCCTCCTCCGTCGTCTCGAGCAGACCCTTGGACCACCGGCCCGAGACACCCGCGTTGCAGACCATCACGTCGAGTCGTCCGCACCGATCGACGGCAGCCGAGACGAGCATGTCGACGTCGTCCGCCGATGAGGCATCGGCCGTGAGGAAGATGCCGCGCTCCCCGAGGAGCTCGGCGACCGGCGCGCCTCCCTCGATCGGGTCGGGCGTGACGTCGCCGACGACGACGAACGCTCCCTCCTGCGCAAACCGGTGGGCGATCGCCCTCCCGAGCCCCGATGCACCGCCCGTGATCACGGCCGACCGTCCCTCGAGGCGTCCTCCCATGCCGCCAGCCTACGCGCGAACGTAGAGTGAGCGCGTGGCCGCTCCCCTCCGCATCGGGCTCATCGGCGCCGGCTGGATCGCCACCGACCACGTCTTCGTCCTCCGCAAGCTCGGTCACGAGGTCGTCGCTGTCTGCGACATCGACCTCGAACGGGCTGCGAAAGTCGCTTCCCCGGGGGCGCGCGTCTACGGCGCCTGGGAGGAGCTGCTCGAGGCGGAGGAGCTCGACGCGGTCTGGGTCGCCACACCGCCGCTCCATCATCGCGCTCCTGCCGTCGCCGCGATGGAGCGAGGGCTGCCGGTCTTTCTCGAGAAGCCGATTGCGCGCACCCTCGAGGATGCCCGTGCGATCGCGGACGCATCCGAGCGAGCCGGCGTCGTCTGCGCGATCGGCTACCAGTGGCACGCGACCGAGGCGCTCGAGCATCTCGTCGCTGCCCTCGGCGATCAGCCGGTCGCCTACCTCTGGGGTGTGAGCGTCGGCCCGACGGCGGCGCGGTCGTGGTTCCTCGAGCGATCCGGAGGCGGAGGGAATCTCCTCGAGCGGGGCAGCCATCAGCTCGATCTCCAACGCGCGGTTGCCGGAGCGGTCGAGTCGGTGCAGGTCGCGGCGACCGGCATCCACCTCGCCCAGAGCGAGATCGACCCGGGCGACATCGAGGACGCTGCGACGATCACGTTACGGTTCGCAAACGGGGCGGTCGGCACGGTCATTCTCGCGTGGACGACGCAGGGACAGCCGGGCGCGTACACGCTCGACGTGCTCGCACCATCGGCGACGCTTCACATCAAGCTCGACCCCGCCTTTACGCTCACCGGACAGGTTGGCGATACCCGGATCAAGGAGACGATGGTCGTGCATCCGTTCGAGCGCGCCATCATCCGATTCGTTGACGCGGTCGAGGCGGGAACCCCGAACGCGGTGTTCTGCACGCCACGCGACGCGATCGGGACTCTCGCAACCGCGCTCGCCTGCGAGCGATCGCTGCTCGAAGGCGGTCGCAGCGTCGCCGTCGCCGAGGTCCTCGGAGCGTGACCATGCGCCGCGAGGGAGCCGTCGAGGAGTACGTCGTTCCGGCTGCGCTCGCTCTGCCCTCCAACCGCGCCTACCTCGCCCACCTTGCTGCGTCGGCCGGAAATCCGAACCTGATCCGGCTCGCGTCGAACGAGAACACCGAGCCTCCCTCGCCTCGCGTACGCGAGGCACTCGAACGTGCGTGCGACGACGCGAACCTCTCCCCTCCGCCGAGCCCGCCGCTGCAGCGTGCACTGGCCGAGCACTACCGGGTGGAGCCGTCGCGGGTGCTCGTCACGGCAGGCTCGACCGAGGTGATCGACGCGGTCTTTCGCACCTTCCTGCGTGCCGGCAGCGAGGTCGTCATTCCCGATCCGTCCTGGCCGGTCTTCCGTCGACGTCTGGAGGCGCTCGAGGCGGACATCGTGGACGTCTCCGCTCTCCGTCGACGAGCACGGCTTCCACTACGACGCCAACCGCATCCTCGATGCGATCGGCAGCGCGACGCGTCTGGTCGTCGTCTGTACGCCGAACAACCCGACGGGCAACGCGATGGAGCTCGCCGACATCGAGCGCATCGCCGAGACGGGGGTGCCCTTCCTGCTCGATGCCGCGTACGCCGACTTCGACCCGGCCCGCGACCCGATGCACCTCGTGCACGAATACGAGAACATCGTCATCACCCGCACGTTCTCGAAGGCGTACTGCCTCGCAGGCGTTCGTGTCGGATACGCCGTCGGCAGCGCGCGCATTCTCGACTACGTCGACCGTTTCCTCGTGCCCGGCAGCTCGGTCAGCTCACCCGCCCTGCACGCCGGTCTCGCTGCGTTCGAAGATGAGGAGTACCACCAGCACCAGATCGAGCGCATCACGAGTGAGCGCGAGAGGCTCGTTCCGCTCCTGCGCGACCTTGGCCTGCGCGCCTACGCCTCGGGAGGAAACTTCGTGGCGGTCGACTGCTCGGAGCCGTCGATGGCCACCTCGTTCGCGGCTTCGGTGTTGACGCAGGGCGTCGTCATCCGCCCACTCGGTTCGCTCGTACGGATCAGCATCGGTCGGCGCGAGGAGAACGAGGCGCTCGTTGCGGCGGTCTCCCGCGTGATCGGCGCCGAGGGAGCGCCGTGATCCCCGAACCGGTCAGGCAGCGGGATCTCGCCGGCTACGGACGCACACCGCCGCGCTTCGCATGGCCGGACGGCGCGAATGTCGCCGTCAACCTCGTGCTGGTGTACGAGGAGGGATCGGAGGCATCGGTGCTCTGGGGCGACGACCGCAACGAGGGCTGGGGCGAGTACGCGGATGCAGGCGTACAGCCGCCGCGGCGCGACCCCGGTACGGAGGCGCACTACGAGTACGGAAGCCGCGCAGGCGTTTGGCGCCTCGCTCGCATCTTCGACGAGGCCGACGTGCCCGTCACCGTGTCGGCGGCGGCAGTGGCGCTCGAGCTGAACCCCGAGGTGCCCGCGTGGATGCACGAGCGGGGCCACGATCTGCTCGGCCACGGGTGGCGCTGGATCCCGCTCTGGGACATGCCGCGCGACGAAGAGCGGGAGCATCTCCGGCGCGCGATCGCGAGCTACGAGCAGAGCCTCGGCTACCGGCCGATCGGCTGGAACTGCCCCTCGTGGCCGAGCGAGTCGACGCGGGAGCTCCTCGTCGAGGAGGGCGGCTTTCTCTACGACTCCGACGGGTGCGCAGACGACGTGCCGTACTACGCGATGTGCAAGGGAGAGCCGTTCCTCGTCGTTCCGTACTCGAAGACGTACAACGACAGCCGCTTCCTGATGAACCCCGGGTTCGCGAGCCCGCGTGACTTCCTCGACACCCTCGTGATGGGGCTCGACGAGCTCGTGCGCGAGGGCCGGACGACGATGATGACCGTCGCTGTGCACGCGCGCTGGAGCGGGCAGGCGGCACGTGCTGCTGCGCTGCGGGCGTTCCTCGAGCATGCGCAGCGCACTCCGGGCGTCTCGTTCATGCGGCGCGGCGACATCGCGCGCTGGTGGCTCGAGCGTTCCCGCCGCCGACGTAACCCGGCGACGGCAGCGCACCAGGCGCACTCGGTGGACCCAGGGGACCCAGGCAGACTCGCTGAAGCCCGATCTGCCGCTGCCGCTCGCGGCCTTCCAGCGCAGGCAGCGCCGAGAAGCTCGTCGGCGTAGGTCATCGCGATCCGTCGCATGACGCCGTTCTCGTCTGCCTCGTAGTGGCCCATCCGCCAGAGCGCGGGAGAGTAGACGTGGATCGACGTCGCCGGCACGTCGGTCTCGTTCCGCACGCCGTGAATGTACGTGGAGTCGAAGTCGAACGAGCCACCCGCCTCGTGGTGCTTCGTCCTCTCGCGAATCCAGCCATCCTCGTCGCGGTGGAAGTGATCCTCGCAGAGCATGCCGCTGCAGACGTAGACGCCCCCCGACGAGCGATCGTGATCGTGATAGCCGGTGTCCTGGCGGTGCATCCAGCAGATCAGCCAGACGTCGATGTTCGGGTCGCGATAGAGCTGCTGGTACTGCCGCTCCTCCGGATCGTGACGCTCGAACTCCTTCCAGAGGCTCTCGTCCTTCCCGATCTCGCACGCGAGCGCGTTGAGCTCCGGTCGACTGAGGTCAACACCGGGAGCGAGACGATCGGCAAGGAATGTCGCTAGCGGGTTCATGTCAGGAGTCGATTCGGGTTGTCCACCGTAACCAGTTTTTCGACAGATTCGCCGAAACCCCTTATCGCCCGAAGCGTGACTCCGGGATCGATCACCGGCGCGTCGCTGCCGTGTACGAGTTGCTCGACGCCGAAGGTCTCGACGCACACCTCGAGCGCCCGCCGGCCATACGACGACGTGTCGAAGAAGAGGTTCGAGTAGAGGACGGTCCGGACGTCGACGCCGCGCGAGGCGAGGCGCTCGAGCTGGATCGGCGCACCGCCGGCCAGGATCGCGAAGACGATCCTGACGTCGGGCCAGCGGCTCTGCCCACCGGCGAGCCACGCGAAGTAGGCGCGCTGCATCTGAGCCGTGTAGTCGACGAGCGCGGGCCACCAGCGCGGAGCACCGGGTACAGGACGACCCGCGACCGGATGGACGAAGAGAAAGCCGGAGCCTCCGAGCGCGTCGAGCACAGGTGCCAGGGCGTCGAGGTCGTCGAACGTGTCGGCACCGACCGAGACGCCGGCGAACCCCTCCCGTGGCCGGCTCGCTGCGAGAGGGACGATGCGGCCGCGAGACTCCGCTGCGAGCTCGAGCACGCCGTCCTCCCAGATGCGTTCCAATCGCGCTCGCTCCTCGGCGGGAAGCGCCTCGAGCCCGAACGTCGGCTGGAGCGAGACAACGGCTGTGTCGATGCCTGCTGCGTCGAGTTGCGAGAGACGCCTCTCGAGCAGGTGATCGTCGAGATCGACCTGGTACGTGCCCTCCGGCAGCACGAGCATGCTTCCGTCGAGCTTCGGTGTCTCGCGGCGTTCCGCGAGCGCTTCGATGAACGCGCGAGGCCAGAGGTGCTGGTGGACGTCGATCGCTCCCACGTCAGCTCGCGAGGCTCCCCGAGCGGATCTCGTCGACGAGCAGCTCGAGGTCGGGGAGGATGCCGCCCTCGTCGAGGAACGGGGCGAACTCGCGCACCCTCGACCGGAGCGCGTCGGTGCCTGCGCCGAGCCGTGCTCCGCGAAGATCGCAGGCCTGCGCAGCGAGGAGCAACTCGATCGAGACGACGCGCGCTCCGAGCTCGACCATCGCCTCGAGGCGTCGCGCCGCGAGCGGCGCCATCGTCATGCGATCCTCGAGCCCCTCGGCCTGCGTCGTCGAGACGTTCTCGAACGAGACGGGCTGTGCGAGGAGCCGAGCCTCTGCGGCGAACGCCTGGGCCGCGATCCCGAACTCGCTCAACGCGCTCTCGGCCATCGCCGGTCTCGCTCCGAGTCCCTCCGGGAGTCCCGTCAGCGGTGCCTGGAGCAGCTTCACTGCCCGTTCGGCGGCACTCGTGATCACGGGGGCGAGCGCGATACGTGCGAAGTCGAGAGCGCTCGCGAACGGCTGGATCTCGAAGTTGCCGACCGAGATCACCTGCTCCTCGTCGATGAGCACGAGCGGGTTCGACTGGGCAGCGTTGAGCTCGATCGCGATCTGAGCACCGACGAAGTCGAGCGCGTCTCGAGCCCCGCCGTTGACGTGCGCGAGGGTGCGGAAGCTGACCGGATCCTGCAGCGCCCGAGCCTCCACCTCACTCCCGGCCAGGAGTCCGCGCAGGCGCACGAGCGTGCTTTGCAGCCCGGGGTACGGACGCACCTCGCCGACACGGGGATGGAGAACGCTCGGGTTGGCGCCGAACGCCTCGAGGTCGAGCGCGCCGGCGGCGTCGAGCGTGTCGAGCAGCACCATGGCATCGGCGAACGCGAGCGCACCGTAGGCCGTCGAGAACGAGGCCTGATTGAGCAACGCGATCCCCTCGCCCCGCGCGAGCTCGAAGTCTCCGAGGATCCCGTCGGCGAGATCGGCCATCTGGGCCAGATCGCTCAGCCCGATCGAGCCGAGCGAGCGAACGGCGGGAAGCCTGTCCGCATTCAGCGCGTCGACGACGAGCTGGGCAAGCACGGGTCGCGCGACGGTCGTGCCGGACGCGAACGCGTTCGCCAACCGAAGCGCCATCGCACGAACGATCTCGTGGGCGACGGGGAGCCCTGCGCCGTCACGTGCTGGCGCACGAGCAGCCGATCGTGGCCCGGAGCGTCGGCGGCGAACGACTTGCGGCTCCCGACACCGGTCGTGACGCCGTACGCGCTCGCACCGTCCGCGACAGTCCGTTCGGCAACGCTGCGCGCACGGGCCATCCGCTCGAGCGCTGTCGGTGCGATCTCGACCCTCGTGCGCCGCCGGGCCACGGCGAGTACCTCCGCGAGGGTCAGATCCGAGCCGGTGAGAACGACGGTGTCGATGGGCCCCACCCTAGCGCCGCGCGACGGCGCTACCCACGGAGCAGAGCGCGAACGCGCCCGCGGCGACGAGGACGATCGTCCCTCCCGGCGGCAGGTCCGCGTAGTACGCGATCGAGAGCCCGGCCAGCACCGAGCTGACGCCGAAGGCCATCGAGAGCGCGAACGTCGAGCGAAGGCTCCAAGCGACCCGGTTCGCCGCGATCACGGGCAGCACCATGAGGGCCGCGATCAGGAGGATCCCGACGATGCGCATCGAGACCGCGACGGTGAGAGCGGCGAGGACAGCGACGACCACGTTGAGGCGTGTCACGGGAACGCCCGCGACACGACTGCCCTCCTCGTCGAGAACCGTTGCGACGAGACCGCGAAAGAGGACGGCGATCGTGACGAGCGCCCCGACCCCCAGCACGAGCACCGTCCAGAGGTCGTCGCGGGTGACGGTGAGAATCGAGCCGAACAGGAACTGGAAGAGGTTGACGTTGAGCGCGCCGGCCTTCGATACGAGCACGACCCCAGCTGCAATCCCGGTGTAGAAGACGAGCGCGAGGGCCTGATCCCCGGCGGCGCCGCCTCGCGTGCGCAGCCACTCGATCGTGAGCGCACCGATGACGGCAGCGACGAGGGCGGTCAGCACCGGCGAGACTCCGAGCAGGTAGCCGAACGCGACGCCCGCGAACGCCACGTGCCCGAGCCCGTCGCCGATCAGCGATGCCTTCCGCTCGACGAGGAAGAACCCGACCGCGGGTGCGAGCAGCCCGACGATCGCGCCTGTCGCAAGCGCGAGCCGCATGAACTCGAGCTCAAGCATGGGTATGAGAAGGGTCGTGCCAGACGCCGGGAAGACCGCTCGGCGGCCCGTCGTAGACGATGCCCCCGCGGACGAGGACGATCCGGTCGACGACGTGCTCGACGGCGCCGAACTCGTGCGAGACGTAGAGGATCGTGACGCCGAGCTGCTCGCGGAGCCCTTCGAGTAGAACGCCGAGCGACTCCTGCGACTCGGCGTCGACACCGGTCGTCGGCTCGTCGAGCGCGAGCAGCGTCGGCTCGGAGGCGAGCGCCTTCGCGATCAGGGCGCGCTGCTGCATTCCGCCGGAAAGCGTCTTCAGAGGTGAGTCGGCGCGGTCGCTGAGCCCGACGGTCTCGATGGCGCGGGCGACTGCCTCGCGGTCGGCGCGGCGGAGCGGCCCCCAGATTCCAGCGGGAGCGAGGCGCCCGGTCGAAACGACCTCGCGCACCGTGACGGGCGCTTCGCCGATCAGGCGGGCTCGCTGGGGGAGGTAGCCAATCACGGGAGCGAGGGGGTGTCTCCCCTGCTCTTTCGGGAGACACCCCCTCCCAGCTCTACCCGTCTTGCCCGCGGCTTGCCCGAAGACCTTCACGGTGCCCGTCGTCGCGCGCTCGAGACCGAGCACGAGTCGAAGGAGCGTCGTCTTGCCGCCACCGTTCGGGCCTGCGATCGCGACGAACTCGCCGGCGTCCACGCGCAGGGAGACATCGTCGAGGACACGAACGCCCGCCCGGTAGCCGAACGAGACGCCCTCGAGCTCGACGACGGGCGTCACGCCTCGACATCCAAGTGCCTTCTGGAGCGCAGCGAGATTCGATCGCATGACCGAGAAATAGTCCTCCCCGGCAGCGGTCTCATCGTCGGTCAGACCCTCCAGCGGGTTGAGCACCGCTGTCTCGACGCCGGCCTCGCGCGCGACCGTCTGCGCGAGCTTCGGCGAGACGAGCGTCTCGAAGAACACGGTCGTCACACCCGACGTCTTCACGAGGTCGACGAGGTCGGCGATGCCGCGAGCTGACGGCTCCGCCTCGGGCGAGAGCCCCTCGAGCGGCACCTGCTCGAGGCCGTACCGCGAGGCGAGGTATCCGAACGCTGCGTGGCTCGTGACGATCTGACGGCGCGTGCAGCTCGCGAGCCCGCGACGGAACTCGGCATCGAGCTGCTCGAGCTTGCCGGCGAGACGCTCGGCAGCCTCCGGCTGCCCGAGCTCGACGCCGATCGCACGCGCCATGGCGGCGTAGCGAACCGGGTCGAGCCACACATGCGGATCGCGAACGATCTCGCCGTCCTCGTCCTTCCCCTGCTTCAGATCCTCTCCGGCGAGCAGGTCGAGTGACCGGCCATCACGCTGCTCCACCGCGGTCTCGAGCCCGGGCATGAATCCCTCCCCGAGGTAGAGCACGAGCGCCGCGTCGTCGACCGCACGGACGTCGCCCGGTGTCAGCTCGAGGTCGTGAGGCTCGGAACCTGCGGGCGTGAGATTCCTGGTCGCGGTACCGGCAACCGCGATCTGCTCGGCAGCAAACGCCAGCGGATAGAAGCCTGCAACGATCGCCTTCTCCCCCTCCGAGCCCGCGTTGCCCCCGCAGCCCGCTGCGAACGCCGCTGTCGCGGCCACTGCTCCGCTAAAGAGAATGATTCTCGAAAACATCGCGACCGCAGGCTACCACATATTTGGGAATAGGTATCATTATTGACATGCACGACCACGACGACTCGGACTGGAGCGCACGGGCGCTCGAAAGCCTGCAGGCGCAAGGCCTGCGCAACGGCGGTGCCAGGCGCGCTGTCGTCGAGCACCTCGGTCAGCAAGCGTGCTGCACGTCGGCGCAGGAGATCTTCGACGGGATCCGCAGCGACGGTGGGCGGGTCGGGATCGCGAGCGTCTACCGGGCGCTCGACCAGCTTGCCGACCTCGACCTCGTGCAACGCGTCGAGCTCGGGGACGGCATCACCCGCTTCGAGCCGTCACACGCAGACGGAGATCACCACCATCACCTCGTGTGTGACGACTGCGGCAAGGTGGAGCCGTTCTCCGATCCTGATCTCGAGCGAGCGCTCGAGCAAACGGCAACCCGGCTCGCCTACGACATGCAAGCGCACGAGGTCGTCCTGCACGGCCACTGCGGCGACTGCGTTCCGGCTGCCGCCGGCTAGCGCCTACGCCGGGTCGGGCGGGGTCGCATCGGGCGCTGCCGGGGCCGCGCTCGGCGGCGATGCTTCGGCGAGCTCCTTGACGACCTGGCGCCGGAGAATCAGGAAGCCGATCGCCCCGAAGACGACGAGGACAACCGTCGTCCGGAACACCTGGATCGGCAGGATCCAGATGATCAGCACCATCGCGAGAAGGAACGCGCCCCACGCGAACTCGGCGCGCTCCATCACGGGCGCAAGCGACGTGCGCGCGCCCGTCGCCCGCGGCCCGGGGCCAACGAGCCAGGCGCCGATCGCGATCAGGATTCCCACGGACAGAGCAACCCAACCGGCGGCAGCGAGCGAATCGGTGATGATCTCCCAGGCGTCGCTCGCTGCTGGGCGAACCGTATCGTTCACGACGAGGTTGTCGACGAAGTACTTCCCCGCGGCCCAGCGGCTCAGGAGGACGAGCACTCCGACGACGGCGAACCCGATCCCGAGCGAGCGCACCTCCTGGCGGCGGCGGCCTCGGGCGAGCCAGATGGCGCCGACCCAGCAGGCGATCGCGAGGATCCAGACGTAGTTCGCGACCTGCTCGAGCCAGTGCGTCACTGTCTGGGCAGTGTCGAGGTCATCGGACTTGACGATCGTGATCTGAGCGGAGCCCTCGGGAAACTTTGCCGCGTAGCCCTCGATGAACCCGAAACGGTCGCCGAGCCTGAGCATCAGCGGACGCAGGTCGAGAACGACGTTGCCGTTCGAGGTCTCCAACGCCCGGGTGTCGCCGTGGAGCACCTTCACGAACTGGGCCTGGGCCTCCGAGGAGATCGTGACGAACGCCTCCTGAGCCCGCGGCCTCGTGACGAGCTCCTGCGCTGCCCGGTCGACGAGCTGTCCGGAGATGCCGGCGAGTGGGCCGGCGAGCGCCTGCAGGTTCTCCGGCAGCCTGCCCTCGAGCTCGGCCGAGAGATCGACGTTCGAGTTGAATGCGTCGACGAGCTCTGCAGCTACCTGCTGCTGGATCGCGGGGCTCGCGATCAGCTCCTGCGACGTCTTCTTGAACTGATCGGGATCGAGCGCCTCACGCTTCACATAGGTCGAGAGAATGCTGACGACGGTGAGGAGGACGCCGAGCACGAGCAAGGCGCGCGCACCGATGATCCGACCCTTCGAGGACGTCTTGGCTTCAGGGCTGGTGGACACGGGTCTCCTCCTCGATGGCGAGCGTGCTGGCAGACACGAGCCTAACCAAACTCATGCAGCCGCGACGGGAGGATCTCCTGGCGGTCGAAGGGCCTCCATCTTCGCGCGCCGATCCGAGGTGAGCTCGATCACGACGATCTGGATCGAGGCGATGATCGGGACCGCGATGATCGCGCCGACGACGCCCATCAACGCCCCGAAGATCATCACGCTCACGATCACGAAGAAGCCGGAGACATTCGCGGCCTTGCCGAGGATCGTCGGCTGCAAGACGTAGTTCTCGAACTGCTGGTAGACGAGCACGATCGCGAGCATGATCAGGGCGGGGGTCAGGCCCTGGGTGAGGGTCGCGAGAACCATGATCGCTCCCGCGATCGTGGCGCCGACCATGGGGATCAGGTCGAGGAGACCCGAGATGACGCCCAGGACGACCGGGAACGGCGTGCCGAGAAGCCAGGCAGAAACACCGTAGATCGTGCCGCAGATGATCGAGATCGCGATGTTGCCGAGCATCGTGCGCGAGACTGCGGTGATGATCCGCTCCGACATCCGGCTCCAGCGATCCGAGCCGCGCGGGTCGAGCAGCGTGTCGACGGCGCCGATCAAGCGGGGCAGGTCGATCATCAGGAACAGCGTCAAGAAGATCGCGGTGACGAGCGAGAGGACGAGGCTGAATCCCGAGATGATGACCCCGAGAACGCCTCCGGCGGCGCTCGCGATGCCCTGGGCGATCTCCTTGGCGTTCGCCGAAGCGCTCTCGGGTGCAGTGCTGTTGCTGTCGACCCACGAGCCGATCGAGGAGTTGTTGCTGATGTCGTCGATGATCTGCGGCAGCTGGTCGACGAAGTCCTGGAACGTGCCGACAAGCGGCGAGAGCAGGAGCAAGACGAAGACGACCCCAAGTGTGATCAGCCCGAGGATGAGGGTCGTCGCACACGCACCGCGCCCCATCGGGAGCTTTCGTTGCATTCCCCGCACCACCGGCTCGAAGACGAGCGCGAGGAAGAGCGAGAGAAACAGGGTCATGACGACTTCGGAGATGTAGATGAAAGCCCACGCGAGCGCGACGAGGAACGCGATGAGCAGCATCGTGCGCACCGTGACGTTGATGTTCACCGCGCGCGAACCTGGCACGGACGGGCCCGCTACGTCTGACGTGGTCTCCGACACCAGGGACAAGGTAGTCGTGCGATCGGACGATCCCGGCACGGCCCGGGGCATAGGATCGCGTTGTGACCGCACCACGCCGCGCCGCCATCCAGTACGTCGGACACGCCACGACTCTCGTCGACGTCGGTGGCGTTCGCCTCCTCACCGACCCGCTCCTGCGGAACCGCGTTACCCACCTCCGCCGAGCGGTCAAGGTCGACCCTGGTGCACTGCGCGGCGTCGATGCGGTCCTGATCTCGCATCTCCACTACGACCATCTCGACCTGCCGTCGCTCGAGAAGCTCGGGCGCGACATGCCCGTCGTCGCACCACGAGGAGCGGGTGCACTGATCCGACGCAAAGCAGGCGTCAAGAACGTCGTCGAGCTGCGGGCGGGCGAGGAGATCGAGATCGGCGCACTCACGGTGCGCGCGACGAAGGCGGCGCACGACACCGGCCGGATGCCGCTCGGCACGCGGGCCGAGCCCCTCGGGTACGTGATCGAGGGCGACGCTCGCTCGGTGTACTTCGCGGGCGACACCGACCTCTTCGACGAGATGGCCGACCTCGCGCCGGTCGACGTCGCCCTCCTCCCGATCTGGGGCTGGGGGCCGACGATGGGGCCCGGGCACATGGACCCGACGCGCGCGGCTCAGGCGGCAGCGCTCCTCGGAGCCGCTGTCGCGATCCCGATCCACTGGGGCACGTACTACCCGATCCACCTCGGGATGCAAGGGCCGCCTGCCTTTCTGAAGACGCCTCCCTCGTTGTTCGAGCGGGCGATCTCCGAGCACGCGCCCGGGACGACGGTGCGCGTGCTCGCCCCGGGGGAGCACACCGCGATCTGACCTACCGATTCGAGCGCGCCAGAAACGCCTGCACGCCCGTGTGCACCGACCGATGGATGTGGTCGGTGCCGATCCGGTCGCGAAGACCCGAGCGGGCAAGGGCATCGTTGAGCGAGGCAGTCGTGCGCGCGAGCTCGAACGTCACTCCACGGTCGGTGAGAACGTCGATCAGCTCCTCCAGCATTGCAACGGCCGTCGTGTCCAGGTGGTTGATCGGTGAGGCATCCACGAGCACCGTGCGCGCCGGCGGATCCGACGCAAGCACGAGCTGCAGCGTGCGATCACGGAAGAAGGAGGCGTTGGCGAAGAACAGCTCGTTCGAGAAGCGGAAGAGCACGAGCCCGGGAATCGTCTCGTACTCCGGGTGGCGGTCGATGCTGCGGAAGAGATAGTCCTCGTCCGCGCTCGCCTCACCCGTCGCGCGACCGAGCACGGCGATCCGAGGCCGGTAGACCCGGCGCACGAGCGCCAGCAGCGACGCCAGCACGGCCGTGACGATGCCGGGCAGGACACCGAGCACGCACACGGCAGCGAAGCCGACGATCGCGAGCTGCGCGTCTCCTGGATCGATGCGCCAGAGCTCCCGGAAGCCGCCGAAGTCGACGAGGCCGAGCACGGCGGCGATGATGATCGCCGCGAGCGTCGCCTGCGGCAGGCCGTCGAAGAGCGGCGTCAGGAGCAGCATCGTGGCGATGACGAGGGCAGCAACCCCGAGGCCCGACACACGTGAGACAGCACCGGCGGCGGCCCCGACGGCGCTCCGCGAGAGGCTCGCATCCGCCGGAAATCCCTGCACGAACCCCGCGCCGACGTTTGCCGCACCGAGCGCGATCAGCTCCTGATTCGGGTCGATCTCGTAATGACCCTTCGCGGCCAGGGATCGTGCAGCGCCGATCGACTCCGCGAGCGCCACGAGCGCCAGGGCGAGCGCTCCCCCGCTCAGAGCGCCGATCTCGCCGAGCCCGATCCCCGGAAGCGCGAAGCTCGGAAGCCCGGCCGGGACATCGGCGATCACGGCGATGCCGTGGGACGGGAAGTCGAAGGCACGGCTGCAGACGATCGCGATGACGGTCACGATCAGGGCCCAGGGAACGAGCGGGGCGATCCGACGACCTGCGAGCAGCACGGCGAGCGAGACCGCACCGACGAGCGTCGTCTCCCAGCTGAGGGTGCCAAGCTCCCCGATCTCACGCCAGAGCATCTCGGGCACGTTGCCGCTCTCGACCGAGATGCCAAAGAGCTTCGGGAGCTGCCCGACGATGATCAGGACGCCGATCCCGCTGATGAACCCAACGAGCACCGGTCGGGCGAGGAACTCGGCGACGAAGCCGAGGCGTACGGCACCGGCAACGATCAGAACGACGCCGGTGAGGATCGCGAGCGCGGCAAGCAGCGACGCATACGACTTTCCCGGGTACGAGGCGACGAGCGGCGCAAGGACCGCAGCTGCCGTGATCGCGATCGTGGAGCTCGGCCCGACGTCGAGCTCGCGTGAGGTACCGAAGATCGCGTAGAGGACGCCGGCTGCAAGCGCCGTCGCGAGGCCCGCCTCGGGGGGCGCTCCGGCGAGGGCCGCGTACGCAACGGCCTGAGGTACGAGGACGGCCCAGACCGCGAGCGCAGCGAGCAGATCCCGTCCCAGGAACGAACGCCGGTAGGCCGGAAGCCAGTGGATGATCGGGACGTACCGGGCGAGGCCACTACGCATGTGCGGCGGTTCCTCCTCGTGGAATGGCTCGTTGTGGCATTGTTTGGCCCGTCATCAGTATCCGGCGTCGTCCGCGGTCAGCGGAGTCGGCGTTCCCCGAGCAAGGAGTTCTCAGTGTCAGTGCTAGCAGACAGCTCAAGCAGCTATCCGTTCCTCAGTGCCCTCTGGCTGATGTTCCTGTTCTTCGCGTTCATCATCTGGATCTGGCTCCTGATCACGATCTTCGCGGACATCTTCCGCCGCCGCGACATCGGTGGTGGGATGAAGGCGATCTGGATCATCTTCGTCATCATCGCCCCGTACCTCGGTGTGCTCATCTACCTCATCGCGGAGCACAATGGTATGGCGGATCGCAGTGCGGAGCAGATGCAGGCCATGCAGGCGCAGCAGGCCGACTACATCAAGTCCGTCGCAGGTTCAGGCTCCTCACCGGCCGACCAGGTCGCGCAGGCGAAGTCGCTGCTCGACAGCGGCGCGATCACGCAGGCCGAGTACGACGCCCTCAAGGCGAAGGCGCTCAGCTAGAACCACCCGGTCTCACCGTCTGGCCGCGGCGGCGATGCCGCCGCGGCCGGGTGGGAACTGCGATGCTGTCGCCATGGCCGGAACGATCCTGATCGGGTACGACGACTCCGAGAGTGCCGATCGTGCGCTCGACCGGGCGATCGCCGAGGCGACCTCGTCCGGAGACAGCCTCGTGGTTCTCTCGGTGCTGGAGATGCTCCTCGACCCCGAGGGACCGCAGAACTTCGGCAACATCAACGAGAGCGCCGAGATGATGCCGCTCGTCGAGCCTCCCGAGCTCGAACCCCTTTTCGCAAAGGCACGGGAGCGCGTCGAGGCAGCCGGTTTGGCCGCTGACTACATCTGGGCCGTCGGGAACGCCGCCGACAAGATCGGAGCGACGGCTCGCGACCGCGGGGCGCGTCTCGTCGTCCTCGGCTCGCACCACCACGGATTCCTGAGCCGGCTCATGGGCACCGACGTTGCCGCCGAGGTAGAGCGCGAGCTCGGCTCGAGCGTCCTCGTCGTCGACTAGCGCGGTGTCGTGCAACGTTGCGCCCGGTTGCCCCCGAGGCTTGCGGTTGCCGCGTGCGCTCCAGGGAGAGGCTCCGCCGTCTCCCCGACGGGGTTACCGGTCGAGGAAGAACGTTGGCTAGCGACCATCTCCCACCTCTTCGTCCCCGCCCCACCTCGGCGCGCGGGCGAGCCCTGTCGCTGATCCCGGGGGTTCGTGCCGTCCGGGCGCAGATCGGACCCTTCGCCGAGGCGTGGCACCGCGAGAACGTTGCCGCGCTCGAGCGCTCGGGGCCGCTCTGGCTCGTGGTCGGCGATTCGACGGCGCAGGGGATCGGAGCGTCCGCCTTCGATCGCGGCTGGGTCGGTCAGCTGCGGCGACTGATGGCAAGCGACGGGCGGGAGTGGCGCGTGATCAACCTCTCGCAGAGCGGCGGTCGTGTTCGCGACGTGCTCGGTGATCAGCTTCCCCTTGCCGATCGGCTCGGGCTCGAGCCGACGCTGATCACCGTGGCGGTGGGTGCGAACGACCTCCGGCCGAGTCGCCGCGACGGCCTCGAGCCCGGGCTCGCGGAGCTGACGGCGGTGCTCCCTCCCGGGACCGTGATCGGCACGATCCCAGGGCGCCCGAGGACGGTGGCCCCGTTCAACGAGCTCGTGCGCGAGTGGGCGGCCCGCCACGACCTTCGTGTCGCCGAGACCGGCGCCGCGATCACGCCACCCTGGCGCGGCAAGCTCGCCTCCGACTGGTTCCATCCGAACGACGTCGGGTATGCGATGTGGGCACGTGCGTTCGCGGACGCACTCGACGTGTCGTAGCGCGCTGGAGGCTTGATGTGTATTAGAAGGCGTTTGGGCAAGCAGTTCGCGCACGCGCTCCTTGGGCCGCCCGATGATCGCCTTCTCGGGCGTCACGACAACCGGGCGCTGAAGAAGCTGCTTGTGCCGCACGAGCAGGTCGACGACCTGCTCATCTGTGCGCGCGTCATCGTCGGTGAGCCCGAGCTTCTTCCAGAGCGAGTCGCGACGGACGAGGTCGGTGGCGGGATCCTCGAGCTTTGCGATGATCGACCGCAGTGTCTCCGCGTCCGGGGGCGTCTTGATGTAGAGCACGACATCGACGTCGACGCCCAGCTCCTCCGCAATGCTCACGGCATTGCGACTGCTCCCTCAGTGGGGGTTGTGGTAGATCGTGACGCGGGCCATGCAGCGATCCTACTTGCGGCCGCCACTGGCTGCGGGCGACGCTTACCCGACGGGCGACGCTCACCCGACGGGCGACGCTCACCCGACGGGCGACGCTTGGCTCGCCGAGGCTCGCCGCGCATCGCCCCTACGGTGTGAAGCGGCTCCGCCGCGCTGATGAGTTATTTGACGAGCGTGAGCAGCTTGAACATCGGCAGGTACATGCTGATGATGATCACGCCCACCATGAGGCCGACACCGATCATCATCATGGGCTCGATGATCGATGTGAGGGCCGCGATCGAAGCGTCGACCTCGTCCTCGTAGAAGTCCGCGACCTTGGAGAGCATCTTCTCGAGCTCACCGGTCTCCTCGCCGATCTTGACCATCTGAGCGATCATCGGCGGGAAGATCGAGCTATCGATGAGAGGCTGAGCAATGGACGCACCCTCTTCCACGCGATGCCGCAGCTCGGCTGTCTCCTCTTCGACGACCCAGTTGCCGGAGGTCTGAGCTGTGATCTCGAGCGCCCGCATGATGTCGACCCCCGACGCGATCAGCGTCGAAAGCGTTCGAGACCAGCGCGCCATCGCGACCTTCAGGACGACGGAGCCGACCGACATCGGAATCCGGAGCTTGAAGGCGTCCCACTTCGCGCGGCCGCTCTCCGTCTTCTTCCAGCGACGGAAGCCGAAGAATCCACCGCCCACAATCGCGGCGCAGAAGACAACGCCCGGGATCGGGACACCGGGGAACCACGAGTGACGCAGGGCGTTCGACGCATAGAGCACGTATTGCGTCAAGGTCGGGAGCTCACCGCCGAGGCTGGCGAAGATCTTGACGAACACCGGCACGAGGAACATGAGCATGCCGGTCATCACGAGTGTCGCGAACACGAGCACGACGGCGGGATAGATCATCGCGCCCTTCACGCGCCTCTTGATTCGCTCTTCCTTCTCGATCTGAATCGCGACACGATCGAGAACCGTGTCGAGGACGCCGGCGGCCTCGCCGGCTTCGACCATGGCGACATAGAGACGGCTGAAGACGTTCGGGTGCCTTGACATCGCCTCCGAGAGGAGGGCTCCCGTCTCGACCTGCTCGCGCACGTCGTCGATGACCTTCTTCAGAGCCTCGTCGTCGCTCTGCTCCTCGAGAATCACGAGCGCCGTCACGACGGAGAGTCCAGCCTCGATCATCGTTGCGAACTGGCGGGAGAAGACCTGCAGCGATTTCGAGCTCACCTTCTTCTCGAACATGCCAGACTTCGCGCCTGCCGCCTGCTGACCCTTGAGCTCCGAAATCCACTGCGCGAGGAGGCCATTGCCGTTCAGGGCCGCACGAGCAGCCGAAGCGTCGGCCGCCTGGATCTCGCCGGAGTGCTCGACCCCCTCGGAGTTGATCGCGCTGTAGGCAAACTGTGGCATGTCGCTATCCCTCGTGCAGGTTCACGGTTCGGGAGGTCACGGGGTCGCCGCCGGAGCGACGCTTACGGTCGACGAGGACGACGGATCTGTTCCCGCCGAGGACGGGTCGTCTGCAGCGAAGCCCTGGATCGTCTCGGGCTCGGAGCCCGTGTAGACGAGCTTGAGCACGTACCGGACGTTCGTCGCCGTGTTCACCAGCGTGAGCTTCTTCCCGAGCGTGAGAGCAATCGTCTCGCCGCTGTCGAAGGAGCCTCCGGCAACGCTGATCTTCGCCTTCGACTTCCCGACCGAGACGAGCACGAAGAGCGGCTCGTTCTTGGGGAACTCCTGCTTCACCTTCACCTGCTGTGGCTTGCCGTCGAGGTTGATGGTGGCGTACACGAGTGGCGGCGCAGGTGCGGGCGCAGGCGAGCCCGATGACGAGCCGCTGGCCTTCGGCTCTGGGGAAGCTGCGGCTGTGGGCTTGGTCGCGCTGCTCGTACCGTCAGTGGCCGACCCTTCGCTCGCTTGCTGGACGAAGGGATCCTTGACCTCGAAGAGCGTGAACGAGCCAAGCTGGGCCGTTGAAACGCGAACGACGGTGGCGCCGGGAAGTGCGACGCCAGCAACGGTGCCCGCCGGCTTGAACGCTGCCGCGGCCACCGGAGCCGGGGACGTGGCAGTCGGCGCCGGCGTCCCTGTCTCTGCCCCTGTCGGCGTCGCCGCAACCGGCGCTGCCTCAGATCCGCCGCCACCTCCGAGCAGCTTGGGGCCCTGAATGACACCAAGCCCTAGCAACAACACGCCGCCGACGATCAGAATCATCTTCTGCTTCTTTGCCTTTGCTGCGGCTGCGGCTTCGACGTTTTTCTTGGCCATTAGGGGGTCGCTCCTGCTGCGACCGTCCCGCTCGGGGACGTGCCGGTAGAGGTTGACGGGGGTGTCGTGCCGGCAACGGGAGCGGGTGCGCTGAAGATGTAGGCGTTCAACATCACGCGAGCCTGAACCGTCGGGAACTTCTTCCCGCTCTCGGGCGTTCCCATCTCGACTTGCGAAACCGAATAGAGCCGACCACGGGCATCGAGCCGCCCGCGTCGGACGGTCACCAGCGCTCTGAGATCACCGAGGAACCGCGAGACATCCGCGAAGCGCCCCTGCACGATGACGTTGAGCGGCTGCTGAACGAAGCCGTTGCCGAGTACCTGCGCCGAGGGCGTGATCGAGTGAAACTCGAGGTTGTTGCGGCGCGCGAGCCGGTTGACGTCGAGGAGGATCCCGGCCATGTTGTTCTCGTTCGGGAGCGCCTTCGTCAAGCGATAGATGTCACCGGACTTCACCGTCACATTCACCGACGGCCTGGCGAGAGCAGCACGGCGTTGCACGAGCTCGGTTCGGCTGTTGTCGACCTGCACGCTGAGCTCGGTCGCCTTCGCCCTCTGGGGTGAGACCAGAAGGAGCCAGACGGCCGCAGCAAGGAGCAGGCCACCGGCCAGGACGATTCCGATTCTCGCCCTCGGCGAGCGAAGCTTGGCACTCATGACGGGCCTCCGGTCTGGTTCAGGTCGGCGACGATGACGAAGTGCGCGACGTCTCGATTCCCGAGGGGCTGGATCTGACTCGAAGTGAGGGTCACGTTCTTGAGCGTCGCGAGCGTCCCGAGGCGAGCAAGCAAGCGCGCAACGTCGGGTTGCGAGTAGGTGAATCCGTCGATCGAAACAGCCGTCGGCGTCGGGGCTACGCCCGGCGCGACGGCGGCGACGGGAACTGCTCCGTCGGCGAGGTTGCCGGCCGCCGGCTGAGTGACCGAGAGCTTTGTGAGCCAGACGTTCTCCGGAAGGACTCGCGAGAGGTCGCGGAGGACCGCGTCCCATGCGAGCCGCCCTCCGAGAACCGACGCGACGGATGAGGCACGAACTGCCTCATCGCCGATGACGCCGGAGCCGATGGTGGGAGTCGGCGGCTGCGGCAACGCGGCAATCTCGGCCCGCACGGCATCGAGCTGTGCCTGCTGATCCGAGGCCTTGCCGTGCGCACCGAAGTACAACAGGCCGAGTGCGACGAGTGGAACGGCCGCCGCGACAGGTACGCCCACCGCAACGAGGCTCGCGCGCCGGTTCTTCGGCTTCGCAGACGCCTCCCTGAGAAGGTTGACCGCGCGGGCACGATCGTCGTTGATGGCGAGCCCGATCGAGACCGCCATCGAGCCGATCGCGGCTTCGATCGCCGGGTCGATCTGGCCGTCGACGCTGACGCGACCGAGCGGATTGCCGACCGTCGCTTTGACGCCGATCATCGCGTGGAGAGCCTCGTCGAGCCCTTCGAGCTGCGACGTTCCGCCGGTGATCACGATCTCGCCGATTCCGAGTGAATCTGTCTGGGTCTGGTAGAACTGAAGCGAGTTCACGAGCTCGCGGGCGAACGGCGTGAGCCCCAGGCGGACAGCCTCGGTCGCCCTCATACGCGTGGCATCGTCAAGGCCGTCGTACTTTCGCCCGGGGCCTGACAGGGAGAGGTGCCGGAGGATCGTGGCAGCCTCGGCGGGCATCACTTCGAGCGACTCGCCGATGGCTCCCTGGAGCGCCCCGCCACCCCAGTCGAAGACACGGGTGAACTCACAGGCTCCGCCGCCTGCGACGAGAAGCGTCGAAGACTCATGCCCGATGGCCACGACAACCGTCGCGGTGTCGTCCGCAAGGCGGGCCGCGAACGGCTTCGGATCAACGAACGCGCGCAGGAGACCGAGGGCCTCGAGATCGATGCCAATGAGGTTGAGACCGACCCGGTCGGCCACACTCTGATACGGCGCGACCTGATCCTTCGGCGCAACGACGAGGAGGACACGCCGCATCTGCTCGCCTGCCTCGTTCGGACGCTGCTCGAGGACGCGATAGTCGAGCACTGCCTCGTGCACCGCGACCGGCAGCACCTCGTGCGCCTTGAACCGGACGGCGTTGTCGAACCGCTCCTCATCGTCGATGCCCACGATGTCGAAGGTGCGCACACCGATCCGGTTGCTCGCGAGGCCGATGCGCACGCCCTTCTTGGGCAGCTGCTCGTCGTCGAAGAACGCCTTGAGCGCGTTTGCAAGTGCATCCTGATCGCGCACCTCGCCGTCGACGACGATTCCTGGCTCGAGCGGCCGGCGTGCCAGCTGAACGAGCTGGTGCCCTCCGTCGGCCTCGGTGACGACGGCGGCCGCAATCTGTGACGCACCGATCTTCAGTCCAACGACCTTGTTGCCCTTGGAGCCGCGACCCGACTGGCGCTTCGCGGGCCTCACCGAAGTGCGCTTCTTCCATCGCTTGGTCGCACCGTCGGTCGGCGGCGGGGTGCCATCGGAGGCGTCGCGATCGACATCCTCGGCACCGCCGACATCAGCAGCATCCTCGACCTCCAGGGCACCGTCGACATCAGCAGCATCCTCGACCTCCAGGGCACCGTCGACATCAGCAGCATCCTCGACCTCCAGGGCGCCCTCGACATCAGCCGCGTCTTCGACCTCCGGAAAACCGTCGACGTCCTGCGCGCCGGTGAAGTCCGCGGCCGTGTCCAGAGACGCGTCGTCCTGATCATGCTTCTCGGGCTCGGGGGCGTCGGCGGTAATCGAAGCGGCGATGGCGGCGACCGGGACGAGCTGATCCTGGGCTGACTCGTTCGCCGAGATGTCCCACTCAGCGACATCATCGTCGCCTGCAGCGACCGTCGCGTCGCCGTCCTCTGCGTCGCCGTCCTCGCCACTGCGATCGGCCGGCGTGGCCGTATCTTCGAGCGTGTCGGGCGCCGCGGCCGCGGGAAGCGGCTCGACGCTGAGCTCCGAGTCATTGAATGCATCGATGTTCTCGTCCTGCACGAGCTCCTGGTCCGACTCGATCTCGTCGGGGAACGGCGTGACCGACTCCTCCTCGGGCTGTGCGGACTTGCGCCGGAAGCTGAGCTCGCGCTTGTAGAACGGCACGCTCGCCGCCTTGGCCCCGGCGGCAGCCGAAGCGGTCGGGACGGTTACGTCCTCCGACAGGATCTCGTCATCAACGTCCTCCGAAAGGATCTCGTCATCGTCCTCCGATGAGACGGCGACGACGTCGTCAGCCGACTCGTAGTCGGTCTCGTGAGGGAGATCGTCTGAGACTTCGTGTTCTTCCTCGGAACGAGCTTCCGCCTCGATAGGGGCTGCTTCGTCGGACTCCTCGAGTGTCTCGTCGGAATCCTGAACCTCCGGAGCTTCGTCGGCGACATCGGCTGCGAGGCGCTTGCGCCTGAAGCCCAGCTCGCGCTTGTAGAAGGGGACGCGCTTTTCGTCGATCTGGTCGACGCCGTCGACATCGGCCTGCTCGGAGTCGTTCTCGGTCGCGTCCTCAACCTCGTGCGCGTCGACCAAGTGGACTTCGGCGGCCGTCTCGTCCACGGGGAACGCGGGAACGGGTGTCTGCCACGCAGTCGTCGAATCCTCGTCCTCGTGGTCTCGAACGGCACTCGCGCGCGGCGATTCGTGGTGGCGCTTGAACGAGAGCTCCGTCCGGAAACGACCCTCCTCCTGCGGGGGCGCGAAGCCGATCGGCTGGCGGCGCGGATCCCGGCTGGCGCCCGGGCCGACGCGCGTATCACCGAACCCGATGGCCGGCGGGCTCTGGTTGCCGCCAAGCGGATCTCCGGTCCGGGCCGGGTCGAAGGCGGCTGACAGCGGATCATCTCCGGGCTGTCGCTGCGGCGAGGTGAACACGTTGAGGGGGTTCCACAGGGTCATTGGCGACTTAGCTCCCGGCCACACGTAGCGCCGCGCCGAGTGCCGGCGTGGCGACGGATGGACCGTCGTTGGACAGGACAGGAATTGGAACGCCTGCGCGCTCGAGCGCAGAGACGAGAGCATCCGGGCGGCTCGAACGGCCGACCGCTTCGGCGAAGGTAATGGTGTTCTTCTGGACGAGCTCGGTGAGCGACTGCTCCATCGTCTGCATGCCGCGGCGTGTGCCCGTCTGCATGTACGAGTAGACCTGCTCGATCTTGCCCTGGCGGATGAGGTTGCGAATTGCATCGTCCAGGAAGAGGACCTCGAGGGCGGGCGCGCGGCCCGCGCCGTCGGCCGTCGGAACCAGGGTCTGCGTGACGATTCCCTGGAGCGTGTTCGCGAGCTGCATCCGCACCTGCGCCTGCTGCTCGGCGGGGAAGACGTCGATGATCCTGTCGATGGTGCTCGGCGCGCTCTGCGTGTGCAGGGTGCCGAAGACCAGGTGGCCGGTCTCGGCGGCAGTGAGCGCCGTCGAGATCGTCTCCAGGTCGCGCATCTCGCCGAGGAGAATGACGTCCGGATCCTGGCGAAGCGCTCCACGAAGCGCGTCGGCGAATCCCGTTGCGTCCTGGCCGATCTCACGCTGGTTGACGATGCAACGCTTGTGATGGTGCAGGAACTCGATCGGATCTTCGATCGTGATGATGTGATCGGTACGCGTTCGGTTGATCTCGTCGATCATCGAGGCAAGCGTCGTCGACTTACCCGAGCCCGTCGGCCCGGTAACGAGGACGAGGCCACGCGGGTTCTTGGTCAACTCGTGCAGGCTCGAGGGAAGACCGAGCTCCTCGAGCGACCGAATCTCTGCAGGGATCGTCCGGAAGGCCGCTGCGAGGCTTCCACGCTGGTAGTAGACGTTGACGCGGAAGCGGGCGATGCTCCGCAGCCCGTACGCGAAGTCCAGCTGGCGCGCCAGCTCGAGGTTCTTCTGCTGCTCGGTCGTCGTGATCCGGTAGACGAGCTGCTGGACGAGCTCCGGGTCGAGCACGGGTGCATCGTCGAGGAGCTCGATGTGGCCACGCCGGCGAATCGCCGGGTGGGCGCCTGCGGTCAGATGCAGGTCGGAGGCGCCACGCGATACAGCCTCCTGGAGAAGGGTATCGACGGACAGGGGGGCGGCTGAAGTGGGTTCCGAAAGCTCCACGCCGCTCCTATCGGCAAAGGTACCCCGGGGCTTGAGGGTCTCCTCTTGGTTCCCGCGAGAGTCGAAAGCCGGCTGCCGCTCGGTGGCCTTTAGTTCCTGCCCGCGTGCTCGGACGAGCGCGTCACCCACCGAGTCCTGCGCGCTCGCCCCTCGCATCGCGGGACATCCCTCAGCGCGGGGGATGCACTCACCCATCGAATCACCCGTTCGGGTATTCAGCCCGGAGGGGACGAGCGCCGATAGAGACGTCGTCGGTTCAACCCCCTAGTAAGGAGTTCCAAGATGCATTCGTTCATTTCCAAGCTGCAGAAGCGGCTTGCCAAAGAGGAGTCGGGCTTCACGCTCATCGAGCTCCTCATCGTCCTCGTGATCATCGGCATCCTGCTCGCGATCGCGGTTCCGTCGTACCTCGGCTTCAAGGCCCGGGCCGAGAAGGGTGCCGCTCAGTCGAACGTCCGCGCAGCCATTCCGGCCGCAGAGGCGATCTATGCCGATAACGGAAGCTACGCGTCCGTCAACCTCACCGCTCTGGCGGCGATCGACCAGGGCGTCTCGCTCACCTCGGCGAGCGGTACGTCGTCGACGTACACGCTGACCGCGGTCAAGGGTTCGTGCACCGCTTCTGTCACAGGCCCCGGTGGCACCATCTCGGTCACCGGCTGCTAGGCAGGAAGCACAGAAGAACAGCACGAGGCGAGAGGGGCGCGGAGACGCGCCCCTCTCGCCTTTCGAAAGCCACTCGAGTTCCTCATCACGCCCGCCGATAGCCCTCACATGAGCTCCAGCCCTCACCCCGTCAGCCCCGCCGTCTCGCTGCCGAGCATCCGGCGCTTCATGACGCTCCCGCTCCTGCTGACGCTCGTGATCGGCGGTACGGGACTGCTCCGCCTGGCAGCCGCGTTCGAGCGCCGTCCCCCTCTCTACCTCCCCGACGAGTTCCTCTACAGCCAGCTCGCTCGCTCGCTCGGCCACGGCGAGGGAATGAAGATCCTGGGCCAGCCGGCACCCTTCCCGGCCTTTCTCGAGCCCCTCGCGACTGCGGCGTTCTGGCTTCCCGGGAACGCCGAACTGGCCTACAGGCTGACGCAGTCACTCCACACGATTGCCATGTTCGCCGCGGCAGTGCCGATCTTCCTTCTGGCACGCCGGGTTGGGCTGTCGTCGCGAGCCGCCTGGGCCGCAGTCGCACTCAGCATCGTTGCCCCCGGCCTCGTTTATGCGAGCTACCTGACGGCCGAGGCGGTGGGCTACCTCCTTGCGCTCACTGCGATCACCGTCGGCGTGAACGCCCTCGAGAGCCGATCGAGGGTTTCGCAGGCGATGTTCCTCGTCTTCGCGCTCGCGGCCGTCTCGGCGCGCGCCCAGTACGTCGTCCTGATACCCGGGTTCCTGATCGCCGCAATCGTCGTCGAACGTGGACGAATCGTGCAGGCAGGCCGCAAGCTCCCGATCATCGCGGGTGCGGTCGTGCTGGCGGCGGTCGCCGCGGTCGTGACCGGCCCATCGCTCCTCGGGCGCTATCAGGCCGTCATGTCGTTCGGGGTATCGTGGGATACCTGGCGTTGGATCGGGGTGACGCTGGCGCTCCTGACGATCGCCACCGGGGTCGTTGTGCTTCCCGGAGCAGCGGCATGGATCTATTCGACGCTCGTGAGGCAGGGCGACCGCGCGCAAACCGCATTCGCCGCCTACGTATCCGCGATCGCAATCGGCCTCATCATGGCCTCGGCGATCGTGAGCGTGGAGACGGACTCCTGGCGATTCTTCGAGCGTTACCTGATCATCCTCCAGCCACTTCTCGCGGTCGCGTTCCTCTGCTGGCTGGAGGATCGCCGGCGAGGTCACCGGATCGCGGCGGGAATCGGCATCGCCGTCATCGCACTCGCGGCGCTCTTCCCGCTGTCCAGCTATGCCGAGGGTCAGGGACGGGCAGACTCACCCACCCTCCAGACGGTGTACCTGTTCTCCGAGTCGGTAGGAATCGGTTCGGCAAGCCTGATCGCCGCCCTCGCAGTAACGGGCGCCGTGTGCGTCGTCGTGCTCGCCTCGTTCTGGCAACGTGTCCCACGCGCGGTGCTGATCGGAACTGCGCTCGTCTGCCTCGCAACCGTCTCGGTCGGCGGTCACATCGCGGAGGCCGCGGGCTCGCAGCGTCTCGAAGAGGCCTCCTTCGCCAACGACGCGGATTGGGTGGATGCGACAGGAGCGCGTGACGTGACTCTCGTTCAGACGGCGTACAGCGGGAACATTCCCGCGATGGTCACGAGCTTCTGGAACACATCCGTGACCAGCATCAGCAGTCTCGAGAACCGCAACATCGACCCGGTCGAGGGGCAGGGGAAAGCGATGCGCATGCGCGACGACGGGTTCCTCATGACCGCAGACGGAACTCCCATGCGGCAGCCCATTCTCTTCGCTTCGAGCGGTACCGCCCTGGCGTTCCCCGACACGGTCGAGGTGACCCCGGATAGATCATTCGCCCTGGTCGTGCCATCCGGCCCGCTCAGGCTTCTCGGCCTGGCCGAGGGCGTTCGATCCAACGGCACCCTGGCGACGAGAGGCAGGATCATGGCGTACCCGAGCCCGGGCGGTCGCTGTTCGACGGTGGCCGTGCGCGTCTTCGTTCCCGAAGACTCCGCGCTCACCACCCTCCGTCTCCGCCAGGATGGAACGAACCGGTTCCTCCGGATTCCACCCGGTGGCACGCGCACGATCTCCCTGACCTCGCTCGCGACGAGGGGTCGCTCGATCCAGTACAACGGCTGGATCGCCGGCGTGGGCGCGGGCCGCCCCTTCGACACGTCCATAGCCTTCGCCCGTTTCTCCGTGCGAACGGGGGCTTGCTCGAAGGAGTAAGGAGTAAAGCCCGACCGCCCCACTGCCGATAGGAGTAACTGTGAACACCATCGCCGCTACAACCAATCGAATCCCGCGCACCGCGCTCATCGCGCTCGGTGCGCTCATCGTTGCCTTCGGGCTCCTGATGATCGTCCGCATGGGCGTCGTCGGTGGCTCGGAGAGCACCTCTCCGCCGGCCCTGACACCGACGAAGACAGCCACACCCTCGAACGTCGCTCCCGCGAAGGCGCCGACCAAGACGGCCGTCGTCCTCCTCCCCAACCTCCCCTCACAGATCGCAGCGAAGCTTCGTTACTCGAAGGTCGTCGTCGTCTCGCTCTATGTCGGTCAGGCGCCCGCAGATCGTCTCGCGGTCAGCCAGGCACGAAGCGGTGCGCGAGCAGCCGGTGCGGGTTTCGTCGCAATCAACGTCGGAGCGGACAAGAACGCCGGATCCGTGGCGCCTTTCGTCGGGCCCGTGACGATGCCGGCACTTCTCGTCGTTCGTCGCCCTGGCAAGATCGTCACCCAGATTCCCGGTCAGGTCGAGAGCGCCATCGTCGCTCAGGCCGCGCGCAACGCCGGCGCCCGGCGTTGACCAAGCAGGTCTCTGATTCGCCTGCTGCGGACGCGCGGGACGCGGGCTCCGCAGCACCCCTCTTCGCGCACGAGATTCGCCGCGACGGGAGGATCGTCGCAACGCTCCGAGCGCAGGGCACAAAAGGCGGCGGTGCGACGGTCGAAACAGAGGTGTTTCCGGTCACGCAGGCCGTTGGCGAAGCAGGGATGACACGGCCGTTCGTCTTTCCATCCGTCGAGCAGGCGCGTAGGTTCACGGACGAGGCGCTCGTTGCCTTCGAATACCTGAACTGCACCGTCGCATAACCCGGTGGAGAGGCTGAAACCTCTCGCCGCGACTCACGCAAACGCGACTAACGCAAAGCGCGCCGTCAACGCACGACGCACCGTCGGCCCGTCTTCAGGATCCGCGCGAAGCGCGGCAGAGATGATCTGAACGGGGAGCTGCGACACGCTCTCCCATCGCAGCTCCCCGTTCAGAAGCTCGCGACGACGCGTGCGAGCTCCTCGAGCGACGTCAGGCCGGCGGCGGCCTTGGCGATGCCGTCATCCCAGAGCGATCGCATTCCGGCCCCGGCGGCCGCACGCTCGATCTCGTCACGGTGTGCGTTCTGGGCTGCGAGCGCCTCGAGCTCGTCATTCATGATCAAGAGCTGGAAGATCCCCACCCGGCCCTTGTATCCCGTGCGGTTGCACCGGGGGCAGCCGACCTTGCGGTACAGCACCATGCCCTCCCGCGCAGCCGCCATGTCCGGAGAGATCCGCGCCGTCATGAGATCCTCCCGCGACGGCGTATACATCTCGCAGCAGTTCGAGCAGAGCTTTCGCGCGAGCCGCTGAGCAAGGACTGCCGAAACCGCGGATCCGGTCAGAAACGGCTCCACGCCCATCTCATTGAGACGAGTCAGCGCGCCCGGAGCATCGTTCGTGTGGAGGGTCGAGAGAACGAAGTGGCCCGTGAGGGCGGATTCGATCGCCATCTTGGCCGTCTCGGGATCCCGGATCTCGCCGACCATGATCACGTCGGGATCGGACCGGAGGATCGAGCGAAGAGCCGCTGCGAAGGTCATGTCGGCCTTCGTATTGATCTGCACCTGGTTGATCCCGGTCAGCCTGTACTCCACGGGGTCCTCGACGGTGATGATGTTGATCTCCGGGCGGTTGATCTCGGCGATTCCGGCATAGAGGGTCGTGGACTTACCCGACCCGGTAGGCCCGGTGACGAGAAGCGCTCCCGTGGGGCGCCGGAGGATCTCGGAGATCTTGTCCCGCATCGATTCGGAAAGGCCGAGCGACTCGAGGGTCGGCGTCTTGCGCGACTTGTCGATGAGACGCATGACGACCTGCTCGCCCTCTACCGTCGGCAGCACTGCGACACGGATGTCGAGCATCCGCCCGACGGCGCGCGCGGCCAGCGAGATGCGTCCATCCTGCGGCTTGCGCCGCTCTGCGATGTCCAGCTTTGCGAGGACCTTCAACCGGGTCGTGACACCGTTCGCCATCCGCTTCGGGATCCGCTGGACCTCGCTGAGCACCCCGTCGATGCGGACGCGCACGAGCAGCGCGTCCTCCTGTGGCTCGAAGTGGATATCACTCGCCCCGTCAGCTGCCGCCTGCATGATGATCGAGTTGACGAGCCGCACGAGGGGCGCGTCGGAGACGCCGTCGTCGACCTCGAGGTCGTCCTCGTCCTCATCGATGACCTCGATGTCGTCGAGAGCCGACTGGGTCTCCATGACCTCGGTCTGGCGAGACCGGCGCTCGAGCTCGGCGATGATCTCGTCACGGCTCGCAACACCGAGGTCGACCTGGTAGCGCGTCGCCAGACGCAGCTCATCGATGCCATGAATGTTCGAGGGATCTGCGATTGCAATCCGCAGTCGCTGCCCCATGAGCGAGACGGGAACCGCGACGACGCGCTCGAGTGTGCGCAGCGGCACGAGGAGGGCGGCATCGGGCGAGACCCTGTCCTCCTGAAGGTCGATGTAGGGCAGAGCATGTCGGCGCGCGAGCGACCGGGCGATGCCGGTTGCCTCCGAGTAGCCCTCTGCCCGAAGCGCCTCGGCAAGCGATCCGGCGCCGGCCCGGCCACGCGCGGCGGCAAGCCTGTCCGACGGGACGATGTCCGCGGCGCCGAGCAGCTCGGCGACGAGATCGGCGATCGTCTCGAATCCGGGTGAGCCGAGAGGCTCGACGCCGTCCTTGCCTGCCACGGCGCCATCGCCGATGTTGGTGGACGTTCGGAGTGGGCCGACCGGCTCGAAGTTCACGGATATCCCTCACCCGAGGTATCGGCAGAAACGCGTGCGCGGTTGAGGAGCGTGGCCCGGGCCGATCTACCCGGTGAGCCCGAGATACCAGTCGAGCAGCGCGTCGCCCGCGAACAGGGCCACGATCGCACCGAAGGCGAGAAACGGGACGAACGGGATGGCGAGCTTCCGAGCTTTCGAGCCGTGCCGGATCGCGAGGACGGCGGCCGGAACGAGTGCCGAGATGAACCCGATCATCAGAGCGACGGTGACCGATCGTCCGAGCACCGCTCCGAGCAGGAAGGCGAGCTTGACGTCACCCATGCCCATGCCCTTGGGGTAGACGAGGGCGGCCGCGAGAAGGAACCCCGAGGCGCCGAGTGCGGCAGCGATCCAGACAGGACTCGGGTGGAGAGCCGTCTGGGCCACGAGGAAGACCACCGAAGCCGGTACCACGATTCGATTCGGGACGATCCGATACTCCACATCGATCGCAGCGAGAGTGACGAGGACGACGCAGAAAGCTGCTGCAACGGCCGCGTCGGCGGTTGCCCCGAACGCGACAAAGCAGGCGACGATGAGAAGCGCCGTGATCAGCTCGATCGCGGGATAACGGATCGAAATGCGCGCGTCACAGTGCCGGCAGCGCCCCCGGAGGACGAGCCACGAGACGACCGGGATGTTGTCCCTCCACGTGATCTCCGCGCCGCATCCCATACAGGCTGACGGGGGGCGAACGATCGACTTCCGGAGGGGCACCCGGGCGGCAACCACGTTCAGGAAGCTCCCGATCGCGAGGCCGGGAATCGCGACGGCGAAGGGAATGAAGCTCACGTCTCTTCTATCGGCAGTTGCCAGCCGACAGTTGAGACGGACGGCGGCCTGCCGCTCTACGCTGCGGGAAGTTCGCGGAAGGCCGAGATCTGGTAGTCCGGATCGATCGTCGGGAACCACGGCGGCGGCAGGTAGAGCAGCGAGTCGTCGTAGTAGTAGTCGCGAGTGTCGAACCACCCGGAGAACGAGCCACCGTGGTCGACGGTCGCCGACCCACGGTGTCGCATGACGTTCCCACTCGAGCCCGAGGTCGAGCAGCTTCCGCCGCCGGACGCAAATCCATTGCCCCATGCACCGAACGTCTCAGTCTGAGACAGCAGCGACGCGCGCCAGTCGAGATTTCCCGTGATCCAGCACGGAACGACGACCTCGTTCTTCGCCAGGAGACCGAGCACGTTCTGGCCGAGAGCGGGAGTCAGGAATCCGGCGTCACCCGCATAGAGGATGTTTCCCCCGACGATGATTCGGTTCTGCGACGCAACCGTGACACGGCCCTTCACCGTTCCCTGCACGATGACGCTGACGTCGGAATAGATCGCCCCGTTGGTCGGCACCGGCCGGGGCGAGGCAACTGCGGTACACGTCGGCGAGGTCGAGCTCGTCTGGGGATTGCTCGAGGAGCAGCCTTCGACACCAACGGTGCCGTTGCTGTTGAACGTCAGGCGCCACGACCCGTAACTCGAGTCGAGGAAGATCCCACCGCCGGACGAGTCGCCCGCGGCGCTCGCGACGTCGGAGAACGAGGCCAGAAACGTGTTGAAGTCGATCGGGTGGGTCAGCTCACTCGGCGGAGCGAAGAGATTGGTGTACGACGTGGAGCCGTCCCCGTCGTACCCCTTGGCTCCGTTGAGCCACGTGACGCTGCCGCTGAGCTTGCCGACGGCGTAATTGCTGCCGTACGCGGTGCCACCGTTCCAGGTGATGTTCGAGTTGGAATAGATCAGGCCGTACGACGTAGCGCCGGACCCCCAGCTGATACTCCCTTCGGCGATCTCCTGGAAGTCGGTGATGGTCGACTGCCTGACGACGGCCTCGACAACGCGAGTATCCACCGGGTTGTTGATCTTCCGCCCCGTGGAGAGCACCGTGACGCCGCGCTGTGCGGCGCTCGGAGGCGTGATCTGCAGATTGAACTCGTAGCCGTTCCCGAGGTTGCACCAGTGATCTTTCCCAGCAGCGTTCGAGAGCCACGTGGCGCCGTAGGTCCAGGCGACCGGTGCCGGTCTCGTCTCCGGGTCGCGACACCAACTGCTCGGGGCGGGCGCCGAACCGCTCGGGGACACGAACGCGCTTCCTCCTCCGCTCCCGTCGTCGCGGCGGGTCGACTCTGCCGGGTGAACCCAGTGGAGGTAGTACGCGCGATCGTCCGAGAGCTTCGCGATGTAGTCGTCGAGCCCCGCTTCCGCGGCCTCGAAGGACGACTGACGGGTGACCGACTTGGCACTCCTCGCCGACTCACTCGAGACCGTGTCGATGAGCACGACCGACAGGGTCGCGAGCAGAGCCACGCCGAAGACGACGAGGACCATGGCGACGCCCTCCTCGCTGCGCAGCCGGTTGGCGAGCCAGTTCACGTCGCCGGCCTCAGGGTGATGCGCGTCTCGTAGGTCACAGGCCGCGCCGTGGCCGTCACCGGAGCCACGGAAACACGGATCCGCACCATGCGGACGTTTGCGGCCACGGCAGTCGAGGCGCCGCTGGCGTCGAAATAGCTGAAGACGGGTGTGCCGGTGGTCACGATCGAACGAACGAGGGTCGACCATGGACCTTGCGCCGGGATCGCCCACGGTGGAGCGGTCGCCGCGCTTGTCGCGATGGCCCGCTGCAGCTGCCCGCCTGTCACCCGATAGGCGATCCGTCGAAGGCGCATCGGCTGACCGCGATCGGGAGACGTAAACGTGAGCTGCGTCGCGGTCGCAGCCGAGATTCGGACGATCGTCGTATCACCCGCGATCGTCGCCTGCCTCAGGTCCGCGGCGAGCGAATCGACTGCGGCCCTGACCTCGGTCTGGAGAACCGCCTGCTCCTGGATTTCGGTTCCGTGCCTGATCGAGGAGCCGACGACGGTGGCGAAGACGGCGAAGAAGACGCCGAGCACAGCCATCGTCGTCAGCATCTCGATCAGCGAGACGCCGTCTTCCGCGCGCAACCGGTGGGCGAGGCGCCTCACGGGAGCGGCGGGGCGCAGGTCGAGGAGGTCATGTTGATCGTCGCCGTGGGCGTCCCCGCACCGGCGCTCACGCTCGTGCCCGCGTTGTTGCTCCGGTTGGTCGAACCGGAGCACCCGGTGACGTAGGCCTTCACGGTGTAGTTGCCCGAGCCGGACGGAAGCGAGATGGCAATCGTCCCGGTCGCGCTTGTCGTATACGCACCGCCGTAGGCCGGCGCTGCTAGGGCGGTGCCGTTCGGGCCGCCGGTGATGGAGAGCGTGATCGGCTTGTTCAGCTGCGTCGATCCACCGGCCTGAATGGTCAGGGTGAGCGTCTTCACCGGCGTGATCACCGGGGTCACCGTCGCGGTCGCGCCACTCGCGAGCGTCGTCACCGTCGCCGTTCCCGTGCCGCCGTTCTTCGTCACGGTAACCGTGTACGGATACGTCGCCGTGGTTGCAGGGACGGTGACGTTCACGATGCCGCTCGCGTCGGTCGTCCCCGAGTACGACGTTCCACTTGGCCCGCCGGTGATCGTCACGAGGGCACTTCCGGCAGCCCTGCCGGCCCAGGTCGCTGCGTTCACTGCGATCGTGCCCGTCGGCAGCGCGACGCCAACGCTCGTGGTCGGCGCGGTCGTGAAGGTCTGGCTCGTCAGCGTTGTCGCCTGACCGTTCTTACTCGCCGTGAGCGTGTATCCGCTCCCCCGCGGGACATTGGTGAACGTGACCTGCCCGGGGCCCGAGGTCGTCGCTGAGGTGGCCGCGAGCGAGAGCGGCCCGCCAGAGAGCGTGACGGTCGCTCCCGAGACGTTGGCACCGACCCAGGTGATCGTCGCAACGAGCGAGAGTGTCGGCATCGAAACCGGGGCGGTCGTTGTCGTGGCTCCGACGACCGTTGGGCTCGCCGTTCCCGTCTGGCCGCTCTTGACCGCGCTCAACGTGTAGCCCGAGCCCGCCGGGACGTTCGAGAACAGCACCTCTCCGTTGACGTCGGAGGTGCCCGTGAGCGAGATCGCACCCGGGCCACCCGAAAGCGTCACCGTCGCCGATGCCGTGGCGACGCCAACCCACGTGACGACCGCCTTCAGCGATCCTGTCGGGAAGAGGAACGAGACGTCGGTCGTCGAGCCGCCGCTGACCGATGCAGACTGGTTCGACGTCGTCCAGCTCCCCTTGGCCGCGGTCACCGTGTATCCCGAGCCGAGCGGAAGCCCGGTGAACGTCGCGATCCCGCTCGCGTTCGTCGTGGCCGTTGCCGTCGGAACCGAGCGTGGTCCGCCGGCGACCGTCACCGTGGCTCCGCTCACAGGCCCGCCGGCAGACGTGACCGTTGCTCGGATCGAGCCAAGGGCGTCGGCCGTGAGAGTTGTTGTCGCGTCCAGATCGTTGGGATAGTCGGACAGGATCTCCGGCACGTTCTGCGTCATCACGCCGGCGTAGAAGCCGGATGCCGCCGAGTTCGTCACTGTGATCGTCGTCGCACCCGGGACGAGGAGCTCGGAAGCCCCGGTCGTCGAGTTCGTAATCGACGTGATCGTGACCGGAGTCCCCGTGTAGGTGTAGCTCTTCGAGCCACGCGGGTTCGCGACGGTGAAGACGACCGTGCCGACGAACGGAGTGCCGTTGGCCTGGTTGAAATTGGCGGTCAACGTGACGGGCTTGTACATCCGAAGCACCTTCGCCTGCGTCGCCCCGGCGGCCAACTGGAAGTGCGTCGCTGCCGGATCCGGCAGCAGGATGTAGCCGCTGAAGGGAGCAACGACGAGGTCGTAGTATGTCGTCCCGCTCGCGTTCACGAGCGCCGGGAATCTCACCGCCCCGGCCGCATTGGTACGGTCCCCGAGAGGTGCGCTCGGGCCGGTGGTCAGGCGAACCAGTGCATCCGCGAAGGGCGCATTCGTGAAGTAGTCCTGTACCTGGACGTTGACGATTCCGAGGTTGGCACCGCCGTACAGCGCGCGTTGACGCGGGCCGACCTGCGTGCTCTGTGTCGTCAGGATCTTCCCGTCACGGGCGCGCGAGACGGTGACGACCACGTTCTTGTAGTTCGCCCTGGTCGGGACTGCTGTCGGGACGGCATCATCGACCCAGAAGATGTCGATCACAACGGTGTACCGAGCAGGGACGGTAGGCCCACCGAACGCAGACTGGTTCCCGCTCGAGTCGACGTTGCCAGCGGGGTTCCCATCGACGGTGAGGCCGACGTCTGCGTAGTCGAGCGACCGAATCCACTCGAGCTGGTCGTTCGCTTCCTGCTGCGCGGCGGTTCGCTCGGTCGCAATTGCTCGCGCACTGATCGAGCTCGTGAGAACACCTGCGAGAGCCGTCGACACGCCGAGGAAGATGGCCATCGCCACGACGGCCTCGATCAGGCTCAAGCCACGATCGCAGCGCAGGGCAGCGAACGCGCGACGCAGCCGAGATTCGGGAGAGAGCAGCATGAAATGGGAGCCCACAGGATGTTCATCGGGCATTGGCAGGAAGCCTGCAACCCCCGGATGGGGTATGGCCGAGACTAACGAAGGCCGGCGGCGATCAGGGCCGACGGTGGCTCGTCTGTCCCGGTGCCGTTCTTGGCGGCTTCTGCCTCTGCTTCCGCCAGCTTCTGCTTCTCGGCCTGCTCGAGCGCGACGAGGAAATCGTGGCGATTCGTCGCAGCATTCGCGGCCGTCTCACGATCGACGACGTCACGCAGAACGAGATCGATCAGGGACTGAGCGAATGTCTGCATCTGGAAGTAGTCACCGGCGGCAATCGCGTCCGTGATCTCGTCAGGTCGATCCTCGCGGATCAGATCCTGGATCCGCGCGTTCGTGACCATGACCTCGACCGAGGGCACGCGTCCTCCTCCGGCACGTGGCAGGAGACGCTGGCTGACGACGCCACGCAGCGTGCCGGCGAGGATCGAGCGGATCTGCTGCTGCTTCGCGGGGGGAAGAACTCGATCATGCGGCCGATCGTCTCCGCCGCGTCGATCGTGTGGAGCGTCGAGAAGACGAGGTGGCCCGATTCGGCGGCCTGAAGGGCGGTGTGAGCCGTCTCGGCATCACGGAGCTCGCCGATCAGGATCACGTCGGGGTCCTGACGGAGCACCCGCCGAAGCGCCTGCTCGAAGCTCGCGGTGTCGAGCCCGACCTCGCGCTGGTTGACGATGCAGCCGCGATCCGGATGGAGGATCTCGATCGGATCCTCGATCGTGACGATGTGCTGGCGCCGCGTGCGGTTGATGTGGTCGAGCATCGATGCGAGCGACGTCGTCTTGCCGGAGCCGGTCGCGCCCGTGACGAGCACGAGGCCGCGGCGTTCCTCTGCAAGCCGGGTCACACCGGGCGGCAGGCCGAGCTTCGCGAAGCTCGGAATCTCGCTCGGAATGATGCGGAAGGCAAACGACGTGGCACCGCGCTGACGGAAGCCGTTGACGCGGAACCGGGGCAGCGACGGATGCGAGAACGCGATGTCGAGATCACCGGTGTCGTCGAACATGTCGCGGCGCTTCGGCGAGATCTGGGTCACGTCCTCGAGGACCTGCTCCAGGTCGGCCTCCGTCAGCGCAGGGGCCCCGTCCATCTGCTCGAGATCGCCGTCGAGTCGAAGAATCGGCGGTTGGCCGAGCTTGAGGTGGACATCGCTCGCACCGCTCTTGACGGCGCGCGTGAGAAGGTCGACGAGATCGATCACGTCGAGAACATCGGCATCGGGGCGCGGCACCTTTACCCCACAGGCGACGCCTCAGGCGGCGAGCGACGCGTGCGATCAGGCGCAGCGGAGGGCGCGCGAGACCCCGGGCCTCGTCGGGGTGCCCCACGTCCCCCTTGAGGAGGCCCGCGACGACGCCGAACACGCCCGGCGAGCGCGCGGCCCAGAAGCACACCGCGGGGTGCCGATCGAGCGCGCGCTTCGCAGTCCAGGAGGCACCGGCGTGATGATCGAGTGCTTGTGCAAGTGCCGCGGGGTACCTCCCGGGATCGCCCGCAACGATCGCCTCGGCGGCGAGCCGGGCGGAGCACGAACGCCTCGTACATACCGTCGCCCGAGAGCGGATCGATGAGGCCTGCTGCATCGCCGACGAGGATGGCCCGGGAGCTCGCGGGTGTCGAGGCGCCGATCCTGCGCATCGGGAGCTGGTGGCCGCGGAGGCCCGTGATCGCGTCCGGGTCGACGTCGTACGCACGCGCGAGCCGCGCGAGATGATCACGCAGGTGAGGCCCCTCGCGCGCCCACCCTCCCACGCCGAGATTCGCATGATCGCCCTTGGGGAAGAGCCAGCCGTAGCCGCCTGCAGGCGCGCCGATCTCGATGACGGCGGTGGAGGCGAAGCGCTCCTCATCGAGCAGCGACCAGGCAACGTTGCCCTCGAGTGCGATGCCTCGATCGATGCCGGCGTCGAGCCCTGCGGCCTTCGCGACGGTGCCGTTCGAGCCGTCGGCGCCGACGAGGACGTCGGCCGTGACGCTCTCCCCGCCGACGCTGGCGGAGACGCCGTTCTCCCCGATGACGATGCGCTCGACCTTCGTTCCGTCCTGGAAGCGTGCGCCCGCGGCGACCGCCTGCTCGGCGAGATACGCGTCGAGGCGGCGACGCTGGGTCATCACGATCAGCGGTTCGGCGCTCGTGCGCCGGAAGCTGCGCCGGTGGTGCAGGCGAAGCTCGAAGGTGTCGACGATCCGTTCGACCACGGGCGTGATGTCGCAGGGCACCTGCCGCAGCGCGCGACCGGTGACGCCGCCGCCGCACGCCTTGTCTCGCGGAAACCGCGCCCGGTCGGCGAGGAGCACGCTCGCACCGCTCCGGGCGAGATGGATCGCGGTCGCCGATCCCGCCGGCCCGGCGCCGACGACGAGGACGTCGACGTGGCATCCCGTCACGACACGCACGTCTCGGATTCGGGGCAGCGGCGGACGATCTTCGCTGTCGGAGCTCCCGTGAAGACGTCGGGGCTGGAGATCCGGATCAGGGCCGACGAGGCGTTGTTCGAGTACCGGAGCTCGCGAATGAGGCGCTCGGGGTTGGCGCGGTGGACGAGCACGTAGAGCCCCGGGTCGAGCCCCGTGATGTCGATGTCCTGACCATGGAAGAAGCCCGGGTAGCGATCCGTGTAACCGACCGACGATCCCTCGTCGACGCGCCGGGCATCGGGTTGGCGAGCAGCGCAGTCGCCGACGAACTTCGGTGGGCCGGGAACGATCCCCGGACGCCGGATCGCAAGGCCCCACCGATCCAGGAGGCAGAACCCGCTCTTTCGGTCCCGGCGGATCGCCGCGGTGTCGGAGACCGCGTGCAGTTCGTAGGCCTGATACGGCGCGAGATGCCAGTGGAAGTGCGGCGGGTGCGACTCGTAGGCGAGCCGCCCGACATCCGACACCACGCTGAACGTGCCGCCTCGCTCGTGGATGAGCTGGTCTGCCCGCATCGTCCGCCGATTGCCGAGGCGCGTACCCCGGATGTGGATCGGGCCATCCCCGACGTTGTCGACCGCGGAGGTGAACCCGAGCCGGGTTCTCCCTCCCGACCGCATCACGAGGATGCCGCTCGGCGCCTGCTGGTCGAGGTCGGGCAGGAGGGAAGCGGGATCGGGGCTGATCGCCTCGCCGACGGGACCCCAGTGAGGCGTGTCATCCCCGACCTCGGAGCGCGTCAGTGGTCGCTCGCCGGTGCCGTCAGCGACGCATGAGCCAGATCCTCTGCGGGCCACCGCGATTGCTCACGAAGGCGATTCTGCGGCCGTCGGGCGACCACGTGGGGCGGCCGTCGAACCCGGTCGCGGTCGTCAACCGAACGGGCGGAGATCCGTCGACCCCTCCGACCCACACGTCCGCGTTGCCGGCCGACGAGCCCGTGTAGGCGACCTTCCGCCCCGAAGGGCTAAAGGCCGGTGCGCGCATCGGGCCGGCGGCATCCACGATCAGACTCGGCTCGCCACCTCCTTCCTCGACCGACCACAGCTGGTAGCGCCCGCCTCGGTTCGAGGCGAAGGCGATCGCTGTCCCGTCAGGCGACCAGGCCGGCTCGACGTCGTTCGCGACGTCCTCGACGACGCGGCGCTTGCTGCTGCCGTCTGCGTCCATCACGAAGAGGTCGCGCGAGCCTGCCTTCCCGCTCGACCAGGCGATCTGCCGTCCATCGGGAGACCACGCCGGCTCGACATCCTCCGCTCCTGGATTGTCGGTCAGGCGGCGCGCGTGCCCGCGGCGCGTGTCGACGACATAGATCTCGGTGCTACCGCTACGAGCGCTCGAAAACGCGAGTCGCCGGCCATCGGGTGCCACAGCCGCCGCTGTGTCGCCGGGCAGCAGCCAGGGCAGCTCGACGCGCGTGCTCCCGTCGGCGCGGGTCGCCGTCGCAGCGTCGCGGCCGCTGGCCACGATCGCCACGGACTCGTTCCGGGCCTCGGACGCCGCAGCGGAGACTGCAACCCACCCGCCGGCGATCGAGAGTGCCGCGAGCAAGGCGAAACCGACCGACACGAATGCTGCCCGCATGCGGATACTTCTACCACGGGCGAGCCGGCGCGGATCACCGTTACAATGGCGCCCGCGCAGGGGTTCCCGAGTGGCCAAAGGGGGCGGGCTGTAAACCCGCTGGCTCAGCCTTCAGAGGTTCGAATCCTCTCCCCTGCACTGCACGTCCCAGGAGACCCGCGCCGGGAGCGCGCTAGACTCCGGGCCTTGCCCTCTTAGCTCAGTTGGTAGAGCACCTCCATGGTAAGGAGGGGGTCGCCGGTTCGAGTCCGGCAGAGGGCTTCACTGTTCAAGCCGGTTTCAGGCCCTTGAGCCTTGCAGAACCGACGTGGGGACGATCCCGCTCTCCCGTGCAGCCTCGACCAGTCGACCCCATCTATTCGCTGTAAACGAGCGGTTTAGGCGAGTCTCCAGAGTGCGTCGTCTCCGACCGGCGTTCGTGTCGCCGCGCCGTCTGCGACGAGGCGCAGCATGGCCAGCTCTGCCTCGACCCGGTCGGGGGCGTCGTTGCCCCGCGTGAGAAGCTGCGCGACCTCTTGGGTCGTGATCCCGTCCGGGAACGCGACGAGCAGCTCGAGGGGATCGTCGGGCACGCCGCGGCGCTCGCCGTCGGCGATCAGGTTCGCGACGATCACGTCGTAGGCTTCGATCGACTGCCAGCCGCCTGCCTCGAGGCGGCGCCCTCCGTGCTCGAACACGAGGGACGGGGCCGTGTACCGGACGGGGCCGTCGCTCGTCGCGTGCTTGTCCTGAAACTGTGTCGGCGAGCCGGACGCGCTGCGGGCTTCCGCTCGATCGCGCTGGTAGGCGTCCTCCACAAGCGGGCGTGTCGATGGCGGCGATTGCCGCGTCGACGTCGATCCCTTCGACTCCACGAAGCGCAGCGGCGATGCTTTCGTCCTCGTCGAGGAGCAGCGTGGTGGTGAAGAACGCGAACTGCAGCGCCCGAAACGCCGCCCACTCCCTGCCCGGCGCCTGCAGGCGCACCGACACGATGGCGCGGCAGGATCGACCGGTTCCGACGATCCGCGCCCGTGGGTTCGGCGCCAGGGGCATGCCGAATCGGCGGAACCGGCGCGCGTAGCCCTCCGCCGACCGCAGCGGCGTGTAGCCGCGGTCGATGTACTCCTGCGCCACGTTCGTGAGCCCGATCAGCACGAGGCGCCACTCGAGTTGCGCACCGTAGCGCCACTCGAGCACGCGGAAGGCCGGGTTCGCGGAGTACCCCCACGGGCACCCCGCGTCGTTGAACACCGTTACTTGCACCGGCTCGGCCACTGCGGTCAGCCTAGTCGCGAGCGCGTCAGCCTGCGACCGCGATCGCTTCGATCTCGATCTCGAGCTGCGGCAGGGCAAGCGCGCTCACCTCGACGATCGTGTCCGCCGGGTACGGAGGCGTGAACCACCGGCGCCGTAGCTCGACGATCTTGGCGAAGTTCGCCATGTCGGTGAGGAAGATCGTCACCTTGACGACCCGTTCGAGGCTCGACCCGCCGGCTTCGAGCACGCGCGAGAGGTTGGAGAAGACCTGCTCGGCCTGGGCGTCGAAGTCTCCGACGCCGACGACGTTCCCCTGCTCGTCGAGCGCCGCCTGGCCGGAGACGATGACGAGGTCGCCGACGCGGAAGCCCTGGGAGAGGAGGTAGGGCTCGAGCGGATCGGGGTCGAGCCGGATCTGGTGCGGCTCGGTCACGCGCGCTCCTTGGCGGTGGTGGCGACTCGCGTCGTCCGGAACCACTGCGACAGCTCGGGCGCCCAGACGATGGTGACGACGACGAGGAGGCCGCCGGTGATCAGGCTCGAGACGTAGTCGGGCGAGCGGAGGATGGCGAGGATCTCCTGCAGGACGCTCAGGGAGAGCACCCCGGCAGCGATTCCCACCGCTCCGCCCTTGCCGCCGGACAACCTGACGCCGCCGATCAGGGCAGCGGTCGCGGAGAAGGTGAGGACGTCGAAGCCGATGTTCGTCGGGCTGGCCGTCGCGAGGCTGTAGCTGAGGAGAGCGCCGGGCAACGCGGCGCCGAGGGCCGCGACGACGAACACACCGACGAGGAGCCGGTCGACCGGAACGCCTGCTACCCGAGCCGCCCGCCGGTCGCCGCCGATTGCGCGGAGGTCGCGGCCGACGCGGAGGTAGCGGAGGACGACGGCGGCGAGCACGAAGATCCCGATCGCGACGAGGCTCCTGATCGAGAAGATCTGCGCGACCGGTTCGTCGAGCCTGAGCCCGACCGTGAAGTTGTCGTACATGACGCTCTTGTTGTGTCCGAGGATGTACGTGATGCCGAGCACGACGAGGTAGCCGCCGAGTGTGACGGGCATCGAGTTCAGCCGGAAGCGGGCGATCAGGCCACCCTGGACGAGGCCGACGAGGATCGCCGTCCCGAGGGCAGCCGCGATGCCGACGAGGGGCGACCCTCCGCCCGTGAGCACCGCCACCATCCCACCGAGGAGGTACATCGACGAGACCGAGAGGTCGAACTCGCCCGCGATGATGGTGATCCCGAGCGCGAGGGCGACGAGGCCGTACGACGAGAAGTTCTGGAAGATGTCGTAGATGTTTGCCGTCCGCACCGTGTACTGCGTGACCACCGGCACCAGTGCGAGCGCCACGATCATGGCGGCCAGGATCGCGAACGGGGCGAGCTCTCCGGCTTTCGGATACCGACGGGACGTCTCGACCGTGCTCATCTGCTCCGCTCCCGAAGGTTCATCAGAACGACGACGACGACGACGATGATCCCGCGAACGAGGATCTGAGCCCCCGTCGAATAGCCGCGCAGAAGGAGCATGTCCGAGATGGTCGCGATGAAGATCGCGCCCGCGGCCGTCCTCGCGATCGACCCGCGCCCGCCCGTCACCGCGTTTCCGCCGACGAGGGCGGCCGCGATGGCGTCATACGTGTAGCTGCCGGTGAGGAGCAGCGAGGCATTCGCGCTCGTGGCGCCGATCAGGATCCCCGAGCCCGCCGTGTAGAGCGATGCGACCCCGAACGCGCCGACGGTCAGGAGCGTGATCGGCAGCGCCGCTGCCCGGGCCGCGACCCGGTTCTCGCCGAGCAGGTAGATCTGCCGCCCGAATCTCGTGCGCCGCATCACCACCGCGAGGATGACCGTGACCACGATGAAGACGTAGACCGGCGCGGGCAGGCCGAGCACGGGTTGCCCGAGGTGCTCCCAGCTCGTCTCGTCGGACGGCGGGATGATGCTCTGGCCGTGCGAGAGCCACACGGCCATCCCTTCCATCAGCCCGGCTGCGCCGATCGTGATGATGATCGGGTTGGCCCCCCAGGCGCCGACCGCGAACCCCTGTGCGGCCCCGATCGCAAGGCCGAGCAGCAACGTCACGATGATCGCGAAGGCGAGTCCGAAGCGGAGCGAGTAGAGGAAGACCATCGCCGAGATGGCGGCGGTTTGCCCGAGGGCGAGCGAGAAGAGGTTGCCGCTGAGGATGATGACGGTGAGACCGACGGCGATGATCCCGACGAACGATGCCGCCGTGAGGATCGCCTTCATGTTGCTCACCGTCAGGAAGCCGGTGGTCGTGAACGCCCCGTAGATCGTCACGACCGCGAGGATCGCGATCCAGACGGCAAGGGCGATGTCGGCGGCCCCGAGCGGCCGGCGCTCGATGCCGACGCGGGCGATCATGCTGCTCACTCCGCGGCCCCCGCAGCGGAGGCGTGGCTGGTCGTCATGTCGGCGAGGATCGTGGACGCCGATGCCTCGGCCCGCGGGACGACCGAGACGATTCGGCCGTGGAAGATCGTGACGACGACATCGGCGAGGTCGAGCACCTCGTCGAGCTCCGTCGACGAGAAGATCACCGCCGTGCCTCGGCGGGCCGCGTCACGGACGAGGTTGTGGATGTCCGCGCGCCCGCCGACGTCGACGCCACGGGTCGGCTCGTCGAGGGCGAGCAGCGCTGTTCCCTCGAGCTGAAGCGCCCTGCCGAGCAGGACCTTCTGCTGGTTGCCGCCGCTGAGGCTCGCGGCCGGAGAGCCGAGCCTGTCGACCGAGACACCCGCCATGGTCGCGAGCTCCCGCGCCACACGCTGGACCCTCCGGCGCAGCAGGATGCCGAGCCGGCTCAGCCGGCGAAGCCGCGCGGCCGTCAGGTTGCGCTCCACCGTCTGGCCGAGAAAGAGCCCCTCGCGCTGTCGGTCGTTCGGGATGTACAGCACGCCGGCTGCTGCGGCGCGCCGAGGCGTGTTCAGGAGAACCTGCTTCCCCCGGACCTCCACCGTCCCGGAGGCGTCCGGCGCGAGCCCGCCGAGTGCGCGGAGGATCGTGCTCGTGCCCGATCCGACCTGGCCGGCAAGCCCGGTGATGATGCCGCTCTCGAGCGTGAGCGAGACATCGTCGACGCTCCCCGGCACGATGAGCCCTTCGATCCTGACGACGGTCTCGCCCGACCCCGGCACGACGTGCTCGTGGTCGACCATCGCCCGCGCGCCCTCCATCTCGCCGAGCATGTTCGCGATCAGGCTGCGCCGGTCGATCGCGTGGATCTCGTGCGTTGCGACGCGCTGGCCGTCGCGCAGCACCGTGACGCGATCGCAGAGCTCGAAGACCTCGTCCAACCGGTGCGAGACGAAGATGACGCTCCGGCCCTGCGCGACCAGGTCGCGCGTCGCCTTGAAGACGCGCTCGATCTCCGGCTTGCTGAGCGTCGCCGTCGGCTCGTCGAGGATGAGCAGGCGAGCGTCGCGGACGAGGAGACGGGCGATCTCGACGAGTTGCCGCTCGCCGATCGAGAGGGACTCGACCGCGGTCGCGAGCTGGACGTGGGCGAAGGCCGAGCTGGTCGAGAACGCTTCGTGCGTGCTCGGAGAGGCGACGGCGCCGGTAGACGAGGGGCACCTCGAGCCCTCCCAGAAAGATGTTGTCCTCGACGCTCAGCTCGGGCACGAGGCTCAGCTCCTGGTTCACGAGCGCGATGCCGTATCCCTGCGCGTCGTGCGGGTTTCGGAGCGAGATCTCCTCGCCGTCGAAGCGGATCACGCCCTCGTCGGGCCTGACGAGCCCGACGAGCGCCTTGACGAGGGTGCTCTTGCCGGCGCCGTTGTGCCCGCAGATCGCGTGCACCTCGCCGACCCTCACGTCGAGGGAGAGGCTCCGAACGGCCTGTACCGGGCCGTAGGACTTCGAGAAGTCGATGACCTCGAGGATCACCGGCGCAGTCGAAGGATCGACGACGGACGAACGGGATCCGGACGTAGGTGCCGGATCCCGTTCGCCGTTCATTCGTCGGAGGTTAAACGAACGCTAGAAGGTGCAGACCTTCGTGAACTGCGCCACGTTCGCCTTGGTGATGCGGTGCTCCTTGACGTAGGAGACCTTGGGGACCTTCTGACCGTTCAGGATCTGCGTGCCGATCTTGACGGCGAGGGCCGCCTCGACCTGCGGCGCCTGCGTTCCGGTGCCGTACTCCTGACCCGCCTTGATCGCCTTGATGCCGACGGCGAGGCAGTTGCTGCCCGTGACGACGAGGCCCTTCTTGGCGACGCCCACCGGGACGCCTGCCTGCTTCGCGCCCTGAATGATGCCGATCGCCATGTTGTCGGCCATGCCGTAGGCGCCCTGGATGCCGCCCTTCGAGGCGTACTTCGAGAGCAGCTGCTGCGCGACCTTTGCGGACGTCGCCTGATCCCAGTTGGTGTCCTCGATGGCAACGATCTTGTACTGCGGGAACTTCTTCATGTACGCCTTGAACGCGGCCATGCGGTCGGTGACGTTGTTCTGGCTGGCGGTTCCGGTGAGGGCGATGACGTTGCCCTTCGTGAAGCCCGCCTTCTTCATGCCCTCGACGAGGTTCATCGCCGCGAACTTCCCGAGCGCCGGGTCGTCGGTGCGTGCCTCAGCGGTGACGAGCTTCGCGCCCGCAGCCGACTGGCGACCGATGGCCCCGAGGACCGGGATGCCTGCTGCCTTCGCACGGATGTACGACGGGACGATCGCCGAGGCGCTCGCAGGCACCGAGACGATCAGGTCGGGCTGATCCGCGATCAGGCGGTTCATGTTCTGCGCGTCGACTGCAGGATCGAACATGGAGGAGAGCACCGTGACCTCGGCCCCCTGCTTCTCGAAGCCCTTCTTGACGCTGTTCGCCCAGGCGGCACAGAACGGGTTCTGCTCGGTGCAGATGATGACTCCGACCTTCTTGCCTTCGAGCGCGCTCTTCTTGCCGCTCGCTCCCAGCGCACTGGAGACGGCGACCGCCGCGACGAATACGAGTGCCGCGAGCGAAACCCAACGCAATGACATGCGCCTCATTGTGTACGTCCTTTCCTAACGATTGATGAACGCCCGCGGAGCGGGTAGTGCAGGTATCGCCTCTACGAGATTGGACGGGCTCTGGACGATCTGGTTAGGCAACGCCAGCAATGCATACGTAGTCATACAAGGTGCTCGGAGCCATGTCAAACGCCGTCGCTCGCTGACGCTTGCGGCTCAGCCTACGGGCGCGATGGCGAGCGTCTCCCGGCGCACGAGGCCGACCGGGAAGACACGCCGGCGCGGCGGGCCGCCGTCGCCCGACTCGACTCGCTCGATCAGGAGGTTGGCGGCCGCTCGGCCCATCTCAGGGAGCGGCTGCCTGACGGTGGTGAGGCTGAAACCTTCCCACCCCGCCATGTCGATGTCGTCGAAGCCGACGATCGACAGCTCGGCGGGAACGCGTACGCCGACGCGCCGCGCAGCGTCGAGCGCGCCGAACGCCACCACGTCGTTCGCGGCGAACACGGCGGTCGGCCGGGGCTCGGACGCGAGCAGGTCGAGGCACCACTGGTAGCCGCTCTGGTGCGTGAACTGACCGACCCTGCGCAGGGTGTCGTCGAACTCGACGCCCGACGCCTCGAGCTGCTCGCGGAAGCCGCGCTCACGGTCCCTGCTCGTCGTCGTGTTCTCCGGTCCGGCGATGAGCGCGATCCGGCGGTGGCCGAGCTCGACGAGTGCCTCGGCGACGAGGCGCCCGCCGCGGCGGTTGTCGGAGACGACCGTGTCGACCTCCACGTGGTCGAGGTAGCGGTTCACGAGGACGACCGGCACGCCGCCGGGCCGACCGGGGAGCGGCGACCCGAGCGTGGCCGACACGTAGATCACCCCGTCCGCCGCCGCGCCGTTGACGAGGTCGGTGATCTGCTGCTCCGGGCTCGCGTCCGTGCGCTCGTTGAAGAGGACGGTGCGGTAGCCGGCGAGCGCGAACTCGTTGTGGAGGATCTCGAGCAGTTCCGGGTAGAAGGGGTTCGTGATGTCGTTGACGACGACCCCGATCGTGCCCGTCTTGCGGGTGATCAGGCTGCGGGCGGCCAGGTTCGGCGTGTAGTTCATCTCCTCCGCCGCCTCGAGCACGCGCGCCAGCGTGTCCGGCGCGACGCGCGGGTCGCCCCGCAGGGCACGCGACACCGTTGACTGGCTGATCCCGAGCTTGCGCGCGATGTCCTTGCTCGTGACGGCCATCACCGGAGCATGGCAGACCGGTGCCTCGAACGCGCCGACCCGCGAGCGGGAACCGGTAGGGTGAATCGATTTGACAAGACCACCGGCTGCGGTCTATGCATACGTAGTCACACTACGAAAAGAGCTGCCCTTGCAGACCCTGAAAACCCCCACGCGCAAGCACGAGCGCGCGAGCGACGACAGCGCCGTCGCCCAGGTCGTCGACGAGATCATCTCGGCCGTCGCGAGCGGGCGGCGACGCTGCCGTTTCGCGGTACTCGGCGCGCCTCGACGCCTGGGAGCCGCAGAGCTTCCTGCTGACGGCCGACGCGATCGCGGCGTGCCTCGAGCGCGTCCCGACCCAGGTGCTCGACGACATCGTCTTCTGCCAGGAGCAGGTGCGGGCGTTCGCGGTGGCGCAGCGGGCGACGATGACCGACCTCGAGGTCGAGACCCTCCCCGGTGTCCGGCTCGGTCATCGGCATCTGCCCGTGGCGAGCGTCGGTGCGTATGTCCCGGGGGGCCGCTACCCGATGGTCGCGTCCGCTCACATGAGCATCGTCACTGCGAAGGTCGCAGGCGTCGAGCGCGTTGCGGCCTGCACTCCGCCGCTCGATGGGCGGATCCCGGATGCCACCGTCGCCGCGATGCACCTCGCCGGGGCAGACGAGATCTACGTCCTCGGTGGCGTCCAGGCGATCGCCGCTCTCGCGCTCGGGACGGAGTCCATCAGCCCGGTCGACTTCCTCGTCGGCCCGGGCAACGCATACGTCGTCGAGGCCAAGCGACGGCTGTTCGGCAAGGTCGGCATCGACCTCATCGCCGGCCCGACGGAGATCCTGATCGTCGCCGACGAGACCGCCGACCCCGTGATCGTCGCCGCCGACCTGCTCGGGCAGGCCGAGCACGGGCCGGCCTCCCCGGCCGTCCTCATCACGACCTCGCAGCCACTCGCCGAGGAGACGCTGCGCCAGGTCGCCGTGCAGCTCGAGGACCTGTCGACCGCGGACATCGCGGCCAGGGCATGGGAGGACTTCGGCGAGATCGTCGTCGTCGCCTCGGACGAGGAGGCGCTCGAGCTGGCCGACGAGTACGCCTTCGAGCACGTCGAGATCCAGACGGCGAATCCGCGCTGGTATCTCGAGCGGATGCGCAACTACGGCGCCCTCTTCCTCGGCGAGGCGACGACCGTGGCCTACGGCGACAAGACGATCGGCACGAACCACATTCTCCCGACGCGCGGCGCGGCCCGCTACACGGGTGGCCTGTGGGTCGGGAAGTTCCTCAAGACCGTGACCTTCCAGGAGTGCGACGAGGAGGCGAGCGCGATGATCGGCGAGATCTGCGCCCGCCAGTCCAGGATCGAGAACTTCGAGGGTCACGCGCGCAGCTGCGACGTCCGCGTCGACAAGTACGGCAGCGCCGTGCTCGCCCGCGAGGAGACGGCGTGACCTATCGGCTCGGCGTGGACGTCGGCGGGACGTTCACGGATGTGGTTCTCTACGACAGCGACGCCCAGCGCGTCTGGCTGGCGAAGACGCCGAGCACGCCGCTCGACCAATCCGTCGGGGTGATCGACGGGATCCGCCTCGTCGCCGACCGCGCGAGCGTCGGCCTCCCCGACCTCGACGCGATCCTCCACGGCACGACCGTCGCCACGAACGCCGTCCTCGAGCGCCGGGGAGCACTCTGCGGCCTCATCGTCACGAAGGGCTTCCGGCACATCCTCCACCTCGCCGAGGCGTGGACGCCGGGGCCGCTGTTCGGGTTCATGGTGTACGAGAAGCCCGAGCCACTGACCGACACGCGCTACGTCCGCGAGGTGCCGGAGCGGACGGGCGCCGACGGCTCGATCATCGAGGCGATCGACGAGGACGCCGTCCGCGTCGCGATCGAGGAGCTCGTCGCCGACGGCGTCGAGGCGCTCACCGTCTGCTTGCTCAACGCGCACGCGAACGGACGGCACGAGCGCGTCATCGCCGAGGTCGCCGCGTCCGTCGCGCCGGACGTTCCGCTTTCGATCTCGTCCGAGATCCTGCCCGAGTTCCGCGAGTACGAGCGCACCGTGACGACGCTGATGAACGCCTATGTCGCGCCCGCGCTCGAGCGGTACCTGACGAACGTTCGGGACGGCCTCGCGGCCGCGAACGTGCGCGCACCGATCCAGGTCGTGCGGTCCGACGGCGGCCTGATGAGCCTCGAGTCGGCGTGCAAGAACCCCGTCCAGACCGTTCTCTCCGGCCCCGCCGGGGGCGTCAGCGGCGCGTCGTTCGTCGCATCCCACGCGGGCTTCGACCGCATCCTCACCTTCGACATGGGTGGGACGTCGACGGATGTCGCCGTCTGCGTTTCGGGACGGCCGGAGATCACGCGCGAGACGAACGTCGGCGACTTCCCCGTGCGCGCCCCGGCCGTCGACGTTGCCAGCATCGGCGCCGGCGGCGGCTCGATCGCCTACGTCGCCGAGGCGACGGGAGCACTCCGGGTCGGCCCCGAGAGCGCCGGCGCCCTTCCCGGCCCTGCCTGTTACGGCCGCGGCGGGACGGGAGCGACGGTCACGGACGCGAACATCGTCCTCGGTCACCTGCCTCCGCGCCTGCTCGGCGGCGAGTTCGAGCTCGACGTCGAAGCAGCGCACGCCGCCGTTTCGCGGGTCGCCGAGGCGCGCGGCACCGGGGTCGAGGAGACCGCCCGCGCGATCGTCGACATGGTCGACGAGGCGATGCTCGGCGCGCTCCGCGTCGTCACCGTGCAGCGCGGCCGCGTGCCGAGCGAGTTCGCGCTCGTCGCCTTCGGCGGCGCAGGTGGCCTGCACGCGAACGCTCTCGCGAAGATCCTCGGCTGCTACCCGGTGATCGTGCCCGGGGAGTCGGGCGTGCTCTCGGCGCTCGGGTTCATCTCCTCCGAGATCAAGAACGAGTTCAGCCAGACGTTCGTGAAGACGATCGCGACGACGACACCGGATGCCGTCCGCGAGCCGTTCGAGGTGCTCACGTCACGCGCGCGCGACTGGCTCGACGGCGAGAGCGTCGACATCGGCGACCAGGATGTCCGCTTCGTCCTCGACATGCGCTACAGCCGCCAGGGCTACGAGATCCCGATCGAGCTGGACGGCATCGAGCTCGCCGCCCTGGATCTCGCCGCGTTGGAGCGTCGGTTCGGCGAGGCCCACAACCGCCTCTACGGCTTCGTGCTCGAGGGCGGCTCCGAGATCGTCAACCTCCGGGTCGTCGCGACGGGCCGCGTCCCGCTGCCCGAGCTCGAGGCGCGCCCGGAAGGCGGCGCGGATCCGTCGGTCGCCCAGACGGGCACACAGCGGGTGTGGACGCCCGAGGAGTCGCTCGACGTCCCGACCTACGCCCGTGCGGCGCTCGAGCCGGGAATGACGATCGAGGGCTACGCGATCGTCGAGCAGTACGACGCCACGACGGTCGTGCTCCCCGGGCACCACGCGGTCGTCGACCCCTGGCTGAATCTCCTGATCCGTCCCACAGAGGCGAGCCGATGAGCACGACGATCGACGTCGCGACTCTCGACCTGATCGAGAACGCGCTCCTCAACGCGCGGTTCGAGATGGACGAGGTCGTCAGGCGCGCAGCCATGTCGCCGACGATCCGGGTGCAGCACGACGAGTTCCCGATGATCTGCAACGCGCGCGGCCAGATGGTGGTGGGGCAATTCGGCTCGTACATCCCCGAGGTGATCGACCGCTTCGGCGGCGACGTCTCGGAGGGAGACGTGATCCTGCTGAACGACCCGTACCTCTGCAAGGGATCGATCTCCCACTGCAACGACTGGCTCGTGATCCTGCCGGTGTTCCACGACGGCGAGCGCGTCGGGTTCGCCTCGCTCTTCGGCCACATGATGGACGTGGGCGGCAAGGTGCCGGGCAGCCAGGTCTCGGACGCCCTCTCGATCTGGGAGGAGGGCATCCGGATCCCGCCGATCAAGATCTTCGACAAGGGAGTCCTCAACGAGACGGCGCTCGACGTGATCCTCAACAACACGCGCACGCCGCACACGAACCGGAGCGACCTGATGGCGATCATCGGGGGCTGCCGCGCGGCGGAGCGGCGGATCATCGAGATGTGCGATCGCTTCGGGCCGGAGACCTTCGAAGCAGCGTGCGATGCGCTCCTCGAGCGGACGCGGCGCGCAATGGCGCACATCATCCGCACCTACATCCCGGAGGAGCCGCAGACCTTCACCGACTGGGTCGACGACGACGGGTGCGGCAACGGCCCCTTCAAGATGGTCCTGACGATCTGGCGGGAGGGTGATGTCTGCCACGCCGACTGGACGGGAACGGCCGACCAGGCGCCCGGGTCGATCAACTTCCACATCCACGAGGGCCTCTGCAAGCTCTTCCTCGGGATCTACATGATCATGGCCTTCGACCCCGAGATCCTGTTCAACGACGGCCTCTACGACGTCTTCGAGGTCACGCTGCCCGAGGGATCGCTCCTGAACCCGAAGTTCCCGGCCCCGCTGTCGAACCGGCTGAACGTCCACACGCGCCTCTTCGACTGCATGAGCGGCGCGCTCGGCCAGAAGGCACCGGAGCTCTCGATGGCGGCGGGCTACGGGACGAGCCCGTTCTTCGTCTTCTCCGGGTACGACGGCGACGGTGAGTACTTCCAGTTCGTCGAGCTCCTCTTCGGCGGGCTCCCGGCCCGATACAAGGCCGACGGCCTCGACGGGCACTCGTGGTGGCCGCTCTTCCGGACGACGCCCGCCGAGTACGCCGAGAGCTACTACCCGGTCCGGATCGCGAGCTACGTACCCGCACGCGACACCGGTGGCGCCGGATTCCACCGCGGCGGCACGGGAATCGAGAAGACATACGTCTTCACGGGGCCCGGCTCGTTCACGGTCAACGACGACCGCGCCACGATTCCGCCGTGGGGGATCAACGGTGGGCGCCACGGCGGCTGCAGCACGAAGACGCTGATCCGTGCAACGGGCGAGGTAATCGAGCTTGCCTCGAAGATCGACCAGGTTCCGGTCAACGCAGGTGACGCGCTCGTCTTCCGTACCGCAGGTGCAGGCGGCTGGGGCGACCCGCTCGAACGGGATCCACAGCTCGTGCTCCGCGACGTGCTCCGCGACCTCGTGTCGCACGCGGTCGCGCTCGCCGACTACGGCGTCGTCATTGCCGGGAACGCCGTCGACGAGGCCGCCAGCGAGGCCGAGCGCGCTCGCCTTCGGGACGAGCGCGGACCCGTCCAACCTTTCGACTTCGGCCACGCCCCAACAGGAGGATCCGCATGACCACCAGCCTACGATCAAGGCTCTCGGAGCCCGGTGCCATCGTCGCCCTCGGTGCGCACGACGGCCTCACCGCGAGGATCGCGGAACGGGCCGGCATCGAGGCGCTCTACCACGGCGGCTACGCGACGGCCGCACACCACTTCGGTCTGCCGGACGTCGGGCTGATCGGCCGCGCGGAGGTCGTCGAGAGCGTACGCCGCATGCGTGCCGCGACCGATCTGCCCATCGTCGTCGACGCCGACACCGGTTACGGCTCGGAGGCGGGCGTCTGGCTCACCGTGCGCGAGCTCGAGGCCGTCGGCGCCAACGCGGTGCAGATCGAGGACCAGGTCTCGCCGAAGCGCTGCGGTCACATGGAGGGCAAGGAGGTGATCCCGGCCGACGAGATGGTGATCAAGGTCCGAGCCGCCGTCGCCGCGCGACGCTCCGACGAGACGCTGATCATCGCGCGGTCGGACGCGCTCCAGGTGACAGGGCTCGAGGACACACTCGCCCGCTGCAACGCCTACAGCGACGCCGGCGCCGACCTCGTCTTCGTCGACGCCCCCCGCACGGTCGAGGAGTACATCGCGATCGGCGAGCAATGCTCCGCGCCGTGCCTCGCGAACATGTCGGAGACGGGACGCTCACCCGTGATCTCGACGGCCGATCTCGAGGAGATGGGCTACAAGCTCGTGATCTTCCCGAGCACGCAGACGTGGCTCTTCGCAAAGGCCTACGAGGAGCTCTGCCAGGCGGTTCTGCGCGACCGGACGACCGCGGCCCTCACCGATCGCTTTGCGAGCTTCGACGACGTCAACGCGTTGCTCGGACTGGCCGAGTGGCAATCGCGGTGAGCGCGCGCGACGTCTACGACGCCCGTGGCTTCGGCGGCCGCCAGGGGGCGGGAAAGCGTCCGGCGGTCGTTGTCGTCGACTTCATCGAAGGCTTCACGAATCCGGCGTCCGCGCTCGCCTGCGACGCGGACGCTGCAGTCGTTGCGACCGGCCGGCTCCTCGAGGCAGCGCGTACGGCCGGCGTGCCCGTGATCTTCACCACGGTTTGCTACACCGACGACGATCTCGAGCAGGCCGCGATGTTCATCGCCAAGGCGCCTGCGCTCGCGACGCTACGGCCGGGCTCTCCGTGGGTCGAGGTCGACGCGCGCCTCGCTCCCGAGGACGGGGGAGCCGGTGCTCGTCAAGCTCTTTGCGTCCGCGTTCTTCGGCACGCCCCTCGACGCGATTCTCCGCGACGCGGGCTGCGACACGGTGGTGGTCACAGGAGCATCCACGTCCGGTTGCGTGCGGGCGACGGCCGTCGACGCGCTCCAGCACGGCTACCGCGTGCTCGTGCCGCGGGAGGGCGTGGCGGACAGGGCGATCGACGCGCACAACGGGTCGCTGCTCGACATCGACGCGAAGTACGGCGACGTGATCTCGATCGACGAGGCGGTCGCCGCCGTCGCCGCAGCAGTCCTCGAGCCTCGGGCGAGCTGGTCGTGAGCGGCGACACCGCCACGATCGTCGGGTTCAACGCCGCACGCGTTGTCTTCGGCGCGGGTGCCTCGGCCGAGACGGGTGAGCACCTCCGACAGCTCGGGGTCACGAGGGCACTCGTCGTCTGTGACCGCTTCGTGACCGAGTCCGGCCTGGGCGAGCGCATCGAGGCGTCGCTTCGTGCCGCCGGCGTGGAGTCGGTCGTCTACGACCGAATCGTCGGTGAGCCGAGCGAGACGTCCGTGGAGGAGGCCGTGGCGGTGGCGCGTGGCGGCTTCGACGGCTTCGTCGGCGTCGGCGGTGGCTCGGCACTCGACACTGCGAAGCTCTGCGCGCTCTTTGCGACCCACGAGGGCGACCTGCTCGATTACGTGAATGCGCCGATCGGCGCCGGCCGTGCCGTGCCCGGGCCGATCGTTCCTCTCGTGGCGCTGCCGACGACGTCGGGGACGGGTTCCGAGGTGACGACCGTTGCCATCATCGACTTCCCGCGGCTCGGGACGAAGACGGGCATCTCGCACCAGCACCTTCGGCCGGCCCTCGCGATCGTCGATCCTGCGCTGACCCTCTCGTGCCCGCCCGGGGTGACCGCGGCGACCGGCATCGATGCGCTGATGCACGCGCTCGAGGCCTACACGGTGTCGCCGTACGACCGCCGGCCGCGCCTCCCGCTCGGCGAACGGCCGCCGTATCAGGGCGCGAACCCGTTCGCCGATCCGCTGTGCGAACGCGCGATCGAGCTCGCCGGCCGGCACCTCCGCACCGCCGTTGCGAACGGAAGCGACCTCGAGGCCCGGACGGCGATGGCCCTGGCGTCGACGATCGCCGGTATCGCCTTCTCGGGTGCGGGCGTCCACATCCCTCATGCGCTCGCCTACCCGATCGCGTCGCTGCAGCACGAGTGGAGGCCGCCGGGATACGGCGGCGCCGCGCTCGTCCCCCACGGTTTCGCGGTCGCCGTGACGGCGCCGGCAGTGTTCAGGTTCATCGCCGACGCGGCGCCCGAACGGTGCGCGACCGCCGCGCGGATCCTCGACGGCGGCGACGATCTCGCCGTCTCGCTCGAGCGCCTGATGAAGGATGTCGGGGCGCCGACGCGGCTGAGCGAGATCGGATACGGGGCGGACGACCTCGCGGCGATCGTTCCCGGCGCGCTCGATCAGCGCCGGCTCCTGGTCGGGTCTCCCAAGGAGGTCGGAGCAGCCGAGCTCGGGGAGATCTTGCAGGTGTCCCTGTGAGCGGTTCTGAGAGCGCCTGGCCGTCGAAGGTCGCGGTCGTCGGCGCCGGCACGATGGGGGTCGGCATCGCGCATGTCTTCGCGGCGAACGCCATTCCGACCGTGCTCGTCGACGCCACCCCCGAACTGTCCGAGGCGGCGCGCGACCGCGCCCTCGCGCTTCTCGACCGGCTGGAGCAGGCAGGGAACGTGGGCGAAGGCACGACCGCGACGGCCGAACGGCATCTCGCGGCGGCGCCGTCGATCGCGGATGCCGTGGATGGCGCCGATCTCGTCGTGGAGGCCGTCCTGGAGCGTCCCGATGTAAAGCTCGCCGTCTATGCGGAGATCGAGGCTGCCGCCGGCGACGACGCCGTGATCGCGACGAACACCTCGTCGATTCCCATCGCGGAGCTCGCGGCGGGGCTGCGGAGGCCGAATCGCTTCCTCGGTGTCCACTGGTTCGTCCCTCCGCTGCTCGTCCCGTGTGTCGAGGTCATACGCACGCCGTCGACCGACGAGGGAGTCGTCGCGATCGTGGTGGACGCGCTCACCAGGCTGGGCAAGACGCCCGTCGTCGTCGGGGACGGGCCGGGATTCGTCGCCAACCGGATCCAGTTCGCGATGTTCAGAGAGGCGGCGAGGATCGTCGAGGACGGCATCGCCGGCCCCGAGCAGGTCGACGAGGTCGTGCGATCGTCGTTCGGCTTCCGCCTCCCGTTCTTCGGCCCGTTCACGATCGCGGACATGGCGGGCCTCGACGTCTATGTCGACATCTACGACACGCTCGAGCGCGGCCTCGGTGCCGCCTTCTCGGCGCCTGATCTGTTGCGGGAGCACGTCGAGCGGGGCGAGCTCGGCGTCAAGTCGGGGCGCGGGTTCCTGGAGCTGTCCCAGGCGGAGGCAGACGAGCTGATCGACAGGAGGAACCGCGCGTACGTCGAGCTCGCGGATCTGAGGCGGGAGATCGAGTCATGACGGACGTCGCCGCTCCGATGCTTCCGAGCCAGCGGCTCGACGGCAGGCATGCAATCGTGACCGGCGCCGGACGGGGAATCGGACGGGCGGCGGCGCTCGCTCTCGCCGAGGCCGGCGCTGACGTCACCCTCTTCTCCCGGTCGGCAGAGTCGAGCTCGACGCGGTCGCGGACGAGGTTCGGGCGCGCGGTCGGCGTGCCGAGACGTGCGTCGGGGACGTGCGCTCGGTCAGCGACGTCGACCGGCTCGTCGAGCAGGCGGCCGGAAGCGACGGCCTTGCGATCTGCGTCACGGCCGCCGGACTGAACCGGCCCGGCCCGACGCTCGAGCAGCCGGTCGAGGATTTCGACCTCGTCGTTGAGACGAACCTCCGGGGCACGTACTCTGGCGTGTCGTGCGTTCGCGGCTGCGGTCGGCGCCCGCGGGCACGGTGGTCGCATCGTGGCGATCTCGTCGCAGATGGGGGAGGTCGGCTACCCGGGGCGGGCCGCGTACTGCGCGAGCAAGCACGCCGTGAACGGTCTCGTCAAGGCCCTCGCGGTGGAGTGGGCGCCGATCGGGATCGCGGTCAACGCCGTGGCGCCGACGTTCGTCGACACGCCGCTGACGCGCCCGATGTTCGAGGACGAGGCCTTCCGCGCGGACGTTCTGCGGCGGATGCCGATGGGGCGCATCGGAACGCCGTCCGACGTCGTCGGGGCTATCGTCTACCTCGCCTCCGACCAGGCCGCCCTCGTCACGGGGCATATCCTCGACGTCGACGGAGGCTGGACGGCGTGGTAAGTGAGATGGTTGGAGACGGTGACCCGATGACACGCGACCACTCAGGTCCCGGCCCACTCGCCGGGATGCGCATGATCGAGCTCGGGACGTTGCTGGCAGGCCCGTTCGCCGGACGCCTGCTCGGCGACATGGGGGCCGAGATCATCAAGGTCGAGGCACCCGGCAAGCCCGATCCGCTGCGTGACTGGGGTCATGCGCGCTACGAGGGACGAACGCTCTGGTGGCCGGTGCAGTCGCGAAACAAGAAGTGCATCACGCTGAATCTCCGCGAGGAGCGGGGGCAGGAGCTCCTGCTCGAGCTCGTTCGTGTCGCGGATGCGGTATCCGAGAACTTTCGCCCCGGCACCCTCGAGCGCTGGAACCTCGGGTACGACCGGCTTTCCGCCGCGAATCCGGGCATCGTCCTCGCCCGGATCTCGGGCTACGGCCAGACCGGCCCGTACGCAGAGCGCGCCGGGTTCGCGTCGGTCGCGGAAGCGATGGGCGGCCTGAGGTACATCAACGGCTTCCCGGGCGAGGCGCCGCCCCGCACGGGGATCTCGCTGGGGGACTCGCTGGCCGCGATGTTCGCCGTCCAGGGCATTCTCGCGGCGCTGTATCACCGTGACGCCCTCGGGGGCAACGGTCGAGGCCAGGTGATCGACGTTTCGCTGATGGAGGCGTCGTTCGCACTCCTCGAGAGCACCGTGCCGGAGTACGACAGGCTCGGCATCGTTCGCGAGCCCACGGGCACGGGGCTGAAAGGGCATCGCGCCGTCGAACATCTTCAAGTCACGCGACGGCCTCTGGGTCGTGATCGCGGCGAACCAGGACAACGTCTACCGGCGGCTCTGCGAGGCGATGGGGCAACCCGAGCTCGCGGACGACCCGCGCTTCGCGACGCACCTCGACCGCGGGGAGCGCCAGGAGGAGCTGGAGGGGATCGTGGGGGACTGGGCGGCGCAGCACGACGCCGATGACATCGACCGGATCCTCAACGAGGCCGGGGTCGTGTGCGGCCCGATCTACACCGTTGCCGAGATCTTCGAGGATCCGCAGTTCAGAGACCGCGAGATGCTCGTGGAGCATGTCGACCCGGACTTCGGGCCGTTCATCGGTCCGGGCATCGTGCCGAAGTTCGTCGGCACGCCGGGGCAGGTGCAGTGGTCGGGTACCTGGGAGGACGGCAGCCACAACGAGGAGATCTACTGTGGGCTGCTCGGCCTGACGGATTCCGAGCTCGGTGATCTGCGAGAGGATGGAGTGGTATGAGCGTCACGATCTGCGATGTCGGCCCACGGGACGGGCTTCAGAACCAGCCGGTCACCCTCGAGCCGACAGTGCGCGCGGAGCTCGTCGACCTGCTGGCGGCTGCCGGTGTGCCGCGAATCGAGGCCGTCAGCTTCGTCAGCCCCAAGCATGTGCCGCAGATGGCGGGTGCCGAGGAGGTCGTCGCTGCGCTCGAGCGGCGCGAGGGGGTCGTCTACGCGGGCCTCGCGGTCAACGAGCGGGGCTACGAGCGGCTCCGCGAGACAGCGCTCGACGAGGTGCATTACGCCTTCGCGGCGACCGAGGAGTTCAATCAGCGGAACGCGCACGCATCCGTGGAAGAGGGTGTCGCCGGCGCCGAGCGAATCGTCGAGCTGGCAAAGGCAGACGGCATCCGCTCCACGGTGACGATCGGCGTCGCCTTCGGCTGCCCCTTCGAGGGAGCCGTCGACCCGGGTCGCGTGGCCGAGCTCGCGGCGCGCATCGTCGTCGCCGGCGCGGACGAGGTCACGCTCGCCGACACGGTCGGCGTTGGTGTGCCGCGCCAGGTCCGTGACCTCGTCGGCCGGGCGGTCGCACTCGGAGCTCCCGTCGGGATTCACCTGCACAACACGCGCAACACAGGATTCGCGAACGCCTACGCGGCTCTCGACGCCGGGGCGACCGTGTTCGACGCCTCGGTCGGAGGGATCGGCGGCTGCCCGTTCGCTCCTCGCGCGACGGGGAACATCGCGACCGAGGACCTCGTGTACCTCCTCCACGGCGAAGGCGTCGAGACAGGCATCGACCTCGGCGCGCTGATCGACGTGGCGAAATGGCTCGAATCACGCCTCGGGCGAGAGCTCGAGGGTCAGGTCTACAAAGCCGGAACGTTCGCTCCGATCGCCGGCTAGAACAGAAAGGACATCGAGATGGCATACAGGCTGGGGGTTGACGTCGGTGGCACGTTCACCGACCTCTTCCTCGTATCGGAGGGCAACGGCGGCGCGCAGTTTCGCGTCAAGACGCCGTCGACGCCCCACGATCCATCGGAGGGCGTGCTCACCGGCGTTCGACGGATCTGCGACGAAGCGGGCATAGGCGTCGACGAGCTGCAGAACATCCTTCACGGCACCACCGTCGCGACGAACGCTGTGCTCGAATCCAAGGGCGCGCGTGTCGGGCTCATCACGACAACGGGCTTCGGGCAGATCCTTCATCTCGCCCGCTCCCAGACTCCTGGCCCGCTGGCAGGGTGGATCATCATGGTCAAGCCCGATCCGCCGGCCTCGCTTGCGGACACGCGTGAGGCCGTCGAGCGCATGGACGCCCGCGGCGGGGTGGTCACCCCGGTCGACGAGGCGCAGGTCGAGGAGATCGTCCGCGATCTCGTCGAGTCGGGCATCGAGTCGCTCACGATCGCACTGATCAACTCCTACGTGAACCCCGCGCACGAGGAGCAGATCGGCGCCGTCGTCGAGCGCCTCTATCCGGGCTTCCCGGTGACGCTCAGCGCCCAGGTCCTGCCCGAGTTCCGCGAGTACGAGCGGGCGCTGACGGCCTGCATGAACTCCTACGTGCGGCCGAAGGTCGCCGACTACGTGAACCGCCTCCAGTCCGAGCTCCAGGCGGTCGGTGCGAAGGCGGACGTGAACATCCTTCGCTCCGACGCGGGGCTGATGACGACACGCGAGGCGGCGCGGAACCCGATCTACGCGGTGCTCTCCGGGCCGTCGGGCGGTGTCGCGGGCGCTCTCTTCGTGGCCTCCAAGGCAGGCTTCGAGGACATCCTGACGTTCGACATGGGAGGGACGTCCACCGACGTCGCCCTCTGCCAGAACGGGCAGCCCACGATCGGCCGTGAGACTGCGATCTCGCATTTCCGCATCCGGGTCCCGTCCGTCGATGTCCACACGGTCGGGGCGGGCGGTGGCTCGATCGCCCACGTGCCTCAGCTGACGAAGGCGCTCCGCGTCGGTCCGGAGTCGGCTGGCGCCGCTCCCGGCCCGGCCGCCTACGGCAGGGGTGGAGAGCTGCCGACCGTGACCGACGCGAACGTCGTGCTCGGTCACCTTCCGCCGCAGCTCCTCGGCGGCGAGATGGCTCTCGATGTCGAGGCGTCGCGCACGGCGGTGCAGGCGATCGCCGACGCGATGGGACTCGCCACGGTCGAGGAGGCCGCGGAGGGGATCCTCGCGATCGTGAACGAGAACATGGCGGGCGCGCTGCGCCTCGTCTCGGTCCAGCGCGGCCACGACCCGCGCGACTTCGCGCTCGTCGCCTACGGCGGCGCCGGGCCTCTCCACGCGAACGCCGTGGCCAAGCTCATGGGGTCGTTCCCCGTCCTCGTGCCTCCGGCGCCGGGCCTGCTCTGCGCCATCGGCGACCTCGTGGCCGACTTCCGCGACGAGTTCGCCCAGACGTACATCCGCCTCCTCTCCGAGGCGGAGCCGGAGGAGGTGGCACGGATCCTCGACGAGCTAGGCGGCCGTGCCGATGCGTGGCTCGAGAGTGAGGGGATCGAGGCCGATACCCGGTCGATCACCCACACCGCGGACATGCGCTACCACGGGCAGGGCTACGAGATCCCCGTCGCGATCGACCCGGACGAGATCCGCTCGGTCGGCGTCGGTGGCCTCGAAGAGCGGTTCAACCAGCTTCACGAGCAGCTCTACGGCTTCCGCATGCACGGCACGGGGAGCGAGATCGTCAACCTGCGCGCCGTGGGATTCGGCAGCGTGCCGAAGCCCGAGCTGCCGCTCGGCGAGCTCTCCGGCACCGATGCCTCCGCTGCCGCCGTTGACGAGCAGCAGGTCTGGTTCGAGGGGCAACAGCATGCGACGAAGGTCTACGACCGGGCCGGCCTGAGGCCGCAGATGCGGTTCGACGGCCCGGCGGTCGTGACCGAGTTCGACTCGACGACGGTCGTCCTGCCGGGCTACACGGCCGAGGTCGACGTCAACTTCAACATCCTCATCAACCCGAACGACTGAGAGGGCGCACCGATGGCATCCACCACGCACGACGAGCTGCGGATCGCCGAGATCCCGACAGGCGTCACCGTCGACCCGATCACGCTCGACATAATCGAGGGCGCACTGAAGAACGCGCGGTACGAGATGGACGCCGTGCTCTTCCGGTCCGCCATGAGCCCCGTCATCCGCGAGCAGCACGACGAGTTCCCGATGATCACCGATCCGCGCGGCCGCATGGTCGTGGGCCAGTTCGGTGCCTATATCAACGAGATGATGGCCGACTGGGATCGCGGTGTGTACCCGGGTGACGTGATCCTCACCTCCGACCCGTTCAAGTGCTCGGGCTCGATCTCGCACACGAATGACTGGCTCGTCCTCTTGCCGATCTTCTACGAGGACGAGCTCGTCGGCTGGTCGAGCCAGTTCGGTCACATGATGGACGCGGGCGGCCCGCTGCCTGGCTCGCTGCCGACGGGTGCCCGCACGATCTTCGAGGAGGGCGTCAACATCCCGCCGGTGAAGATCATCGAGCGCGGGGTGGTGCAGGAGGACGTGCTGCGCGTGATCCTCAACAACGTGCGGCTGCCCGAGATGAACCGCGCCGACCTGTTCGCGATCGTGGCAGGGTGCCGTGCCGGTGAGCGCCGCGTGCTCGACCTGTGCGGGCGGTTCGGGAAGGAGACGTACCTGGCCGCGCTCCAGGCACTGCTCGATCGCACCTATGAGGCGATGAAGTTCCTGATCTCGGTTGCCATCCCGGAGGAGCCGCAGACGTTCGTCGACTACATCGACGACGACGGGCTCGGCAACGGCCCGTTCAAGATGCAGCTGACGATCTGGCGCGAGGGAGAGCACGCCTTCTTCGACTGGTCGGGCACCGACCCGCAGGCGATGGGGCCGATCAACTTCTACCTCTCCGAGGGCATGTTCAAGATGTTCATCGGGATCTACCTGATCATGGTCAACGATCCCCAGATCCTCTTCAACGACGGGTTCTATCCGCTGCTGCACGTCGTGATGCCGGAGGGCTGCCTCCTGAAGCCGCGGTACCCCGCGGCGCTCGGCTGCCGGACGCATGCTCTCGCCCGGCAGTTCGACGTTCTCGGCGGCGCGCTCTGCAAGAACGCCCCGGAGCTGAACACGGCGGCCGGCTACGGCACCTCCCCGTACATGCTCTACTCGGGCTGGGACGGCAGCGGGGACTTCTTCTACTCGATGGAGATCCTCTACGGCGGAATCCCGGGCCGGCCGATCGGCGACGGGATGGACGGCCACTCCTGGTGGCCGCTGTTCGAGAACATCCCGACCGAGTACCTCGAGGCGTACTACCCGATGCGGATCGACGGGTATACGACGATCCAGGACTCCGGCGGCGCGGGCCTGCACCGAGGCGGCAACGGCGTCGAGAAGCGGTACGTGTATCTCGAGCCGGGTGAGGTGTCGATTCACGACGACCGCTGGCTGACGCGCCCGTGGGGCGTGCTGGGCGGCCAGCCCGGCGAGCGGTCGGAGAAGCTCCTCGTCCGCACCGACGGGACGGAGGAGCGACTGGCATCGAAGTGCGACAACGTGGTCGTGGAGCCGGGCGACATGCTCGTCTACCGCACGGCGGGCGGCGGCGGCTGGAAGGATCGCCTCGATCGGCCTGTCGAGGCGGTTGTCCGGGACGTCGAGCTCGGCCTCGTCTCGTCCGAGAAGGCGCTCGCGAGCTACGGCGTCGTCATCGCCGCCGACGGTACGGCGGACGCCGACGCGACCGACACCGAGCGCGAACGCCAGCGCACCGAGCGCGGTGAGGCTCTCGCCTTCGACTTCGGGCCGTCGCTCGAGGAGGTGCTCGCGAACTGCAAGGCGGAGACGGGGCTCGAGCCTCCGGTTTCGGCGAAGCCGCTGCGGTGGTCGCCGCTCGAGGATGGCGTGGAGGCGCTCGCCCGCATGCGCGAGCGGGAAGGCGTCTAGCGTGAGCGGGCAGCAGTTCGAGGGCTTCGGGCAGAAGGGCGGCGGCGTCGGCCGTCGCCCGGCCCTCGTCATCATCGACATGAACAACGGCTTCACCGACCCGGCCTCGCCGCTCGTGTGCGATCTCGACGACACGATCGCCGCGATCGGAAGGCTCCTCGACGCGGCCCGCCGGGCGGAGGTGCCGGTCGTCTACACGACGGTTTCGTACGGCGAGGGCGACAAGGTGACGGCAAGGGCGTTCATCGAGAAGGTGCCTGCCCTGCTCACCCTCGCGGCCGGCTCGAGCTGGGTCGAGATCGACGAGCGCCTCGCTCCGCGACCGAACGAGCCGGTGCTGAACAAGCTCTACGCGTCCGCGTTCTTCGGAACCCCGTTCGCCAGCCTGCTCGCGTCTCATCAGTGCGACAGCGTCATCGTCACCGGCGCTTCGACCTCGGGCTGTGTCCGCGCCACGGCTGTTGACGTCCTGCAACACGGGTACAGGCCCGTTGTGCCGCGCGAGGCCGTCGGCGACCGCAACCCTGCGGCCCACGAGGCAGCGCTGTACGACATCGACCTCAAGTACGGCGACGTCGTGTCGCTCGACGAGTGCCTCGGGGCACTGGAGGACCTGGTTGGCACACACGCTCGTTGAGAAGATCCTGCTCGCGCACTGCGATGCCGATGACATTCGCCCCGGCGATGTCGTCACTGTTCGCTGCGACGTCGTGATGGCGAACGACGTCTCCGGGCCGGTCGCGTTCCGGGCCATGGAGAAGATGGGCGCGAAGCGTGTCTTCGACCCGGCCCGCGTCGTCATGGTGGCCGACCATTTCATGCCGGCGAAGGACGTGAAGTCGGCCGAGCTCCAGGCGCGCCTGCAGCGGTGGTCGGAGGAGCAGGGCGTCACGTACTACGGCCAGGGCCGCGGTGGCATCGAGCATGCGGTCCTCTGCGAGGACGGCTGGGTCGTACCGGGGGCCGTGATCGCCGGTGGCGACTCCCACACCTGCACCTACGGTGCTCTCGGAGCGTTCGGCACGGGGCTCGGGTCGACGGACATCGCCTCGTGCCTCGCTCTCGGCTCGTTCTGGCAGGCGGTGCCCGAGACGATCCGGATCGAGCTCGCCGGGCGCACCGGGCGCTTCGTCACCGGCAAGGACGTGATCCTCGCCGTGCTCGCGCAGATCGGCGTCGGTGGCGGCACGAACGCGGTGCTCGAGTTCGTCGGCCCGGGCGCGGAGGCCCTCTCGGTCGACGAGCGTCTCGCCGTCGCGAACATGGCGGTCGAGGCGGGATCGGAGACCGGGATCTTCCCGGCCGACGGCGCGGTGGAGGAGTACCTCGAGGGCCGTGCCCGCACGACCTGGACGGCCGAGCGCTCCGACCCGGACGCGACGTTCCGGCAGCATCTCGAAATCGATCTCTCGGCCCTCGAGCCGCTCGTGGCCCTGCCGCATCTCCCCGGCAACGTGAAGGCTGTGTCGGAGGCGGGGCCCGTCCCGGTCGACCAGGTCTACATCGGCAACTGTGCGAACGGGACGATGACCGACCTGCGGCAGGCGGCATCGATCCTCGGCGGCCGCAGCGTCCATCCGCGGACACGCGCGATCATCGTTCCCGCCTCCCAGGCGATCTGGCGGGAGGCGGCCTCCGAGGGCCTCCTCGATCTCTTCGCCGAGGCGGGGGCGATCGTCTCGACCCCGACCTGCGGCGCGTGCTTCGGCGGCTCGAACGGCATCCTCGCCGCGGGGGAGAACGCAGTCGCCACGACGAATCGCAACTTCCGCGGCCGGATGGGGTCGCCCGAGGCGGGCGTGTATCTCGCGAACGCGTGGGTCGCGGCCGCGGCTGCAGTTGCAGGCGAGCTCGTCCACCCGGAGGTGATCCTGTGAGGGTCGAAGGCGTCGCGCTCGTCGTTGAAGGGGACAACATCGACACGGATGTCATGTATCCCGGCGCGTACCTCAACGTCGAGGATCCCGACCAGATGGCGCAGTACCTGTTCGAAGGCTTCGACCCGACCCTACGCGAGCGGCTCGTCGAGGGAACGATCCTCGTCGTCGGCTCGAACTTCGGCATCGGCTCGTCGCGCGAGCACGTCCCGTTGGCGATGCAGGGCAGCGGGATCCGCGGGGTCGTCGGCCGGAGCTTCGCGCGAATCTTCTACCGCAACTGCGTCAACCTCGGCCTCGCGATCGTCGCCTGCCCGGCGGCGGCCGACGCCGCGGACAATGGATCACGGATCGCCATCGACACGACCGGAGCGGTCGAGGTCGACGGCATCCCGTTCGCTGCCCCCGCCGCCCCGCCGCTCGTGCTCGAGGTCGGCGCCGCCGGCGGGCTCGTCGACTGGACGGCGTCGCGGATCTCCGGCTAGAGGCTCAGCGGCCGAGTGAGTCGTACTCGGGATTCGGCTCCCAGCCGAGCCCGGACGCCATGCGGTTCGTCAGGTTGAACATGCCGGTCACCTCGGCGATGTCCATCACGTCCTCATCCGTCCAGCCCGCGTCGCGCAACGTGGCCACGTCTTCGGGGGCCATCTCCGTCGGCTGCAGCGTGAGCTTGCGCGCGTAGTCGAGCATCGCTCGCACGCGCGGTTCGAGCGGCGCCGTCGTGTGATCGGCGGCGATCGCGTCGGCAAGCGGCGGATCCTTCGTCAGCTTCCGTAACGCCGCCGAGTGCGACGAGATGCAGTACCGACACTCGTTGGCGACCGACACGACCACGGCGATCATCTCGCGCTCCGCTTTCGAGAGCCCCGATTCGCCCCTCATCAGCTCGGTGCAGTAGGCGTCCCAGCTGACCAGGTGCGAAGGGCGGAGGGCAAACAGCCGCAGGACGTTGGGAACGAAGCCGAGCTTCTCCCGCGGCTGCTCGAAGAGCGCGATGACCTCGTCCGGCAACTCCGACTCGTCAGGGGTGCGAAGCCAGCTCATCCTTCGAGTCTAGTGCCCGCGTGCACGGGTCGGCCTACGCCGATTCACCGTGCTCCCTGAGCAGGGGGCGAAGATCGTCGAGTCGCTCGAACAGCTGCCACACGTAGTTGCTCGTCCCGCTCTCGCGGTGAGGGTGGAGGTCGGCCAGGGCCGGATCGTCCCGGTAGCGCTCGAAGGACGCTTCGGACTCCCACTCGACCAGGATCAGCACCTGACGCGGCTCGATTTCGCCTGCAACGCTCTCGCGGAATCGACCAAGTGCCACAACGCGGCCGCCGTGCCTCGTCACTGCAGCCGGTGATCGACGCGAGTACGCGAGGTACTCGTCGCGGTCACGGATGTCGAAGAGATTGAGCGCATAGACGGGTCGGTCGGGGCTATCCATGAGGCACCTCCCTGGGAGACTGACAGAGTATGGGCGTGCTGAGCTCGAACTCCGACCTGATGGGCTCGACCTCGAGATTAGAGTTCAACTGCGCCGTCGTCGGGATCACACCGCGCTCTACTAGACTCGGCACGTGATCCCCATGGGCCTCACTTCCCGAAGCCGCCATTGCAGCCGAACGACGGCGCCGGCGCGATGAAGGCGCTCCGGCGCGTCGGCGTCTGGCTCGGGGCCCTCGGGTGGGCGCCCGCCACGGTCGAGCGGGAGGCGGCCTCCGAGGTGGAGGAGCTAGGGTTCGGTGCCCTCTGGTACAGCGAGGCGCACAACAGTAAGGAGTCGCTCAGCCACGGGGCACTGCTGCTTGCGGCCACACGAAGGATCGTGATCGCGAGTGGGATCGCCAACATCTGGGTGCGCGACCCGATGGCTGCGGTCGCGGGCTCGAATGCGCTCGCCGAGGCGTATCCCGGCCGCTTCGTGCTGGGCCTGGGCGTCAGCCACCCGCCGCAGGTCGCCCCCCGGGGCCATTCCTACGAGAAGCCGGTGGCGGCGATGCGTGCGTATCTCGAGGCGATGAACGCCTCCGAGTACACAGGCCCTCGCCCGTCGGAGCCCGTCCCGCGCCTGCTCGGGGCGCTTCGCCCCGCGATGCTCGAGCTCGCCGCGACGATGGCCGACGGTGCGCATCCGTACCTCGTTCCCGTTGAGCACACCCGGCGGGCGCGGGCGATCCTGGGTCGCGACAAGCTGCTCGCCACCGAGCAGTTCGTCCTGCTGGAGGAGGACCCGGCGGAGGCCCGCAGACTCGGCCGCGAGGCGCTCGCCTGGTATCTCACCCTGCCGAACTACACCGACAACCTGCGCTGGCTCGGCTTCTCCGAGGAGGATCTCGCCGACGGCGGCAGCGACGCGCTCGTCGACGCGCTGGTGGCGTGGGGCGACGAGGACGCGATCCGCGGACGGGTCCTCGAGCACCTCGAGGCCGGCGCCGACCACGTCTGCATTCAGCCGATCGGCTCCGACAGCATCGGAATCGAGCAGCTGCGGCGGCTCGGACCGGCCCTGCTCGACCTCTAGTCAACCAGGGGAACGTCGGGACTCGGCGCGCCGGCGCGAGAACTCCACCCGATCTGGAGCCAGTTGGCGCCGCCGGTCGCGTGGAAGGTGGTATGGGCGATCTCCTGCGTGTTGTGGAACGGCGGCCTGCCCGCGATCGTCGTCTCCTTCCGCGAGGACGCCGGCCCCCGGAAGTAGGGCCCCTCCGATCCCTACGATATGAATGCAATAGGCGGACGGAGTCACGGTGCGCCATTGCGGACTCACCCGCCCAGCGGTCGGATGCTCTGCGGGAGGCGGATGGCGCAGCTGCAGTTCCCGCATGGGTGCCGATCGGAGTCACCGGTGGCGTCCGGGGAGGGGATCGAAACAGCACCGTCGAGGCGGCAACGCCGGTCGATCTCCGTGCCGTCCCTGGAGAGCTCCTCCTCGCCGAGTGGTTCTTCCCGTGTGAAGTCACCGAGTTGCCCGATGTGTTCGCGAAGCTCGGCCCAGGATGAGAAGATCGGCCCCGGAGTGAACAGCCAACTCAGCATCGTCGAACGCGTCGCCGCGCTCCACCGAGTGGATCTGTTCGCCGGTGTCCCCGGGCGTGTTCTTGCTGCCGTGGCAGAGACCGCAACCGAGGTGCGCGCGTCGCCTGGAGCGCTGCTCATCGAAGAGGGCGCGGTCGAGGAACACCTCTTCGCAATCGTCGAGGGTCTCGTGCGCGTTCACCACGGAACCCAGACGCTCGTCGAGCTCGGGCCGGGCGTCACGGTCGGCGAGCTCGCCGTGCTGGAACCAGAGCCCCGCTCGGCATCGGTGACGGCGATCGAGGAGACACTCGCCCTCCGCATCGACAAGGCCGTGCTGGACGCCCTGCTCGCGGAGTGGCCCGAGCTCACGCAGGGCGTGATTGCCGCGCTCGTGTCGCGCCTGAGGGCCGCTCGGAGCACCACCACCGGTCCGTGAGTAGCGCTCGCCCACGCCTCGTCGTCACACTGCTTGCAGCGCAGGCGCTTGCATTCGGCATCACGCTTGCGCTGCTGATCATCCCTGCGAACGCGCTGTTTTTCGATGCGTACGGCGCGGAATGGCTCCCCGCGACGTACATCGCGATCGCGATCGTCGGCAGCGGCGCATCCGCGCTGATTGCACGAGCGGCGCGCCGATCGAGACTTGCGCGGGTGGCCACAGCAACACTCGGCGCACTGGCGACGCTCTTCCTGGTCGCCTGGGTGATCCTCATCTCGGGTGGGGTCTGGGTATCGGCTGTGCTCCTCGTGCTGTTCCCGATCGCGCTTCAGCTCGGCTTCGTCTTCATCGGCGGTGACGGAGAAGTCAAACGCGCTCCAGCAGCTCTCCACGCAACTCGCGAAGTATCTCTCCCCGCAGGTCTACGATTCGATCTTCTCCGGCAAGCAGGAAGTGAAGCTCGTCAGCCAGCGCAAGAGGCTGACGGTGTTCTTCTCGGACATCGCGAGGTTCACGGAAACGACCGAGCGACTCGAGTCCGAGGACCTGAGCCACCTGCTCAATCACTACCTCACCGAGATGTCCCAGATCGCCCTCGCTCACGGGGCAACGATCGACAAGTACGTCGGCGATGCGATCCTGATCTTCTTCGGTGATCCGGAGACGCGTGGGGTCAAAGAGGACGCAGTGGCCTGCGTCAGGATGGCGCTCGAGATGCGCAAGCGGATGACGGAGCTTCAAGACACCTGGAGGGCAGCGGGCATCGAGGAGCCGCTGCGCTGTCGAATGGGGATCAACACCGGTGTGTGCACGGTCGGCAACTTCGGCAGTGAGGACCGGATGGACTACACGATCATCGGGGGCGACGTGAATCTCGCTTCGCGCCTCGAGTCGGCTTGCCCGCCGAGCGAGATCCTCATCTCGTACGAGACCCGAGCGCACGTCAAGGATGTCGTCTGCTGCGAAGAGCACGGCAGCATCGCGGTCAAGGGCATCGCCTACCCGGTGTCGACCTACCGCGTCGTCGATCTGTTCGCTAACCTCGGCGAGGAGCATCAGCCCATCCACGAGACGCTCCCCCACTTTCGGCTCGACGTCGATGTGACGCTGATGTCTCCCGATGAGCAGAAGGCGGCGGCATTGGTGCTCCGAGACGCAGCTCGGCGACTCTCGGAGGAGGCAGGGACGATCCGCCCTTGATCGCAGTCGAGGACGGCGCGCCCTCGCGGCCCGCATGGACGGAACGGTTGGTGCGTGGGCCCGATGCTTCGCGGGCCCACGCACCACGCCTCACCTCATCGCGCCACCACACATCCGGCACGGGCCACGGAGGCACGAGCGGTGCTGGCATTGCTTGCACGTCCGCTGACGGAAACGGACTGCGTAGGCGAGATTGCGCGCTCGCTTTTCCTGGAGCGCTCGATCATGTTTCGCCAACCACTGAGCGGGGCTTCAACCCGCCGGTTTGCTCTTCGTGCGGCAGGATCGCCGCGCGCACGATCGTAGCGATCGGTGGGCGCCGCCGCCAGGCCCTGGCTCACTGCCTGCGCCCACCACACTGCCGAGCACTGAGGCTGGCGCTCGGCTTACGGTGCGTGATATGAAGGGCTCGATGCCAGATCCCACCCTCCGCCAGATCCCGCTGTTTGCCGACCTCTCCGACGACGGTCTCGCTCGTGTCGCCGCCGGGGTGACCGAGGTGACGGCGGAGCCGGGCCAGATCCTTGCCCTGCCTGGCGACGTCGGCTCCGGGATGTTCGTCCTGCTCGATGGGGCCGTGAACGTCGAGCTACGAGGAGCCGAGATCGAGGTGGCCGCTCCCGACTTCGTGGGCGAGTTGGCGCTCCTCCTTCCCGGAGGGGGGCGCGTAGGACGCGTTCGCGCGAGAACGGAGGTTCGGTGCCTGTCGCTTCCGCGGGCCGACTTCGATGCACTGCTCGAGTCCGAGCCGTCGTTTGCGCTCGTGCTGCTCCGGAGCCTCGCAGCCCGCCTCGCAGCAGCAGAGAGCTGATCGTCACCGGCTGTCAGGCGCCGCACCCGAGGCAGGTCGTCACCTTCGCCAGTGTGTTGTTCGCCTCGTCCGATTCGGCGACCTGCTTGCCGGGATCGACGGTCAGCCGAGTTGCGGCTGCTCGTCGACGAGCAGCCTGACACGACCGCCGACGTGCGCGATCGAGTCCGCAGCGACCCGGTGGCCGATCTCAGTCGCGTAGGCCGCCTCGAACTCCTCCACGGAGTCGAACCACAGCTCCGAGACGCCGTCGAAGCCGGCGTCACCGTCCACGACGTTGAAGACCAGCTTGCGCAGACCGGGGAGCTGGCGGGCGAGCGACGCATGCTCCTCGAGCCACCAGCGGCGGAAGTCCTCGGGCGTGTCGCCTTCGCGCCGCGTGAGCAGGATGATCGCCTTCATCCTCAGACCGGCTTTCTGGTGCGTGCGTACGGCCGACCGCCGACGCCGAGTGCCAGGCAGACGAGGATCTCGTCGGGCCGAGGTGCGCCCGGCACCGTGATCTCGGCAGCGTCCATCTCGTCGAAGCTCCAGATGTCGTCCTTGTTCGTCAGCGGCATCGTTATCGCCGACCCCGCCGCGTCGACCTTCTTCGTCGAGGGGATGATCGCCTGCCCGCCGCCGATCGCGGCGCGCACCGGTGCGCCGAAGCGCGGATGGAGCACCGCGGCAGCGTGCTCGAGCTCGCCGTCGAGACCCACGATCGCCGCCTTGCCGTACGAGCTCACGTCCCCCGCCCGGTCACCGAGTGCGCGGAGCGCCTCATCTGCGAGCAGCGCTGCAACCTCGGCGCCGATCTCCTCGAGTGCGGCCAGATCCTCCACGATACGCTCCCGCATGTGGGTTCGTGACGACGGCGGCCACGACGACCTTGACCGTTGACGGTGCTCCCTCTCGCGGCGTCTCCTCGCGCTGCACGACCACCTTGCGAACGTTCACATCTCGCTCCCTGTCGACATCTGCACGTCTCCTGCCGTCGGCAGCGTATCGGGAAGCCGGAACCCACCCGCCTCCTCGAGCACGCCGATGCGCGCGGCAAGCGGCGGGTGCGTGTTGAAGAGGCCGGCGACGAACTTCGACGGCCCCGTCGCGTTGCGCAGAGGGCGTCTCGATGTAGAGGTGCGCGGTCGCCGAGGTCACGTGCTTGATCTCGCGGTGGTCGAGCTCGAGCCGGCGCAGCGCGAGCGCAAGACCCTCAGGGTCGTTCGTGATCTCGGCCGCGGACGCGTCCGCGAGGTACTCGCGCCGGCGGGACAGCGCCATCTGCACCATCACGGCTGCGAGGGGCGCGAGCAGGATCGTGACGATCGCGAGGACGAGGAAGATCCAGCCCTGCGCGCTGTCGCCGCCCTTGCGACGGCCGCCGCCGAAGTAGAGCATTCGCGCGAGCAGATCGCTGACGAGGGCAACGACGCCGACAAGCACGGCAGCGAGCGTCATCAGGCGCACGTCGCGGTTGCGGATGTGCGAGACCTCGTGGGCGAGCACTCCCTCGAGCTCCCGCTTGCTCATCGACTCGAGCAGGCCGCTCGTGACGACGACGTAGCTCTTGGCGGGAACGCGACCCGCGGCGAAGGCGTTCGGCGCAGGATCGTCGACGACGTACAACGGCGGCGCGGCCTCCATTCCTGCCGCGATCGAGACGGTGTCGATGAGGTGGTAGACCTCCGGCCAGTCCTCCCGCGTGACGGGATGCGCTCCGGTGAGCTTCGCGACCATCGAGCCGCTCGAGATGTACGCGAAGATGCCGTACACGACTCCCACGACGAGGACGAGGCCACCGAGGCCCGTGCCACCGAGCGCATATGCAGCGCCGCCGAGCGCGATGACCAGGAGGCCGAAGGCGGCGAGGACGAGGACGGTGCGGAAGCGGTTGGCCCTGATCTGCTGCTGCAGGGTCACGGCTGGAAGCTGACCTCCGGAAGCTCGCGGTCGCCGGCCTCGGCCGCGAAGAACTCACGCTTCACGAAGCCGAAGATGCCGGCGAGGATCACGGCCGGGAACGTCTGGATCGAGTTGTTGAAGCGCAGCACCGTCGCGTTGTAGTAGCGGCGCGCGGCAGCGATCTTGTCCTCGGTCGCGGAGAGCTCGTTCTGGAGCTGGAGGAAGTTGTCGCTCGCCTTCAGATCCGGGTATGCCTCGGCGACGGCGAACAGCTTTCCGAGCGCAGCCGTGAGGAGGTTGTCGGCCTCGGCCGCTGCGGCCGGGCCCTGTGCGCCGGCCATCGCGGCGCGCGCCTTCGTCACCTCCTCGAACGTGCCGCGCTCGTGTGCCGCATAGCCCTTGACCGCCTCGACGATGTTCGGGATCAGGTCGTTCCGGCGCTTCAGCTGCACGTCGATGTTCGCCCAGCCGGTGTCGACCTCGTTCCGCAGCCGAACCATCCGGTTGTAGAGCACGACGACGAAGACGAGCGCAGCGACGACGATCGCGATCAGGATGACGACAGCGGTCACGGGCTCACGATATCCGCCCGGACGGTCACCGTGCGCACCGCCTCAGGCGAGGAGCGCGTCTGCGATCAACTCGCCGACGAGCACCGCCGGCAGGTTCGTGTTCGCGCGCGGGATCACGGGCATCAGCGAGCAGTCGGCGACGACGACACCCTCGAGGCCACGAACGCGACCGGCTCCGTCGCAGACCGCGAGCGGATCGGTCGCCGCTCCCATGGCGCACGTGCCGACCGGGATGGAAGTAGTGGGCGTGGTACTCGGCAACCGGACGGTCGAGGCTCGGCGTGATCTCGGCGCCGATCAGCTCCCGCAGCGGCTCGGCGGCAGCGAGCTCTCGTGCCCGCGCGATCCCCTCGGCGATCACGGCCAGGTCCGCCCCACCCGGGTCGGTGAGATAGCCGTGGTCGATCCGCGGCGCCTCCTCCGGGTCGGTGCCGGTGACGTGGAGCGAGCCTCGTGACACGGGCTCCATCGCCGAGACGGCGATCGCCACCCTTCCTGCGAGGAGGCTGTGCTCCTGCGCCGCGACCGGGAAGACGTGCAGGTCGTACGGCCCGGTCGCACGGCTCGAGCGCAGCTTGCCGAGCGTCTGCTCCTCGGGCGTGAAGCGCACCGCGGCCGACTCCGCGAGCAGGCGCCGTAGCTGCTCGGAGCCGGCGAACTCGACTTCGGCCAGCGGATGATCGTGCAGGTTCCGCCCCACCCCCGGCAGGTCGACGCGTGGCTCGATCCCGGCGGCGCGGAGAAGCGCCGGGGCACCGACGCCGGAGCGCTGCAGGATCGCGGGCGTACCGTAGGTGCCGGCGGCGAGGACGACCCTGCCCGCCTCGATGCGCACCTCCTCGCCCGTCCCGCCACACCGTCACCTCCACCCCGCTTCCGGTCTGCGCCACCCGGTCACAGAGCGCCCGGTCGAGGATCGTCAGGTTGTCGCGGCCCCGCACCGGGTCGACGTACGCGAACGAGGCGTTGAACCGGACTCCGGCCTCGATGTTGACCGGCTCGATCCCGAAACCGACGCCGCCGTCGAGGTCGTCGAGGTCGTCCAACCGAGGGACACCGAGCGAAGCCGCCGCTTCGAGGCAGGCGCGATGGAACGGCCCGACCTCGTCTTCCGCGTAGGTCCGCACACGCATCCGCTCGAGCGCCCGTGCGAGGGCGGGTCGAACCGACGCGGAGCTCCAGCGGTCGTCGCCCGTGAGCGCGGCCCAGCGGTCGTAGTCCTCCGGGCATCCGACGGCAACGACGCAACCGTTGTGCGACGAGCAGCCGCCGATCACGCGGGCGCGCTGAAACGCGATCGGCTCGCGCCCTACGAGCGGCCCGCTGTCGTAGCCCCACTCATGCGAGGTGACGAGCGCGCCGCCGTCGAGCAGATCGGCCGGCCACAGGCCCGATGTCCGCGCGCCATAGTCCGGCCCCGCCTCGACGAGAATCACCCGCGCGTCACTCTCGGCCGCGAGACGCCCGGCGACGACGCAGCCACCGCTCCCGCCGCCGACGACGAGGACGTCACATGCGAGGCGCGTGGTCACGCCCCGAGACTAGATGAGCCCGAGAGCGACCCGTACTGCTCCGGACGCCGGGTCGAGAGCAACCCGAACGTGAGCCAGTCGCGGCGCTGGTCGAGGTCGAGATCGGCGACGAGCACGGCCGGCGCAGCCCGAGGAGCCTCGACGACGATGCGCCCGTACGGGTCGGAGATGAACGACGAGCCGTAGAACGTGAGCGGCCCCTCCGTTCCGATCCGGTTGACCGCGACCATGAACGTCGCGTTCGCGAGCCCGTTGGCGGCGATCATCTGCTGCCAGAGCGGCTGCGAGTCGAAGTCGTCGAGGTGCGGCTCGGAGCCGATCGCGGTCGGATAGACGAGGATCTCCGCTCCCGCGAGCGAGTAGATCCGGGCCAGCTCGGGGAACCACTGATCCCAGCAGGTCGGGAAGCCGAAGCGCGCATCGCCGACGTCGATCACGGGAAAGCCCGTGTCGCCCGGGGCGAAGTAGTGATCCTCGTGGTAGTAGGGGAAGGCGGGGATGTGGACCTTGCGAGTCCGCGCGAGCAGACGTCCGCCGGGCTCGACGGCGATCGCGGTGTTGAACCCCTGGCCGTTCGGATCGTGCTCGTAGAGCGATGCGTGCACGACCGCTCCGACCTCGGCCGCCATCGCGCGGGCGAACGCTGTCGTGGGACCGGTCTCGACGTCCTCGGCGGCCGCGCTCGCGGTCTCCGTGTCGTCGGGCGTGATCGCGAAGTAGGGCGAGAGCGTCAGCTCCTGAAGGCAGATCACGGTCGCGCCCTGAGCGGCCGCGACCCGGATCCCTTCGGCCAGCGTCTCGCGATGCGCCTCCGGGTCGGGATTCCACGCGCACTGAACCGCCGCCAGTCGGAGCTTGGGACGGCCACTCGGCTCCTCCATCCGCGCCGGCGATGGCAGCGTCTCGCCGATGCGCGAGATCAATGCGAAGTCGGTCACGACGCCACTCCGGCCAGCGGAACCTGCTGCGTGATGCAGTGCGGCCCGCCGCCGCCGTAGGAGATGATGCGGCCGGGGACACCGACGACCTCGTGATCCGGGAAGGCGGAGGCGATGATCGCGAGCGCCTCGGCGTCCATGGGGTGATCTGCGATCGGCACGACGACGCCGCCGTTTGCGACGTAGAAGTTGACGTAGCTGACCATCAGCTCTTCGCCGTCGAGATCGAAGTAGGGCAAGTGCGGCAGCTCGACCACCTCGAACCGGCGACCGGCCGCGTCGGTCTCGCTCCGCAGGATCTCGAGGTTCTCGGCCATCAGGCGGAAGTTCGGATTCGCGGGGTCCTCGCAGGTCTGCGCCACGACGACGCCCGGCCGGACGTAGGTGCAGACCGCATCGACATGGCCGTCGGTGTGCGTGTCCTCGACGTGTCCGTAGCGCAGCCAGATGATCTTCTCGACGCCGAGGCAGCGCTTCAACTCGGCCTCGATCTCCTCACGCGTGAGCCCGGGGTTGCGATTCTTGTTGAGGAGGCACTGCTCCGTCGTGATCAGCGTCCCCTCACCGTCGACGGTCAGCGAGCCTCCTTCCAGCACCATCTCGGAGACGATCCGCTCGATCTCGAGCGCCTCGAGGATTGCCTCGCCGCTCGCAGCGTCCTGGTCGTAAGGGAGGAACCGCTCGCCCCAGGAGTTGAAGCGAAAGTCGACGCCGGCGCGCCGGCCGTCGGAGCTGACGACGCCGATCGGCCCCGAGTCGCGCACCCACGAGTCGTCGATCGGGATCTCGACGATCTCGACGGCGTCGGAGACGAGCCGTCGCGCATCGTCTACCTGGCCCGGGTTGACGATCAGCGTGAGGGGCTCGAAGCGAACGATCGCGTTCGCGGTCGCAGCGAACTCGCGCTTCGCCTCCTCGAAGTACGCGTCCCAGAGGTCGGCGCGGGTCGGCCAGGCCATGAGGCACCGCTCATGGGTCTCCCACTCGGCGGGCATGCGCCAGCGCACGGCGGCGTTTGAGTCGACTCGCATCAGTGGCACGTGGCCCCGTGCTTCGGCATGTTCGGCGGCACGTCGAGAGCGGGGTTGCGGTCGAAGAAGCCGAACGGCTTGAGCCAGAACGAGACGACGTCCGCGGCCATCACGGGCCACTCCTCGGGCCGCGTCACATGGTGGAGGCCGAAGACGTACCAGAGCACGACGTCGGTGTTCTCGATCGAGCGGTTCGCGGCCGTCCAGGCAGGAAGGCCCGTGTCCTCCGCCGCCTGGACCGGGAACTCACCGCACGGCCAGCGCTCGTCCTCGGCGAACGGCGTCACCCAGAGCGAGTGCTCGATCACCTGGGCCCGCTTGAGCACGGGGCTCGACGGGTCGAACATCGGCGGGAAGGCACCGCTCGGGACGAGCTTGTAGCCGACGGGCATCCCGAAGCCGTTCGCGACGTCCTCGTTGACGACCTTCCAGGCGCGCTGCGTGGCCCAGTCGTAGTCCTGCTTGCCCTCCTCCTCGGTGCGGAGCGGGGTCGCCCGTTGCACGATCGCGAGCCCGTGCGGGTTGTCCGGCCCGATCGGAGGTATCTCGGACTCGGTCGCGACCACCGTGTTCTTCTCGCCGTCGACGTCGAGGTCGAGGCGCGCGACGATGAAGTGCTGGTGCGTCGGGGCGTACGTCTGCTCGGCGACCTGGGTGCCGTACGGCGGCTGCTGCCCGACCGGGAACTTCGCGGTCACCATGATCCCGGTCGCCCGCACCTCGCACTCGATGTTCCCGTCCTGGTAGAAGCGCCAGTAGACGATGTAGTCGTAGTTCGCAACGACGGCGTGGAACGAGACGACGAAGCGCCGCATCCTCCGCACCTCCGAGCCCGAGACCGGGTCGACGTGCTTCCAGAGCACCGCGTTGTCCTCCTCGTGAATGCAGATCGCGTTCCTGATCGTGCGCGGCACGCCTTGCGAGTCGTGCGTCACGGCGTCGACGTAGGTGATCTCGCCGAGACAGTCACAGCCGAGCTCGAGCGGCACGGTCATGAAGCCGAGGCCCCACTCGCCGACGTCGAAGGCAGTGCGGCGGTAGTGATCCGTCGACGGGTCGCGGTACGGCACCACCATCTCGGCGAGCGAGAGGCGGTGCGCGACGGGGCGCACGCGTCCATCGTCCTCGTAGCCGACCGTGTGGAGGACGAGCCCCTCGCGGTAGTTGAAGCCGACACGAAGCGACCAGTTCTGCCAGCGCAGCAGGTTGCCCTCGAGCGTGAACGAGACCCCTTCCGGCTGGACGATCTCGAGTGGACGCAGATCGTCACGGAGCTCCTGGCCGGGCACGAGCCTCGGTACGTACTCGCCCATCGTCGCGGGCGCATCGACGACGAAGGTGTCCTCGAGCTCGAGCAGCTCCATCGAGTTGAGGTCGACGACGCCGTGGAGGCCGTTGACCGGGTTCGCGTACGGATTCGCCTCCGCCGAGCCGCGATACCAGAGGTCGACCCAGCCGAGCCGCTTGCCACGATACGCCTCGGGGATCAGGTGGTGGCCGTAGTTCCAGACATCCACGATCACGAGATCCATGTCGGCGATCCCGCGGGCGCGCAGCGCCTCCACGAGCCGCGGGTCGTTGCGGAGCGCCCTGTCGCAATCATAGAACTCGTCGACCGTCATGTTGGGTTGCGTCCCGTCGGGCAGCTCCTCCCACGTCACCGTCGAGTCGCCGAGCCTGACGTGCGCGCGATAGGCCTTGCCGTCCTCGCAGTTCCAGCAGATCACGTGGGCGATACGGTCGATCGGGTCACCGGGTGCGAAGCCCGCGACGACGTCCTTGCCCGGTTCGAGCAGCTCGATCGAGGCGAATCGCCAGCGGCCGCCCTCGCCCACGTGCGCGCGCACCGCCTGTGCAGCCAGGGCCGTCTCGTCCAGGGAGAGCGGATCGAGTGGATGGGCCGTTGCGTTCGTTCCCTGACCCACTCCTGGCCTCCCATTCGTCGCCGTTGAATCCCGCGCGGCGAGCGCCGCCCGCAGATGATCCGTGAACCGCAGCGCCCTTGCAAGCATGTACCCTCACGCGCTATGGCGCATCGCTCCGGAGCCCCGTCTGCCCGCACCCGCGTCAAGCGCGTCCACGAGAAGGCCGCCTACGACCGACCGACGATCGACGCGATCCTCGATGCCGCGCTCGTCTGCCATCTCGGCTTCGAGCGCGACGGTCAGCCGTACGTGATCCCGACGCTGCATGCACGCCTCGGCGACCGCCTCTACGTCCACGGCTCCTCGGCGAGTCGCACCGTCCGCGCCGTCAGCGAGGGCATCCCCGCGTGCGCCACGGTGACGCTCCTCGACGGCATCGTCCTCGCTCGCTCCGTCTTCGAGCACTCGATCAACTACCGCTCGGTCGTCGTGCTCGGCACTGCGACGACCGTGACGGATCCCGACGAGAAGAACGCCGTCCTCGAGGCGTTCACCGAGAAGCTCCTCCCCGGACGGTGGGCCGATTCGCGCCCGCCGACGCGCAAGGAGCTGAAGGCGACCGGCGTGCTCTGGCTGCCACTCGACGAGGCCTCGGCCAAGGTCGCCGTCGGTGGGCCGGACGACGACGGCACGCCCGATGCAGAGCTCGACGTCTGGGCGGGCCACATTCCGCTGACCGTCCGAGCCCTCCCGCCCGTTCCCGCGCCCGGTCTCAGGGCGGGCCTCCCGGTGCCGGCCTACGCCAAGCGGTACAGGCGACCGGGGCTCACCGGCTGAGCCAGCCGCGGCGGAAGAAGTAGCCGAGCACGATCGCAAGGGTAAGCAGCTCGAGCCCGAGCCCGAAGACGAGAAAGTGGCCGAGCCCGCCCACGTGCGCGACCATCCAGCCGAGGTTCTGACCGAAGAAGCCGGTCAGGAACGTGAGGGGCATGAACACCGTCGCGATGATCGCGAGTTGCTTCATGACTCCGTTGAGCCGGTTCGAGACGGTCGAGAGATACACGTCCATCGAGCTCGTGAGGAGATCGCGGTAGGTGTCGACCATATCGCCGATCCGAATCAGGTGGTCGTACACGTCCCTGAAGTAGCGTTGGTCGTCGTCGGTCATGCCGGGGAACGTCTCGACCCCGGCCGTGATCGAGGCGAACAGATCACGCTGCGGAGAGATCACCTTGCGCATGCCGACGAGCGCGCGCTTCATCGAGAAGATCTCCTGCAGCTGAGCGTCGCCCGCGTCGCGGAAGATCCCCTCCTCGAGCAGGTCGATCCGGTCGTCGATCGCCGCAAGACGCGGGAAGAAGCTGTCGACGAGGCCGTCGACGACGGCGTGCATGAGTCGTGCCGGGTCGTCGACCGGCGCGTCCCGCTTGACGTAGCGCTCGCGGAGCGCCGCGATCGACGGCGCCTCGTCGCGGTGGATCGTGATCAGGTAGCGCTCGGAGTAGAAGCAGTGCACCTCGACGAGCCCGTCGTCGTCGTCCTCGGTCGACGCGCCGAAGACGACGAGGAAGACATAGCCGTCGTAGTCGTCGATCTTCGGCCGTTGCCCGAACCGCCACGAGTCCTCGAGCGAAAGCGGGTGGAAGCCGAACTCCTCCCGCAGGATCTCGAGGTCGGACGCCGCGGGGTCATGGAGGTCGAGCCAGAAGAACTCCCCCGCAGCGAGAAGCGCGCGCACATGGTCGCGCTCGAGGTGCAGACCGTGCGCGGCGCCGCAGCGCAACGAGGTTGGTCGGGCCGGGCGTTCGCGGTTCCGAGGTCACCCGGCGATCGTACGCCGGGGGCCGGAAGCCGCCGGGTACAGTCGGAAGCATGCTCGGCATCGCGTTCGAGCTCCCACGGTAGGCTCCGCCCATGGACTTCGACACCGTCGTGATGAAGTTCGGCGGCTCGTCGGTCGCCGATCCAGCCAAGATCCAGCACGTCGCGCGCCGCCTCGTCGAGGCGAAGCAGCGGGGCCTGCGCGTGGTCGGCACCGTCTCTGCGATGGGGAAGACCACCGACGGGCTGATCGACCTGGCGCACGAGGTCTCGCCCACCCCGAACGCACGGGAGTTCGACATGCTGCTCTCGACGGGCGAGCGGATCGCCTGCGCGCTCGTCGCGATGGCGATTCACGACCTCGGGCAGGAGGCGATCTCCCTCACGGGCTCGCAGGCCGGGATCCTCACGGACGGCGCCCACATGAAGGCGAAGATTCGCGAGATCCGCGGTGACCGCGTCAAGGACGCTCTCGACGAGGACAAGATCGTCCTCGTCGCCGGCTTCCAGGGGTTCTCGCGCGACACGATGGACGTGACCACGCTCGGCCGCGGCGGCACTGACGCAACCGCGGTCGCCCTCGCCGCGGCACTCGGCGCCGCCTGCGAGATCTACTCGGACGTGCCCGGCGTCTTCACGGCCGATCCACGGATCGTGCCGAACGCGCGGAAGCTGCACACGATCTCCTACGAGGAGATGCTCGAGATGTCGGCCTCCGGCGCGAAGGTTCTCATGCTGCGCTCGGTCGAGCTCGCGCGCAATCACGGTGTTCGTATTCATGCCCGCTCCACGTTCTCGGACGAGGAGGGCACCTGGGTTCAGGAAGGAGCCTCGATGGAGCAGCCAATCGTGTCGGCCGTGACCCACAGCGAGAACGACGTGGTCTTCACCCTCTCCGACATCCCCGACCGGCCCGGCGTCGCCGCGCTCATCTTCGACGTCGTCGGCTCGGCACACGTGAACGTCGACACGATCATCCAGAACGTCGTCCACGGAAACGCCGAGATGTCGTTCTCCGTCCCGACGGAAGACGTTCCCGCGACGAACGACGCCCTCGAGAGCACGCGCGCCGAGCTCGGCAACTTCACGATCGAGGAGAACCACGACCTCGGCAAGGTCTCCCTGATCGGAGCGGGGATGCGCTCGCACCCGGGCGTCGCGGCGAAGATGTTCCGCACGCTCGCCGACAACGGGATCAACCTGCAGATGATCTCCACGTCACCGATCAAGATCTCCTGCATGATCGCCCGCTCCGAGATCCCGAATGCCGTCCGCGAGTTACATGCCGCATTCGAGCTGGAGAACGAGCCGATCCACGAGGCGTAGCGCCTTCGGGCAGGGAGGCACCGCGGCCCTGCCGCCGAATCCCGGTGACAATGGACCTCTCCCACCGCGCCACCCAGGCGATCGTCACCGCCGCGATCGGCCTCGTCGTCGTCATCGCCGTGCGGGTCACGCTCGACTTCGCCTACAACCGGTACGAGAAGCGTCTGCAGCGACACGATCCTGGCGCCGTGGCGCGCCGCCGTACGACGTTCCACTTCGCACGGCGCGTCATCGTGGCGCTCGTCGCGACCGATCGCCGTCTTCGCGGTGCTGTCGCTCTACGACATCACGTCGGAGATCGCGAAGGCGCTGCTCGCCTCGAGCGCAGTCCTCGCCCTGTTTGCCGGGCTCGCCTTCAGCACGCCGCTCTCGAATCTCGGCTCGGGCCTGCTCGTCGCGTTCACGCAACCCCTTCGCCTCGGCGACCGGATCACGGTCGACGGTGAGACGGGGTTCGTCGAGGAGATGGCGCTGATCTACACGACCCTCGTCACCGACGACGCTCGGCGTGTCTTCATTCCGAACACCCAGCTGACGACGAGCAAGATCGTCAACCGGACGATCAGGGATCCGCGACGGTTGATCTCCGCGCAATTCCCCGTCTCGATCGAGACGCCGATCGACGAGGCTCGTGAGGCCCTCCTCGCGTCGATCGCGACGCTGCCCGGGACGAACGCCGACAGCGCACGCGTGCTCGTCGGTGAGATCACCGACCGCACCGTCTGGCTCCAGGTCGCAACGTACGGCCCGATCGACGCCGACGTCGTCTCGCTCGCGAGCGACCTGCGCGAGGTGGGGCTCCGTGCGTTGCGCGACAAGGGATTCCTCGCCGCGTAGTGCGGCGTCTCACAACGATCGACACGAAACAGCATTGTCGTGAGACGCCGCACTACCCCAGTCAGCATGGCGTGGGGTGTCCCGCAACGATCATTTCGGGTCTGACGTTGCGGGACACCCCGCTCGAACGACGGAGGGCCGCGGTTGCCCGCGGCCCTCTCGCCTCTTGGATCCGGTTTCGCTGTTCCTAGTTGGCCGGCGGCAGGAGCACCTTGTTGATGACATGGATCGTGCCGTTCGAGGCCTTGATGTCCGTCTTCGTGACGAGCGTCGAGCCGTTGAGATAGACCTTGCCGCCCTTCACGGTGATCTTCACGCCCGCACTGTTGACCGTCTTCGCGGACTTGCCGTCCAGCGTCACGACCTTGCTCGCGGGGACGTTGCCCTTGACGACGTGGTAGAGCAGGACGCTCTTCAGCAGTGCCTTGTCCTTGCCGAGCTTGGCGAGCGTCGCCTTCGGCACCTTCGCGAACGCGGCGTCGGTCGGAGCGAAGACCGTGAACGGGCCCTTGCCCTGGAGCGTCGTGACGAGGCCGGCCGACGTGAGGAGCGAGGCGAGCGTCTTGAACTGGCCGGCAGCGACTGCGGTGCCGACGATGTCCTTGTTGGCCTGATTGCTCGCACCGGCGGTGGGGGCGATGACGGCCGCAACCATGACCGCCGAGAGAGCGAGAACTGCGATGACCTTGCGCATTGGAGACGTCCTTCCGTTTCAGTGGTTTGTCGTTCTATTGTCTAACTTCTTGCACTGATACGGGAGGACGACCGCAATTGGATCACTCGCGTGGAAAACTCATTCGTTGAACGACTCGGGGAGAGGACTGAGCCTCTCCCCGAGTCGAGCCGATCACTGGAATGCGGCTACATACAGTTGCGGAGCGCCTGAGCCTCAGGCAGCCCTTCGAGCTTCTTGAGCGTGTTGTTCTCGATCTGGCGGATCCGCTCGCGCGTGACGCCGAACGCCTGCCCCACCTCTTCGAGCGTGCACGGCTGGGTGCCGCAGAGACCGAACCGCAGCTCGATCACCTTCCGCTCCCGCTCGGGAAGCGACGAGAGCGCGAGGTCGATATCCGACCTGCGCAACGACACCGACGTCGTGTCGAACGGCGACTCCGCCGAGTCGTCGGGCACGAAATCACCCAGCGAGGAGTCCTCCTCCTCGCCGATCGGCTTCTCGAGCGAGATCGGCTGCTGCGCCATGCGGAGAATCTCCCGTACCTCCTCGGTCGGGATCTCGAGCTCCTCCGCGATCTCCTCCGGCCTCGGCTCACGACCCAGCCGCTGCACGAGCTGGCGCTCGATGTGCACGACCTTGTTGAGCTTCTCGACCATGTGCACGGGGATCCGGATCGTCCGTGCCTTGTCGGCGATCGCACGTGTCACGGCTTGCCGGATCCACCACGTGGCGTACGTGGAGAACTTGTACCCCTTGCGATGGTCGAACTTCTCGACCGCCCGGATCAGACCGAGCGACCCCTCCTGGATCAGGTCGAGGAACGAGAGACCGCGACCCAGGTACCCCTTGGCGATCGAGACGACGAGCCTCAGATTCGCCTCGATCATGTGCTGCTTCGCCGACATGTCGCCACGCTCGATCCTCTTCGCGAGCGAGACCTCCTGATGCGCTGTCAGCAACGGCACCTTCCCGATCTCGCGCAGGTAGAGCCTGAGCGAGTCGAGCGAAGGCTCGACGCTGAGGTCGAGCTTTGGTGCCACCTTCTCCTCTTCCACCGGAACCTGCTCGTGCGGCAGCCGCTTGTGCTGCTCACCCTCGACGAGCTCGATCGAGTGGTCCGTGGCGTAGGTCGTGAACTCCTCTAGTTGCTCCTTCGTCAACTCGACGTCCTCGAGCGCGTTGACGATCTCGTCGTAGGTGAGAAACCCCTTCTCCTGCCCCTGCTCTACGAGCTTGTGCAGTTCCTCGACGTCTGGCAGAGCGATTTCGACCGAGAGCATGAACCCCTTCTTCTCGTGGTTGACGAAGACGAGCCCTATCCCTGAAGTACCGATTCCCCGACCCCCTCCGGCCGGTTTCCCCCTTGCAGGCGGCGAATCCTATACGTGGATTCCGCCGTCCGTGCGACCAATTTCGGGACGTGCCCGGAGCTCCCCGACGGTCTCGCCGTGGCTGTTTTCTACCGTGACGAAACCCAGCTCCCCGGTCTCGATCCCGAGCCGTTGCAGAAAGTGGGCAAGTGCAGGGCGAATTGCCCGGAAGGCGCCGTCCTCGACCTTCAACGCAACCCCGAGCCCGTCGGGCGAACCGGCACAGAAGAGACCCTCTGCGCCACCCTTCGCGACCCAGCCGTCGACCTCCGAAACGAACATGGCGTCTGCGGCGATCGGCCCGCGGAGCATCTCCGGGTAGGCGCGGATCGCCGCGACGACGCGCGAGCCGCCGTCGAGATGGGGCAGGCGCGCGAACGCATGAGCGCAGCGATCGAGGGGGAGCGCGAAGGTCGGCACGCCGCAGCCGTCGATCGCGACGTCGATCGACGCGGGGTCGACGTCGGCTGCCGCCGCGACCGTCGCGAGCAGCTCGGCCTGAAGGGGATGGGACGCGAAGCGATACCCGGCGGTCTCATAGCCCCGCTCGTGGCAGAGGAGCAGGAACCCTGCGTGCTTACCCGAGCACGTGTGCTCGATCGGCGTCGGCTCGGGACCTGTTTCGAGGTCGGTCTCAGCAGCGTGCGCCTTCGCCAGCAGCCCGCGCACGATCTCGAGCTGCTCCGGGTCGGGCGAGATGAGACGAGCACGCGATGGCGATCTCGCGATCGTCGAGATCGGGACGCGCACGGACGAGCGGGAGCACCTGGATCGGCTTCGCGGCGGAGCGGAGGAAGACGAGCTGCCGCGGATCACCGGCCTCGGCAACGATCTCCCCGTCCTGGACGGCGACGGCGTGCACGGTATGCATCGCCTCGACGAGGCCGCCGCGCACCACCTCGACCTGGATCGGATCGGCCATTGCAGGGAAACTAGTGAAAGATGGTTGATTCCGGATTGGCACACTCGCGGCTGGGAGGCCTGAACACATCGCATCGCGGCCGTCTCGACCGACACCAAGGCCACCAGCCTTGCCGCCGATCGAGCCGACCACGCTGCTCGGTTCAGCCCCTCCCCGACGAGCACCCCAATCCGGAACCAACCATCTGATGCCCGAGCTACCGGAAGTAGAGGCGTGGGTGCGCGAGCTCGACCCGCTCGTCTCGAGAGCGCCGATCGAGCGCGCCGGCCCGGCGCACATCGCGACCGTGAAGACCTTCGACCCACCCATGCAGCAGCTCGAGGGACGATCGTTCCTGGGAGCACGCCGCCGCGGCAAGAACCTCCTCTTCCCGACGGCGGACGGTGAGCTCGTCCTCCGCGTCCACCTGATGAGCGCCGGCCGACTGCGCTATCACGCACCCGGGGCGAAGACACCGAAGACGCCGATGTTCCGACTCACGTTCGCGGACGGCGGGGAGCTCGTCCTCACCGAGGGCGGCAAGAAGAAGCGCGCGGGTGTCTGGCTCTTCACGCCGGAGGGCCTCGAGGCCGAGCTCGCGCATCTCGGGCCGGACGCGCTCGGCCTCGGCCCGGAGCGCCTCGCCGAGATCCTCGCGCGCGAGCGACGCCAGCTCCATCCACTCCTGCGCGACCAGCGGGCGCTCGCGGGCATCGGCCGGGCGCACGCAAACGAGATCCTCTGGGCTCGCGAAGCTCTCGCCGTTCAAGCTGTCCACCGATCTCTCCGCAGAGGAGACGGCGCGGCTCGCGGCCGCGATCGACGACGATCTCTCCCGCGCGCTCGCTCTCCGCGAAGCGGGCAAGGGCGACGCGGCCGTCTACCGGATCCACGGGCACTTCGGCGAGCCGTGCCCCCTCGGCCACGACACGCTCAGGCGCGTCGCGTTCGAGGAGCACACGATCACGTACTGCCCGACCTGTCAGACGGGCGGCAAGGAGCTGAAGGACCGGCGGCTGTCGCGCCTGCTGCGGTAGCGCGCCGCCTACCAGCGCCCGTTGCCGGGCCGCATGTCGGCCGGGTCGAGGCGGATCGGAAACCGCTCCCGGATCTTCGCGTCGACCGCCGGATCGATGTGCTCGGGGTAGTGCGTGGAGAGGATCTCCTTGACGCGCTCGTGGGCACGGTCGTAGATGCTCCGGCTCCCCTCGTCCTCCCAGGCACCCTGGCTCGTGCGGTCTGCGACGTCGGGGTACTGGAACTCGCTCCGCATCAGCTGCACCGTCTGCTCCGAGCCGAGGTAGTGGCCGATCCCGGAGACCGTGTCCCTGATCACGTCGAAGGACAGCGTCTCGTCGTTGACCTCGATCCCGCGCAGAAGCCTCTGCGCGTTACCGAGCAGGTCGTTGTCGATCAGGAGGCCCTCGAACGACTGGCCCATGAGGCTGCCGACGATGCCCGGGTAGGCCGAGACGAGGTTGCCGCCCGCGAGCGCGGCCGCCGTGATCGTGATCCCCTTCTCGTACCCGGCCTGGGCGTCCATGGTCTTCGAGTCGGTCATCCCCGTCGCCACCGAGGAGACGAGCCCGTAGTGGTTTGCGATCTGCGCGCTCGCCGCCATGAGCAGCGCCTCCTCGCCGCCGCCGCCCGAGAACGCACCGGTGCGCAGGTCCGAGACGAACGGCCACATCCCGAAGTCGAAGGGGTTCCCCGGCCGGATCAGGTTGACGACGACGAGGCAGGCGAGCGTCTCCGCATAGCACTGAACGAGCGCGCCCGCGAGGGCAGCCGGGGCCGTCGCCCCCGCCTGCGGGGCGATCGCGATGTCGGCGGCGAGGCCGAGCTCGGCCGTCCGCACGAGCACCTCCGCGTTGTCCTTCCCGAAGCGCAGCGGTGAGACGATCGGGCAGCCGCCGATGCTGCAGAACGGGCGCTTCAGGAACTCGCCCTCGCCGCCGGCGACGAGATCGAACATCGCGATCAGATCGTCGAGGTGTCCGACCGTCGCGCAGGAGAAGGCGAACGGCTTGTTCTGGCCGACCATCGCCGCATACGCGACGTTGATGTCGTGAACGTAGACCTCCTCGCTCAGCTCCGAGGCGATGAACGGCTGCCCGTAGCAGTGGATGTTCGGGAGGCGGTCGACGAGCCGGGCGGCGTCGTAGAGGTCGACGAGGCGCGCCGGACGGAAGGTCTGAGTCGGGTAGTCGAGCACCGTGACCGCCTCGCCCGACGTGCAGAAGTAGACGCGCTCACCCGAGATCTCGATGTCGTTCGCCGGGTCGACCGCGTGCCGCACGTAGCCACGGGATGCGACGCCCAGCATCTCCTCGACGAGCCCTCGCGGGAAGAGGAGGCGGTCGTCGTCGGAGTGCGTGCACCCGGCCGGGAGGGCGTAGTGGAGGACCTCCGGGATCGGCTCGCCGATCCCGATCTGCTCGAGCACGTCGAGCGCGGTGGCGTGGATGCGCTCGATGTCGGGAACCGAGAGCGGCCTGTAGGTTCCTCCCGCGTGGCCGGGCCAGACCGCCGCCGGGCCTGCTGCCGCCGCCGCAGCGTTCGCACGCGTGCCTCGATCGCGACGGCCCCGCCGCTCACCTGTCTCGGCGATCTGATCCTCGGATGCGCTCATCCGCGCATTCTCCCTGACCACACGGTCAGGAGCAAGCCGGTACGGGACGAAACCCGTCAGAAGGAATCGTCGGTGCTAGGTTGCCGAGATGCCCGACCGGCCGCATCTCGTCGCCGACATGCAGGCGTCCGCGCCTCCGGTCGAGCTCGCGCTCTCCCGCGCCGGCGTCACCGGCGTCCAGAAGGCGATCCGGATCCGCCGCGGCGACGCCGAGACGGTGATGGCCGCCGACATCGAGTGCACGGTCGACCTCGCGCGGGGCCAGAAGGGCGTCCACATGTCGCGATTCCCCGAGGTCTTCGACGAGGCGATCGGTGATGCCGTCCTCGGCGAGGCGCGCATCATCGAGGAGATCGCCGAGGTGATCGCCCGGCACATCGTCGAGCGCCAGCACGCTCACCGTGCCGAGGTGCGGATCACGGCACGCTGGCCCATGCGGCGCGTCACGCCGGTGACCGGCCTGCCGACGCAGGAGATGGTCTCCCTGATCGGGATCGCTGCGGCGACGGCCGAGACGGCCCGGCGCGTCGTCGGCGTCGAGGCGACCGGAATCAACGCCTGCCCGTGCGCGCAGGGGCTCGTCGCGGGCCGCGCAGCGGAGCGGCTGACCGAGGCGGGCTTCGAGGTCGATGCGATCGAGCAGATCCTGCAACTCGTGCCCATCGCGACCCACAACCAGCGCGGCCGGGGAACGCTGCTCGTCGGCACGACGAGCGAGATCGATGCGGAGACGCTCGTCGATCTCGTCGAGCGCTCGATGAGCGCACCCGTGTTCGAGCTCCTGAAGCGGCCGGACGAGCTCTTCGTCGTCGAGCACGCGCACCTGCAGCCGCGGTTCGTCGAGGACTCGGTGCGCGTCGCGCTCAAGAACCTGCTCGACGAGGCGCCCGGACTCGCGGACGAGGACTTCGTACTGTCACGCCAGGTCAATCTCGAGACGATCCACGCGCACGACGTGCTGGCCGAGCGGTGGGGCACCGTCGGCGAGCTTCGCAGCGAGATGCTCGGCACCGACGCGGCGCGACAGACGACGCTCGCGGACTGGCTTACGGCGTAGCTGCCGGATCGGCGGCGCGCGAGAACCGGGACTCGGTTCCGTGCAGCAGCCGGCCGATGTTCTGACGGTGGAGCAGGATCACCGCCAGGCCCGCCACGACCGCGAAGCCGACCGTGGGCCAGGGCTCGCCGAGCACGACGCACAGGATCGGGAGCGCACATGCGGTCACGATCGACGCAAGCGACGCGTACCGGAAGAGCACGAAGGTCGCGATCCAGACGAGCAGGACAGATGCCGCCGGGATCGGGGCCAGGGCGAGCGCGACCCCGCCGCCGGTGGCAACCATCTTGCCGCCCTTGGTGAACCCGAGCCAGATCGGCCGCGCATGCCCAGCCATCGCTGCCGAGCCGGCGAGAACGCCGACCCACTCCCCACCGAGCCTGAGTCCGATGTACGCGGGAACGAAGCCCTTGAGGACATCGAGCAGCGCGACGGGCACGCCGAGCCAACGGCCGTAGGAGCGCCACACGTTCGAGGCGCCGATGTTGCCGCTGCCCTGCGTTGCGGATGTCCTCGCCGCGGAACAGCCGCACGACGACGACACCGAAGGGGATCGAGCCGACGAGGTAGGCGCCGACGATGATCAGAGCGTCCTGGAGCACGCCGGGAGGTTAGAGGATCTAGACGCCGGTCGGGATGCCGTACGAGGCGATCCAGCCGTTGACGACACGCCAGTCGAGGTTCGCGAAGAACGCGTCGATGTAGGCACCGCGGTCGGTCTGGAAGTCGAGGAAGTACGCGTGCTCGTAGACGTCGAGGGCGATCAGAGGCGTCGCATTCCAGATCGGAAACGTGTTCTGGGCGTCGCCGATGTAGTTGAAGAGGCGGTGCTCGTCCCAGTCGTACGCCGTCCAGGCCCAGCCTCGACCCGCGATCCCCGTGGCCTTGAGATCCTCACGCCACGCGCCGATCGAACCGAAGTCGCGCTCGATCAGATCCTTGACCGGCCCGGTGGGGTCGCCGCCCTCACCGCCGAGGTGCGCGAAGTAGATCTCGTGATTCTTGATCCCTCCGATCGCAAAGCTGAGATCGACCTTCAGCGCGCGCAGCTCGGAGTACACCTGATTGGCGCCGGAGCGGTCGAGGGTCTCCAGCTTTGCGAGGATCTCGTTCCGCTTCGCGACGTAACCCTGATACAACCGGTGATGGGCCTCGATCGAGGCCCGGGAGATGCCGTCGAGCTCGAGCAGGGCCGGCCTCAACTCGCGCGGCACGATGTCGGTGTACGTGGGCATCTGGAAGAACCTCCGGCTCGGCGATCGACGTCCCGCAGCATATCCTTGAAACGACACCGAACGAAGGAGAAGGAATGGCGTACGAACTGCCCGAACTGCCCTACGCGCTCGACGCGCTCGAGCCGCATATCGATGCAACAGACGATGGGGATCCACCACGGCAAGCATCACGCTGCCTACGTGACGAACCTCAATGCCGCACTCGACGGCACCGAGTGGATGGGCCGGCCGATCGAGGCCGTGATCTCGAACCTCGAGATCCTCCCCGCCGACAAGCAGGCGGCGGTGCGGAACAACGGCGGCGGTCACGCGAATCATGCGCTCTTCTGGACGTCGCTCTCCCCGAGACGGCGGCGGCGAGCCGACCGGCGCACTCGGTGAGGCGGTGCAGGCGACCTTCGGCGCGTTCGACGTGCTGAAGGCGCAGATGATCGATGCCGGCATCAAGCGCTTCGGCTCGGGCTGGTCGTGGCTCGTCTGGGACGGCACCGGCCTCGCCGTGATGTCGACCCCGAACCAGGACTCCCCGATCTCGGAGGGCAAGACGCCGCTCCTCGGGATCGACGTCTGGGAGCACGCGTACTACCTCAAGTACCAGAATCGCCGCCCCGAGTACCTCGAGGCGATCTGGAACGTGATCGACTGGGACGCGGTCGGCGCACGGTTCGAAGCGGCGTAGTAGCCGACAGCGAGGGTGCCAGGCTTCGGCCTGGCGCCCTCTCCGCTCTCCAATCCACGGTCGGCTGCGCATTGCGTAGATCCCCGGAGTGGACGCCGTACTTCCCTTTCGCTTGCACGCTCGCGCCGAAACAGCGACGATCACACCCGTGAGCGCCGCCGAGGTCACCGATGGAACGCTCATCGAGCAGATCGCCGCGGGCGAGCGCGCGGCATTCGAGGAGCTCTATCACCGGTACGCGCGATCGATGCTCGGCTTCGCGCTTCGTCGCATCGGCGATCGGGGTCGGGCCGAGGACTCCGTGCAGGACGTGTTCGCGGCAGTGTGGCGCTCGGCGGCGAGCTACGACCGCAGACGCGGGCCCGGCGGGGCGTGGCTCTACACGATCGCGCGCAACGCGATCGTCGATGCGCAACGGCGCAAGCCGGCTCCGACGATGGCCGACCCACCCGAGGTCGTCTCCACGGATCTGACGCCCGACGAGGAGGCCGAGGCGTCGTGGAACTCCTGGCGCGTCCACCGGGCACTCGAGACGCTGCCCGAGGCCGAGCGATCGGTGATCGACCTCGCCTACTTCTCGGGCCTCTCCCAGAGTGAGATCGCCGCGTTCCTCGACGTGCCCCTCGGAACGGTGAAGACGCGCACGCGGAGCGGGCTCGCCCGGCTCGCCGATGCGCTCGAGGGAGAGCTATGAGCGTCACTCCGCCACGGTTCGACGATCTCGTCGCCGCCGACGATCCCGGCCGCGAGCGGCTGCTCAACGCGCACGAGCTGCTGATCGCGGCAGGCCCGCAGCCGGAGCTGCCGCCCGAGCTCGCCCACGCACCCGCGCCACCCGACGGAAAGGTCGTCCCGTTCGCACGCCGCCGCTTCACCGCGATCGGAGCCGTGGCGATCGCGGCAACGGTGATCTTCGGGATCGGCTACGTGGTCGGTGGGCGAGACGCGCCGGGGGCACCGGTGCAGACGATCGCCATGGCGGGGCCGAACAATGCCGAGGCGACGATCGACGTGTTGGCGAAGGATGCGGCGGGCAACTGGCCGATGACGTTCAGCGTCTCCGGGCTGCCGGTGTTGCCGAAGGGGAGCACGTACACGCTGTGGCTGACGAAGGATGGCGAGCTCGCGGAGTCGTGCGGCTCGTTCGTCGTCGCAGCTGGAACGACCGACGTGCCACTGAACGCGCCGTACCCGTTGAAGAAGTTCGACGGCTGGGTCGTCGTGAAGACCGGCACGACGGAGCCGCTCCTCACGACGTCGGCCTGAGCCTTCCCCTGGTTTCAGTCGGGGTGGAGCGGCCACCTCCGGGCCACGCGCTATCGTCGAGACGTGACCCCGCGGACTCCCGATCGCCCCGTCCGCACCCAGTACGAGGACTTCGCGCGCCTCGTCCTCGCGACCGGGAAGCCGAAGCACGACCGCACGGGAACGGGCACGGTGAGCATCTTCGGCCACCAGATGCGGTTCGATCTCTCCGAGGGGTTCCCACTGATCACCACGAAGAAGGTGCACTTCCCGTCGATCGCCTACGAGCTCCTCTGGTTCCTGCGCGGCGACTCGAACGTGCGCTGGCTCCAGGAGCACGGGGTCTCGATCTGGGACGAGTGGGCCGGGGAGAACGGAGACCTCGGGCCCGTCTACGGCGTCCAGTGGCGCAGCTGGCCGACGCCCGACGGAGGCCAGATCGACCAGATCTCCGAGGCCGTCCGGCTGCTGCGAGACGACCCGGACTCGCGGAGGATCATCGTCAGCGCCTGGAACGTCGCCGACCTGCCGAAGATGGCGCTCCAGCCGTGCCACGCGCTCTTCCAGTTCCACGTCGGCGGGGCGGACACCCCGGTGTCGCGCGGGCGGCTCAGCTGTCAGATCTACCAGCGCAGCGCCGACGTCTTCCTCGGCGTTCCCTTCAACATCGCAAGCTACGCGCTCCTGACACACATGCTCGCGCAGCAGTGCGACCTCGAGCCCGGCGACCTCGTCTGGACCGGTGGCGACTGCCACATCTACGACAACCACCGCGAGCAGATCGAGACGCAGCTTGCGCGCGAGCCTCTCGCCTACCCGACCCTCCGGCTCGCCCGCCGCCCCGCGTCGATCTTCGACTATGCGTTCGAGGACTTCGAGGTGCTCGCCTACGAGCACCACCCGGCGATCCGCGCTCCGGTGGCGGTGTGAGGGTCACGCTCGTCGCCGCGATCGCGCGCGGCGGGGTCATCGGCGACGGCACCTCCATCCCCTGGCACATTCCGGAGGATCTCGCGTTCTTCCGCGACCTCACCATGGGCCACCCCGTCGTGATGGGGCGAAGAACATGGGACTCGCTCCCGGAGCGATTCCGTCCACTCCCCGGACGGCGCAACATCGTCGTCACGCGGAACGACTCCTGGTCGGCAAACGGTGGCGAGCGCGCTGGATCCCTGGCTGAGGCACTGCGGCTCGCAGACGGCGCTGCCGAGGTCTTCGTGATCGGCGGCGCGGAGATCTTCGCCGCCGCACTGCCCGTCGCAGACCGCCTGGTCCTGACCGAGATCGAGCTCGATGTCGAAGGCGAGGTGCGGTTCCCGGACTGGGATCGCGGCGCCTTCGGGGAGGTGACGCGCGACCCGGTCGTCGCGGCGGACGGAACGTTGCTCTCCTTCGTCAGCTACGAGCGCCGCCGAGCGGCGTGAGCGGACTCCACGTCGGAACGTCCGGATGGGGCTATCCCTCCTGGCAGCCGGACTTCTACCCGGCAGGCATCGACCGCAGCGAGTTCCTCTCGTTCTATGCCGGGCGTCTCGACACGGTCGAGCTGAACGCGACGAAGTACCGCCTTCCTGTCAGAGGAGCAGTTCCGATCCTGGGCAGAGCAGGTGCCGGACGGCTTCCGGTTCGCAGTCAAGGCGCCCGACGGGATCGAGCGACGCCTCGCGACGTTCGAGGAGCGCGTGCGCTGCCTCGGTGATCGCCTCGGTTGTGTTCGCGTCGTCGTCGAGCGGCCCAGGGACGACGGCTTCCTCGAGCTCCTGCTCGGATCGGTGGATCCGGCGATTCGCTACGCGCTCGATCTGCGAGATGCGAGCTGGGACGGCGTCGAAGAGCGTCTCACCGAAGCGGGCGCCGTGCGGGTCGACGATCGGAGTGGTGACGCCGGGTGGGCGTATCTCCGTTTCCGGGAGCTCCGCTACACCGACGCCGAGCTCGAAGCGATGGCCGCGGAGCTCGAGGCGCTCGCGCGAAGCGGCACGGACGTGCTCGCATACTTCCGCCACGGCGACGCACCGGATGCGCCGCGCGCCGCGCTGAGGGTCAGGACGCCGGCGGGGTGACCGACCAGGCGGTCGCCGAGACGTCGACGACATCGCCCCCACCGTCGACGAGCAGCTCGACGCCGTTGACGTAGGAGGCCTCGGGGGAGAGCAGGAAGGCGACGACGGACGCGATCTCCTCGGGCTCGCCGGGACGCCGCAGAGGAACGTGCGCATGCGTGAGCGCGTACGCGCCCTCGCGATCGGTGCCACGCAGCTCTGCCAGACCGTCCATGGAAGCGTCGCCCATCGGCGTCCGGACCCAACCCGGGCAGACGGCGTTCGCGCGCACGCCCCTCGGCCCGTAGTCGTTCGCGATCGCCTTGCAGAGCATCGAGAGGCCCGCCTTCGAGGCGGCGTACGACGCGTCGTTGGGACTGGCACGAAGAGCGCTGTTCGACGAGACGCCGACGAGGGAGCCACGGCGTTCGACGAGCAGCGGAAGGCAGGCTCGCGCGACGAGGAAGGCGCCTGTGAGGTTGATCCCCATCGTGCGCTCCCACCCCTCGAGCGTGTCGTCTCCGGCTGCTGCCGAGTTCCCGATCGCCGGCATTGAGGACGAGCGCGTCGAGCCCGCCGAAGCTCGCCCGGGCGCTCTCGGCCAGCTCCGCCGCGTGCTCCGGTTCGGTGACGTCTCCAGCAACGACGACGGCGTGCTCGAGATCGACCGCGACCTCGTCGAGCAACGCGCGCCGCCGGCCCGAGAGGACGACGCCGTAGCCGTCGGCGGCGAGCCGCCGCGCGCACGCCGCGCCGATGCCGCTTCCCGCTCCCGTGATGACGACGGCCTTCATCCGCGCCAGCCTACGAGATAGAGTCGCTCGGTGCCTCCGCAGCTCGATGCGATCGGGATCGTCACCGCCGACATGGCCGCGTCGTGCCGCTTCTACGCGCTGCTCGGCGTTCCGGTCGGCGAGCCGGCCGAGGGCGAGGATCACTTCGAGGCGACGCTCCCCTCCGGCCTTCGCCTGATGTGGGACTCGGTGGAACTGATGAAGCAGCTCGACCCACAGCTGGGAGCAGCCCGTCGGCCACCCGCTCGGGCTCGCGTTCCACTGCGGCTCGGCGGCAGGCGTCGACGAGACGCATGCCACGATCGTCGCTGCCGGGTTCGAGTCGAAGAGCGATCCCTGGGACGCCTTCTGGGGGCAGCGCTACGCCCAGGTGCTCGACCCCGACGGCAACGCCGTCGACCTGTTCGCACCGCTCGACGGCTGATCGCCTTCCAGGAGAACACGTCGCCCCCGCCCGCGTCAGGCGACGGCTGTGCGCGGACGTAGCCGTCGACGGCGTGCGCGAGGACCTGCGAGCCGTTCCCGGCAAGCCGGACGTTCCGCCGGACGTCTGGCTGACGTCGACCGTGGTTCGTGGCTCAGAGCCACAAGCTCGGTGTGATCGGCGCCGTGTCCGCACGCAAGGCTCGAAGGCGATGAGCGCGCCGTGCGCTCGGGGTCGCTCGGGGGTCGGGTGACGTTCTAGGCGGCGCGGATCGAGACGACGGTCGCCCGCCACGAGCCGCGCGGCGCCGGCACGTCGACACCGTCGCCGACCGCCGCACCCATGAGCGCACTGCCGAGCGGCGAGGTCGGCGAGACGCCGCCGACGCTCGAGATCTCGACCTCCATCTTCTCGCCCTGCTCATCCTGGATCTCCACGATCGAGCCGACGCCGACGGTGTCCGTCGAGGTGTGCTCGACGATGACGGCGTGCTGGAGCTTGTGGCGCAGCCGGGTGATGCGCGCCTCGAGCAGGCCCTGCTCGTTCTTCGCGGCGTGGTACTCGAAGTTCTCCGAGAGGTCGCCGAACGCCCGCGCGGTCGCGATCGCGTCGACCGCGGCCTTGCGCTGCGGCCCTTCCATGTCGGCGAGCTCCGCGTCGAGCGCCGCGCGCTGAGCCTGGGTGAGTTGCTGGCCTTCGAGATCGCTCATGCGAGGAATCTAGTCGAAGAACCGCGTTGAGGAACTGCGAAGAGCCGTGGGAGAGGCTGAAGCCTCTCCCACCTCTGACGGCTCGGCGAGGCGAAGCCTCGCCGACCGTCAGAACAACCCGATCGTCTCGCCGTTCTCGTCGATGTCGATCGCGAAGGCGGCGGGCTGGGCACCGAAGCCCGGCATCTGCAGCATGTCGCCGCACAGCGGCACGAGCATGCCGGCGCCCGAGTAGACGCGAATGTCGCGGATCGGCACCGTGAAGCCCGTCGGGCGGTTGCGCGCGAGCGGGTCGTGCGAGAGCGAGAGGTGCGTCTTCGCCATGCAGATCGGCAGGTGCGCGAGCCCCTGCTTCTCGTAGCGGGCGATCGCCTCCTTCGCTGCGGGTGCGAGATCGATGCCGTCGGCACCGTAGACGGTCTTCGCGATCTTCTCGATCTTCGTCGCGATCGGCTCGTCGTCGGCGTACAGCATCTGGAAGTTCGACTCGGCCTCCGCGGCGGCCGCGACGACCTCGGCGAGCTCGATCGTGCCCTCCCCACCCTGGCCGAAGCCGTTGTGGATCGCGGCGCCGAACGCACCTGCCTCGAGCGAGCGCGTCTTGATCAGCTCGAGCAGCTCGGTCTCGTCATCGGGGCGCGTGTTGATGGCGACGACCGGCTGGATGCCGAACGCGCGGACGTTCTCGATGTGCTTCGCGAGGTTCGCCATGCCGGTCTCGACCTCGGCCGCCATCTGCGACGGCTCGGCCTTCTCGCGCCAGTCGCCGCCGCCGTGGTGGCGGAGCGCGCGCACCGTCGCGACGATCACGACGACGTGCGGCTTGAGGCCGCCGACGCGGCAGACGATGTCCATGAACTTCTCCATCCCGAGATCGGCGGCGAAGCCCGACTCGGTGATCACGAACTCGCCCAGCTTGAGGGCGATGCGATCGGCGATGACGGAGTTGTTGCCGTGCGCGATGTTCGCGAACGGGCCGGCGTGCATGAAGCAGATCTGGCCCTCGAGGGTCTGGACGATGTTCGGCTTGATCGCGTCCTTGAGGAGCACCGCCATCGCGCCGGCGGCCTTGACGTCCTCTGCGGTGATCGGGTCACCGGTCGGCGAGTAGCCGACGGTGATCGCGCCGAGCTTCTTGCGGAGGTCGGCGAGGTCTGTCGCGAGCGCGACGACCGCCATCACCTCGCTCGCGGCCGTGATGTCGAAGCCCGACTCGGCCGGCGTGCCGTTCTTCGCGCCGCCGAGGCCACCGACGATGTTCCGCAGCTGACGATCGGTGACGTCGATCGCACGCCGCCACGTCACCGTCGCGATCTCCGGCTCGTGCCGGTGGAAGCGATGCGCGTCGACGAGGGCGGAGAGCAGGTTGTTCGCCGCCGTGATCGCATGCATGTCACCCGTGAAGTGGAGGTTGATGTCCTCCATCGGCACGACCTGCGCGTAGCCACCGCCGGCCGCGCCGCCCTTGACGCCGAAGACCGGCCCGAGCGACGGCTCGCGCAGCGCGAGGATCGCGCGCCGGCCGATCTTGCCGAAGCCCTGCGTCAGCGAGACCGACGTCGTCGTCTTCCCCTCGCCGGCGGGCGTCGGCGTGATCGCAGTGACGTTGATCAGCTTGGCGTCCGGCGCATCGGCCAGACGATCGAGAATCGAGAGATCGACCTTCGCCTTGTAGCGGCCGTAGAGCTCGAGCTCGTCCGGCTCGATGCCTACCTCCGCTGCGACGTCGGCAATGGGGCGCATGACGGCTGCCTGCGCGATTTCGAGGCTGGAGAGCATGGGTCGAGCCTTTCGGAAGGTGTCAGTGGCTCACGGCCGCGGCCGCGAGCTCGGAAACGAGATTGTCGTTGTAGAACCGCTCGAGCTTGAACGGCTCGATCAGCTGGGCGTCTTGCCCGTCGCGATCAGCTCGGCGAGCGTCACACCGGTGATCGGTGCGGCCTTGAAGCCGTAGGTGCCCCAGCCGCAGTCGACGAGGAAGCCGTCGACCTCCGTCTCGCCGATGATCGGGCTGTAGTCGGGGCTCATGTCGCAGAGGCCTGTCCAGTGGCGCAGGATCTTCGTCGCGTGGAGCTGCGGGAAGAGCTCGAGGATGTGCCGGCACGCGTACTCGATGAACGGGAACGTGCCCTTGTTCGAGTACGTCGGGTACGGCTCGACCTCGGCGCCGATCAGGAACTCACCACGGTCGGTCTGCGAGCAGTAGATGTGCATCTGCGCGGAGACGATGATCTTGTCGAGGAACGGCTTCACCGGCTCGGTCACGAACGCCTGCAGGATCGAACCGGTCAGCGGCAGCGGGACACCAGCAAGGGCGGCGACCGGAGTCGACCAGCCGGCGGTCGCGCTGAGCACGACGCCGGCGGAGACGTCGCCCTGGTTCGTCTTGACGCCGTAGACCTTGCCGTTCCGAACGTCGAAGCCGGTGACCTCGACGCCCTGGTGGATCTCGGCGCCGCGGCGGCCGGCCTGCTTGGCGTAGCCCCAGACGACCGCGTCGTGGCGGATGATCCCGCCGGGCGGGTGGTAGAGCGCGCCCTGGATCGGCCACGTCACGTCCTCGCCGATGTGGATCTGCGGGCAGAGCTTCTTGACCTCCTGGCGGTCGATCACGCGGCTGTTCGATGCCGAGCAGCTTGTTCACCTCGGCGCGCTCGTTCTGGACGACGAGCGACCGGTCCGAGTGCGCGAGCGTGAAGTGCCCGTGCTGCGAGAACATCATGTTGAAGTCGAGGTCGGCGGAGAGCTTCTCGTAGAGCTTGACGCTCTCCTTGTAGAACGCCGCTCCCTCGGGGGTGCGGTAGTTCGAGCGGATGATCGTCGTGTTCCGCCCTGCCGCGCCCGACCCGATGTAGCTCTTCTCGAGGATCGCGACATCGGTGATGCCGTGGTGGATCGCGAGGTAGTACGCCGTCGCAAGGCCGTGGGAGCCGCCGCCGACGATGACGACGTCGTAGTGCTTCTTCAGCGGCCCGGGCCGCTTCAGGATCTCCTTGCGGAAGAAGATGTCCTTCATGCCGCTCCTCCACCGAGTGCGTCGACGCCGACAGGGCCTCCGCCGAGAGCGGACGCGCGGTCGACCGCGACCTCCCAGACGTACTGGCCGAGCTCCTGCGCGCAGATGACCCAGTAGCCGCCGCCGCGCTGAAGGATGTGCCCCTGCACGTGGGCGATCTCGCCGCCCGAGGGGAAATGGTGAATGTGGGTCATGCGGCGGAGCACCGTCTCTGCCTCGGGGCCGGCGATCGCGATCACCGAATAGGCGCTCGTGACGTCGAGCGAGAAGCGATCGCCGACCTGCTCACGAACCGAATCGCCGACCGACGGAGCGCACATCACGAGCGCGCGTCGCGGCGAGATCTCGTACCAGATCACTCCCTCGCCCTCGATGGGTGCGCCCGCGGGGCGCAGCTCGAGCTTCGTCAGGTGGGAGATGTCCGCGACCTGGACAGCGGCGCGCTCCTCCTCGCCCGGAATCGAAACGGGGACGAGCCAGCCGTCGCGCTCCTCGAACGTGGCCCCGAGATCGCGCTGCGCACGAGCGATCGCCGATGTTGCGACGGGATGGAATCCGCCGCGGTCGGCCGCCGCGTCGACGGACATGAAGGCGTGGCTCACGACTTCACCTTCTCGCCGGCGGGATCGTAGAAGGCACCGAGGTGCACCGTCATCGGCGTCGGCTTGCCGTTGACCTGGACGTCGAAGCGCGTGCCCTCGACGGCGAGCTCGTTCGGCAGGATCGCGAGCCCGATCACCTTGCCGAGCTCGGCGCTCCTGCGCACGCTCGTGACGCGACCCGAGGAGACGCCGTCGATCACGACCTGGCCGCCCTCGACCGGGATCGCCCCGGTGGGGCTCTCGAAGCCGACGAGCATCCACTTGAGGCCGCGGTCGGCGACCTGCTGCGTCGCCCACTTGCCGACCCACTCGAACTCCTTGTCGTTCTTCACGAGCCACGGCATCGCCGCCTCGTGGAGGTTCGACTCGGAGTCGGTGTCCTGGCTCACGATCACGTGGCCCTTCTCGAGGCGGAGGATGCGCTGGGGCTCGAGGCCGAAGGGCTTCGGGTCGAGATCCGCCGCCTTCTCGAAGATCGCGTCCCACACGTGCTCGGCGAGCGAGCTCGGGAAGTGGAGCTCGTAGCCGAGCTCTCCGACGAAACCGATCCGAAGCGCGAGCGTCGGGACGCCGGCGACGGTGACGTGCTTCGCGTCGAGGTAGCCGAAGCCCTCCGACGAGAAGTCGTCGTCCGAGACCCGCTGCATCGCCTCACGCGCATTCGGGCCGGCGACGTTGACCGCGGCAAGCGCACCCGTCATGTTCGCGAACTGCACGTCCATGAACCAGACCGCGTTCCACCAGGTGAACCACTGGTAGACGCCGTCGGCGCCGGTCGAGGTGGCGGAGACGTAGAACGTGCTCTCGTCGACGCGAGCGACGACGCCGTCGTCCATGATCCGGCCCGCGTCACCGGTGAGGACGCCGTAGCGCGTGCGGCCGACCTTGAGGTCGGAGAAGCGATTCGGGTAGACGCGGTCGAGGAACGCGCCGGCGTCGGGGCCGCTGACGAGGATCTTGCCGAGCGTGGAGACGTCGATCAGGCCGAGCGCCTTGTGCACGTGCTGCGCCTCGGCGCCGGCATCCGGGCCGTAGGAGTGCGGGCGGCGCCACGCTCCCGTCCACATCATCGTCCCGCCCATGTCCTTGTGGCGGTGGTGGAGGGACGTGCGCTTCTTCGGCTCCTGCGGCGGACCGGCGAGGAGGCCCATCGAGATCGGCGTGTACGGCGGCCGCGAGGTCGTGGTGCCGATCGTGTTCTCGTCGAGACCGGTCGTCTTCGCGTAGACGCGGATCGAGTTCGTGTGGCAGAGCCGTCCCTGGCACGGCCCCATCGTCACGGTCGTGTAGCGCTTCGAGAGCTCGATCGAGTCGAAGCCCTCGGCGATCGCGTACTTCAGGTCCTTCGTCGTCTGGTCTTCGCAGAAGCAGACAAAGCACTTGTCGCCGCGGTGGTCGAGGATCGGGCTCGGCACGGCCGGCTCCCCGACGTCGCCCGTGACGGCGCCGACGGCTTCGACGTTCGCGGGCAGATCGGTCGGCACGAAGACGCCGCGACTCTCGTCGTAGGCGACCCTGGCTCCGGCCTGCGCGAGCAGCTTGTAGTTCGGCTGCGGGCTGCCGGACATGACGAGCAGGTCGGCCTTGACGTGGTAGCCGCCGATCGAGACCTGGGCGACCTTGCCGCCCTTGCCTTGCGCCTCGATGGACGGGCTCTCGTTGCGGAAGTCGACGATCTTCGCGATCTCGACGCCGGCCGCCTCGAGGTCGGCGGCAGCCTGGAGGCCACGATCGTCGACCGTGAGCACGACCGCCCGCTCGGCCGGCTTGATCGAGAACCCGTTGACGAGTCGGCGGACGGCGTCCGGAAGCATCACGCCGATGAGGTCGTTGCCCGGGAAGACGAGCGGCTGCTCGACGATGCCGCTCGCGACGATAACGCGGTGCGCGCGGTACTTGATCAGCAGGTTGCCGTAGGCGACCGGCACCATGCCCTGCTCGAAGAGACCGATCGCGATCGCGGGGGCAAGAATCTCGACTCCGGACTCGACGGCGGCCGCGCGAAGCTCGGCGGCCGTGCCGATCCCGTCACGGTCGGCGAGGAGCACACCACCGACGTCGTAGCCCTCGTCGATCACGACGACCGAGTTGCCCGCCTGCGCTGCCGCGATCGCAGCCTCGAGGCCGGCCTGGCCGCCGCCGATCACCGCAACGTCGGTGTGTCGGTTCTCGACGTCGACGCGCTCCTGGCGCGAGCCGTTCGGATCGAGCGGCCCGAGGCCCGCCGCGCCGCGAAGGAACTTCTCGTAGAGCGGCCAGAGCTTGCGAGGGCGAATGAAGGTCTTGTAGTAGAAGCCGGGCGGCGTGAACGGGCCCGCGAACTTGTCGGTCGCCTGCATGAGGTCGTGCTGGAGCGAGCCGATGTAGTTCTGGCCCTTCACGGCGGCGCCCTCGCGCAGCGGCGTCGTGCAGACGCGCACGCTCGGGATCCCGTCGACGGTCATCTGGCAGTTGGCGCAGTGGCCCGAGCAGCAGACGAGGCCGCGCGGGCGGTGGTACTTGAAGCTGCGCGAGAAGACCCGCTGGCCGGAGGCGTAGAGCGCCGAGCCGATCGTGTCGCCGGCGAAACCCTTGCATCGCCTTGCCGTGGAACGTGAACGAGATCGGCTGCGAGCGATCGATCCGCTCGCTCGGCTGGGCGGCGAGGCGCGTCATGCGCGCAGGCTCAGGGTGCCAGGTCTTCTCGACCTCGTTCGTGTAGGTGTGCCGCTCGGCCATGAACCAGTCCTCACACGTGCGGCAGAACCACCACTCGCGCTGCGTGCCCCAGACGTTCTTGCGGAAGTAGATGTACTCGTTCAGCTCGCGCACCGTCGGCGTCGACGTCGGACGCTTGGTCGTCTCACCGGCGCAGCGAAGCTCCTGCACCTCGCGCGGGCCACAGTTGGGACAGGTGACGAGCATGGACACGGTTTTACGTACCTCGGTTATTGCGCAAGACGGGATAGCGTGCTACTAGTGGAAAGAGACTAGCGCGATGCCACGTACCGGTCAACCCTCCACCCGAGATGTCGAAGCGACGGTTCGCGCCGTCGAGATCCTCGATGCGCTCGCCGACGGAGGCGAGCTCGGGACGAGCGAGGTGGCACGACGGACCGGGATCAGCCCGAGCACGGTCTCGCGGCAGCTCGGGACGCTCACGCGCGTCGGCCTCGTCGAGCACGTCACCGGCGACGGGTCGCTACCGCCTCGGCGTGCGCACGCTGCGCTACGCGAACGCAGTGCTCGGGCGACTCAACCTTCGCGATCTCGCCCGCCCCCACCTCGAGGAGCTCGTGCACGAGGTCGGTGAGACAGCGACGCTCTCGATCCCGGGCGAGGCCGACGCGATCACCGTCGACTTCGTCCCGACCGACCGCTACCTCCAGGGCGTGACGCGGCTCGGGCGCCCGAGCGTCGGCCACGCCTCCTCGGCCGGAAAGGTGATGCTCGCGTTCGGCGACGTCGTCACCCCACGAAGCAGGCTCACGGCGTTCACGCCGCGCACGATCACGGATCCCACGGCACTCGCGGCCGAGATCGCCCGGGTGCGAGAGCGAGGCTACGCCGAGGCGATCGAGGAGCGCGAGGTCGGCCTGAGCGCGATCGCGGCACCCGTGTGGGGCGCGGACGGCGAGCTCGCCGCGATCGTTGCGCTACAGGGCCCGACGAGCCGGTTCGAGCCGGGGCGATGCCACCCGGGCCGCAGCTCGCCGTGTACTCGATCGAGTCGCGCAAGGAAGATCTCGAGTAGCCCTCGGCTGGGCAGGAGACGTCAGCGCGCGAGCGGCGTGGACGTGATCTGACCGCGGAGTTCACCCGCCAGGTTTCGCTTCGTATGGACGTCGACGTAGGTTGGCCCGATCAGAGCCGGATCGATAGAATGGTGCGGCGCTCCACACGAAAGGCGCGAGATCCGAACTGGGCGCACGGCTGTGCGAGCTGGACTCGTGCCACAGAGCGTGTGAACCACTCGCCCGGATGTTCCCGGTCGTCCCGCGTGGATGTGGATCGCAACGACACGTCCGGTCAAGCCCACGAGAACGACGTGGGGCGTGATCACGTGACCGCCCTCCCCCAGGTAGTTCCGATCGACGTCCAGAGACATCCGACCCCTGGTGAGGCCTGGTCGTGCCGGCCGGCTCCTTGACAACGAGCGTCGGCTTCAAGACGGCTACCAGTCGGTAGTACCGCAGTCCCTTCTCCGGCGGTGAAGCGGCCCCGCTCGTGGCGGCGATCGCCAGAACGAAGACGAGGGTCGTGAGAGAAGCGGCCAACCCCGACATCCACGGAGCGACTCGTACGGCCCGAGCGCACCTTGTCATATTCGCATTCAATCATATTGTCGATCAATCGCACAATTACGACCGCCCGAAAGTCGGCACGCACGAATCGCGCCAAGGTGGTCGGGCCGCTCCACTGGTCGTCAAATGCACCGAGCGGGCTCTCGATCACCCTGAACGAACGTCCCGCTCTTGGCAATTGAATCCCGAGGTGGACGATTACTGCTTGACAGCGACCCCTCCGCGAGCGTAGACACGATGGTGACACGATTCGCACGGCGGTCGTGGCACCCACACCGTTTCCGATCGTCCATCTGAAAGAGGAGGCCTACGTGGCAACCGATCTCGACCGCTTCGTCGCTGCCGAGGGCCGCGACAAGCTCGTCGCCGACGTCCGGCGCCGCATCGACGCCGAGGGAATCACCTACATCTACTACCAGTTCATCTCGGTCACGGGCCGAATCATGGGCAAGGGTGTTCCCGCTCCGCACTGGGAGAGCATGGCGGCGAAGGGCTTCCAGCTCGTCTACGGCTCGACGGCCAACCTCTTCGTCGATCGCCACGGCGAGTACATCGGCTACGGACCGGAGGCAGCCGAGCTCGTCGGGATCCCCGAGCCCGAGACGTTCGAGGTGCTGCCCTGGGACAGCAAGGTCGCCCGCGTCTGGTGCACGCTCTTCCGCAACCGCGAAGAGCAGGACGACCCGGCGGCGTTCCTCACCGCGGACTGCCGCGGCAACCTGCAGCGCATCCAGGCCGAGTTCGAAGCGGCGACCGGCCTGCACCTCCGCGCCGGTACCGAGCCGGAGATGATGTGGCTGAACATGAAGGAGGACGGCACGCCCGACGTCAGCGGCGTCACGAAGCCGTACTGCTACCACATCGACCAGTTCAGCCAGCTCCAGCCGATCATCCACAAGGTGATCGAGTACGGGCAGGCGCTCGGGCTCGACATGATCCAGGGCGACCACGAGGATGCGCCCGGCCAGATCGAGCTCAACTTCAACTTCGATCGCGCCGAGCGGACGGCGGACAACCTCTCGACGTTCCGCCAGATCTGCCGTCAGGTCGGCCGCGAGCTGAACGTCTTCCCGTGCTTCATGCCGAAGCCGTTCATGGGCGTCTCGGCGAACGGCTGCCATCACAACATCTCGCTCTGGCGCGGCGACACGAACGAGTTCATGCCCGAGACGGACGACCAGCGGCTTCCGAGCCAGGTCGGCCTCTATGCGATCGGCGGCATCCTCAAGCACCTCGGGGCACTCACCGCGATCACGTCTCCGACCGTGAACTCGTACCGCCGACTCTGGGACACGGGCTTCTGGGCGCCGGTCTTCGCCGACTGGGGCTTCCAGAATCGCACGACGGCGCTGCGCGTCTCGGCGCCCGGGACGGTTCGAGTACCGCTCGGTCGACTCGGCCGTGAACCCGTACCTCTCGATGTCCGCGCTGATCATGGCGATGTGGGACGGGATCGAGCACAAGATCGACCCGGGCGAGCCGGAGGAGCGAAACATCTACGCTGCCATGGAAGCGGGCAAGGAGGTCAAGAAGATCCCGATGACCTTCGGCGACGCGCTCGACGCCCTCGAGGCCGACGAGGTGATCAAGAAGGCGATGCCCGGCGAGATGTACACCGTGTTCATGCACTACAAGCGCGACGAGTGGGAGCGCTTCTGCGCAACCGTCACCGACTGGGACGTCAACGAGTACCTCGACATCCTCCCTGATCGACAAGGAGAACTGAATCGCTCATGTGTGGCATTGCAGGAATCATCTACAAGGACGGTGAGCATCCGATCGGGTCGGAGATGACCCGGATGCTGCAGTCCATGAAGCACCGCGGCCCGGATTCGACCGGGTATGCGCTCTACGGCCAGCCGTCCGACCTCGTGATCATGCGCTACAAGCTCGCCGACGCGAACACGCCGCGCGACTTCGAGTACGAGGATCGGCTGCGCCGGCATCGGTCGGAGGTCGAGCGCCGTCTCGCATCGCTCGGCGCGCGCATCCACGCCCTCGAGGAGGAGACGGAGTACGCGTTCAGGGTCACGCTCGAATACTCGGGCGACCTGAAGAAGCTCGCCGACTTCGTCGAGGACGTGCCCGACGTCGAGGTCCTCTCGCTCGGCCACTCGCTCGAGATCGTCAAGGATCTCGGCGATGCGGAGACCGTCGCGGGTGGCTACCACCTGAACGACTTCACGGGAACGCACGCGATCGGCCACGTCCGCATGGCGACCGAGTCCGACGTGGACATCTCGGGAGCCCACCCCTACTGGGCGTATCCGTTCTCCGACGTCGCGGTCGTGCACAACGGACAGCTGACCAACTACTTCCAGTGGAAGCGCCGCCTCGAGCGCTCGGGACACCGCTTTCAGTCCGAGTGCGACTCGGAGATCATCGCCGTCTACCTCGCCCAGCAGATGAGCGACGGCGCCTCGCTCGAGGAGGCGATGCGTCAGAGCCTCGAGGAGCTCGACGGTGTCTTCACGTACGTCTGCGTGACGAAGGACGCCCTCGGCGTTGCGAAGGACGAGATGGCCGCAAAGCCGCTCGTGCTCTACGAAGCCGACAACCTCGTCGCGCTCGCGTCCGAGGAAATCGCGATCCGCGCGATCATCGATCACGAGATCGAGACCTACGATCCGTACGAAGGAGAGGTGCTGGTATGGCAGCGGTAGGCGAGCACGCAATCAGCTACGACGCGCGCGGCCTGTCCGAGCCGGATGCGGCCGTACCGAAGGTCTCGGAGATCGACGGAGCCACCGCCGAGTTCGACGCGCACGACCTGTCGACGCGTCAGATCAACCTCGAGCTCCGCTGGCTGATCAACGAGCAGGGTGTGACCGACGTGACGGTACGCAACCCGGGCGCAAAGCACTCGCTCGGCGTCGGCATCCTCACGCGCTGCAAGATCACGTTCGACGGCAGCCTCGGCTACTTCGGCTGCGGCATCATCGACGGGCCCGAGGTTCACATCAAGGGCCGTGTCGGCTGGTCGGCGTGCGAGAACATGATGTCGGGCGTCGTCGTGATCGACGGGAACGCCGGCTCCCTCACGGGCGCGGCGTTCCGCGGCGGTGACCTCGTGATCAAGGGCCGCGTCGGAGCCCGCACGGGCATCGACCAGAAGGGCGGCACGATCCTGATCATGGGTTCGGCCGGCTCGATGAACGGCTTCATGATGCAGCGCGGCCGCCAGATCATCTGCGGCGACGTCGGTCATGGGCTCGGCGACTCGATGTACGACGGCACGATCTACGTCGGCGGCAAGGTCCGGTCTCTCGGGATCGACTGCGTCCCCGGCGAGTGGACAGATGCCGACACCGAGTTCATCGAGCGGAAGTTCCGCATCTACGACCTCGGCGCCCCGCCCGAGCTGCAGAAGTTCGTGTGTGGCAAGAAGCTCTACAACTACGACAACCTCGAGCCGTCCGAGCGCAAGCTCGTCTTGTAGGAAGGGACACATGGCAGACGAGACAGCACCGAATCCACAGACCGTCCTCGGGCACAGCCGCATCTTCACCCCCGAGGTGATGAACGACATCCACATGAAGGCCGAGCTCGGGCGCTACCGCATGCGCGGGTTCTCGATGTTCAAGCCGATCCCGCACTGGGACGAGCTGATGTTCATGCCGGGCACGCTGACCCGGTTCGTGATCGAGGGCTACCGCGAGAAATGCGTCACGAAGACCGTGCTCGGAGCCCGCTTCGCGAAGAAGCCGATCGAGCTCGACATCCCCGTCTACATCACGGGCATGAGCTTCGGCGCCCTCTCACTCGAGGCCAAGATGGCGCTCGCCAAGGGCGCCTCGATGGCCGGCACGGCGACGTGCTCGGGCGAGGGCGGAATGATCCCGCCGGAGCGCGACTACTCGACCAAGTGGTACTACCAGTGCATCCAGAGCCGGTACGGGTTCAACCCGCACCACCTGATGCTTGCGGACGCGGTCGAGTTCTTCATCGGCCAGGGCTGCAAGGTGGGCCTCGGCGGCCACCTGATGGGGCAGAAGGTGACCGAGCAGGTCGCCGAGATGCGCTCCCTCCCGGCCGGCATCGACCAGCGCTCGCCGGCCCGGCATCCCGACTGGCTCGGCCCGGACGACCTCTCCCTGAAGATCCAGGAGATCCGCGAGGCGACCGACTACCAGATCCCGATCCAGCTCAAGCTCGGTGCCTCGCGCGTCTACGACGACGTGCGGATGGCGGCGAAGTGCGGGCCGGACATCATCTACCTGGACGGTGCCGAGGGTGGCACGGGCGCAGGGCCGCACATCGCCACCGAGGAGACCGGGATCCCGCTCATGGCCGCGATCCCCGAGGCCCGCAGGGCGCTCGAGGACGTCGGTCTTGCCGACGAGATCGACCTCGTCGTCGCAGGCGGCATCCGCAACGGCGGCGACATCGCGAAGGCGATCGCACTCGGTGCGAAGGCCGTCGCGATCGGGCACTCGGCGCTGATGGCTCTCAACTGCAACAAGGAGATCCCGGGCGTTACCGACTACGAGGGCACCGTCGGCGTCCCCGCAGGCAAGTGCTACCACTGCCACACCGGGCGCTGCCCGGTGGGCGTCGCAACGCAGGATCCGGAGCTCCGCAAGCGCCTCGTCGTCGAAGACGCGGCCGAGCGGGTCTACAACTTCCTGCACACGCTGACGCTCGAGGTGCAGATGCTTGCGCGCGCGTGCGGCAAGACGAACATCCACTCGCTCGAGCCGGAAGACCTCTGTGCCCTCACGGTCGAGGCGGCTGCGATGGCGAAGGTGCCGCTCGCCGGCACGAGCTGGATTCCCGGTGTCAGCGAGGAGCAGACGCTCGCGAAGATCGAGCGGATGCTGGAGCGGCACCTCGAGAACCCGATCGACTATCTACCGAGCGCGACGGGGGTGATGTCCGGTGAGTGAGATGGCCTACTCGGAGCCGGAGAAGATCCAGTCCATCGACGCGGAGTTCCTCGCCGGGCACCGCTTCCCCTACCAGGAGGACATCTCCCTGGTGGAGAGCGTCGATCTCGACGCATCGACGCCGGGCGGTGACATCAACTGGCTCGAGGACATCGAGCTCCTCCAGGAGGACGGTACGCCCGCGGTGTTCGATCGCTACTCGAACTCGTTCATCAAGATCTACTTCCCGATCCCCGAGGGACGGGAGAACGAGATCGCCCGGAAGGTCCTGATGACGCACCTGCAGACCGGAAACTCCTACGGGATCCTGCTGAAGGAGAAGCACTGCAAGTTCCCCCAGCCGGAGCTCGGCCCGTGGGTGGCGAACTCGAAGACGGTCGGCACCGACTGGAAGCCCCCGGTGCTCGAGGGTTGGGAACCGCCCGACCATTGAGCGGCCTGCCCTGCACCACCTTGTTCTCACCCGACCGGGCCGGCCTTCGTGCCGGCCCGGTCGGACGAAGTACGATGATTGATCCGCCTGCCATGAATTGCATACTGCCCCGAAGCTGGAGGAACTGATGTCCGAGAAGATGTGGGGAGACGAGCCCTTCTGGGGCCTCGGCTATGACTGGGATCCGGACTGGATCCTGACCGACCGTCAGATGGAATTGCGCGAGACGCTGATCTCGCTCTGCGAGAAGGAGATGCGGGCGAACGCGAAGCGCTCGGACGACGAGCTGCTGTTCCCGCGCCGCAACCTCGAGCTCCTCGGTGAGCACGGGTTTCTGGCGCTCACGGTGCCCGAGGAGTACGGCGGGCTCGGTGAGAATCACGTCGGGTTCGCGATGACCGTCGAGACGATCGCCCGCTACGGCTGCGCCTCGACCGCGATGTGTTACGTCATGCACATGGGCGCCGTCGCGGCACTCATGCTCCGCCCGACGCCGGAGATCATCGAGAAGTACATCCGCCCGCTCAACTCGGGCTTCATCGGCACGCTCTCGTACTCCGACCCCGAGACCGGCTCGCACTTCTGGTACCCGGTCTCCTCGCGGGCAGAGCGCGTCAACGGCGGCTACAAGATCAACAAGAAGGCCTCCTGGACGACGTCCGGCGGCTTCGCCGACTTCTACGTCCTCCAGACGACGAGCCCGGACTTCAAGGGCTACGACGACCTCTCGGTGTTCGTCGTCGACAAGGAGCACTGCGAGGCCCAGCCGTCCCTCTGGGATGCCCTCGGCCTCCGCGGCAACCAGTCGGGTGCGATCTCGTTCACGGATGTCGAGATCCCCGGCACGCAGCTCGTCGGGCCCGAGGGCGACGGCGCCGTCTCGAACGACGAGGCGGTCGATCCCTGGTTCCTGATCGGGTCGTCCTCGTGCTGGAACGGCCTTGCGCTCGGCACGATCGACATCGCCAAGCGGCACACGACACGCAAGCGCCACGTCGACGTGGGGATGCGCGTCGCCGACTACCCGACGATCCAGGACTACGTCGGTCAGGCGGTGATGGAGACGAACGCGGCGCGGATGTTCGTGTACTCCGTTGCCCAGGCGTTCGACAAGGCGACGGACGACAACACGATCGTCCTCGAGCCTGGTGTCCTCGCCCGCGGCAACTTCCTCCACTGGGCCTGGCAGATCAAGTTCGTCGCTGCCCAGAACGCGGCCAAGCACGTCGACAAGATGCTCCACGCGTGCGGTGGCTCGGGCTACAAGCGGGACATGGAGCTCGAGCGCTACCTCCGCGACGCGAAGGCCGGCTGGGTGATGGGCCCGACGAACGAGGTGCTCCGCCAGTTCGTCGGCAAAGCGGTACTGCTCGGGTTCGAGTCGCTCGACTACTGGAACCAGAGCTACAACCGCCGTGCGGTCGAGAACGAGGTCAAGAAGCTCGACTCGGCCGCGAAGCGCGAGCTTGCCGAGCAGCTCCTCGCCGAGGCCGCCGAGGCTGAGGCCAAGGAGCCGGCGAAGGCGTAAGGGATGGCTGTCGCGAGCCGTCCGCGCCTCCTCGTCCCGGGTCTCGTGCCACGAGATCCGGGACGGGAGACGTACCGTGTTCGACCCGGAGGGACGACGACCGTCGTGCTCCGCCCGGACGACCGGCTCACCGTTCGCGACCTCCACGGCGGCCAGCGGGCCAGGCTCGTCGGGCTCACGGGTTCGGCCGAGGCGGTCGAGCTCTTCGGCCCCACGTCACGCCCGGGCGCCGAGGAGACGTTCCGCGCAGAGCGATGACGCCGTCGTCGAGGTGTCCGCGCCCGCCGGGACGCCGGTGATCGAGGGCGGCGCTCCCGCCTCCGACCTCCAGCTCGAGATCACGCGCGCCCGGCCAGACACGGCCGGCACCGAGTTTCGACTCCCCGATCCGCTCGCCGACCCGCGCCTCGACTTCCAGGTCGATCGCGCCTCGGCGCTCGCCTACGAGGTGAAGGCCGGTGAGTACATCCAGGTGATCGACGTCCAGGGTCGCCAGTGCTCCGACTTCCTCGCGTTCAGCGCACCGAAGCTTCAGGAAGGCAAGGAGCGCGGCCTCGACGCAACGGCCACGCGGTCGCTGATGGGCAACGCGTACCCCTCCCCCGGGCTCCACTCCAAGTTCTTCGACCACGACCTCGAGCCGCTCGTCGAGGTCGTCCGTGACACCGTCGGCCGCCACGACACGTTCGGCCTCGCCTGCACGGCCAAGTACTACGAGGACATGGGCTACTTCGGCCATATCAACTGCTCCGACAACTTCAACGCCGAGCTGACGCCGTACACGATCGAAGCAACGCAAGGGCTGGCCGGCGATCAACTTCTTCTTCAACACGTCGTTCGACGCGCACAACATCTACTCGACCGACGAGCCGTGGTCACGACCGGGCGACTACGTGCTCCTGCGCGCCATGACGGACCTCGTGTGCCTCTCGAGCGCCTGTCCCGACGACATCGACCCGGCCAACGCCTGGAACCCCACGGAGGTGCACGTGCGCGTCTATCCCGCGAAGGAGCGCTTCTCTGCCGCGATCGCCCACCGCGTCACCCCCGACGCCGAGCCGAAGCTGACGAAGGAGACGGGGTTCCACCCGGAGACGTCCACCCGGACGAGCCGATTCACCGAGTACAACGGCTACTGGCTGCCGACGTCGTACGACAACCTCGGCGCCGTCGCCGAGTACTGGGCCTGCCGCGAGAAGGCCGCCGTGATGGACCTCTCGCCGCTGCGGAAGTTCGACATCCTCGGGCCCGACGCCGAGGCGCTGATGCAGGCGACGATGACCCGCGACATCCTCCGCCTCTCGGATGGGCAGGTCGTCTACACCGCCATGTGCAACGAGACCGGCGGGATGCTCGACGACGGCACGGTCTTCCGGATCGGGCCCGACAACTTCCGCTTCGTCGGCGGCGCCGAGTGGGACGGGATCTGGCTGCGCGAGCAGGCCGAGCGGCTGGGCCTGCGGGTCTGGGTGAAGGAGTCGACGGACGACCTCCACAACATCGGTGTGCAGGGGCCGGCCTCGCGGGAGATCCTCTCGCAGATCGTCTGGACTCCTCCGGCCCAGACGCCCTTCGCCGAGCTGAAGTGGTTCCGCTTCTCGGTCGGCCGCCTCGGCGGGCCGCAGGGGCTACCGCTGATCGCCTCGCGCACCGGCTACTCCGGTGAGCTCGGGTACGAGCTGTTCTGCCATCCCGAAGGACGCACCGGCGCTCTACGCGGCCGTGATGGAGGCGGGCGAGCCGCACGGGATCGCACCGCTCGGCCTCGACGCGCTCGACATGCTGCGGATCGAGGCCGGCCTGATCTTCGCCGGCTACGAGTTCGACGACCAGGTCGACCCGTTCGAGGCGGGAATCGGCTTCACGGTGACGGCCGACAAGGAGGACGACTTCGTCGGCCGCGACGCGCTGCTCGAGCGACGGGCGCACCCGCAGCACACGCTCGTCGGCCTCGAGCTCGAGGGCAACGAGACGGCGGGGCACGGCGACTGCGTCCACGTCGGCCGCTCCCAGATCGGCGTCGTCACGAGCGGCACGCGATCACCGATCCTGAAGAAGAACATCGCGCTCTGCCGGATCGCGATCCAGCATGCGGAGCCCGGGACCGAGGTCGAGGTCGGCAAGCTCGACGGACACCAGAAGCGCATTCCAGCGACGGTGGTGCGGACGCCGTTCTACGACCCGAACAAGGAGCGGCCACGCTCGTGATCGACCGGTTCTCGACCGAGCAGGTTGCGTCGTTCGATCGCGACGGCTTCCTCATCGTCGAGGAGGGTCTCGTGTCGCCCCGGGCTCTCGACCTGCTGCGTGAGCGCTACGAGCCACTGTTCCAGGGCGTCTACGAGACCGGGATCAAGCCGGACGAGGTCAACTGGGTTCCCGGCCGGGATCCAGAGGATCGCACGCGGCAGATCTGCAACGGGTGGCGCGCCGACAACGTGATCGCAGCGCAGGTGCTCGCGGAGCGCACCGGGCGCCTGGGCGCCCAGCTCGGCCGGTACAGGGGCACACGGATTCTCCAGGACAACGTCCTCTGGAAGCCGCCGGGAACGAAGGCGATCGGCTTCCACCAGGACTCCTCCTATGCCGACTACCTCGTGCCCGCGGAAATGCTGACCTGCTGGATCTCGCTGCACGAGACGACAGCTGACGCCGGCCCGATCGAGTACGTGCGGGGCTCGCACCTGTGGCCGAAGTCACCGCCGGAGCGGTCGCAGTTCCATGCTCCGGAGGACTGGCTCGCGCCGGCCCGGAGTGCGGCACCGGAAGGCACCGAGCTCGAGATCGTTCCCGTCGTCGTCAAGCCGGGCGGAGGTGCGTTCCACCACGGCCTCACCTGGCACGGCTCGGCACCGAACACGAACGCCGCCGTCGCCCGCATGGCGCTCGTCACGCACCTACTGCCGGTCGAGGTGCGCTTCCACGAGACGAACGTCGACCTCGATCTACTCGCGCTACAAGAAGCAGGGAGATCTCTCACTCGACGAGTCGTTCTTTCCTGTGCTGTGGGACGAGACGGGCTATCGCACGCCGTGGCTCGCCTCGTTGCCGGACCTGGGCTGAGAGCGACGCGCGGGCGAGACAGGGCGCGGGTAGCGCTTCAGCCTCGCTCGCCGGAGTGCACGCTCGACCCAGGGTACGAGGCTGAAGCCTCGCGCCCGGGGATCAGCGGCTTCGCCGCGCTGTCTTGCTACCCGGATTCGCGGAAGCGACTCGCGAGAATCCCGAGCAGCGCGACCGCGGCGGCCGGGTCGTCGGCGAAGCCCTCGAGCATCGCGGCGCGCGTCACGACGACGCACGTCGTGTCCGTCTCCGCGGTGATCGTCGCCGTCCGGCCGAGGCCCGGGTCGAGGACCTCGATCTCGCCGATCAGCGTGCCGACGCCGAGGCTCAACGAGCGCCCGGGCCGCTCGACGCTGACGGTTCCCTTCCTCACGAGCATCATCGTGTCCGACATCTCGCCGCGCTCCATGATCGTGTCCCCCGCCGCGTACTGCACCTCGTGGCCGCGGAGCAGGATCTGGTCGAGCAACTCGGGCGGGAGACGGGAGAAGAGCTCGGGATCGCCGAGCATGCGCTCGTAGCGTCCACCGTGGAAGAGGAGCGGGTCACCGTCGCCGTAACGCGCGTACTCGACATGCCCGAGGAAGAGCGAGTGGTCGCCACCCCAGTAGGAGCGCACGACGCGCGCGACGAAGTGCGCGAGCGCGCCATCGACGAGCGGCGTATCGCGGACGACGGCGAACTCGGGCTCGACCCCCTCGACGGGCCGACCGGCAAACCGATCGGAGAGTGCCGCTTGCCCCTGGGCGAGCACGCTGACGCCGTAGGTGGTTCCCTCGTGAAGCATGGCGCACATCCGGGCGCGCCGATCGAGCGAGATGAGCACGAGGGGCGGGCGGAGCGACACCGACATGAACGCGTTGGCGGTCATCCCGTGCACGTGATCTCCAACGCGGGTCGTCAACACGGTGACGCCGGTCGCGAACATCCCGAGCGTGCGGCGGAAGGCCATCGCCGGGTCGCCCTCGAGATCACCGACGTCGATCGGCTCGTTGCTCGGGACGTCGTCGAACGCAGAGTCACCGAGCCCCTCGAGCGCGCCGGGCGCGAACCCGCCGGGCAGCGTCAGCTCGAACTCCCTGGGCGGCGGCGCGTCGGTGCTCATACGGTGATTGTGACGACCGGCGGGACCCTGCGTTGCAGGACCCCGCCGGTCGGAGCGTCAGGTGCCGCGGTTAGGCAACAGGCGCGCCCGTCGTTGCCGCCGCTGTCTCCGGCATCAACGGCGTGTCCTCACGCCAGTGGATCTTCTCCTTGTCCTGCACGATGCGGCGGAAGAAGAACAGGAGAACGCCGATCAGGAGGACTCCGACGCCGATCACCTTCTCCTTCGTTCCGCCGTAGCCGCCGGCAGCGGTCTGGAACCAGCCGAAGCCGACGATGGTCAGGATCAGGCACCAGACGGCGAGAATCCCGGCGATCGGTGTCCAGATCCCACCCAGCTTGATCGGGCGCGGCCAGTTGGGCCGGTCTCTACGCAGGAGCACGAAGCCGGAGAGCGCGAACATGTGGGCCAGCACGTACCCGAGGTTGCTTGCGGCGAGCACGCCGAAGATGTTCCCGATGAAGAGGACGAAGCAGATGTTGATCAGCATGTCCATCGTCATCGCCGTCCCAGGGACACGGTATTTGTTGAGCGTCCCGAGTTGCTTGACGGTCATCCCGTCACGCGCAATCCCAAAGAGCGCACGACCGCCGTCGGCGGTGGCCGTATTCATGGTGATCACGAAGCTGGCCACGAGACAGATTGCTAGGAGATCGGCGACCAGGCTCGAGCTCGTCCCGAGGATGGTTTCCATCCCCGGGACGTACGCATAGCCCGCGACGTCCTCTGCGCCTGCCCCACCCACGAAGGCGATCGGGAGCATGATGTAGACCACCATCGAGAACAGCGCCGCCGAACGGAGCGCGAGCTTCGTGTCACGCACGGTGTCCTTGTACTCGGGTGCGAAAGTCGCGCAGACGTCGACGCCCCAGGCCGACCAGCACATCAACCAGAGCCAGACGAGAGCGAGCTGGAGGCCGCCCCACGCGAGCCCGGGGTTGTTGAGGTTGTTCGTCAGGTTGGCGCTGTCGAAGCTCCCGTTCAGGAACGGGAGGATCATCATCACGAAGAGCGGGATCATCAGGAGCACGCCCGCGATGTAGCCGAAGGTGACGCCGACGCGCGTCCCGAAGACGTTGAAGAGCCAGACGGCGAGGATCAGGCCGATCGCGATCGCCGCCGGAAGGCCGAATTCGGTCAGGCCGAAGACCGAGAAGTAGCCGTCGCCGGCGAGATAGCTCCCACCCGGCTCGCCCGAGAACCACGTCGACTGGATGATCGAGCCGACGAACAGGCCGTTGACGGAAAGGACGACGGACCAGCCGATCCAGTAGCCGAAGGTCGCGACCGGGCCGACGAGCGTCGTGTACTTCCGCCAGGCCTCGTGCGCGTAGAGCGCGAGGCCGCCGGACTTCTCGGGGAACATCGTCGCGAGCTCCGAGTAGATCGTGTTGATGAAGACGGCAACGATCGCGGAGATCCCCCACAGCAGCGCTGCACCCCAGCCGCCGAGATCGCCGACCGAGTACCCGAGCGACGCGAGCAGGAAGCCGGGATTCGCGAGGGCGATCACGAAGCCGTCGTACCACCGAAGCGTCTTGAGGAGCTGCTGTTCCTGAACTACTGCAGTCGCCACTTCTACCTCCGTCGGGAATGCGGACGTGCGGCACCGATCACCGCTCTGGATCGTGCGAACGTACCACGCTGCCCGGACGATTTCTAGGCGACGAAGGGGAATTTCCACAGGCGGAAGGGGCCTGAGCAGCAGGGCTCGACTAGGATTGCGGCGTGCGAGAGCCTCTGATCACGCTTGACCTGCGACTGCGGCGCCTCCACGGAGATCGGGTACGGCGATGTCTGGACGTGCGACTCGTGCGGGAAGAAGTGGGACACGAATCGGATTCCGGCATCCGAGTACGGAGCGCTCGTCGCAGCCGTCCGCCGCTACCGCCTGCTCGTCCTCGGGCCGCCTCTCCTCATGGCTGCGATCCTGATCCCGCTCGCAGTTATGTCAGGGCTCCAGTTCGCGTTCCTGCTCTTCGTGCTCGTCATGGGCTACGGGCTTCTCGCCGTTCCCCAGCTCCGGCGGCGCTCGGCAGCAGAGATGCAGAAGTCGACGAAAAGCTGGAAGCTCCGGCCGGAGTAGCGATGCTCGGAACCCGGCGCACCCGAACATCCGCGGACATCCCCGCCGTTTCGGGCAGCCGCCCGGTGATGCTCGTCACGTTCGACGTCCCCTTCGAGCTCGAGGCAACGGCGCTTGCGGTCGATGCCGCGGTCGAGTCGGGGCAGCGCCTGATCGTCGTCAACCTCGCCGAGGTTCCGATCGGGCCCATCTCGCTTGCCATGAAGTACGAGTACGTCGGCACCCAGGAGGTCGAGGACGCGCTTCGCGCGCCCGCAGAGCTCGCGTACTCCCTCGCCGTCGACGTCGAGCGGCTCCGCCTCTGCAGCCCGCGCCCGGTCGACGCGCTGCTCGAGCTCGTCGCCGAGCGCGCCCCCGGTCTCCTCGTCGTCGGCCCGGACCGCAGCGGTTGAAGCGACGGACGTACGCGAAGTGGACGAAGCGCATCAGCGAGCGCGCGGCCTGCCTCGTCTGGCTGCCTGCCTAACCCTGCCAGCCGAGCGCGGTTGAGACGGCGACAGAGTGCTCGAGCAGCCTGGCGACCGCGGGCTCGGTTGCTGCTGCGTCGAAGCGCGACGACGGCCCCTGCACGCCGATGATCCCGGCGAGCGCGCCGCCGCTGTCCCACACCGGAGCAGCGATCGCCGCGAGCCCCTCCTCGCGCTCCTCCCGCGCGTCGGCGAAACCGCGCACGCGCACGCGCTCGAGCTCGGCGATCGAGCGCTGCCCGGGTCGTGATCGTGCGCGGCGTGTACGCCGTCAGCGGCTCAGCCGGAAGCTCCACGTCCCCGAACGCGAGCATCACCTTGCCGGCCGCCGTCGCATGACCGACGCTCGGCCGCCCGAGCTGCGCGACGCTCTGCACGACCGACGAGCTGTGCGCGAAGTCGACCGTGATCGCGTCGTGCTCTCCGGGCGCCGAGAGGGTCGCCGTCTCGCCGGTCTCGCGGACGAGTGCCTGCAGGTGTGGCCGGGCGAGCGCCCGCAGGTCGAGACGCCCGAGGACGACATTGCCGAGCTCGATCAGCCGCAGCGACAGGCGGTAGCGGCCGCTCTCCGGCACGTGCTCGACGAATCGAGCCGAGGCGAGGGTCGCGAGGAGCCGCGAGACCGTGCTTGCGTTGATTCCGGTGCGCCGCGCGATCTCGTTCGTGCCGAGCTCACCGCCGTCCGACAGCGCGTCGAGCACCGCGAATGCACGCTCGACGGCGGCGACGTGACGGACGGCTGGTTGACCGGTGCGAGCCATGCTACGCTCCTCATAACTCTATTTTGACATGCCATTGCCCGGGAGGCAATTCACATGATACCTGCTTCGTCCCGCTTCGTCATCGTCGGCGCCGGCATGCACGGTCTGTCGACGGCCTACCACCTCGCCGTGGAGCTCCGGCAGCGCGGCATCGGCTCGGGCGCAGACATCGTCGTGCTCGAGAAGGCGACCCCGGGTGCCGGCGCCACCGGGATCGCGTGCGGGGTCGTCCGCAACAACTACTTCCAGCCCGCGATGAGCGAGCTCATGCAGGCGTGCGTGGAGGTCTGGGAGTCCGATCCCGCCGCCTACCACTACAACAGCGTCGGCTACATCGCGCTCGGCCCGGAGGTGCAGGAGAGCGACCTGAGCGCCGTCTTCGAGCGCCATCAGCGCATCGGCTACAACTCGAGCCTGTACGTCGGTGAGGCCGAGGTCGACGCGCACATGAAGGAGCTGTTCCCGGACTGGCGCGCCAGGGGCGTCACGATCTGCCTCCACGAGCACCAGGGCGGCTTCGCCTTCAACGTCGAGTCGGTGATGGGCCTCCGCGACAAGTGCCTCGAGGAGAACGTTCAGATTCACTCCTACGTCGAGGTCACCGGCTTCGAGCTCGCAGACGACGACACCGTGACCGCCGTCGAGACCGACAAGGGCAGCATCGCCGTCGGCGAGCAGGTCGTGATCGCCCCCGGCCCGTGGGCCAAGCACTTCTGGGGCCTGCTCGGCCTGCCGATGACGATCGACATCCACACGCCGTCGGGCGACGTCGCGCGCGACCAACCGATGTGGACGTACTGGAACCTGCAGGAGGGCGAGATCACGGTCGACCCCCTGATGTTCGACCTGGCCGACGGCAGCGCACCTCCGGTGATCCACCTCGACACCGACGCGCCGCTCTACACCGACGAGGGCAAGCTGATCACCGACGAGCTGTGGGGGATCTACTACAAGCGCGACCGCCACGGCGTCCAGGGTGGCGCCTCGCCGCTCACGGTCGACGGCGACATCGAGCTCGACCCGTACCCCTCCACCACGAACGTCGACGACGAGTTCCCCGACATGTGGTGTGCGGCACTCTCGCACGCGATGAGCCGGTTCGAGGGCTGCCGCCCCCTGTACAAGCAGGCCCGCTCCGGCGGCGTCGGCTCGTTCACGGCCGACAACTTCCCGGTCTTCGACTACCTGAAGCCGAACGCCTACGGGATCCTCGACTCGAACCACGGCTACAAGATGATCGGCGTCGGTCGCGAGGTCGCCCGCGTCATGTGCGGCGACTCGTCACCGCTCCTGACACCGTTCCGCTTCGAGCGCTTCGCAACCGGCGATCTGCACCCGGTCTCGAACTCGCCGTATCCCTGGTCGTAGCCGAGCCTCGGAGCGGTGGCGGGGCAGGCCGGCAGAGCGCTCCTACCCCGGACAGCGGGAAAGCCGCCACACGGAGACGGCTTTCCCGCTTGCGAGGAGCGCCACAAAGCGGTTGACTATGGACGACGACCCCCCAAGGAGGCAGACCAATGAGGACGATCGTGGTTGGGTACGACGACACTGAGCCAGCGCAAAGGGCCCTGCAACGGGCAGCCGAGCTCGCTGGAGCTCTGGGCGGCACGCTCGTCGTCACGAGCGTCGCCCCGGTGCATCTCCCGATCGGGCACGGAGGAGGCCCGATCGACCCCACCGACTCCCCGGACATGCACCGGGACGAGTTGAAGGCGGCCGCAGCGCTCCTCGCGGGGCTCGGCGCCGAGGCCGAGTACGTCCCCGCGGTCGGCGAGCCCGCGGACACGATCGTCCAGCTGGCGGTCGATCGCGAGGCCGACATGATCGTCGTCGGCACACGTGAGATCAGCATCGTCCAGCGTCTCCTCGGTCAGAGCGTGAGCGCGTCCGTCGCACGCCACGCCCATTGCGACGTCCTGATCGTGCACTGAGCGTGCCATCGCTTCCTGCGGTGGGACCGCGGTCCGTCCCACCGCAAGAGCGCCGCCCGAGCGAGTCGAACGCTCGAGACTTGCTTCCCGGAGTCCCGTACCGGAGGATGACCACGTGCTGATTCTTCTCCTCCTCGGCCACACCCCGATCCTGATGCTGCTGACGCTCGCGCTCGCGCTCTACCTGACCGTGATCGAGCTGCGCCAGATGGAGCCACGACCGCACTTCCTCTGGTGGAGCTGGTGGCTCCTGTTCGTGTTCATGACCCACTTCGTCGGCTACCTCATCCTCCGTGTCTACGCCTTCATCCGGCAGCGACGAACCGCAGCCGCGTAGCCGCGATCTTCGCGACAGCACCCTCGGGCGCATCGCGATCATCGCCGTCGTCCTTGCAATCGCAGGAGTCTCCGCGCGCTCGTGCGGCGGTGGCGGCAGCCAGGCGCTGACGCAACAGGAAGCGATCGCCGCTGCCGAGGAGGTCGCGATCGTCAAGACCGAGAATGTCCTCATCCGCTATCTGAACCAGGGAATCCCTCCCCGCGGGACCTGGATCGTCTCGTTCTACACGGGGCCGCCGAGGAAGCCGATCACCTCCCAGACGATCATGGTCGACGCCGGGACGGGCCAGATCGTGGACGACGGCCGCTAGCGCGCCCGCGAGACGCATGTAGCACTTCCACACATGAGCACGTCGAATTCCGGCCGCCGCTGACATGGAACGGCACGTCGACGCCTCATACGCTCTCGCCACCGTGCCCTGTTCGGCGTAGGAGGCGTGCATGCTCATGTTCGTGTTCAACCTGCTGGCTGACGCAGCGTCAGACATCAAGGCGCTACAGGATCAGGTCAAGCTCGACTCGCAGATCCTCGCGGAGACGTTCTATTTCTGGACCGTCGTCGTGATGTGGTTGATCCATGCCGGGTTCATGGCCTACGAGGCAGGCGCGGCACGACGCAAGAACGTGATGTCGACGGCGATGAAGAACATCCTCACGATCGCCGTCGTGACGCCGACCTTCTACTACTTCGGCTGGTACGTCTACGGCTGCATGGAGGAGGGCTGGCCGAAGAGCGGTCATGCGAGCCCCGACGCCTTCCCCGGCTTCTGCGGACTGACGGCTCCCTGGAGTGCGGCGAGCGGGCCGAACCTCCAGGACCACATCAGCGGCGTCTTCTTCCTCGCCTTCCTGCTCTTCTCCTGGACGACCGGGTCGATCATGTCCGGCGCCCTGATCGAGCGGATCCGCCTCTCCGCCTACCTGATCCTCACCGTGCTCCTCGGCTCGTTCGTCTGGATCCTGGACGCGGCCTGGGGCTGGAGCGCAGGAGGTTGGCTGACGACGCGCTTCGGGTTCCACGACGCGATCGCCTCCGGCGTCGTGCACGGTGTCGCCGGCATCTTCACGCTCGGCGTGCTCATCAACCTCGGCCCACGCATCGGGAAGTACGACATCAAGGGCAGAGCCAGGACCTTCAGAGGCCACAACCAGCACCTCACCCTGCTGGGGTTGATGCTGATCTTCACCGGGTTCTACGGCTTCTACGCCGCCTGCCTCGTGATCCAGTCGACGGTGTTCCCGGGTTGGCTCAGCATCTACCTCTCACCCACGACGCTCGGCGCGATCGCGATGGTGATAACCGTCGGGTTCGCGGGCGGATTCACGGGCGGCTGGTTCGCGAGCAAGGGCGACCCGTTCTGGACGCTCTCGGGCGGGCTGGCTGGCGTGATCGCGGTGTCGGCAGGCGCCGACGTCTACCACCCGTCGCTTGCCTACCTGCTGTCGTTCTCCGGCGCAATCCTGGCCGTCTGGGCGGGCAGGTTCATCGAGGAGCGCCTGCGCCTGGACGACGCTGTCGGAGCGGTCGCGGTGCACGGCGTCACCGGCTTCTACGGGGTGCTCCTCGTCGGGATCTTCGCCGGCGGCTACCCGACCGGGATCAACAACATCGAAACCTCGCTTGGGGGCCAGCTGATCGGGATCATGACGTTCATCCCGCTCGCCTTCCTGCCCGGGTACTTCGCGAGCCTCCTGCTCAAGAAGCTGAACCTCCTGCGGGTGCCGCCGGTGGTCGAGCTCGAGGGCCTCGACATGGCCGAGTTCGAGCAGGACTTCTTCCCCGAGTTCGCGTCGGTACGCGAGCGGATCGTCAGCCCGGACGGCGAGATCGAGGATGCGGTACCGATCCTGATCGATGCCTACGACCGGTCGTCCTACGGCAAGGCGCCGGCCGGCGTCGGTGCCGAGAGCTAGAGAGGAGGCGTACATGTTCGACGCATTTCCCTATGACGCATGGGGCCCGGACGTGGCCGACTTCTGGGCCTACGGCGGAGCGAACTCGACCGGCACGTACATCATGACGGCGCTCGGGATCATCCTCTTCTTCGCCGCGATGATCGGCTGGGTCCGACAGGAGAGCCGGAGAATGAACGAGCACGAGATCCGCCTCCAGAAGGAGGGCATGCTCGCCCGCATGCACGAACCCGTCCCGACGAGCGAGTAGGAGCGACCATGGCCAACAAGCAAATCGAGTTCCCGCCCGAGCAGACGAACGACAGGCGGGTCGCTCCGTTCATGCTCATCCTGTCCGTCGTGTGCATCGTCATCGTGGTCGCCATCCTGCTCAGCGGGGCGGAAGGGTCGTACATCGGGCCCTGGTAGCCCGCTCGCGCGACGTTCTCGAGATCGACGGAGGGCCGGGGCACACCCGGCCCTTCGCTCTCGTGCGGCGTCTCCCTACGCTTGACAGGTAACAGCGTCGTTATCAGCCGCCGCACTACTGAATCAACGTGGCAGTGCGGTGTCTCGCAACAATCACCTCGGGTCTAACGTTGCGAGACACCGCACTAGAGCGACTCGGCCAGACCGGGAATCCAGTTCGTCCCGGCGAGCGGCACCCGGGCCATCGCGGCCGCCTCGATCGTCAGCGCGACGAGATCCTCGGGCTCGAGATTGTGGACGTGTGACTTGCCGCAGGCGCGGGCAAGCGTCTGCGTCTCGAGCGTGAGCACGCGGAGGTAGTTCGCGACCCGGCGACCCCCGAGCTCGGGGTCGAAGCGAGCCGCGAGCTCGTCGTCCTGGGTCGAGATCCCGGTCGGGTCGCGGCCGGCCTGCCAGTCGTCGTAGTAGCCGGCCGAGCTGCCGATCTTCTGATACTCGGCCTCGTAGTCGGGGCTGTTGTCGCCCATCGCGATCAGGGCGGCCGTTCCGATCGAGACGGCGTCTGCGCCGAGCGCGAGCGCCTTCGCTACGTCGGCGCCGCTGCGAATCCCTCCGGAGACGATCAACTGCACCTCACGGTGGAGGCCGAGCTCCTGGAGCGCCTGCACGGCGAGCGGGATCGCGCACAAAGTCGGAATCCCAACGTGCTCGATGAAGACGTCCTGCGTTGCGGCGGTGCCTCCCTGCATGCCGTCGACGACGATCACATCAGCCCCGGCCTTCACGGCGAGCTGCACGTCGTAGTACGTGCGTGTGGCGCCGACCTTGACGAAGATCGGCTTCTGCCAGTCCGTGATCTCGCGCAGCTCGCCGATCTTGATCTCGAGATCGTCCGGACCCGTCCAGTCGGGATGGCGGCAGGCACTGCGCTGGTCGATCCCCTTCGGCAGGTCGCGCATCGCGGCCACCCTGTCGGAGATCTTGTGTCCCAGCAGCATCCCGCCGCCGCCCGGCTTCGCGCCCTGGCCGACGACGACTTCGATCGCGTCGGCCTTGCGAAGGTCGTCGGGGTTCATGCCGTACCGTGACGGCAGCAGCTGGTAGACGAGCATCTCGGAGTGGCCACGCTCCTCGGGGGTCATCCCTCCGTCGCCGGTCGTCGTCGAGGTGCCCATCTCGGTCGCACCACGGCCGAGCGCCTCCTTCGCGGGAGCGGACAGCGCACCGAAGCTCATCCCCGCGATCGTGACGGGAATCTTCAGCTCGAGCGGCTTCTTTGCGAACCGGGTTCCAAGCGTGACGTTCGTGTCGCACCGCTCCCTGTAGCCCTCGAGCGGGTAACGGGAGACACTCGCGCCGAGGAAGAGCAGGTCGTCGAAGTGTGGCAGCTTCCGCTTCGCGCCGAAGCCGCGGATGTCGTAGATGCCCTCCTTCGCGGCGCGCTGGATCTCTGCGATCACGTTGCGGTCGAAGAGCGCCGACTCGCGCAGCCCGGGCTGCCAGCCGCCGCTCATCCGGGCACCGCCCGAAGACCATGGACGGGATACCCGGAGGGGAGACGGCGCAGCCTCTCCCGGGACAGGTCACGGCGACCACGAGCCACAGGGGCACACAGACGCAACGCTCTCAGACGCGGCACTAGTACGCCCCCGCATTGTCGATCGTGAAGTTGTAGAGCTTGCGCGCCGAGCCGTAGCGACGAAACGCGGCGGGATCGACGTCGGCAATGCCGGCCCGTTCGAGCAGCTCGCGCACCTGCTCGACGTGCTCCGCGCGCATCTCCTTCTCGATGCAGTCGGCGCCGAGGCCCGCTACCGAGCCGCGCACGTAGAGCCGTGCTTCGTAGATCGAGTCGCCGAGTGCCTCGCCCGCGTCACCACACACGACGAGGTTCCCCGTCTGCGCCATGAACGCGCTCAGGTGACCCACGGAGCCGCGTACGACGATGTCGACGCCCTTCATCGAGATGCCGCAGCGGGCCGCAGCGTCTCCGTGGACGACGAGGAGGCCGCCGTGTGCGGTCGCTCCTGCGGACTGACTGACGCTCCCGTCGACGACGACGAGGCCGGACATCATGTTCTCCGCGATCCCGGTGCTCGCATTCCCGTGAACGCGCACCGTGGCGAGCTTGTTCATGCCGGCGCAGTAGTAGCCCACATGCCCGTCGATCTCGACGTCGAGTTCTGCGTCGAGGCCACACGCGACAGCGTGCGCACCCCTGGGGTTGACGATCCGCCAGCTCGTCGGTCCCGCCCCTTCGAGTGCGACGTCATGGAGCCGCTGGTTCAGGTCGCGGAGAGACGTGACCGCGAGATCGACGACCTCGCCTTCGACCGTGGTCGTCACGCGACGGCCGCCCGGTCCCAGACGTACACGATCCCCGGCTCCGGCTCCCACATTCGCGCCTCGTCGGCGCCCGGGAGCACGGCGATCGCGTGGTACTCGGAGGCCATCGCGACCCAGTCGTCGGTTTCGGCGAGGACGGCCGGCTTGCAGGCGATGGGGTCGCGCAGCACGGCGAAGCCGTCGGCGGTGCCGACGGCGAAGGTGTAGAAGCCGTCCAGATCCTCGAGACATCCTTCGAGCGCCTGCTCGAGCGTCGCGCCCTCCCGCAGGCGCCACTCGAGGTACCCCGCTGCGACCTCGGTGTCGTTCTCCGTCTGGAACTCGATCCCCTCGCGGCGGAGCATCCTCCGGAGCGTGTTGTGATTCGAGAGCGAGCCGTTGTGGACGAGGCAGAGATCGAGGCCCGTCGAGAACGGGTGTGATCCTTCGGTCGTGACCTTGCTCTCGGTGGCCATGCGCGTGTGGCCGAGCGCGTGGCTTCCCTCGAGATTCGCGAGCTCGAAGGTCGCTGCGAACAGCTCCGGAAGGCCGACGTCCTTGTACAGCTCGATCACCTGCCCGGCGCTCATGATCCTGAGATCCGAGCGGGTCGCTCGCACCCGCGATTCGGCCTCGGCGGCCTCCGCGGGGACGACGATCACGGCGTGGCTTGCACGAACGGAGTCGATCTCGCCGCCGATCGCCGAGGCGACCGCTCGCCAGTCCTCGTCCCCGTGCGGTGAGTAGAGGGTCAGCTTGGTCAGCCCGTCGGCGACGGGATCCCGATAGACGGCGACGCCGGCGCTGTCCGGCCCTCGATCGCTCATCTGGGCGAGCATCGCGACGAGGTGGGCACCGAGGCGCTCCTCGATCTCGGGCGACTTGGCAAACAGACCGACGATTCCGCACATGTGCTGCCTTCCTGTAGAGCGTTTCTCCACCCGCCCATCGCCGGGAAAGTGAACGATACGCTGGAAAACAGCCCCTCCGCAGACAGACTTTGCCGAGGGACTATGGAGATTTACTCCACATCAGAAGCGCGTCAGGTACTCGCGCACCTCCCAGGCGCTCACCTGCTCGTGGTAGCGGAACCACTCCTCCTGCTTCACCCGGACGTAGTAGTCCACGTACTCCTCGTTCTCGCGCGTGCGGCCGAGAGCGGCCCGAAGGACGTCGTCCTGCTCGAGCTCGATCGTCGCCTCGTGGAGCGTGGACGGCAGCGAGCGCAGGCCCCGACCGATCAGCTCGCGGTACGGCGTCGCATAGAGGTTCTCCGAGTTCGGCTCTCCGGCGTCGAGCTTCCGGGCGATCCCGTCGAGACCGGAGGCGAGCACCGCGGCAGCTGCAAGATAGGGGTTACAGGAGCCGTCGACCGTGCGGTCCTCGATCCGGCCCGGCGCCGGGATCCGGAGCATCTGCGTGCGGTTGTTGTAGCCGTACGAGATCCAGACCGGAGACCACGTCGCACCGCTCGACGTCGAGCCGAGCTTGAGGCGCTTGTACGAGTTGACGGTCGGTGCAGTGAGTGCGCTGTACGCACGGGCGTGGGTCTTCAGGCCTCCGACGAAGTTGTACGCCGTCTCCGAGAGCCCGAGGCCACGTGGATCACTCTCGTCGAGGAAGACGTTGACGCCGTCCTTCCAGAGCGACATGTGGAAGTGCGCCCCGTTGCCCGTCAGGGTCGTGAACGGCTTCGGCATGAACGTCGCGATCGCGCCGTGCTGCTCGGCGAGGGTGTGAACCATGTAGCGGAAGAAGATCGCCCGATCGCAGGTGACGAGCGCCTTGTCGTAGTCGAAGTTCTGCTCGAACTGCCCGTTCGCGTCCTCGTGGTCGTTCGCGTAGTTCCCCCAGCCGAGCTCGTTGCAGTAGCGCGAGACGGTCGTGAGGAAGTCGTACTGGCGTGTCAGGCCGGCGATGTCGTAGCACGGCTTCTCGAGCGTGTCGTACTTGTCCGCGATCTCGATCGTGCCGTCGTCGTTGAGGTGAACGAGGAAGTACTCGAGCTCGATCCCGATCTTGAAGTCGTATCCCTGCTCCGCCGCCTGGGCGACGACGTTGCGCAGGATCGTCCGCGGGCAATAGGGCCAGGGCTCACCCTCGACGGTCACATCGCAGGCGAAGCGCGCGAGATTCGGCTGCCACGGAACCGGCGTGAAGCTGTCGAGGTCGGGGATCGCGGCGATATCAGGGTCGTTCGGGAGCTGACCGATCTCCCCGGCCGCGAATCCTGCAAAGCCGGCGCCGTCCTCGACGAGCGCGTCGAGATACGCGGCGGGGACGAGCTTGGCGCTCTGACGCCCGTACATGTCGACGAACTGCGCGAAGATGAACTCGATCTTCCGGTCGGCAATCGTCGTACGAATCGCCTCGAGCCTGTTGTCGGTAGCCATTGGGTCTCCTCCTCGTTCGGTAGGGAAGAGATATCACCCCCGGCACGGCGGAGCGATGGAGAGAGCCTCCACCGTCTCGGTCGCGGATATGGGGTACTCGTCTACCGCCCTGCGAGCGCGATTCGGAGCTGGACGAGCTTGACCGCGATCTCGATCATCAGCCAGTCGTCCCGGCGGAGATCGATGCCCGACAGGTCACCGATGCGACGTAGACGCTGCCGAAGGGTGTTTGCGTGAATGTAGAGCGCGTCGGCCGTCGCCCCGATGCTGCCGTGCCGCTTGAGGAACTCCTCGAGGGTCGGCAGGAGTGACGCGCTCCGATCTCGGTCGTAGTCGGCGATGCGGGTCACAGCCTCGATCGTCGCGTCGCGGACACCGCCGTCGGCGGCGATGCGTAGGAGGTACTTGTAGGCACCAAGCTCCTCGAAGGCGACGACCGACGCCTCTCGCTTCAGCACCGTTGTGCCGAAAAGCGCCTGGCGAGCTTCCTCGAAGCCCTCCCTGAAGCTCCCGAAACCCTCGCACGTACTCGAAAGGCCGATCGCAATCGGCGGCGTGCACCCGGCGTGCGCCCGGCGAACCGTCTCGATCGCCGCCCGCTCGTTGCCTCCGGCAGGGAGCCGTAGGAGCCCACGCAGCGAGTCCTCGCGCCGGTCGAACAGGGAGCCCGGGAAGAAGCCGAGCAGAGCACGCTCGAGTGCTTCATCGGCCGGCTCGGCGGCGACGACGACGTGTGGTCGGCCGAGATCACAGCCGAGCCGGAGAGCTCTGCCCTCCACGATCCCTCCGTCGCGACCTGCGGCGAGTGCCTCGAAGAAGTCCTTGATCAGGTTCTTCTCGGTCAGGCTCTCGATCAGCTGGATCTTCTTCACGCCGACCGCGATCTGGCTCGCCACGGCGCGCGCGATCTCGACCGCCGTGCTGTGCTCTGCCACGAGAAGCCCGAGCAGCTCGTCACCCGCGACGAGCGGAACGGCGACGCGCGAGCTTCGGCCTCCCCGCGCGAGCTCCGGCCCGAGCTCGGCGAGGGTGAGCGTTGTTCGCGTCGTGCCGCCCGGCGATGCGGGAACCGACGCCTGGAGAGCGAGCTCCTCGCTGCCCGGTGCGAGGAGGTACAGGTGGCAGGCGCTCGCCCTGAGCAGCCCGCGCGAGCGGGCGACGACCTCGGGCAGGAGCTCGTCGAGGGTACGGGCGCCCGCGATCGCCTCGGCGAGCTCGGTGATCGCCTCGAGCTCGTCCACGCGCGCTCGCGTCTCGTCGTAGAGACGTGCGTTTTCGATCGCCGAGGCGACGAGCGACGCGCTCGTGACGACGAAGTCGACCTCGGGTTCCGTGAACGCATGGGGTGCCACGGTATGGGCGCTGATGACGCCGATCACCGTCCCGTCGCGTGCCGCGATCGGGACGCTGAGAAGCGACTGGAACCGCTCCTCGTCGAGCTCGGGGACGTAGGCGACACGGGGATCGGCCAGAAGGTTGTCGGGAATGAATGCGGGCTCGTTCCGCTCGGCGGCCCACCAGGCGAGGCTGCTTCCCCGCTCGAGGGAGACCTTGCCGATCAACCCCTCATAGGGATCACCCGCGGCCCTCAGGACGAGCTGATCTCCCTCGACCAGGTACACGAAGCAGGCGTGCACGCCGCTTGCGTCCGAGAGAAGCCGTACGACAGCACGCAGAACCTCGTCGAGGTCGAGCGTCGAGGAAACGGTCGAGATGATCCGCGCGAGGACGGCGTCGCTCTGTGCGATAACCGATGTCACGAACGGCATCGTAGAACGAGGACCGCGTCAAATCAAAGTGCGCCGTGGATGCGAGCTCGCGATCCCTCCGGCAGCGAGCCCGAGCGCGACGAAGCCCGTTGCTGCCACACCGCCCCACCCCCACTCCTCCCAGGCGAGCCCGGGCACGTAGGCGCCGAGCGCGCCTCCCGCGTAGTAGATCCCGAAATAGAGCGCCGTGGCTGCGCCTCGGTCGACCCGAGCCACATCGCTGACCCCGAGCTGCGTCGCCGTGTATCCCGTGAACATCGCCCCGGCGATGCATGCGAGCCCGAGCACGAGGAGCGGCAGGACGTTCGGCAGCGTCAGCAGCAGCCCGGTGGCCGAGAGCCCTACCGTGCCGAGGGCAAGTCGCCGCCAGCCGACGCGATCGGCGAGACGGCCCGCGAGCGGCCCGAGCAAGCCCGTCAGCCAGAGCAGGAAGATGAGGCTGGCAGTCGCGAGTGAAAGCGAGAACGGTGGCTCCTCGAGCCGATACGTGATGAACGTGAAGGAGCCGACGAAGGTGAAGAAGAGCGCGGCACCCCCGAACGAGACGCCGAGCAGCCGCACGTTGCCGAGATGCCGCTTCCACCCTCCACCGCGAGGCGGAAGATCCGGCTCGGGAAGCCCGCGACGCATCACGATCGCGGCTGCGAGCGGCAGGATTGCGAGCGCGCCGATCGCGACCCGCCAGCCGACAACCGACGTCGCAAGAGCGACGCCGAGCCGGCCGACGAGACCGCCCACGACGAGCGCCGAGACGTAGTAGCCCATCGCGCGGGCTCCGATCCGGGGCACGAACGCTTCCACGATGTAGGGAGCACCGACAGCGAGCAGGCCCGGCATGCAAAGGCCCTGAAGCGTGCGGCAGACGAGGAGGGCCTCGAAGCCAGGCGCGAGCGCGACCCCGATCGTGGGAAGCACGAGCAGGAGGCTCGCCATCCGGATCGCCCGGGGCCGCCCGATCCGATCCGAGACGGGACCCCAGACGAAGCCGCCAACTGCGACGGCGACCACGACCACCGAGATCGTGAGCCCGGCCCGAGCCGGACTGACGTCGAAGTCGCGGGAGAGCTCGGGCAGGATGGCCTGGGTCGAGTACATCGTCGCGAACATCCCGGCTGCGCCGAGCATGAACCCGGCGAGCGCCTTCCGGAGGGGATCGGCTGGGCTCATGCCGACAGGCTACGCAGCGGGGGTATCGTCCCTCCTGCCGATGTCGTTGTCGCCGACCGATGTCCAACCGTATGCGGGGATCGAGCAGAAGCTCGCCGACGGCCGGTGCGTCGTCCTCGACGGGGGCACCGCAACCGAGCTCCAGCGGGTTCTGCCGTCGACGGCGAGGGGCGCGAGAGACGACCTCTGGGGCAGCTGGGCGCTCTACCGCGCTCCGGAAGCGGTGCTCGACGTCCATCGCTCGTACGTCACCGCGGGCTGCGATGTCGTCTCGACGAACACGTGGTCCGTGCTTGCCGAGACGCGGGGAGGCGGGCCCGGAGATGCCGGCCTGCTGCACTGGATGGACATCGCGCGAAACGGCATCCGGCTCGCGCGAACCGCCGCGTCGGAGGTCGCGCGACCGCGCGCGGTCGCGTTCTCGCTCTCGGAGGACGCCGAGTCGCTCTCCCGCAGCGGCACGACCAGCCTGCTCGCGAAGATCTTCGACGACGAGCAACCCGACCTGATCCTGCTCGAGACGCTCTCGCTGATCCGCGAGCCCGAGACGTTCACACTCGTGGAGGAGCTCCTCGAGCTCGGCCTCCCCGTCTGGGTCTCGTTCCGCCGCTGCCGTCACGGCGTCTGCGGCGTCTACGGTCAGCACTGGGGCCCGCCGGAGGGTGACCTCTTCGGTCGCGCCGCGCGCCGCTTCGAGGAGATGGGCGTCGGCGCCCTGCTCATCAACTGCCTCCCCGTCGATCACGTGCCGGGCATGGTCAGCTGGCTCCGCGACTTCACGGAGCTCCCGCTCGGCGTCTACCCCAACCTCGGTCACCTGACGCGTGAGCTCTGGCGCTTCGACGAACGGATCGACCCGGAGGCGTACGCGGCGCTTGCACTCGGGTGGCGCGAGGAGGGCGCGGAGATCATCGGCGGCTGCTGCGGCGTCTCGCCCGAGCACATCGCCGCGGCCGCGGCGGCCCTCGAGGGAACAGTCGCGGGGCGCAAGCGCGTCTCGCCGCATCCCGAGACGAGCATCGGCCACGCGCCGCCCGTCGTCGAGAGCTGGCGCGACGAGCGCGGGCGCACCCTCTATCCGCTGCCGTTTCCCGATCTCGCTGTCGAGCCCGGGGTCTTCGTACCCACGCAAGGCAGCTATCTGCTCTGGAAGCACCTCCAGCGAACGGGCGACGGCGAGGGTGGCCGCTGCCTCGACGTCGGCTGCGGCTGCGGGATCCTCGCCGTGCAGCTCGCGCTCAACGGGGCGGCAGCCGTGCACGCGATCGACATCGACCGTGGCTCGGTCGCGAACACGCTGGCGAACGCGTTCCGGAACGGCGTCTCCGACCGCGTCACCGGCGACACCGTCGATCTCTTCCAGTGGGAGCCGGCGGAGCGGTTCGACCTGATCGCCGCGAGCCTCTATCAGATGCCCGTCGACCCCTACGAGGAGCCGAGTGGCCACCGCCCACTGGACTTCTGGGGGCGGAACCTCTTCGACCGCTTCCTTGCCCTGCTCCCCGAGCTCCTTACCGAGACAGGGCGCGCGCTCGTGCTCCAGCTCTCCATCCTGGGCCAGGTGAGGACGGCAGAGCTGCTCGCCTCGCACGGGCTCGAGGCCCGCGTGGTCGACTACAGCTTCTTCCCGTTCGGCGAAGTGTTCGAGTCGAATGAGCCACAGATTGCGCGGGTCGAGGAGCTCTCGGACGCCCACCACCTCGCGGTCGGTGGCGACAACGTGATGATCGCCTACCTGCTCGAGGTGGCGCGCAAGCCGTTAGATCGGTAGCCCACGCGCGTCGAACGCGCACAGTGCCGTGGCGGCGGCAGGCGACCCGGCGAGCTCCTCGGCGAGCAGCGAGAAGACGAGGGCGTCCCGGCGCAACTCCCCGGCGGCTGCAGGCAGACGTCGGCGCAGGGTCCCTTCCTCGCGATAGCCGAGTCGGCGGGGGATCCGGCTGCTCACCTCGTTGCCGGGATCGACGTGGATCTCGATCCGATCCGCGCCCCCGAGCTCGATCCCGACCTTCGTCAGGGCCCCCGCCGAGCGCGTGGCAATCCCACGCCCGGCGTGGCTCGCACGCACCCAGTAGCCGATCTCGTAGGCTCCGGCGCCGACCCGGGTGTGCAGCCCCGTCCCGCCGAGCGCCTGCGATTCGTCCGCCGAGAAGATCCCGTAGACGAAGTCCTGGCCGAGGTCGAAGTTGCCGCGAAAGATGCGGAGCAGCTCCGCTTTCTCGTCGAGCGTCTGCGGCTCGTCGTGCGCCCACGGCATCCAGGCGCGCAGATGCTCTAGGCTCGAGTCGACGGCGTCCTTCAGGAGCGGCGCGTCACGCGGCTCCCAGCAGCGGAGCACGAGACCGTCCGCGATCTCGATGCGATACGGGAGTCCCATCACATGGCCTCAGTGCCGTGCGACGACGCCGAGATGCTGCTCGAATGCACCACTCTCGACGATCTCGCCGATCTGATCGATCGTGAACTCGAGCTCGTCGTCGGAGTTGTAGTAGTGCGGCCCGAGCCGGATCCCGTCGGGGCGGAAGTCGCACAGGATCTGCCGTTCGGTCAGCTCCCGGTGCACCGCCGCGAACTCGGGCACGTGGACGGTCACCGTTCCCCCGCGCCGCTCGGCGCTCCGTGGGCTCCGGATCTCGAAGCCTGCTGCCTCGGCGCGGTCGATCAGGAGCTGCGTCTGGCGTAGGGAGTTCTCGCGGATCCGGTCGACGCCGACCTCTTCGACCAGGTCGTAGCCCGCCGTCGCGGCGTAGAGCGCCGGAACGTTCGGCGTGCCGGTGAGAAAGCGCGCTGCGCCGTCGGTGTACTCCATCTCCTCCTCGAAGCCAAACGGGCGCTCGTGCGCCTGCCAGCCGGTGAACGTCGGCTGCAGCCGCTCGGAGAGATCGGGACGAACGTAGAGCCAGCCGTTCCCCGGGCCGCCGTTGAGCCACTTCACCGACCCGCCGACAGCGAAGTCGACGTTCAACCCCGTGACGTCGAACGGGACGATGCCGGCGCTCTGGTAGCAATCGAGGATCACGTGGGCTCCGACCTCGTGGGCGCGCCGGATGATCGGCTCGATCTCCTGGATCTCGCCCGTCCTGAAGAGGACGTGGCTGATCGGGACGAGGAGGGTCTGCTCGTCGATCGCGTCGACGATCGCCCCGTCGTCCTCGCAGACGATCACCTCGAGATCCGGCTGTGCCTGGTAGAGGTAGCGCACCGAGGGGAAGTTGCCGCGCTCGTAGACGACGCGGTTGCGCTTCGGATCGATCGGGAAGAACGACGAGAGCACGATCGCTTCTGCCACGGCGACGTTCTGGTGCATCACCGTCGTACCCGGCGCACCTCCGATGATGCGCCCGATCTGGTCGCCGACCGTCATCGGCATCGTCCACCAGCCCTCACCCCACGAGCGGATGCCGCGCTCCTTCCACATCCGCGCGTACTCGGCGAGACGCTCCTCGGCCTTCGCGGGCATCGCCGCGAGCGAGTGGTTGATCAGGTAGGTCGTGTGCTCGAGGATCGGGAACTCGGAGCGGTAGTCGATCAGATCGCGCATCGGGGTGAGGGTAGTCGAACGGGGCCGGCGCGTGGTACGCTCTGATGGACTAGGTCTAGTCTAGTCCATATCTCGACATGTCCACTCAGGTCAACATCCACGAGGCGAAGACGCACTTCTCGCGGCTCGTCGAGCGCGCCGCGGCGGGCGAGGAGATCGTGATCGCGAAGGCGGGGGAGCCGCGGGCTCGGCTCGTGCCGCTCGCCGCTCCGGCACCGAAGCGTCGCACGCCGGGGTCGATGAAGGGGAAGATCTGGCTTGCGCCCGATTGGGACAGTCCAGAGGTCAACGCCGAGATCGCCGACCTGTTCGAAGGCGCGGACGACTTCTTCGATCTCGAGTCCGGCGAGTCGCGGCGCCCGGAGTGAGCCTGCTGCTCGACACGAACGCCTTCCTCTGGTGGGTCGTCGACTCGCCGCGGCTCTCGAAGCGTGCCCGAGAGGCGATCTCGAGCGAGAGATGTCCTCGTCAGCTCAGCGACCGGGTTCGAGATCGCGACCAAGCGGAAGTCCGGCAAGCTGCGATTCGACGACGACATCGAGCTGCAGGTGACGAGCAACGGATTTCGTGGCCTCGACATCACCATGCGAGCACGCCGTCGCCGCGGGCGAGCTTCCGTTGCATCACCGCGATCCGTTCGACCGGATCCTCATCGCCCAGGCCCAGCTCGAGCGCTGACGTCGTCACGAGCGATCCGATGTTCGACCGCTACGACATTCCCGTGCTGTCGGCTAGCTGAAGCCGCTTCAACACGCCGAGCGCCTGCTGGTTCCACGGCACGCGGTGCGTCGTCCCGGCCCCGCGCATCGCATCGAGGTGCGCGAGGTACCAGTCGTACGTGGCGCAGAGCGTCTCGGCGTTCGAGAGCATCGGCTCCCAGTCGAGCAGCTCCTGTGCCTTCTCGATCGAGACGAACGAGTCCTTGTACGCGGTCTTGTAGTGCCACTCCGCGAGCGGCGAGAGCTTCGCGAGCTCGAGCGCACGCAGTGACAGCTCGGCCGGCTTGACGGGCATCGGCCAGAGCCGCGAGCCGGAGCCCGCGTGGTCGATCAGCGCCTGGAGGTCGTCGCGCACGGTTCCGAAGACGCCGGCGCCGACGTTCAGCGCCTCGCCCCCGACCGTGGCGGTGAAGCTGCGGGCGACCGCGTCGACGAGATCCTCGACGGCGAGAAGCTGGTAGAGGTTGCCACCGTCACCGAGGATCGGGATGCGGCGCCCTTCGCGAATCCAGTCGAACAGGATCTCGAAGACGCCGAGCCGCTCCGGGCCGATGAACGTCTTCGGCCGAATGATCACGACGTCGAGGCCGCGGCGACCGAACTCACCTGCGAGCAGCTCGGCCTCGATCTTCGACTCGCCGTACCACCCCACACCGACGAGCGGGTCGGTCTCGTGGATCGGGTGCCGCTCGGGCACGCCGTAGACCGCCGTCGACGAGATGAGGACGACCCGGCGAACACCCCCACGGAGTGCCGCTGCCAGGACGTTGGCTGTGCCGTCGACGTTGACGGAGCGAATCGCCTCGCGCGACGACTGGATCGGCAGGGCGGCGGCGGCATGGACGACGACGTCGGCCTCGGCGACGAGTGCGCGCACGTCGTGCTCGGAGCGGATGTCGCCTCGCACCTCCTCGACGCCGCGCTCGAGCTCGGCGTCGTCGAGCGGGGCGACATCGAGCGTGCGCACGGCACCTCCGTCCGCGAGGACGCGGCGGGCGAGATGGAGGCCGAGGAATCCCGCACCACCGGAGATCGAGACGAGGCCCACGCGGAGAGGGTAAAGGACTCGCGCGGGTCGCTGCTCCAGCCTCTAGTGCGGCGTCTCATAACGTCTACCAGGAAACAGCATCGTCATGAGACGCCGCACTACTGAATCAACATGGTAGTGCGGTGTCTCGCAACAATCATTTCCGGTCTAACGTTGCGAGACGCCGCACTAGAGCCCGTACGCCTCGAGGAGCTTCAACCACAGCTCGCTCCGCGTCGGAAACGACGGCACGGCGTGCCAGAGATCGTCGATGGACACCTCGGCGACAACCGCGATCGTTGCGGCGTGGAGTGCCTCCGCGACCTCGGCGCCGGTGATCGTGGCGCCGACGATCACACGCCTATCCTCGTCTACGACGATTCTCGACGTTCCCGTGGCACCACGACCGACGAACGAGCCACCCGCGTTCCCGCTCGTGTCGACGTCGACGTGCCGAACGCGAAGTCCGGTGGCAAGCGCCCCTTCGAGTGTCAGACCCACGGCCCCGACCTGCGGGTCGGTGAAGATCACACGCGGCGATCGTGCCCCGTCGGAGCGAAGCTCGGACGTGCGCCCGAGCACGATATCGGCCGCGAGTCGGGCCTGATACTTGGCCATGTGAGTCAGGAGCGCACGCCCGTTCACGTCTCCGACGGCGAACAGCCAGTCGTGGCCGGGAACGCGCATGTCGTCGGTAACCCGCAGCGGTTCGACGCTGGACACGCCGATCGACTCGAGCCCGATGCCGGTTACGCCCGGGACGCGGCCGAAGGCGACGAGAACCTCGTCGGCCTCGATCATCGATCCGTCGTCGAGCTCTACGTCGACCTGATCGACTCGCGAGACGCGGACGGCGGAGCGCTGCAGGCGCACGTCCACGCCGCCCTCCTGGAGCGCTTCGAGCACCTGAGCCGATGCGAACGGCTCTTCTCGCTCGATCAGACGGTCACCTCGGTGGACGAGGGTCACCTTCGAGCCGAGGGCAGCCCACGCCTGGGCCATCTCGACGCCGACGACGCCGCCCCCGAGGACGACGAAACGTGGTGGCGCGCTCGAAGCGGTCGTCGCCTCGATGTTCGTCCACGGGCGTGCGTCCCTGAGCCCGGGGATGTCGGGCACGAGAGCGGTCGAGCCCGTCGCGACGATCACGGCCCTCCCGGCGACGAGCTCCTCGTCGCCGACGGCAACCCGACGCTCACCAATGAGGCGGCCTCGTCCGCGCACGAGCGTCACCCCACGTGCCTCGAGCCACGGCACCTGGCCCGCATCATCGAGCCGGGCGATCACATCGTCGCGTCGCCGGAGCACCGCTGCAACGTCGATCGGCCCGAGGTCGAGGCCGGGGACGCGTGCTACCTCCCGCGCCAGCTCGACCGGGCGAAGGAGGGCCTTCGACGGCATGCAGGCGTAGAAGGAGCACTCACCGCCGACGAGCCTGTCCTCGACGATCGCGACCGAGAGGCCGTTCTCACCGAGCCTCCCCGCCGCTACCTCACCCCCCACTCCGGCCCCGATCACCACCACGTCGAACTCGCGCACCCTGCCCTCCAGGTTTGTTGTGTGTCTCGGGCAGTCGTCGATCGGGCCCGAGCGTTACGGGCACTACCGCGTGAGATTGCCGTTCGGCGACACCTTGACCCCACGGCCGCCGAAGTCTTGCCTGGAGAGCGTGCGCACGATCCCGTGCGCACTTTCTGCCGGATCGAGCGCCGGTACCCCCGCACCGACAAGACTCGTCGGAACGAGCGTGCCGCTGTCGAACCCGCCGTCGCCCCGGAGCGTGACGCGGAGAATCCCGCTGAGCGAGAGCGGCCCACCGAGTGCGAAGACCTTGTAGCCCGCAAAGTTCCCGAGCGAGTACGCGATCAACCGACCCTTGTACCACTCCATGCCGCGAAGCACGTGCGGACCATGGCCGATCACGATGTCGGCACCCGAGTCGACGACGGCGTGCGAGAAGGCGACGACGTTGCCGCGATTCTCTCCGAGGTAGGTCTCGGTGCCCGGGGCCACATGCGTGTGATCAGTTCCCTCGGCACCTGCATGCATCGTCACGATGACGACGTCGGCGTTCGCGGCTGCCTTCTTGACGAGGCGGCGAGCAGCGGGGATGTCCGTCAGCTGCTGCGCCCAGGGGTACGGCGCAAAGCCGACGACGGCGACCTCGATCTCACCAACCTGTTGATAGGCGATCTGGCCCGGGCGACCGGTGTGGGCGAGGCTCTGCTTCTTGAGTGCGGCGAGCGTCTGCGTCTGCCCGGAGGCGCCGTAGTCGTACGCATGGTTGTTCGCCACATTCATCATCGTGAATCCGGCCTTCTTCAGCCAGGCAGCGTACGACGGAGGTGTCTGAAACGCGTAGCAATTGCTGCTTCCAGACCCGCACTTCGAGGAGCCGCCCGTCGAGAGCGTCCCCTCGAGGTTGCCGAGCACGACGTCACCGGCGAGGTCCGCCTTGACGCCGTTGAAGAACGAGCGGCCGCCGTCGGGAGGAAGGTTGGGCGTCGAGCCCATCACGATGTCGCCGGTCGCGGCGATCGTGACGACGCCCTCGGGAACAGCGCGGGACGTCTTCTTCACGGCAACCGGCTTCTTCGCCGCCTCCTGCTCCTCGGGCGCGGCCTGCACCTGCTCGGTCACCGGCTTCGGCGCGCCGTCGATCAGCAGCGTGAACAGGAACCCGACGGCGAGCACCACGGCGCCGGCGCGCACGATCAGGGCGACGGGCCGCATGGGAGGAGACTAGTTGCGGTTGCCGAGGAACATCATCGCGAAGTACGCGAGCTGCGACAGAGCGGCCAGAGCACCGGCGACGTACGTCATTGCGGCCGCGCTGAGGACCTTGCTCACACCCTGCTCCTCACTGCCGGCGACGAGCCCGAGCGAGTGAAGCTGCACCTTGGCCCGCTTCGATGCGTCGAACTCGACCGGGAGTGTGACGAGCTGGAAGAGCACGACGACGGCGAAGAGGACGATGGCGACCTGGGCAAGCCCGGCGATCTGGAGGAACACGCCGGCCAGCAGCAGGAGCATCCACGTCTGCGACGCGAACGCGACGGCGGGGAACATCGTGCTCCGGACCCTGAACGGGCCGTACGCCTTCTCGTGCTGTATCGCATGGCCGACCTCGTGGGCTGCGATCGCGACCGACGCGACCGCGTTCCCGTCGTAGACGCCGGGCGAGAGGTTGACCGTGCGATGCCGCGGGTCGTAATGGTCGGAGAGCGGGCCACCCTGCGCCGGATTGACCGGCACGCCGGAGAGGCCGTTGTGATCGAGGATCATGCGCGCAACCTGCTCGCCGGTCATCCCGTTTGCGACCTGGACCTGCATCTGCTGGGCGACCGTCGTCTTCAGCCGATGCTGGATGACGAAGCCGAGGATCATCGGCGGGATCAGAAAAACGAAGTAGATGCCAAGGTTTCCCATAGGGGCGATGGTACCAAGGCACTCGATCACCTCCTATGGATTCCGGCCCCACTCGCGGTTCATTTCTGCTGCGTAACCTTCTCGCAACACAGTGACCGGCGCGCCAAGCAGTGGTCGGTCGCCGGCGTCGGCGCGGCCACGAACGCTGACTTTGCGAGAATGCGCTGGTGTGTTACTTTCCGAAGTGAAGCGTTGCCCATCACGAGCGGTCGAGGGAACTGGCCCGACGAAACCCGCCGCAACCGGGACACCCGTCCGTCAGGTGCGAACTCCAGCCATGAGTCGGCCGTCCCGGGCGGTGAGTGGGAAGATGGAAAGCGTTGCGCCCGCCGCCGGCGGGAGCACTGAAGGCCCCGGGACAGGACGTCAAGGGGCCTTTGCCGTTCCCGGGACTCGACGGAAGGAGCCAGCACGATGAGCAATCACAGGCCGGAGACGATCGCCCTCCACGGTGGCCAGGTACCGGATCCGACGACGGGATCCCGGGCGGTCCCGATCTACCAGACGACCTCGTACGTCTTCGATGACACCCAGCATGCCGCGGATCTCTTCGCGCTCAAGGTGCCGGGGAACATCTACACGCGGATCATGAATCCGACCCAGGACGTGTTCGAGCAGCGCGTCACACAGCTCGAGGGTGGGCTCGCTGCCGTCGCCACCGCATCCGGGCAGTCGGCCGTCGCGTACTCGGTGCTCAACATCGCGCGTGCAGGCGACAACATCATCTCGGTCTCGACGCTCTACGGCGGCACGTACAACCTGTTCGCGCACACGCTTCCCCAGTACGGGATCGAGGTGCGTTGGGCAGATCCGGACGATCCCGATGCGGTGGCAGCACTCACCGACGAGAACACGAAGCTCGTCTTCGCCGAGACGATCGGTAACCCGAAGCTCAACGTGATCGACATCCGCGCCTGGGCCGACGCCGCGCATGCGCAGGGTCTACCGCTGATCGTCGACAACACGGTCCCGACGCCGATCCTCGCCCGGGTGTTCGAGCAGGGAGCGGACATTGCCGTGCACTCCGCGACGAAGTACATCGGCGGCCACGGAACCTCGATCGGCGGCATCGTCGTCGACTCGGGGAACTTCGACTGGACCGCGAACGCGGAGCGCTACCAGGGGCTGACGAAGCCGGATCCTTCCTACCACGGGGTCGTCTGGGCCGACGCGCTCGGGCCGGCGGCGTACATCGGCCGCGTCCGCACGGTGTTGCTGCGCAACCTCGGAGCGGCCGCCTCGCCGTTCAACAACTGGATGTTCCTCCAGGGGCTCGAGACGCTGCCCCTGCGGATCGAGCGGCACTCGTCGAACGCGCTTGCCGTTGCCCGGCACCTGGAGGGCCACGACGCCGTCAACTGGGTCAACTACCCGGGCCTCGACTCGAACCCGTACAAGGAGGTCGCTGATCGTGTGCTCACGGGTGGTTACGGCGGACTCGTCACGTTCGGCATCTCCGGCGGCCTCGAGGCCGGCAAGGCGTTCATCGAGAGCCTCGAGCTGTTCAGCCACCTCGCGAACATCGGGGATGCGAAGTCGCTCGCGATCCACAACGCGTCGACGACCCACTCGCAGCTGAACGAGGACGAGCTCGCAGCGTCCGGCGTGACGCAGGACACGGTGCGCCTGTCGATCGGGATCGAGAACGTCGCCGACCTGATCGAGGATCTCGACCAGGCACTCGTCAAGGCAGCGGTTCCCGCGGCGGTCTGATCGACAACGTGCCGGGATCGGTAGGACACGTCGAGCCGCAGCGGGTCGTCCTCTTCACCGAGGACGACCCGCTCGTGCTCGAGTCCGGCGCGACGCTCGGGCCGGTCGAGGTGCAGTACGAGACGTACGGCACGCTCGCGGCCGACGCCTCGAACGCGGTCTTCGTCTGTCATGCACTCACCGGCGATGCACATGCAGCCGGACATCACGGAGATCCGAAGCGACCAGGCTGGTGGGACACGCTGATCGGCCCCGGGAAGCCGCTCGACACCGATTCGTTGTTCGTCATCTGCCCCAACCTGCTCGGCGGCTGCCAGGGGACGACGGGGCCGTCGTCGATCGACCCCTCGACCGGGAAGCCGTACGGACTGCGGTTCCCCCACTTCACGGTCGCCGACCTCGTCAGGGTGCACCGGCGGCTGCTCGCGCATCTCGGGATCGAGAAGCTGCACGGAGCGATCGGGGGCTCGCTCGGCGGCATGCAGGTGCTCCAGTGGGCGCTCGATCACCCGACGGAGATCGAGAACGGGATCCTCGTCTGCGCCTCGGGTCGCCTGAGCGCCCAGAACATTGCGTTCTCAGCGGTGGCGCGCGCGTCGATCACGGGTGACGAGCACTTCGCGGGCGGTGACTACTACGCAACCGGGGAGAAGCCCCGCGTCGGCCTCTCGATCGCGCGGATGATGGCGCACATCACCTACGTCTCCGAGGAGAGTCTTCGCCACAAGTTCGGCCGTGACCGTATCGGTGAAGAGCCGACGTTCGCCATCGACTTCCAGGTCGAGAGCTACCTCGAGCACCAGGGCCAGACGTTCCTCGACCGCTTCGATGCGAACTCGTACCTCTACCTCACCCGCGTCATGGACTACTTCGACCCGTTCGCTGACGAGGCCGCTGCGATCGCTCGTCTCCGGGAAGTGGAGACGCGGTTCCTGATCGTCTCATTCGACACCGACTGGCGCTTCCCGACGGCTCACTCGACGGAGATCGCGCGCGTGCTCGCGCTCGCCGGCTGCGACGTCACGCAGGAGGAGGTTGCCTCCCCCTGGGGCCACGACTCGTTCCTGCTCGAAGTGCCGCGCTACCACGAGCTC
>CAVUIQ010000011.1:5000-105252 GCA_963741655.1 uncultured Thermoleophilia bacterium
AATCGCGGTTGGAGAAGTCGTCGCGCTCGAGGAGCTGGGCCACCGTCAGCGTCCGCGTCAGACGGACGACATCGGCGAACGAGAGCTTCGACGAGCCACTCCCCGTTGAACCGGATCTCGGTGCGCGCGGGATCGAGGATCTGCATCGCCTGATCGACGTAGAGCTTCGCGTTCGCGTCGATCTCCGCGTCCGAGAGGATCGGCCGCTCCGCGGAGCGCCCGGACGGGTCACCGATCCGGGTCGTGTAGTCGCCGACGATCAGGACGCCCGTGTGGCCCGCGTCCTGGAACGCGCGCATCCGCTGCAGCGGGATCCCTCGGCCGACGTGGATGTCGGGAGACGTGACGTCGATCCCGAGCTTGACGCGGAGCGGTCGCCCGAGCTTCAGCTTGGCTTCGAGGCCGCCGGCCGGCAGCAACTCGACGTGGTTCCGGGCAAGGAGGGCGATGTCGCTCACAGGCGCTGATTCTACGGACGAATCGCGCGCACGACGTGCTCTGCGGAGAGCTCGCCGACCGTGCGGCAGCCCGTCAGGTGCAGCGCGACCGCGAGCTCCTCGCGCAGGAGCTCGAGCACCTGTCGCGCCCCCTCCTCGCCTCGCGCCGCGAGCCCCCAGAGCGGCTGGCGGCCGGCAAGCACCGCGTCGGCGCCGAGCGCGAGCGCCGTCGCCACATCCGTGCCGCGGCGGATTCCACTGTCGAGCAGGATCTCGAGCCGGTCTCCCGCAGCCTCGACGATCGCAGGCAGCGCCTCGATCGTGGGCAGTGACACCGTCGAGCTGGCGACCGCCGTGGTTCGAGACGACGACGCCTGCGGCACCATGCTCGGCGGCGAGGACGGCGTCCGTCGGCTCGAGGACACCCTTGACGACGACCGGAACGGAGACGGAGGAGGCGAGGCGCGCAAGGTACGCCCAGTCGAGCGCCGGGTCGAGAATCTCCATTCCCTCTCCCTCCACCCCGCTCTCGAGCGCGTAGCGCACCGAGGGCATCGTCTCCTCCGGGAAGGTCCAGTGGATCCGCCGTTCACGATCGCGCGCGCCGACGACGGGGAGGTCGACCGTGAGGAAGACGGCCGAGAAACCCGCGTCGATCGCCTGCGCGATCAGCTCGTCGGTGACGCCGTGGTCACGGAAGACGTAGACCTGGAGGAACCGCACGCCGTCGGGCGCCGCGGCCGCGATCTCGGCGACGCTCGCGTTGGAGAACGTGGAGAGACAGAGCGCGGATCCCGCCGCGGCCGCGGCGCGAGCCATCGCCACCTCCCCGTCTGCGTGGGCCATCTGCTGGTAGGCGACGGGTGCGACGACGACCGGCGAGCTCACGGCGCAGCCGAGAACCGTCGTCTCGGTCGAGGTGGACTCGATGCCGCAGAGGATGCGCTGCCGGAGCCGCCACCGCGCGAACGCCGCGGTGTTCTCGGCGAGCGTCTGCTCGCGGCCGGAGCCGCCGCGGAAGTACTCGGCCCAGTCGGGGTCGAGTTGCTCGACGGCAAGGGCCTCGACGTCGGTGAGGGTCAGCGGTGTCTGCACCGCCTGAGCCTACAACGGGATAGACGACGAGACCCCAGGCAGCGAGCGCGTACCAGGCGCCGAAGGCGAGGCTCATCACGCCGATCACGGGCGCGACACCGTTGAACGAGCCGGCGACCCGGTCGGAGGAGAGCGTGATCCCGAAGCCCGTCGTGACGAGCGTCATCGAGACGGCGGTGAAGATGGCAAGCACGATGAGAGCGATGCAGGCGACCGTGGTCGAAGGGATCGCCGCGAGGATCAGCACGCCGACGCCGGCGCTGCCGCCGATGCCGTGGACGAGCCCGATCCCGAACGCCCCGGCCGGCGTCCGCACGGGGTGATGGTGATGCTCGTCCTCGTGGATGTGCGCATGGAGATTGAAGTAGCCGTGGCGCCAGCGGACGAGGAGTCGGAGCGCCAGGAAGACGATCAGGGCCGCAACCGCCGTCTCGGCGCCCTGCTGCACCCGCTCGGGAAGATACTGCTGGAAGAGGAGGATCGGAAGGCCGAAGAGCACGAGCGTCAGAGCGTGGCCGAGGCCCCAGAACGCGCCGAGCCGTGCCGACGCACGGCTCGCGCGCTCACTCCCCGAGGCAACCAGCGTCGTGACGGCGGCGATGTGATCCGGATCGGTCGCGTGGCGGAGGCCGAGAAGCACCGCGACGAGAATCACGACGCCGACGGAGGCGCCGCTCGAGAGGCCTGCAATTGCGTCGTCGAGTCCGAACATGATGGTTGTTCGCCCGCCTTTCCCGATCGGTTCAGATGACGCCTGGAAGGGCCTTGATCGTCAGCGCGACGCCGACGCCGAGGATCACGAGGGCGCTCAGCGCCGGAAGCGCGCGGACGAACCGTCCCTCGAACGAGACGCGGCTGAAGGCGCGCCGTGCAAGGACGGCGATGAGCCCGATGCACGTGATCGTCGCGGCGAGGCCGAGGCTGAACGCCGCGATCAGGGCAAAGCCGAAGCCGACCCGGTGCACGGCGATCGCCGAGAGGAGCACGACGAGGGCCGACGGGCACGGAAGGAGGCCGGCTGCGATACCGACGCCGAGGATGCCCCGTGAGGTGAACGAGTCGTCGTTCGACGCGGCGTGGTCGTGCGTTGCGTGATCATGGCGGTGGTGGTGCTCACCGTGACCGTGGTGGTGATCGTGCCCGTGAGAGCCGTGCGTATGCGTCCCGTCGCCGTGATCATGATCCGCCCAGCCACCGGTGCGGAGCCGGGAGCGCAGCACGCCGAAGCCGACGAGGACGACGAGCAGACCGGATGCGAGCGTCAGCCACGGATAGAGCTGATCCGGGACGATGAACTGCGAGAGCAGGAGCGTCACGAGCCCGAGCGCGAAGACGCCGAAGGTGTGCGTCACGGTCACCGTCGCCCCGAGGAGGAACGCGTGGCGCGGCTTCCCCTTCGTTCCCACGAGGTACCCGGCGACGAGCGCCTTGCCGTGGCCCGGGGTCAGTGCGTGCACCGAGCCCCAGAAGGCCGCAATCAGGAGGCTGACCAGGATCACGCCGAGCGAGAGATCGCCGCGCTCGATCAGGGACTCGAAGCCGCCCGAGGAGTGCTGAGCTGCAGGCGTCTCGCCGATCACCGGCGGCGCTGCTCCTGCCGCACCCGGTGTGAACTCTGCGGTCGCGCTGCGGACGTCGAGCGGCGAGCGCAGGAGATCCTTCGGATAGGCACGCAGCTCGTCGGAGCGGCTCGCCTCGTCGACTGATGCACTGCCTCAGGCGCGCGCCGTCGCGCGCATCGATCGTGATCTCCCGCCAGCCGATCCTGCTCGCGAACGACCTGTCCGCGAAGGAGAGGCGTGCGGCCGGAGGCGGGCGCAACGTAGATCGCGTCGAAGCGCAGGGTCTTCGAGCCCGCCCGCGCCGGCGCGCTGGGACGTCCGGTGCGCGACGACGGCGAGGGGCACGCGCCTGCCGTCGATCGTCAGCTCGAGCTGCTTTGCGAGCGACGCGGCATACCCGGGGCGACGAACCTCTGCACCTTCCTGGAACGTCGGGATCTCTGCCAGGTCGAGAGCGAGCCTGACGTAGACCCTGTCGCCCGCGAGGTCGACTCCCGCGAAGTGGTTGACCGTGAAGTTGCCGAGCGGGTGCGCGGATGCGGCTGGTGATGCGACGAGAATCGCGCCGACGGCGACGAGGAGCGCCGCGAGCAGGAGGGCCGAGCGCCTCATGAGGCGTACCTCCTCGCGACGCTGTTCCAGCGGTACGAGAAGTTCGGGTCGATCCGAAGCGCCTGCCGGAACCCCGAGCGAGCTGCGGCGTCGTTTCCGAGGCAGCGCTCGATCATCGCGCGGTGGAAGGAGAAGAGCGCGTCCTGCGTCCCGAGTCGCCCGGCCCTCGAGGCCCACGCCCGAGCCTCGCCACAGCTTCCGGTGCGGTAGAGCCCCCACGCGATCGCATCGGCCGCTCCCACGTTCGGGGCCGCAGCATATGCCGACGCGGGCGCGCTTCAGGGCGTCGCCCACCCGGACGCCGCGATCAAGGTCGTGGATCGCCGTCGAGAGCTCTGTGCGAACGCCGTTCGCGGCGAGGAGTCGCTCGAGCGCGTCGACGAGTCTGTCCGCCCTCGCGGCTTCCGGTGACCTTCCTGCCTTGCGGAGCACGTCGGTCAGCAGGATCGCGTACTGCGGCGCGGGGAGTCGCTCGATCACGGCCTGCAGCCGTTCGGCCGAACGCGCGTAGCGTCCCCGAGCAGCGTCAACGCGTGCGAGCCCGGCGTCCGCGTGCACGTAGCCGGGAGACAGAGCACGAGCAGTGCGGTAGGCGTCCTCCGCTGCCGCGAGCCGGCCGACGCCGAGCAGCATGTTGCCGTACTGCACCTGCGCCCAGGCCTCCTGCTCGGGGATTCCGGATCCGGCTTCGAGGGCGAGCTCCATTGCGTCGATCGCTGCGAGGCGCCGGCCTTCGAGCTGGCGCGCGAACGCGACGCGCGCATATGCGGCGACGCTCGGTCCCGCAGCCGCGAGCCGGTCGTACTCAGCGAACGCCTGCGTCGTAACGACCGAGGTTGAAGAGGGCGTCGCCGAGGGCGCCACGCGCGGCGCTGCTTTCCGGGTCGAGCCGCAACGCGGCCCGAGCGAGGGTTGCACCGTCGTTGAAGCGATGCTGCGTGACGGCGAGCTGTGCGAGACCGGTGACCGCGATGGGATCGGACGGGGCACCGTCCCGCCCCTTGCGGAGCGCAACACCCGCACGGCTGAGCCATGTCGGGTCGCCCGACTCGCGGAACAGCTGCTGATACCCGAGACCGAGGAGCGCGAGTGTCATCGGGCTCGCCTCTGGCCCCCGGGCCTCGGCCTCGAGGAGCTCGACGACCTTCGAGGTCGGCGCCACCGCGAACTGATCAACGAGACGCGCGATGTCCCGCGGCGCCGTCACGACCTGCGCGGACGGCCCGGACGGCGCCACCTCTGCCCCGGTTCGCTCGCCGCCCCCGAAGAGTGCGATGCCGGCGACTGCCGCGAGCGCGGTCGCAACGACGATGCCAAGGGTTCGTCTCACGCCGGGTATTCGGCGGGCGTCCGGAATCGGTTCGGTCCAGCGGAAGGGGCGGCACGCGCCGCCCCTTCCGCTTCGATCGGGTTCGCTCCTGCTCAGTGAGCAGCGGCGAGGTACGGGAAGTTCGGCCAGAACTTCACGTCGTTGCCTGTGACACAGTCGGTCTTGACGGTGCCCTCGGTCACGAGGCCGAGCTCGGCGTCGATCACGTCGTCCGACAGCTTGCGGCCGTTGAGGAAGCCGTCAGACTTCGCGGTATCGAACGTGAGCACGTCCGGCAGGAGGATGTCGGCGAGACCGGCGATCTTCTTCGCGTCGTCGGTCTTGTCGTCACCGGCCGCGTCGTTGAGGCTGAAGAGCACGCCCAGCGTGTTGACGACCTCGCTGCGGAACGCAGCCTGGTCGTTCTTCGGCTGGCCCTTGTTGAACGTGTTCTTCTTCGACAGAACCTGTCCCTTCTGCTCACCCGGGAACGGGTTGTTCGGGATGAAGACCGTGTTGATCGCGGGGCGACCCATGCGGTCGACCTGCTTCCCGTTCACGGTCGTTGCGGCCCAGACGCCGATGTTGGTCGAGCCCTCGGCCGTCAGGAGTGACGGCGGAAGCTCGAGCACGATCGAGGAGACGTTGAAGCCCTTGAAGAAGTCGGTGCGCGGATCCTTGCAGCCGACGAACGACTTCGCGTCATTGGTCTTGTCCGCATCGAGAGCTGCCGTGATGTCGAGGAAGCCCGCCAGGTCGAAGAAGAACGGGTCGTCACGCAGGCCGGCGAACGCCTTGACGCCGTTCTGCTTGTTGACGGTGACGATCTTCTTCCCCGGAGCCGTCGACTTGCCGACCAGCAGCCGCTTGCCGTTTCGGTCGACCATCAGCTTCTGGACGCCCTTCTTGTCCGGCTTCGAGAACGTGATCCGGAGGTCGACGTCGGAGACCGCGTCGCCGTTGTTGTCGATCCGGAGCCAGTACGCGACGCCCTTCGTGCCCCTCACCGAGGGAACGCCGCTCGCGAACACCGGCTTGGCCCCCGCCTTCGCGAGACCGTTCACGTTGGCGACGAGAACGGTGTTGCCGCTCTTCGCCCGCCACGCGTAGATGTCGGTGAGGTCGAGCTGGAAGTTACCACCGGGAGGCGTCAGCCCCGGCGCGTCGACGTGGTCGGCGGCCTGACCGGACGACGGCCCGGTCATGAGCGCGGCGACGACGGCCACGGTGACGAGCAGCAGTGCCGCCACGCCTGCCTTGATCAATTTCATTGTCGAGCTCCTTCTGGTCGGATATGCGATTCGAGCCTTGTTCGCCGACGCTCGGGCATCGGTTCGATCCGCGGCCGACGCCGAACCAATCGGGGCGCGCCGACGAAGTACCGCGATGAGACTCGCCCTCACGACCGTGGTACCCTCGGCCGACCAGCCGGTCTGCTGGTCTATGCGAAAGCGTCACGCTCACCTCTCGGACGAGGCTCTCGTCGCGCTCGTCGCCCGGGGCGACGAGACGGCGCTGGCCGAGCTCTACGATCGCGTCGGCCGTGTCGCATATGGCCTCGCGTTCCGCGTACTCCGGGACGACCGTCTCGCCGAGGACGCCGTGCAGGACGCCTTTCTGGCCGTGTGGCGTACCGCTGCGGCCTTTCGGGCCGAGCGCGCCAAGGCAAGCACGTGGATCCTTACGCTCGTCCACCGGCGCGCCGTCGACATCGTCCGACGTGAGGAGCGCCGCCGTACCGAGCCACTGGACGACGCAACCCGCGACGCCGCAACGAGCGAATCCGCGGAGGACGCAGCGTGGCTCGGGTTCGAGCGCCAACGCGTTCAGGGGGCGCTCCAGCAGCTACCCGACACACAGCGCGAAGCGATCGAGCTCGCCTACTACGGCGGCTACTCGCAGTCCGAGCTGGCAGAAAGACTCGGGTTGCCGCTCGGTACGATCAAGAGCAGGATGTTTGCCGGTCTCGCGCGCCTGCGTGAGCTTCTCGACGACGGAGCCGAGGAAGGGTCATGAACGCCGAACTCCACGAACTGAGCGCCGGCTACGCCCTCGACGCACTCGAGCCCGAGGAGCGGGAAGCCTTCGAGCGCCATCTCGCCGGCTGCCCCGAGTGCCAGGAGGAGGTCGCCTCGTTCTGGGAGGTCGCGGGAGCGCTCGCGGTCGCCGCAGACGGCCCCGCGCCGAGCCCGGAGCTCCGGGAGAGAATCCTCGCCGACGCACAGGCCGAGAAGCAGACGGTCGTCTCACTCGACTCGCGTCGACGCGTCTCTCCCGTGCTCGCCGCCGTCACGGCCGTTGCTGCCGCTGTGGCGATCGGCCTCGGAATCTACGCCATCTCGCTGAACAGCGACCTGGACTCGACCCGTTCGGCCCTGACCGCGCAGGAGAACGCTGCGGCGCTTCTTGCCGATCCGTCGGCCACATCCGTCGCTCTCCGGTCCGGCACAGGTCGACTCGTCGTCGGCAGCGACGGCGAGGCTGTCCTCGTGCTGAACGATCTCCCGCCCGCGCCCGCCGGCAAGACGTACCAGGCCTGGATCGTCGACGACCAGACTCCCGTTTCAGCAGGAACCTTCGAGTCGACGGACGATCAGGCGGTCGTGCCGATCCCGCAGACCGTGCCCGCCGGCGCCGTCGTCGCGGTCACGGTCGAGGAGTCCGGCGGGGCGAGCTCACCGACGCTGCCACCGCTCGCGGCCTCCGAGCCCGTCTGAGGCCTCGCGTGCAGCCTCCCTGGCACAGAGTCGTTCCGCTTCGCCCCGTACACTTGTTCGCATGATCGACTTGCGACCACGCCTGCAAGAGCTCTTCGGCTTCGCCGACTTCCGGCCGGGCCAGGAGGAGGTCGTGCGCGCAGCCGTTGACGGCCGCGACACGCTCGCGCTGATGCCAACGGGCTCCGGCAAGTCGCTGACCTACCAGCTCGCCGCGATGCTTCGTCCCGAACCGACGCTCGTCCTCTCACCCCTGATCGCGCTGATGAAGGACCAGGTCGATCAGCTGCCCGCCGAGATCGCGGCGACCACCACGTTCGTCAACTCGTCCCTCGAGGCAGACGAGACCGCAAGGCGTCTTGCCGACGTTACGGCCGGACGAACGCGCCTGCTCTACGCGGCCCCAGAACGCCTTCGGAATGCCGGCGTTCGTCGAGACGTTGCGCTCGATCGGCGTCGGCCTCGTCGTGATCGACGAGGTGCACTGCGTGAGCATGTGGGGTCACGATTTCCGACCCGACTACCTCTTCATCCGTCGCGCCCTCGAGACGCTTGGCGAGCCGGCGGTGCTCGGCATGACGGCGACGGCCACTCCCTCGACCGCCACAGGCATTGCCACCGCGCTCGGTCGCGAGATGGCCGTCGTGCGGACGAGCGTCGTTCGCGCCAACCTTCGCTACGACGTGGAAGCCGTCGCCGGCAACGAGGACAGGCTTCGGATCCTCGTCGAGAGGCTTCGGGCGGTCGGCGAGGGCAGCGCCATCGTCTACGCGCGCTCCCGCGACTCCTGTGAGCGAGTCGCCCGCACGTTGCGCGGCCACGGCCTCGCGATGGAGCACTACCACGCGGGCCTCGAGGCCGATGAGCGATCCCGCGTCCAGGACGACTTCATCTCCGGCCGGATTCGCGGCGTCGTCGCGACAACCGCCTTCGGCATGGGCATCGACAAGCCGGACGTGCGCTTCGTCTGCCTCTTCAACTACCCCGACTCGCTCGAGAGCTACGTGCAGATGGTCGGCCGCGGTGGCCGCGACGGCAAGCCGAGCGCGACGCTGCTCCTCGCGAGCCCGTCCGATGCGACGGCAGTGCGTCGCTTCGCGGTGGGCGACATTCCCGCGCCGGACGACCTTCGCAACGTCTACCGAGCGGTCCGAGACCACGGAGGCCGCGTCGATCCGGCGCAGCTCCCCGCGGGCGACCACGACCCTCGCGTGCTCATCGGCATGCTCGAACAGGCAGGGATCGTGCGCCGCGGATACGACGTCGGCCGGCTGATGCAGGTCGACCTGCCCGAGGTCGGGCCGGGTGCAGGTGCCGTCGTCGACGATCTGCTCGAGCGCTACACCCGTGAGGCGAACGCTCGCGTCGAGCGCATCGTCTCCTTCGCCGAGAGCAGTCGGTGCAGGCATGCCCAGGTCGCCGAGCACTTTGGCGAGACGTTCGCACCCCCGTGCGGCGCCTGCGACGTCTGCGACCCGCCGGCTGCTCGTGCATCGCGTGGCACCTCGATGCCGCTTCCCGCGGATGTCGCGGAAGCGATCGTGACCGCAGTGGCTCGACTGACGTGGCCGCTCGGGCGGCGCTCTCTCGTCGCGATGCTGCGCGGCTCGGTCTCGGCGCCGAAGTCGGCACGGGCGTCCACGTCATTCGGTCTCCTCGAGGCCGCGTCAGACGCGGAGGTGAAGCGGTGGATCATCGCACTCGTCGCCGCGGGTGCGCTCGTCGAGTTCGAGACGGAGGACGGCTATCGCGTCCTCCGAGCCGAGCCCGGCGCCAGGCTACCCTCGCTCGGCCCGAAGGCCTCGGGCCCGGTGGACGTCCAGGCCGAGGGGAGACTCCGCGTCTGGCGACGCGACCGCTCGCAGGCCGACGGTGTCCCTGCCTACGTGATCTTCCCCGACGCAACGCTGCGCGAACTCGCCGCCACGCGGCCAGAGACGACGCATGAGCTCGCCGCCGTCAAGGGCTTCGGACCCGCCCGCATCGAGCGGTACGGAGACGACGTGCTGGCTCTCCTCTCAGACTGAGGGATGTGTTGCCGTTGGATTGCCTCCCTCACGCAATACTTACGCACAGGGGCTTGGAGCCACGAACCGGGGTACAATTCCCGTCTTGCGGCTGCGTCGAAGCACGAAGGTCCCGCGGAAGCGGGGCCGGATTCGGAAGCTGCGTCTCTTCGCAGTGATCACCATCCTGGTGGTGCTCTCGGGGATGGCGTTCTCATTCGGTCTGGTTCGCGCTGTCGCGAGCGAGATCCCCGAACTCGACCCCGCAGCGCAGCGCACGGAGGTCGACGGCGTCGTGTACGCCTCGAACGGCGAATCGGTCCTGACCGTTCTCCGCGGTGACGAGAGCAGGGTGCTCCTGAAGAAGATCAAGGACGTGTCGCCGATCATGCGGCAGGCGATCGTCTCGGTGGAGGACCGGCGCTTCTACGAGCACAACGGCATCGACACGCGCGGCATCGCGCGCGCCCTCTGGCAGGACATCCAGTCCCAGGCCGTCGTCGAGGGCGGGTCGACGATAACCCAGCAGTTCGTGAAGAACGCGTACGTCCGCAACGAGAGGACACTCGCCCGGAAGGTCCGCGAGGCAGCGCTCGCCTGGCAGCTCGAACAGCGCTGGCCCAAGGACCGCATCCTGCTCGCGTACCTCAACACGATCTACTTCGGCAACGGCGCCTACGGAATCCAGCAGGCAGCCCGCACGTACTTCGACAAGCGCGCCAAGAGGCTCACGCTGCCGGAGGCCGCGCTGCTCGCCGGACTGCCTGCCGACCCGTCCCTCTATGACCCCACCCAGCACCCGCGCGCCGCCAAGCAGCGCCGCCACTTCGTCCTGCGGACGATGTTCGATCAGGGCAAGATCACCGAGCGCCAGCTGCAGACCGCCACGAACGCTCCCCTTCCGAAGGCGGAGGATGTCAGGCTCCCTGGTACACAGGGGCCGGCGCAGTACTTCTCGAACTACGTGAAGGATCAGCTGATCGCGAAGTACGGTGCCGGTCGCGTCTTCGGCGGTGGCCTCAAGGTGACATCGACGATCGACCTCGAGCTCCAGGAGACGGCGCGGAAGGCGATCGACAGCGTCCTGAAGCAGCCGGACGGACCGTCGGCGGCGCTCGTCGCGATCGACCCGCGGACGGGCGCTGTGAAGGCAATGGTGGGTGGCTCGAACTTCCGCGAGAGCCAGTTCAACCTCGCGACGCAGGCCGAGCGGCAGCCAGGCTCGTCGTTCAAGCCGATCGTGCTCGCGTCGGCACTGCGGCAGGGGATCTCACCGGTCACGACGTTCGAGTCGAAGCCGGTCGAGATCGACGCAGGCGACAGGATCTGGCGTGTCACGAACTACGAGGACGAGTACCTCGGGCGCGTCGACCTCGCCCGCGCGATGGTTTCGTCCGACAACTCGGTCTACGCGCAGCTGACGAAGCTCGTCGGCCCGAAGGCGATCGTCAAGACGGCCCACGACCTCGGGATCCGGAGTGAGCTCGACCCGTACTTCTCGATCGGCCTCGGAGCCGTTGCCGTCAACCCGCTCGACATGACGAGGGCGTACGCGACGTTCGCGAACCGTGGAGTCCGCGTCGACGGGACGATCACGAAGGACCGGCCCCGGGTGATCGAGCGCGTCGAGTTCGCGCGCACGGGGCGGGTCTCGGAGAACCGTCCGGTCGGCAAGGTGACGATGACGACGGCACAGGCCGATCTGCTCACGTCGATCCTCGGTCGCGTCGTCACCTCGGGCACAGGAAAGCGGGCGGCCCTGGTCGGCCGGGCGGCCGCCGGCAAGACGGGCACGACGGACAACTACGGTGACGCCTGGTTCGTCGGCTACACCCCCCAGCTCGCCGTCGCCGTGTGGGTCGGATATCCGGACGAGCTGAAGCCCATGCTGACCGAGTTCGGCGGCAAGCCGGTAGCCGGGGGGACATTGCCCGCCCTGATCTGGAAGTCCTTCATGACCCGAGCCGACAAACAGCTCAAGCTCGATCCAGAGCCGTTCTCCGCGACGCCCTACATCCCCGCCCAGGAGAAGCGCATCGTCTGGCGGAAGGGCTCGTACAAGCTCGACAACGGCTACTGCCCGGGGACGCGTGTCGTCGCGTTCTTCGCCGGGAGGGGCCCGACCGCGGAGGCGGAGTGCTACCCGAACGAGGTCGGCGTACCGTTCGTGGTCGGCAAGTCCGTGGCGTCGGCGAATGACGCCCTCGCCGAGAAGCCGCTCGGGAGCGAGCTCATCGGCGTGCCCGCCAAACCCGGTACGCGCCCCGGATTCGTCCTCAAGCAGGAGCCACGGACCGGCTTTCTGTCGGCCAAGGACAACGTCCGTCTCTACGTCAGTCGCCCCGATCCACGCTACGGGCTCCTTCCGAACCTCGTCGGTTCGAGTGCCACGGCCGCGCGCGCCCGCCTGAAGATCCTCAGGGCGAAGACGAGGCTCCGCTACGCCAAGGGAGCTGTTGGAACCGTGCTCGATCAGAAGCCGCAGCCCGGCGTGGCCGCCGGACCGGGCCTCAGGGTGACGCTGGTCGTGGGCCGCGCGACGCCCACTGCGTCTCCCTGATCAGGTAGCGCCACGGGACGTCGACGGCCTTCGTGATGCCGACGCGCGGCGTGGCGACGACGTCAGGCGCGAGCGCGGGCGGTTCGAGCACGAATCGCGCGGTCGCAGAGCATCACTCCGTCGTCGGCCGCAGTGATGCCGAGCGCCTGCGTGAGCTTGCCAGGCCCCGAGCAGAGCTCCCGATCAACGACATCGCCACGCCTTGCGCGCATCGCGTCGAGCCCCGCCGTCGGCTCGAGCGCACGGATCAGCACGGCAGCCCCGATACCCTCCGGCTCGCAGGCGACGTTGACGCACCAGTGCATGCCGTAGGAGCGATAGACGTACAGCGTGCCCGGAGCGGCGAACATCGAGCCGTTACGGGGCGTGCGCCCCCGAAACGCGTGACTCGCCGGGTCATCGGGCGCATATGCCTCGACCTCGACGATCCGGCCGCCGACGCCGTCACGCAGGATCGTCCACCCGAGCAAGCCCCGCGCCACGCCGTGCACGCTGCCCGAGAGCAATTCCTCGAGTTTCAACTCCCGTCGGGAAAGAGCGTCGGCTGGCCTGGTACGCGCGTTCGGGGACGGCCGGTCGACGCGCGCGTAGGCTCGGCACCCATCTCCTCGAGGATCGTCTCCTGCGTGCGCGAGGCGACCATCGCGTTCGGCATCCCCTCGACCCAGACGAGCGTCCTGCGGCCGTTGCCACGCTCCTCACCGACGATCGGCTCGAGAGCATAGATCCGGTCGGCACGTGCGTACTTGCCGAACCCGAGAAAGACCATGCGCGGTGGGGTCGCCATCGTTCGGCACAGTATGACCATGGAATCGGTCTGGGACTACCCGCGCCCACCGCGTCTCGAATCGGTGACGAAACGGCTGCAGGTGACGCTCGGTGGCGAAGTCATCGCCGACACGGTCCGTGGTCACCGCGTGCTCGAGACGAGCCACCCACCCGTCTACTACTTCCCACTCGACGACGTCACGCCGGGAGCACTCGTGCCGTCCACGAAGAGGGGGTCGATGTGTGAGTGGAAGGGTGCTGCTTCGTACTACGACGTCGTCGGCGGAGCGGGTCGGCGTGTCGAGGGCGGCGCCTGGACCTATCGGTCGCCGACGCCGGCGTTCGGCGCGATTCGGGACGCCGTCGCCTTCTATCCCGCTCCCATGGACCGGTGCACCGTCGATGGTGAGCGCGTAACACCGCAGCCCGGCGAGTTCTACGGCGGCTGGATCACGAGCGACCTGATCGGGCCGTTCAAGGGCGAGCCGGGGACGATGGGCTGGTGACGCGGCGGCGTCGCGGCGCGGAGCGAGCGGGTTAGCCGAGCGCGTCGCTGAGCGCGTCAGCCACGAACGCCTGGTCGTCGGCGGCGAGCCGGGCATGAAATGGGAGCGCGAGTGTTCGCCGACTCTTGGCCTCCGCGATCGGGCACAGTCCTTCGCTGAAGCCGTAGCGCTCCCGCATGTAGCTCTGGAGGTGAATGCACGGCAGGTAACGCGCGCTTCCGATTCCCCGTTCATCGAGCACGCGAATCACGGCCTCGCGGTCGGCTCCTTCGGGCAGCTCGACGACGTAGACGAACCACGAGCGTTCGTGATCGTCGTCGTCCGGGCACGGAAGGGCGAGTCCGCCGACCTCCGAAAGGAGCGCTGTATAGCGCTCTGCGACCTCGCGTCGACCAGTAAGGATGCGGTCGAGCTTCTCGAGTTGGCCGAGGCCGATCGCGGCCCGGATGTCATCGATGCGGTAGTTGAAGCCGAGCCGCGCGTGGTCGAGCCATCCTCCGCCGTCGGCCCTCCCCTGGTTTCGCAAGCTCTTCAGGAGCTTCCATGTCGCCTCCGACGAGGTCGTGACGATGCCGCCCTCGCCGGTCGTTATCTGCTTGTTCGGGATAGAACGCCCACACGGCGTCCTGACCCTGCGCTCCGAGGGGACGACCCTTGTAGCGAGCGCCGAGCGCCTCACACGAGTCATCGAGCAGCGCCAGCCCGTGCCGCTCGGCGATGGCTTGCAATTCGTCCATTTCGCTCGGGTAACCGAAGATGTCCACAGCAACCAGGGCCTTCGTTCGGGGCGTGATCGCCGCCTCGACCGCTGCCGGGTCGAGGTTCAACGTGCGAGGGTCGATGTCGGCGAAGACAGGTATCGCGCCCTCGTAGATCGCGCAGTTCGCAGAAGCGACGAAAGAGTACGGCGACGTGATCACCTCGTCACCAGGCCGGATGTCGGCGATGACACAGAGAAGATGCAGCCCGGCAGTTCCACTCGAGACCGCTGCTGCATACGGTGCTCCCACGGCCGCCGCGAACTCCTCCTCGAATCGATCGATCCACGGGCCGAGCGATAGCCTCCCCGAGCGGAGCACCTCGATGACGAGCTGTTCCTCCCGCTCGTCGAGCCAGGGGGCGCGACAGGCCTATCTGGCGCGGCGCGACGGTCACGCTTCGACCGGCGCAACCTCGACAACGTCCAGCCAGTGGCCCCAGCGGTCGTCGCGGCCGTTGACGGTGTCGAGGTACGCGGTCTGGATCTCCCGCGTCACCGGGCCCACACCGAGCTCCTGATCGTCGACTGCCCGCACGGGCGTCACCTCGGCGGCGGTGCCCGTCATGAAGAACTCGTCGGCGAGGTAGAGGTCGGAGCGAATCAGCGGCGTCTCCTCGACGACGTAGCCGAGATCCTGCGCGATGATGATCACTGCTTCGCGAGTCAGCCCGGGAAGGATCGACGTCGAGAGCGGCGGCGTGCGAATGACGCCGTTCTTGACCACGAAGATGTTCTCACCCGGCCCGTCGGCGACGTAGCCGTCGTCGGTGAGCAGGATCCCCTCGTCGTAGCCGCCCCGCCGCGCCTCGGTGGTGGCAAGCATCGAGTTGAGATAGACGCCGCTGGCCTTCGATGCGTGCGGAATCGTGTTCGGGCCGACGCGCTTCCACGACGAGACACAGGTCGTGATCCCCTGCTCGAGCGCCGTCTCACCGAGATACGCACCCCACGGCCAGCTCATGATCACCGTCTCGACCGGGTTCCCCTGGGTCGAAACACCCAGCTGCCCGTAGCCGTAGAAGGCTATCGGCCGGATGTAACAGGCGGGGAGCCCGTTCACCCGAACGAGCTCGTGCGTTGCCTCGCGAAGCTCCTCGACCGAGAACGGGATGTCCATGTAGAGCAGCCGCGCGGAATCGTGCAACCGTTGCATGTGGTCGGCGAGGCGGAAGACAGCCGGCCCCTTCGGCGTCGCGTAGCACCGTACGCCCTCGAACACCCCGGAGCCGTAGTGCAGGCCGTGGACGCCGACGTGCACCTTCGCGTCGTCCCAGTCGACCAGCTCGCCGTTCATCCAGATCTTCTCGGTTGCCTCCATCGTGTGCCTCCGTGCTCGGGGTGTCTCCGAATTATGCGGATTCCTGCGCAATGTCCACGAGAGACCCGCCCGTCAGCCGCACGAGCTCAGGCGGCGACAGCATCGCCATGTGCCTGTCGGAGCCGCCACCGACCCACACAACCGGTGACGAGATGATCGTCCGCTCGACGAGGACGAGCGTCCCGGGAGGTGGGGGAACCGGTGAGACGCCGCCCGGAGCAAACCCCGTCACCTCGAGTACCTCCGCGGGGCGCGCCACCCTGGCTTCACCGGCCTCCGCGGCAAGGGCGATCTTCGCCGGATCGGCCCGGCGATCACCGGGCAGGAGCGCCAGCACGGGCTCCGTGCCGCACACGAACACGAGCGACTTCACGATCTGCTCCAGCGTGCACCCGATCGCGTCCGCCGCAGCCTGGGCCGAGGGAGTCGCGCTCCCGAACTCCTCGAGGCGAGCCTCCGCCCCGGCTGTGCGGAGAAAGGCCGCGACGCGTTCGACGGGATCGGGCCAGGACATCGAGCGATTGTAGGAGCAAGCATGGGCCAGTGCCGCCCGCCTCGGTGTTCGACCGATAACCCGTAGGGGAGATGGCGGAGCCTCTCCCGGGAGCGAATCCCGACGACAACCGGCCTCAGGGACGAACAGGCGAAACGTCGTGCCACACCGCTCTAGTACACGTAGGGAACAATGCGCCACCGGACGCGCGCGCAGTAGCCGGCGTAGTCGGAGTAGACGTCCGAGAGCAGCCGCTCCTCCACCCGCGTCTTCCCGACCCAGAGGAGGCCAAGAGCACCCACGAGGGCAAGCGCGAGGAAGCCCGTGAGGAGCCCGTAGCCGACGAAGACGCCGAGGAAGCCCAGGTAGATGGGATGGCGGACGACACCGAACGGCCCCGTCGTGACGAGTCCGACGGGCCTCGGCTTCGGGAACGGTGTCAGTGCCCGTCCGAGCTCGCGGCTCGCCCAGACGCCGAACGCCGCACCCACGACGACGAGCCCGGCACCGACGACGATCCGCACCTGCCGAGCCTCGTCGGGCCAGCCCGGCGGCAGGAAGCCGGCAACGACGACGGCTGCCATCAGCGCGAACTGCGCGATCACCCAGCCCGACCCGCGCCCGGTCATCGGCGCATCGGCCGCGGCCTCACCCGAGGTCGATGAAGATCGCGTCGCCGAAGCCGACGTTGTGCATCTCGTCGATCAGCGCCTCCGACGGAGGCTCGTCGACGGAGAGCGCCATCAATGCCTGCTGGCCGTCGCGGGTACGGGAGACCGCCATGTTGGCGATGTTGGCGCCGTTCGCGCCGAACAGCGTCCCGACCTTGCCGATCACGCCCGGGACGTCGTCGTAGCGGAAGAAGACCATGTCCGGCGCGAGCTCGATGTCGATCCCGAACCCGTACGCGCTCGCGAGGAACAGGCGCGGCTCGGGGCCGATCGTCGTCCCCGACACCTCGACCTCGTCGCCGCCCTCGGACGTCACGCGCACCTCCACGATGTTCATGTAGTCGCGCGAGCCGCGAAGCCGCTCCTCGGTGACGACGATCCCGCGCTCGGCGGCGAGGAGGGACGCATTGACGTAGTTGACGACCTGGTCGACGCGCCCCTGGAAGATGCCGTCGAGCGCGGCGACCGTGAGCAGTCGCGTGTCGTAATCGGCGAGAGGCCCGTGCGCCGAGACGACGACGCGCCGCGGTCGTCCACCCGCCAGCTCGACGGCGAGGCGGCCCAGCTTCGCCGCGAGAGGAATGAACGGCCCGAGGACCTCGAGCGAGGCCTTGTCCACGACAGGGATGTTCACCGCGTTCGAGACGAGGCCACCGTCGAGCGCGGCGCACACCTGCTCGGCGATGATCACACCCGCTCGATCCTGCGCCTCGTCGGTCGACGCGGCGAGGTGCGGCGTCACGACGACGTTGTCGATGCCGAGAAGCGGGCCGTCGTACGGCTCCGCCGAGAAGACATCGAGGGCGGCACCGGCGAGCTTGCCGGACTGCAGCGCCTCGGCGAGCGCGTCCTCGTCGACAAGCGCCCCGCGGGCGGCGTTGACGAGGCGCGCACCGTCCTTCATCTTGCCGATCGATTCTCGATTGATCATCCCGCGAGTCTCGTCGGTGAGGGGCGAGTGCAGCGTGAGAAAGTCCGCGACCGCGAAGACCGCGTCCTCGGAGGGTGCGTGGTCGACCCCGAGCTCGCGGAAGCGCTCGTCGGCAACGAACGGGTCGTAGGCAACGACCTGCATCCCGAGACCGATCGCGCGGCGGGCAACCTGCTGGCCGATCCGGCCGAAGCCGAGGACGCCGAGCGTCTTGCCCTCGAGCTCGACCCCACCCCACTTCGAGCGCTCCCAGCGGCCCTGCTTGAGCGCCGCATGCGCCTGTGGGATGTTGCGGGCGAGCGCGACCATCAACCCCACGGTCTGCTCGGCTGCCGAGACCACGGTCGACTCGGGCGCGTTAGCGACGACGATGCCCCGACGCGTTGCGGCCTCGACGTCGACGTTGTCGACCCCGACGCCGGCGCGGCCGATCATCTTCAGGTTCGTCGCCGCGTCGATCAGCTCGGCAGTGAGCTTCGTGGCGGAGCGAATCACGATCGCGTCGTAGTCGCCGATGATCTCCTCGATCGGCGTCGTCAGATCCTCGTCGACCTCGAACTTCGAGCGCAGGAGCTCAATCCCGGCATCGGCGATCGACTCGCGGACGAGGACGCGCACGATCAGACCGCTGCTGCGTAGGCGGCGAGTGCGGCAGCTCCTGCAGCGCCTCGCTCGACGGTGGCACCCATCTCGACGAGCTGCAGCTCCACCGCACCGAGCGCCGTCGTGATGTCGAAGATGTCGACGTAGCCGATGTGCCCGATCCGGAACAGGCGGCCTGCGATGTCGCCGTGGCCGCCCGCGATCGTGATGCCGTACCGATCGCGCAGGGCAAGGCGCAGGGCAACAGCGTCGATTCCCTCGGGCGTGAGGATGCCCGTGAGCACGGCGGCGCCGTCGTCGTCCGGCGAGTAGAGCTCGAGGCCCATCGCCTTCGCTCCCGCGCGACAGGCCCGACCGAGCGCAACGTGGCGCGCATGCACGCTCTCGAGCCCCTCGGCGAGGATCAGCTCGAGCGCGGCGTTGAGCGCAACGACGTTGGACGTCGCGGGCGTGAACGGCGTGCTCCCCTTCGCCTGGTTCTTGCGTGCGTTCGCCCAGTCCCAGTAGAACCGCGGCAGCGTCGCCTCCCGCGAGCGCGCCCACGCACGTTCGGAGATCGATGCAAACGCGAGCCCCGGCGGGGTCATCAGCGCCTTCTGTGACCCGGTGACGACGACGTCGATGCCCCAGTCGTCGGTCTCGAGCGGCACGGCACCGAGGCTCGAGATCGCATCGACGACCGAGATCACGCCTGCGTCGTTGCAGGCCTGGACGAGCGAGCGAATGTCCGAGACGACGCCGGTCGACGTCTCCGAGTGCACGAGCAGCGCAACGCGCGCTCCACTCTCGGCGAGCGAGCGCGACACGTCCTCCGCGCGGGGCGTTTCACCCCACGCGTAGTCGAGCGCGACGACCTCGCAGCCGTACGCGGCCGCGAGCTTCTGCCAGCGCGTTCCGAACTCGCCATGCGAGACGACGAGGACGGGTTCACCCGGGCGAGAGGAGGTTGACGACAGCGGACTCGAACGCACCGGTTCCCGAGGAGGTGAAGACGAGAACGTCGTTCTTCGTGCGAAACACCTGCTGCAGGCGCTCGACCGCCTCGTTGAAGACGTCCTTGAAGTCCGGCGAGCGGTGATGGATGACCGGCTCTGCCATCGCGGCAAGGACCTCCGGCGGTACCGGCGTCGGGCCTGGCGTGAGGAGATAGCGCTTCCGAGACATCTGTTGAGAGGGTAGCGACGGGGAGGCGAATCGCTCCCACCAGAACCCGCGCGCCCGTAACCGGGCGCGCGACACGAGTACCCTCTGCAGTCGTGGAAGCCCTCCTCGCCTTCGTCGCGACGCTCATCTCGCTGCGCCTCAGCGCCGATCTCGCCGGCGCTACCGCGAGCGGCGGGCGCCCGAGCTGCTCATCTGGGCCGGCGCACTTGCCGCCTTCGCGATCGGCTCGGGCGCGCTTGCCTGGGGAGCGGCCGCCGGTTGGAGCGATCCCGCATTCCGCGTCTACTACCTCTTCGGCGGACTGCTCGCGGCGGCGCTCCTCGGCGCCGGATCGCTCGCACGCGTCGGCGTCCGCGGGATGACCCCGCTGACGCTCCTCTACATCGGTCTCGCGGTCGGCGTCGCCGTCGCCGTCCCGCTGACGGCCCCAGTGAGCGGCGAGCTCGATTCCGGAGGCCCAGGCCCACCTCGAGCTCTTCCCGGCGCGCGTGCTCGCGATCCTCGGAAACTCACTCGGCACTCTCGCCGCGGTCGCCGTTGCGCTCCTCGGCATTCGCCGCCGACCGCTCGGCAACGCTCTGATCCTCGCGGGACTGCTCGTTGCAGCGCTCGGCAGCGCCCTGGCCGGTCTCGGAGAGGCGGAAACGGCGCTCTTCTCCCTCGTCGCGGCACTGCTGCTCTACGGCGGTTTTCTCGCCCCTACTCGCGCATCCGCGCCTGCGGCGGACGCTCACCCCGGCTCCGCCGGCGCCGCTCCCTGAACCAGACGACGGCGAGCACTACAGCGACGAGCAGGCCGAGCGACACCTCCGCGATGAGACCCGGCGTGCCTCCGTGCGCGAGCAGGTTCATCCGCGCGAGAGCAGCCAGAGGCCGCCCACGGTGTAGACGACCATCAGCGCCAGCATGGCGTACTGGCTGCGAAGCGCGTCGCCACGGTCACGGAAGATCGCAACCGCGCGGTCGTGTGCGACCGCGAGGCCGGCCACGTGCCCGATCACGAGCGATGCTGCCTGGACGTACCAGACCGTGTTCGGGCTCAGGATCCCGATGTCGGGCTGCACGCCCGCAGTGCCGAAGAGATCCCAGCCGCGTCCGAGCGGATCGGAGGCGAGCGGAGCGATGAACTGCCCCTGGATCACGAACAGCGAGAAGTAGTGCGCGACGGCATAGACGAGCGCGATCGGGACGAGCGAGAGCGCGAACTCGGGCACGAGGCGACCGCGGCGCCGCGCACCATCGAGCGCGCGAGCGCAACACGCGGCGAGATAGGCGAGCAGGATGAACGCGATGGCAAGGACGAGCCCGCCGAGGTTGACGCCGGTGACGAGGAGCTCCGCCGTTCCGAGGCCGGTCGAGGATGTACGGTGCCTCGACGCGAATGAGGAGGTCCTGCCACGTGGTCGTGCGGCTGTAGCCGTCGAAGCCGACCGAGCCGAGCGCGACGGCAAGGAAGACGATCGATCCGGCAATCGGCTCCGCTCCCGCGAGCCCGGTGAGGGGAATCCGCAGGCGAACGCGCCCGTCCACGGCAGCGAGCGGTGCGATCCGCGCGATGTAGGAGAAGAGGATCGCGAAGCCCTCGCCCCGCTCACGCCACGGTGTCGCGGCCGAACGCGACCATGCCGAAGAGCGCGACGTACGAGTAGAGGCCGATGGCGAGAGCAAGCACACGAGGGTTCGAGGGATCGGAGTAACAGAGCTCGAGGGCGACGAACGCGAACAGCGCCACGGCTCCGGGATAGCGCCCGAGCACGCTCGGGGTACACGGCAAGCGGCCGCGCCTCACGACCCGTCATCTCCCAGAGCCAGACGAACGCATCGGCCAGCGCGCGCCAGGGGCTGAGCGCCCGCCAGACGTTGCCGAACAGCAGGGAGAGGAACGGCACGCCGAGCCAGAAGATGACGTAGATCCACGTCGGCGCGAGGTTCGCAGTCGGGTCGTCGGTCCCGAAGAGCGCCGCGACGAGCACGGCCAGGAACAGGAAGACGGAGATCGCCTGCACCGCGATCCGAAACGGGACGAGGACGAAGCGGCTGAACGACGCCCCGAGGTCGCGTCCGGTCGCGTGCCGCTCCAGCTGGGGCGTCTTCCACAACGCCCCGAGCGCGATGAACGAGACGACGAGCACGACCGCGCCGCCCCAGTAGAAGAGCCACGGGGAACGGGGAGGTCCTGGACCCCCCCGATCCCGTGGGCGAGGACGTGCGGGATCAGCCAGCCGGTCAGGGCCTGACCGTCAGCTGGGCGAGCAACGCGTCAGGATGGTGCAGCTCGAGCTCGAAGCGGCCGGGAACCTTCGCGACGAACTGGATCACCGTCGGCGTTCCCTTCTTCGGCGTCTTCTCGATGTCGTACCCGTGCAGGTGCACCTCGGTGCCGACATTCGTGCGGACGACGAAGCGGACGGTGCGGCCCTTCTTGACGGACGGGCGCTTGGCGCCGCCGATCACCTTGCCGTTGACGACGTTGATCTGAATCACGACCGGCTTGACGGCGGTCGGCGCAGCGGTCGCTGCCAGGGGAATCGCCAGCGCGACGAGCGCGACGGCGAGGATGAGAGTTCTACGCATGGTGGTCTCCTGAGGTCTCTGGGGCTGCGCTCGGTGAGGCAGCTGGGAACGGGGTCAGGAGAGGACGGGAGGGCCACGCCCCGAGGCAGCGGTGGTGAGGCGGGACCCGGGAGGGCCGCACTCGGGCGCGCAGACGGAGAGCGCGAGCGCCCCGAGCCGCGGGGTGGCTCGGCGCGGCGACGCCGCGAGGTCACACGCGACCCGGCGCGCGAGCCACCAGACCGCAATCGTGAGCGGGAGCTGCAGCGCAATCCCGATCCACAGGGCGGGGCTCGTGAGCAGGAACGGGCACGTCACCGGTGTGGATGAGCCGCTCCAGATGCTCCTGCGCGACGAAGGCGCCGATCGCGAGGAGTGCGAGCGGCAGCGGGGAGCTCCTGCGCGCCCGTGCGTCCGCGGCGAGCCCGAGCAGCGCCAGCGTCGCAAGGATCAGCACGACCTGGGGCGCGTGCGCGAGGTAGCCGTGCAGGCCGTCCGCGGGGGCGCCGGTGACCCGGTACGCCACGACGTGCCCGATCAGCACGCTCGCAGCCGCAAACGGCAGGAGCAGCACCCAGGTCAGCGCGCGACGCATACCTCAGATGATGCCATGCGTTGTGTTGCTCAGCCGCGTAGTTTCCCGCGCACGATCTCGCTCACGGCCCGCGGGTCGGCCTGGCCGCCCGTCTCCTTCATCACCTGACCGACGAAGAACCCGAGCAGGCCCTCCTTGCCTCCTCTGAACGCCGCAACCTGTCCGGGATTGGCCGCGATGATCGCGTCGATCACCGGGTCGAGCTCGGAAGCGTCGCTGACGACCTCCTGCGCGAGGAACGGATCGGCGGAGAAGCCGGGATCGCCCGACTTGCCGATTGCCTCGTCGAAGGCGGCGCGCGGGATCCGCTCGCGGGCAGAGACGAGCTTCGCGAGCTCGACGGCGTCGACGGTCGCAGGGTCGACGCCGGCGCCGACGAGGTTGTTCGCGATCACGTTCGAGGCCGCGATGCGGTCGGCGCCCGCTGCCACGGTGGCCGCGTAGAGGCTCGTCGAGGCCGCCCGTGACGAGCACGAGCGCACGCTCGAGGTCGAGCTCCTTCCCGAGCCTGACGACACGCTCTGCGGGCGGCTCGGAGAGCTCGGCGCGCAGCCGCTCGATCATCTCTGCGGGAGGCGCGACCGGAATCAGGTCGGGCTCGGGGAAGTAGCGGTAGTCGTCCGCCTCCTCCTTCGAGCGGCGGGGCGTCAGGGTGCCCGAGCCGGCGTCGAAGTCGAACGTCTCCTGCTTCACCTCTCCCCCGGCCTCCCAGATCGCAATCTGGCGGGCCGCCTCGGCCTCGATGCCGCGGGCGATGTAGTTGAACGAGTTCATGTTCTTGATCTCGCACCGCGTGCGGAGCTCGTCGGAGCCCTCCGGGCGCACCGAGACGTTTGCGTCGACCCGCAGCGTGCCCTTCTCCATCTCCGCGTCGGAGATGCCGAGCTCGACGACGGTCTGGCGCAGCAGGAGCAGGAAGCGCTTCGCCTCCTCGGAGGAGTGGATGTCGGGCGCGGTGACGATCTCGAGCAGCGGCGTGCCGCCGCGGTTGTAGTCGACGAGCGAATACTCGGCGCCACCGATCCGGCCGGAGTGCCCGCCCATGTGGACGGTCTTCGCTGCGTCCTCCTCGAGATGGGCGCGCACGATCCCGACCGTCAGCTCGCCCTCCGGCAGCGGGACTACCATACTGCCGTTTTCGCAAGACGGTAGATCATATTGCGAGATCTGATAGCCCTTCGGGAGATCCGGGTAGAAGTAGTTCTTGCGGGCAAACACGGCGCGGGGCGCGATCTCGCAGCCGAGCGCGAGCCCGAGCTTCACGGTCCACTCGATCGCCGTCCGGTTCATCACCGGGAGCGCACCGGGGAAGCCGAGGCAGACAGGACATGTCTGGGTGTTCTCCCCCGCCCCGTAGCCGGCGGCGCAGCGGCAGAACATCTTCGTGCGCGTCTTCAGCTGCACGTGGATCTCGAGGCCGACGACGGTTTCCCAGGTCGATGCTCATCTGAGCCGCTCCGGCACCGTGTCGAAGCCGATCGCCTGCTCGAGCGCGTGACCGGCCCGGAAGAGCGCATTCTCCCCGAACTGCGAGCCGATCAGCTGCAGGCCGACAGGGAGTCCCTCGGAGAGGCCCGAAGGGATGTTCAGGCCGGGAAGACCGGCGAGGCACGACGGAATCGTCATCACGTCGCAGGCGTACATCGCGAGCGGGTCGGCCGCGCGGTCGCCGATCGGGAAGGCCACCGTGGGTGACGTCGGCGTCGCGATCACGTCGAACTGCTCGAGTGCGGCGCGGTGCTCGCGAATCAGGAGCGTGCGGACGCGCTGCGCCTGCCCGTAGTACGCGTCGTAGTAGCCGGCGGAGAGCGCGTACGTGCCGAGCATGATCCGGCGCTTGGGCTCGTCGCCGAACCCTGCGTCGCGCGTCTGCTCGACCATCTCGCGGTAGGTGGGCGCGTCGACACGCGGGCCGTAGCGGACACCGTCGTAGCGGGCCAGGTTGGAGGACGCCTCGGCAGGCGCGATCAGGTAGTAGCACGCCATCCCGTAGTCGAACGACAGCGGCAGGTCGCACTCGCCGATCTCGGCTCCGAGCGAGCGAGCCGTCTCGAGCGCGGCCTCGAACGAGGCGCGGACGCCGGGCTCGATGCCCCCGAGGTCCCAGACCTGCTTCGGGACACCGATGCGCACGCCGGCGAGGCTCTCCGCCGTCGGCAACTCGACGGCCTCCGGGAGTTCAACCGTCGTCGAGTCGTTGACGTCGCGGCCGGCGATGATCGAGTAGAGCAGCGCGACGTCCCGAACGGTCTTCGCCACCGGGCCGATCTGGTCGAGGCTCGACGCGAAGGCGACGATGCCGAAGCGCGAGACGGTGCCGTAGGTCGGACGCAGGCCGACGTTCCCGCACAGGGCCGAGGGCTGCTTGATCGAGCCGCCCGTGTCGGAGCCGAGGCCCCAGGGCGCGAGCCCGCCCGACACTGCCGCAGCCGTGCCGCCGCCGGATCCGCCCGGCACGCGCGAGGGATCCCAGGGGTTGTGCGACGGGCCGTAGGCCGAGTTCTCGGTCGACGAGCCCATCGCGAACTCGTCGGTATTCGTCTTACCGATGATCGGCATGCCCGCTGCCTTGCAACGCGCGGCGACGGTGGAGTCGAAGACGGGGACGTAGCCGGCGAGGATCTTCGAGCCGGCCGTCGTCTCGATGCCCTTCGTCGAGATGACGTCCTTGAGCGCGATCGGGACGCCGCCGCTCTCGGTGGCCTCGCAGAGTCGAAGGTAGGCGTGGAGCTCCTCGTCGCGCTCGCCGGCCGCAGCGGTGTAGGCCGCGTGCAGCTCGGCGGACGACACCTGGCCGCTCTCGATCAGCGCGAGCCCCTCCTCCGCAGTGAGTCGCAGCGTGTCGATCATGCGGACACCTCGGGGCCGTGCGAAGGCGGGACGCGGAAGAGGTCGCCCTCGCGCGCAGGCGCGTTCGCGAGCGCCTCGTCGAACGAGAGGGACGGCCGCGGCTCGTCGTCGGCCCAGACGTTGACGAGGTCGAGGGGGTGTGACGTCGGCGGAACGTCGGCGAGATCGAGCTCCGCGACCTTCGAGACCGCCTCGAGGATCGCGCCGAGCTCGAGCGTCAGCCGATCGGCCTCACTCTCCGTGAGGTCGAGCCGCGCGAGTCGCGCAACGTGCAACACCGTTTCTCTGTCGATCGCCATTCGCTGCCTTCACTCTGGTTCGTGGAACCACCATTGTTGCTGCACCGACACGAAGGGTGCTTCGCATAGGGGACACTCCGTCACGGGGAGGCAAGGCAGCCGCGAGATTGGCTCCCACCGGACGACGTCAATCACCACGACGAGGGAGCCTGCCCGAGCCACGGCGCTCCGCCGACCCGACAAAGACAACGGGCCCCTTCCGGGGCCCGTCGCACGAAGCTCGAATCCGGAAAGCTATGCAGCCGCCGTGACGTTCGCCGCCTGAGCACCCTTGGGCCCCTGGACGACCTCGAACTCCACCTTTTGTCCCTCGGTGAGGGACTTGTATCCGTCCATCGTGATTGCCGAGAAGTGGACGAAAACGTCCTCTCCGCCTTCGCGCTCGATGAACCCGAAGCCCTTCTCGTTCGAAAACCACTTGACGGTGCCAATCTCTGACAACGAACGTCCTCCTGAAACATGTACTGCCCCGGAATTGGAGCCGTACGACTTAACGAAGCCGCGAGAACGGTACCGTCAGGAGCCCGGGAAAGCAAGCAATCCGCGACGATAGCGCGCAGCCTTGAGCGTGCTCTGCAGGAGCATTGCGATCGTCATCGGGCCGGTACCGCCGGGCATCGGGGTCAGGAACCCCGCCACGCTCTCGACGGACGCGTCGATATCGCCACGAATTCCCTCCTCGGTGCGCGTCAGGCCGACGTCCAGGCAGGCTGCTCCCGGCTTGACCATGTCGGCCGTGACGATGCCCGGGCCGGCCGACTGCGGCGACGACGATGTCGGCTCGACGGACGTGAGCGGCAAGATCGGCAGTGCGTGAGTGACAGACGGTGACGGTGGCGTTTGCGTGCATCAGCAGCATCGCCATCGGCCGGCCGACGATCTCGCTGCGGCCGATCACAACCGCTTCCTTGCCTGACGGATCGATGCCGTACTCGCGCAGTAACTCCATGCACCCGGACGGCGTCGCCGGCACGTGAATGGGTGTTCCGAGGTAGAGGTTCCCGGCGTTCATGGGATGGAAGCCGTCCACGTCCTTCGCCGGGGAGACCGCGTAGGTCACCTTCGTCTCGCTCATGTGCGAGGGAAGCGGCAGCTGGACGAGGATCCCGTCGACCTCGGGGTCGTTGTTGAGCTGGTCGACGAGCGCGAGCACATCGACTTCGGACGTGTCGGCGGGAAGCCTCACGTCCCGAGCGTCGATGCCGGCCTCGGTCGCAGCCTTGTGCTTCGCGGCGATGTAGACGTGCGATGCCTCGTCGTCGCCGACGAGGACGGTCGCGAGGCCAACGTGGCCGAGCTCGGCCACCTCGCGCGCAACACCCTCGCGCACCTTCGCAGCGAGCGCCTTACCGTCCATTCTCACAGCGGTCATGCGGGCGACTCTAGTCGATCGCCCGCGACGGTCGCTGCAGATACAGCCGCGCTCGGAACTCAACTTTGTGGCCCTCACTGCCGATGAAGGCTCCTGGAGCGCCCCGCCTGGCTTCAGCATTCCGCCGAATCGAGAAACCCACATGGTCGTTCTCAAGATCGTTCTGACCGGTGTCGCAATCGTCGCGCTGATGGTGATCGCCCAGGACCAGCGGTGGCCGCAGCGAGTCGGCTTCGTCGGCGTTTGCACTCCTACCCCGGCCGCGCGATCGGCACCGGGTGGCTACTGGTACGCCTGCAAAGAGGGAATCATCAACGGGTACCCGAACCTCGAGGCCGATCGGTGCGTCAACGAAGGTGTGACGCGCAAACGAGAGATCTGGCAGTGCGACGTCGCGCTCGACTCATTGCCCGGCGCGTGAGCGCCGTACCGCGATTCCGGTGAGCGTCTCGCGAACGACGCGTTCGGCGACAAGCGCCGTGATATCGGCCGACGCCACGGCCGTGGGAAGCACTTCGACGACATCCATCCCGACGATCTCGAGATGTCCGGCGAGCTCACGACACGCCCACAGGAGGTCGGCACTGGTCATCCCGCCCGGCTCCGGCGTTCCCGTTCCGGGGGCAAAGGCCGGATCGAGAACGTCGACGTCGACAGTGAGGAACGCGGGCATGTCGCCTACGATCGCGATCGTCTGCTCGACGATGGCCCGGATCCCCACGTCCCGGACGTCGTGCATGAAGAAGCTCGTGATGCCGTGCTCGGCCTGCCAGGCGAACTCCTTCTCGCCCGGCCAGTAGCCGCGAAGGCCGATCTGGACGTAGTGCGCGCCGTCGACGTGCCCGTCGCGCACGAGCCGGTACATCGGCGTGCCGTGGGAGATCTCGACGCCGAACACCTCCTCGCCGGTGTCGGTGTGCGTGTCGAAGTGGACGAGCGCGACCGGCCCGTACTTTGCGCGCACGGCCTTCACGTTCGGCTCCGTGATCGAGTGATCGCCGCCGAGGATGATGGGAATCGCGCCCGCCGAGACGACCTGGCCGACCGTGCGCTCGATCGCGGCGTGGCTCCTGACGGGATCCGACGGAAGCACTGCCGCATCGCCGAAGTCGATCACGCGCAACACTTCCATCGCGTCGATCTTCGCCTCGAGGTGCGGCCCGGGAGGACAGCCGGCGGCGCGGATTGCGCGTGGCCCGAAGCGCGTACCCGGGCGATCCGATGTGAGGTCGTCCATCGGCGCACCCACGATCGCAACGTCGACGCCTGCGAGGTCGGCCGGGTCGTGTGTGAACGGCAGTCCCGCGTACGTGAGCAGCCCCGCGTAGTCCGGCTTGTCGTCGAGGCCGATCTCGCGCCAGCGCTCCAGTGGATCGATCATCGCGGGATCATACGTCTCTAAGCTCCGGAGGTGGAAAGCAGCCCGCGGGACCGCATCCAGACCGCCTCCCGCATCGGCGCCCTCCTGTTCGTGGTGCTCTGGTTTCTGTCCGCGCGGCTGCAATCGGCGATTCCGTTCTGGCTGCCCTTCGCGATTCTCGCCGCGATGGAGATCGAGTTCGTCGTGCGGGGAATTCGTGAGCGACGGGCCGTTGTCGAACCTGCTCCCACCTCGCGCCGGCTTCCGGGAGCAGACGATGCAGACCTCGGATGGGTCGAGACGGTGGATGAGGACGGAGAGCCGATCCTCGTTCCCGCTGCCCCGCGGCCGCCGAGGCGAACTCGGATTCCCGCCATCCTGATGCTCGTCGTCGCGGTCGGGCTGTTCGTCTACGCGTACCGCATCGATCGCGAGGCCGGGTGGTCGTCCCTGAGCGGTGCCGAGCAGGCGAGAGCCGAGAAGCGCTTCACGGCAGAGGCCGCGCGGATCGCGGGGCGCGAAGTCCGTGTCTACTGCGACGACGCCTATTCGTTCACCGGCGTCGGCTCCGACGCGGCCGGCGTAGCGTTCATCTCTCGTCGCCTCTCCTACCTCGAGCCCACGATCTGCAGGTCGCTGTATCGGATTGCCTTCGAGGACGAGCTCGGGCCGCGAGATGAAGCGGCCTTTGCAATCTCCGTCCTCGCCCATGAGGCAACCCACCTGCGCGGGATCCGCAACGAGGCGGAGACCGAGTGCTACGCGCTTCAGGAGGGGGTCGCGCTCGGTCGGAGGCTCGGCCTCGATCCGGGGACGGCGCGCTCACTGATGGAGGCGCAGCGCGTGCGCGACCTCTCGGACGCGAGCGTCGCACGCCTCGACTACCGGCTGCCCGAGGAGTGCAAGAACGGCGGCGAGCTCGACCTGCGGCCGAGCGACCCCCGGTTTCCGTAGCGTCGCCGTTCCGGCGCCTGGCTGAACGCACCGGGCTACGGCCGATCAAGCTCCTGCTCGAGCCGCCGCCGCACGAGCGCGACGTTTGCGCCCGCTACCTGCTCCCCGAGCGCCGCCGTGGCGAGCGCGGTCGCCTCGTGCACGATCCGCTCCCGCTCGGTCTCGAGCCCGCCGCGCACGACGAAGATGGCCGCGTGCGCACGTGACCCCCAGTCCTCGATCTCCTCCAGAGACGTCCCAGGGGCCGTCCGGCCCGACTCGGAGACCCGGGGAACCTCCGCCACGTCGCTAGCGACCGTCTGCGCCTCGACGGCCAGGCCTTCCGCCTCCGCACGCAGCGCCACCTGGTCCGAAAGGACCAGCCGCAACCGCTCCTCCTGACGGGCTACGGCCTCGGCGGCATCTGCCACAAGGACGCTCGTCCGCCTCACCGCCCGCTCGGCAGCGGCCCTCGCGTCCTCACCCGCCCGCCTCGAGCTCTGGACGCCCGCGAGCTTCCGCTCGGCCTCCGACGGCCTCGCGCCGAGCATCGGCTTCTCGCGCCTGCGCCTCGACCACCGCCGCCTCGGCCCTCGCGATCTCGGCAGGTATCGCGTCGAGCGCAATCCGAACCCGCTCCGCACGCGTTCGAACGTCGTCCACGCGACGGAGCACTCCACCTGCATCCTCGATGCGCCGTGCGACGTCCTCGTCACGCAGTTCGAGATCGCGCGCGTAGGCGATGAGCTCACCAGAGCGATCGCTGCCCATGCCTGCAGTATCGCGAATCAGGGCTACCACGAGTGCAGGCGTCCCGACAAGAGTAGATACTTCCCGCGTGGGTGCCGTCCCCAGCCGCACGCTGCAACTGACCGCCGAGGAGATGCGGGAGGCCGGCTACCGCACGGTGGACATGCTCGTGCGCCACCTCACAGACGAGGAGGCGCCGCCGATCCGCCGAGCCACCGTGGGCGAGATGCGCGGCCGGCTCGCGCAGCGTGCACCCGAAGATCCAACACCGTTCGCAGAGGTTCTCGCAGGGCTCGAGGGCGACGTTCTCCCGTACCGCGCGCGGGGAGACCATCCCGGCTTCTTCGCGTTCATCTCGTACTGCGGAACGTGGCCGGGCGCGCTCGGAGACTTCGTCGCGAGCGCAGCCAATGTGTACGCCTCGTCCTGGATGGAGTCCGCCGGCCCGTCCCAGGTCGAGCTCGAGGTGCTCGGCTGGTTCAAGGAGTGGATCGGCTACCCCGCATCGGCCTCGGGGATCCTGGTCAGTGGAGGGTCAGCGGCGAACATGACGGCGCTCGCGTGCGCGCGCGAGGCACTGGTCGGCTCGATGAGCGACGATCTGGTGGCATACGTCCCCGATCAAGCGCACTCCTCGGTTGCCCGCGCTGCACGCGTGCTCGGCTTCAGGCCAGATCAGGTGCGCGTTCTCCCCGTCGGCAAGGGATTCCGGCTCGATCCAGCGACCTTGCAGCGCGCAATCACGGCCGATCGAGATGCAGGCCGTCGGCCGCTCTTCGTCTCGGTCAGCGGCGGCAGCACGAACACCGGCTCCATCGATCCGCTACCGGAGATCGCAGCCGTCTGTCGGGAAGCGGGCGTGTGGCTTCACGTCGACGGAGCCTACGGCGCCTTCGCCGCGCTCACCGAGCGCGGCCGGGAGTCCCTCAACGGCATCGAACTCGCGGACTCGGTCACGCTCGACCCTCACAAGTGGCTCTACCAGGCCTATGAGTGCGGCTGTGTCCTCGTGCGCGACGGAACGCTGCTTCGCCGTGCCTTCGAGATCGCCCCTGACTATCTGCTCGACGCCGTCCCGGGCGAGGAGGAGGTCAACTTCTCAGACCTCGGCATGCAGCTGTCGCGCACGAGCCACGCCCTCAAGGTGTGGACGTCGATTCGCACCTTCGGCGTCTCGGCCTTCCGTGATGCGATCGATCGCTCGATCGATCAGGCGCTCCTTGCGCAGCGGTTGATCGAGGAGAGCCCAACGCTGGAGATCACCTCGCCCGCGCAGCTCGGAGTGGTCTGCTTCAGCAGGCGCTTCGATGAAGCGGAGGACGAGCTCGAATCCGACGCGATGCACGAGGAGCTGATCGCCGCGCTCGAGCGCTCCGGGATCGCGTTCATCTCCTCGACCCGGCTTCGCGGGCGGTTCTCGTTGCGGATGTGCATCATGAACTTCACGACGCGCGATGAGGATGTTGCCGCGACGATCGACTTCCTGGCCAATCAGCCCGTGCCGCGCCATCCCTCGCCGCGACCTGCAATGTTCGAGCCGCACGTCGCGCTCGAACGCGGGTGGTTGGGGCGACCACACGTCTCGGCGGACGACTTGCGATTGTTGCCGCTGTTCTCGGACCTCGACGATTCGCAGGTACGGCGCGTGCTCGCCACCGCGACCGAGCGCACGTTCGTCGAGGGAGACGCGATCGTCGTCGAGGGGGACGGCTCGCGCGAGCTGTACATCGTGCTCGACGGCGAGGCAGCGATCACGCGCGGCGGCGAGCCCATCACGACGCTCGGTGCCGGCGATCCGATCGGCGAGATTGCAGCCCTCGAATGGGGCGCAGGGTTCGGATATGCACGCACGGCAACCGCGACGGCAGCGAGCGCCGTGCGCGCGTTGATCATCTCCACCGCCGACGTCGCCGAGCTGATCCGGGAGATCCCGATCCTGGATGAGCGCCTTCGTGCCATCGCCCGCTCGAGGCTGCACCGCGAGTGAGGAATCATCTCCGCCTGATTCGCCGCGTCGTCGCGGTCGTCGCCCGCAATCCGGATATCCGCCGCGTCCAGATCGCTTTCTCGTTCTTCAACGGGGCAGAGTGGGCCGTCTGGATCGCGATGCTCGTGTACGCGTATGGCCGTGGCGGTGCGACCGCCGCGGGTCTCGTCGCCCTCATCCAGATGATCCCGGCGACGATCTTCGCCCCCTTCGCGTCTGTCCTCGGGGATCGCTACCGCCCGGCTCGCGTGCTGACGCTCGGCTACCTCATCCAGGCGTCGGCGATGGGTGCCACCGCGGCGGTGCTCCTGCTCGGCGGCCCCGCAGCGCTCGCGTATGCCTGCGCCGCCGTTGCAGCGACGGCCACGACCATGACGCGGCCGACGATGGCTGCACTCACACCTGGACTCTGTCGCACGCCCGAGGAGTTGACGGCGTCGAATGTCGTCTCCGGGTGGAACGAGAGCACGAGCATCCTGATCGCCCCGGCGATCGCCGGGCTCATTCTCGGAATCTCCGGCCCGGGATGGGTGTTCCTCGTCATGGGGGCGGCCGTGCTCGGAGGAGCGCTGCTCGTGATGGTGATTCCCGGCCCTGCTGCCAATCCCGCGTCGGGGACGAGCGTCAAGAAGGAGCTCGTCGAGGGGTTCTCGGTCGTCGTGCGGGAGCCCTCCGCACGAACGCTCGTCGGCCTGCTCGGAGCGGAGCAGATCGCACTCGGGATGCTGGACGTCCTCTACGTCGTGCTCGCTGTGAGCGTGCTCGGAATGGGGAACGGGGGTGCGGGATACCTGAACGCAGCGTTCGGTCTCGGCGGTGCGCTTGCGATCGCCGTCACAGCGACGCTCGTCGGGCGCGCGCGACTGATTCCCGCGATTGTCGGCGCCCTGGCCGCCTGGGCGGCCGCTTTCATCCTGCTGGCGCTCCTCTCCACGGTCGTCGCGGCGATGCTCCTCCTCGTCGTCGCGGGTGCGTCGCACAGCCTGTTCGACATCTCGGGTAGGACGCTCCTGCAGCGCACGGCACCACCCGAGGTGCTGGCGCGCGTCTTTGGCGTGCTCGAGTGCCTGATGAGCGCCGGAATCGCCATCGGAGCCCTGCTCGCTCCTCTCCTCGTGCATCTCGGCGGCACGACGGCCGCAATCGTCGGCACCGGACTCCTTCTCCCTGTGCTGGCTCTGATCATCGGCCGGCGCCTGTTTGCCCTCGATGCCTCGGCCAAGGTGCCCATCGTCGAAATCGGCCTGCTGCGGTCGCTGCGCCTCTTCTCGGCTCTCTCGCCGCCGTCGCTCGAAGGCATCGCGCGCAGCCTGGAGCCGGTCGAGGCGACACGTGGAACGGTGATCGTCACGCAGGGCGAGGAGGGCGAGCACTACTACGCGATCGCGGAGGGAGAGTTCGAGGTTCTCGTCGACGGAGCGCGCGTCGCAACGCTCTCTCGCGGCGACGGGTTCGGTGAGGTCGCACTCCTGCACGAGCGTCCTCGCAACGCGACCGTTGCCGCATTGACTGATGGGAAGCTCTACTCCCTCGAAAAGGAGCCGTTTCTCGAGGTTCTCACGGGCCACCCGGCGGCGCACGCGAACGCGCACGAGGTCGCTGCCGAGCGAATGCGCCCGATCGAGATCTAGACGGTCGATGGGAAGTTGGTGCACGCGCGACTGCGGGCCTTCACGCAGCGAAGTGCGCCGGTCTACCGCGCCTCGATGTAGTCCGTCAGATACTGGATCTGGAAGCTCTGCCGCTTCGATTTGAACTTGACGAGGTCGCCGATCGAGATCATTCCCACGAGTGCCCCGTTCTCGACAACCGGCGCGTGACGGATGCGGCGGTCGCTCATCAGCGCCATGCTCTCATCGACCCCCGTCTCCGGTGTGACGCAGATCACGGGCGCCGACATCACCTCATGCACGAAGGTGTCCCGCGAGCGGCGGCCCTCGACGGCGATCCGACGCAGGTAGTCGCGTTCGGTGAAGATGCCGGCGATCTCCTCGCCGTCCTTCACGAGCAGTGCCCCGACGTTTGCTTCGACCATCGACTTCACCGCCTCGAACACGGTGGCACCGCCGTCGATCTCGATCACCGCGCTGTCCTTGTCACGGAGGATCTCCGACACCGTGTGCATCACTTGATTGTGCGCCTTGATACATGTGCTTGTCAAGCCGTCGACCCCTCGTGGGACACCGCGCTGCCGCGGCTAGGATGCCCGGGTCTGGCGACGTGGCCGAGTGGTTAGGCAGAGGCCTGCAAAGCCTCGTACACCAGTTCGAATCTGGTCGTCGCCTTTGTCCAGCAGCGGAGTATCCGGCACCGTCGGGGCCGGCCTCTACACTCCGCCGCTCATGATCGAGCACCACCCCGCTCCCGCGCCGCCGACCGCCAAACAGGACTCGACCACCGAGCCGTGCTGGCGCTGCGGCACGTCGATGGAGTGGCGCCACGCGACACTCCAGTGCCCTCGCTGCCACTTCAAGATCGGGTGCTGCGAGGGGACGACCGCGGAGTGCTCGCCACAGGATCGGTAATCCGGGCTAGCCTCAGCGGAATGACCGACCTTGCAGCGATGCTCTCGGCCGACCGGCTCGTCGACCTGACGCAGCCTCTCGGCCCCGCGACGACCCTGTGGCCCGGGTCGACACCGTTCGTCGCGACGACGCTCGCGGAGTACGACACAGGCCCCGGCTACCTCCGTGAGCTCCAGGTACCCGAGCACGCCGGGACGCACCTCGACGCGCCGGCGCACTTCTCGCCGCACGGTGCCCGCGTCGATGCAATCCCGATCGCGGCGCTCGTGCGACCGGCGGTCAAGCTCGACGTCCGCCCGTGGGTGAACGGCGACCCGTCAGCGCTCGTCGACGCCGCGATGATCCGCGAGCTCGAGGATCGCGACGGTGTGATCGAGGCCGGGACCGCCGTTCTCGTCCACACCGGCTGGGACGCGTTCTGGGATGACCCGGCGCGGTACATGGGCGATCCCGGCCCTGCCTTCCCGGGTCTCGCGAAGGATGCAGCCGAGCTTCTCGTCGAGCGCGGCGTCGTCGGGCTCGGCATCGACACCCTCGGCGTCGACCCCGGATCCTCGACGGACTACCCCGTGCACCTGACGACGCTCCCGGCCGGGATGTGGCATCTCGAGGGGCTGATCGAGCTCGGTCGCGTCCCCGCTCGCGGCGCGTGGCTCGTCGCCGCACCGCTGAATCTCGTCGAGGGGTCGGGAACGCCGGCCCGCGTGTTCGCGATTCTGCCGTCGGATGGCTGAGCCCGACACGGCGGTCACCATCCGCCCGATCCGACCCGACGAGTGGCGCCGCTGGCGCGAGACACGCCTCCGGATGTTGCGCGACGACGCCGACTTCTTCTCGACCCGCTACGACGACATGGTGCGCGAGCCCGACGCGATGTGGCGCGAGTGGGTCGCCGAGGCCGCGGCCGGCGATGACAAGACGCTCTTCATCGCCGAGGACGGCGACGCCTGGCTCGGCGTCGTCGGCGCCTTCGTGCGCATCAACTCGCTCGAGGTACAGCTCATCTCGATGTGGGTCGCGCCCGAGGCACGTGGCCGTGGTGTCGCGCGAGATCTGATTCGCGCCGTCGCTGCCTGGACGCTCGGCCGCGGCTCGGCGCGTGTCGTTCTCTTCGTGCAGGAGGCGAACACCCCGGCCCGGCAGCTCTACGAGCGGGCGGGCTTCAGCCTCACGGGAGACCGCGCGCCTGCGAGCGCCGGTCGGAGCGCCTTCAAGCTCGTTCTCGCCGCGCCCGTCGCCGACCTGCTCACGTAGAGGCAAGCCTCTCGCTGCTCAGGGGTCGAGCGGTCGCCCGCCGACGAAGACCGAAGCGACGGCGAAGTCGTCGTCGAGTACGACGAGATCGGCAGCCCCGCCCGGTCGAAGCTCGCCGACGTCGCTCCTGCCGACGACCCGTGCAGGCGTCCGGGTAGCGGCGTCGACCGCCTCGACGATCGGAACCCCGAGCTCGATCAGCAAGCGAAGCCCCCAGGCGAGCGGGCGCACCGCGCCGGCAAGCGCTCCGTCGTCGTCCCGGGCAACGCCCCCCTCGACGGTGACGTGAACCGTGCCGAGGCGGAACGAGCCGTCGCCCATGCCCGAAGCGGCCGTGAGGTCGGAGACGAGGGCGATGCGACCGCGCGCAGCCCGCCACACGGCGAGGATCGTCTCGGGCGCAAGGTGTGCGCCGTCAGCGATGAGCTGGACGACGACATCGTCGCGCACGAGCGCCGCGCCCACGACGCCGGGGTCGCGCTGAGCGAACGGCCGCATCGCATTGAAGAGATGCGTCACGGTTCGCGCGCCCTGGTCGAAGGCAGCGTGCGCCGTCGCGGCGTCCGCGTCCGTGTGGCCGAGGGATACGGCGATGCTCACGACCGAGCAGACTGTCCATGACCTCGCCCGCTCGCGGTAGCTCGGGCGCCAGCGTGACCATGCTCACCGCCGAGCCGGCAACGAGGTACGAGGCGAGGAGGTCGAGGTTGGGCTGCCGGAGGTACTCCGGAGGATGAGCGCCCGGGCGCTCGGGGCTGAGGAACGGCCCCTCGAGATGCGCGCCGAGAATTCGCGCCGCGGCTCCATCGTCGGGTGCGGCGGCAGCGCACTCCCCGATCGTCGAGAGCGCGAGCCGCGTCAGCTCGGCCGGCGCGGTGATCAGCGTCGGCTGGTACCAGAGCACGCCTGTCCGGGCGAGCTCGAGACCCAACTCGTCCACCTCGTCGCCGGTCGCGTGGAGCAGGTCGATGCCTCGGAAGCCGTTGACCTGGAGATCGACCAGCCCGGGAATCGCGATCCCGGAGCGGCCAGGGGCAAGGCCGACCGCGGCGATCGTCCCGTTCTCGATCTCGACATCGCCCCTCACGAGCGACCCATCGACGACGGCTGCGGCAACCCCGAGCTTCACGGGCATAGCCTAGTGCGGTGTCTCACGACGATGCTGTTTCCTGTCAAACGTCATGAGACGCCGCACTGGGGGCGGCTTGAGGCGCTGCGCACCTCGGTGGTAGCCTCGGATGACCGTGAGTCGACCCTCCCCCTTCGATCTCACCGGCCGCTGCGCGGTCGTCACCGGAGCCTCGAGCGGGATCGGCCAGGCGATCTCCAGTGCCCTCGCCGAGGCAGGCGCGGACGTCGTCGGGCTCTCGCTCGACGATGGCGCCGAGACGTCTGCACTCGTGGCCGGCTTCGGGCGACGGAGCGTCCAGCTCATCGGAGACACGAGCGTTCCGGCCGACCTCGAGCGCGCCGCCGACGCCGCCGAGGAGCAGTTCGGTCGACTCGACATCTGGGTCAACAACGCTGCACGGCCGCTCGTCAAGCCGTTCCTCGAGACGACGGAGGCGGACTGGCGCGAGCTCCTCGAGGTCAACCTCCTCGGCTACGTCTGGGGCTGTCAGACGGCCGCGAGGCGCATGATCACCGCGGGCCGCGGACGCATCGTCAACGTCAGCTCGGCCGCCGATGTGCAGCCTCTCGCCGATCTCGCCGCGTACATCACCGCGAAGGGCGGGATCGTCAGCCTCACGAGGACGCTGGCGCTCGAGCTCGCACCGCACGGCGTCACCGTCAACGCGCTCGCACCCGGCGCAACCGACACGCCGCTGAACGCGAAGGCGTACACACCGGAGGTGCGTGCGGCGTACGAGAAGCGCATCGCGCTCGGACACATCGCGGATCCCTCGGAGATCGGTGACGCTGCCGTCTTCCTTGCGTCGGACGCGTCCCGCTACGTGACGGGCCACGAGCTGCTCGTCGACGGCGGGTTGACGATCAACGGCTCCGTCGGCACGCACGGACGAACCTCGATCTCAGGCCATGCTCCCCCGCGCGCCGTTTCGTACGACTCGATCAGCGCCTCCACCGACGAGTGCTCCAGGATCGGGATCACGGCTTCCGGCAGGAATCGATCGAGGCTCTTGAAGCGCAGGCACGACTTCCCGAAGTCGAGCTTCATGCCTGCAGCCGCGTAGGCTTCGCGTAGGCGCCGCTCCCCGTCCGGGTCGATGTACGCGCACATGAGATAGAGGCTCGTGTACTGCTTCTGGGCGGCGAGGCTGACGACGTTCAGCGGCTGCCCGTTGTAGGTGTCGGGGTAGCGCTCGAGCGGTACCTCCCAGCTGATCATCCCCCAGCGCATCGTCTCGTCGAACCCAGCGGGGAAGGTGCGCATTGACGAGGTCGCGCACGGTCGAGACGACGGCCGCCCGCTCGGGCGGTAGCTCGCTCAGATACCGGGCAACGGTCGCAGCCTTGCTCTGGGCCACGGTCGGCCTCAGTGCTTGCTGTGACGCGCCTGGGCCCGGCGGTTCTGCTCCTGCGGCGCGGGTCGGAGCATGAAGTAGAGGACGGAGCCGATGATCGGCACGACGAGGATCGCGATGCAGCCAGAGCAGCTTCCCGCCGACGCCGAGATCGGGACGACCGATCAGGCTGACGACGGCGTACCCCCAGAGCAGGAGCACCGGGATGATGAAGACGAGCATGAGGATCCACTGGGCCGCGCTGAACGCGAGAACGAGCGATGAGAGAGTCATGGCGGCGAGCCTATCGCATGGACACCGTCGTTTACACGCTCGGTCGAGCATCAAATCTTCAAATCTTCTAAGATTGGGATAATGCCGTTCGAGGCGACCCCCCTCTACGTCACCAAGGCCGGCATGTTTCGCACACTCGGACATCCCGCTCGTGTGCGGATCCTCGAGCTCCTCCGTGACGGTGAGCACGCGGTCGGAGCACTCCAGGAGGCCCTCGACCTCGACTCGGGTGGGACGTCGCAGCATCTCGCGGCGCTGCGACGAATCGGTCTCGTCGAATCGCGTCGCGAGGGAACGAGCGTCTTCTACCGTGCAGCCGACCCTCGCGTCTTCGGGTTGCTCGATATCGGCCGCGAGCTGATCGCGCGATCGCTCGCCGAGCAACAGGAGTTGCTCGAGGAGCTCGCTGCCGAGTGACCGTTCTCGTCATCGGCGGATTGATCGGGATCGCGGTCGGTGCCCTCGTGAGCCTGTGGGTGGGCCACCTCCGTGCCGGCTTCCTCGCCCAGGCAGCCGGAACCCTCGCGGTGGGAGCAGTGGGCCTCTGGGCTCTGATCTCGGGTGACACGCTGGGATCTCCGTTCACGAGCGAGCTGACACCGCATGCCGGGATCGACGGACTCACCGGCGTCTTCCTCCTCACGCTCGCGCTCGTCGCCTGCCCTGCCCTCGTCTTCGCCTCGGCGTACGTTGCGAAGACGACGCCCGGCAGGCTCACCGGCGTCCTCACCGCCGCGTTCCTGCTCTCCCTGGTCGGTGTGCTGTGCGCCCGTGATGCGCTCTCCTTCCTCCTCTTCTGGGAGCTGATGACGCTCGTTCCCGCCGCGATCATCCTCGTGGGAACCGCAACCGAGTCGGCGCGCCGAACCGTGTTCACCTACGTCGCGATCACGCACCTGGGTGGCGCGGGAACGTGGATCGCCATCCTGCTCCTCGCACACGAGGGAGCGATCGGCAATTCGACCGCGCTCACCGAGGGGTCGGGCATCCAGGCGGTGATCGCGATCGCCGCGATCATCGGCTTCGGGACGAAGGCCGGGCTGATGCCGATGCACGCCTGGCTCCCTCGCGCCCACCCCATCGCCCCGGCCCCGATCTCCGCCTTGATGAGCGGGGTGATGGTCGCTGTTGCGGCCTACGGCCTGGTCCGCGTTCTCGTCGACTGGATCGGCACCGCCCCTTCCTGGATCGGTGCGACCGTGCTCATCCTCGGCGGTCTGTCTGCGCTCGGCGGCATCACCTACGCTCTGTTCCAGAGCGATCTCAAGCGGCTCCTTGCCTACTCCACCGTCGAGCACCTGGGCATCGTCGCGCTCGGGCTCGGCGCCTGCCTTCTGCTTCGGCAACACGGCGCCGACACCTGGGCCGCCTTCGCGCTCGGCGCGTCCCTGCTCCACACGATCAACCATGCAGTCTTCAAGGCGCTCCTCTTTCTCGGCGCGGGAGCGTTCGAACGCGCGACGGGTGGGCTCGAGCTCGATCGCCTCGGCGGGCTGCTCCGGCGGATGCCCTGGAGCGGCGGGGCGTTTCTGGTCGGATGTCTTGCGATCGCCGGCATGCCGCTCCTCAACGGATTCGCGTCGGAGTGGCTGACGCTCCAGGCACTTCTCCACGTGCCCGCCTACGCGGGGGTCTGGGACGGCGCTCTCGGCGCCGTGGCCCTCGCTGCGCTCGCCGGCACGATGGCGCTCGCCGTCCTGTGCTTCGTGAAGGTGATCGGCCTCGTGCTTCTCGGGCCGGCCCGCCGGAGCGGCGTCGCAGACGCAGTGGAGTCGCCGCCTGCGATGCGCGGCGCGCTGGTCTCGCTGGCGGGAGCATGCTTCGTGCTCGGAACGATCCCGGGGCTGCTGTTCCCGCTCCTCATCGGCCTCGCGCCATGGCCCACGACAGAAGACGCGCCGACAACGCCTGGCCTCGACCTCCCCGGTACCGGCGACCTCCCGACGGTCGGCCTACTCGTCGTCGTCGGCGTGCTCGGAGCGTTGCTCTGGCTCGCGCGCGGCAGCCGCCGCGCCGCACCGAGCCCGAGCTGGGCCTGCGGGCAGCGCGTCGAGTCTCCACTCCTCTGGACGAGCGCCGGGTTCAGCAAGCCGCTGCGCCTCGTGCTCGAGGCGGTGCTCCGGCCTCAACGCGAGGTCGAAACGACGACGAGCGGCGGCATCGTGCAACACGTCTCCTACGAGGGTCGGGTCCCGCACCTGATCGATGTGCACCTCTATCGCCCCGTCACGGCAGGTGCGCTGCACGCAGCCTCCTGGGCACGCCGCCTGCAGAGCGGCCGGCTCGGCACGTATGTCGCCTACCTGATCGCGCTCGTCGTCGTGCTGCTCATCGCCGTGCGGATCGGGGCAATCGGATGACGCCGCAGTCTGCAACGGTGGCCGTCACGCAGCTCGTCGGTGGCCTCGCGCTCTCACCGCTCCTGATCGGATTCACCCAGCAGGTGAAGGCCCGACTGCAGGGGCGCCGGGGGTCGGGCCCGCTCCAGCCCTACCGCGAGCTGCGCCGACTCTGGAGAAAGAGCGGCGTCGACGTCGAGGGCACGACGTTCGTCTATCGCCTCGCACCCGTGATCGTGGCGGCTGCAATGGGTGCTGCAATCCTGCTCGTCCCGATAGCCGCCGGCTCGCCCCCGCTCGGAGTCGGCCAGGACGCCCTCGTGCTCGCAGGTCTGCTCGCGCTCTCGCGTCTCGCCGTCTGCATTGCCGCCTGGGACACGTCAAACGGATTCGCGCTGCAGGGAGCGAGCCGAGACCTCACGCTGTCGGTGTTCGTCGAGGCTGCGCTCGTCCTCTCCCTTGCCGTCGCGGCACTCGTCACGGGGACGACCGAGCTCAGCGGCGTGATCGCAGGAACGGCCGGCGGACAGCCGTGGACAACCCCCGCGCTGGCGCTCGGTGCCGTCGCCTTCGCACTCGTCATCGTCGCCGAAACCGGCCGTCAGCCCGTGGACAATCCGGACACGCACCTCGAGCTGACGATGATCCACGAGGGACCGGTGCTCGAGTACGCCGGACGCGACCAGGCCTATCTCCAGTGGGCGCTCGCCGCGCGGCACTGGCTCGTGCTCGTGCTCGCAGCGCAGGTCTTCCTGCCCCACCCTGTCGGCACATGGTGGCAACTCGCCGTGCTGCCTCTGTCGCTCGGCCTCCTGTGCATCGCACTCGCTGTCACCGAGACGCTGATCGCGAAGATGCGCATTCTCCTCGTTCCCCGACTGATCGGCGTCGGCGCGGCCGTGGCACTCCTCGGCATCGTCACCTGGCTCGTGGAGGCCACATGAGCGCCATCGCGTGGACGCTCGTCGCGCTCGGGATCGGGGTCATCGTAGTGCGACGGCGCTCGATCGCGGTGGCACTCGTGACCGCTCAGGCACTCGTGCTCGCTGCGGCCGCCCTCGCCGAAGGCACATCGGTCGACGATGTCTTCGCGGCGACGGCCCTGGCCATTCGCGGCGTCGTCCTCGCCGCGCTGTTCCTCTTCCTCGTCAAGCGCACGAGGGAGACGAGGCCTGTCCCGACCGGTGTCGCTCCCCTCGCGCGCGCGGCGACCGCAGTTGCCCTCGCGCTGACGCTCATCTGGCTCGTACCTCCGTTCGGGCTCGACACACACGAGGCCGAGCAGGCGACGCTGTCCCTCGTCGCACTCGGACTCGTCACGGCTGCGACCCGGCGGGCGACGTTGTTCCAGGTGCTCGGGATCGTGCTCGTCGAGAACGGCCTCGCGCTCGCGGCCCTCTCGCTGCCGGGTGCGACGTCGCTCGCGATCGAGATCGGTGTCGCCGTCGATCTTCTGCTCGTCGCCCTCGTTGCGGGCGTCTTCCACGAGCGGATCTTCGCCGAGTTCGGAGCCGGCGATACCGCGGCGCTGAGGAGCCTTCGTGACTCCTAGAGAATGGCTCGTCGCGCTCGTGCTCGTTCTGCCGGTGATCGGCGTCGCTGCCGCGGCGGTTACGCCCCGGTCCCTGCTCTCCCGTGCGATGACGGGGATAGCGGCACTCACTGCACTCGCGGCGCTCACGCTCGCGACCGTGGCCCTCGTCGAGCCGACCCACCGCGAGCTCGGGCGCTGGATCGTCGTCGACCCTGCCGGAGGGATCATCGTCGGGGTGATCGCGATCGTCGGCCTCGCGAGCGCGCTCGTCTCGCCGCAGTTCCTCGACGCCCGTCGGGAGTCTCTCTTTCAGGCCGGCCGCGCGGATCGCATCTACTGGGCGACGTTCTTCGCGTTCTGGGCGGTGCTGCTCGCGGTTCCTCTCGCAGGGAATCTCGGCGCGGCCTGGTTGGCGATCGAGGCGACAACCGCCGCCTCCGCCCTCCTCGTTGGCTTCAGCGGACGGGCGCGCGCTCTGGAGGCGGGCTGGAAGTACCTCATCCTCACCTCACTCGGGCTCGGCGTCGCATTGCTCGGGATCCTGATGCTCGAATCCGCCGCCGGGGGTGGCGGCATCGAGACCCTGACGTGGCGCTCACTCCCCCACGACTCTCTCGATCCCGACATCGCCCTCGTCGCGTACGTGCTCCTCCTCGCGGGCCTCGCCGCCAAGATCGGCTGGGCCCCCGTCCACAACTGGCTCCCCGACGCTCACTCCGAGGCGCCGGCACCCGTCTCCGCGCTCCTCTCCGCTGCGCTCCTGCCTGCGGTGCTCCTCGTCGCCTGGCGTTCGCAGCAGGCCCTGGCACCGACGATCGGCTTTCGCACCGCCGGCACCGTGCTCGTCGGCTTCGGGCTCGTCTCGCTCGCAGTCGCCGTCCCGTTCCTCTGGCAGTCCCAGGCGTGGAAGCGGCTACTCGCGTATTCGAGCCTCGAGCACATGGGCGTGATCGCGCTCGGGATCGGCTTCGGCGGCACGCTCGCGCTCGCCGGCGTTGCGGTTCACGTCGTCGGCCACGCAGTCGCCAAGGCGCTCGGGTTCTACGCTGCGACACCGCTGCTCGCGCACGAGCCGCGCGCCTCGGGTCACGGGGTCGGCGGGATCGGCAGAACTGAACCTGCACTCGGGGCCTCGCTCGGCGTGTCGCTCGGAGCGCTCGCCGGTCTCCCTCCATCACCTCTCTTCGTCAGCGAGGTGCTGATCGTTGCGGGCGGCTTCCAGGTGGGTCGCCCCTGGGCGGCTGGTGCTGCGGCGATCCTGCTCGCGCTTGGCTTTCTCGGTCTCGCCCACTCGCTCATCGACACCGTTATCGGGAAGCCGCGAGGGCGGGAGCGCCATCCTGCGCTCGGTCTGCGCGCCGTCACGACACTGACGATCGTCGCGGTGCCGCTGCTCCTTGCTCTCACTGTCGTCGCTCTGTGGCTGCCCGACTCGGCCATTGTGCAGGGCCTCGTCCGAGGGCTCGGATGATCACGCACCATCGCTCCGGCGGCGCCTACCGTGAGGCCCTCGCGGCCGCACTCGCCGACGGATGGCGGTTTGCGAGCCTCCATGCAACGGCCGAGAAACCGGATCTCACGGTACGAACACTGCTGACGTCGCAGGAGGGCGAGCCCAGGATCGAGAGCGCCGCCGCAACAACCGGCTCGGTGCCGACGATCGTCGACCTCTGCCCCGCTGCCGACTGGGACGAGCGCGAGGCGCACGATCTCTACGGGGTGGACTTCGACGGGCACGAGCCGCTGCGGCCTCTCGTCGACCACGACGTCACGCTGGAGCAGTTCGCGACCCCGGTGCACGGGCACGATGCCTACCAGGTTGCCGTCGGGCCGATCCACGCAGGCGTGATCGAGTCCGGCCACTTCCGCTTCCACGTCGTCGGCGATCTGATCCTCCACGTCGACGCACGCCTGTTCTACAAGCACCGAGGTCTCGAGCGGGCGGCCGAGGGGCTTCTCCTCGAAGACGCTCTCGGTGTCGTGGCCCGCTCCTGCGCCGGGTGCTGGGCGAGCAACGCCGTCGCCTACGCGCACGCGTGCGAGGAGGCGCTCGGTCTCGGCGCGCCGCCCGAGCTCGCCCGTGCCCGGACGATCCTGCTCGAGCTCGAGCGCGTCTGGAACACACTCAACGACATCAGCGCGATCTGCGCCGGTGTCGGGCTGGCAGCCGGCACGAGTCGCTTCGCTGCGCTCGTCGACGATGCCCGGCGGCTGAATCAGCGACTGACCGGCCATCGGTTCCTCTTCGGCTCGGTCGCCGTCGGTGGCAGCGCACTCGACCTGGACGACTCGGCCGTCACCGACGCTCGGGAGACGCTCGCCCGCATCCGCCGGGAGTCCTCGAAGGCGTGGAAGTCGCTCCTCTTCAACGGCTCGTTCATGGACCGGATGCCCGACATCGGCATCGTCGACGCCGCTGCTGTGACGACACTCGGTAGCGTCGGAACTGCCGCTCGTGCAGCGGGCGTCGCGGAAGACCTGCGCACCACAAGCCCTCGCCTGGCCTACGACGATTTCCAGGTCGCGTCTCTCCGCCGACAGACCGGAGACGTCCAGGCCCGACTCGAGCAGCGCGCCCTCGAATTGCTCCCTTGCCTCGACATCCTCGACCGACTTCTCGACGGCGCCATACGCCCGGTGGCTTCGGTTGGCGCCGAGGAGGGTGCCTCGATCGGCGTCGGACGCGTCGAGAGCCCGCGTGGCGCCACGACGTGCATCGTCGAGCGTGACGGCCTTCGAGTCGGCCGCGTCCGACTGCGCACGGGCTCGTACGCCAACTGGCCCGCAGTTGCGCACGCCGCTGCCGGGAACCTCCTTCCCGACTTCCCGCTCATCAACAAGAGCTTCGAGCTCTGCTATGCCTGCGTGGATCGGTAGCCCTCTATGCTGACGCTCCTTCGCGACCTCAGGAAGCTCCGCCGCTCGATCGCCCTTCCTGCCGCGGCAAGCACGGGCTCTCTCGCGATCCGCCATGTCGACTGCGGCTCCTGCAACGGCTGCGAGCACGAGTTGACGCTGGTCTCGAGCCCCGTCGTCGACATGGCTCGGTACGGTCTCGGAATCGTCGCCTCCCCCCGCCACGCCGATGTCCTGCTCGTCACCGGCCCCGTGACGACGCGCATGCACGCCGCACTTCTGACGGCCTACGCGGCTATGCCGGAGCCACGCCGGGTCGTCGCGCTCGGAGACTGCGCGGTCGGCAGCGGGATTCGCGGCCTTCCTTCCGAGATCGTCGGTCCCGTGGAGGACGTGCTCCCGGTCGACCTGCGGGTTCCCGGCTGCCCGCCGACGCCCGATGCGATCGCAACAGCGAAGCTCGCGAACCTCATGCAGGGGTACGTATCCGGTCTACGCAAGGCCCTCGGAAAGGAAGCGATCGAGACCCGTGGCGTCGGGCTACGTCGTCCGCGTCGAGAAGGACGCGCTCGATCTCCAGGTCTTCGAGCGTCTGGCGCACGACGGCAGCGCGGCTCTCGAGCGCGGCCGCGCACGACGAGGCCGACGAGCTGCTCGGCGGAGGCGCTCGAGCTCTGGCGCGGCCCCGCACTTGCCGACCTGGCCGACGAGCACGATCGTCGCAGCCGATGGCAACAAGGCTCGACGAGCTTCGCGTGCTTGCGCGCGAGCGACGGCTCGAGGCAGAGATCGAGATCGGCAAGCACGCCGACGCAGTCGGCGAGAGCTGGAGACGCTCGTCGCGGAGCATCCGCTGAGGGAGCGACCACGCGGGCTCCTGATGCTCGCGCTGTACCGCTCGGGCCGTCAGGCCGAGGCGCTCGACACGTATCGGCGCGCTCGCAGCGACGCTCGTCGACGAGCTCGGATCGAGCCCAGCTCGTGGCTCCGCGAGCTGGAGGCGGCGATTCTTCGGCAGGATCCGGACTCTCGACCTACAGAGCCCGCGAACGCGCGAGTAGTCGCGTCGGCGAGCAGCTGCGATCGGTACTGGTCACCGTGTCTCGGCGAGCCCGCGCTCGACGGCCTTCTCGAGCTTGCGGCAGCCGCTCGTCCGCGCAACCTCGAACGAGAGCTCGTGGTCGTGAACCACGGTAGACGCCGCGGCCGAGCTCGAGCCGATGGGAGCCGCACTCGGCGCGCACCGACACGAAAGGCTTCGTCGCGGACGGGGTGGAAGCGCGTACCGCTGTCTTTCTCTCACTCACGCCGGCGTCGACCTAGGCACGGCTTGGCCGTCGAGCAGGACGTCGACCTGCTACTCGTCGAGGCACCGGATGGGCTCCTCGAAGACGCACGAGTGTTGGCACTTCTCGAGCACGCGCCCTGTGACGTCGGCGTCGTCGTCGGCGCTTCTTCCGGGACGGGACAAATCCTAGTGCCGTTCGCCGGCGCTACGCACGACTGGGCGGCCGTGGAGCTCGGTGCATGGCTCGCGCGCAACCGTGGCATCGACGCTCCGGCTCGTAGGTGCCGCGACCGGAGCCGGCGGGTGGCGACGCGAGCAGACTCCTCGCGAACGCCTCGATCGCGATCCAGCGCACCCTGGGCGTGCCGGCGGAGCCTGTCCTCGTCGAGCCGGAGCCGGCGGCGCTCCTGAGCCGTCGCGGCCGACGCGGGAATCGTCGTCGTCGGACTCACCGACCGATGGCGACACGAGGGACTCGGGAGAACTCGCACGGCGCTCGCCACGCTCGGAAACAGCACCGACGATCCTCGTGCGCCGCGGGGTCCGCCCAGGCGGACTGGCCCCGCGGGGCAGCGAGACGCGCTTTACCTGGACGCTCGCGGGCTAATGCGCCTAGCGACGCTGCGCCCACGGCAGACGGCTTCGCCCTCGCACGCACAGCCTGACTCGCCAGGCCCCGGCGGCGGCCCGCTGAGAGAGAATACCGCCGAACGTCTGCTCGACGTTCTGAGCGGTGACGAATCGGGCTCGATCGTGGACTTCCCGCCCTGCCCAGCGGAAGACGGACGAGAGGAACATCGGCGACTGCCTGCCGGCTGACGGTCGAGCCGAACGGCGACCGCGGGGCAGCTCGAGCCTGAGGCGTCGCAAGCGCCTCGCGGAGTCTCTCTGCGCCCGTCAGAGACATCGCCACCGACTTTCTCGAGCGCAACCAAGAGCGCCTCGACCGAGTCCGAAGAACCCGATCACGAACGACGTGTCGCCGCAGATCAGCGGGGAGCCCGGGGAACGCCGCGGCTATAGCGACGCCGATAGTCCGCCAAACCTCCGAGGTAGAGGGCAGTGCGCGGGATACAGGATGTCGACGCGACGCCGTCCAGCCTCGCCCCGAGCGCCGTACGAAATGCGGAGTCCTCGATCAACGGAGCTCGAGAGGAGGAGTTGCTCGGCAGGCTGCGACGAGCCTTCGAGTGACGATCTTGGTCGGACTACGCATCGGCGCGTCGTACGAAGCTGAGAAGAAGCGCCACCCCGTCAGGCGTCCTTTCTGGACACTCGGACACCGGGATCGGGCACCTGGCGTGAACGGTGACAGGTAGACCTGAGTCGACGATGAGTGCCGCCGAGAGCGCAGAACTCCGCGACGAATGCTGCCGCCGATCCCCATCCCTGAAAGCTGTCTAGACGCAAGGACTGCTCGCCCGAGCGCCACCCGAGGTCGCTGTAGGCATAAGAAGCCGAGCCCGCCGATCTGCTGAGCGTAGTCGAGCGTGAACCGATACAGATTAAGAGAAGGAGCGTCGGAACGTGACCTCCTGCTCGTCCCAGAACGCGCGACGAAGGGCACCGTCGGGATAGAGGCGAGCGACATCACGAATCAACCGTCCCCAGACCCCACCGACGACCACGTCGACGTGCTCACTTCTCGACAAGCCGTCGAGCCTCCTCGATGAAGACGGTGTGCTCGACAGACTCGGCGCAGCCACGGGACGAGCTAGACTTTGCGACCAGCGACCTAATCCGGCGTCAGCCCGTCGGTCGGAGCCGTCCCGCATGGTGAGCTCCCCGCTCGAGCAGCGGCAGCTCGGCACCGGCAAGCTGGGCATCCTCGAACGACGTGGAAAGGCCCCTGGCAGTCCGTCAGCACGCCGATCTTCAACGGGTGTCTCGCTAGACGCCGCATCCGAGCGGCAAGACGCAGCGAGCGCTACGGCGAACACCGCGCCGGGCGAGCGAACTAAGCGCGCATCGGTCGTCACCCACACGCCGCAGCGCCGACTGCAACATCGCGCGGAGCGCCCATCGACTAGGATCGTCGACAATCACCTCGAAGATCGCGAGGGTCGACGCGACTGACGACACCGGCCAACGCGCTCGCCACCCAGACTCCACCCGATCCTGCGGCGACGACCGCTCGCTCCGCGGCGGGACGGGAACCGATAGCGGCGAAAGACGACCGGTCTCGGGATCGAGGCGGACGACGACGTCATCGATAGGGGCCGGTGACCCAGACCCCACACTCGCCAGACCGCGATCGACCGCGGCGCGAACGGAAGCAGACCGTCACGTGCACGATCTTGCCGCTACGCTCGGTCGACTCTTGAAAGACACGACGGTCGGCGGGATCACCGAACGACCCACAGCGAAGCCGTAGCCGATTGCCATATCGCGCATCAGCATAGCGGTTGATAGCCGCCGAGCAGCGGCTGCTGGAACGGGAACGAACACCGATCGCAGCGACTCTGATCGGACCTCGCCGACCGAGACACGAACGAGGTACGGACAGCCCGCGACCCAGAGAACTCCGTGACCAGCGACCACGGAGCAGGCGAGGACATCGACACCGTCCTCTCGCAGCGCCGGTCACGAGCGTTGTAACGGGCAACACGACTCCGTCGAAGACGGTCTCGCCGTCGCTCGCGACGAAGAGCTCGCCATCGTGTTGCCGAGAGATCTCCTCGGTTCACCCGTGGTCGTGAACCGCTCGAGATCGCCGGTACGACGGATCGAGACGCCAGAGCGAGCCGTCACGGAAGTCGCCTGACCCAGACGCTGTACGGCTGAAGTGGCGATCGCGCTCTGGATGGGACGAAGACCGAGTAGAGTCGACACTACCGCGATCGTCGTAGAGATCGATACGGACGATCTAACCGATCAACGGCTGCCGCAGCTACCTCGCAACGTGTCAACGAGCACCGCCGATCACCACCGCTGCCGCAGCGACAAGCGCCGAGGCAACGGCGAGCGCAAAGAAGACCCGCCGCGCGAATGAGGAAGGCGACGAGACCGAGCGCCACAGCGCGCCTCCTCGACCAGCGTGGCCGACAGATCGCTTGACGATCGTCCGTGTCCTTCGACATCGCCCGAGCGAGACGGGATCGACGACGGCCGGCAGGCACGGGACGACGTTCGCTTGCTGACGGCGGCACCTTCCTGGAGATGCGCGTAGACGAACGGCGACCTCCGACGATGCCGGAGAACGGAAAGCGTTCCGGTCAGCGTCTCGAAGAGAAGGCAGCCGAGCGCGTAAACGTCGGCACGCCCGTCGATCTCGTCACCGCGGATCTGCTCGGGCGCGACGTAGTCGACCGTGCCCAGCAGGCTGACCGTCGGTCGGCTGGCCGTCCGAGGCGCTCTGCGTGAGACCGAAGTCGGCGAGGTACGCGTGCTCGCGCCGCCCTGCTGGTCGAGAAGGACGTTGGACGGCTTGACGTCGCGATGCACGAGACCGCGGCGCGTGTGCGGCGTCGAGCGCGTCGGCGACCTGCGCGACGATCGCGACGCGCACGCGCGGGCTCGAGCGCGCCCTCGCGCCGGAGCAGCGCCTTGAGGTCGGTCCCGTCGACGTAGCGCATCGCGATGAACAGCTGCCCGTCGGCCTCGCCGAGCCTCGTAGATCGGGATCACGTTGGGGTGATCGAGACTGGCCGCGAGACGCGACTCGCGCAGCAACCGCTCGCGGAAACTCTCGTCCTCGGCGAGGCTCGGAGCAGGAGCTTCAGCGCGACCGGGCGCTCGAGGCTGCTGATCCCGGGCGTGATAGACCTCGCCCATGCCGCCGCGGCCGAGCTAGCTCCTCGATGGCGTATCTCATCGGCCTCATCGACGGAAAGAGTCTGACGTGACCGCTCCTGCGAAGCCAAAGCGGCGTCACACGCACGTCTGGTTCGCCGTCTACACGATCATCGTTCTCGCGGTCTTCGTGCTCAGCATTCTGCGGCAGCAGTGGTCGGTCGCCGCGACCGCACTCCTCATCGCGCTCGTCTTCGCGTTCGCGACGCGCTGGCTCTGGCGCAGGCGCTAAAGGTGGATCAGCCCGCAGAGGGCTGCCGGTACGAGTGATTCGCGTTCAGCTTGGCGAGGAGATAGTCACCGTAGGTGACCGACTCGAACCGTGGCTCCGCACCGGCGGAGACACACACAGGGAGCGGTGAGACGACAGCCGCAGCGGCCGGGTCGAAGAAGTACGGGATGGAGTAGCGGTCTCGGCCCGTCCGGTTGAGCACCCGATGCGGTGTCGAGCGCAGCGTCCCGTTCGACCATCGCTCACCGATGTCACCCACGTTGAGCACGAACGCGCCCCGACGCGGCGGAGCGTCGAGCCACGTCTCGCCGTCGGGTGCGCGCACCTGGAGGCCCCCGCTCGAGTCCTGCGCAAGGATCGTGAGGAAGCCGTAGTCGGTGTGCGGGTTCGAGCCGAACTCGTCGTCTGGCCCGGTGGGATCCTGCGGTGGGTAGTGGAGCAACCTCAGGAACGTGGTCGGATGCTCGAACGATCGCGCCAGGGTTCCGGAGTCGGCGCCGAGCGCCGACTCGAAGACGCCGACGAGACGTCGTGCGAGTCCCTGGAGCGCCAACTCGTACGCGGTGATCGCTTCCCGGAATCCGGGGATCGCCGGCCACTGATTCGGGCCCGCCAGCGGATCGTCTCGTCGAGCCGGATCGTCGGGGTCGACCTCGTGCATCACCATCAGCGACTCGCTCAGGTTCGGCTTCGTCGCCTTCTGGATCGAGGACGAGACGATCTTCGACTCGGCAAACGGCATGTATCCCCGGTGCTGGGCATTCACCCCGAGCGCGAGCTTCTCCTCGAGCGGCAGTGCGTGGAAGCTGCTCGAGGCAGCGAAGGCCGCCTCGACGAGATCCTGGGGCACACCGTGCCCTTCGAGGTAGGCGAAGCCGACGTCGCCGTAAGCGCGGCGAAACGACTCCGCGACGTCCGGGGATTCGAGGTCGATGACAGGAATCGACGTTGTCATTCGACGAGATCCTCCACGGCTCCGCGGACGGCGGCCAGGGTCTGCTCGATCTCCGCCGGTCCGTGGGCGAGCGAGACGAACCAGCGGCCGAGGGCGTAGCGGTGGGCGTAGACGCCCCGAGCCTCGAGGCGGTCGCAGAACGCGACGTATCGCTCGGAGGGTTGCAGCGCCGCCGCCTCGTTCACATCACGGGGCTCCTCATCGGGCCGGGCGACGAGAAACGGCTGGAGCATCGAGCCCACGCGACGGACGTGCCCGGCCGTCCCTGCAGCTGCGAACACCCCTTCGATCCCATCCGCGAGCGTCGCCGACCGTGTCTCGAGCTGGTCATAGAGCCCGGGCTCGGCTGCGATCCGCGACAGAACGGCAACCGACGCGGCAAGCCCGACCGGCGAGCCCGTGTACGTGCCCCCGTGAACCACACGGTTGTCGGCCTCCCACGCCATCAGTTCCCGCGAGCCGCCGAACGCTGCAACGGACATGCCTCCACCGAGCACCTTGCCGAGCGCGGTGATGTCCGGCGTGACGCCGTAGCGCTCTTGGGCCCCTCCAGGAGCCAGACGAAAGCCCGTCATCACTTCGTCGAAGATCACGAGCGCTCCGGCCGCCCTCGTTGCCGTGACGAGCGCTCCGAGGTACCCGGGACGCGGCTCGAGGACGCCTCCCGACCCTGGCACGACCTCGCAGATCACTGCGGCGAGGCGGTCGCCTGCAGCATCGATCGCCTGCGCGAGTGCGACCTCGTCGTTCCAGGGCACCGTCCAGAGGGACTCCATCACGCCGGCCGGAATGCCCGCCGAGTCCGGACGCGCGGGGCGGGCAGCCGAGGCGGCGCCGATTCCGGCGGCAAGGTGGTCGGCCCACCCATGGTAATGCCCCTCGAACTTGATCACGAGCTCGCGCCCGGTAGCCGCCCGCGCGAGCCGAACGGCGGCCTGCGTCGCCTCGGTGCCCGAGTTCGCGAACCGGAGCTGCTCGATCCCGGGCATGAGGGCGGCGACGAGCTCGGCCGCCTCGCCCGACAGGCGGTGCGGAAACGCGATGTGCCACCCGACGTGCGCGACCGTCTCCTCGATCGCCTCCCACACGAACGCGGGTGCGTGACCGAAGAGATTGACGCCGTATCCCATGCAGTAGTCCAGGTAGTCGTTCCCGTCGAGGTCACGGATCGTCGCGCCCCGGGCTTCCGTGATCACGAGCTCCTGGCCCGCTCTGAGCCGTGCGTAGCTCGACTCGCCACCCGCGACATGGCGCGCGATCTCGTCGAAGGCCGCACGCGAACGGGAGCGGTCGAGGTACGGCACGGGCACGTCGGAAGCCTAGCCCGGAGACCCGTCCGAACGAAACGTGTCCCAAAGAGCGGAGAGATTGTCCTGCCGGGGGATGGAACCGGGCGTCGTCGTGCAGTAGGTTGCTCTCTGATGATCGACCGGTTAGACGAGCAACGGCTCGAGATCCTTCGCGGCTGGGGCGCCGGACTGGCCTCGGACGATCGCGAGGAGCTGCGCGCAGCGGGGAAAGCGATCACCGTGCTGATCGAGGAGATCGACCAGCTCCAGGTCGACCTCTGGAACGCCCGCGTCGACCAGCGTGATGCGGCACGACCTCTGATCGCCCCGAGCCAGGGCGCGCCAGTGCGCGCGAGACGCGTAGACCGCCCTCTCCCGGCGTAGCGGCCGCCGGCGCGGGGAGACGATTCTCACCGCTCGGGCCGACGTCCCAGGAACCCGTCGGGTCATCACGTGCTCGCTGCCTGCTCTCGTCACCCGGCGCTCGTACGGCAGGTGCCGTCGTTCTCTCCTTGTGGCTCGAACACCGCTCGTGCAGCCGCACTGATCCGATCTCCCGGCTGGACCGTATATATCGACAATAGCTAGACATACTCGGTCCATCGATTCGAAGGGGTTCAGTTCAATGCGCAAGATCACGCTCATCCTGGCAGTTACCGCGGTCGCCGTAGCGGCCGTGCTCGCCCCGTCCGTCTCGGCGCGCTCGACCGCCGGCGAGGCAGACATCGTCACGACCGCCGTCAACAACGGCAGCTTCAAGACCCTCGCCTCACTCCTGACGGCTGCGGGTCTCGTCGACACGCTCAAGGGGCCAGGCCCGTTCACGGTGCTCGCCCCGACCGACGCTGCGTTTGCGAAGGTGCCCAAGGCGACGCTCGACGCTCTCGCCGCTGATCCCGCCAAGCTCAAGGCTGTCCTGCTCTACCACGTGATCGCCGGCAACGTGCCCTCCAGCGAGGTCGTCAAGCTCACCTCCGCGAAGACGGTCAACGGCGCGAACGTTGCGATCAAGGTCGACGGCGGATCGGTGTTCGTGAACAACGCGAAGGTCGTCATCCCTGACGTGATGGCATCGAACGGCGTCATTCATGTGATCGACACGGTGCTCCTTCCGCCCGCCCCCAAGGTGAACATCGTCAAGACGGCGGTTGCTGCCGGTTCCTTCAAGACGCTGACGTCGCTCGTGACGAAGGCGGGGCTCGCAAAGACCCTGTCCGGTGGAAAGTGGACGGTGTTCGCACCGACCGACGCCGCGTTCGCGAAGGTTCCGAAGGCGACGCTCGCGACGCTCGGCAAGAACCCTGCCCTGCTCAAGAAGGTGCTCCTCTACCACGTCGTCAAGGGCGCGGCGCCGGCGAGCACGGTTGTCACCCTGAACGGCAAGTCCGTGAAGACGATGTCCGGTAACTCCGTGAAGGTCAAGATCGCGGGTGGCAACGTCTTCCTCAACGGCTCGACCAGGGTCACGAAGACGGATGTGATGGCATCGAACGGCGTCATCCACGTGATCAACAAGGTGCTGATCCCCGCCTCGTAGCCCTCTTCGAGGCGAGGCAAGAGGGCGAAGGGCCGCGGGAAACCGCGGCCCTTCGTCGTTTCTCTGCCTCTATCGTGTTCTGGATGAGCAGGCAGAAGCTGTTACAGCTCGGGATCCCCCTCACCGCCGCGGTTGTCGTCGCATTCGCACTCTCCGCGGCGACGGGTGCCGGTCTGCCGCCCCGTCCCGTCGAACCGGTCGCCTCGGGGCTGAGCGACCCCGTTCACGCCGTACCGGCTCCGAGCGGTGCCCTCGGTCGGCTCTATGTGGTCGAGCAGGGCGGCCGGATACGCATTGTCGACCGCAATCGGATTCTGCCGCGACCGTTCCTGGATCTTCGAGGCATCGTCGCCCATGGTGGGCTTCGTGGTCTCCTCTCCCTCGCGTTCCACCCGCGCTACCGAACGACCGGGCTTGCGTACGTCAACTATGTCGCGCGAGACGGCGCTGTGATCGTCGCCGAGATCAGAACGATTCGCGGCCTGGGCCGCGCGTCGTCGCGGCGAGTCTTGCTCCGGGTCCCGGCGTCGAAGGAGAAATACGCCCATTTCGGTGGTCATCTCGCTTTCTCCCCTGACGGGCAGCTCTACGTCAGCATCGGGGACGGTGGGGTGCCCGACGCGGCCCAGGATCCCGAGAGCATGCTCGGCAAGATCGTTCGACTCCGCGTCGGAGACGGGGATCCAAGGCCCGCAATCGTTGCGTGGGGACTCCGGAATCCCTGGCGCTTCTCGTTTACTCCAACGGGATCGGCGCTCGTGATCGGGGACGTCGGGGAGAGCCGCCGAGAGGAGCTAGACGTCGTCCCGCGACGGCTCTTTGGTCGTGCGAACCTTGGTTGGCCGGCATTCGAAGGGAATGTACGACGCCCGCGCACGCCGCTGCCGACCACCGGAATACGTCTGAAGCCGTTCCTGGAGTATCGGCACCGAGCGAAGCGCTGCTACTCGGTGATCGGAGGCTTCGTGTATCGCGGCAACCGCTTCCCCGCGCTGCGTGGTCGCTACGTTTTCGGCGACCTGTGCGGTGGGTTCTGGAGCGTCCGATTGACCGGAGCTGAAGCCGGGAAGCGCCGCGCAGAGCCTTTCGAAGCGGGAGGAATCCTGACGAGCATCGTCGAGGCCACGAACGGCGAGATCCTCCTCGTGAGTGACGACGGTCGAATCGTCACGCCGGTCGGCCCCGAGTAGGTTCCCTACCCGCTGGCGACTCGCTCACAGTCGCGTCGACACCCGAGATTGCCGAACCGCCTCCGTGGCGCGTAGTTGAAGGAACGTTCTCGGCGGCGTTCTACCGACGACAACGCCCCCGGCAGACCGCAGGATTGAATCGAGAGAGTGCTGGTTGAACCGCGAGTAAGGAGGTTCCCATGCGCCAGCATCTGCATAGCCGAGGTTGGTACGGCTTTGGTGTCCTTGTGGCAGTCGCGTTTGCCGTGCTGCTGCTTCCCGCAGGCGCGCGCGCCGCGCCGCCCGCAAACGACAACCGGGCGAGTGCCGAGCCTATCCCGGCGTTCCCCGCCACGATCCAGGGCACGACGGCCGAGGCGACGGTCGAACGACTCGATCCACAGGTCTCACAGTGTGGTCGCGTCGATTCCACGGTCTGGTACAGAATCGACCAGGCTCCGGATGGGACAGTCGTCCTGAGCGTCGCAGGAACGGGATTTGCACCCGTGATTCGGGTCTATAGCCTGGCCAAGAGCGGTATAGACGAGAGAGTCTGCGCGTCCGCGAAGGCCGGAGCGACAGCTCAGGTCGGGTTCGAGACCACGCGCGGAGCGTCGTACCTCGTCCTCGTCGGCAAGAAGCCCGGAACGGCGGATGCCGCGTTTGCGCTGTCTGCCCGACTGTTCCTTCCGCCCTCGAATGACACGCGCTCTCAGGCGACGAGGGTCGCGACGCCACCGGCCACAATCAGGGGAACGACCCTTGGTGCGACGTGGGACGAAAACGATCCAGACGCGTGTGGCCTCTCCGGGGGCACGGTCTGGTACCGGCTCTCGACGGGTGGCGCCGAGCGGCTCATCCTGACGCTCAAAGCGCAGGGCGATCTCGACGCCTCGATGGCTGTCCTCCGACGCGTCCGCTCCGAGACGGACGTCGTTGGCTGCAAGCCGACGAACAGCAAGGGGGTTGCAGTGCTGCCGGTTCCGATCACCAAGGGCGCGACGTACCTCGTCGTGATCGGCCAACGTGAGGAGTCAGCTCCCGGCGACTTCGCACTCAACGTGATTCGCGCCCAGGCGCCCGAGCGCGCTCCGGGGCAGCCGCTTCGAAACGGCTCGGCTCGCGGCACGCTCAACGGATTGACGAACGTCAACGATGTCTGGTGGACAGCGATGCAGCCGGGCGACACGTACCGGGTCGCTCTGTCTTCGAGGCCGTGCGTCTCCATGACCCTCCGGCGCGAGGGCGTGACGTTGCGCTCGATGTCGTGCAGCGGCTACACCACGTTCACGCCGGGGCCTGACGGCGGTGGCCGATATGTCTTCGAGATCTCCTCTCCCTCGGGTACCGGGTCCTCGTCGTACCGCCTGCGGGTCGCGCAGGCTGGACCAGACGATCTCGGCGTCGGCAAGGAGCTCGGAAACCTCTCCACCGCGCGTGGGACGCTCGCGCCCGCAGCGGTTGATGTCGTCGACGTCTATCACTTCGACGTCGCCGAGCGAAGCGACGTCCGCCTCCGTCTCGGCGGCAAGGCCGACTACTCGCTGATCCTCCTCGCGGACTCGGGATCCCGGATCTCCAACTCGAAGGAGCAGATCAGGCGGCAACTCGAGCGCGGCCGCTACGTCGTTGCGGTACGAGGTGAGATCGGGGCACCGGCTGCCACCTACACCCTCGGACTTGTGATCAGGCGCCTGACGACGACGTCGCTGACGGCGTCCCTCGCGGAGGCCGCGCCCGGCGCTGCCGTGTCGTTGACCCTCACGACGGCCCCGGCGCCCGGAAGTGGGCTCGTGAAGATCCAGATCGACCGCTTCGACCCACTCGACGGATGGCAGTTCTACCGCGTGATCACTGTTCCCGCAGGCTCACGCTCCGTCACGTGGACGCCGCCGGCACTCGGTCGTTGGAGAGTGCGCGCAACGTTCACCGGAACGCTGTTGTTCAGTCCGAGCCGAAGCGCCTACGTCACCGTTGTAGCGGCGGTGCCACTGCCGCCGAGCACGACCGGCCGCTGACACTCGACCGGAGCGGGAACGTAGAGGGCCGCCACGAGCGGCCCTCTATGTGGGGCACGGCACCTGCCGACAGGCTCCGGGGGATCACGAGTCCCGGGGCGGCTGTGTTGCCGTTCCAGGGTATGGATCCCTAATGCTCCACAGCCTTCCTGCCGATCCATCCGTCATGGGAGATCCGTGTCCTTGACGGGGTATGCCTCCGGCAGCGCTCTTGCCGAGGCAAGGGCGTTTTCGGCCGTTGAGCTCGTCGATCACTTCCGGGCGAAGACCGGGCAGGAGCTCGTTCGCTCGAACATGAGCGACGGCGTCTTCGACCTCCTCGAGCCCGCGGCAGCCGCAGTCTCCGCGGACTACGGAACGTTCACGATCTTCGTCGTCAGGAGTGGCGAGGCGGCGTACCCCGAGATACTCCTCGGTGGCGAGGATGGGAAAGCACTCCAGCTCGATGCCAGAGGCATCAACTGGCAGGACGTCGGCGACGGCCTCGTCCAGGCAGCTCGACAGTACGGCAAGAACATCTTCCTGCTCTGGTACGGATGGCGTGGAATCGGCCAGACCGATGCAACCTGGGATCGACTCGACACCGTTCTCACCGATCTGGTCGAATCGACGCGCGCACACGGCCCTCTCCGCCCTCCCCGTTCGCAGAGTGCGGAGGCGGCCGGCCCGGACAAGCAAGACCTGGAAGGGGCTGCCGGGATGTCCGCTCCTTCCGAGGATCGGCAAGCGGAGGCCGTCACAGCCGATGCCGCGACGGCCGGCACCCCGCTCGAAGATGCTCAGCGACTCGCGCACATCCTCGCCGAGCTGGATGCGCTGATCGGCCTCGCCCCCGTCAAGGAACGCGTGAGAGGATTGATCGCGTTCCTCCGTGTCCAACAACAACGGCAGGCAGACGGTCTCAGGACGCCCGACCTGAACCATCACCTCGTCTTCGACGGCCCGCCCGGGACCGGCAAGACGACGGTCGCGCGTCTGATCGGCGAGATCTTCGCTGCGCTCGGACTGCTCGATCACGGCCGCCTCGTGGAGGCGGCGCGACAGGATCTCGTCGGTGGCTACATCGGGCAGACGGCGATCAAGACAAATGCCGTGATCGACAGTGCGCTCGGCGGCGTCCTGTTCATCGACGAGGCGTACTCGCTCAGCGGAACGAGCAGCCAGGATTTCGGTCGCGAGGCGATCGAGACGCTGCTCATCCGGATGGAGAACGACCGGGGTCGGTTCGTCGTCATCGCTGCGGGCTATCCCGAGGAGATGGAGGGATTCCTTGCGACGAACCCCGGGCTCGCAAGCCGCTTCTCACGCACGATCGAGTTTCCCAGCTTCACCCCCTCCGAGCTGATGGAGATCTTCGTCGCGATGGTGGCGGACAGTGACTACACGCTCACTCCCGAGGCGTCCGAGGCCACGCAGCGCCTCCTCGAGCGCAAGTGGGAAGCGCGGGATTCGAGCTTCGGCAACGCCCGCCTCGTCCGGAACCTGGTCGAGGAGAGCATTCAGCGGCAATCGGTGAGGCTGAACGCGAGCGTCCTGAGCGAGCTGACGACCGAACAGCTCTCAGCGCTCGAGCCGGAAGACATCCCGACAGAGACACCGTAAACGCCCCGACGCTACGCCCCGGAACGCCATCCACACGGCGCTCCATTGCGGGCTGCCCGAGCGGGTCAGCAGCGGCCGCTCTGGGCGGTTGCCCGAAGTTCGTTGACGATCTCCGGGGGTGGCTCTCGCGGGTGGCCTGCTGCCGCGGCTTCGCGCTCGGTTTGCCGTTGTTCCATGATCGTGCTGATGCGGATCAAACCAGGAGGCTGTTCAGGGGCAAGGAAGAACGCGGCTGCCTGAAGCGAGGCTTCGGTGGCGAGTGCGACCAAGATCCAACCGGTGGCGGCGATGAAACCAACGATGCCGACGAGTAGCAACGTCTCCATCCACGGGCCTGCGCTCCAGCCGCTTACGATGGCGACCGCCGCAAACGCGGCCGCGACGCCGCAGATCGCCATCACGATTCCCGCAGTAGCCGCCGTTCTGGTCACAGCGAGATGATCGCATGCGGTTCGTCGTGTCGTTTCGAGCCCGGAAGCAAACGCAGGCTCGTAACCGCTTGGACCAACAAGAAGCCCCGATATGGGGTCGGAGCATGACCAAGAACGAGCGTCGAAACATGCTGAAGGGGAAGCTGCCGCTTCGACATCCACCCCCGGATCTGCCGCAGATCTTCGACTTCGGGCGCGGTGGCTCGCTCACGATCATCGGCGCTGGGGAGAGCAGCCTCCTCCCAGGCGTCGGTGTCTCGTCCGGAACCTATGCCCTCATCTGTCGCATCAACCTGCTGCGCAACTTCATCCACCGGGAGCAGTACGTCGCCTCGCAGATCGACGTGACTGGCGACCTGCCTGGGGTGGCGCCCCCCTAGCTTGGAGCGAGCGGGTTGCGGAACCGGGAGGGTTACTAAGTGGGGCCGTCGGCTACTGCCAGAGTCGGCTCGGAACGCCCCGCTGAGAACCAGGATGGAGCAGCGGTCACCACGCACAGCGCGAGGAGGATGACGAAAGCCCCGCCGATAGGGAACAGCGTCACACCGACAAATAGCGCGACCGACAGGGCGGCTAGTCGTGTGTAGCCCGACTGCCTGAAGCTCATCGCCAGCCCGAGTAGACCGAGCCACAAAGCTGCGAAGCCGATGATGTAGAAGATTCCCATCTCCGTCATGCCGTAGCCGTCCTCCAGAGCGTTAGCCACACCAGCGACGAGTCCCCCACTAGCTACGACGATGGCAACGATCATGACCGGGCGTGATGGCGCTAGACGGGCGAGGAGAAGAACCGACGCTGAGAGGGCGAACGAGGCTATGCTCCATGACCACAGGGCGATCCAGTCGAGGGTGGTCGCGGGTTCGAGGTAGTTCGCGTCGGTGAGATCGACCACTGAGCTTCCAGCCCAAAGGACGCCGGTGAAGAGCCAGACGATGCGGGAAACGATGATCACTGTGCCGTCTTTCTCGCCACCCCTCGCATGTCCTGGATCGGCGCGAGTGCGATTCGTCCGCTGGACGCCCCGGCGTGTCACGTGACCGGCCCGGAGGGCGACCTGGGCCGCTACGACACCCACTCGCTACACGGTAATGACAAGGACAAGTCCGGCGAGATCCTCGGCGGCGTCCAGCGTCTCGACGAACCCCGACGACGGAAGGCTCGTCGAGAGACGGTGCGGTCGAGCCTCCCGTGTTCTGCCTGGAGTGCTGGCAGCGGGAGTTCGGCAGTTCCGGGTTGCAGGGTCAGCGGGGACGCTGAGCCTTGTGGAGCGGTCGGAGATCTCCTAGTGTCGTGCCGTGCGTCGGCTGTCGTTTCCGGGTATTGCTCTTGTGGTGCTTGCGGTCGCGGCGGTTGCGTCCGGGGTGGCGCGGTCGGCTCCGGTTCAGACGCGTTGGGTGATGACCGATCTGGGGACGCTCGCCGGGAACGGGGGAACTAGCTTCGCACTCGGGGTCAACAATCGGGGCCAGGTCGTCGGTTCGAGTACGACGAAAGATGGCTCGTATCACGGGTTCCTGTGGCAGAGCGGCAGGATGCGCGATCTCGGAACGCTACCGGGGTACGACCTCGGCAGCGTTGCTCAGGCGATCAACGACCGAGGGCAGATCGTTGGTGAGAGTTCGGGGGGGCTAAAGAAGGGTCGTCATGCGTTCCTCTGGCAGAACGGGAAGATGCGTGACCTCGGCACGCTTGGAGGGGGGTCGAGTTTCGCGACTGCGATCAACAACGGGGGGCAGGTCGTGGGCACGAGTACGACGAAAGACGGCTCGTATCACGCGTTCCTGTGGCAGAACGGCAGGATGCGCGACCTCGGTGAGTTCAACCCTGCCGCTATCAATGATCGAGGGCAGGTCGTCGGGTCTGGCAGGCTCCCGGGACGCTCGGCGTGGAGAGCCTGGCACGCGAGGTTGTGGGAGAACGGGATACCGGCCACCCGCGAACGACGTCGGCTCCGCGCGCGCTTGGTCGGCTCGGTCCGCGGTGACGGGCTCGGGAGTCGACGCGGGGCCTGTCGGTTCGGCGCCGCCCGGCTCGGCGGGTGCTGCCGGAGCGGCTGCGCCGTCAGGCGCCGACTCCGCGGCCGCCAGAAACGCCAACGCGTCCGCGTTCTCGGCGTCGAGCCGCAACACGTCGCCGCGTGGTCGGCCAACATGACCCAGTCCCGCTCCGCGAACGCAGCTTCCGCCTCGTCGAGGAGACGGTCGATCTGGCGCTGCACCCGCTCGCTGGCCATACGCGCCGAAGTCTCCCACAGTGGACAACCCGGACGCCCCGGGCCGGGACCCCGCGGTACGCCGGCGCGTTCCAGCGTGGCGCGACTGTCGAGCCTGAACGGTCGGGACGCTCCGCGGTCGGGGACCCTCTGGCTTCGGCGCTGCCCGGTGGGACGAGGTGAAGCCGGAGAAGAGACTTGAACTCTTGGCCTGCTCACGACGGGGTACGAGAATGCAGCGCGGTGTGCGAACGGCAGAGGCGCGTGTCCAGGCGGTCGCCTTGTGTCGGGGTGTCCCCCGGTTCGTTGGAGCGCGGTCGCGTCAGTGTTCTGAGGCGACTGTTACGCTCCGGCGCGTGACGAACGCCGGCCCCGACGACCCGAACGCCACGGGAAACGCAGCCAATGGCGCGTCCACGCCCGATGCCGACGCCGACGCGGCGCGGCGACGCCGACGCCGACGGGCGATCATCGGCGGCCTCGGCGCGCTTGCGGTCGTGCTCGTCATCGTCGTCGCCGTGCTCCTGGTGACTCGCGACGAGGGCTCCGAGACGGCCTCGTCCGCGAGCGCCACGACCACCACGACGGCCGCGTCGTCGACCACCACTTCGGGCGCCTCGAGCACCACGACGGCCTCGTCGGCGACCACCACGTCGAATGCGACCACGACGAGTACGGCGACGAACGCCCCGACCGTGACCCTCACGGCCAACCCAACGTCGATCGCGTGCCCGGCGGCGAACGTGAGCACCACGCTGCCGCCGACGACGGTCGCGCTCACCTGGACGTCGACGAACGCCACGGGCGTCGACCTGTCGGTGGACGGCGGCGGCCTCTACAACTCCTACGGGCCGAACGGCAACGCCACCCTCAACGTCCCGTGCGACGGCAACACCCACACCTACACCGCCACCGCCAAGGGCACGAACGGCCAGACCGCGAAGCAGACCGTCTCCGTCGCCACACACAAGTAGCGGCGGCGGGATCGAGAGGCCGGGACAGGGTGCCGGGCCTGGTGGATCTCGAGGCCGTGGCGGCGGTCGCAGCCCGGCCAGCGACAGTGTCCGTTGCGCAGCAGGGGCGCGCGGCTGATCTTCGACGAGAGCACAGACCGTCGCCGGCCGATCGCGAGCGGATGGCCGTCGTCGTCGACGAGGACGGGCTCGATGGTCGCTATCCCCTGTGTTCTAACGGTGGAGCCGGAGAAGGGACTTGAACCCTTGGCCTGCTCATTACGAGTGAGCTGCTCTGCCGTCTGAGCTACTCCGGCGTGGGCGGTGAGTGTACCGGTCCCGTGCGCGGGGCCTCCGGGCCAATGGCTCGCGGTGGAGTGGCGCCGATTTCAGAGATTTCAGGAATTCTTCGGGAATCTGCCGGATACCGGCGATAAGTGTCACACCCCTCTGTTTGGATGATCTCGTGACGTTCGACTACCGAGACCACGTCGACAAGCTGCGGTGCCGGGAGACCTCCTGGCTGCTCGACCGGCGCGCCGAAGTCGTGTGCGAGCAGCGCCGGCTGCACACCGAGGAGCTCGCCATCGTGCGGGTGCTCGACGAACGTGGTCGCGCCGCCGAGGCGCTCGCGGCCGACGGCGTGTCGACCCGCACTGCACACGACATGATCGAGACGGCCCGCGCGCTGGAGTCGCTGCCCGAGGTGGCCGCCGCCGCGCACGCCGGCTGCATTGTCGGACGAGCAGCTCGTCCCCGTCGCGCAGTTGGCCGACGAGCACTGCGACGCGGAGTGGGTCGAACGGGCGGCGAACACGTCACCGGTCGACCTGCACCGCCAGGTCCGCACGCTGACGAAGCCCACGGTGGAGGAGTCCGCGACGCCGGCACGACACGCGGGCTCCTGAAGCTGTGGTGGGAACGTCGCGCGTCGATGCTGTCACTTCCGCGGTGCGTTGCCCGACCTCATGGGCGCCGAGTTCGAAGCAGACCATCAATGCCATGGTCGAACAGATGAAGCCACCGCCCGGAGGCACATGGGACACCTTCGAGCACCGCGCCGCCGATGCGCTCCTCGAGCTCTGCCGGCAGGTACGCGACGCGCGCAGCGACGGTTCGGGGAGCGACACCGAGGCGTGCGAGCACACGCCGACGCTCGCCACGAAGGCGGTCCTCGTCGTCGAGGTCCCGCAGGTCGGGCCGGCGACCATCGCCGGAGTCCCGATCGCCGACGCGATGCTCGAACAGCTCCGCGCCAACGCGACGCATCGAGCTCGTGCTCGTCGACGACGACGGCCAGCCGCTCGCGATCGGCCGGCGGCGGTCTGTGCTCTCGTCGAAGATCAGCCGCGCGGTCCTGCTGCGCGACGGACACTGTCGCTGGCCGGGCTGCGACCGCCGCCACGGACTCGAGATCCACCACCTCGTCCCACGCAGCTGCGGCGGCACCGACGACATCGCCAACCTCGCCGTCGTCTGCGCCACGCATCACCGTCAGCTGATCCCCCACGGCCCGTGGGTGTTGACGGGCAACCCCAACCAACCCGACGGGCTCCGTCTCGTCCGCTACGACCAGATCACCAAGGAGGAAGCCCGCGAGCACGGCGTCCCACCGCCACCACGAAGACGCGCCACCTGACCTGCACGGTCGCACCGTCGCACGGTCAGGACTCACGACGGATCGGACCAACTCGAGCGCGAACACGCGACGGCCACACGGCATGGCCGGAACCCGCCGACCGTGCGCTCACCAGCACCTTGACAACCGAAGCGACGCGGACCAGGCGACCCGCGCACGGCGAATCCCGAGTGGGCACCGCGCCGGCAGACCGCGGCCGTGAGTCGGCGGGTCGGCGACCGCGACGTGCGAGCGCGCCGAACGCGACGCGCCGACTGCCCTACCGCGGGACGGCGGGGAGGTGGAGGAAGAGGCGCTCGAGGAGGAGGGTCTCGTTGGGGACGAACTCGGCGAGCGCCTGGCGGGCGTCGCGGCAGGCGTCGAGGGCGTGGGTGCAGGAGCGCGGCTCGAGCAGCAGCGGCGCGTGGTCGACGTTGAGCAGCGGGCGTGTCGGGGCCGGCGAGCGCGTCGCGGTAGACGGTCTCGAGCGCGGTGATGCCTTCGACGAGCAGCTCGGTGCGGGCGGCGCGGTGCGCGCGCTTGTGCTTGTCGATCAGGCGTCGGAGCTGGGTGCGCACGACGCGGTCGGGGTAGCCGCTCGCGGCGAGCTCCGCGGTGAGCTGCTCGACCTCCTCGGCCTGGTCGACCTCGAGCTGTGCGAGCGCGGCGTGCATCGCTGCCTCGGCCTCCGCGACGTGCGCGGCCGCGCCCGCGCCCGTGCCGTCGGACGTCCGCGCGCGCGGCGGCGAACGCGTCGCGCACGCCGGCGAACGGACCGGCCAGGGCGCGGGCGCGGTCGAGTCGTCCACCGGCGAGCCGGGTGGCGAGCTCGACGCGCTGCTCGTCGACGCCCGCGGCGCGCAAGCGCGGCGCGGATCACGTCGGGGCCGAGGTACGCGAAGTCGACCCGCTGGCAACGCGACCGGATCGTCTCCAGCAGCTGGTCGGCGCCCGCGGTGACGAGCACGATGAGCGCGGTGTCGGGCGGCTCCTCGAGCGTCTTCAGCAGCTTGTTGGCCGCCTGCTCGTTGAGGCGTTCGGCCTCGAACACGAGGATCGCCTTGCGCGCGCCCTCGACCGGGCTGCGCGTAGGCCTCGTCGAGGATCGTCTGCGCGTCCTCGATGCGGATCTGCGTGGCCGCGGGGTCGATCTCGACGATGTCGGGGTGCACACCGCGCAGCGCGAGCTCGAACGCGCGCTCGTCGTCGGGTGCGAGCACCGACGCGGCGAAGCAGCGCGCCGCGTCTTCGACCCCGGAGCCCGACGGGCCGACGAGGAGATACGCGTGCGACGGACGCTCCGCGGCACGGCGCAACACCGCGACCGCTTCGTCCTGGCCCACCACCGGTCCCACCCGACGTGCTCACTCACGATCTTCGGAGTGCTCATCGGCGCTCGGCGTGGCTCGGTGTCGACGCTCGCGGCGCTCGTGCCGGCGATGCTCGTCGTGCTCGCGGTGTCCATCGCGCTCATGGTGCCAGGTGTGCGTCGACCGCGGTGACGGACGCGCGCCGCGACCGCATCCGGGTGCACCGGTGCCGTCGACGAGCACCCAGCCTTCCGACGGCGGCGAGGTCGCGGTACGCGGCGGCGACCTGGGTGTGGAAGGCGCCGGCCCTCCGCCTCGAGTCGGTCGGGCTGCTCGCCGTCGCGTCGGGCGCGGGCCTGCGCCTCCGGGACGTCGAGCACGACGACGAGGTCCGGGGCCACGCCCGCGGTCGCGGCCTCGTTGACGGCGCGGACCACCTCGACGCCGAGCCCGCGGACGACGCCCTGGTACACGAGCGACGACGGCAGGAAGCGGTCGGACACGACCCACTCACCCGCGGCCAGCGCGGGCGCGACGACCTCGGCGCACGTGCTGCGCGCGGTCGGCCGCCATGAGCAGCGCCTCGGCGACGCGGCGTGATCGGATCACGACCGTGGAGCAGCACCTCGCGCAGCACGCGCGCCGATCGCGGTCGCGCCCGGCTCGAACGTCGTGCACACGACCTGGCCGCGCGCGCGGAGCGCGTCGGCGAGCCGCGTCGACCTGCGTGCTCTTGCCGCTGCCGTCGCCGCCTTCGAGCACGATGAACCGACCCGGCTCGCCCTTCCCGTCGGTCGTCACCCGGTCGCCTCCGTGCTCGTCGGCGTCGGCGTTGGTCCGCGGTCCGGCGACGACGCGGCGTCGTGGGGAGGTGCCTCGGCGATCGGCGGTGGAGCGGCGTCGTGGAGGTCGCCTCGGTGATCGGCGGTCAGCCGTGTCACGCTCGTCAGTGGACACGTCACCGGCAGGGGCGGTCCGACGTCGTCCGGACCGACCTGGCCATCGGGAAGCTGGTGCTCCTCGGCGGCGCGGACGCGGGCGACGTCGGCATCGGCCATCGACCGCTGCGCCTCGATCGCGCGCTCCTCCTGGTCGGGGTCCTCGGCGCTGCGCGCGCGAGATCGAACGCCACGCGAACAGGCCGGCCACCAGCGTGATGAGCCCGCCGCCCCACAGCGCGATCCGCACGCCGGGGAGCGCGTAGCCGTAGGGCCCCAGCTCGATCGCCTGGTCGTCGAACAGCGCGCTGGTGACCCAGTCCCAGAAGTCCGCCCACAGCGGGGAGATCGTCAGCGAGATCAGCAGGCACAGCCGGATCACCGTGTAGAGGGTGGCGAAGATCCGGCCGCGCAGGTCGTCGCCGACGTTCTCCTGCAGCACGGTGAAGCCGGTCACGTACGACGTTCCCGCGCACGCGCCGACGCCACCGATGAACAACGCCGCGGGCGCGAGCGACGACACCGACGCCGCCATGATCAGGAACGTGCCGGTGCCGACGACCGCCGCGGCGAACACCGTCGAGCGCGGCAGCCGACCCTGCAGCCAGAGGAACGTGACGACGCCGAACGCGGCGCCGAAGCCGAGGGCGGTCATGAGCACGCCGAACGCGGCGCTGCCGCCCGACAGCACCTCCTTCGCGAAGGAGGGGCCGAGCGGGATCATGGCGCCGCCGCCGATGAGGCCGAAGCCGAGGCCGATGATCACGCCCCGAACGAGCGGGTTCTTCCCGATGAACTGCAGCCCCTCCTTGATGTCGCGGAAGGTGTCGGGGAAGTCGATGCGGCGGCCGGGCGCGCGCTCGCGCTTCGGGAACGGCAGCCGCCAGACGATCACCGCCGACACGAGGAAGGTCATCGCGTCGAACATCAACGCGAGCGCCTCCTGGTCGACCTCGAACGCCGAGATGATGTCGAGGCGGCCGAGCACCGTCGCGGTTCCGGCGAGCAGCGAGAAGATGATCGACGCGATCGGGAACGTGCCGTACGACGCGGCGAGCGACAGCGAGTTCGCCGACGCCAGCTGCTCCTCGGGCACGAAGTGCGGCACGGTCGCCGCCTGCGCCGGGCCCCAGAGCAGCGTCATGAGCTCGAGCCCGAGGGAGATGAGCACCAGGCCGAGGATGTTCTCGGCGAACGGCAGCATCACGAGCAGGCACGCCCGCCCGATGTCGCACAGCACCATCACCTTGCGCCGGTCGAAGCGGTCGATGATCACGCCGCCGACCGTCCCGAGCAGGAAGCCCGGGAGCACCCGGGTGAGCATCACGAGGCTCACCGCGGCGCCGGAGTTGTTCGACACCCGGGCCGCGATCGCGAGGATCGCGATCAGGCCGATCCAGTCGCCGGTGCTGGAGATGACCTGCGCGAGCCACAGGCGGAAGAACGACTTCGTGCCGAACACCCGCCACATCGCCGGGGGGACCGGCGGCGTGTCCGGCATCGGGCGGGATGAACGGCGCACCAGGGCTCGCCGGTTGATCGTCGGCCATCCGCGGCGCTCCGGATCCGTGGGGCGTCGGTGGTTGCCCGGTCAGCCTACGTGGCCTTCTTCGTGGTCTTCTTCGCCGCGTCGACTTCTTCGCCGTGGCTTCTTCGTGGTCGACTTCTTCGCCGTGGTCCGCTTCGCTTCGGCCTTCTTCGCCGTCGACTTCTTGGCCGGCGCTTCTTGGCCGGCGACTTCTTCGCCGTCGTGCCGCTTCGCCGTCTTCTTGGCCGGGCCGCGGGCCGCGCGCTCGCGCAGCAGCTCGACGGCCTGCTCGAGGGTGACCGACGCGATGTCGACGCCCCGGGGCACGGACGCGTTCGACGGTGCCGTCGGTGACGTACGGACCGAAGCGGCCGTCGAGCATCCGCACCGGCGCGCCCGACTCGGGGTGCGCGCCGAGCTCGGCGAGCGGCGGCTTCGCCGCGCCGCGGCCCCGCTGCTTCGGCTGCGCGAAGATCGCCTCGGCCTCCTCCAGCGTGACCGTGAACATCTGCTCCTCGGTCGCGAGGCTGCGGCTGTCGGTGCCCTTCTTCAGGTACGGCCCGTAGCGCCCGTTCTGCGCGGTGATCTCGACGCCCTCGGCGTCGGCGCCGACGACGCGCGGCAGCGACAGCAGCGCGAGCGCCTCGTCGAGCGTGACGGTGCTCGGCTCCATCGACGCGAACAGCGACGCGCGCTTCGGCTTCTCCGCCCTTCTTGCCCGACGCCCCGTCCTCCTGCTGCTCGCCGAGCTGGACGAAGGGGCCGAAGCGACCGGTCAGCACGAGCACCTGCGAGGCCCGTGTCTCGGGATCGCTCCCGAGCTCGCGCGGGCCGCCCGAGCCACGGGCGAGGAGGTCGTCGGCGACCGACGGGCGTGAGCTCGTCGGGCGCGAGGTCGAACGGGATCGGCGCGCGTTCGTCGCCGCGCTCGATGTTGGCGCCGTTCGGCCACACGCGCACGACCAGCTCGCGACCCTCGTCGTCGAGCCCGAGGTGCACGGTGTTGACCTCGGCCTTGTCGATCGTCGCGAGGTGCTCCTCGGCGACGAGCTCGCTCGAGCCCGGCCGTGCCGTTCCCGAAGTAGAAGGAGTGCAGCCACTTCTCGGCTTCGCCCTCGCCGCGCGCGATCGCGTCGAGCGCCTCTTCCATCGTGGCGGTGAACTCGTAGTCGATGAGGTGGGCGAAGTAGCGCTCGAGCAGCTGCACCTTCGCGAACGCCGTCCACGACGGCACCAGCGCGCTGCCCTTCTTCCACACGTAGTCGCGCTTGGAGATCGTGTCGATCACGCTCGCGTAGGTCGACGGTCGGCCGATGCCGCGCTCCTCGAGCTCCTTCACGAGGCTCGCCTCGGTGTAGCGAGCGGGCGGCTGCGTGGTGTGCCCCGACGGCGTGGAGCTCGGCGCAGGCGACTGCGTCGCCTTCGTCGAGCGGCGGCAGCAGCGCCTCGCGGTCCTCGAGCTCGGCGTCGGGGTCGTCGGCGCCCTCGACGTACGCACGCAGGTAGCCGAGGAACTCGATGGTCCGGCCGGTGGCCTGGAACACGCGTCCTCGCCCGCGGTCGAGGTGGCGGCGAGGCGGAGCGTGACCCGCCGGATGCGGGCGTCGGCCATCTGGCAGGCGATGGTGCGCTTCCAGATCAGGTCGTAGAGCCGCCGCTCGTCGGTCCCGTGGAGCTCGTGGCCGAGGTCGTCCGCGGTCCGCATCCGATCGCCTGCGGGGCGGATCGCCTCGTGCGCCTCCTGCGCGTTCTTCACCTTCGAGCGGTACTGACGCGGGCTCGGCGGGCAGGTACTCGTCGCCGTACATGCGAGGCGATCTGCCGCGCGCGCCGCGCTGATCGCCTGTCCGGCAGGTTCGTGGAGTCGGTGCGCATGTAGGTGATGAGGCCGCGCTCGTAGAGCCCCTGCGCGACGTGCATCGTGCGTGCCGCGCTGTACCCGAGCTTGCGCGACGCCTCCTGCTGCAACGTCGACGTGGTGAACGGCGCCTTCGGCCGCTCGGTGGTGAGCCGCGACTCCACCGACGCGACGGCGAACGGCTGGTGCTCGAGTCGCGCCGCGAGCGCCGTCGCCGCGGCCTCGTCGAGCAGGACGACCTCGTTCGCCGCCGCGCGCCGACGAGCCGGCCGGTGTTCGGGTCGAAGTCGCGTCCCGACGCCGGACGCTTCCCGTCGAGCTGCGCGAGCAGCGGTAACGCAGCGGAAGCGGCGAGAGAACGGACCAGCGGCGTCGTCTCCGCCTCGGGAGCCGGCGCGACCGCGGAGGCAGGAGTGGAACGGAGCCCTTCGAGGTCCCAGTAGGACGCGGCGCGGAACGCCATGCGGGCGCGCTCGCGGTCGACGACCAGGCGCGTCGCGACGCTCTGGACCCGTCCGGCCGAGGTGCCGGGGCCGATGCGCCGGAACGCGACGTTCGAGACCTCGTAGCCGACGAGCCGGTCGAGCACGCGCCGGCCCTCCTGGGCCTCGACCAGCTTCATGTCGAGGTCGCGCCAGTTCTCGATCGCCTCGGCGATCGCCGCCTCGGTGATCTCGTGGAACACCATGCGCTTCACGGGGACCTTCGGCTTCAGCACCTCGAGCAGGTGCCAGCGAGATCGCCTCGCCCTCGCGGTCCTCGTCGGTCGCGAGGTAGAGCTCGCTCGCGTCCTTCAGCGCCGCCTTGAGATCGGCGACGACGTGCTTCTTGAGTCGGGCACGACGTAGATCGGCGTGAAGTGGTCGTCGACGTCGATGCCGAGCCGGCGCACGCGCGGGTCGGTGACGCCCTTCGGCGCCTGCTTGGCGCCGTTGGGCAGGTCGCGGACGTGACCGACGCTGGCCATCACGACGAAGCGGTCGCGACCGAGGAAGCCCTCGATCGTCTTCGCCTTTGCCTTCGACTCCACGATCACGAGCGGCTTGGCCACGCAGTCCTCCGTGTCCGACTGCGCGGTCGGATCGTCGGTCGTGTCGGCCGTCGCGCACGTGGGCGGTACCGCACCGGTCGCACGACCGACCAGTGTGGTCTCCGGATGCCCGACGCCGCCGGGCGGGCATCGGCTGCCTCGGACGAAGCGGAGCGCCGCCAGTGTCGCAGACGGGCAGCGTTCGCAGACCGGCCCGTCGGCGCGCCCGTCATCCTGCGCGTCCGTGCTCAGGCTCCGGCTCTCCCTCGACCCGACAGAGCTCATCGACTCGCTCGAGCCCGTACGGCGAGATCGGCCTGATCGCTGATCATCTTCGCCGAGCGGGGCTGCTCATCGGCTTCTTCCTGCCCGGCGACTCGCCTCGCTCTTCACCAGCCGGTCGCCTGCTCGTAGCCGACAGGGCGAGCTGAACATCCGGTCGTTCTCAGTCGGCTGCTTCGCCGGCCGCCGTGATCGGCGACCAGGTGGGCTACCATCGGCCAGGAGGCCGGGCCATGGCTCTTCCACGCCGGACTCGCGGATCTTCAACACGATGCTGCGCACCAACGGAACGAACGGCCCGAAGACGATCGATCGCACGATTCGTACCCTCGTACGAACCGTTCGCCCCGGTCGATGGCGGGCGTCGCCGAAGAGGATGAACCACGCGCTTCGTCCGTACAACGTCGTCGGCGCGTTCATCTGGGTCGTACGGCGATCACGCTCGCCGGCTACTCCTCGTAGACGCATCGGCGAGGCGTCGACGAGTACCTGACTGCCGATCGTCGTCGCTGATCCATGCTGCGCGATCGCGTTGAGATCCCGCGGTTGGCGCTGAAGCCCGCGAACGCGCAGGATCGACCTCGGACGGGATCGGCGGCGACTGATGTTCTCCAGCGCGATCGACGAGCCGCCGATCCCGAGCGGTCCCGAGCTTTCGAGCGACGTCGACGACCCAGCACCGCGAGCCCGCCCAGTTCCTCGTTCTTCATCGAGCGTCGCTCTCGTCCGGGATCGGGTGGCTATTCGCCGGCCGAGGAGCCCTCGCCACGGCCGTGCTCGGCCATGGCCGCCGCGACGATCTCCGACTCCTCGCCGAAGCCGCCCGACTTGCGCTTCGAGAACAGCACCGCGCCGATCAGCACGACGAGCGCGACGCCGGCGATGGCGTAGCGCCAGTCGTTGTTGCGCAGGCTGATCATCGCCGGCAGCATCAGGAGCGACGACGAGGTTCATCACCTTGATGAGCGGGTTCAGCGCGGGGCCGGCGGTGTCCTTGAACGGGTCGCCGACGGTGTCGCCGATCACCGCCGCCTTGTGCGCCTCGGAGCCCTTGCCGCCCTCGTTGCCGTCCTCGATGTACTTCTTCGCGTTGTCCCACGCACCACCGGAGTTGCTCAGGAAGTTCGCCATGAGCTGACCGGTGAGGATCACGCCGGCGAGGAACGCGCCGAGCGCGAAGAAGTTGATGCCGAACCCGATGATCACCGGCGTGAGCACCGCGAGCAGCGCCGGCGTCGCGAGCTCACGCAGCGACGCCGCGGTGCAGATGTCGATGACCGGGCCGTAGTCGGGCTTCTTGGTACCGGCCATGATCTTGCCGTCGGCGAACTGGCTGCGCACCTCCTGCACGACCACGCCCGCGGTGCGCCCGACCGCTCGGATCGCGAGCGCCGAGAAGAGGAACGCGATCGAGCCGCCGATGAGCAGTCCGATGAACACGCTTCGGGTTCGCGACGTTGATCTGCGTGAGGATGTTGTTGAACAGCTTGTTGCCGACGACGCCGGCGAGCGGCTCGAGCTCGCCGCCGATCGTCTCGATGTACGACGCGAACAGCGCCACCGAGGCGATGACGGCGGAACCGATCGCGAAGCCCTTGGTGACGGCCTTGGTGGTGTTGCCCACCGCGTCGAGGCTCACCATGATCCGCTCGGGCTCGCCCTCGAACTCGCCCGACATCTCGGCGATGCCGGCCGCGTTGTCGGCCACCGGGCCGAACGTGTCTTCCGACACGATGACGCCGGTGGTGGCGAGCATGCCCATGCCGGTGAGCGCGACGAGGTAGAAGGAGAACTGGATGTTGCCGTCGCCGAGCCAGATGCCCGACACCGAGCGCGAGCGGCGATGGCGATGATCGCCCACACGCTCGACTCGAGACCGCGAGCTGATGCCCGACAGCACGGCGGTGGCCGGGCCGGTCCGGGTCGCCTCGGCGATCTCCTGCACCGGAGCCGTCTCGGTCGAGGTGAAGTACTCGGTGAGGCGGCTCAGCACCTGGGCGAGCACGAGGCCGATGACGACCGCGCCGAAGCACTTCCAGCCGGCGTTCGAGATCGTTGCCGCCTTGTCGTTGCCCGACGTAGCCGAACGCGACGATCGCGGTGCCGATGATCGTGAGGACGACGGCGGTGATGAAGCCGCGGTTGATCGGCGCCATCGCCGACTTGTCCTTCTCGGTGGCGCGCACCGCGAACACGCCGACGATCGAGGCGAGCACGCCGATCGCGCGGGCGGCGAGCGGGAACACGAGCCCGAGCGCCGGGTTCATGCCGATCGACGCGAACGCAGCGACGCCGAGGATGATCGACGCGACGAGGGTGACCTCGTAGCTCTCGAAGAGGTCGGCCGCCATGCCGGCGCAGTCACCCACGTTGTCGCCGACGTTGTCGGCGATGGTGGCCGGGTTGCGCGGGTCGTCCTCGGGGATGCCTGCTTCGACCTTGCCCACCAGGTCGGCGCCGACGTCGGCCGCCTTGGTGAAGATGCCGCCGCCGACGCGCAGGAACAGCGCGAGCAGCGAGCCACCGAACCCGAAGCCGATGAGGATCGCCGACGCGGTGTTCTGGAAGATCATGATGATCAAGGTCGCGCCGAGGAGGCCGAGGCCGACCGTGAACATGCCGGCGACGCCACCGGTGCGGAACGCCACCTTGAGCGCGGCGGGCAGCGATCCCGACTTCGCCGCCGCGGCCGTGCGCACGTTGCCGCGCACCGCGAGGCTCATGCCGATGAAGCCGGTGAGGCCCGACATGAGGCAGCCGGCGACGAACGCGAGCGTGCGGAACAGCCCGGACTGCACGAAGCGTGAGACCGGGCGAGCCGCTCGTGATGGCCTCGGGCTTCACGACCTCGGTCGACGTGACGAACACGACGATCGCGAGCGGCACGAGGATGACCGCGATCGTCTTGAACTGACGCTTGAGGTACGCCATCGCGCCCTCCTGGATGGCGCCGGCGATCTCGATCATCTTCGGCGTGCCCTGGTCGGCGGCGAGCACGCCGCGCATCAGGAAGAAGCCGACGGCGATCGCGATCAGCGCCGTGACCGCCGAGAAGATCAGCCAGAACCACGCCGCACTGTCCAACGTGAAGACCTGGTAGCCGCCTTCGGCCGCGAGAGTGATCATGGATTGCTCGTCCTCTTGTTTCGGGGATGCGCTCGACCGTGAATCGCTCGCTGACGCGAGGGGTCGCGAAGCGTGAGCACGCTACGGGGCGAGCAGCCGCTCCGTCCAATCATCGAGGGCGAAATCGCCCTGTTCCGGGAACGGGCGTGGCTCGGCGGCCCTCACGTGGACGTCAGTCCAGGTGGTAGGGCACCGAGGTCACGACGGTCCCCTTGCGGAACAGCAGCCGCCCCTTCAGCAGGAGCGCGTTCTGGTTGTGGAGGACGTTCGCCCACCAGTGCCGGACGACGAACTCGGGCAGCACGACGGTGATGATGTCGTTCTCGTACCGGGCGTCGAGCTCGTCGACGAAGGTCATGATCGGCCGGCGTGAGCTCGCGGTAGGGCGAGTACACGAACTCGAGCTGCTCGTCGATGCCGTACTGCTCCCACTGCTGCTCGAGCCGCGCCTGCTCCTCCTCGTCGGAGACGACCGACACCGCGAGCAGGTGGTTGGGGTGCAGCGACCGTGCGTAGGCCAGCGCCTCGAGCACTCCCCGGTGCACGTTCGCCGACGAGCACGACGACGGTGTGGTTCATCCGCCGGGGCTTGTAGTCGGGCGTGACGCGCAGCCCGTCCGCCACGGTTCGGTAGTGCCGCTTGATCGACTTGAACAGCAGCACGATGATCGGGATGACGATCAGCGGCACCCACGCGCCGCTCGTGAACTTCGTGGTCGCGACGATCAGCAGCACGATGAGCGTGGCCACCGACGCCGACGGCGTTGATCACGATGTTGCGCTTGTAGCCCTTCTCGCGTTCCTTCTGGTGGTGGCGCACCATGCCCGCCTGCGACAGCGTGAACGACAGGAACACGCCGACCGCGTACAGCGGGATCAGCGCGTTCGTCTTGCCGCCGAACGCGATGATCAGCGCGCCCGCCGCCGCCGCCAGGACGATGACGCCGTTCGAGAACACGAGCCGGTCGCCCCGGTTCGCGAGCTGACGCGGCAGGTAGCCGTCGCGGGCGATGATCGACGACAGCCGCGGGAAGTCGGCGTACGCGGTGTTCGCGGCGAGCGTGAGGATCGCCGCGGTCGCGAACTGCAGGACCACGTACAGCACGGTGCCGCCGCCGAACACCGCGGTGCCGAGCTGCGACATGACCGTGGTCGTCTCGCTCGGGTACGGGCCGAGGTGGTGCGACAGGATCTGCACGCCCATGAACAGCGATGCCGAGGATGAGGCCCATCCACACGAGCGTGGTCGCCGCGTTCTTCGACTCCGGGCGCCGGAACGCGGGCACGCCGTTCGAGATCGCCTCCACGCCGGTGAGCGCGACCGCGCCCGACGAGAACCCCTTGAGGAGGAGGAAGAGCCCGAGCGTCGCCGCCGAAGAGGTTGCCGCCCTCCTCCTTGAACGGCAGCGCGTTGATCGTGGTGGATGTCGTCGAGCACGAAGCTGCGGAACAGCCCGTACGCCACCAGCGCGGCGAGGCACGACGATGTAGATGTAGGTCGGCACGGCGAAGAGGCGGCCCGACTCCTTGATGCCGCGCAGGTTGGCGAGGCTGATGAACGAGGATCAGGACCGAGCCCGAGCAGCACGCGATGCTCGCGCGAGGTCCTGGAACGCCGGGATCGAGACGATCGCGGCGACGCCCGGCGGAGATCGACACCGCGACGGTGAGGATGTAGTCGACGAGCAGCGACGCGCCCGCGACGAGCGACGGGTTCTCGCCGAGGTTCTCGCGGCTGACGACGTAGCTGCCGCCGCCGCTCGGGTAGGCGAAGATCGTCTGGCGGTACGACGTGACGACGATCGTGAGCAGCAGCGCGACCGCGATGCCGATCGGGACGAGCGTGTTGAGGCCGAGCGCGAGGCTCGACCCGCCGACCGCGACGACGAAGAGGATCTCCTCGGTGGCGTACGCGGTCGACGAGATGGCGTCGGACGAGAACACCGCGAGCGCGATCGTCTTCGGGATGCGCTGGTGCTCCATCTCGGTCGTGGCCAGCGGCCGACCGACCAGGATCCGCTTCACGAACGCCACGCCGCCGTCGCCCTCCACGCTCTCCGGCCGCGTCACCGGCCCGTGTCCGGGCCCGCAGGCGGGCTCGGCGTCGATCAGTGTGCCATTCAACCCGCGTCGCGCCGGCGATCCGCGATTCGCGCCGGTCCGGTCGACGTCTGTACGATCACGCTCCATGCACGTCGTCGTCGTGGGATGCGGTCGGGTCGGCAGCGAGCTCGCGCTGAACCTCGACCGACTCGGTCACTCCGTCGCGGTGGTCGACAAGAACGCGGCCGCGTTCCGCCGGTTCCTCCCCGACGACTTCCGCGGCGACGCGTCGTCGGCTTCGGCTTCGACCGCGACCACCTCGCCGAGGCCGGCATCGAGCGACGCCGGGGCGGTCGCCGCCGTCACGAGCGGCGACAACTCCAACATCCTCTCCGCCCGCATCGCCCGGGAGAACTTCGGCATCGACCGCGTCGTCGCCCGCATCAAGGACCCCCGCCGCGCCGAGATCTACCAACGGCTCGGGATCTCGACCGTCGCCATGATCTCGTGGACGACCGACCAGGTCATGCGCCGCCTGCTCCCGGCCGAGGAGCAGCCCCACGAGTGGCTCGACCCGAGCGGCAACGTCTGCCTCGTCGACTACCCGATCCCGCCGCGTTGGGCGGGCAAGAAGCTCACCGAGCTCAGCGAGCCCGGCGTGTTCTGGCTGGTGGCGATCACCCGCTTCGGCACCGCGCAGGTCAGCACGCCGAGCGCCATCGGCCAGGAGGGCGACATCCTGCACTTCGCGGCCGACGTGTCGGCGCTCGACACGCCTGCGCGAGCGTCTCGCAGGTCGGACGAGGACCGCACTGATGCGCGTCGCGATCGCCGGGGCCGGCAACGTCGGGCTGTTCATCGCCAACGACCTCGTCGCCAACGGCCACGAGGTCCTGCTCATCGAGCAGTCGGAGGCGGTCGCGCAGCGCGCCGAGGAGTCGCCCGGCGTCGAGTGGCACGTCGCCGACGCGTGCGAGGTGTCGGAGCTGCGGGCCGCCGGGCTCGACACGTGCGAGGTCGTGGTCGCGGCGACCGGCGACGACGAGGACAACCTCGTCATCTCGCTGCTCGCCAAGCAGGAGTTCGCGGTGCCCCGGGTCATCGCACGCGTGAACCACCCGAAGAACGAGTGGCTGTTCAACGAGAACTGGGGCGTCGACATCGTCGGTGTCCACACCGCACCTCATCACCGTCGCTCGTCGAGGAGGCGGTGACCGTCGGGCGGCTGGTGCGGCTCCTCCAGTTCGAGGGCGGTCAGGCCCGACTGGTCGAGGTCACGCCTCGCCGCCGACTCCCCGGCCATCGACCAGGCGCTCAAGGACCTCGACGTCCCACGCGACGCGACGATCGTCGCGATCGTGCGCAACGAGCACGTCGTGATGCCGCGCGGCGACTCGATCTTCGAGGCCGGCGACGAGGTGCTCGCGATGGTCACGCCCGACTCCGAGGACGAGGTCCGCCGCATCCTCACCGGCGCCTGACCTCCTCGCCTCCGCCTCGTTCCGTTGCGTCGACCGCTCTCGGCGTTGACGCAGAGCGGTCGGGTCAGGTCAGGAGCTCGTAGGCGGGGTTGGTGATCGTGGCGCGGATGCCGCTGTCGGCGACGACGCCCTCGAACGCGACGCTGGCGCCCCGGCGACATCCCGGCGATCTTGCGACGGCCGAGGAAGACGGCGACCACGCTGCCGCGGCCGTCGCTCACCGTGACCTCGAGCGCCGGCGCGCCGGCACGCGGGACGATGCGCACCGACTTGATCTCGCCGCCGACGCGCACCGGCTGCCGGGGGACGAGGCCGTCCATCGGCGCGAGCTCGCGCACCGTCGCAGAACTCGGTGAGCTGCTCACGATCGATCTCGTCGGTCGGCTTGGTCAGGCGCTCGACCATCTTCTTGAGCGGCATCGCGTCCTCCCGATCGTGCGATTCGCGGCCATGCTACGACGCCCGGTGACCGAGATCCGCAGGAGTGGTCCCGTAACCTGACCGGCGACATGAGCGACTCCCCCACCCGCGCCGAGCGCCGCGCGCAGTCCGCATCGCGCACTCGCACCGGCCTGGTGATCGGCGTCGGTGGTCGTCGTGATCGTGGCCGTCGATCGCGGTCGCGGCCCTCGTCATGAGCGGCGTCCTCGGACGACGGCGACACCGACGCCAAGACCGCGTCGCGGACCGTCGCCGACACCAAGGTCACCATCGAGCCGGGCGAGGTCACCGCCGACAGCGCCGGGCCGCCGGTCACCGTCGACGCCGCGACGCAGCCTCGGGCGTCGTCGACACGATCGGCGACTACGTCGAGATCGCGATCGTCGAAGCCGCTCCGCAGCGGCCTGCCCGCCGGCGACCTCGCGGGCGTGTTCGACACCGCCGCGCTCGCCCGGGCGACCGGCATCGACCGTGCCGCGCTCGTCGACGAGGGCCTGCCCGAAGGTCACCGGCGACCTCACCGTGTCGGCCAAGCCGGTGGCGATCACCGGGCTCGGCGACCAGGACGGCAACCTCGTCGCGGTCACCGCGACGGTCGACCTCGACATCAGCGCGGCGGCGGCCACGGAGAAGGCCGCGCCGCTGCACATCGTGCGCACCGGGTCGTTCGTGCTGTCGCCCGACCTCGGGCGGCACGTGGAAGGTGTCGCGCCTACACGATGACGCGTGACCCGCGACGGCGGCGGCATCGACGTGCCGCCACGACCACGGCGGCGACCGGCACGACGATGATCCGTCACGCTCCACGCGCGCCGCGCGCTCGACGGTGCTCGTCGCCGCGCCCGTGGTGTGCGGCCTCGTGGTCGCCGGGCTCCTCGCGTCCGCGTGGCTCGCGCTCGGTCGGCCGACGCCGGCCGCCGGCGCGGTGTGGCTCCAGGTCGCGAAGCTGGCGGGCGCCGAGTACACCGACGCACCGGATCAGCCGTTCTTCGTCCTCGTCGTCGGCACCGGCGCGCGCTCCGACGACCCGAACGAGCAGCACGACGACCCGGGCCTCGCCGACGCGATCCACGTGATCGGCATCAATCCTGCGCTGCGCTCGGCGACCATCCTCGACATCCCCCGCGACACCGAGGGGCCGACCGGCGCGAAGCTCAACTCGTACATCGTGAACAGCAACGACAACTTCGGGCTGCGCGCCCAGGCCGACGCGGTCTCGTCGGTGACCGGGCTGCCGATCACCTACGTGGTGCGCGCCAACTTCCCGAACTTCGTGCAGATGATCGACGAGATCGGCGGCATCGACGTCGATGATCCCCTACGACATGGCCGACGAGAACTCCGGCGCGTTCTTCACCGCCGGGCCCGCGCACCTCACCGGCGACCAGGCGCTCGCGCTCTCCCGCGAACCGCTACTCGCTCCCGCGCGGCGACCTCGACCGCACGCTGAACCAGGGGCTCGTGCTGCTGTCGGCGCTGCAGACGCTGCAGGCCACGCCACCCGAGCATCGGCGACACCGTCCACCTCGTCGCCACCGCCGGACGCCACGTGAAGCTCGACGGGCTCGGCGTGCGCGACCTCATGGCGCTCGGGCAGCTCTCGCTCGCGATCGATCCCGAACAACGTCAAGAACGTGCTGCTGCCCGTCGCGCTCGGGGAGCGGCAGCAACCTGGTGAAGACGGCCGACGCCGCGCCGCTCCTCGCCGACATGGCCGACGACGGGGTACTGCAGAGCTCCTGATGCGGCCCGCGGTGCCGCCGTCGGACGCCTGCGACACGCTCGACGCCCTGGCCGACGAGCCCTCGCACCGTCGAGCGGGTCGTGTTCACCGCCCGCACGCGCGGCCGAGCCCGCCCGCTTCGCGGAGCCCGACCACCGGGCTGTCGCCCGAGCTGCGCTCGGCGCTGATCCGCAACGGCATCACCGCGCTGTGGGAGCACCAGGCCGACGGCGATCGACGCGCTGCGCGACGGCCGCAGCGTCGTGCGTCGCGACCGGCACCGCGTCGGGCAAGTCGCTCTGCTACCAGGTGCCGATCGTCGAGTCGGTCGCTCGACGGCGACGCAGGACACCGCGCTGCTCGTGTTCCCGACCAAGGCGCTCGCGCAGGACCAGCTCCGCTCGCTGCGCTCGTGGCTCGTGCCCGAGCTCGTGCGCGTCGACCTACGACGGCGACACCGCGCCCGACGACCGCACCTGGGCGCGCGCGAACGCCAACGTGCTGCTCACGAACCCCGAGATGCTGCACGTCGGGATCCTGCCGTCGCACGCGAAGTGGGCGACGTTCCTCATGCGGCTGCGCTACGTCGTGGTCGACGAGCTGCACACGCTGCGCGGCGTGTTCGGCAGTCCACGTCGCGCACGTGCTGCGCCGGCTGCGCCGGCTGTGCGAGCACTACGGCGCCGACCCGACGTTCTGCTTCACCAGCGCGACGATCGGCAACCCGGCGCGAGCTGGCGTCGCAGCTGTGCGGCCTGCCGGTCGAGGCGATCGACGACGACGGCGTCGCCGCGGCCCGAGCGCGGCTTCGCGGTGTGGCAGCGACCGCTGCTCGACGAGCACACCGGCGCGCGCGCGTCGGCCAACGTCGAGACCGGCGATGCTGATGTCGCGCTTCGTCGAGGACGGCCACCAGACGCTCGCGTTCACCCGGAGCCGTCGCGAGCGCCGAGCTCGTCGCGGCGCAGGCGCGCGGCGATGCTCGACGAGGTCGATGCCGGCCGGTCAGGTGCCCGAGATCGCGGCGTACCGCGCCGGCTACCTCGCCGACGAGCGCCGCGAGCTCGAGGCGAAGCTCACGATCGGGCGAGCTCGGCGGCGTCGTGGCCACGAACGCGCTCGAGCTCGGCATCGACGTCGGCGGGCTCGACGCGGTCGTGCTCAACGGCTTCCCCGGCACGCTCGCGTCGATGCGCCAGCAGATCGGGCGCGCGGGCCGCGGCACCGCGCCGGGCCGCGGCGGTGCTCGTCGCGGGCGACGACCAGCTCGACCAGTGGTACGTGCGCCATCCCGAGCGAGCTGCTCGCCCGGCCCGACCGAGGCCGCGGTCGTCAACCCGGCGAACCCGTTCGTGGCGCGCGCGCAGGTCGCGTGCGCGGCGCACGAGCTGCCGCTCACCCACGACGACGAGCAGTGGTTCGGCGAGTGCCTCGACGACGCGGTGCGCGAGCTCGTGCGTCGACGATCTCGCTGCAGGTCCGCGACGGCCGCATGTACTGGGTCGGGCGACGGCCACCGGCGCGCCGGCGTCGGGCTGCGCAGCGGGTCGTCGGTCGAGTACCAGCTCGTCGACGCGGACGGGCGCGCTCGTCGGCACCGTCGACGCCGCGCGCGTGTTCCAGGTCGCGCACCCGGGCGCGATCTACCTCCACCAGGGGCGGCAGTACCGGGTGACGCGAGCTCGACACCGAGGACCACGTCGCGGTGCTCGAGCCGGCCGACGACGCCGACGAGTACACGCAGCCGCGCGAGGAGACCGACATCGCGATCCTCGACGAGGACGAGCGCGTCGCCGCTCGGCGCGGGCGATCGCGCACCTCGGCGCGGTCGAGGTCACGCACGAGCTCGTCGCCTACCAGCGCCAGCAGGTCGTCGACCAACGAGGTGATCGAAGTCGTGCCGCTCGACTTCCCGCCACGCGAGCTCACGACGCGCGCGTGCTGGTACACGGTGCCGCTCGACGCGGTCGATCGGCGCGGGCATCGACGCCGCGCCAGGTGCATCGGCGCGGTGCACGCCGCCGAGCACGCGCTGATCGGCCTGCTGCCGCTGTTCGCGATCTGCGACCGCTGGGACGTCGGCGGCGTGTCGATGGCCATGCACCCGCAGACCGGCGAGCCGACGATCTTCGTGTACGACGGCTACCCGGGCGGCGCCGGCATCGCCGAGCTCGCGTTCGACGCAGCTCGCGCGCGCACGTGCGCCGCGGCGCGCGAGCTGGTCGCCGTCGTGCCCGTGCGACGACGGCTGCCCGTCGTGCGTGCAGTCGCCGAAGTGCGGCAACTGGAACGAGTACCTCGACAAGGACGCCGCGCGCCGCCTGCTCGAGCTCTTCTGACCCACCCGCCACGCCTCTCGCCCCGACTCGCCGCTCGCCCGCTCACCTCCGCCGTCGCTCCGAATTCGGAGGTCGCCGCGGGTCGCGGGTCGCGCTGCGTGGTCGGCGTAGGGTGACGCGTGCTCGCTCCGACGTCCGCGACCCACGGTGCTCGTCGGCGCACCGTCGCGGTCGCGACGGTCGTCGCGCTCGCGGTCGGGCTCGCCGCATGCAGCGACTCCGGGTCGTCGGACTCGAGCTCGACGTCGACCACCGAAGAGCTCCGGCGACGCGACGAAGGTGTACGACGAGAGCCAGACCGACATCACGGTCGCGAACGGGCACACGTTCGCCGTCGAGCTGCCGATCACGACCGGAACCGGCTACGAGTGGACGGCGGTGACGGTTCCCGACTTGCAGCAGATGATGACCGAGACGGTCCAGCCGGAGAACCGCCGGGCGCGCAGGCGACCCAGCGGATCACGTTCCGTGCGCAGTCCACCGCCAGCGGCACGACGACGACCACGCTCACGCTCAACTACGCGCGCTCGTTCGAGCCCGGCGTGGCGCCCGCGAAGACCGCGACCTACAAGGTCACCATCACGTGAACGTCGACGAGCACGAGCACCTCCGCAGGGCAGGTCCAGTACCCGGTGAACAGTGGCCGCGTGAGGCCCTTCTTCTGCGCGTAGCAGTCGGCGTACCGCTCGTGCCAGAGGCGACTCGTCCGGGAGGTCCACCAGCGGCGGTTCCGACACCTGGCGCGGAATGTCGCTGATCGCCGTGAACACCGCAACCAGCTCGCTCTCGTGGTCGAAGTCCCACAGGTGCCCAGACTCGTGCGCCACGACGTAGTTCAGGAATGCCTGACCGTGGTTGAAGGACTCCGGGAACAGGATGACGGCCGATCCGTCGTAGAACGTGATGCCGAGCACGGTCCTCGTCGCGTCGTCGCACGGGCAGGGCGTCGCCCAGACGGTCCAGATGTCCGGCCGGTACTGGTAGGTGGACGCGGCCGCCAGCATCGAGGCGGTCGGCGGGTACTCCCAGCTGACCAGTCGGACCGGACCGAACCGGCGTCGCACGAACCTCCAGAGCGAGGGTTTGCGACGCCAGTTCGTGGATCATTCGCACTCGGGGAGGGCGAGCACGCACTCGGGGCGCACCTCGGCCCGGGCACGCGCACGGGCGACACCACCCAGGACGTCGAGCCCGGCGACGTCGACCTCGACCAGCACCGTCGCCTCGGTGCCGTCGCACGCGCAGCGTGAGGAGCCGGGCGCCGTTGGCTCGCGCCACGCGGTCGGCCGCCGCGCGCGCGCCGCGCCGAGCCGTCGCCGAGCGCGAGCGCGTCGGCGGCGGCGAGCGCCGCGGCGTCGGCGGCGGTCGCCGCCCGGGCACGACCGATCACCGCGGCACCGAGATGCGCCGCGCCGATCGCGACCACCAGCCCGATGACGACGACCGCGAGCATCAGCACGCCGACCGCGCCACGCTCGCGCGCCGCCGGCGATCGGCGTGCGGCGCTCACCGCTCGACCCGCATGGTCGCGGTGGCGTGCAGCTCGGGATCGGGGAACAGCACGCCGACGATCGGGAGCGACGTGACGCTGCGGTACTCGACGGTGACGCGGACGTCCTCGCCGACCGCGCCTCGCTCGTCGACGTGGACGTCGGCGCCGGGCAGCGTGCGGTGCGCGGCCCGGACCGCGGCGCGCTCGATCGGGATCGACGCTCGCGGCGCGTGCCGCCTCGCGGGCCGCGTGCACGACGCCCATCTGGTCGCGCACGACGAGCCCGACCTGGATCACCGCGAGGATCGCGAGCACGACGAGCGGCAGCACGAAGGCGAACTCGACCGTGGCCTGGCCGCGCTCGCGCCGCCGGACGACGCGGTGCCTCCCCACGCGGTCGCGCGGGGAGGCACCGGACACCGCGTCATCCGGGCAGGATCTTGCTCGATCACGCTGTCGAACAGCTTCGAGATCGCGTGACTGCCGGTGGCCCACGAGATGAGCAACGTGGCGATGGCCACCGCGCCGAGGATCACCAAGCGCGTACTCGGCAGTGGACTGGCCGGCCTCGTCGACCGTGCACCCGCCACCGGGCGAGGCGCGCGACAACGCGAGCGATCATGGGGTGCTCCCTTCGAGTCGAGCACGACGGGGGAAGCGCAGGCGCGGTCGGCGCGGCTCAGAGGTCGGCGAGCCCGGACGCGAGCCCGGGCACCACCGTGAGCAGCACGAACGCGGGCAGCACGAGGAAGACGAGTGGGAAGAGCAGGCGAACCGGGCACGCGGCGGGCGTGCATCTCGGCGCGACGACGCAGCGCGGTGCGCTCCTCGCCGCGAGGCGCGCCAGCGCCGGCGCGACCGGCGCGCCGAGGCGGTCCGACACGAGCAGCGCGTCGGCCACCGGGCGCAGCCGCGGCACCGCGGCGACCGCGTCGTCGAGCGCCTGCTCGAACGGCGCGCCCGAGCGCGCACGCGCGGCGCACGCCAGCGCAGGTCGCCGCGACGATCGGCGGTCCCCACCGCGCGGCCGTCTCGACCGCGAGGAACGGCGTGCACCCGGCATCGACCGCGACGCCGAGCAGGTCGAGCGCGACCGGCAGCTCCCGCGCGACCGCGGCGTCGACGGCGCGGGCCCGGCGGCGGCGCGCGAGGTCGCGGCCGACCGCCGACTGCCGGGCCCGCCGTAGCGAGCGGCCACGCTGTCGACGCGACCGCCGACGCGCGATCCAGGCGGGTGCGCCGACGGCGCTCGGCGCGCGACGCCCCGACGACGACGTGCGCGGACCGTCGCCGCGCCGACCGAGCAGCGAGGACCGGCGCGGCAGCGCAGGCACCCCATCCGGCGCCGAGCACCCACGAGCCAGCGCGCTCACGTCACCGGCTCACGCCGGCTCCGACCGACGATGCGGCGCATCCACACACGCGGCGAGCGCCTTCGAGCGCGATGCCCGACGACCAGGCAGACCCGACCGACGCCCGGTGCCGACCAGCGCGGTCACCGAGCCGGCGTCGACCAGCGCGGCGAACGCCAGGTAGCCGAGCGGCGCGGCGCCGACGACCACCGCCGAGAGCCGCGCCTGCGTCGACAGTGCGTGCGCCTCGGCGACCGCGTCGAGGCGATCACGCAGCGACGACGCGAGGCCGTCGAGCGCGTCGGCCGCGCGACCGCCCATCGTCGGCCGCCACCGCGAGTGCGCCCGCCGCGGCACGCACCCCGGGCGCGTCGTGCTCGGTCGGCCACACGGCGAGCGAGTCGGCGAGCCCGAGCCCGAGGGTCGTGCGCGCGTGCACACGGCGCGCGTCGCGCGCCACCGCCGACGACGACGTCGCCGAGCCGCTCGATCGCGGACGGCGACGCTGCCGCCGCCGCGCAGCTCGCTCGCCACCTGCTCGAGCCGCGCCCGGCAGCGCGCGCGCGAAGCGCCGCTCCTGGCGTGCCGACGCGAGGCGCAGCCACACCGGGCCGGCGACCACCGCGGCGACCGACGACGGGGACGACGAGCGCGGGCGCGATCGGCGACGGTCGACGACGACGCACGCCGCGACGCCGATCGCGCACAGTCTGGACCGCGGCCTCGGGCGTGACGTCGACGTCGGCGCGACGCGAGCGCGGCGCCGAGCCGGACGCCGCACCGCGGCGGGCAGCTTCCACGGCCGACGTCGCAGGTGCCGAGCGTGCGTCGCGCCGTCGGCGCGGCGCGCGGCCGCGCGACGAGGGCCGCGACCACGGCGGCACCCGCCAGCCGCGAGCAGGATCGTGGTCACCGGAACCACGCCGGATCGAGCGCCGGCGCGTCGGGCGACCGCGCCGCCCGAGCCGGGACGACGCCGGTCGGCACGAGGCGCCCGCCACGCCACTCGAAGCACCGTCGGCACCGTCGGTGTCGCGTCGGCGCCGGCGTCCGGCGACGACCTCGCCGATCGCCTCGACCCGCCGCACGCCGCCGGCACGCCGGGCGACGAACACGACGGCGTCGACACTCGCCGCGATCTGCGCCCGGACCGCGCGCGAGCGGCAGGCCGCTCCCGGCCATGAGCGCCAACGTCTCGAGGCGGCGGAGCGCGTCGTCGGGGCCGTTGGCGTGGATGGTGGACAGCGAGCCGTCGTGGCCGGTGTTGATCGCCTGCAGCATGTCGAGCGCCTCGCCGCCGCGGACCTCGCCGACGACCAGGCGGTCGGGCCGCATCCGCAACGCCGCGCGCACGAGGTCGCGCACGCCGACCGCGCCGGCGCCCTCGGCGTTCGCGGGTCGGGCCTCGAGCCGGACGACGTGCTGCGAGCGCGAGCCGCAGCTCGGCCGTCTCCTCGATCGTGACGACCCGCGCACGTCCGCGGGATGGCGCCGGCGAGCGTGTTGAGCAGGGTGGTCTTGCCCGCGCTCGTCGCCCCGGCCACGAGGAGGTTCCAGCCCGGCGGCGACCGCCCACTCGAGGAACGCGCCTGCGCGCGCCGGACACGCCGAACTCCGTCGAGCGTCAGCGTGCGCGCACCGAAGCGGCGGATCGTGACGCACGGCCCGTCGATCGCGAGCGGCGGGATCACCGCGTGGAGCCGCGAGCCGTCGGCCGAGCCGGGCGTCGACCATCGGGCGACGACCGGTCGAGCCGCAGGCCGAGCGGCGCCACGACCCGTTCGACGAGCTGCACGATCGCGGCCGCGTCGAGCCCCAGCTCGACGGCGTCCAGCGTCGCCGCGGCGCTCGACGAAGGCGCGGCCCGGCCCGTTGATCATCACCTCGGTCACCTCCGGGTCGCCCAGGAGCGGCTCGAGGGGACCGAGCCCGGCGACCTCGTCGACGAGCTCGCCGACGAGACGATCGAGGCGCGTCGCCGGGAGGAGCGGCTGCTCGTCGCGCAAGCAGGTCGGGCGAGGCGCGCCCGCAGCTCGAGCGTCGACCGGCACCGGCTCGTCGACGTGCTCCAGCACCAGCCGTCGGTGGACGGCGCGCTTCAGCGTCGGGTCGTCGAGCACCGCGACGGTCGTCGGCGCCGGCGAGCGGGACGACGGTCACGCGGCCGCGCCGCGTGCCGGCGCGATGCCGGTGCGCGCGGTCACCAGCATCGCGGCGCGGCCGAGCACGTCGGGGAGACGGCTCGGCGAGCACACCGGCGTCGACCGCACGCGCCACGGTGTCGCGCAACGGGACCCGGGCGATCACCGGCGCGCCGAGCACGTCGGCGATCTCGCGTCGCGTGAGCGAGCGACCCGGGCTCGTCGACGAGCACGACCGCGACCGGTGCTCGGGAGCACCGGCGATCGCACCGCACGCCGCAGCGCGAGGTAGCAGCCGCGCACGACGACGACCGCGGCGTCGGCCACCTCGACGACCGCCGCGTGCGGCGGGCTCGGTCGCGGTGCCGCAGTCGACGACGACGGGCATCCCGAGGTCGCGCAACGCGACCGCGAGCGCCGCGCCCGCCTCGGCCTGTGATCGGGGCCGCAACGTCGACGGTCGACCTCACCGGTCGGCAGGAGCTCGACGCCCGGGGGCGACCGCGACGGCCATGCGGTCGAGCGCGTCGAGCGGTGCTTCGGGCCCGGCGTCGAGCCAGTCGGTGAGCCCGAGCTCGGGCTCGCCGGCGAGCCCGAAGATGGCCGCCTGGTCGCCGGCGAGATCGGCGATCCGGCACGCGCCGGCGGGGCCGCGTGCGAGCACGACCGAGCACGCCGCGGCGAGCACCGAGGTGCCGGAGCCTCCCTTCGGGGACCACAACGCGAGGAGCATGGGTGTTTCCTTCCTCCGGTCGCGCGCCGCCGGGACGGGCGCGCGGATGCACGGAGGAAGTTCCGAGGGAAGGTGTCGAACCTTACGGCATCGGGACAAGTCGGTCAAGAGGCCCGTCCGTAGACTCCGTGCATGCCCTCGGCGCAGCCGACCCGACGGACACGCGCGCCCTGCAGCTGCTCCACCCGCTCCGCGACTTCCTCCGCACCGAGGCGGCGAGCGGCGTCGTGCTCGTCGCCGCGACCGTGGTCGGCGCTCGTGTGGGCCAACGTGTCGCCGTCGAGCTACGACGACCTCTGGTCGACGGTGTTCACGGTCGGGACGGCCGACCACCACCTCGCGCTCACGCTCCGCGAGTGGGTGAACGACGGCCTCATGGCCATCTTCTTCTTCGTCGTCGGCCTCGAGATCAAGCGCGAGCTCGTCGAGGGCGAGCTGCGCGACCCGCGACGCGCCGCGCTGCCCGCGATCGCGGCCGTCGGCGGGATGATCGTGCCCGCGCTCGTGTTCGTCGCGTTCAACGCGGGCGGCGCCGGTGCCGACGGCTGGGGCATCCCGATGGCCACCGACATCGCGATGGCGGTCGGCGTGCTGAGCCTGCTCGGCAGCCGCGTGCCGTCGCCCCTGAAGCTGTTCCTCCTCGCGCTCGCGATCGTCGACGACATCGGCGCGATCGTCGTGATCGCGCTCTTCTACTCCGACGACTTCGACGCGCGCGCCGCGCTGCTCGCGGTCGCGTTCCTCGGCGCGATGGTGCTCCTCCGCGTGCTCGGCGTCCGGCGGCTCTGGCCGTTCGTGGTCCTCGGCGTCGGCGTGTGGGTGTCGATCCACGACGGCGGCGTGCACGCCACCATCGCGGGCGTGATCCTCGGTCTGCTCGCACCGACGCGTCCGTTCCGCCAGCCCGACATGGTCGACGCCGACAAGCTGGCCGACGTCTCGACGGTCGAGACCGCGCACGAGACCGTCGTGCTCGCGCGGGAGTCGGTGTCGGTCGTCGAGTGGCTCGAGCACCTCCTGCACCCGTGGACGAGCTACGTGATCGTGCCGGTGTTCGCGCTCGCGAACGCCGGTGTCGTGCTGAGCAGCGACGCCGTCGACCGCGCGGTGTCGTCGCCGGTGACCCACGGCGTCGTGGTCGGCCTCGTCGTCGGGAAGCTCGTCGGGATCAGCGCCTTCACGTGGCTGGCCGTGCGGCTCGGCGCCGCCCGGCTCCCCGACGGCACGCGCTTCGCGCAGATCGTGGGCGTCGCCGCGCTCGGCGGCATCGGCTTCACCGTGTCGCTGTTCGTGTCGGAGCTCGCCTTCGGGTCGGCGAGCGTGCTCGCCGACGACGCCAAGATCGGCATCCTCGCCGCCTCGCTGACGGCCGCTGCGCTCGGGATGGTGCTCCTCGCCGCGACGACGCGGCCGACGAGCGGCCAGGAGACGGGCCCGGAACGACAAAGGGGCCCGCCGAAGCGGGCCCCTGAGCGTTCTCGCCTGCGTGATCAGGCGTCGCGGACCTTCTTGGCCACTGCGACACCGATCGCCACGAGGACGAGCAGGATCAGGATCTTCTTCATGACGAACCCCTTCGGCCGGCGACGGACCGCCATCGTAGGCGTGGATCGAGTGACCGGCAACGCCTACGTCACGCCCTCGAGGAGGTCGGCCACCGCGTCCTGACCCTCGTGGCGTGCCCACCCGAGCGGCGTGGCGTCGAAGCGGACGTCGTGGACGTCGGGGTCGGCGCCGAGGTCGAGCAACACGCGGGCGAGCTCGACGTCACCACGCGCCGCGGCCGCGTGCAACGCCGTCTGCCACGGCTCTTCGAGAGGCACGTCGGAGCGACCGAGCGCGTTCACGTCGAAGCCCGCGCGCGACGAGCAACGGGATTGCGTCACGGCGACCGAGCCCCGCGGCCCACACGACGAGGCCCGGCCGCTGCGCCCGCGCGTCGGCAACGACGTCGTCGAGCGCAGCGAGCGCGGCGGTGTCGGCCGCCAGTGCCGCGGCGACGAACGCGTCGACGCCGGCGAGCGACGGCGGCGCGGCACCACGCTCGACGAGGTCCGCCACCGCCTCCGACGAGCCGATCATGGCGGCGACCTCGGTGGGAGTCCGACCGGTCGACATCCACGCCCGCCGCGGTGTCGTCCGCGCCGAATGGCGTCGAGACGTCGACGCCGTGGTCGGCCAGGAGTCGCACCCGCGCCCGCTGGTCGTGGACCAGTGCCCACCACAGCTGCGTCCGCACCAGGGCACGGGGCGACGGCGCCGCGTCGCCGAGCCGAGCACGCCACGGTCCGCCGTCGCCGGTGCCGAGGCCGTGTGCGAACAGCACGCTCGAGGTGCGCGTCGTCGGCGAAGAACTGCCGGTTGTACAGCGCCTGGCTGTCGTTGGCGTCGGCGCCCGCGTCGAGCAGCGCCGTCGCCAAGGCGGACGCGTGCGGGTGCGGCGGCTGGCGTTCGAGCCCGAGCTCACCGCCGCCGAACGCGCCGGTGAGCGCGGTGAACGGGTAGGTGCCGTGCCAGAGGTAGCCCGCGTTCGGATCGGCGCCGTGCTCCAGCAGCAGGCGCACCACGCCCAGCACCGCGTCGGCGTCGACATCGGGCGCGTGGCGCGCGTACGCGAGGTACAGGAGCGGCTCCCAGTCGATCGGGCCACCGCGCCGGCTCGCCGCGTCCGGATCGCGCGCCAGGAGGCGCGCGCACGGCGTCGAGATCGCAGTCGGCGGCGGCGACGTGGATGCTCGCTCGCGCGAGCTCGGGGTGCGCGGCGAGGACCGCCCGGGCGTCGCTCCACGCGGCCGGTGCGTCGTCGCGCCCGTACTCCAGACAGGCGAGCCGCAGGAACTCGTGCACCGGATCGGTCGACGGCGCGACGTCGTCGGGCGCACGGCTGTACTGCTCGACGACGTCGAGGTGGCGCTTGAGGCGCGCCCAGCTCGCGAAGCCGTACTGGCGCGCGACCACGAGCTGCGCGGCGCTCAGCGACACGACGTGCTCGCCGTCGGGCCCACGATCGGGATGGTGCTCGGCGATCAGCGCCAACGCGTCGGGGTCGCCGGCGCGGGCACGGTCGCGGAGCTCCTTCGCCTGCTTGCGCAGCTGCTCGGAGCTCGGGTCGTTCGGAAGAGGGACGGTCGGCATCGCGACCTCCTTTCGCACGCCTGCCGTCCGCGTCGTCAGGCCGAAAGGAGGAACGATGTCCGTACCGAACGTGCGAGCAAGCGAGTGGGCTCAGCCCTTCCCGCGGACCGGAGGCGCCCCGAGCGCCGCCGCGGACTCTACGCGGTCGAACCCGACGCGTCGAGTGTCAGGCCGGGTCGGCACCCATGCGGTAGGTGCCGAAGCACCAGAGGAAGCCCTCGGCGTCGCGCACCGCGTAGTCGCGTGACCCGTAGTCCTGGTCGGTCAGCGGGTACACGACGTTCGCCCCCGCGGCGACGGCCCGGTCGTGGTGCGCGTCGGCGTCGTCGACCACCACGTAGATCGCGCACGGCCCGAGATCGAAGATGTCGTCGGGATCGGCCGAATCGCCGAGGTGCCGCGACGACAGCCCGACGTACTCACCCAGGTACTCGAGCTCGGCCTGCGCGACGCTCCCGTCGTCCATCCGGTGCACCGCGTGCTCGCGGAACCCGAACGCCTCGACGAGGAACCGGATCGCCGCATCCGCGTCCTCGTACCGCAACACCGGCCCGAACCGCTGCACCCGCTGCTTCACCCATGCACGCAACCTACGCCCGCCCCGCCCACCACCCAATTGGCAGCGCGATCTGCCGTATCCGACAGATCCAGCTGCCAATTGGACGTGACGACACGCTGGACCACGAGAGCGGCGCGCCAGCAATGAGCGCCGGAACGCGCCGAGAGCGCGTGACACGCGACCGGAGCACCGCGGAGCGGCGCCGGCGGCGGAGTGCGCTCCGAGGAAGCCTTGCGTCGGAGCGAGCGCAGCGATGCGGAGACGCACGCGACGAGGAGTGTGCGCAGTCGCCGGTGGCGCGGACCCGAGGCAGAACCGCGGACCCGAGGCAGAACGAACGACAGAGCGAGAAACGAAACCTCAGACCGCGAGCAGGTCCCGCGCGCCGGTGTCGGCCGACGGGTGACGCAGCTTGCTCATCGCCCGGGCTTCGATCTGGCGGATGCGCTCGCGGGTGAGGTTGAAGTGCTCCCCCACCTCTTCGAGCGTCCGCGGCTCGCCCCGGTCGAGCCCGAAGCGCAGCGCGAGGATCTGGCGCTCGCGCTCGTCGAGCGGCGCGAGCAGCTTCTCGATCTCGTCGGGCAGCAGCGCGGTGGCCGCGACCTCGAACGGCGACTCGGCCGAGCGGTCCTCGACGATGTCGCCGAGCTCGGCGTCGCCGTCTTCGCGCAGCGGCTCCGACAGCGAGAGCGGCTCGGCCGCGAAGCGCAGCGCCTCGGTGACCTTGTCCTCGGGCATCTCGACCTCGACCGACAGCTCCGAGAGCGTCGCCGGACGGCCGAGCTTGAGCTCCAGGCGCGAGCGGGCCTTCTGCAGCCGGGCCAGCGTGTCGCCCGCGTGCACGGGGAGACGGATGGTGCGGCCGGTGTTGGCGATGCCGCGGGTGATGGCCTGGCGGATCCACCACGTCGCGTAGGTCGAGAACTTGAAGCCCTTGCGCCAGTCGAACTTCTCGACCGCGTGCATCAGGCCGAGGTTGCCCTCCTGGATGAGGTCGAGCAGCGGCAGGCCCGACGCCTGGTACTTCTTCGCGATCGACACGACCAGGCGGAGGTTCGACTGCACGAACGTGCGCTGGGCGTCGTCGCCGTCGCGTGCGGTGCGCCGCAGCTCGCGCTTCTTCGTCGGGGTGAGCGCCTTGGCGCCCTCGAGCAGCTCCTCGCGCGCGGCGTTGCCGAATTCGATCTGCTGCGCGAGGCGGACCTCGTCGTCCTTGGTGAGCAGCGGATACTGGCCGATGTCGGTGAGGTAGAGCCGGACGAGATCTTCTTCGTCGCGCTCGACACGCTCCTTCGCCACGCGGGAGTCCTTCTCCCGAGAGCGGGCTCGCACCCGCTCGCCGACCTCTGGTCTCGCCGAATGTCGCGTTGTGTTCGCGTTCCGTATCGCGTTCTGCGTCGTGCTCTCGACCTTCGGAACGGCACCAGGGAGATCGGTGGAGGCGCTCGGCCCGCCGTTCGCCTGTTCAAGATACCGGCGGAGTCAAGAGGACCACCACGGGGCGGACGACCCGGGAGATCGAGCCGCTCAGGGGGTGCGGGCTTCCGTCGCCGAGCTCGCGCGAGCACCCGCGTCGATGACGTGGACGGTACGGCGCGTCGGCGATCGCCGTCGCGCTCGCTCCGCCAGTCCTCGATAGACGCCGGCCTGAGTCGCGCCGCGACGGCCGCTGCCTCCTCGAGCGCCGCCGCTGCGTCTGCCGCTCCGGCGAGGTCGTCGGCCGCCCGACCGAGCGACGGGATCGCAGCGACTGGGCCGAGCCGGCGTCGACGTCGTGGAGCACCGGCGCCACGGTCGTCCCACTCGTCGGCGCACCACCCGTGCCGGCGCGCGCGGTCGAGCAGCTCGTAGCGAGCGCCGATCGCCGCGTCGCCGACGTGGCGACCGAGCGCGTCGGCGAACGACCGGTGCAGCGCTGCCGCACCGTGCACGCGACGCGCCCACTCGACGATCCCCACTTCCGTCCGCACGGCGATCGCTCCGGGCGGCGTCAGCCGGGCCAGCGGTTGGTGATGGGCAGGCGACGGTCCTTGCCGAACGCCTTCGGCGACACGCGCACACCGGGCGGCGCCTGCCGACGCTTGTACTCGTTGCGGTCGACGAGGTGCGCGATCCGCCGCACCGTGTCGGCGTCGAAGCCGGCGGCCTCGAGCTCGGCGACCGAGAGGTCGCCCTCCACGTAGCCCTCGATGATCGGGTCGAGCTCGGCGTAGTCGGGCAGCGAGTCGGAGTCCAGCTGGTCGGGGCGCAGCTCGGCGCTCGGCGGCTTCTCGATCACCGCGTCCGGGATCAGCGACCGACCCGGCCCGCTCGTTGCGGTCGCGCGCGAGCGCGTACACGAGCATCTTCGGCACGTCCTTGATCACCGCGAACGCGCCGGTCATGTCGGCGCCGTAGAGCGTCGCGTAGCCGGTCGCCATCTCGCTCTTGTTGCTCGCGGTGAGCACCAACCCGCCGAGCTTGTTGCAGAGCGTCATCAGGATCGTGCCGCGGATGCGCGCCTGCAGGTTCTCCTCGGCGAGCCCGGGCTCGGCGCCGCCGAACGGCGCGGCGAGCATGTCGAGGAACGCGTCGTGGGCGGGCTCGATCGGGACCGTCAGCGTGCGGATGCCGAGGTTGCCGGCGAGCTCGAGCGCGTCGGTGACGCTCCCCTCGCTCGAGAACCGCGACGGCATGAGCACGCCGGTGACGTGCTCGGGCCCGAGCGCGTCGGCCGCGATCGTCGCCACCAGCGACGAGTCGATGCCGCCCGAGATCGCGACGAACACGTCGTGCAACCCGTTCTTGCGCACGTAGTCGCCGGTGCCGAGCACGAGCGCCTCGTACACCTCGTGCACCGGCTCGAGCAGCGGCTCGATCGCGCGCGCCGTCGACGCGGCTCGCCGAGGCGGGCCTCGCTCACCGACCACCTCGGGGAGCGCGCGGCGCGCGCGCCCGACCGCGAGGATCGAGCAGCCGGCGCCGGAACGCCGGGCGCACGTCGAGGTCGACGACGAGCAGGTCCTCGGCGAACTGCTTCGCACGCGCGACGAGGTGGCCGCCCTCGTCGAACACCATCGACGCGCCGTCGAACACGAGCTCGTCCTGGCCGCCGACGAGGTTCGCGTAGACGACCGGCACCGCCGCGTCGGCGGCGCGCGTGGCGAGCATCGTCTCGCGCTCGCGCAGCCGTCCGGCGTAGTACGGCGACGCGTTGATGTTCACGATCAGCTCGGCGCCGCCCGCGGCCTGCGTGAGGATCGGGCCGGTCGGGCTCCACGCGTCCTCGCAGATCGTGACGGCCGACGCGCACGCCGGCGATCACGAACAGCGGGCCGTCGACCGTCGACGGCGTGAAGTAGCGCTGCTCGTCGAACACCGCGTAGTTCGGCAGCAGGTGCTTGCGGTAGACGCCCTGCACGCGCCCGTGCGCGCAGACCGCGGCCGCGTTGAGGAGGTCGCGCCCCGCTTCGGGGAAGCCGACGACCATCGCGGCGCGTGCCGGTGTGCGCCGCGAGCTTGCTCGAGCGCCTCGCCGCGCCTGCGCGACGAACGACGGGCGCAGCAGGAGGTCTTCGGGCGGGTAGCCGGTGACCGCCAGCTCGGGGAACGCGACGAGGTCGCAGCCCGCGGCGTCGGCCCGGTCGTAGGCCTCGAGGATGCGAGCGGCGTTGCCGTCGAGATCGCCGACGACGAGGTCGAGCTGGGCGGCCGCGACACGGAGCCGGGGCATCCGCTCAGGATACGCGACACTGCGGGCATGCCCAGCGCCGGTGCGCGCGACCTCTCCGCCGCCGGTCGGCGCGGCGATCGAGCGGTCGGCCGACCCCCGCATCGCGGCCACCGTCGTCGATCGGCTCGCCGAGCAGCACCCGCGCGATCGCCGAGGAGCTCGACGCCGACCCGCGCCTGCGCGACGGCGCTGATCGCGTTGGCGTGCGCGTCGCGATCGCTGTCGTCGGCCATCGTGGCCGATCCGACGCCTGCTCGACCGCGTTCGCGACGCCGACGCGTTCGCCCAGGAGCGCGACGCGTCGCGACTTCACCGCGTCGCTGGAACGGCAGCGGACGGCACGACGACGACCGCGCGCTGCGGCGGTGGAAGCGCGCGAGCTGCGTGCGCATCGCGGCGCGCGACCTGCTCGGTGTCGCCGACATGCCGACGGTCGGGCGCGAGCTCGCCGCGCTCGCCGACGTCGCGCTCGACGCCGCGCTGCGTCGCACGTCGGCCGACGCCGACGGTCGCGATCATCGGGATGGGCAAGCTCGGTGGCGGCGAGCTCAACTACTCGAGCGACGTCGACGTGCTCTTCGTGCACGAGGGCGACACCGCAGGAGGCCGAGCGCGCCGCGCGCGAGGTGCTCGCGATGATGAGCGCGCCGTCGCCCGACGGGATCGTGTTCCGCACCGACGCCAACCTGCGTCCCGAAGGGCGGTCGGGCCCGCTCACGCGCACGCATCGACAGCTACGCGGCGTACTACGCGGACTGGGGCCGCACGTGGGAGTTCCAGGCGCTGCTCAAGGCCCGGCCGGTCGGCCGGCGAGCGACGCGCTCGGCGAGCAGTTCGTCGCGCTCGACGCGCCCGTACGTGTGGCCCGACACGCTCGACCCCGACGCGATCCGCGAGATCCGGGCGATGAAGGAGCGCGCCGAGGCGCTCACGGCACGCGCAAGGGCCTCGCCGACCGCGAGCTCAAGCGCGGGCGGGGCGGCATCCGCGACATCGAGTTCGCGGTGCAGCTCCTCCAGCTCGTCCACGGCCGCGACGACCCGTCGCGTGCGCAGCCCGACGACGCTCGATCGCGCTCGGCCGAGCTCGCCGGCGGCGGCTACGTCGACCGAGCGCGACGCCGAGCGGCTCGACGACGCGTACCGCTTCCTGCGCACCGTCGAGCACCGGCTCCAGCTCTACGACGAGCAGCAGACGCACACCGTCCCGGCCGACGACGCGACGCGCACCCGGCTCGCGCGCGTGCTCGGGTACCGCGACGGCCGCGACCGCAGCGCGCTGGAGCGCGTTCGACGCCGACCAGCGGTCGCACCAGCGCGCGGTGCGCAGCGATCCACGAGCGCCTCTTCTTCGCGCCGCTCCTCGAGGCGCTCGGCGGGCGTCGGGTCACCTCGCGCCCGACGCGGCCGAGGAACGCCTGGCCGCCTTCGGCTTCACCGACGTCGACCGCACCCGCGCCGCGATCGACGAGCTCGCCGACGGCCTGACCCGGCGCTCCAAGCTGATGCAGCAGCTGCTGCCGCTCGTCCTGGAGTGGCTGTCGGCGACGCCCGATCCCGACCTCGGGCTCCTCCAACTGCGCCGCCTCGCCGAAGGCCCCGCCCGGTCGTCGTCGCTCGCCACGACGTTCCGCGACGCGCCGGGCGCGGCCGAACGCGCCTGCACGCTGCTCGGGTCGTCGCGGGTCGTCGGCGAGGCGCTCCGCCGCCACCCCGAGTTCGTCGACGAGCTCGGCGACGACGACGCGCTCGGTCGCGAGTCGACGCACGAGGAGCTGGTCGCACGTCGCGATCGAGACGCTCGGGTGGCGGCGCGAGCCGAGCGAGCGTCGCGACGGCCTCCGCCGGTTCAAGCGGCGCGAGCTGCTGCGCATCGCGAGCCGCGACCTGCTCGGCCTCGCGCCGCTGGAGACGACCGAGCGCGAGCTCACCGCGCTCGCCGACGCGTGCGCTCGAGGCCGCGCTGTGCGTCGCTCGAGCCGCCGCTGCCGTTCGCGGTCGATCGGGCTCGGTCGCCTCGGCGGCGCCGAGCTGTCGTACGCGTCCGACATCGACGTGCTGTTCGTCTACGACGGCGACCGCGGCGGTCGACTTCGACGCCGCCGAGCAGGTCGCGTCGCACGCTCGTCGCGGAGATCGGCGAGGCGACCGCCGAGGGCCAGACCTTCCGCGATCGACGCCCGGCTCCGGCCCGAGGGCAGCCAGGGCCCGCTCGCCCGCTCGCTCGGCGGCTACGAGCGCTACTACGAGCGAGTGGGGCCTCACGTGGGAGCGCCAGGCGCTGGTCAAGGCGCGGTTCGTCGCGGGCGACCCCGACGTCGGCGAGCGGTTCTGCGAGCTCGTCGACGACGTCGTGTACGGGCAGCCGTTCACCGACGACGACGCGCGCGAGGTGCGCCGCATGAAGGCGCGCATCGAGCGCGAGCGCATGCCGACCGGCGAGGATCCGCAGTTCCACCTGAAGCTCGGGCGCGGCTCGCTCTCCGACGTCGAGTTCAGCGTGCAGCTGCTGCAGCTCCAGCACGGCGGCGCCCACCCCGACCTCCGGGTGCCGGGCACGATCGACGCGCTGGCACGCCTCCGCGACAACGGGTTCCTCGAGGAGGACGACGCCGACCTGCTCGAGGCGGCGTACCGGTTCTGCGAGCGGGCCCGCAACGCGCTGTACCTCCACACCGGCCGTCCCGCCGACGCGCTGCCGAGCGACCCGGCGGAGAGCGCTCGGCTGGCACGCCTGCTCGGGTACCTGCACCAACCGCAGTCGACGCTCCGCGACGACTACCGCCGCGTCACCCGTCGCGCGCGCCGGGTCGTCGAGCGCGTGTTCTACGCGTCGACCTGACCGGACTCGCGTCGAGTCGTCACGAGCGTCAGGACCGCGGCGTGCGCAGCGCCGACCGTGCGAGCAGCAGACCCGCCGACCACGCACGCGCCCCCGATGACGGCCCACACCGCGGAGCCCGTCATGAACGACCCGCCGATCCACCCGACGCCCTGGCCGAACCACACCCCGCCGACGAGGACCAGCAGGGCCGCGACGATCAATCGCGCGACCTTCACGGCTGCTCCCGCTTCGCGGCGAGCGTGGGCGCCCACCAGGCCGCGGCGACGATGAGCACGATCGCGCCGTACACGAGCCAGCGGACGGCACCCAGGTCCGCCCACCCGGCGAGCACACGAGCGTTGGTGAGCAGCAGCAACGCGCCGACTGCGAGACCGACCGGGCGCGCGCTTCACGTGGCGGACCATCCAGGCCGCGATGGGCGACGCGAGCACGCCACCGACCAGCATCGCGAGCAGCACGCCGATCTCGATGCTCTCGCCGCCGAGCGAGAAGATCAGCGAGCCTGCCGACACGACGGCGACCGCGACCTCGGCGGTGTTCACCGATCCGACGGCGAACCGCGGTGACAGCCCGCGGTGCAGCAGGAACGGGGTCACGACCGGCCCCCACGCGCCGATCAAGCCGTTCGTGATGCCGCCCGCGGTCGGCCGCGACCTCGACGCCGCGCGAGTCGAACGGCGGCATCTTGTCGGGGTCGTGCTCGAGGTCGTCGGCTTCGGCCACCGACTCGATCACCTCCGACTTGAATCGCCAGAGGATGCGCAGGCCGACGAGGATCAGCAGGCCGGCGAGCATCGGTTCGATCGTCTTGCCGTCGACGTTGGTGAGCACGGTGACGCCGACCAGCGCCCCGAGTGCGCCCGGGATCGCGAGGTGGAGGACCAGCTTGTGGTCGATGTTGCGGAACCGCCAGTGCGAGATGCCCGCCGCGATGCCGGTGGCGACCTTGGCCAGGTTGACGGTCGTGGACACCGCGGTCGGCGAGATGCCGGCCGAGAGCAGGATGCTCGACGACGGTCGGCCCGAACCCCATGCCGAGGGCTCCATCGACGAGCGATGCTGCGAAGCCCGCGATCGCGACGAGCACGAGCTCCCCTCCATCCACTCCATCGACACTATCGGAGTGGTCGACAATGGCTCCGACGACGCTCGAGCCAGGGGCGGCCGTAGAGTCGCGCGACTCCCGATCCCCGTGGAGGAAGCCATGCCCCCCTTCCCCAAGCCCCGCTTCGCCTTCGAGTACGACCTCGCGGAAGAAGATCCGCGCGCTGCGCCGCTACTTCTCCGACGACCCGCGTCGCGCGATCCCGAAGAAGCGCGACGGCCACGTGCTGCTCGCGACCTGGAACATCGCCAACCTCGGCATCCAGCACCGCCGCGACGACGACCACCGGCTCCTCGCCGAGATCATCAGCTGGTTCGACATCGTCGCCGTCCAGGAGGTGCACACCAACCTCGCGGGGCTGCTCGGCATCGCCGCGCACCTGCCGTCGTCGTACCGGTGGCTGTACTCCGACACCGGCGGCAACGACGAGCGGCTGGCGTTCGTCTACGACAGCGACAAGCTCACGCTTGTCCGACGAGATCGGCGAGGTCGCGCCCACGCCGAAC
>CAVUIQ010000012.1:0-12249 GCA_963741655.1 uncultured Thermoleophilia bacterium
AGAGAGAAAGCGCTCCCGTCTAGTGCGGTGTCTCGCAGCGTTAGACCGAGAACATGATCGCTGCGAGACACCGCACTACCAATTCAACTCAGTAGTGCGGCCTCTCATAACGATGTTGTTTCCTTTCGAACGTTATGAGAGGCCGCACTAGCGCATTCCGCCCACTTTCATCCGCGGGAAGATTTCTCGCATTCCGCGCGTCTAGTGGTTAGATTCGCAGGATCACACCGCACCTACCGCACGAAAGGAGCACGACATGTCGGATATCGAGAAGATCGCACACGGTGACACGTCTGACCTCGAGAAGATCGAGCTCGAGGATGCCGAGGACTTCGAGGGTCATCGCATCGCCGACGCCAAGATCGAGCCGAAGGTCGAGCCCGACTTCGAGGGCCACCGGTTGGAGCTCAAGGTGGAGCCCAAGGTTTCGGATCGCGTTTCCGACTAGTAGGCTCGTAGGGCCGGGCGCATCCGCCCAAGGGGAGAGGATCGAGCGAGGAGCCCGGCGAGAGCCGGGCTCCTCGTGTTGCCGGGCGTGTTGCCGGGTGTGTCCCCGCCTACCTCGCGAGTCGAGCGAGGACGGCTTCGAGCGCCACGAGGAGGCGGAGGCCGCTCTCCTCGCCCTCGGTCTGCTCGAGCAATGCCGCGATCCGGGCGACGACGGCCTCGTTTCCTTCTCCCGTTTCGGCGACAGAGCGTGCCCGCCGAGCCGTCTGCAGGAGGTCGAGTCCGATCGCCGCCTGGTTCGCGAAGAGAATCAGGAGCTCGATCTCACCGATCGGGCCGACGCGACCTCCTGCCCGATCGAGAACCTGGAGAACACCGAGCGTCGTCTCGCCATTCACGAGCGGCACGGCCATGAGGGCCTCTGGCACGTATCCCGTCTGCTCGGCCGCCTGGCGGGCGAACCGCGGGTCCTGCTGGAGGTCGTCGATCACGATCGGCTGCTCCGTGACGAGCACCCAACCGGCAATGCCGGTGCTCGACGGAAGCCGGATTCCGACGAGCTCGCCCGCTCCTTCTCCCGAGACGGCCTCGAAGACGAGCTCGTCGGTCTCCGAGTCGAGCAGGAAGATCGAGGATGCCTTCGCGCCGAAGATCGCCCGCGCAACGTCGACGATCGACTGCAGCAGCGCGCGATGGCTTTCCTCGGACGGAAGCATTCCGGCTGCGACCGCCTTCTGGTACCGGTTCACGTCTGTCATTCGATGCCTCCTGTGTTTGCAGCCGTCAGGTAGAGGACGCTCTTGAGCTGGAACGGCGTCAGATCTCGATGCTTCGAGAGAGCGAGAGCCGAGAGCCCGACGATGTGCGGCGCGGCAAAGCTGTTCCCGGTGCAGCGGAGCGTACTTCCGCCCAGCCAGGCGACGTCGACATCGACGCCTCGGGCGAAGAACTCGACGGGAGGATCGGGGTTCGCGAACCACTCGCGCGAGTCGGTGCCCTCGTGGCTCCCCACCGAGATGACCGACGAGAAGCGCCAGGGGTAGCTCTCGACCGGCATGTTGTGCGCGGATGCGACGAGCACCGTACCCTGGAAGTAGGCGCTGTCGGCGAGTTCGTGGAGGAACTCCGCAAAGCTTCGCTTCGTGGTCGAGAGGCTGAGGTTGACGATGTCGAACCTCCGTTCGATCGCGTGGCGGAGACCGCCGAGGATGAGTTCGCCACTGCCTTTGTTCCCCTCGCCCAGCACGCGAATGCTGTGGATGCGGCACCCGGGCGCGAGCGAGCGAACGATCCCTGCGCAGGCAGTTCCATGGCCGCACACATCGCCGAGCTCGTCCGGAACGATCGTGGTCTCGTCTCCCTCGACGTGCACGGCGACGGCGCTCTCGAGGCCACCGACGAGAGGATGATCTCCGTCGATGCCGCTGTCGAGGATGCAGACATCGACATCCTCGCCCGTTGCACCGCCGATTGCCCAATCCCGCGTCACGCGCTCCGGCCACTCGGACGGAATCCTGATCATGCCCGCGGCCTCGGCGGTCAGGCTCCAGGCGGGAATGACGCGCTCGCTCACCCGAGCGCTCGCTCACGAGCAGCCGCTGCGGCGGCCGAAAGCCGCGCGGCGCTTCCCGAGTGACGGTCGCCCGGAACCACTGCGAGGTTGATCTCGACAAGGTGCGTCGCGGCGCGGACGGCCGCTTCGGCCATCACAGCCGCAGCAGCGGCATCCGGTCGAAGGTGTGGGGCTCCTGCGGCCGCTGCGATCGCGGCGAGCTCGGCGACATCGGCCGCAGCCTCGCCGATCTGCAGCGGAACCTCTGCCGCCTGGACGAGCGCTGCACCGAGTGCAAAGTCCCGCTCCTCGGATGTCCCTGTCCGCTCGCGCATGGTCACGAGCACGTGCTCGAAGGCCGAGGCATCGTCATCGCCGAGAGCTATCAGCCGCGCTCGCAGAGCCATTGCCTGCGACGCGATCCCGGCCCCGTCCGGCCATGCGCTCGAGCCACGCCCAACCATTGTCACGAGGGCAGCTGCCATCGCTGCGGAGACCGCTGCTGCCGTGCCCCCGCACGGCGACGGTGCCGGGGCCTGGAGAGCGTCGAGAAACGCGTCGAGACCTCCGCCGAGCTCGGACGGTCTTGCCGGCGCGCTCACCGTGCGAGGCGCTTGCGCAGGTGCTCGACGATGACGGGGCTCGGCTCGACTCCGGTAGCGCGGATCGCCACCTCGAGATCGGCGACAACGGATGCCCGGAAGGCAGCGTCCGCCTCGGCGCGCTCGACGAGCGAGTCGAGCCGGACGCGAGCGAGCGGCAACTCCTGTGCTGCGGTCACCCATCCTGCCGGGGCCGGCGGGAGCAGGCGTAGGAGCTCGCCGAGGTGCTCTTCGTTGTAGGTCGTCATCTGATCACCTGCCCACTAGACGGAGGTGAGTCCCGATTTCTTCCTTCACCTTCGAGCTCGGCCCGAAGGTGACCGAGGCACCGCGAGATCCGGCTTGCGATCGTTCCGGCGGGTATGCCCAATGCCTCGCCGATCGTGCGGTAACTCTCGTCGCGGCAGAAGAACCGGTCGAGAACCTCCTGGCATTCCTCACCGAGCTGCGAGAGCCCCGCCCGGACGGTCATCGCCTCGTCGAGCTTCGCGATCACGTCGTCGGTGGCACGTTCCTCGAGCTCCTCGACGAGCACGACGCGACCGGACGAGCGCAGCAGGTCGAGACAGCAGTTGCGGGTGAGCTGACCGATCCAGGGGCGGATCGCATCATCGGAGCGGAGCGATCCGAGCCGTTCGTACGTCTTCGCGAAGACGTCCTGGAAGACGTCCTCGGCGTCGTGCTCGGAGAGACGGAACGCCTGGGTCGCGATCGCGGAGACGTAGCGTGCGAACCGCTCCACGAGCGCATTCCATGCTGCGGCATTCCCACGCCGGCAGCCCGCGACGAGCTCCGCGTCGGACAGCTCGTCGACCAGCCCGATGGCCATTTCGGCTAGCGGGACTGGGCGGAGCGCAGCATTCCGGCGAGGAGCTCGAGCAGCTTCCAGGCGAGGTCGGGGCGTTCCTCGACGAAGGGTCGGAAGCTCCACACCGGAAGCGCGTAGGCGACCATCGGCGACGTCGCCGTTACGGTTGCTGTCCGAGCGGACTTGTCGACGAGTGCGACCTCGCCGAACGACGCGCCGGGACCGAGCGTGCCGACCTGTTTTCCTTGCACGCTGACCGAAGCCTCGCCGCTCTGCACGATGAAGAAGTTGAGGCCGTCCGATCCTTCGGTTGCAATGGCCGCGCCCTCGTCGAAATGACGCTCGACGAACTCGCTGGCGAGACGCCCGGCGGTCTTGTCGTCGAGATCGGAGAACAGCGGTACGCCACGGACGAGATCTACGGAGGGTTGGGGCATGTGGTGACCTTACAGATCGGACGTGCCCTTGTCATCTGTGCCGCCTGTCAGCTCCTCGATCCGGCCCTCCGCCGCGTCGAGGAGCGCCGCGCAACGCCGGTGGAGCTCCTCGCCCCGCTGCCACAGACGGATCGCCTCGTCTACGGCGACGTCGCCGCGCTCGAGCTTGCCGACGATCTCGTCGAGCTCCAGTCGCAGCTTCTCGAAGGTCTCCTCCTCGCCAATCATTTCTGCACCTCCTCTACCTGCGCCGTCAGGCTCCCGCGCGCGAGCTCTATGTCGACACGCCCTCCGGGGGCAGCGTCGACGGCATCGCGCAGCGCAAAGCCGTCGGAGCGCACGATCGCGTAGCCGCGCGTGAGTGTCGCACGCGGCGAGAGCGCCTGCAGACGCGCAGCGGCGTGGTCGAGTGAGACCCGTCGGCGCTCGAGCAGGAGTACGGGCACGGTCCTCAGTCGGTCGCGGCTGCGGGTGAGTCGTTCTCGCTCCCGATCGAGCGAACGACGGACGGAGGTATCGAGCAGCGCTCGCTGGCGACCGAGAGCTGTAAGAAGGTCGGCAAGATCCGGAACGACGAGACGCGCGGCCGCCGTCGGCGTCGATGCTCGCACATCCGCGGCGAGGTCGCAGAGCGGCGTGTCCTGCTCATGGCCCACGGCCGAGACGACGGGGACGGGGCACTCGGCGAACGCCCGTACGACCACCTCGGAGCTGAACGGCAGGAGATCGTCGAAGCTTCCGCCGCCGCGGGCGACGATCACGACGTCGACAGAAGGGTGCGCTGCGACGCGCTGCACCGCGGCTGCAATTGCCTCCGGGGCGCCCGTTCCCTGCACGCGCGTCTCGGCGATCACGATGTGCGCTGCCGGGTACCGCGACTGGATTCCGGTCAGGACATCGCCGCGGGCAGCGGCGTCGGCACCCGTGACGACGCCGATCGCCTGCGGGAAGCGGGGAAGGGCGCGCTTTCGCTCCGCAGCGAATAGGCCTTCGGTGGCGAGGACGCGCTTGAGGCGCTCGATCGCGGCGAGATGATCGCCAATCCCGATTCGCTCGATCGTCGTGGCGCGGAAGCTGAGCGCGCCTCTGGCGGTGTAGATCTCTGCTTTGCCCTCGGCCATGACCTTCTCGCCGTCAGCAAGTGCGAGCTCGAGCGCATCGAACCGCCGTCTGGGGATCGTTGCGCTGACGCACGCACCGCTCGTTGGATCCCGAAGGGTGAAGAAGACGAACGCCCACGCGTCGTTACGGCGCAGCTCGATCACCTCGCCCTCGACCCAGAGCGTGGGAAGCCGCTTGAGGTAGATCCCGATCCCCTCGTTGAACGCGGAGACGCTGAAGACCTTCCTGTCGCCGTGGAACGTTGCCTCGACCTTCATCCGGGCAGCGTAGACGGCCACTACTGTGCTTGCCTGACGTGGCCCTTCACCGACCGGAGCATTCAGGTCGAACCTTGTCTCAAGGGCCACGAGCGGGCGGGGCGCTCCGCCCCTACAGGAGTATCTGCGCCGCCGTGAGTGGCGTACAGCCCTGCCGAAGCAGGTCGGAGCAGGTGTGGAGATCCGCGTCGCTCGCAGCGAGTTGCTCGGCGAGGGGAAGCGGGAAGCCGGCCTCGATCAGCACGTGGAGGCGCCAACTCTCGACCTTGGCCTGCTCGTTGTTCTGCTCGATGTGGGTTTCGATGATCTCTGCCATGTGTGCCACGCGGATTCGTGATCGGTTAGACGATCCCTTCCGACAATGGTTTGTGCGCCGTGGGATTTGCCCAAACGGTAGTCCCGAATGATCTTGCGAGACACGCCGCTCCCTCGTGATCGCACTACTCTCGGCCTTCGAGCCTCCGTGCGAGCTCCTCGCGCATCATCAGGTCGACAGCATGGTCGAGTTCCCGACCGAGCCTCGTTGCCGCCTCTTCCCTGATCTCACGCATGCGCTCATCGAAGGCTGTCGCTGCGATCTGCCCATGCCGCTCGATCTCGCGCTCGGTTACGCGCTCGAGCCGCTCGGTCTGGCGGCGTTCGAACTCGATCAGCGTCAGCTCGAGCCGCGCGCGCGCGTCCGTCTCCGCCTGCTCGATGCCCTCGGCGATTGCGGCCTCCCGCGCCCGCAGTCGCTCCGTGATCTCCTCGATTGCACGGCGTCGCTCGATCGTCTGTGATTCCAGCTCGTCGAGCGCCTCGCTCACGGCCGATGCGGCTGCCCGCTCGAGTTCCTCGCGCAGCCTGATCACGGTCTGTCGTTGCTCGTCGCTCGTCGACCCGAGCTCCGCGGCGTCCCGGTCGATCCGCGCTTCGACCTCGGCTATGGCCTGTTGCTGCCGCAGCGTCAGGTTGGCAAGCTGCGTCTCGATGTGACGTTGCGATCGCTCGAGGTCGTCGGAGACGCCTTGAAGACGTTCGTCGAGACGCCGCTCGACACCGGCGAGGGTGTCTGTCAGTGCCTCACCGGCACGCCGCTCACGTTCGAGATATGAGGTCCGGCGTTCTTCTCCGAGTCGGCGTTCCTCGGCGGCCAGCTGCGAGATCGTGTCGGCTCGCTCGCGCGCCAGCGTGCGGCGGATCTCTTCGGTATGTGCCGCTGTCTCTTCGGCGACGACTGCGGCGACCTGCGTCCGTGCTTCGGCGATCAGCGCGGCTGTTGCCGTAGCTCGCGCGCGCGCCTGTCGAAGCGCGAGCCAGAGACCGAACGCGAGGGCCAGGGCGGCAACGAGCGAGGCAACGAGAATCCAGATGGCCACGCCGGAACGCTATAGGCGAACGGTGACGAGCGCAGCGGCGATCAGGACGGTCGCGATCGTGAGGAGTCGCAACGCGCCCTCCGGAGCGGAGACCAGAAGCTCGTGCGTGATTGGCTCACGGTCGCCGCTCGAAAGGCGGAGGCTGCCGTCGACAGACTCGACGTCCCGCCGGATACGGCGCACGGGTGTCGAGAGCCGGCGCTGCGCGAGGGAGAGCGCCGTCGCCCATCCGCCTGCGATGACTGCAACGAGCCGCGGCGACCCCTCGCAGGCGACGTAGCCGGTGATCACCGGGAACGCACCCCACGCAACGGCGAACCAGAGATCGGTGTGGAACCGGCCGTCGAAGAGCTCGAGGTTGTACGCAGGCACGAGAAACGCCCCGATCGCGATCAGCGGCAGGATCCAGAGGCTGAAGGCGAGCGCCACTGCGATGCCGATCGCGCAGGCTGCGACGATCGAGGTGATTGCGAGGACCACGAGAACCGGCGAAGGAATGGCCGTGCGGAGCGGACGACCGGCGAGCTCATCCAGAGCATGGGCGCCGATTCCCATCGCGAGGAAGAAGGCGAGGACGGTGAGCCCGAGTCGATCCCAGGAGACGCTCGCGGCGAGGCACCCGCCAACGACGACGTAGGAGAGATGCCAGGCGGTGTAGGGGCCGTGCAGCAGCGTCAGATAGTCGCGCCACCCGCCCCGCTCGAGTGCGTAGAAAGCCGGCTTCATCTCTTGATTCCCCAGATCACCACCCCGCCCCCGAGGCTCATACGTCGCGCCTGCACGTCGACGATGCCTGCGTCGCGCCAGAGCTCGAGCTGGCGCTCGAGCGGCCACCGCGCGTAGAAGTCCCGGATCGAAGGGCCGAGAAACCGGCCCACGTCGTACCAGCCTCGCGAGACCACACGACCGGCTGCAGGAAGGCCGACGCCGACGTAGAGATCCCAAAGGGGCCGCCAGACGCCGCGGGGCACGCAGAACTCGAGGTTGGCGATGGTGCCACCCGACCTGACGACCCGGGCAAGCTCGGCCAGCGTGGCACGGGGATCGTCGACGTAGCGGAGCAGGTATGTAAACGTGAGGTGGTCGAACGAAGCGTCAGGAAAGGGGATGTCGGTCGCCGATGCCTGGACCAGGGCCACGGTATCGCCGAACCGCTCCCTTGCGAGCGCCAGCATGTCGGCGCTCTGGTCGAGCCCGGTCACGACGTGGCCTGCGGCAACGAGGCGCTCGGCGACGAGACCTGTGCCAGTCGCCACGTCGAGCACGCTGCCACCGTCGCGCGGCACGCGCCGCACCATCGTTCGCCGCCAGCGGGGATCCTGTCCGAAGGAGAGGGTTGCACCGACCCGGTCGTAGGTCGGGCCGAGAGGCGCGAAGAGCGCTCGGGCGTGGTCGCGGCGTTCGGTCACGCTCTAGTGTGGCGTCTCATGACGTTTGACAGGAAGCAGCATCGTCATGAGACGCCACACTACTGAATCAACATTGGAGTGCGGTGTCTCGCAACAATCATGTCGGTCGAACGTTGCGAGACACCGCACTCGCCTGCCATGGATCTCTATCCTTGGGAGGTGACGCTGCTCGCCGACCTCGAGCGCATCGCCTCCCTCGCCGAGACGTTCGCGCCGACCGGCGGGAGGGTGAGCGCCGTTCTCCCGGCCGAGGCGACGCCGGGTCGGCGCTCGTACCTCTGTGCCTTCGAGACTCCGGACGGAGCCCGCTCGTGGCTCGTGCTCGACGACGACGGTGCAGCAGTCGACGACCGCCGCGACATCAAGGACACGGTCTCGATTGCGGCGCTGTGCGAGATCGCCGAGGAGTCGGCCGTCGGCGGCGACCTCGACGAGCTGCGCTCCCAGCTCGTTGCACTGCGTCTCACCGAGAACCCCGAAGGGATCGACGAGGCCGATGATGCGGTTCGCGCGCTGCAGCAGACGATCGGAGTGCCACCGCAGCTCGCGTCTCCGATGCGGCTGGACGAGATCGGCGCGGCCACGCGGCGCCTCGAGCTGGCCCTCGATCCAGCGGCACCGTCTCCGTTCACGGCTGCCCTGAAGGGTGCCCAGGGAACACTCGACGAGCTGCTCGACGAGGTCGTCGGCGCCTACCGCGTTCCGCTCGGCTCGTGACGATTCGTCACAAGGATGGGCGTCGTGCTCCGCTACGCTCCGGATGTGGAAAGTGGCGGCTTCTTCCCGTTCGGTGGTGACCCGGAGGAGATCCTTCGCGGTCTGCGCGATTTCGCGGAGACCCAGTCGGAGAGTGTCAAGGAGGCACAGCGCGAGCAGTTCGCGACTCTCACTCTGAGCACGGCCGTCGAGCTCACTGCAGCGGCTCTGAAGCAGGTTCAGCCCTCCGGCTCACCCGAGGAGCAGGCCGGTGCCCTGCGGGACGCGATGCGGATTCTCTTTCCCGAGGCGGTGGCGCTCGTCAGTGCCGCTCGTCAGGGATTCATGCGCGAGTCCTAGTGCGGCGTCTCATAACGTTTAACAGGAAAGAGCATCGTTATGAGACGCCGCACTACTGGATCAACATGGTAGTGCGGTGTCTCGCAACCATCATTTCCGGTCTAACGTTGCGAGACACCGCACGCACGTACTCGTGAGCCTCTTCGACCGCGCTGTCGCGTCTGTACTACCGGTCGTCCCACGCTCTGTCGTCCGGCGCGTCTCGGCGCCCTACATTGCCGGCCCCACGCTCGACGATGCCCGACGCGTGACTGCGAACCTGAACGCCGCAGGGATGCGCGCAACCGTTGACGTCCTCGGCGAGGAGATACACACCGAAGACGAGGCGCGGGCGATCGCCTCGACCTACGGCGACGTGCTGGTCGCGATCGCGGCAGATCGACTCGACGCGAACATCTCCGTCAAGCTCACCGGGCTCGGGCTGAAGCTCGATCTCGGCCTTTGCCGGTCTCTTCTCGAGGGCCTTGTCCGCGCCGCCGGGGAACAGGGCGCTCGCGTTCGCATCGACATGGAGGACGCGACGTGCGTGGACGACACGCTTGCGCTCTACCGCGATCTCCGCGCCGATGGCCTCGACAACGTCGGCATCGTGCTCCAGGCGTACCTCAAGCGAACGCTCGGCGACATCGAGGATCTCCGCGAGCTCCGGCCAAGCGTGCGTCTCTGCAAGGGGATCTACCTCGAGCCGCGGGCGGTCGCCTTCCACGACTTCGAGACAGTGCGACGCTCGTTCGTCAGCTGCCTCGAGGCGCTTCTCGACCTCGGCTCAAGGGTTGCGATCGCCACACACGACGAGCCTCTCCTCGTCGAGTCGCTTGCCCGCGTCGAGGCGCTCCCGCCGGACGCCTACGAGTTCCAGATGCTGCTCGGCGTTCGGGAGAGCCGCGCAACCGAGATCGTGGCCGCCGGTCATCCGGTGCGCGTGTACGTCCCGTTCGGACAGCGGTGGTACGAGTACTCGGTGCGCCGGCTCCAGGAGAACCCGCGCCTGGCAGGAACGATCGCGAAGGCGACCCTGGGGCGCCTCGCGGGCCGGGTGTAGTTGCTCGACCGGGAGGGGACGGAGCGCTAGTGCGTCAGCGGCCGGGGTCGGAGAGCCAGCATTGCAGACCGTTCCCCTGGTAGACGGCGAGGCCTCGCCGAGAGGCGGTCTGACGCGAGAACGTGGCGCGCCGAAGCGCGATCGGTTTCCCGTCGACGAGCAATCGAACGCTGACGCGGACTCCACGGACTTGCAGGCGGGCACCCATCCGGATCTGGCAGGTAAATGAGCGCGACGCCGGCGTCCGCGTACGACAGCGCCCGATCCGACTCGACCCCTTCCAGGCGCTGATCTCGACCGTGCCGGCTTTGCCGCTCGTGGTTCCGATCAGGAGAACATTGCCGCGCCGTGCGAGGGTCGGAGCGGCGAGTAGGGGAAGCGGCTTGGGCTTCACGACGCTCGGTGGCAGCAGCGGGGCGGGTGTCGGAGCCAGGACTGGTACCGCTACGGTACTGGCACTGCGGTCGGCGTCGGCGTCGGTGTCGGGCGTCGGGCGTGGGCGTGGGCGTGGGCGTGGGCGTGGGCGTGGGCGTGGGCGTGGGCGTGGGCGTGGGCGTGGGGGACGGTGCAGGCACAGGTGCCGGCTGCGGATCGATGCGGATCGCGACCTCGCCCTGGGCGCGTGCGCTCGCCGCACGGATCGTGACGCTCGTGCCTGCGGGCGGCGTCAGAGGTGCCGTGTAGAGGCCGAGATTCGTGATCGTTCCCGTCGCGGTCGTTCCGCCGGGCACCCCGTTCACATACCACTGCACCGACGGCGGATCGCCGGTGACGCTCGCTGTCAGCTGGACGCTCGTCCCCGTCAGCATGCTCGCCGGCGCACCCGAGATCGAGACCGTCGGGACGGCCGGTGAGCCGGTGAGCACAACCGTCGCAACCGAGGGGGTGCGGGGGAACTCGCTGTTCGGATCGTATGCGACGTACGTGAACGTGTCCGAGCCCGCGAAGGCGGTGGAGGGCGTGTACGTCAGCTGCGGGTTTGCAAAGGGCTGGCCGGTCGGCTGGCTGAGCGTTCCAAAATTCGGCCCCTTGACGATCTTGAACGTCGGAGCGATGGAACCCATGGCGAAGCTTGCGGCCGTGAGCGCGACCGGCGAGGGCTTGGGGACGGCAATGCCGGTCACGTTCACCGGCTGGGCGACGAATCCGGGGATCACCGACGGCGAGGCAGCGAACGCTGCGCCGTTGTTCTGCTCGCTCGCCTCGACGATGGCGTCGTCCGGGTCCGACGAGGCAGCAAGCCAGTAGGTCCCCGGCTTCACGTCGGAGACATCGACCCACTGGAACGCGATGTTCGAGCTGTAGATGTCGCGCCACCCGGACGAGACCCCCATCGTCACCTGGGGCGCGTTCGGGCTCTGGATACCTGGCAGAAGCGGAGGGGGCTGTTCGCCGACTGGCTGTAGGCGTCGCCGTTCGGCCCGAACGGGTCGACGTGGGCCGAGTCTGCCAGGCAGAAACCGACCTTCTGCGAGGGTGCGACCTCGACCTGCTTGTTGGCGTCGTACAACGCGTAGCGCATGGCGGCGCGCAGGTGCCAGTGATTGTGGCCGTCTGCGGTCTCGTACGTCGTGACCGGCGCGCGCGACGCGTCTTCGCGCACGAAGGCTCCGTTGATGTCGTAGATCCGCTGGACCGTATTGCGCATCGTCAGTTCACGGGGATCGCGGCCGACGATCTCGAGCGGCGCCCGTCCCCTTGTTGTGGACGTAGCCGTTGAACCGCAGCAGTAGCCGGCGTGGCTTCGTGACGTCGGCGTCGGCGTATATCTGCAAGACACCGCCCGTCGGCGCATCGGAGACGAGGTCGGGCAGTGCCCGGTCAGGGCCGATGCCGGTTGCGGACCGGGCCAATCCGAGCGCAACGACAACCGTGACCACGACTCCGGCCATGGCCGCGTACGATCGGCGCTTCGTCCCCCAGGAACTCCGGAAGCTCATTCTTCCCCTTCACCCGCGTGGGCGTTCGCCCACGCCGCCCGATGATAGCCATCGCGTCGGCTAGAGAGGGAAGACCCGCCAAACCCCAGAGGAGCGCGCGTTCCGCCGGCGCGATCGTGCGAACCGATCAGCGCGCCGCGAGGCCCGGATCGGCAACCGAGCAGCCTTCAGCGGCAGCACCCGGTGGCGCACGTCCGAGCGGCCGCTCTACGCCGTCAG
>CAVUIQ010000013.1:0-6453 GCA_963741655.1 uncultured Thermoleophilia bacterium
TCTGATGTCCGGTTCGACGCCGTTGGTTCATTTCGGATAGCCGCTTTTGTTTGTATAGTTTTAACTCCAACCCCGAACAAGGAGTCCCGCATGTCCGTCCTCGAAGAGGTTGTCGCAGCTAATCAGGCATATGCCGAGACCTTCGGCGACAAGGGCAAGCTCGCCCTCCCACCCGCTCGACGCTTCGCAATCTTGACCTGCATGGATGCGCGCCTCGATCCTGCGAAGTATGCGGGCCTGAGTGAGGGGGACGCCCATGTCATCCGCAACGCAGGCGGTCGCGCGAGCGATGACGCAATCCGGTCTCTCGTCATCTCCTACAAGCTTCTCGGGACCGCCGAGTGGTTCGTGATCCACCATTCGAACTGTGGGATGGAGTTTTTCACGGACGATCTGATGGGAGATCTGCTCGCGCAGAGTCTTGAAACAGCGGCGTTAGGCCCGGACGGGTTCTATGACGTCGGCACAGGACCCGGCTCGACGGCCGGGAGAGGTGTCCAATGGCTGACGATCCCCGATCGGAACCAGAGCGTCGTGGACGATGTGCGACATATTCGCAACCATCCGCTCGTGCCCTCGCGGATTCCGATCTACGGCTACGTCTACCACGTCGAGACAGGCGTCCTCGAGGAAATCGCCGCTGCAACCGAGGCCGGCCGGCCCGGCTGAGTCCCTCGTCACGCACGGCGCGTGTCGTGCTCGCTCAGACCCCGTCTCGATCGAGCACGACCACGCCGTCGTCGTCGCTGTAGAGCATCGCACCAGGCTCAAACGTGACCCCGCCGAACTCGACCGGTACGTCGACCTCCCCCGCTCCCGCCTTTCGACTCGGTCGCGGGTTCGTGCCGAGCGCCTTGATCCCGACCGCGAGGCGACGAAGGGCAACCGAGTCACGCACGCACCCGTTCACAACGACGCCCGCCCACCCGTTCTCCGCGGCAAGCCCAGCGACCATGTCGCCCAACAGAGCGACCCGCAACGAGCCGCCCCCGTCCACGACGAGCACGCGCCCCTCGCCGGGCTCACCGAGGTGTCGCTTCAGCACGACGTTGTCCTCACGGCAGCGGACGGTCGAGACCGGCCCCGCGAAAGCGGTGACGCCGCCGAACTGGCGGAGCACGAGCCCGCACACCTGAGCCTCTTGTGGATGCGCATCGAGGATGTCGGCCGTCGACCTCACCGACCGAGCATACGGACTGTCACGAGCGCATGGTCGGCTTGACGTACTGGTCTGAGGAGTCGGCCCGGCAGAGGCTTGCTGCCGCGCGCTCATCTTCGCGCCACGAGCCCGACGACGAGCGTGAGCAGCGACACCGTCGCCAGGAGCCCGAGCGCGAGCGTTGCGAGACCGGCAGGGACGCCCAACGACGCCGAGGAGAGGACGGCCGCGGCAAGAGCGGCGGCTGCGACGGCCTCCGCCGCGATCCGGACGACGAGCGTGCGAGCCAACCGGCGCTCGATGTTCGTGAGCGGCGCGAGGTTCCCCGCGGCGGACACACACTCGCCGACGAGCAGTACGAGCGCTGCGCAGAGAGCGATTCCGACACTCCCGATATCGCCGTGCTCCGACGCGACGAGGACGAACCCCGCGAGCAGCGCTACGGCCCAGGGGAGCAGCCGGGCCACGCCGAAGAGCGGGAAGACGAGCAAGGCCATCGCCACGATCGCCATGAACTGCTCGTCCTCGCGCATCGACCCCGTCGCCAGCAGCGGCGAAAGCACGACGGCGCACGCCGCCAGGAGTGCGGTGACGATCAGCGTGAGGCGGAGACGAAACGCATGCGACGTCTGAATGCCGTCACCTCCTCGACGGCGGCGAGCAGCGATCGATCGGGGGACCACTCCACCACCGGCACGCCGACCCGCTCGTAGCGATGATGCAAGGCCTTCCGCCACATCGTCCAGAGCCGCTGGGACAGGTCGTCACCGGAGGCGTGCTCGCCGGCGACATACGGGATCGGCGAGACGTCGACCACGGCGATGTCGAAACCGCGGGCCCGGAGATCGAGGAGGGCGTTGATCGTCCGCTGGTCGAGCAACGGCGTCAACGCGATGATCAGGGCCTGCGGTGGGAGGACGCGCCGGGGAATGACCTCGACCGTCGTCGAGAGATACGATCGCGCCAGCTCGGTCTCGATCAGGGCATCGACGATGCGGTACTGCTGGCGCATGCCCATCGCCGGAGGCAGCCAGCGGAGAACGCCGCCGAAGCTGACGAGCCCGACGCGATTCCGGCGCTCCAGGTAGGCGTCGGCAAGCGACGAGGCCGCCCTGACAGCCTGGTCGATTGTGCCCTCGCCCGCCCCCCGCGCCTCGGCAAAGCTGTCGAGGAAGAGGATCACGTCGCTCGCGCGCTCGGGGTGGCTCTCGTTGACGTACATCCGCGTGCGACGGGCGCTCGCCCGCCAGTTGACCCGTCGAACGCGATCGCCGGCTGCGAACGGGCGAATATCCGCGAACTCGATTCCCTCCCCCTTGGCACGGGACACCTGGCTACCGGAGAACGGCGTCGTGTCGTAGGCGTGGACGACACGAAGCAGACGCTCCCTCCGAGGGTAGGCCCGAAGCGGCAGCTCGCCGTCGATCTGCCCCGTGGTGGACAACAGCCCGAACGCGCTCCGAACGCGCACGTCGACAAGCCCGAGCCGATAGGCACCCCAGCGCTCGCAGGCGAGCTCGTAGTCGAAGCGCCTGCACTCCCCCGCCCCGAGTCGAAATGCGGTTCGGCCGACAGCGCCGACCGACGTGATCCCCTCGGGGAGCACGAGCTCGAGCTCGATCCACTCCGCCGGGCCTCTGGCTCGAACCTCGAGCTGGGCGCCCACCGTGTCTCCCTCGAGCATGCGCCCCGCTTCGAGGCTGAAGCCGATGCGCAGCTCGGGACGGGGCGACGCTGCCGCGGCGACCCCGAGCACGAGGACGAATGGGACCGCCACCGCGGCGAAGGCGGGCCTGCCGGACGCAAGCGCCGCCAGCATGCCGAGAGCGCCGAGCGCGGCATACCCTGCCAGCCTCGGGCTCGCCGATGTCGTCAGGAGGACGAGCCCTCCCGTGTCGGCGGCACCGGGATCGTCTCCAGAAGCTCGCGCACGACGTCCTCGGCGCTCACCCGCTGCACCCAGAGCTCGGGCTGCAGCGTGAGCCTGTGCGCAAGTGCGGGCACGGTGATCGCCTTCACGTCCTCGGGGGTGACGAAGTCCCGGCCCTGGAGCGCAGCCGCGCAGCGCGCGAGCTTGAGCAGGGCCAAAGAGCCACGGGGCGAGGCGCCCACCTGAATCTGCGGAGCCTCACGTGTGGCCGACACGATGTCGACCATGTACGAGGCGATCGACTCCGAGACGTGTACCTCCTCGACCGCCCGCTGCAGTCCGAGCAGCGTCTCGCGGTCGCAGACCACCCGCAGGTCGACCGCGTCAGCCCGGCGCTCGGCCCGCTCGAGGAGAAGGCGGCGCTCGTCGTCCCTGGCGGGATACCCGATCGAGACACGCATCAGGAATCGATCGAGCTGAGCCTCTGGCAGGGGATACGTGCCCTCGTACTCGATCGGGTTCTGCGTTGCGAGAACGATGAAAGGCCTTTCCAGCGGATGGGTGTGCCCGTCGGCCGTCACCTGCTGCTCCTGCATCGCCTCGAGCAGCGCTGCCTGCGTCTTCGGCGGGGCACGGTTGACCTCGTCCGCGAGCAGCAGGTTCGCGAACACGGGGCCCGGTTGGAAGCGGAAGACGGCATCGCGCTGGTCGTAGATCGCCGAGCCCGTCACGTCCGACGGCATCAGGTCGGGCGTGAACTGGATCCGCGAGAATCGCATCGAACAGACACGTGCGAACGACCGCGCGATGAGCGTCTTGGCAAGCCCCGGAAAGTCCTCGATCAGAACGTGTCCGTCGGCGAGCAGGCCCATCAGGACGAGCTCGATCCGAGGACGCTTGCCGATCACGGCGCGCTCGACCTCGTCGAGGATGTCGGCCGCACGAGCCTCCAGATCACAGGCCGCGATCCCCACTAGATCGCCTCCAACGACTCGATGATCGCACGCAGCTCGTCTCTGCTGCAGCCGCCGCGACCTGAACGGCCGAACGGAGCTTCACGATCGGGGCGGACGAGATCCCACGTCTGCGCTCCCAGCAGAGCCCGGGCACGCTCCGGCTGCCGGTCGAGCGAGACACCGTGACGCGCGAGCCGAGCGGCGGCGACCTCACGGACGATCGGACGCAAGACGCTGTGGAGGTCGAATGCGGACGCCTCGGCGAGGTCGAGCGCGCGCGCGACCGATTCGAGCTGGCCGAGCCGTTGCGAGCGTGGCGGCTGTCCCAGCGGCACGGGCTCGCCTCCGGGAAACACGTTTGCGACGCGGAGCACCACGGCAGCAAGCACCAGGGAGGCGATCACGAACAGGGAGATCTCGACGATGAGCCCGGAAGCGCCGGGCGCGACGAGCACGGCCACCCCAAGTCCGGCAGCGGCGACTACCCCGAGTGAGATCGCATGGACGGCCGGGCGGCTCACGACGGCGGCGCCTGCATCTGCCGCTCGATCTCACGCAGCGCACCGATCGCCTCATCCTTCGTCGCCGCACCGACGACGTGCTGACTGAAGCGCGCCCGTTCGAACAGCGCCGCAAGGCGACCGGCAGCCGGCGGGCTGACCCGTAGACCCCGGAGCGCACGGCCCAGGTACTCGAACGGGGCCTCGTATGGTCGACGGGGGATCCCCGCGTCATCGAACGCGTGCTCCATCCGCGCGTAGGCGCGGATGATGGCACGACGGGCATCCGGGTCGCGCTCGATCTGATCGATCGAATCCCCAACTGCCCGAACGACGGAATCGGGCACATCACTCGCCCCGTGCTCCGGGCCTGTCACCCTCAGCCGGCGACGGGCGAGGAGTGCGACGGGCAGGACGATCGCGGTCGACGCGACCAAACCGAAGAGGAACCAGTCGAAGGCTCGTGGCACAGACGAAGCCGGCTCCGGGCGCGGCAGGACACCGGTTGTTTCGATGGGCGCCGCGGCAGGAGACGGCGGCTGCTGGGCCCGGTCAGCCTGTTCGAGCAGGAACCAGAACACGATCACGAACGCGACGATCACGAGGACCCCACCGAGCAGGACGAGGGAGCCTGCTCGCAGGCTCGACCCGACCTCGTTGGCGTCGATCGGGGGGCGTCCGGGCTTCCGGGCGGCCTTACCGGGTGGAGGCGTCCGGGCCCAGATCACGCCGAGCAGGATGCACAGACCGGCGGCCAGAGCAACGGCAAGCACCTGAACGACGATCGCCGGTGGCGACGACCGACTGCCGTCGCCCGGTAACCAGGGCGAGTCGGCGCTCGTCATCCCGACGATCGCGGCGAGCAGACCGCTCACGACCACGACAGCAGCAACAGGCACCCGGCCCCACACCGGCCGCCGCTCGGCCTCGATCACGCGCTCGCTGCTGTGCTCGCTCATCGATGACACTCGAGGATACGCCACAGAGCAGTGGGTTGCCCGCGTTTGGGTGGTCAGCGCAGTGGGAACGGCTTGCCGGTGAGCGCCGGAATCACCTGCGCCGTCACCCACACCGGCGTCGCGCCGAAGCGCACCGAGTAGCGGTAGCTTCCGTCGGCGCGCCGCAGGCGGGAGAGGAAGCGGAAGGGCGCCTTGCCCGGCTTCTCACCTGCGCTCTGGAGCGCCTGGATCGCCCATGCGGTCGACTGTGCGTCGGGCTCGCGGCCCTTCGTGAGGGCAAAGCCCCCGTCGCGCGTCTGAAACGCACGCAATGCGACGACCGCTCGCCGGATCGACGCGCTGCCGGGACCGATTCCCGCCGCCCGAAGGGCCTGGATCGCTGCCGCCGTGTCGTTCGAATCGGGCTTTCCTCCACGGAGCCACGGGAAGGCACCGCTCTTCGCCTGCGCAGAGAGGATCGCGCGGACGAACGCGGCAGGAGGCTCCTCGCCGAGCGCACGGAGTGCGATCACGGTCCAGATCGTCTCGTTCACGAGCGTGCCCGGACGATGCTCCCTCAGCCGGGCGAGGAGCCCGTCGTCGACTCGCTCGCCGAGCGCGTCGAGCGCGAGAACGCGAAGCGCCACATCGCCGTCCGTCGCCTTGTCGACCGGGCGCGACCGGAGGAACTCACCCGCCCGCGAACGGGCCGACTCGGAGCCGTTCGCCGCAACGAGGCCGAGAGCCGCCCACGCTGTCAACGCAGCATCCGGCTGTTGTCCCTGCTCGGCGAAGCCACCGTTCTCAGCCTGGCGAGCCGTCAGGAATTCCGCGGAGCCCGTAGCGGGGCCAGTCGCTCCCGCTGCCGCTCCCGCCAGCACCGCACAGGTTGCAAGAATCAGCACCCATTTCATGCCCACACGACCTCCGTGTGCACCGTACGCGCGTGTCGGTCGAGGACACGCCGCAACTCGGGCCCCGCTGCAAATGCAAGGACGAAGTTTCCAAGGGCGTGCGCGATGTTGAAGGC
>CAVUIQ010000014.1:0-7144 GCA_963741655.1 uncultured Thermoleophilia bacterium
TGAGAACCTGGGAAGCACCGCGACCGAGGGTCGAGGTCGCGCTGCTCGGCGTCATCCTCGTCGTCGGAGCGCTGCTCGCGCTTCGTGGTTCGCGATCGCGACTGACCTACGACGAGGGCACCTACCTCCTGAGCGTGTTCGACCTCCAGGGCGGGCAGGCGCTCGGCACCGACGTCTACGCCCCGCAGCCACCATTGTTCTACAACGTCGTCAGGCTCGCGATGTGGGCGTTCGGTCACGACGTCGTCGACGTTCGTAAGGGGATCATCGCTGTCTTCCTGATGGGTGTCGTAGGCGCCTACCTTCTCGTTCGGGCGCTCGTTGGGCCCTGGGCCGGGCTTGCAGCAGCCGCCTTCATCGTCGTCGCGCCGCCGATCCCCTTCGAGGCCGCGCGCGTGCACGCGGATCTCCCGGCTCTCGCATTTACGCTGTTGGCACTCGGCCTTGCAGCACAGAGCCCCGGGCGGCGCGGCACTCAGCTACTCCTGGGCTTCTCGGCGGGCACGCTGCTGATGATCGCCGTGGGCGTGAAGCTGACGGCCTTGATCGGAGTTGTTCCGCTGGTCCTGCTGCTCGCGCGGCCGCCCCGCTCGGCGGCCCGGTTTGTCGCCGCTGCCGTCGGGGCCGCTCTAACGGTTGCCGTCGTGGTCTTCGTGTACCGACACGCCCTCGGCTCGCTCTGGTCGAGCCTTGTCGAGTACCGGCAGGCAGCTCGCGGAACCCCCAACCTCGTCAGTCGCCGAGAGATCATCGAGACGGTGCTCGATCTTCACTCCGCGTTCACGATCGCCGTCCTCGTCGGAGTTGCGCTCGCCCTGTGGCGCTTGGTGCGGGAGCGAACCCTCGCTTCGGCTCTCGTGCTCCTCCCGGCCGTTGCTCTCGCCCTCCTGGCCGCCCTCTCCCTCGCCACCTACCGACCACTTCACGAGAACCACCTGGTTCTCGCGTCGGTGGCTCTCGCAGTTCTCGGGGCCGCGCTGATCGGCTGGGGGGCGGCACCCCTTTCATCCAGGGGCCAGATCGTGGTTGCCGCGCTCATCATTGTCCTCGCTGTCGGCGCGTTCAGCCAGGGCTGGCGGCGGGTCGGTGTGGAGCTCGAGGCGACTCCGCCCGACGTCGTTCGTCTCGCAGACCGCCTGGCCGAGCGGGCGCCCAGTACGTCGCTGGTCGTGAGCGACAATCCGGGCATTGCGTATCTGGCACGGCGTCGAACGCCAGGAGTCCTTGTCGATACGGCTCGCCTGCGGTTCGAAACGGGATCGCTGACGAACGCATCCGTCCTCCGCACGATCGATCGATCGTGCGTTGCTGCTGTCGTCGCCGCGAGAGCGTTCCTGCTACGGCCGCAGTTGCTCGCGGCGTTCAACGAGCGGTTCGCGAACGTCGAGACGTCGATCACAGGGCGGTTGTACGACGGGCGGCGCACTCCCTGCCCGACCGATGTCGACCCGGCCGCCTCGTAGTGCGGCGTCTCACAACGCTTGACAGGAAAAGCATTGTTGTGAGACGCCGCACTACCCCGATCAACATGGAGTGGGCTGTCCCGCAACGATTATTTCGGGTCTAGCGTTGCGGGACAGCCCACTAGACTTGCAACCGTGAAGCCGCCGAAGATCATTGCCGTTGCGTCCGCCGTCGATCTCGACTTTCGCTACGGCTGCACTCCGGCATGGTGGCAGCTGTGGAAAGGAATGTACGAGGCCGGCGTCGATCTCGTGGTCACGCCCTACCGGGGACGGCCCGTGGAGTCTCCTTGGTGGCGGACCGCTCCCAACCCCACGTATCGCGAGGCCGAGTCCTACGCTGCTGTCCGAAGCGGCCTCGCCCGGCTCAAGGGCGATCGGTATCTGCGGCGCGCGGAGGACGAGCCGGAGGAGTCGGGGCTCGACAGGGTCACCCGTGAGACGATCTGGCGCATTGTCACGCCTCGCTGGCGTCGCCACCTCGAGCGGCTCGTCGAGCGAGAGCGCCCCGATGCCGTTGTGTTCTTCACCGTCCCGATGGCGCACTTCAGAGGTATTCCCACTGCGCTCCGTGAGCGGTTCGGGATACCGGTCGTGTTCTACGACGGCGATGTGCCGATGAGCCTGCCGGAGTTCGGAGGCATGGACACGGGCTTCAACTACTACCACGGCGCCGACCCATCCGAGTACGACCTCGTGCTCTCGAACTCCCAGGGAGGGTTGTCGCGTCTTCTCGAGCTCGGAGCACGTCGGGCAGAGGCAGTCTTCTGGGGTGCCGACCCGGAGTTCTTCGCTCCGCAGGAGGTCGCGAAGGAGATGGACGTCTTCTTCTACGGCTACGGCGACAAGTTTCGCCAGGAGTGGACCTCGGCGATGGTCGGCGGGCCGAGCCGAGCAGCGCCCGAGATCGACTTTGCACTGGGCGGACGGGATTTTCGTGGAGACACCGGAAATGCGCGTGAGATCGGGGACGTGCCGTTCAATGTCTTCGCGCGCGCGATATCGTCGGCGCGCGTCAACCTCAATGTGACTCGTCGGTCTCATGCCACTGTTCCTCTCTCCTCGACGTGCCGGCCCTTCGAGCTCGCCTCGGCGGGAGCCGCGATCGTCTCCAATCCGCACGAGGGCATCGACCAGTGGTTCGAGCCCGGCAGCGAGATCCTCATCGTCGAGGACGAAGCTCAGGCGCTTGCCGCCTACAGAGCATTGCTCGACGATCCCGGCGAGGCCGCTGCAATGGGTGCGCGCGCGCGTGCGCGCGTGCTCGACGAGCACACCTACGCCCATCGAGCGCGCCGCGTCCTCGACCTGCTCGGGCTCTCTCGGGGGTCGATGTGACGGCGGGCCGAATCATTGCGATCGTCCCGGCGTTCAACGAGGCAGGAGCCATTGCGGGTGTGGTCGACGCGATCCGAGCAGTTGGGCCGGAGTACGACGTCGTCGTCGTCGATGACGGCTCGGTCGACGATACGAGCGCGATCGCGCGAAGGCACGGCGCGTCCGTCGTCACGCTCCCCTACAACATCGGTATCGGGGGCACGGTTCAAACCGGATTCAAGTACGCCCTCGAGCACGGCTACGAGACGGCGGTTCGACTCGACGGTGACGGACAGCACGACCCGGCAGAGCTGTCGAAGCTCCTCGGCCCAATCGAGCGCGGCGAGGCGGACATCGTCACGGGGTCACGCTTCGTCGAGGGGAGCGGTGAGTACCGTCCGCCGCTCGCGCGTCGGATCGGGATCATCTGGTTCGCGAAGATCGTCTCGCTCCTCACCCGCCAGCACGTCACCGATACGACATCGGGCTTCCAGGCACTGAATCGAAAGGGTGTCGCACTGTTTGCCGGGGACTATCCGAACGACTATCCGGAGGTCGAAGCGACGGTGCTCATCTTCAAGCACCGACTGCGACTTGTGGAGGTGCCGGTGACGATGCGTGAGCGAGAGACCGGGCAGTCGTCGATCACGCTTCTGCGGTCGATCTACTACGTCCTGAAGGTCACGCTCGCACTCTTCATGGCGATGTTGCGGAAGGCCACGGTTCCGAGCGACGAGGTCGAGGTGCCGAGCGCATGACTCCGGTACGGATCTCCGTCGCGGCCGCGATTGCGTCGGTCATCCTCATCCTGATCGTGCTGGAGCTGATCCGCGGGCGCCGGCTCAAGGAGCGATATGCGCTCCTGTGGCTCGTGACGGGCGTGGTCCTGCTCATCCTCTCTGCCTGGCGCGAAGGGCTGACCACCATCGCGGGTTGGCTCGGTGTCTCGACGTACCCGCCGGCGATCCTGTTTGCCGTGGCGACGCTCTTCATCATCATCGTCCTGCTCCACTACTCGACGGTGCTTTCCGAGCTCGACGACCAGAACACCGTGCTCGCGCAGCGGCTGGCGTTACTCGAGACCGAGGTAGAGAAGCTGCGCGCCGATCGAACGCGGTAGCCGGGCGTTGTTCTACGACGCGGTCTGTGCGCGGTACCAGTCGACGGTTCGTGCGATTCCCTCGCGCAGCGAGACGCGCGCACGGAACCCAAAGAGGTCAGCAGCTCGGGACGGATCCAGCGAGCGCCTCGGCTGGCCGTTCGGCATCGACGTGTCCCATTCGATCTTGCCCGTGAACCCGACGGCCTCGGCGACGATCTCCGCCGTCTCGCGAATCGACGTCTCGACTCCGGTCCCGAGGTTGACGGGCTCGCTACCGTCGTACCGCTCGGCCGCGAGGCGGAGGCCCTCAACGCAATCGTCGACGTAGAGATACTCGCGCGTCGGGGTTCCGTCGCCCCAGAGGACGATCTCCTCGGGCGAGTCGATCATCTTGCGAATGAGCGCGGGAATTACATGGGAGCTCTGCAGGTCGAAGTTGTCCCGCGGCCCGTAGAGGTTCGTAGGGAGGAGAAAGATCGTGTCCAGTCCGTACTGCTCCCGATACGCGCCGGCCCCGACGAGCAGCGCCTTCTTGGCGACGCCGTACGGGGCGTTCGTCTCCTCGGGGTATCCGTTCCAGAGGTCGTCCTCCCGAAACGGGACCGGTGTGAACTTCGGATACGCACACACCGTGCCGGCCATGACGACCTTGCGCGTCTCGTGCAGCCGGGCCTGCTCGAGGACATGGGCGCCCATCATCAGGTTCGCGTACCAGTAGCGTCCGGGATTGGCTCGATTCGCGCCGATACCGCCAACCTCGGCGGCGAGGTGGTAGATGAGCTCGGGACGCACCTCATCAAAGAGCCGCGCGGTCTGTGCCATGTCGGTCAGGTCGGTTTCCGAGCGGCGAGGCACGACGACGTCATGGCCGTCAGCCTGGAGCCGCTCAACGAGGTGCGAGCCGAGGAAGCCGCCTCCTCCGGTGACGAGAATGCGCATAGGAGTGAGAGTACTTATTCGTCCGGTTCAGCCGGTCGTTGCGGGCGCGCCCGTGCTGAGCCAGTCCACGCGCCCGATCCAGCGCTCGCGGTTCTCCGCATACCAGCGGATCGTCTCGAAGACGCCCTCTTCCCATGAGACCTTCGGCATCCAGCCGGTCTCGGCGGTGAGCTTCTCGTGACCGACCCGTAGCGCCATCACGTCGCTCGCGCCCGGGCGGTAGCGCTTCGGCGTTGTCGAGACCGTGCGCCCCGCAGGCCAGAACCCGTTCGCCTCGCCGATCTGCAGGATCATCTCGACCCAGCCTTCCATCGAGATGTTCTCGCCCTGCCCGTAGACGTAGACATCACCGGGCTTCCCGTGGGCCGCAACCGTCAGGTGCCCACGCACGCCGTCGGTGCAGAAGCAGAAGTCACGCAGCGGCTCGAGGTTGCCGAGCTCGATCGTCTCCCGCGTCAGGGCCTGCGTGATGATTGTTCCCGTCACGTAGCGCGGGTTCTGACGCGGCCCGTAGTTGTTGAACATCCGGGTCACCACACCGGGCACCCCGAACGCGTCGTAGTAGTTCATCGTCAGGAAGTCCGCCGCCACCTTCGCCGTTGCGTAGATCGACTTCGGGTTGATCGGCGAGCGCTCGTGCAGGATCAGGCTCCCGGCGTCGTCGAAGTCGTGGTGGTGCGAGACGTCGTCGCGCACGTTCCCGTACTCCTCGGACGTGCCGGCCGTGTCGAACTTCTCGAGCTCGAGGCCGGTGTCGACGATGGACTGCAGCAGGTTCAGCGTGCCGATCGTGTTCGCCATCACGGTTTCGTACGGGCGGTGCCAGGACTCGCCGACGTGCGCCTGCGCTCCGAGATGGAAGATGTACGGCTTGTCGGCGGCCGTCTCCTTCAGCTCGCGCATCAGGTAGTCGATCGACGTCTTGTCGGTGAGATCTGCGAAGTGCACTTTGAGCTGGTTCCGGATCTGCCCGATGTTGTTGAGAGCGCCACTCGACGTCGCCCGGACGAACGCGTGGACGTGTGCATCGAGCGCGACGAGCGCCTCCGTCAGGTGCGAGCCCATGAAGCCGTCGGCCCCCGTGACGAGCACCGTGCGTCCGGCGTAGACCCCGCGAACTCCGCACGCAGAGCGTCGAGCGATTCGTCGGTCCAGCAGGTGTCGTTCGGCATCATCAATAGTCTTCCGTCGCAGTGGAGAGCAATCATAGTGCGCAGGGCCGAAGCGGCTCGCTTCTAACCGGCGCGTTCACTGCGGCCGCTCTGGCGGTGCAAACGGGGCTCGCAGCCGTGGTGGGCATCGTGCTTGCCCGTGAGTTCGGGCGCGGCGCTATCACCGACGGCTTCTTCGCCGCCTACGGCGTCTTCGCCGTCATCGTCCTCGCGGCAGCTGCGATCCGGTTGACGGTCCTGCCCTCGTTTGCACGTGCTCGCAGCGACAGACAGCTCGGCGCCGAGGTGGCTCGGTTCGCCTTCGCGCTCTCGCTCCTCGCGCTTCCGTTGCTCATCTTCACGTCGGTTCGCCCGGCCTATTGCCGATATTCTGACCGGGCACGGGCTCGAGCTTGCCCGGAGTACCGCCGCCGGAGCTCTGCCATGGATGTTCCTCGCGGCGATGCTCCAGCTGTTCGCGGGGCTCGCAGCGAGCGCGCTCGCGGCCCTCGACGACTACGTCACTTCTGCCGGCGGGTACGCGATCGGGAGCGTCGCCGGGCTCGGGGTGATCCTCTGGCGGGTCGGCCCGGACGGCGTCCAGGCGATCTCCTGGGGGATGGCGATCAACGGGGCCGCGCGCTGGCGGCACCTCGCCGCCCTCGCCGTGCGGGCCCGTCGCGAGGGGATGCCTGCGCGTGCGATGCGGTCGACGAGCGGCTCGCTGGGGTCTCGCCTCGCGACGATGGGGACAGGGGTGGCACTTCCGCTCGCCCTGCAGATCGTCTACGTCATGTGTCTTCCTTTCGCAGCCCACGAGGGGGAAGGCGCGGTGACCAGCTTCGGGTTCGCCTATCTGATCGCCGCCGCGGTCGTCTCGGTGACCGCTTCGTCCCTTTCGCTGGTCACTGCCGTTCCGTTGACACGCGCTGGGCTCGATCCGGTTCGCACGGCGCGACATATCGTCTCCTCGTCATGGATGGCCCTCGTCGTCTTCGGTGCCGCCGCAGGGATCTTCGTGACGCCGGCGGTCGGTCGCCGAAGCAGTGCTCGGCTCGACGTACGGCGGTGGCGTCGGAGAGGAGCCCGGCCGCCTCGTGCTCCTCTTCGCTGTCTGGGGCGTGGCCTCGATCGGGGTCGCGGTGGCGTTCCCACTCATCTTCGTCGTCGGG
>CAVUIQ010000015.1:0-9161 GCA_963741655.1 uncultured Thermoleophilia bacterium
CAGGAGAACAGTGCGGTGGGTGGGCGGCCACGAGACCGCCCATCCACCGCACGCGTGAATCAACTCAGGATCGTTCGATCACTGGACGGTCACCGCCACGAGGAGATCGTCGGAGTCGAGCCCGGACGGGTCGTGCGCTACCGCGCGACGAAAGGCGTTCCCGCCCGCGACTACGAGGGCAGGGTCTCCGCCGAAGAGTCACCGGGCGGCGGCACGACTCTTTGTGGGACGCCCGGTTCCGGCCGATCGTGCCAGGCACCGGGTGGCTGATCTCGCTGCTCACGAAGCGCACCCTCAACCGTGTGCTGGACGCAATCGTCGCCAGCGTACGACCCTGAGACAAGCCCCCCTCAATCGACGGGGCGCCGCCAGCGGTTCCACGGCCACATGCCGTCGACCTCCACATCGATCGAGAAGCTGAGCACGATCCGGATCAGGACGATCCCACCGAGCACGGCGACGCTCTCGAGCGTCTGGTCGACGACGATCGTGCGCACGATGTCGGCCACGATCAGCACCTCGAGGCCGAGGAGGATCGAGCGGCCGAGGTTCCGGCGCAGCTCCGGGTACGAGCCCGGCCTCCGCTCCGGCTTCCTGACCCGCTCGAGGAAGACGAGGAAGGCGCCGAGACCACCGGCGATCATGATCATCGCCCCGACCGCTTCTACGACTCGGACGACCGTGGAGACTGTGCTCTCGAACTCCATTCCGTGGCCAGGCTACCCACAACCTTCGACGGCTGAGCAGACGCGGTACGGTCTCCCCGTGAGCGGCGCAGTCGAACAGCGGGCGGCCCCGACATGATCCATGCAGGGATCCACGTCGTCTTCTACGCGATCATCGCTGCCGCGAGCCCACTCGTTCTGACGGCGACGTTCGTCGTGATCCGGAGCGATCGGCCACGGACGAACGGGATCGCGTTCCTGACGGGATTCCTCGTCGGCACCGCGATCGCGTGCCTGGTCGGTCTCGTCGTCGGAGCCACGGTCGTCGCTCGCCTCGATTCGCATAGCAAGGTCGAAAACACGCTGACGTTCCTGCTCGGAGCAGCGCTGCTCGTGGTGGGGCTCAGGGCGCGCGCCGCGCCGCCACGCCCTGTGTCGGACGGGAGCAGCCGGAGTGAGGCGATTCTCGCCGGGCTCGCACGCGTGAAGCCGGCTGCCGCGCTGTCCATGGCGGCCCTCCTCGGCTTCGGGGGGCCGAAGCGGCTCCTCCTGACCTTGCTCGCAATGGCCTCGGTGACCGAGGCTGGGCTGGGCAAGCCGGCCGACGCGACGCTCGTGCTCCTCTACATCGGTGTAGCGACGATCCTCGTCACGGTCCCGGTCGGGATCGTGATCCTCGCGGGCGAGCGTGCCGCCGAGATCCTCGGGCGGGGCCAGTCCTGGCTCACCGAGCACGCTACGGTGTTGCGCGTCTGGCTCTCGATCGGCCTCGGCCTCGCGCTGATGGGCGACGCGCTCATACGTCAGTTCGGTTAGTCGGCCTGAGCGCAGGATCTTCACCGAGCCGATCCCGCGTCCCCACCCGGCTCGTGATAGTCATGTCCTGACACCAACCGCGAGAAAGGCTCTCATGACCAAGCCGTTCAAAGGCGTCGTCAACATCGACATCAAGGATTCGACTCCGGACTGGGAGCCGTACACCCAGCCGATCGCCCCCGAAGGTGCGCCGAACGTTCTCTACGTCGTGCTCGACGACGTCGGCTTCTCGGCGATGGAGCCGTTCGGTGGACTGATCGAGACGCCGAACATCAAGCGGATTGCAGCCGAGGGACTGACGTACACGAACTTCCACACCACGGCGCTCTGCTCTCCGACCCGCTCGTGCCTGATGACGGGGCGCAATCACACGACGAACGGGATGGGCTGCATCACCGAGGCGACCTCCGGGTTCCCGAACGCGAACGGCCACATCCCGTTCGAATGCGCGAACATCGCCGAGGTGCTGGGCGAACGCGGTTGGAACACCTACATCGTCGGCAAGTGGCACCTCTGCGCCGAGGACGAGATGAACCTCGCCTCGTCGAAGCGCCAGTGGCCCCTCGGCCGCGGCTTCGAGCGCTACTACGGCTTCCTCGGTGGCGAGACGAACCAGTGGTACCCGGACCTCGTCTACGACAACCACCCCGTCCCGGCACCGAAGACGCCCGAGGAGGGCTACCACCTCACGGTCGATCTCACAGACAAGGCGATCGAGTTCATCCAGGACGCGAAGGCGATCGCGCCGGACAAGCCGTTCTTCCTCTACTACTGCCCGGGGGCCGCTCACGCGCCGCACCACGTCTCGAAGGAGTGGGCAGACCGGTACAAGGGCGTTTTCGACATGGGCTACGAGGCGTATCGCGAGGGCGTCTTCGCGCGCCAGAAGGAGCTCGGGATCGTCACGGCGGACGCGGAGCTGTCCCCGATCGACCCGTACGCCGATACGACGAGCCACGACGGCAAGCCTTGGTCCCAGGGAGATCGTGTGCGGCCGTGGGAGTCGCTATCCGACGACGAGAAGCGGCTCTTCGCCCGGATGGCCGAGGTCTACGCCGGTTTCCTCAGCCACGCCGACCACGAGCTCGGCCGTCTGCTCGACTATCTCGAGGAGAGCGGCCAGCTCGAGAACACGATCGTCGTGCTCGTCTCCGACAACGGCGCCTCCGGTGAGGGCGGGCCGAACGGCTCGGTCAACGAGAACAAGTTCTTCAACGGCCTCCCCGACACGATGGAGGAGAACCTGAAGTACCTCGAGGAGCTCGGTAGCCCTCGCACGTACAACCACTACCCAACCGGGTGGGCCTGGGCGTTCAACACGCCGTTCAAGCTGTGGAAGCGCTACGCCAACTACGAGGGCGGCACTGCCGACCCACTGATCGTCTCGTGGCCGACCGGGATCGAGCGCGCGCGGCGAGCTGCGCAGGCAGTACAACCACGCCGTCGACATCGTGCCCACCCTGTTCGATTGCCTCGGCGTCGAGCTGCCGGACGTCGTCAACGGCTACACCCAGAAGCCGATCGAGGGCATCAGCTTCGAGGGCAGCTTCGCCGACCCGGATGCGCCGTCGAAGGAGACGCAGTTCTACTCGATGCTCGGCACCCGGGCGATCTGGCACAAGGGTTGGAAGGCCGCGACCGCGGTTCCTGCTGCGCCGGAGTCGTGGGGTGACTTCCACCAGCAACGCTGGGAGCTGTTCGACACGACGACCGACCCGAGCGAGTGCCACGACCTCTCTGCCGAGCACCCGGAGAAGCTGCAGGAGCTGATCGCGCTCTGGTGGGTCGAGGCGGGCACCTATCAGGCGCTCCCGCTCGAGTCGCGCGGCGCGATAGAGATCCTCGGCGCGGAGCGGCCCCAGCTCTCGAGCCCACGCACGCGCTACACCTACTACCCGGGCGGCGCGGAGATACCGGAGTCGGTAGCGCCGAACATCCGGAACCGCTCGTACACGATCGCCGCGGAGGTGGAGATCGACACGGCGGAGGCCGGCGGCGTCATCTTCTCGCAGGGCTCACGCTTCGGTGGCCACGCCATGTACGTCAAGGACGGAAAGCTCGTGTACGCCTACAACTTCGTGGGTGAGCACGTCCAGACGATCGTCTCCGACGAGCCCATTCCGACCGGCCACGTCGTTCTCTCGGCCACGTTCGAGCGCACGAACGAGACGATGCCGACGCAGGGCACGCTGACACTCCACATCCGCGACAAGGCAGTGGGGGAGGCCACGATCATGACCCAGCCGGGCAAGTTCGGCCTCGGCGGCGGCGGCCTCGTCGTCGGCCGCTCCGGCGCCGAGCAGGTGACCGACGACTACGCCGGCGAGGCTCCGTGGCCGTTCGTCGGCGGCACGGTCCAGCGCGTGATGATCGACGTCAGCGGCGAGTCCTTCACCGATCTCGCCGCGGAGGCGCGAGCGGCGTTCGCCCGGCAATGAGCCCCAGTGACGCGATATGTGCGACGGCGCTACCGACGTGGAGGGATGGTCGGGCGAGGACGGCGATTCTCGACTTCGTCCACGTAGTATCCACGCCAGGCCCCTCGTTCGTGCCGGTCGAGGAGCGCGTCGCGGTCTTCGACAACGACGGCACGCTCTGGTGCGAGAAGCCCATGCCGATCCAGCTCGACTTCATCCTTCGCCGGTTCGTCGAGATGGCGGAGGAGAACCCGCAGCTGCAGGAGCAGCAGCCGTGGAAGGCGGCCTACGAGCGTGACTACGGTTGGTTCGGGAAGCTCATGGCTGAGCACTACGCGGGTGACGAATCGAACGTGCGGACGCTCGCGGCCGGCGTGCTCGCGGCGTACGATGGGATCAGCGTCGAGGAGTTCGAGGCGAAGTCCAATGTGTTCCTGCGTACCGTCCAGCACCCGACGCTCGGGCGCGGGTATCTGGACTGCGCGTATGCGCCGATGGTCGAGCTGCTCAGCTTCCTTGAGGCGAACGGGTTCGCGAACTACATCGCCTCGGGCGGCGGCCGTGACTTCATGCGGCCCGTCAGCCTGGAGATGTACGGCATTCCACGTGAGCGCGTGATTGGCAGCGCGTCCGGGCTCCACTACACGAGTGACGCGCGAGGCGGCACGATCTCTCACACCGGCGCCCTCGACTACCTTGATGACGGCCCTCAAAAGCCGATCCGGATCTGGAGCCGCATCGGACGCCGACCGATCCTCGCCGCCGGCAACTCGAACGGCGATATCGCAATGCTCGACTTCGCCCAGCACCCGGACAGGCCGTCCTTGCGACTCCTCGTCCTCCACGACGACGCGGAGCGCGAATTCGCGTACACAAGCGGTGCCGAGCAGGCTCTCGAGCGTGCCGACACGGAGCATTGGACGCTCGCGAGCCTGAAGAGCGACTGGGTCAGCGTCTTCTGACGGGCAGACTGTTCCCATGAGAACCGAAGCCGGGACTGCCGGCACTCTCCCGGCCATGTCCACGGCGCCGCCGGCGTTCCACCTGCTCGCGAAGCCGACCGGGGCAGTCTGCAACCTCGACTGCTCGTACTGCTTCTTCCTCTCCAAGGAGATGCTCTATCCGGGCTCGCGGTTCCGGATGGCCGACGAGCTGCTCGAGCAGTACCTGCGCCAGCTGATCGAGGCGCATGCGACCGTGTCGGAGGTCGCGATCGCCTGGCAGGGTGGGGAGCCGACGATGATGGGGCTCGAGTTCTTCCGCCGCTCGGTCGAGCTGGCGCAGGAGTATCTGAAGCCGGGGCAGCGGGCGGCGTACACGATCCAGACGAACGCGACGCTCCTGGACGAGAAGTGGGCGGCGTTCTTCAAGGAGCACGACTTCCTGGTCGGAGTCTCGATTGACGGTCCGCGGGAGATGCACGACGCCTACCGGGTCAACAAGGGGGGCAAGGGGTCGTTCGATCAGGTGACGAAAGGGCTAGACCATTTGAGATCTGCCGGTGTCGAGTGGAACGCGCTGACCACCGTGCACGCGCGCAACGGCGAACACGGCAGAGACGTGTACCGCTTCCTGCGCGACGAGTGCGACGCACGCTTCATCCAGTTCATCCCGATCATCGAGCGCGTTGCCGAGGCGGCTGACGGGGAGGTGCCGTGGTCGTCCTGGCGCGACCGGCCGTTGTACGAGCAGAAGGGAGAGCTGGTCACCAACCGCTCGATCGGCGGTGAGCAGTACGGCCGGTTCCTGATCGACGTCTTCGAGGAGTGGGTGCGGCGCGATGTGGGCGAGGTGTACGTCCAGATCTTCGACGTCACGCTCGCGAACTGGGTCGGCGAGCCGCCCGGACTATGCGTCCACTCCGAGACCTGCGGGCTCGCGCTCGCGCTCGAGCACACGGGCGATCTCTACTCGTGTGATCACTTCGTCGAGCCGGCCTTCAAGCTCGGGAACATACGAGAGCACCGGATGCTCGACATGGTCGCCTCGCAGCAGCAAGTGCAGTTCGGGCTCGACAAGCGCGACACCCTGCCGCAGTTCTGTCTCGACTGCGACGTTCGGTTCGCCTGCCACGGCGGCTGCCCCAAGGACCGATTCATCCGAACGCCGGACGGCGACCCCGGCCTCAACTATCTCTGCCCAGGCTTCAAGGCGTTCTTCCACCATGTCGATCCGGCGATGCGCTTCATGGCAGAGCGGCTGGGTGTCGGCGCCGCTCCGTCGGGGATCGTGGCTCACTACGCGGCCGAGGACGCGAAGCGTGGCCGCAACGACGCCTGCACCTGCGGCTCCGGCCGCAAGTGGAAGCAATGCCACGGGACCTGACCGTCAGGTCGTCCGCTCTGCTCAGAGCGCTACGGGCTACTCCTTGTCGGGGTGTTCAACCTCGGTGGCGAGCGCTCCTTGAGCCGCGCCCGAACCTGAGCGCCCTCCGCCGGCTCCGCGGAGGACCCACGCGGCCCCGACTGCGAGCAATGCCCCGACCAGCGGGCCTGCAACGTACACCCAGTAGTCGCTGAAGTCCTGGCCGACGAGGTCGGGGCCGAAGGTGCGCGCGGGGTTCATGGAGGCGCCCGAGATGGGGCTGCCCCACAGCCCGGCGAGTGCGATGTAGGCACCAACGCCGAAAGCCCCGATGATCCCGATGTTCTGGGCACCGGATGCGGTACCGAGGATGACGCTGACGAGGCCCAGGGTCAGCACCACCTCCATCAGGAAGCCGTCGCTCGCTGAGAACCCGGGGGCGACGTAGTTCGAGCCGTACGTACCGGAGACGTCGATCACGGCGCGGAGGAAAAGCACCGCAAGTGTCGCGCCGATCAGCTGGATGACGATGTAGCCCGGCACGCGGCGCCACGGAAAGTCGCCTCTCAGCGAGAACGCGATGCTCACGGCAGGGTTGAGATGTGCGCCGGAGACCTTGCCCATGAACAGGATGATCGCCATCACCATGAGGCCGGGCGCGACCACCGCTGCCGTGCGGCTGATCGTGTTCGGGAACGCCTCGCCCATCATGCCCCCACCCGCGGCGACGAGCACAAGGAAGAATGTTCCGAGCAACTCCGAAAAGAGCCGCCGCCATTCCTGGCTCGGATCCTGGAAATCTTCGAGCGCGGCTGCGAGTTCGTGCTCCTTTTCGACGAAGAGGCTGGTCACAGGACGTGTCCTTTCGATCCGACGGCGCGCATCCGCGGTTACCGCATTGGCTGGGGCTCAACCGTATCAATCTCCCGGCCGGACGGAACGGTTGTCGGCCCGGGAATCCGAGGCGACGCTGATGCGTAAGTCGACACCGGCCGCTACCGTCGCTCGATGCGCGAACTACAGGCCGTCGCCAGGTGGCTCATCGCCGTCGTCCGCGACGTGATCTCGCTCTACGGCCGCCTCGGGGGCTCGCAGTTCGCGGCGGCGATCTCGTATCGCGCCCTCTTCTCGCTCCTCCCTCTCGCGACGTTCGTCGCCATGATTCTCGCGGAGGTACTCTCGTCGAGCGAGGTCGATCAGCGTGATCTCGTGGCGGCGATCGGCGACCAGTTCGACCTCGCGCCGCAGGGGATTGCGAAGCTCGACACGCTGATCGGTTCCGTGCCATCGCCCTGGAGCCTCGCCGGCCTCTTCACACTCGGGGTCGCGCTCTGGGGCGCGACCGGGGTGATGAATTCGATGCAGAAGACGCTCGCCGTCGTTTTCGACGGCGGTATCTCCGGAGTCTCGTGCGAGGCCGCCTCGTCAGCAGCCTTCTCGTCCTCGGCGCGCTCGGAGTGATCCTCGTCGCGGTCGTGCTCTCGGCTGTCGAGAGCGTGCCAGGAAGATGAGCGAACGGGTCGACGAGACGCTCGGCTGGCAGCCGTTCGGCTTCGGGCTGCTGTTCGGCGTCGTCGTGCCCGCCGCGCTCATGTTCGGGGTCCTTGTCCTCCTCTATCGCTATCTGCCGAGGCGTCGTCCCGGCTGGCACGCTGCACTGCTCGGTGGTGCTGCAGCAGCGATCGGGCTCCAGGGGCTGCAGATCGGCCTCGGCTGGTACCTCGCGGGCCCCGCTGACTTCACCGAGATCTACGGCTCTGCGGCCGCGATCTTCGTCTTTCTCTTCTCCGTCTATCTGAGCGCGATGGTGTTCGTCATCTGTGCGATCCTCACCGGCGTCGCCGACGATGCTTTCGGCCGTCCATCGGTCGCCACATCCCCGGCGCGGCTCCCGCTCGCCGAGTTCGCGTACCCGGGGCCGCTGCGCGACCAGCTCGTCGCCGCGATCCTCCGCGGTGAGAAGACGACGACGACCGGTCTCTACGAGGAGTATCTCCGGGAAGGCAAGGCGCTCGAGGAGCCGGGCGATCGGTCGCTCGTGATCGATTCGGATGGCCGCCCCGTCGCCGTGATCGAGACGCTCGAGGTCGAGCTACGTCGCTTCGCCGACGTCGGACTTCAGTTCGCGATCGACGAGGGCGGGGCTGGAGACCGTCGAGGCCTGGCGCGCGGCCCACGCGCGGTTCTTCACCTCGCCGGAGATGGTCGCGGCCCTCGGAGACCCGCCCGTCGTGATCGACGACGATACGATCGTCGTCTGCGAGACGTTCCGCGTCGTCGAGGTCGTTCGCTAGTTCCCAAGACAGCCGCGAGAAGAGGTTCTAGAGGGCGAGGCTGGCCGGGAACGTCACCATCCAGACGAACGGCGCCGAGAAACGCAGCCCAGCCGATGCCGAGCGCCACGAGCCGTGACCGCTCGTGACGCTAGTCGCGTGTACTGATACCCGCGAAGAAGAGCGCCAGCGCGAACATCACGACGCAGAGGGTGTACCGGTCTGCCCGCTCGCACGTGAGCCTGCGCCTCGCCAGCGACTCGGCATCTGCCTTGCGCTTCGAGTGCCTCGGCTTCGCGGCGATGGCCGCCGAGCGATACTCGGGCATGGCGAACGGTGTCAGCGGGGCGCTCGGGTTCGTGAGGGGCTTCGTCGCGACCCACGCAGTTCGACGGCAGGGACGGAACTCGGGGCGGAAGCGCCGGAAGTAGAACGTTGCCAGCTCCACGTCACTCCTGCTGGTAGGCGTCGACCCACTGGATGTACGGTCGCGACGTCGATCTGGATCTGGCGGTTCGCGTACCCCGGCGATCCTGATTCGCCTGCACGCGAGCGGAGATGGAGCGATTGCCGGCGAGCCCCTGCTCGCTTCGCCAGTGCGCCGCCTGATAGCTCGCCCAGGCGGTAGCGACCGCCGCGAGCGTGAGGAGCAGCGTCGAGAGGAGATCGATGCCGTGTGCGTCGAT
>CAVUIQ010000016.1:0-87508 GCA_963741655.1 uncultured Thermoleophilia bacterium
CGTGACGGTCTCGGGCGAGGCACTCACGTCTTCCGCCCTTCGCCCAACTCGTTCAGCCCCACGATCATCAGTCTCCCCGTATCGATGATCCGAATATATCGAACTGCATCGATGTAAGTAGGTCGAGTCGCAAAGGCCTACCCGCCTTCGAGGCTCTTGCGCTTCTTGTTCGCGATCACCTTGGCCACGATGTTCATCACGAGCACGAACGCGATCAGCACGAGCGCCGCCGCCCAGGCAGCCGCCTGGTCGTCGGGCGACGGCGACTCCGAGAGCGTGAAGATGCGCACCGGGAGCGTCGGGAGGGCGTTGTGGACATCGAAGGAGATCTGGTTCTGCGTGATCGACGACGTGAAGAGAAGCGGCGCCGTCTCGCCGGCGACGCGGGCGACGGCGATCACGACGCCGGTGAGGATGCCGCCGATCGCGGTCGGCAGGACGATGCTGTACACCGTCCGCCACCGTGGAACGCCAAGTGCAAGGCTCGCCTCCCGTAGATGCCGTGGGACGAGCTCGAGGATCTCCTGCGTCGCGCGGGCGACCATCGGGATCATCAGGATCGCAAGAGCCATGGCTCCGTAGATCGCGCTCTGGCCGTGCCCCACGACGAGCAGGCCGTAGATGAAGATGCCGACGATGATGGCGGGGACACCGTTCAGGACATCGAGCATGACGCGGAAGAACGATGCTGCCTTCGGCCCTGCGTACTCGGCGATGTAGATCGCAACGAGGATCGCGACGGGGACGGCCATGATCATCGCCATCCCCACGATCAGAGCGCTGCCGATGAGCGCGTCCGCGATACCACCCTTCTCCCCGAACAGCGCAGCCGGCTTCGTGAAGAACGCCAGGTCGATCGAACTGAAGCCCTTGACGAGCACGGTTCCAAGCACGAGGGTGAGCAGGAAGACGGCGAAGACGGCGCTCAGGATTGCCAGGGCGGCGACCAGCTTCTGGATGCGGCGGCGGCGGCCGAGGTTGTTCGAGCTGGCCGTGATGTCGTACGGATCGGTGGCCTGGGCTGAACTCATCCGGTCGACATCCTCCGCGCCTTCTGGAACCGATTCACGATGACCTGAGCCGAGACGTTGGCGATGAGCGAGATGACGAGCAGGATCGCGCCCAGGTAGAGAAGCGACTGCACCTCGATGTCATTGCTCGCTCCCTGGTAGGTACTCGCGATCTTGCTCCCGAGCGTGTCGCCCGGGGGAAACAGGGACCGATTGATCGTGTTGCCGCTGCCGATCACCTGCGTGACGGCAATGGCCTCGCCGAACGCCCGCCCGAGACCGAGCAGGACGGCGGCGGAGATGCCCGGCGCAGCGTAGGGAATCGAGACGCGGCGAATCGCCTCCCACCGAGTCGAACCGAGCGCGAGTGACCCATCCGACAGGTCCCGCGGGACGCGGCTGAAGAGCTCCCGACAGATGGCGGACGTGATCGGGATGATCATGATCGTGAGGACGAGCGCGGCGGGCAGGACGCCGGCCTGCGAGGGATCTCCCGAGAAGATCGGCAGGAACCCGAACCACGTGTTGAGGAATGGCTCGAGATGGGCAGAAACCCAGGGGCCGAACACGAGGATGCCCCAGAGCCCGAGCACGACGCTGGGAATCGCAGCGAGAAGCTCGACCATGGTCGCGATCGGGGCGGCGACACGGCCGGGTGCGATCTCCGTGAGAAACAGGGCAATGGCGATTGACAGCGGCGTCGCGAGAAGGAGCGCGATGAAGGACGTGACGAGAGTCCCATAGATGTAGACGAGCGCACCGTAGACGTTGGAGTTCGGGTTCCAGCCCTGCGTCCAGATGAACGCCGCGCCGAACTCCTGCATCGCGGGCCACGCAAGGGCGAAGACCTTGTAGGTGAGAAACCCGAGAATCGCCGTCACGCCGACGGCGGCGATCGCGGCGACTCCCTTGAAGAGCACATCGCCCAGCCGGATCCCCTTGCGCTCGATCGGCGCTGGCGCAAGGGGATCCGGAGCGATGGTGCTCATGACGCCGTGACTAGCTCTGGATCTTCTTGATCTCGCGGAACGCGTACGCCTTGACCTGCAGCGGGAGCGGCTCGAACAGAAGCGGCGGCCCGAACGTCTGCCCTCGCGTCACTGCCCAGTAGATGAACTTCCGCAGATCCGCCGCCTTGCTCGAGGACGTCGGCGCGATCACATACGTGAACGTGCTGATCGGGTAGGCCAGCGGCCCCGCGCTCTTCGGCGGATCGACGAGCTTCAGCTGGTTGAAGTTCGTGACCTTCTTCGGGATCGCATTCGCCGCCGCGTCGATGCCGCGCAGACCCGGCGTTGCGAACTTGCCGGCCCTGTTCTGGACCGAGGCCATGCGGAGCTTGTTCTGGAGCGAGTACGCCACGTCGACGTACGTCAGAGCACCGGGCGTCTTCGTGACGACTCCGGCGACCCCGGAGCTTCCCCGTGCGCCGACCCCGGCCGGCCACTGGGCGTTCGTGCCCGTACCGAACTTCGACTTCCAGGTCGCGTTGACGTTCGACAGGTAGTCGGTGAACGCGTACGACGTACCCGAGTTGTCGGAACGATAGACCGGCGTGATCTTCAGGTCCGGAAGGTTGCACGAGCCATTGTTCTGCTTGAGCTTGGGATCGTTCCAGTTCGTGATCGTGCCGAGGTAGATGCCCGACAGCGTCGCGGAGGTGAGTCGCAGGGTACAACCGATATTTGGCAGGTTGACCGGGATCGAGACCGCGGACAGCGCCCACGGAATGACGACACAGCCCTTGCAGGCGGTCAGCTGGTCCGAGCTCAACGGCGCATCCGAGCCCGCGAAGTCGACCGTGCGAGCAGTGATCGCGGAGATGCCACCACCCGAGCCGATCGGCGAATAGTTGATGTTGATCCCGTACGCCGAGCCGACGGCGGGAATCCACTTGGAGATGAGCGGGAACGGGAACGTTGCCCCGGCCCCGGTAAGAGACGTGTCCTGCTTCTTCGCCGGCGCCGCGGTCGCGACGCCGACTGCCACTGCCAACGCGGCAATGCTCGCCACGATCAGCATGAGCCCCAGAGTTCTCTTCATCACTAGACCCTTTCCCTTCATTGCATGGTTGACGTTCAGCCGGATTTCGTACCGGTCAAGACGTACAGACGAGAGCTTCCCGCCCCAGATGCTTCGAATGGGCTGATGGTTGGTGGCATTCCGGTTACGGACTGGTGAACTGCCTCGTTCAATGTGACGCGTCCGTGAACTCGTGGAACTCTCCCGTGACGATGAAGGCGGTCTGCTCGCCGATGTCGACTGCGTTGTCGCCGATCCGCTCGATGCAGCGCGCGACGATGATCATGCGGATACCCCACTCCTGCGTGCCCGGAGTGCTCGCCATCGAGAGCACCTGATCCGAGACTCGGTGGTTCGAGCGGTCGATCAGCTCGTCGAGATCGACGAGCCCATGCGCCCGTTCGACGTCGCGCGCGGCGAACGAGTCGAGGGCGATCTTGACCATCTCCTCCGCTCGCTCACCCATCTCGTTCAGCCCTGCGAGGACGTCCTTGCGAGGCTCGAGCTCGGCGGCGAGCTTCGTCAGCTTCGCGATCGTCACGCACTGGTCGCCGATCCGCTCGAGGTGAATGGAGTTGTGCAGGATCGCGAGCACGAGGCGCAGGTCGGTCGCCACCGGCGACTGCTGCGCGAGAAGCAGCGCGATTGACCTCTCGATTCCGTGGTAACGGGCGTCGACCTCGTCGTCGAAGGCGACGACCTCGTCACAGAGCTCCACGTCCTGCGTTCGGAGGACGTCGACGGCACCACGAAGTGCCCGCAGAACGAGCGCGCCCTGCTCCTGGAGCGTCGCCTCGAGGCCGTCGAGGCTCGCCTGGAACTCAACCCGCGCCATGACTACCCGAAACGCCCGGTGACGTAGTCCTCGGTGCGCTTGTCCGCTGGATTGGTGAAGACCTTTGTCGTCTGGTCGTACTCGACCAGGATCCCGTGACGGCCGCTTCCGTCTTCGCGGAGCTCGACGCTGAAGAACGCCGTCATGTCTGCAACGCGTGCCGCCTGCTGCATGTTGTGGGTCACGATCACGATCGTGTACTCGTTCTTCAGCTCGTGGATCAGGTCCTCGATCCGCGACGTCGAGATCGGGTCGAGCGCAGAGGCCGGTTCATCCATGAGGATCACGTCCGGTTCGACGGCGAGCGCGCGTGCGATACAGAGCCGCTGCTGCTGGCCACCGGAAAGACCGAGCGCATTCTCCTTCAGCCGATCCTTGACCTCGTCCCAGAGGGCGGCGTGCCTGAGCGTGCGCTCGACGCGCTCGTCGAGATCCTGCTTCATGCCGAGAATCCGCGGGCCGAACGCGATGTTGTCGTAGATCGACTTGGGGAACGGGTTCGGCTTCTGGAACACCATCCCGATCCGTCTCCGCACCTCGACAGGGTCGACGTTCGCCCCGTACAGATCTCGTCTGTGGTACAGCACCTCCCCGTCGACGCGTGCGCCCGGCACGAGATCGTTCATGCGGTTGAAGCACCGGATGAACGTGCTCTTCCCGCATCCCGAAGGCCCGATGAACGCCGTGACGAAATTCTTCTGGATCGTCGAGGTCGACACCCTTGAGCGCGACGTTCCCCGAGTAGCTCACGGTGAGATCGCTCACGGCGAACACCGTCTCGGCCCCGCGGCCTTCGGGTGCCGTGGCGAGCTCGCCGAGCTTGCCGGAGTCGATTCGAGGAGTTGTCATGCTCATGAACCCGCGAGGAGTGTCACTCGCCGCCTCTCCCGGATGGGGTGACGACTGGTGAACAAGTTGTGACGAACTGGTGAACGGGGCGCGCGTGCGCTAGAACACGCAGCGAATCTCGAGCCCGGCGCCCTTGCCGCCCGACGCCTCTACGATGCCGCCCGCCTGGCCGACGATGTGCTTCACGATCGCGAGCCCGAGGCCTGTCCCTCGCGAGGCACGCGCGTGGTCTGCGCGGTAGAAACGCTCGAAGAGCCTTGCGAGCTCCTCCTCGTTGACGCCGACGCCGTCGTCGGTGCCGCGGAGGACGACCTTGCTGCCGTCCCGTTCGATCGCGAGCGTGAACGAGGCGCCCGGGCCCTGCGTAGCGGATGGCGTTCTCGGCCAGGTTCTGGCCGATCACCCGCAGCATCCGTGGCCGCATCTCGAGCTCGATCCCCGCGTCGCCCTCGACGGAGAGGCTCACGCCGGCCCGGGACGCGCGTTCCTCCAGCTCGGCGACGGCGGCATCGAGCTCGGGGCGCACGGGGACGGGGCCGAGGGAGACGACCCGGCCGCCCGACTCGAGCTCGGAGAGGAAGAGCACCTCGTCGATCAGCTCGCTCGCCGACTCGACCTCGTTGCGTGCACGCTCGACGAGCGCGTGGATGTCCTCGCCCGGCAGGGTCGCCATCTCGAGAAGCGACAGGAGCCGCGCGAGCGGAGTGCGCAGCTCGTGCGAGACGGCGGCGGTGAACCCCGTCCTCAGCTCCTCGTAGGCCGTCATGTCGCCGACCTGGCTCAGGTAGACGATGCGCTCTCTCCGACCGCCGACCTCGTACGGGACGATCAGCGGGACGATTCCGAGATCGCCGGAGAGCAGGCCCTCGGGCACCCGCTGCCCCTCGTCGATCCCCTCGATCGACTGGCGGGCCCGCCTGCTCGCGAGCAGGACGACGTCGGCGTCGTCGAGGACGATCACTGCCTCACGGCTCTCCTCGACGAGCGTTCGGCCACGGCGGGCGTCAGGTTCCATCTTCACATCGTTCTAACAGATCGCTTGCGTAGGGATTGCACAGGACACACGCAACCGATACTCCGCGCGGCCTTGGATGAGGTGGTCATCGACAACACGAAGGAGACAGGTCATGAGGAAGATGAAGGTCACAGCAATCGCCGGCTCGCTCGCGGGGCTCGCGCTGTTCGCTTCGGTCGCGGGTGCAGCGCTGATCAAGGGGACGTCCGGGAACGACACGCTGAACGGTACGCCGAGTGCCGACGTGATCAGGGCGTTCGCGGGCAACGACACGATCGCGGCAGGCGACGGCCCCGATCGCGTCCGGGCCGGGAAGGGGGACGACAGCGCCGCAGGAGACGCCGGGAACGATGTCGTCCTCGGCGGTGCAGGCAACGACACGCGCCGCGGGCGGCACGGGCAACGATCGCGTCCACGGTGGCTCGGGGGACGACACCGTCTCGGGCAACGAGGACAACGATCGCGTCGGCGGCGGGAAGGGCGACGACACCGTCAACGGCGACGGAGGCAACGACAACCTGTTCGGCGGCTGGGGTCGCGACACCGTGAACGGCGGCGAGGGCAACGACCGCCTGCACGCCCTCGCGCCCGACAGGCAGCCCGACGTCCTCAACTGCGGCCCTGGCCAGGACGTCGCATTCATCCGTGCATCGGAGAAGGACACGACGACGACCGACGGCCAGTGCGAGCGGATCAAGATCGTCCGCGTGATCACCGAGGATCAGCGGAACGGCGAGAACGCGGAGACGGACGCCGAGGCCGAATAGTCACGGCGCGATTCGAGATCGCGTTCACCACTTCGTTACCATCAGGTAACACCTTGACGGCCCCCGGGAAACCGGGGGCCGTCCATTATCTCCACATGGCAACCGTCCTGATCATCGAAGACGACGACGTCATCGCCCAGGGCATGGCGCGTCACCTCCAGTCCGCCGGCTTCGACGCCGTCGGCGTCGCAAACGGCGAGACCGGGCTCGCGCGACTCCGCTTCGAGCGACCCGATGTGTGCGTCCTCGATCTCATGCTCCCCGGCCTCGACGGCTGGAAGGTGATCGAGCAGGCGCGCGGAGAAGGCATCGGCACGCCGATCGTCGTCGTCTCGGCCCGCGGCACCGAGCACGATCGGGTGCACGCGCTCGAGATCGGCGCCGACGACTACCTCGTGAAGCCGTTCTCGATGAAGGAGCTCGTCGCCCGGGTCGGTGCCGCTGCACGACGCGGCACGCGCGCGCAGGATCCGCGCCGCGGCGACGAGATCGTGATCGCGGAGCTCCGGCTCGACACGAAGAACGTGCAGGCCTACGTCGACGGCAAGAGCGCCGATCTCACCCCCACCGAGTTCCGCCTCCTCTACGCCCTCGCGCTCGAGATGGGCCGCGTCCTCACCCGCGACGAGCTGCTCCAGCGCGTCTGGGGGAGGCGTGCGTCGCATCGCGACCGAACGGTCGACGTCTTCGTGCGCAAACTCCGCGAGAAGATCGACCACAAGGCGTCCACGCACACCTTCCTCCAGACGCGCTACGGCGTCGGCTACAAGCTCGAGGCCGAGCTCAAGTCGGAGGAGCCTGCCCGGGAGCTCGCGAAACCGGCGATCTGATATAGTTAACGAACCTAATGGTTCGTGACACTACTGAAAATGCGCTGGGGCTTGCAAACGAGCTTCGCCCCGTCCTGCTTCGGCTGACGCGGGAGCTTCGTCGCGAGACGGAGCAGTTCGGGATCACGGGGCGCCAGGCAACGCTGCTCTGGCTCGTCAAGGGCAGCCCCGGCCTGACCCTGCGAGCGCTCGCGGAGATGGAGGGCATCTCTCCCCCGGCCCTCTCGGGTCACATCGACCGCCTCGAGCGATCCGGGCTCCTCGTTCGCGTTCGCTCGACCGAGGACCGCCGCCGGGTCGGATTGGAGCTGACTCCCGAGGGCGATCGACTCCTCCGGTCGGTACGCGAGCGCCGGACGGCCTGGCTCGCGGAGCGGCTCGGGGAGCTCGATCCCGAGGCCCTCGCAGGCCGTCGCAGCCGCCGTCGAGCCGCTGCGACGAGCTCCTCGAGGTGAAGCATTGAGCACCGTCAGCGTCGCGCTGCAGACGCGCACGTTCCGCAGTCTCCGCCGCCACTACAACTACCGGCTCTTCTTCGGCGGTCAGATCGTTTCGCTCGCCGGGTCGTGGATGCAGAACGTTGCGCTCGCGTGGCTCGTGCTCTCGCTCTCCCGTTCGCCACTCGCCGTCGCGATGTTGCTCTTCTGCCGCTTTGCGCCGTACACCCTGTTCGGGCTCTTCGCAGGCTCGATCGTCGATCGCGTCGACACCCGGCGGCTCGTCGTGTGGACGCAGGTCGCGGCGATGCTCACGTCGGCTGCCCTCGCGGTGGTGACCCTCACCGGCACCGCGACGCTCCCCATCGTCTTCGCGCTCGCCACTCTCGGCGGCGTCACGCTCGTCCTCGACGCACCCGCGCGTCAGGTGCTCACGTTCGAGATGGTCGGCCCGCGCGAGCTGCCGAACGCCGTCGCGCTCAACTCGGGCCTGCTGAATGCCTCCCGGGTGATCGGGCCGGCGATTGCCGGCGTGCTGATTGCGTCGGCCGGCGTCGGCGTGTGCTTCGTCGTCAACACCTTCAGCTTCGTGGCCGTCCTCGTCGCACTGCTCGCGATGCGAGAGAGCGAGCTCTTTCCCGTCGAGCACGACCGCGCGACGACGGTTCTCGCCGGGACACGCGAGGGGCTTTCCTTCGCGTGGCGGGACTCGGAGATTCGCGCAGTGCTCGTCGTCGTCACCTGCGTCGGGCTCGTCGGGTTCAACTTCAACACGCTCGTGCCACTCCTCGCCTCCGACACGCTCCACGTCGACGCGCGTGCCTTCGGGCTTCTCTCGGCGGCATTCGGGCTCGGCGCGTTCGCAGGCGCGATCGCCACAGCGTCGTCCCGGCGAGCATCGTTCGGAGCGTTCCGGGCAGGAGCGCTCGGCTTCAGCGTCCTCCTCTTCGCGCTTGCCCCGGTGCACGAGGCCCGGCTGGCAGGGGTGATCCTCTTCGGGATCGGCGCTGCGTTCACGCTCTTTGCAGCGAACGCCAACGCGCTCGTCCAGTTGGCCTCACCCGGCCACCTGCGCGGACGACTCGTGGCCCTGTATCTCTTCGCGTTCGTCGGCCTCGCACCACTCGGCTCGCTGCTCTCGGGCACGCTCGTCGAGGTCGGGGGCACGGGTCTCGCCTTCGTCGTCGCCGGCACCGTGGGGCTTGCCGCCACGGCATTCGCGACGCTTACGCACCGTCCGGTCGCGCCCCTCGATTGAGGGAAGGCGGGGCGGCGTGACCCCGCCGATATCGAGGGTGCAATCCCTGCGACGAGGAGAGACTGGATGGATATCTTCGGGAACCGTGACTCCGGCTACGGCAGCAGCCCGGCCGCCGGCGTGCTCCCGTCTCTTCCGCGCATCGACGAGGCAACCGCTCCGAACGCAACCCCGTCCATGGGCTTTGGAGCACCGGACACACGCCGCGTGATCCTGCGCGTGAACGGCGACGACGACATCGTCGTCGGGGCAGCCGAGGGGCGCGACAACGCCGTGCAGATCGCCCGGAACATGGTGCTCCACATCGAGCAGGCCTCCACGAAGGGCGAGTGGCCGCAGATCGACGAGCGCTTCATCCGCCCCGGCGCGATCGTCTCGATCGACGTTCAGCGCGCCGAATAGCTCATCCGAGGGACACAGGCAACGGCGCGAGGCGGCGATACCTTCAGTACTGGAGTCGTGCGGCACTCCGAACCCTGATCGCTGGAGGACGCCGTGGCAGTGCTCGAGACCACCACCGCCCAGTCCGAACGGCTCGCCGAATGGTCGCCGTCGGAGCTCAGGCGGGTCGTCGTGCGGATGAGCGACGGTGAGGTGCTCCAGGTCGGCACGGCACCGAACCGCGACAGCGCGCTCGTGCTGGCCCGCACCGTGATCGCCGAGATCGAGGAGCCGCGCGGTGAATGGCCGCTCGTCGGCGACCGCATGCTACGACCGGAGTCCATCGTCTCGGTCGACGTGCTGACGACGACCTCGTAGGGGCTATGCGCAGCCGAGCCTCGGCGAGGCGAAGCGTCGCCCGCCCGGCGCCGCCCCGCGCGTCCGCTCAACCGATCTGCCAGGTATCACCCGCGTGCAGGAGCGCCTCGAGATCGCCGACGCCCTGGCGCTCCGTCGCCTCGGCGAGCTGGGCTGCGACCTCCTCGTCATAGACCGGGCGATCGACCGAGCGGAAGATCCCGAGCGGTGTGGCACCGACAGTGTCGAACGTGAGGCGCGACAGCGCGAACGCGACGCTCGGCTCGACATGCGACGGATCATGAACGAGGATCCCCGGAGCCGACGCCTCGACGACCTCCGCCGATCCGTCCGCCGCGAGCCGAACGCCGCGATCGCCGAAGACGATCGGCTCGCCGGCCCGCAGGTAGATGCGGTTCTCCTTCTCTTCCCGGACGAAGTCGAACGCACCGTCGTTGTAGATGTTGCAGTTCTGGAAGACCTCGACGAACGACGTGCCGCGGTGCGACGCAGCTGCGCGGAGAACCTCGGTCAGCTCCTTCCTGTCGGTGTCGATCGCCCGTGCCACGAAGGTCGCCTCGGCTCCGATCGCCACACTGAGTGGGTTGAATGGTTGATCGACGGACCCCATGGGCGTCGACTTCGTCACCTTGCCGCGCTCCGACGTCGGTGAGTACTGGCCCTTCGTGAGGCCGTAGATCTCGTTGTTCAGGAGCAGGATCGTCAGGTTCACGTTGCGGCGCAGCGTGTGGATGAGGTGGTTGCCGCCGATCGAGAGCATGTCGCCGTCGCCACCGATGACCCAGACCGAGAGATCACGTCGCGCCGTCGCGAGCCCGGTGGCGATTGCGGGTGCGCGACCGTGGATCGAGTGCATCCCGTAGGTCTCCATGTAGTAGGGGAACCGCGCTGCGCAGCCGATTCCCGAGACGAAGACGATCCTCTCTCGCGGGATCTCGAGCTCGGGCATGAATCCCTGAACGGCGTTGAGGATCGCGTAGTCGCCGCAGCCCGGGCACCAGCGCACCTCCTGGTCGGACTTGAAGTCCTTCGCAGTGAGCGGGATCGGCACGCCGTTCCCGCTGCTCATCGCTCGTTCCCCCGCTTGAAGTTGCCCGTCGCCTTCGCCAGAACCATCTGCTCCGCTTCCTCATCCTCGGCACGTTCGAGCCGATCGATCACCTTGCGCGCATCCGACCCCGAAAGCGCGACGACCTGGCGGCCGTCGTGGGAGACCAGAACGCGATCGTCACCCGTGATCACGGCGCTGAAGCTCACCGCTCCCCCAGCGCCGTGATCGCATCGGCCAGCTCGCTGGAGCGGAACGGCAAGCCCCGAACCCGGTTGTAGCCGACCGCGTCGACGAGGAACTCCGCGCGGATCAGCTTCAGCAACTGGCCCGTGTTCATCTCCGGCACGATGACCCGGTCGTAGCGGCGGAGCACATCGCCCGTGTTCCGCGGGAACGGGTTCAGGTAGTGGAGGTGTGCGCTCGCGACCTTGCGTCCGTCACGGCGCACGCGCTTGACGGCGGCGCCGATCGGACCGTACGTCGATCCCCACCCCAGCACGAGCGTGCGGGCGTCGCCGTCCGGGTCATCGACCTCGAGGTCCGGGATGTCGGCAGCGATGTTCGCGACCTTCCGGGCTCGCAGGCGAACCATCGCATCGTGGTTGTCCGGGTCGTAGGAGATCGATCCCGTCACGTCCTGCTTCTCGAGACCGCCGATCCGATGCTCGAGACCGGGTGTTCCGGGTACCGCCCAGGGTCGCGCGAGCGTGTCGGGATCCCGCTCGTAGGGGTGGAAGGGAGCGCCGTCCGGAGATGGCACCGCGAAAGACGTGGCGATCGAGGGCAACGCCGCGACGTCGGGAATCAGCCAGGGCTCAGAACCGTTCGCGAGCGCCGCGTCCGAGAGCAGGTACACCGGCGTGCGGTACTTGAGCGCGATCCGCGCGGCCTCGATCGCTGCGTGGAAGCACTGCGACGGACTCGATGCCGCGATCACGGGCACAGGGCTCTCGCCGTTCCTCCCAAAGAGCACGAGCAACAGGTCGGCCTGCTCGGGCTTCGTGGGCATCCCCGTCGATGGGCCTGCCCGCTGGATGTCGAGGATGACGAGGGGTAGCTCGAGCATGACGCCGAGGCCCACCATCTCCGACTTGAGAACGACGCCCGGCCCGGCAGACGTCGTGACGCCGAGCGCCCCTCCGAAGGAGGCACCGAGGGCAGCACCGCAGGCCGCGATCTCGTCTTCTGCCTGGAACGTCGTCACTCCGAAGTTCTTGTGTCCGCGCCAACTCTTCGAGAATGGCGGACGCGGGAGTGATCGGGTACGCCCCGAGAAAGAGAGGAAGCCCCGAGAGCTTCGAGGCGGCGATCAGCCCATAGCTCATGGCCGAGTTCCCGCTGATCTGGCGATAGCGGCCCGGTGCGAGGCGCGCCGGCGCGATCTCGTACGACACCGCGAAGTCCTCGGACGTCTCGCCGTAGTTGTAGCCCGCCTTGAAGGCGCGCGTGTTGGCCTCGGCGATCGCCGGCTTCTTGCCGAACTTCTGCTCGATGAAGGCCAGGGTGCCCTCCACCGGACGGTGGTAGAGCCACAGCATCAGGCCGAGCGCGAAGAAGTTCTTCGACCGCTCCGCCTCGCGCGAGGTGATTCCCTCGACGCCCTTGAGCGCCTCGACGGTCATCGACGTGAGGGCCACCTCGTGCACGTGAAACCCGGCCAGAGAGCCGTCGCCGAGAGGGCTCACGTCATACCCGGCCTTCTGCAGGTTGCGCTCGCCGAAGGCGTCGGTGTTGACGATCACCGTTCCGCCCTTCGGTACGTCCGCGATGTTCGTCTTCAGCGCGGCCGGGTTCATCGCCACGAGGACGTTCGGCTGGTCGCCCGGCGTGAAGATGTCGTGGTCCGCGAAGTGCACCTGAAACCCCGAGACGCCAGGGAGGGAGCCGGCGGGCGCGCGGATCTCGGCCGGGAAGTCGGGGAGCGTGGCGAGGTCGTTGCCGGTCAGTGCGGTCTCGCTCGTGAAGCGATCACCGGTGAGCTGGATCCCGTCGCCGGAGTCCCCGGCAAACCGGATGATCACACGATCGACGTGCTCGACTGGCTTGGAGCTCACAGGCGCGGGCTACGCATTCTCCCGAGAACGCTACAGAACGTCCCAGCTGTCACGGCCGCCGAGCGGCGACAGGATTCACGCGTCATCCGGCTACTCGGCCGCTTGTCGCACGACGGTGATCCCGTAGGCGGCACCCGCCTCGAAGAGCTGGTCCGGATCGACGTCTCCGAGCCAGCCGAGGAAGTGCCGCTCCGGCTCGTCCGGCGTCGAGCCGTAGACGGCCGCGCGCTCGACCGAGGCGAGCTTCGGAGGTCCCGTCAGCAAGCTCCTCGAGCCGCCGCTCCGCCTCCTCGGCCGCCGGCCCTTCTGCATATCCCTTGCCCATCTGCCTCATTCTCCCCGATCTTCGGGCGTCTCGCCTCGTTGACGAGCCTTCATGAAGACCATGGCCGCGAACGCGAGGAACGCAACCTCTCCGAACGTGCACGCAACCTGGGCGGGAGCGACTGCCGGCAAACACCTCGACGCGCAGGATCTCGAGCACGAGCGCACATCCGATCATGAGTGCGGCCACGCGGTAGAGGCCGATGCGCTCGGCAAGCGCCTTCATGCCGCCGCATCCTCCGTGTCGTCGGGCAGGCCGCCGCCGATCGCGACGCCTGCGAGCGCGAAGAGGACGTAGGCGATCCAGTGCACCCCGATCACGTCCGTCTGGACGCCGATCGCGAGCATCGCCACCCAGGCGGCGCTGAGCCAGGCCGAGCGCCGCCAGAGGCCGACGAGCACCGCAACGAGCCACGCGACGAACGCCGCGAGCCCGACGATGCCGGTCTCGACGCCGATCTCCGTGTACGTCGATTCCCCTGCCTTGATCTCGACCCCGGTGCGCGACGCATTGACGCCGGCGTTCCCGAGACCGTAGCCCTGCGGGTGCCGCACGACGGTGCGCACGCCGTCACGGAGATTGCGCCAGTGGCTCGCCGTCGACGCGTCACCTCCGGCCAGAGGGTCGCTGTCGACGCCCGGGTTCTGCTGGCCCCCCTGACGCAGGATCTCGAGCTCTGCCTGGGTGTAGCTCGTCGAGGGACCGATCGTCGGGAACGCCTTCACGAACCCGACCCCGACGATCAACGAGGCGACGGCGAGGCCGAGCGGCAGGAGTCGGCGCTGCGCGATCGCGAGCACGACGAGCCCGAGCGCGAGAGCGAGGAACGCCGCACGCGTGTGCGTCCAGAGCAGCCCCACGTACGCCACCGCACCGGCGACGACGACCCACCATGGTCGACGCCGGGCGACGAGGTAGAGAAGGACGATCACGAGGACGTACGCGGTCGCGAGCGGGCTGAGGAAGGTCGAGCCGAGCCGGCGGATCGGGTTCAGCTCGTCTCCCGTGTTCAGAACCCAGTTCTCGGGCAGCCCGGAGAGCCCCTCGCTGTAGTCGAGCCCGAGCTGCTCCTCGAACCACCCCGGCACGCCCGAGTCGCGCCACCACTGCAGCGGCACGAGGTAGACATCGGCGAGCCCCCAGGCGGTGACCGCCGCGGCAACCCCGACGAGCGCGAGTGAGAGGCGCCGCCACGTCGCCGGCGTCAGCACGAGCAGGCGCCCGAGGAAGTAGGCGGCGACCGGGATCAGGTCATGGCGCGCAGCGAGAAGCTGGCCCTTCTGGGTTGCGGCGCCGTCGCCGAGCCAGCCCTGAGGAACGAGCCAGTAGAGAAGGACGAGCGCGGCGTAGACGAGGGCGAGCCGGTCGGCCCAGAGCCACGACGGCAGCTTGCCCGCCGCGAGGAGCGCGACGACGAGCGCTGCAGCGAGCAGCACGTCCTTCCAGGCGGCGACGACGTCGAGTGAGGTACCCCGGACGCCCACGTCCCACAGCTCCGCCATCACGAGGTTGTGGACGGCGAGGCCGACGATGAAGACGACGAGCGCGATGCGGGGCAGGCGGTCGCTCATGTGATCGCGACGAGCGTGAGCCCGAGGTTGACGATTCGCACCTCGCCGGGGAAGAGGCGCCGGAGGTCAGCCACTGCCGAGGAGGTGGTTCTCCTTTGCCCAGCCCTTGCCCGCGAGCTCGTACGCGCGGTCGGAGCCCGACTTCGGCAGCCAGTGGACGAGCGGGAGTCGCGTGTGAACCTCGAGCGGGAACCAGCGGTTCGGGGTCGTGAGGAAGACCCGCCGGCCGACGCGCAACGCCTCGCTGACGAACAGGCGCTGCCGCTCGACGTCGCCGACGTGCTCGATCACGGCATTGGAGAAGACGACGTCGAAGGAACCGTCCGCGAACGGAAGGGCGCATGCGTCGCCCTGGACGTAGTCGACGGTCGGGTAGCTCGCGCGGAAGCCGGCGCCGTCGTGGAGCCCGAGCGCCGGTGATCCGCTCGCGCCAGGGATAGAGCTCCTCGAAGAAGTTGTGCGTGCCGCAGCCCGACTGCCCACCCTCGGCCCCGAAGCCGACCTCGTCGACTCCGACATCGAGGATCGTGGTCTCGGACGTCGGACGAAGCTCGTCCATGAACAGCCGGAGCTTTCTCCGGCGCGAGCGGAGCGAGACGGTATCGACGAAGCTCATTGGGCCGAAGGTACCGTGCGAAGCGGCCAACCGCGCGGTCTCGATAGCGTCACGGTGCACATGCTCGAGGACGTCGTCACCCCGACCGGCCCGTATCGGCTGCGGCTGATGTGCCGCAGCGGCACCTGGCGCGGAGCGCTCGTGGACGGCTCCGAGGCGGTCGCGCGACAACGATCCGACGGCGCCGTCGTGATTCAGCGCGACGACCGAAGCGGGCCTCGAGACGGCACGATTCATGCTCGCGCTCGACGACGATACGGCCGAGTTTCACCGGCGCTTCAACCGTGACCCACTGCTCGGTGCGACGGCACGCACGATGGTCGGCTATCGCCCGTTACGCGCTCGCCACGGTCGCTCACGCAGCACTGCGGGCCGTGTGCGGCCAGCTGATCGAGGCACGAAAGGCAGCCGCGATCGAACGCTCGGTGTTGCGGCAGCTCGGCATGGCTGTCGCGACGACGGACGGTCTCCGCACCCTGTCGCCCCTCGATCTCCGGCGCCACGGACTGGCAACGTCGAGAGCCACGACGCTCGTACGCCTCGTCCGCTCGCTCGACGTGGAGCGGCTGCGTGACTACGACACGCCCGTCGTTCTGGAGCGCCTCTCGCGTGAGCGAGGCATCGGCCCGTGGTCGGTCGGCGTGATCGCGCTCGAGGGCCTCGGCCGCTACGACCACGGCCTCGTCGGCGATCTCGGGCTCGTAAAGCTCCTCTCCTCCCTGCGGGGAGAGTGGGTCGAGGCGGAGGAGACCGCGGCGCTCCTCGCCCCGTACGAGGAGTGGCAAGGGCTCGCCGGTCAGATGTTGATGCTCGGCTGGTCACGCGGTCTGATCCCCGGCGCCGACCCGGACCTCGGTCGCCGCGCCCGCCTCCGCACCAGGCGCGCCGCCTGAGATGCACGTCTCTACACTGAGGCGATGGTGAACGAGCGAAAAATCGCGGTCCTCGGGGCCGGCAAGATCGGGGAGGCACTCATCTCCGGGCTTCTCTCCTCCGGCTGGCGCACGCCGGACGAGATCACCGCGTCGAGCCGGCGGCCCGAGCGCGTCACGGAGCTCAACGAGCGATACGGGATTCCCACCACCCAGGCGAACGAGAACGCGGTCGCGGGTGCTGCGCTCGTCGTGATCGCGGTCAAGCCGCAGGACATCGAGGGGCTGCTCGGGGAGATCGGACATCTGATCACGACCGAGCAGACGGTTCTCTCGGTGTGCGCTGCGATCCCGACAGCGACGATCGAGAGACACCTTGCTCCGGGCGTTCCGGTTGCCCGCGCGATGCCGAATACGCCGTCCGTCGTCCACGAGGGCGTCGCAGGCCTCTGCGCGGGCGCCCATGCAGACGACGCACACGTCACGCTCGCCGAGGAGGCGCTCGCTCACCTCGGCGCCGTCGTGAGAGTGCCCGAGAAGCTGATGGACGCCGTCACGGCCGTCTCGGGTTCGGGCCCCGCCTACTTCGCCCTCCTCGCCGAGGCGATGATCGAGGCCGGGCTCCTGCTCGGCCTCTCGCGCGAGATCTCGACGCAGCTCGTCGTGCAGACGATGCTCGGGACCGCACAGCAGATGCGCGACCTGAAGATGCACCCGGTCGAGCTCCGCGAGATGGTCACCTCCCCCGGCGGAACGACGATCGCGGCGATCCGGGAGCTCGAGATCGCGGGCGTCCGCGCCGCGATGCTGAACGCGATCCAGGCTGCGATGGTGCGCTCGCGCGAACTGGCCTCGGGCGACTCCTAGTGCGGTGTCTCGCAACGTTAGACCGGAAAATGATCGTCGCGAGACACCGCACTACCATGCTGACTCGGTAGTGCGGCGCCTCATGGACATGCTGTTTCCTGGAAAACGTCATGAGACGCCGCACTAGGCACCCCGGGCCGGGAATGGGCGTCTACGAGAACCTCGGCGTTCGGACGATCATCAATGCCAGCGGCTCCCTGACGCGGGTCGGCGGGAGCCGGATGGCCCCGGAGGTGCTGGCCGCGATGGCCGAGGCAGCCGCCTCGTTCGTGCATATCGACGAGCTCCAGGCGCGAGCCGGAGACGTGCTCGCCCGGGTGACGGGGGCCGAGGCAGGCTACGTCACGAACGGCGCCTCGGCAGGGCTCACGCTCGGCATCGCCGCATGTGTCGCCGGGATGGACGTCGACAAGATGGATCGACTGCCGGACGTGACCGGGATGAAGGGCGAGGTCGTCGTTCAGCGCGGCCACCGCAACTCGTATGACCACGCGATTCGCGCGGCGGGTGTCACGTTGGTCGAGGTGGGGTACCTCGGCTACCCGGGCGCAGGCGGCACGATGCCCTGGCAGCTCGAGGCGGCGATCACCGACCGCACCGCCGCCGTCGCCTGCCCGATCTTCGACACGCCGGGCACGCTGAGCCTGCCCGAGGTCGCCGAGATCGCCCACGCTCGGGGCGTCCCGGTCATCGTCGACGCGGCCGCAGAGCTCCCCCCGCGGTCGAACCTGCGCCGGTTCATCAGCGAGGGCGCCGACCTCGTCACCTTCTCCGGCGGCAAAGCGATCGGAGGGCCGCAGTCGAGCGGTATTCTCGCCGGCCGCGCCGACCTGATCGCCTCGATTGCCCTGCAGCATCAGGACATGGACGTGCGGGGGCAGACGTGGAACCGGCGCTCGCTGCTCGCGTCCGGTGCGATCGGGGGAGTTCCGCATCAGGGACTCGGCCGATCCCTCAAGGTGGGGCGGGAGGAGATCGTCGGATTGCTCACGGCGCTCGAGCGCTACGCGGCCGGCTCCGACGATGACGATGCGCTCGTGTGGACTGGACGGCTGGACATCGTCGCGGCCACGCTGGGCGAGATCGACGGTGTCGTGATCACGCGGCGATGCCCTCCTGAGAAGCCCGTACCCGTGCTCTCCCTGACCCTGGACGAGACGCGTCTCGGACGAACGGCATACGAGGTGGTCACAGACCTGCTCGACGGCAGTCCGCCGGTCGCAGTCACCGAGTCGCGCGCCGAGCTCGGCGAGCTGAGCGTCAATGCGATGGGGCTCACCGACGGCGAGGCAGAGATCGTCGGCCGCCGCCTCCGCGAGTCGCTGACGTCGAAGGAAGCGCACCGAAGCCAACGATAGGTCCCGCCCCGGCACGCGTGTCCGGCCCCGCCGCACGCTCCATCTAGCGAGGCCCGCGGGCGGGCCCTTCAGGATCGCGCGAAGCGCGCAGAAGGAATCAGGCGGGAAGCGCGCAGCAAGCAGGTGTTTCGGGGTTTCAGCGATCTGCTCTTCCATCGCGGGAACCCAAGAAGGAGGCCGGCTCGCCGCACGCTCCACCTGAGAGGCCCGCGGGCGGGCCCCTTCAGGATCCGCGCGAAGCGCGCAGCAAGAACGATCCTTTCGTGGTTTCAGCGATATGCTCTTCCATCGCTGAAACCCCAAAAGGAAGGCCGGCGCCGCCCGCCGGCCTCCCAGTGCACCATGGTCACACAAGCTGGGGCGTCTGTCAGGTGGGAACGGGCTATCCTCGTCGACATGGGGCGCGAGCGCAACGAGGTCGTCTTCATCGACGGCGTTCGTACCGCGTTCGGTAAGGCGGGCCCGAGCGGCCTGTTCTGGAAGACGCGGGCCGACGACATGGCCGTCAAGGTCGTCCGCGAGCTGCTCCGACGCAATCCGTCGGTACCCCCCGATCGCATCGGCGATGTGATCTTCGCAGCGACGGCGCAGGTCGGCGACCAGGGTTTGACACTCGGCCGGGACGTCGCCCTGCTCGCGGGACTCCCCCACACGGTTCCCGGCTTCGCCGTCGACCGCATGTGTGCGGGAGCACTGACCGCGACGACCGCAGGCGCCGGCGAGATCGCGATGGGGGCAGCCGACCTCGTCCTCGTGGGCGGCGTCGAGCACATGGGGCACCATGCGATGGGCGACGAGGTCGACTTCAATCCGCGCTTCTTCAGCGAGCGGCTGATCGACGAGAGCGCGGCCGTGATGGGCCAGACGGCCGAGAACCTCCACGATGCATTTCCGCAGCTGACGCGGGAGGCCGCCGACGCGTACGCGCTCGAGAGCCAGGCCCGGGCGACCCGAGCCTGGGCCGACGAGGACGGCGTGATGTCGCGCACCGTCGTGCCGATGAGCGTCTTCGGCGACGAGGGGTGGCGAGTCGCCGGGCGCGACGAGTTCCTGCGACCCGAGACGACACTCGAGGGCCTCGCAGCACTCCGAACCCCGTTCCGCGCCGGCGGTCGAGTCACGGCCGGCAACTCCGCCGGGCTCACCGACGGCGCCACGGCCGGACTGCTCGCATCCGAGACAGCCGCTGCAGAGCTCGGGCTCGAGCCCACCATGCGTCTCGTCGGATTCGCGTACACCGGCGTCGAGCCTCATCTGATGGGCATCGGCCCGGTTCCCGCGACCGAAAGGGTCCTCGCCCAGGCAGGGCTCGACGATCGACGACATCGGCCTCTTCGAGGTGAACGAGCCGTTTGCCGTCCAGGTGCTGACGTGGTGCGACGGTGTCGGGGTTGCGTCAGACGATCCGCGGCTCAATCCTTACGGCGGTGCGATCGCCTGTGGTCATCCACTCGCGGCGACCGGAGTACGGCTGATGGCGCAGCTGGCAGACGAGTTCGGCCGCCGACCGGACGTACGCTACGGCCTGACCGCGCTCTGCATCGGCCTCGGCATGGGCGCGGCCGTTCTGTGGGAGAACACGCGCCATGGCTGAGTCGCCGACCCGGTTCTTCCTCCAGGAGGTCACGACGCGCGTCGGCGCCGTCGCGCTCGTGACGATGGACAACGGGGAGGACTGGCAGAAGCCGAACGTGTTCGGGAGCGCGGCGCTGGCTTCCCTTGGCGAGCTGCTCTCGGAGCTCGAGGGCCGGGAGTGGAGCGGCCTCGTCCTCACGGGCAAGCCGTTCGTCTTCGCCGCCGGTGCCGACCTGACCGAGTTTCCGCGCATGTCGACGCCGGAGCTCGCGCGCGCCGCCGCCGTCGGTGGACACGAGGCGTTCGGGGCGATCCGCGATCTGCCGTTCCCCACGCTCGCCGCGATCAACGGCGCCGCCGTCGGCGGCGGGCTCGAGATCGCCCTCCATTGCGACTACCGCACGATCGCCCGCTCGGTCCGCCACATCGGCTTCCCCGAGGTCTTCCTCGGGATCATCCCGGGGTGGGGCGGCACGCAGCTCACTCCGCGGCTCATCGGGGCTGCCGCTGCGGTCGAGCTGATCGTCGCGAACCCGCTCAAGCAGAACCGGCTCATCAACGCGTCGCGCGCCGCCGAGCTCGGCCTCGCCGACGCGCTCCTCGACGACGTCGAGTTCCTCGACGACTCGATCGAGTGGCTCGTGCGCGCGGTCGAAGGGTCACCCCCCGCGCGGGAGACAGTCGACCTGTCCGATGCCGTCGAGGTCTGCGCGAAGGCACGGTACGCCGTCGACGATGCCGTGCACGGTGTCGCCCTCGCCCCGTATCGCGCACTCGAGCTGATCGCGGGATCCGCGGAGTGGACGATCGCCGAGGGCTACGCGGCGGAGGAGGACGCGCTCGCCGACCTCCTCCCCGGCCCGCAGGCCCAGGCAGGCGTGTACGCCTTCGACCTCATCGAGCGGCGGATCAAGAAGGGCATCGGCATCCCCGATGCGAAGCCGCGCCGGATCGAGCGGGTCGGCGTCGTCGGCGCGGGCCTGATGGCAACGCAGCTCGCGACGCTGTTCCTGCGTCGACTCGAGGTGCCGGTGGTGATCACGGACATCGACGCCGGACGGGTGGAGGAGGCAGTCGCCGCCGTGCGCGCGGATCTGGAGAAGCAGGTGTCGCGCGGCCGACTCGCCGAGGGCAAGGCGCGGTTTCTCGGCTCGATCGTCAGCGGAGCGACGGACACCGCGGCCTTCGCGGGATGCGGTCTCGTGATCGAGGCCGTGTTCGAGGAGATCGCCGTCAAGCAGGAGGTGTTCGCCGCGCTCGAGGCGGTCGTCGCCGACGAGTGCCTGCTCGTCACGAACACGTCCTCCCTGTCGGTCTCCGAGATGGCACGGCACCTGCGCCACCCGGAGCGGGTCGTCGGCATGCACTTCTTCAACCCGGTCGCGGTATTGCCGCTCGTCGAGGTAGTGCGCGCGACCGCGACCGATGACGCGACGCTCGCCACGGCGTGGGACGTGACGAGGAAGCTCGGCAAGCGCGGCGTGCTCGTGAAGGATGCTCCGGCGTTCGTCGTCAACCGCCTGCTCACGCGGCAGTCGAGCGTCCTCATGCAGGCGCTCGAGAACGGAAACACGTTCGAGGAGACCGACGAGGCGGCCCTGCGAATCGGCATTCCGATGCCGCCTTCGGCGTTGCTCGCAATGGTCGGCCCGCGGGTCGCGAACCACGTCCTCCATACGCTGCACGACGCGTTCCCCGACCGCTTCCCGCTCTCGCCGACGCTCGAGAACTTCGCGAACGGCGAGATGGACGTCGTCGTCACCGGCGATGCACGGCAGACCGTGGACGAGCTCCATGCCGCTCTGCTCGAGGCGCTCGCCGACGAGGCCCGGCACATGCTCGACGAGGGCGTGGTCTCCTCCGCCGCGGAGATCGACGCCTGCCTGATCCTTGGCGCGGGCTTCCCGTTCTTCCGCGGCGGCCTGACGCGCTACCTGGACGAGAGCGGCGCGTCCGTGCGCGCGTCCGGCGCATTGCTCGCGACCGCGTAGCCACCAGCGGTCGCCGCCCTGGCTGAAGCCAGGGCTGTGCGCACCACACCCGCATGCCGCCTGGCTTCAGCCAGGCGGCGGACCGACCGGCCCCAACCAACGCAGGGCGGTTCACGCGCGCATGCCGCCAGGCTTCAGCCAGGCGGCGGACCGACCGGCCCCAACCAACGCAGGGCGGTTCACGCGCGCATGCCGCCAGGCTTCAGCCAGGCGGCGGACCGACCGGCCCCAACCAACGCAGGGCGGTTCACGCGCGCATGCCGCCAGGCTTCAGCCAGGCGGCGGACCGACCGGCCCCAACCAACGCAGGGCGGTTCACGCGCGCATGCCGCCTGGCTTCAGCCAGGCGGCGGAACGGTGACCACCCGCAAGATCGTCCAAAAGAGCCAATTGCGCGGCCACCGAAGATCCGGCACGCTGATCGGATGCCCTCCAGAGACCGCCGAGACGCCGCCGGAGCCCTCCATCACATCTGCTTCAACGGCAACGGTCGATCGCGATTCATACTCGACGAGCGCGAGCGCCAGATACTCTGGCCCAGATACGCACCGAGGCTGCGTCGCAGACGAGCGTCACGATCCTCTCGTACGCCGACCTCGACACCCACTCGCACGTGTACGTGCGGATGAGCGAACCGAATCTCTCCCTCTTCATGCAGCTCATGCTCGGACGCTACGCCCGTGCGTTCAACAAGCGCCACGACCGCGAGGGCCATCTGTTCCAGAGCCCGTTCTGGTCGAGGAGGACGACGACGGAGGCGCAGCTGCTGATGGCGCTCGGATACATCGCCCTCAACCCCGTCCGGCACGGTCTCTGCACCCATCCGCGAGAGTGGGATCGTGGGAGCTACCGCGAGATCGCCGGGCTGAGATCACCCACAGGCCGAGTTGACGTTGCTGCCACACTCGACGTGTTCGTTCCCGGTGACATCGAGGCCGCACGGCGGGAGTACGTGGCGTTCATCGACGCGTGGCGCACGCGCGTCCACACACGGGAGCGGCGCGAGGAGGTAGCCGTTCAGGCCCCTGGCTGAACCCAGGCGCCAGGCGCAAGGTGTCGTCACCTGCCCAACGTGTCGCCTGGACCGTCATCAGGATGCAAACACCCCCACCACCCGCCGTGTTTCGGTACTGTTCTGCCCACAGCACCGCTCGACGCGCCAGAAACGCATGAGCGTGCTGATCCTCAAGGAATGCAGCACCACAATCGTGTGCTGCGCATATGCAAGAGACCGACTTCAATCCGACACATCCGTCGTCGGAGCCGGCAGATGGCCTCGAGGCCGCCGCGCTCCGCGCTCAGGCCTGGTACGGCGAGCCGTTCCTGCACTCCGGTGAGGACCCCGCTGCCGCCCTCGCTCCTGGCACCGCGCGCCGGCGCGCGCTCGACGACGCGGTCGCCGAGATGGATGCCGGCAATCGCACGCCGAGCCCCGCCTGGCGGGTCGACTACGGGCTGATGCTCGGCCTCGAGCGCGTGCTCGCAGCGCCGAAACCGCAGACGGCCTCGGGAACAGATCTTCGCCGCCATCAGGTCGATGCGCTCGCGGGGATGCTGACCGAGCTCATCGCCGCGCACCAACGGAGCGCCGAGGAGAACGGCAACGGCAACGGACACGCGCCCGAGCCCGCCGACGACCCTGGCGAAACGGACGAGGAGGACGACGACCTCGACGCGGGCGTCGTCGACCTCGACGCCGACGAGCCGACGTTTACCGGAGAGGATCCGGGCGCGGAACGCCGCTATCGCTTCCGACACCCGACCGCCTCCGGCAAGACGATCGCCGCTGCGGGTTTCGTCGAATCGGCGCGGCACCTCGGAATCCTGATCCTCACGCACCGCCGCCTTCTCGTCTCCCAGTTCCAGCGAGACCTGACGACGGAGGGATACGCCGACCGCTTCACGGACGCGATCTACGCCGGCAAGGAGCCACTCCGGGACGACCCGATCACGATCCAGACCTACGCCTGGTTTGCCCGCCACGCCGACGAGATCTCGCGCAGCGCCTACCAGCTCGTCATCTGCGACGAGGCTCACACGGCCCTCGGCGAGAAGACGAGCGCGGCGATCCGCTCCTTCAGCGAGCCGGTCTACATCGGCATGACCGCCACCGAGCAGCTGATCGCGAAGCAGGTCTCGGACGTCTTCCCCGCCTCGGTGGACGATCTCCCCCTCGCGGACGCAGCGCGTCGAGGGCTGATCGCGCCCCTGCGCTGCCTGAGAGTGCCTCCGGCTGCTGCGATCAACTCGGTTCCGATCGTCGGCGGCGACTTCGAGGAGCGCGCGCTCGCCGCCGCACTCGACCACTCCGCGCTCAACCAGGCAGCGGCCAGTCTCTATCGCGAGCGATTCGGGACGACCCCGGGCATCGTCTACGCCGCCGGCGTCGAGCACGCCTACAACCTCGCCCAGGAGTTTCGTGCTGCCGGCCTCAAGGCCGAGGCGGTCTCGGGCAAGACTCCACCGGTCAAGCTCGCCGAGACCCTCGCAGCGTACGAGCGCGGGGAGATCAACGTCCTCATCAACGCGCAGCTCCTCGCAGAGGGCTGGAACTCGCCGCGGGCGACCGTCTGCTTCCACCTGGCACCGACCGCCTCCCGCCGCGTCTACCAGCAGCGCATCGGCCGGATCATGCGTATGCACTCGCGCAAGGAGGCCGGCGTCGTCGTCGACTTCGTGACGAAGGGCTCGACGCACAACGACCGCGTGATCTCACTGCACTCTCTGCTCGACGCCGACTTCTACCGCGAGGGTGCGCGCGTCACACCCGCTCCGCGACGGCGTCAGCAGCGTCGCGCACGCCGGCTCCTTTCTCCCGTTCCGTGGCTCGTGCCCGTCACTCCCGACGTGATCCGGCGTCTTGCCGTGATCCAGCGGGAGTGGCAGCGCATCGACCCGAAGTTCCTCGACGACGAGGAGCAGCGCTTCTGGGCGACGATCGCCGGCAGGCAGATCCGCTTCGACCAGCGCACGGAGTTCGCCCGCAAGTTCACCGAGGGTCGAGCCGGCAAGGGTGCGCTCGAGACGTTCCTCGCCGTCTGCGCCGCCGAGAACCCGAACCGCCGCCTCCGCATGACCGCGCTCGCCGATCGCGTCGCGACCCCGGTCGAGCGCGCCGACTTCGACGACCTCGTCACGCTCGTCAGCCAGGCGCTGCCCTGGGAGAAGGATCGCACGGCGGGCGTACGGATCCTGCTCCGCGCAATCGGCGAGGGCAAGGCAACCGCGCCCGAGCAGATTCTCGGCCGCTGGACGTGGAAGCTGGCACGGGCAACGAGGAAGGTGCAGGATCGCCGCGCGAGCGCGGAGTTCCCCGAGGCGAAGCGACTGCTCGGAGCCGTCGCCAACTCTCGCGGCCACCGCCACGAGGACAACATCGCCAAGCTGGTTCAGGTCGCGCGGGCGCTGCCGCTGTCGGTCGGAGCCGCGCTGCTTGCGTCCGCAGACGCGTACACGCCGCGCGCAACCGCGCTCCTCGAGCAGGCGCGCGAGGATCTCGGCTCCATGACGGAGATAGCGAACGCGCTGGCCGAGAACCTGCCTGCACCCAAGGCGCCCGCCCGCAAGTCGCGCCGTCGGCGCAAGAAGCGCCGCCCTGCGGGAACGGTGGACGCCGCGACCGCAAGCACGAACGGCGCTCCCGCAGACCCGGCAGCGAGTGACGGAGCGGCGGCTTCACCGGAGCCGGCAGTCGAGAGCGCAGCCTCCGTCGCCGCGGTCGCCGCTCCGACCGAAGACGCGTAGACCGCTCTCAGTTTGCCGGCGGGTCGCCGCTCTCGCGGTCGCGCAGGAACTGCGACAGCTCGGCGGCAAGGGATTCACCGGTGGGAAGGTCGTCCTCGTCGAGCAGCTCGTCGATCGAGTCCGCTCGCCGCTCGAGCTCCTCGACGTACGCGGCGGTCTCGGGATCCGAGGCGACCGCTTCGGTGATCTGCTCGGCGTAGAGCTCCTCCGCTTCCTCGAGGTCGGAGAGGTCGAGCTCGATGCCGAGGAGCTCTCCCAGGCGATCGCAGAGCGCCCTTGCGGCGCGCGGGCTCGGCGCGAGCGAAACGTAGTGCGGCACGGCCGACCAGAGGCTCACGGTAGGAATGTCCGCCTGCCGGAAAGCGTCGTGCAGGACCCCCACGATTCCCGTCGGCCCCTCGTACCGTGACGGCTGCAACCCGAGCTCCTCGACGAGCGAGAGATCGCTCGCAGCACCCGTCACGGGCGCGTCGCGCGTGTGCGGTACGTCGGCCAGCAACGCGCCGAGCGTGACGACGAGCTCGACTCCGAGATCGCGGGCGAAGTCGACGATGAGCTCGTTGAAGGCCCGCCAGCGATAGTTCGGCTCGACCCCCATCAGGATCACGGCGTCGCGATCGGCCCCCGGGATCGACGCGACATGGAAGACGTTCTCGGGCCACTCGATGCTGCGCGTCAGCCCCTCGTCGAGCGTGACCGTCGGCCGAGTTGCCTGGAAGTCGACGAAGCCCTCGGGGTCGATCTCGGCGATGCGCCGCGCATTCCAGGACCGCACGAGCGTCCCTCCAGCAAGCGTCGCAGCCTGACCGCCGTCGTTCCAGCCGCGGAATGCCGCTATCAGAACGGGTCGGCGCAGAGCTGGTCGCTCGTCGACCCTGAGCTCGTTCTCCATCGACGGAGAGCTTAGCGGCGGTCGACCGCCACGAGGGGCGCGGGAGGACGATGGAGCGCCCAGGCGATGACCGATGGTCAGAACCCAGATCGTCGCTGCGAGAGAGACGTGGATCGCGACGAGCCACCAGGGGAGAGCATTGCGGTACTGGATCTCCCCGACGGCCATCTGCACGAGCAGGACGCCCAGCAGGAGCGCTCCTCCCCACGCGATTCCCGGCAGCTCCTTGCGAAGCCGCCAGAGGAAGACGCCAACGACGAGGAGCACGATCCCGTAGAGAGCGGTCGCGCGCACGTGCACGTAGATCGTGTCGTGCACGGAGAGCCCGAGGCGGCGGATGTCCTCGCCGCCGGAGTGCGGCCCTGAAGCCGTCGACACTGTCCCCGTGACGACGAGAGCGGCGCAGGCCGCGACGCCGACCCAGGCGACCTTCCGGAGCCACGACGGACCGGCCGCCGGAGCGATGGCCGCGATGGTGGCTCCAGGCCTCGATCACGACGACGACGGAGCCCGCCACGACGAGAAGCGCGAGCAGGAAATGCGACATCACGGCGACGGGGTGGAGGTCGAGCAGCACGGTGACCCCGCCGAGCGGAATCTGGGCGATCGTGCCGAGCGCCGTGAGCAGCGCGACGATCCGCACCCACCGCGGCAACCCGTCGACGCGCCGTGCCGCGAGCCAGGTGATGAGCGTGAAGATGATGCCGACGAGGGCCACCATGCGATTGCCGAACTCGATCGCGGCGTGACCACCCGTTCCGGGATAGGGCTTGTCGCCGCAGCGCGGCCAGTTGTCGCAGCCGAGACCCGAGGCCGTCAGGCGTACGACGGCACCGCTCGTGACGACCACCCAGAGCGTGAAAAGCGTGATGCTCGAGAGCTGAAGGAATCGTCGCGGCGAGACGACGCGGCGCACGCGGGCGGTCTTCACGGTGTCGGCGGTCTCGCTGCTGCTCATCGCAACTCGACTCCCGATCCCTCGACGACACGGCCGACGCGATAGAGCTCGAGTCCGAGGTCGGCGAAGCCGGCAGCGAGAACGGCAGCCTTGTCGGCGGGAAGCGAGACGAGCATCCCTCCCGCCGTCTGCGGATCGAACGCGAGCGCCTCCGCTGCCGCGGGAGCAGTGCTCTCGACATGCGGTCCGGCGTAGTCGCGGTTGCGCCGGTCTCCGCCGGTACGCGTCCCGTCGCTCGCAAGCTCGAATGCGCCCGGGAGCGCGGGAAGCGCGGCAGCATCGAGCTCGATCCGCACGTTGCTGCGCGATGCCATCTCGTAGGCGTGCCCGAGGAGACCGAAGCCCGTCACGTCGGTGACCGCGTTCGGTGCGAAGGGCCGCAGCGCGTCTGCAGCTGCACGGTTCAGCGTGCGCATCGCGACCACGGCAGCGTCGAGCGCTCCCGCGGGCGCCCGGCCGTCGCGCTGCGACTGGAGCACGAGCCCCGTACCGAGCGCCTTCGTCAGGAACAGGGCATCGCCCGCCTTCGCACCGCTCTTCGGCCAGATCCCGTCCGGGTGCACGGTGCCGACGACCGCGAGGCCGTACTTCGGCTCGTCGTCCCGGATCGTGTGGCCGCCCGCGAGGATCGCTCCGGCGGCCCGGACGACTTCGTCGGCTCCCGCGAGGATCTCACCCAGCACCTCCGACGGGAGCTCCTCCGGAAACGCCGCGATCGAGAGCGCGAGCAGCGGCAGGCCGCCCATCGCGAGAACGTCGTTGAGGGCGTTCGTCGCCGCGATTGCACCGAAGTCCCGTGGGTCGTCGACGACCGGCGGGAAGAAGTCGACGGTGAAGACGATCGCGCGGTCGTCGTCGAGGCGGTAGACGGCGGCGTCGTCGGCCGGATCGAGCCCGACGAGGAGCTCGGCTGAGTCGACCGGAACGAAGCCGGCGAGCAGCTTCTCGAGCCGGGCAGCCGGGTACTTCGCGGCGCACCCGCCGGCCTTCGCGAGCGAGGTCAGCGTCGGAGTCGCGGTCACGAAATCAGTGTACGCAGGCACGAAGGAGTCCTGACCGGCAAGGAGAAGAACGGTGGCGGAGAGTCATCCCCCTTCCCCCTCTCCTCCCTGATCCACGCGAAGGCCGCTACCCCCCTGGCGGCCTTCGTTCTGTCTGTGCAAGGATCGGGCGATGCCTTCAGCGCTCATCACCGGCGGCTCGTCCGGGATCGGGCTCGCGATCGCCCGACATGCTCGGGGCGGAGGGATACGCCCTCACGCTGGCCGGGAGGAAGCTCGATCGCCTCGAGGCGGCCCGCGACGGACTCGACGCCGCGATCGTCGTTGCGGACGTCTCCTCGGAGGACGACTGCTCGCGCCTCGTCGACGAGCACGTTGCGACGCACGGAGGCATGGACGTTCTCGTCAACTCGGCAGGCGTCGGGATCGCCGGGACGCTCGGAGACACCACAACAAAGGCCTGGGACCTGCAGCAGGCGGTCAACCTGCGCGGCGCGTTCCTCGTCACCCAGGCAGCACTCCCGCACCTCCGCGCGACGAAGGGCTACGTGATCAACCTCGCCTCGATCGCCGGCACGCTCCCGACGCCGGGGCTCGGTGCCTACGGAGCGTCGAAGGCTGCGCTCATCGCGCTGACCCGCACGCTCGATCGCGAGGAGGCCGACACCGGCGTGCGCGCGACGGCGATCTGCCCTGCCTTCGTCGACACGCGGATGGCCGCCTGGACGGGAATCCCCGGCGAGGAGATGATCGCTCCGGAGGATTGCGCCGAGGTCGTGCGGGCGTTGCTGCGCCTCTCGCCCTACGCGCGCATCCCGGTCGTCGTGATCGAGCGAGCCGGAGGAGAGGTGTAGGGCGACGCGCACCCGCGCCGTACGGGCGATGCGCACCCGCGCGCGTAGCGGCGACGCTGTACGGCGCCAAGGCGCCGTTTCGCATAGCCCCTACAGGTCGCCGTCGCCGCCGAGCAGCTCCATCGGCCCGTCGGCCTGCGTCAGCCCGAGGCGGCCGTAGAGCTCGAGCTTGCCACGGGAGTCCTCGAGGTCGAGCAGCCGCATCGTCAGCTGGCCGATCCGGTCGACCGGGCCGAACGCGCTCTCGACGTTCTCCATCGAGAGGCGCTCCGGGTGGTAGGTCGCGTTCGGGCTCGTCGTGTCGAGCAAGCGTGTAGTCGTCGCCGCGGCGCAGCTCGATCGTCACCTCGCCCGTGACCGCAAGCCCGATCCAGCTCTGCAGGCTCTGGCGCAGCATCAGCGACTGCGGATCGAACCAGCGGCCCTCGTAGAGCAGCCGCCCGAGCCGGCGGCCCATCGTGCGGTAGTTGTCGATCGTCGCCTCGTTGTGGATCGCGTTGACGAGCCGCTCGTAGGCGACGAAGAGCAGCGCGAGCCCCGGCGCCTCGTAGATGCCCCGCGACTTCGCCTCGATGATGCGGTTCTCGATCTGATCCGACATTCCGAGCCCGTGCCGTCCGCCGATCTCGTTCGCGGCGATCACGAGCTCGACCCGATCGCCGAACTCCGTGCCGTTCAGCGCGACCGGCCAGCCCTCGTGGAAGCGCACCGTCACGGTCTCGGGCTCGATCGCGACGGACTGATCCCAGTGGGCGACGCCCATGATCGGCTCGACGAGCGACATCGAGCGATCGAGCAGCTCGAGCTCCTTCGCCTCGTGCGTCGCGCCCCAGATGTTCGCGTCGGTGGAGTACGCCTTCTCGACCGACGAGCGGTACGGGAGGTCGCGCTCGAGCAGCCACTCGCTCATCTCCTTGCGACCGCCGAGCTCCTCGACGAACTGCGCGTCGAGCCACGGCTTGTAGATCCGGAGCGCAGGGTTCGTGAGCAGGCCGTAGCGGAAGAAGCGCTCGATGTCGTTGCCCTTGTAGGTCGACCCGTCGCCCCAGATGTCGACGCCGTGCTCGCGCATCGCGTGCACGAGCATCGTCCCCGTGACGGCGCGGCCGAGCGGCGTCGTGTTGAAGTACGTCTTGCCGCCGCTCGAGATGTGGAAGGCGCCGCACTGCAGCGCCACGAGCCCCTCGTGGACGAGCTGCTCGCGGCAGTCGACGAGCTCGGCCGCCTCGGCGCCGTAGTCGAACGCGCGCTCGCGGACGCCCGCGATGTCCGGCTCGTCGTACTGACCGAGGTCGGCGGTGAAGGCGTAGGGGATCCCGCCCTTCTCACGGATCCAGGCGACCGCGACGGACGTGTCGAGACCGCCGGAGAAGGCGATGCCGATCCGTTCGCCGACGGGGAGCGATTGCAGGACGCGGCTCATAGCGGGAGCCTAGCGACGGCCTGATCTTCGGGTGTCTGCACCTTCCGGCTGCTCGGCCGGTGCGCCGTCACCACAGCGATCCCCGCCACCGTCCCCGATCCGGCGACGGGATGAATCCCGTCGCCAGGCGCCTTATCGGTCGACCGCCAAGCAACGCCACCACGCGCCAAGCGCCACGCTCGATCCTACGGCGCGACCTTCTGGATGGCTGCCTCGAGCTCGGCCGGGCTGAAGGCTCCCTCCAACCGTGTCCGCACAACGCCCTTGTCGTCGACCACGAACGTGAACGGCTCGGTGGGCAGGTTCCACTCGTTCACCCAGCGATTCGTCCCCTTCGACGGATCGTTGTCCTTGTAGATCTCGATGTGGATGAAGTCGACGCCCTTGCTCTGCCACGTCTTCGCCACGGACTGGACGACCTGGACGACGGGGCCGCACGTCTTCGTCTGGCAGAAGAGCGGCGTCGCGAAGGCGACGACGAACGGCCGCTTCGCCGCCATCGAAGCAGCGACGGTCGTGCGCAGAAGATTCAGGTCGGGAGGCTCGGCCGTCGTCGCGGCCCGCACGGACTTCACCGGAGCGTTCGGCTCGAGCGTCGGGTTGCGAGACGGAATCGCGCGGTCGCCGACCTCGGGTGCGGCCGCCTGCTTGCGGACGACGAGGTTGCCGAGCGCCTGGATCTCCTTGCCGCCGTTCGGCTTGGCGAGGATCCAGTACTTCCCCGGAGTCGGAGTCGTCACCGTCGTGACGTAGATGTTCTGTGCATCGGCCTTCGCCCCACCGGGGATCCCGATCGGCTCGAGCGTCGCCGTCGTCTCGGCAAACGGCTTCTGCTTCAGTCCGCGGGCGATCCACACGCGCGCCGTCGGCTGCTCGATCAGCTGCGACTGCTTGTCGACGATCAGGAACGAGACGCGATTCTCGCCCGTCCCGTAGTCCGACGTTCCCGGAACGACGGCGACGGAGTCGCCCCCCTTACGCCAGAGCGCCTCCAGGGTGCCCGGAGGCGCTGCGGTCGTCGTTGTCGAGTCGCCGTCGCTGCTCTTGCCGGAGCTTCCGCAGCCGGCAAGCACGAGCGCGCAACCGAAGGTGATGAGGGCCGCAGCCGGGCGATACACCACCCGAGCTTAGCCGCCGCCCCGCATGTTCCGGCCGCCGCCGGGGCTTCATCCGGAAACGACACATCACGCCCTGTAGGGGAGAGGCGCAGCCTCTCCCGGGAACGAGCGGCTGCCCCATCAACCCACAGGGCAAACCGCCGTCCCGAGCGGAGAGAACGTTTTAGTGGCCGTCCGACCAGGTGTTCTTCGGGGGGTGGAACCTGCCGAGCCATGCCGCGATCAGTGCGAGGTTGGCCAGCAGGAGGAGCATTCTGCCTCTGTGCATCGCCTTTCCTCCTTCCTCAGAACCGGATGTCCTGGAGCGCCTCGGCAGCACTCCGATAGCGACGCGCGGCCTCACCGTCGTCTCCCCGACGACTTGCGAGGTCGCCGAGCGCGACCCATGCCCCTGCCCTGTGCCCCACGGAGGCCATCTGCTCGAACACGGCATCCGCAGCCTGAAAACTCTTCTCCGCCTCGTCGAGACGACCCCGCTCGAGCAGTGCCCGCCCGAGCACGAGGTACGACTGCCCGACCTCGTCCGGGAAATCCTCGCGCCCGTCGAGCAGCGCCAGCGCCTTGCGCGCGTTCTCGTCGGCAGCGTCGTAGTCGGCGAGCTGGAGATGGACGGTGGCGAGGCTGCCGAGTGCCTGCGCGGCGTCGGGCTTCGACTCGGCCTCGACGGCCAGAGCAAATGACGCCTCGAGATGGTCGATCGCCTCTTGCGGCTCGCCGAGCAGCAGGTGCAGACCGCCGAGGTTGAGCATCAACCGACCAACGTTGCGCTCGTCTTCGAGCTCCTCGTAGAGCGCCTTCGCCTGCTCGGCGTACCTCCGCGAGACGGCCCATTGCCCGCTCCGCTCGGCGACGAGCGACGCCTGGAAGTAGGTATTCGCAACCACGCGGCGATCGTCCATGCCCTGGGCCAGTTCGAGAGCGGCCTCCACGTCCTCGCGCGCTGCATCGAAATCGCGCTGGCGGCGCCGGCAGCGCGAGCGCCATCCGAGAATGTCTGCCCTGAGGAGGTCACAGGGAAGACCTGAGGTATCGGCGAGCGCGAGGGCCTGATCGAAGAGCGCCACGGCGATTGCGACGCTGGCGAGCTTGTAGCGACACACACCGAGCCGGAAGAGGATGTCGGCGCGGTCGACGTCGGAGAACTGCGGCCCCTCGGCGATCTCGCGTGCGACCTGGAGAAGATCGACGGACTCGCGGACATCACCATCCTGCACGAGCGCCCAGGCCTCGCCCGATAGCGCTCGAACCTCGAGCTCTGCCGAGCCCGTGGATCCGATGTCCCGGCGCGCGGTGACGAACAGCTCGACAGCCTCACCGTACCGGTGCGACGCGGTCAGGGTCTCGGCGCGTGCGAGCTGCGCCTCGATCCGGCCGCGAACATCGGTGGAGACGCCGCCGCCGAGAAACGCGGCGTCGACGTCGAGGCGCGCCGCAAGCCAGGCGATCGCCTCGTCCGTGGGGCGTGTCTTGCCACGCTCGATCTGGCTGATGTACTCCTTCGAGAACCGCTCGCCCGCGACCTGGGTCTGGGTGAGTCCGGCGGCGAGGCGCAACGACCGCAACCGGTCACCGAGGCGCGAGGTAGGAGGCGACGGGGTCGTCGCTGCCGTTGCCGTGGCAACGGGCGCGAACTCGTCGTCCTGCGCGGGGCGGTGAGGGGCGGCGTCCATCTGCGTGTCAGTCAATGCGAGTCACCTCCATCATGCCTCCCCCCGAAGGGTGAGCCGTCGCTCCCGAACGCGGGAACTCTCTCCTGATTACGGCGATCCCAGTCAAGTAAAGAGAAGCATATCGCAAATCACTTGACCGAGTTACTTGACTTTTTGGGACAGGGCCTCTACAGTCTCGACTACCAAGCACCGCAGTCCACGCCAGGCTACGGAGCTAGGGGCAACCGAACCGAACGGTGGCAGCAAGAAGGAGTCTCGTGCCTGGGCCGCAGAGTCACGAGCTTCAGCTGACACCCCGGGGGAGGGGACCCCACATAGAAGACGGAAACGCCCCGGGAGCCGCAGCCAGGGGCGTTTCTGCTTCTGCAGACAGAAACGTTCACCGTAGGATCGCGCGATGGGCGCAATCAGCACGGGTAGCTTCAAGCGAGGGTTCTGGGCGCTTGCGCCGCTCTGGCTCGGCGTCATCCCCTTCGGGCTCGCCTTTGCCGTCACGGCCCGGGCAGCAGGCCTCTCGCTGCTCGAGACCCAGGCGCTCTCCGTCTTCGTCTTCGCAGGCGCGGCCCAGTTCAGTGCCGTCGGCCTGATCGCGGTCGGGGCCGCCGGCCTCGAGATCGTGCTGACGACGCTCCTGCTCAACGTGCGTCACCTGCTCTACGGGCTCTCGCTCGGGCGCGTCTTCCATCTCACGCGCCGCGAGCGTCCCGCGGCGGCGTTCTTCCTCACCGACGAGGCGTTCGGCGTCGCAGCGGCCGCGAAGGAACGGTCGTTCGCGTTCCTGATGGGGATCGAGCTGAGCCTCTTCATGGTGTGGAATCTCGCGACGTTCTCGGGCTTCCTGCTCGGGGCAACGATCCCCGATCCGGCAAAGCTCGGGGTCGATCTGATCTTCCCGCTCGCGTTCGTGGCGCTTCTCGTCCCGCTCGTCCGCACGCGCGTCGAGCTCGTCGTCGCCGTCGGCGCCGGAGCACTTGCCTACGGACTGCAGCAGAGCCTGCCCCGAGGGCTCCCGATCCTGATCACCGGGATCGCCGGCAGCCTCCTCGGCGCGTTCCTCACCCGCGGAACCCCGGGTGACTCCACGATCGACGCCGAGGCCGCAGTGCGGGAGGTCGCATGACGTTCTGGCTCACACTCGCGGGAATGGTCGCCGTGACGTTCGGCTCGCGCTACGCCGGGCTCGCCCGCCGCACCGACCTCCCCGACTTCTGGATCCGCTTTCTCCACTTCGTTCCCATCGCCGTCTTCGCGGCGCTCGTCACGCCGTCGCTCCAGGGCGACCTCGGCGAGGGCGAGATCCGGTTTCTGGCCGCCGTCGTCGCCGCGCTCGCCGCCTGGCGAACGCGCCAGCTCTGGGTCGCGATCGTCGTCGGAATGGCCGTGTTCTGGCTGCTCCGGATCCCTCTCTGAGGCGGGCGAGGCTCGCGGAGGACGCGGACGGTAGACGCGGACGGTAGACGCGGGCGACGCTCCGCCTCGCCGAGGCTCGGCTCCGCATCGCCCCTACGCACGCGAAGGGCACGTAGGGCTCGCGGGGATCGGCGTCAGGTGCCGGTGAGCCAGCGGCGGCGCTCGCGCCCGATGGCAGCGAACTCCGACGCTCCCAGGACTCCCCCGAGACGATCGGCGAACGACCGCAGGAGACCGCCGGCGAGGAAGAGCCACGCCTCGGCGTCCGGATCACGGTCGACAGGAATCGCACCCGCAACCTGGTGCTCCCGCATCAGGCCTGCAACGAAATCGTGCACCTCACGGACGTGAGCCCGGACATGCGCCTGGATCTCCTCGTCCTCCGCGGCCTCGGTAACGCCCTGCAGCCACAGATTCGGGAGCAGCGGATTCGCCCACGGCGACTGTTCGGCAACGTCGACATCCGACAGGCCGTTCGTGTCGTTCATCGCAGCGACCTTCAACTCGATCGCCACCCTGAGCTGGAGCCAGGCCTCGTCGAGACAGGCGAACCACAGCTCGCGCTTCGAGGGGAAGTGTCGGTAGATGATCGGCTCCGAGACGCACGCGGCGCGCGCGATCTCCGCCGTCGTCGAGCCGGAGTAGCTCCCTGAGCCGAAAACCTCGAGGGCCGCAGCAACGATCGCCGCCCGCCGCTCGACGGCCGGAAGCCGTGCCTGCTTGACCTCGGTCATGCAGCTTCGACCGAGGGAGTCTCGGAGGCCGAGCGAGGCCGCGCGTGGCTGCGGACGGTGAGGAGCGCGGTCAACGAGCCGGCGAAGGCGATCAGCGCCGCGATGTAGAGCGAGTTGTGGAGGCCGTCCATGAACGCCTCCTGCTCCGTCGAGCCGCTCGCGAGCGCGGCGTTCGACCCGCTCGCGAGGATCGCGCCCATCACCGCGATGCCGAGCGACCCACCGACCTGGCGGAACGTGTTCAGCATCCCCGAGCCGACGCCGGCCTTGTCTACGGGGACGGAGCTCAGAGCGGCGGCGGTCATCGGGGTCATGGTGATCGCCATTCCGAGACCACCCAGGATCATCCCCGGCAGCAGGGTGAGGTAGGACGAGTCCGGCTGGAGCTGCGCAAAGACGAGGAGGCAGATCGCGACGAGGGTCATCCCACCGGTCATCAGCCAGCGCGAGCCGAGGCGATCCGACGCCTTGCCGGCAAACGGCGCTACGACGATGATCAGGACGGTCATCGGCAGGAACGCCGCACCCGCACGGACGGCGCTGTAGCCGAGCACGTTCTGCATGAAGAGTGAGATGAAGAAGAAGACGCCGAACATCGCAAGTGAGACGAGGAGCGCGACGGTGTTCGCGCCGGCGAACGTCGGGTTGCGGAAGAGCGTCATGTCGAACATCGGCAGGCGCTGACGGAGCTCGAGAATGACGAACGCCGCCCCGAAGACGAGCGAGACGGCGAAGAGGCCCAGGATCAGGGGCGACGTCCATCCCTTGCTGTTCGCCTCGATCAGCGCGTAGACCAGTGCGAACAGCGCGATCCCCGAAGTGACGAGGCCCGGCAGATCGAGCCGCTGCTCTTTCGACGTGTCCTTCGACTCGGGGATGATCAGCCGCGCGGCGACGAGGCCGGCGAGGCCAATCGGCACGTTGATGAAGAAGATCCAGTTCCAGCCGATGTGCTCGGTGATCAGACCCCCAACGAGCGGTCCGATCGCGAGCGCCATCGCGGAGACGCCGGCCCAGATTCCGAGTGCGGCTCCCCGCTCTCTCGGCGGGAAGGTCGCGGTGATGATGGACAGCGTGGCGGGCATCATGCAGGCGGCGCCGACGCCCTGGAGCACGCGCGCGGCGATCAGGAGCTCCGCATTTCCGGCCAGGCCGCACAGAAGCGACGCCAGCGTGAAGACTGCTAGGCCGATAAGGAAGACCCGGCGCCGACCAAACATGTCGGCGACCTTCCCACCGGTGAGCATGAGGACCGCGAAGCTCAGGGCGTAGCCCGTCACGACCCATTCGAGCTCGGCGACGTCGATCCCCAGGTCCTCCTGGATCGTCGGGAGCGCGACGTTCACGACGGTGTTGTCGAGCATGATCATGAACAGCGCGAACGAGACGGACGCGAGCGTCCACCACTTCCTGTTCTCCTCCGCGAGTAGTCGCGTCTTCATACGTCTCCGATCCGCCGGTGCTGTTAGTAAGCACTAAGTTAGCAGATGCTAACTCTGCGGTCGGTCGCTGCCGCCCGGGCGTCTCGCCTGTAGCGCGAGCGACGCTCCTCGGCGCGGGCGACGCTCCTCGGCGCCTGAGGCGCCGTTCCGCATCGCCCCTACGACGCCGTTCCGCATCGCCCCTACGGCGCCGCTCCATACGGCGGCAACTGCGCCATCGACTCGAACGGCGCGAGGGAGGCCGGGTTCGCGAGCGAATCGGGGCTCGCAACGGTCGCGGCCGAGGCTCCGAGGAGAATGCGCTTGACGGGCAACTCGAGCACCTTGCCCGACAGCGTGCGCGGTACCTCGGCGATCTGTTCGATCACATCGGGCACGTGCCGCGGCGAGCAATCCTCGCGGATGCGAGCCCTGATGCGCCCGACGAGGCCGTCGTCGAGCTCGACGCCGGGGCGAAGGACGACGAAGAGGGGCATGAAGCCGCTCGTGCCGGGAAGCGGGAGATCGATCACGAGCGCGTCGACGACCTCGTCGACGGCGAGCACGGCACGGTAGATCTCGCTCGTGCCCATGCGGACACCACCCCGGTTGATCGTGGCATCGGAGCGGCCCGAGATGATGGCGGTGCCGCGGTCCGTGATCTCGATCCAGTCGCCGTGGCGCCAGACACCCGGGAACATCTCGAAGTAGCTCTCGCGGTAGCGACTTCCGTCCGGATCGCCCCAGAAGAAGATCGGCATCGACGGCATCGGCTCGGTGAGCACGAGCTCGCCGACCTCGCCGATCAGCGGCTCGCCCTCGGGGCTCCAGGACTCGAGCCTGACGCCGAGCGACCGCGCCTGCAGCTCACCGCGATAGACGGGCAGGGTCGGCACGCCACCGACGAACGCCGTTCCCACGTCGGTCCCGCCGGAGGTCGAGAACAGCCAGATGTCGTCGCCGAGCGCCTCGTACACCCAGGCGAAGGCCTCGGGCGAGAGCGGCGAGCCCGTGGATCCGACCGAACGCAGTCGCGACAGGTCGCGGCCCTCGGCAGGCTCCAGCCCGGCCTTCTGACAGGCGCCGATGTAGGCGGCGCTCGTTCCGAAGCACGTGATCCCGGCGGCCTCGGCGAGGTCCCAGAGCACCCCGAGGTCGGGTGTGCCCGGGTTCCCGTCGTAGAGAACGATCGCGGCGTCCGTGAAGAGGCCGCTGACGACGAAGTTCCACATCATCCAACCGGTCGTCGTGAACCAGAAGAGCCGGTCGCCGGATTGAAGATCGACGTGGAGGTACATCTTCTTCAAAGACTCGAGGATGATCCCGCCGTGGCCGTGGACGATCGCCTTCGGCAGACCCGTCGTGCCGGAGCTGTAGAGCACCCAGAGCGGGTGGTCGGACGGCACCTGCTCGAAGGCCAGAGGCACGCCGACTCCACGCTCGCGCATCTCCCCCCACGTCACCGCCCCCCGAACGCCCTCCGTCGAATGGGCCGGGTCGAGGTACGCGAGCACCACCGTGTGCTCCACCGTCGGCAGCTCCGCGAGCAGCTCCTTCACGACACCCGTGCGGTCGAAGTCCTTGCCGCCGTAGCGGTACCCGTCGACCGCGAGAAGCACCTTCGGCTCGATCTGGGCGAAGCGGTCGATCACGCTCCGAGCACCGAAGTCGGGCGAGCAGCTCGACCAGATCGCGCCGATCGAGGCGCAGGCGAGGAACGCCGCGACCGCCTCGGGGACGTTCGGGAGATACGCGGCGACCCTGTCACCGGACCCGACGCCAAGGGCGCGCAGGCCACCCGCGATGAGCGCCACCTCGTCCTCCAGCGCACCGCGCGTCATCGTCGCGAGCGGCCGCAGCTCGGAGGCATGCCAGATTGCGACGTCGTCCCGGTTACGGGGCCGGAGTGCTTGCTCGGCATAGTTGAGGCGCGCTCCCGGAAACCATTCGGCGCCGGGCATCGTCCGCGAGCCGAGCACACGGTCGTAGGGCTTCGACGAGATGACGCCGAACCGCTCCCAGATCGAAGCCCAGAAATCCTCGAGGTCGGCCGTCGACCATTCCCAGAGGCTCTCGTAGTCGGGGAGGTCTAGACCACGCGTCTCCTCGATGAAGCGAGCGTACCCGGTGATCGTGGCGCGCTCGATCCGCGCTGCGTCTGGCGTCCAGAGGATCGGCGGCACCGTCATGCCGAGAGTCTGCCTTGTCGCGCCACAGCGTGCGGACGTGTGCCTACGATGCGGCAGTGCCGGTCTACATCTGCCCCAACTGCAAGAACCGATCGGTCGACATCGACGGCTTCGAAGGGCTGACCGGGTCGGATGCGCTCCAGTGCCGGCGATGCGGCTTCGGCTTCATCTTCCAGCTCCTCGAGGACTACTACCCCGCTCCGGGAACCGGCTTCATCGTCTGCGACCGCGACGCCCGGGTGCTCGCGGCGGGCCGCGGCGTCTTCGAGCTGACGGGCTACCAGGAGGAAGACCTGATGGGGCGGGATGTGGGGAAAGTGCTCACGCTCTCCGATACGGCACCGATCGGTGTCGTGCGCGAGTGGGGCGTGCGGCAGCTCGGCCTCGAGCTCGAGCTGACGACGAGCGCAGCGATCCGCAAGCCCGTCACCGTCGACCTGTTTCCCGCGTACGACGAGGACGGCGGGCTCCTGGTCGCCGTCACGCCGCGGACGCCGTAGGGGCGCGCGCGGTGACAGACGGTGACAGGCTTTCAGCCTCTCACCTGGGTCGATCGCGGTTCGATCCAGAGCTGGCGCGAAACGGCGATCGGCTTGCCATCCTCCCCGTAGAGAGCGGTCGCGACATTGCGCTTGCGCCCGTCCTCGTCGAGTGGCCACGCGGCGACGACGCACCGCTCCCCCTCCTCGGGCAGCCGGTCTATCCGCGCGGTGATCCGGGCGAGCAACGGCTCACCGCGAGCCTTGCCTCGTAGGGCGAACCCTCCCGGGCAGTCGATCGCGGCCCACACGATCTCGGGACTGACGTCCTTGCCGACCCATGTCGCGGCGACGATGCCATCGTCACGTCCCGACACGCGCCCAGCGTAAATCCCGAGGCCATCCCCCTCGGGACGGGTTCCACAGACGAAGCACTCCTCGAACTCGGGCGTACCCCACCCGCCGGTGGCGCGGGCGGACTCGCCGGCCTGCTCGAAGCTCGGGGGAGTGAGCGGCGAGACCGCCGGATCGCCCCGTCGCGCCTCGGCGACGAGTGAGTCGCCGTCGTGCAAGAGCCAGCGGTCGCCGTCGCGCGTCACCGCGAGCAGCCGCTCGAGGGGCGGTGGTTGCCGCAGCGTCACCTCCACGGCGGGAGCTCCGACGGCTTGGGCGAGCAACCCGGCCGCATACCCGCCATTCGCCGATGTGCGGGGGCCTCGGAAGCGGCGGCCAATCGTGAGATGTGCACGCATGGCGGTAGAGTGCAGTTTATGCCTTGGAGTCGAAAACATGGGTCGATCGGGTGAGGCTCGCCCTTGCCCAGCTGAACGCCGTCGTCGGCGACCTCGACGGGAACCGCGAGCTCATCGTCGACGCAATCCGTGACGCTCACGCCGCCGGGGCCGATCTCGTCGTCTTCCCCGAGCTCGCTGTCACGGGCTATCCGCCCGAGGATCTGCTGCTCCGGCCCGGCTTCATCAAGGCAGCACGGGCGTCTCTCGACGACATCGCAAAGGCGACCGAGGGGATCACGGCGCTCGTGGGCTGCCCCCTCTTCGAGCGTGATCTTGCGAACGCCTGCGCGATCATCTCCGGCGGAGAGATCCGTGGGATCTACCGCAAGCAGTTCCTCCCCAACTACGGCGTCTTCGACGAGCACCGCTACTTCGCGGCCGGTCGCGACCTCGTCTTGCTTCGCTGCGGCGACGTGCTCGTCGGCCCCACGATCTGCGAGGACATCTGGCAACCAGGCCCACCGGCCACCGATCTCGCGCTCGCAGGCGCGCAGCTGATCGTCAACCTCTCGGCCTCTCCGTTTCACGTCGGCAAGGCCGAGGATCGCGAGGAGATGCTCGTCACCCGCGCGCGTGACAACGCGTCGTACCTCGCCTTCTGCAATCTCGTCGGCGGCCAGGACGAGCTCGTGTTCGACGGTCACTCGGTCGTGCTCGACGACGAGGGCGAGGTGATCGCGCGCGCACCTGGCTTCGAGGAGTGCCTGCTCGTCGTCGACCTCGACCCGACCGAGGCGATCGGCCGCCGGCTCCGCGACGTGCGGCGCCGTGAGCTCGAGCGCAGCCGGGAGAGCGCTCCGACGGCAACGGTGATCGAAGTGCCGGCGTCGAGCGAGCTGAGCCGGCCCGTCGAGGCGCGCGTGACACCGTTCACCTCGGAGCTCGAACAGATGCGGCTCGCGCTCGGTCTCGGCGTCCGCGACTACGTGGAGAAGAGCGGCTTTCGCGATGTCGTGATCGCGATCTCCGGCGGGATCGACTCGGCCCTGACTGCCGCGATCTGTGTCGACGCCCTCGGGGCCGATCGAGTCCACACCGTGTCGATGCCGTCGCGCTACTCGTCGGCGGGCACGCGGGATGACGCGCGCGAGGTGAGCCTCAACCTCGGAGCCGACTTCCGCGAGATTCCGATCGAGGACGTCGTCGGCGCCTTCACCGATGCGCTCGCAGGGTCGTTCGCGGGCCGTGAGCCCGACCTGACCGAGGAGAACCTGCAGGCGCGCGTGCGCGGCACGATGCTGATGGCGCTCTCGAACAAGTTCGGCTGGCTCGTCATCTCGACCGGGAACAAGTCGGAGATGGCGGTCGGCTACGCGACGCTCTACGGCGACATGGTCGGAGGGTTTGCGCTGCTGAAGGACGTCTTCAAGACCGACGTGTTTCGGCTATCGCGTCACCTCAACGAGATCGCGGGGCGCGAGCTGATTCCGGTGACGACGATCGAACGGCCGCCGAGCGCCGAGCTGCGCGCGGAGCAGCGCGACGACCAGTCACTGCCGCCGTACGAGCTGCTCGATCCGGTTCTCGAGGCCTATGTGGAGCTCGACCGCTCGCGCGAGGAGCTGCTCGCCGAGTTCGACGCGGCCACGGTCGAGCGCGTGCTCGCGCTCGTCGACCGGTCGGAGTACAAGCGCCGCCAGGCGCCGCCCGGCGTCAAGCTGCGCCCGCGGGCGTTCGGCCGCGACTGGCGTCTGCCGATTGCCAAGCGCTGGCACGGCTGAGCGGGACTTGACAGCACGACCCGTAAGTTGTAACTTACGGTAAGTGTCTGCTTACGCTATTGAAACCGCGCTCGACGCACTCGGCGATCCGACGAGGCGGCGGGTGCTCGCGCTCGTCCGCGACAACGGCCCGGTGCCGGTGGGCGCGATCGCGGCACAGTTGCCCGTCAGCCGACCGGCCGTCTCCCAGCACCTCAGGGTGCTCGAAGGCGCCGGTCTCGTGACGAGCACGAAGCGCGGAACGCGGCACCTCTACGTGGTCGTGCCGGACGGGCTCGCGGAGCTCCGCCTCTGGCTCGACGCCTTCTGGGACGACGCGCTCGCCCGCTTCAAGCGGGTGGCGGAAGGGAGCGAGTGAAGGATGACGGAGACAGTGGCGATTGACCCGATCGTGAAGTCCGTGCACGTCTCGTGCACGCCCGAGCACGCCTTCAGTGTCTTCACGCGAGGCATCGGCGCCTGGTGGCCGCTCGACACGCACGCGATCCACGCAGGCGCAGTGCGCGAGGTCGTGTGGGAGGAGCGGGCCGGCGGCGAGGTCTACGAGATCTCGAACGACGGCGAGAGGGCGCACTGGGCGACCGTGCTCACCTGGGAGCCGCACACGCGCGTCGTCATCGCCTGGCACGTCAATCCGGAGGCACCGGCACCGACCGAGATGGACGTGTCGTTTCTCGCCGAGGGCGACGGGACCCGCGTGCAGATCGAGCATCGCCACTGGGAGCGACTCGGTGACGCGGGCATCGCAATGCGGGAGAACTACCAGGAGGGTTGGGACCACGTGCTCTGCCGGTTCGCAGCTCATCTCACGTAGCGTGCCGGCCGCGTGGCGGAGGGACGCGCTGCGGCTGCGGCTCAGACTCCGATCTGCACGACCCCGGCTTCGTAGGCCAACACGACCGCCTGAGTGCGATCGCGCAGATGTAGCTTCATGAGGATTCGGTTGACGTGCGTCTTCACGGTTGCCTGACTGACGACGAGTTCCTGGGCGATCTCACTGTTGTTGAGGCCGCGCGCGATCAGCCGGAGCACCTCGAGCTCGCGAGGCGTGAGGGAGCTCAACGCCTCGTGGGACTCCCGGGCCGGGGATCGCTGCGCGAACGCCTCGATGACGCGCATCGTTACCGCAGGATCGATCAACCCGTGGCCCTGCGCGACGACCCGGATCGCGTCGAGGAGGGACTCGGGTGGGGCCGTCTTGAGCAGGAAGCCGCTTGCGCCGATGCGCAGAGCCTCATAGACGTATTCGTCTTCTCCAAAGGTCGTCAGCATGATCACGAAGGGAGGGCGATCGCCGGCCAGAAGGTGACCAGCGGCGGCGAGCCCGTCCACGAGAGGCATGCGAATGTCCATGAGCACGACGTCGGCGCCGGTCCGCCCGACGACCTCGATCGCCTCGCGTCCGTTGGCGGCCTCTCCGACAACCTCGAGGTCGGGTTGATTCTCGATGAGGAGCCGGAGCCCGGCGCGGACGAGCGACTCGTCATCGGCGACCACGATCCTGAGTGCCGGGATCGTCACAGGCGACCTTGCTCGAGCGGAAGGCGCGCCCGCACCAGAAACCCGCCACCCGAGGCGGCGTCCGCAACGAGCGACCCGCCGAACGCAGAAACGCGCTCCTGCATGCCGATCAGCCCTTGCCCGGGCTCACCAAGGCCCACGATCGGCCGCCCTGCTCCGTCATCGGTGACCTCGACGACGACTGCCTCGGGCTCGTAGGCGATTCGAAGCCGCGCGTGAGCGGAGGGTGCGTGCCGCACAACGTTCGTCAGTGCCTCCTGCGCCACGCGGTACGCAGTGATGTCGACACCCGACGGAAGCTCTCGAGCCGACCCTTCCCGCACGACATCGATTGAGATGCCGGCCGCGCGCACGGATTCCACGAGATCGTCGATCGACGACAGACTCACCGGAGGGGCGAGGCGCTCCGTCGGCCCTTCCCGGAGGACCCCGACCATGCGGCGTAGCTCCGTGACCGAGTCACGACCTGTTCGTTCAGCGGTGAGGAGCGTTTCATTCTCCGCAACCTGCCTGGGGTCGAGACGCGTTCGGACTGCCCCGATCTGCAAGACCATGACGCTGATGGCATGACCGAGGGCGTCGTGGAGATCGCGAGCCATCCGCGCCCGCTCCTCCGCGACGGCGGCCCGCGCTCGCTCGTCCTGCTCCTGCTCGAGCTGCCGGGCTTTCGCCTCGAGCCCTCGGCGGCTTCGACGGCCGGCCGCGAGCGCATAGCCGAGGCCGAAGAGGACAGCGAACTGGAACGGGCCCGCCAGGCTGTCGCCGGTGTTCAGACCCCGCCAGAGGTTCATGACGACGAAAGCGACCGAAATCGCGGCTAGCCCGACCAGGCCGCGCGAGAGCGGCTCGTATGCGCCGAGGGTGTAGGCGATGATCAGAAGAGCGATCATCTGAAAGGGCGGATCGTCGATCGCGCTGTCCGCGTAGGCAGCCAGCCACAGCGCCACGATCGCAACGGCGACGAGAAGGGGCGAGCGACGCCGGAACAGGAGAACGCCGGCGGTCAGCGCGGCCGCTAGCGACCAGCGCCACAACGCCTCCCCGGTCTCTCATCCGGCGGGGCAATCGCGAACACGGCGACGACGCTGGCGGCCAAGAGGGCATCGAGAAGCCACGCTCGTGCCCGCGGGGATCGAAGCGTCATTCCGTCGACCGTGACCATTGCCTGACCGTACCGCGCTCCGCCTGCCGTGGCATCGATCGCTGGGTTGATTCACACCGGGATAAGACCCACCCGCAGACGTACGGCAAGAGCGGTCTCCGGGTCGACGACACGGGCAGCGGCCATACCTACCTTGCGAGGAACCAACCGAGGAGGTTCAAGAACTCATGACTCGCACTCGAGTCCTCGCAGCTTCATGTCTTGCCGTCGTCGGCGCCACCACGATCGTTGCTACCGGGCTCGCGGGACAGGAACGGATGAAGGGAACGGTGCTCGATCTCCAGATGCGTCACGCCGAGGCGAAGGTGACGATCATCGACGAGGCTCCGAAGATGACGAAGAGCCGCCCGTCCGAATCGCCGGGAGACAGCGCCGTCGGTAGTGGCACAATTCGGGACGCACAGGGTGCGCGAATCGGCACGGTGCACAACGACTTCGTCGTGACCACTGGCCGCACGCCCGGCACAACCGAGCAGGTGACGTCGACGTTCGTCCTGCAGAAGGGCCAGATCGCCACGCAGGGTGTGATCGATCAGGTCGGCGTCTCGGAGACGCTCGCCGTGATCGGTGGCACCGGCGCGTACGAGGGGGCAAGCGGCACCGTCGAGATCACCGGAGACGAGAAGGCCGTCCGCTTCGAGATCCGGCTGAAGTAGACGACTCCTCGTGGCGGCGGAGGCGCCTCCCTCCGCCGCCGGCGTCGCGTCGCTGAATCCCCGAGGCGGACGGCCCGATCGGCCATGTCCCGACAGAGCACTACCGCCGCCCTACCAGTGGTAGTATACTAGTATGAAGTTGAGCGTCAGCCTCCCCGAAGAAGACGTCGCATTCCTCGACGCGTACGCCGCGGCTGAAGGGTTCGGCTCTCGCTCGGCCGCCTTGCACAGCGCGGTCCGGCTCCTCCGGGCAACACAACTCGGGCCGGCATACGAGGAGGCGTTCTCGGAGTGGGATCAGTTCGGCTCCGCGGCCGAGTGGGAGACGACAGCTGCCGACGGATTGGGAGCTGATGCGTCGAGGTGAGATCCGGCTCGTCGACCTCGAGCCGGCGCGAGGCTCGGAAGCCGACAAGCGACGGCCAGCCGTGATCGTCTCGAATGATGGGGCAAACGCTGCAGCCGCGCGACTCGGTCGCGGAGTCGTCACGGTGGTACCCGTGACGACGGCGACGGCGCGCGTGTATCCCTTCCAGGTCCTCCTCCCGTCGATCGACACGGGGCTCGCGAGCGACTCGAAGGCGCAGGCCGAGCAGGTGCGCGCCGTCGCGGTAGAGCGCCTCGGAGACAGGGTCGGCGCTCTTCCGCCGGCACTCATGGCGGGTCTCGACGAGGCACTTCGGCTCCACCTCGCGCTGTAGCTCAGACCCCGGCGTCGATCGGAGCGAGTGGGGCACCATTGGCGACCAGGTCGCGCAGGAGGACCGGGAGGCGGCGGGGAGCGAACGTCACGTCCGCCATCTCCTCGAGCTCGGCAAGTGACCACCAGCGCAGCTCGAAGACGTACTCAGCGTTCAGCTGCTCCCACGAGAGGCGCGGCTCCGGCGTGAACGAAGGCGTGCGGACGAGGTGATACTGCTCGCGCTGCCCGTCGTACTGGCCACCGATCAACGGAATGACGTGCAGGCGCGTCCAGACCACGGGGCCGACGTCGACGTTCGTGAGCCCGGTCTCCTCGGCAAGCTCGCGCCGGACCGCGTCCTCGCTGCTCTCCCCCGCTTCGATCCCGCCTCCCGGCGTCGCCCAGAACGTCTCCCCGCCCGGAAAGACAAACCGGACGAGCAGGATGCGGTCGTCAGGGTCGAGCACGATCGCGCGGGCGGCCGGGCGGATCCGGAGCTCACTCATGCACAGGCCCCACGAGGTCGTGGAGCGCTCTGAACCACCGCAGCCGCTCCTCCCACGGAACGGCGGCGTTCGCCGGAGAGGTCGAGGGCAGGACGAAGAGTGCCGTCTCCGGCGAGGCGGCGGCTCTGGAGCCCGTGCTCGGGTCGCTCGCGGAACGGCCCCCGATATGCCTCCTTCCCGACGAAGGCGATGACGCCCGGCCCGAGCTCACGCGCGAGTGTCTCGAGCCGCTCCGCGCTGCCGGCGAAGTCGCCCGCGCGGAGATCGCCGGAACCAGGCGTTGTCCGGTAGGCGGCGTTCGTGACGCCGATCCCCAGGGGCAGCAGGTCGAACTGCTCCGTCGGGTCGAGGAGACGCGGTGTGAAACCGCACTCGTGCAGGAGACGCCAGAAGTCGTTGCGGGGATTCGCGAAGTGAGCGCTCGCGCTGTCGGAGAACCGCCCGGGGTTGATCCCGCAGAAGACGACCCGCAACCCGGGCGCGAGGACGTCGGGAACGGCGGACGGCGTCTGCCCGGACTCGGCTATGCCGCTTCGGGCTCGCGCGCCTCGAGGCGCGCCTCGAACGCGAGGCGAATCCGCTCGGTCAGAACCGCAGTCGACTCCACGATCACCGGGTCGCCGGGACGGACGACCTTGACGGTGTCCTCTGCGCCCCTCTGGCCATAGCACCGGAGGTAGCACTCGTCCTCGCTCAGCGGCCTCAACCGTTGCACGGACCGAAAGGTATGCGACGGTCCGGACGGTATACGCTGCCGGAGTGAGCGCCCGCGCGAGATCATTCACCTACGACGTCTCGCTGGACGACGAATGGGCGGCCCATAGCGCCGTCGGAGGGAGCGCGATTCCCAACGAGGAAGATGCCTGGACGCCGGAGCACCTCGTCCTCGCGGCGCTCTGCCGGTGCAGCCTCACGAGCTTCCGCTACCACGCCCGGCGAGCGGGCCACGAGCCGTCGGCGCACGCCACCGCGCACGGGGTCGTGACGCGGCGCGAGGAGGATGGACGATTCGCGTTCGTCGAGATTCGGGTCGCCCTCGACGTCAGGCTCGCAGCGCCGCCCTCCCGGGAAGACCTGCGCGAGCTGATCACGAAGGGCGAGCGCGACTGCTTCATCGGTGCCTCGCTGACCGCTAAGCCTGACTACCACTGGACTGTCAACGGAGAGGACTTCTCTTGAGTACAACCCTGCTCGACGTCACCGCCGTTCGTTCCCGCTTCACCGCCCTCCAGCGCCGCCTCGCGTTCTTCGACGGGCCGGGTGGAACGCAGGTGCCCGACGAGGTGATCGACGCGATCGCGCACTACCTGCGTCACGACAACGCCAACGTCGGCGCGCCGTACGAGACGTCGAGGAGAACGACCGCGCTCGTCGATCTTGCGCACACGCGGGCCGGCGAGTTCCTCGGCTGCTCGGGTGACGAGGTCGCCTTCGGCCAGAGCATGACGTCACTCAACTTCCTGTTCACCCGCGCGCTCGCGCGTGAGCTGAAGGCCGGCGACGAGGTGCTCGTGACGAAGCTCGACCACGATGGCAATGTCGCCCCCTGGCTTGCGCTCCAGGACGATCTCGGGATCGTCGTGCGCAACGTCGAGCTCCACGACGACCTCTCGCTCGACTACGACGACCTCGCCTCCAAGCTGAGCGATCGCACGCGCGTCGTCGCCTTCCCGGTCGCGGCCAACTCGGTGGGAACGGCTCCCGACGTACGACGCATCGTCGAGCTCGCCCACAGCGTCGGGGCCCTCGCCTGGGCCGACGCAGTCCACTTCGGCCCTCACGGGCAGATCGACGTATCGGCCTGGGACGTCGACGTCCTCCTCTGCTCGCCCTACAAGTTCTACGGCCCACACATGGGGATCGCCTACGGCAAGGAGAGCGTGATCGGCTCGTGGCGCCCCTACAAGGTGCGCCCGGCGGCCGACGACCCGGTCGGCCACCGCTACGAGCTCGGCACGTGCCAGCACGAGCTCCTCGCCGGGCTCGTCGCCGCGTTCGACTACATCGACTCGCTCGGCTGGGACGCGATGATCCCGCACGAGCGATCACTCGGGCAGCGCTTCCTCGACGGAATGCCGGAGGGGCTCGACCTGTACGGCCTGCCCACGATGGAGGGTCGCGTGCCGACGTTCTGCTTCAACGTGCCCGGCCGCACGTCCGAGGAGGTCGCGACGCACCTGGCGGACAACCACGAGGTTGCCGTCTGGTGGGGCAACTACTACGCGATCGAGACAATGCGCGCGCTCGGGCTCGACGAGTGGATGGGGGCCGTCCGAGCGGGCTTCGTTCACTACAACACCGAGGAAGAAGTCGACCGTCTCCTCGCCGGCCTGACCGAGCTCCTGTGAAGATCCTCGTCCTCGGTGGGACGCAGTTCGTCGGGCGGGCGCTCGTCGAGGCTGCGCTCGCCGCCGGCAACGAGATGACACTGTTCCACCGGGGGCGCACGAACCCGGGCCTGTTTCCCGACGTGGAGCACATCCTCGGCGACCGTGACGGCGATCTCGGCCTGCTTGCGGGGCGGACCTGGGACGTCTGCATCGACGTCTCCGGCTATCTCCCCCGGCTCGTCCGCGACTCCGCCGAGGCCCTCCGCGAGAGCGTCGATCGCTACGTCTACGTGTCGACGATCTCGGTCTACGCCAATCTCGCCGAGCCGCGCGACGAGAGCGGCCCGCTCGCCACGATCGCCGACGAGACGACGGAGGAGATCTTCAAGGACGGCGCCTACGGCGCGTTGAAGGCGCTCTGCGAGCGCGCCGTCACCGACGTGTACGGCACGATGGCCTCGATCGTGCGCCCCGGTTTCATCATCGGCCCCTACGACCACACGGGGCGCTTCCCGTGGTGGGCTCACCGGGCGGCGCGGGGCGGCGAGATGATCGTGCCGGCCTCGCTGGCGCGCGAGTTCCAGGCGATCGACGCCCGCGACCTCGCCGACTTCCTACTCGTCCGCGCCCGCTCGCCCCTCACCGGGATCTTCAATGCAACCGGCCCGGTGCCTCCCGTGACGATGCTCGACCTGGTCGAGGCGGCTGCGAGCGCAAGCGACACGGATCTCAACGTCGAGGTGGTCGACGACGCGTTTCTCACGGCGCACGGGATCGAGAACGAGCTTCCGCTCTGGGCCGACGACCCGGACTGGGTCGCGTGGGCTCGAGTCGACGTCTCCAAGGCGATCGGCGCCGGATTGACGTTTCGACCGATCGAGGACACGGTCGCGGCGACGCTGGCGCACACCGAGGTCGTCTCCGGGGTTGGCCTCGACCCGGAACGCGAGGCGGAGCTGCTCGCCGCCTGGCACGCTCGTTGATCGCGGCGCTCCGGATCAGGCGAGCAGGGTCTGCTCGAGCAGGAACGCGTTCAGACCGACGATGACGATCGTCACGACGATCGCGGCCACGGTCGTCGAGCGACGGTTGACGAGACTCCCCATCAGCGCCCGGTTGCGACAGAAGAGCAGGAGTGGAATGAGCGCGAACGGGATTCCGAATGACAGGACGACCTGGCTGAGGACGAGCGCCTTCGATGGATTGACTCCGATCGCAATGATCACGAGCGCCGGCACCATCGTGATCGTCCGTCTGAGCGTGAGCGGGATCTGCCGGCGAATGAAGCCCTGCATCACGACCTGGCCCGCCATCGTGCCGACGCTCGACGAGGAAAGGCCCGAGGCGAGCAAGGCGACGCCGAACATGACCGCAGCACTCGTGCCAACGTAAACGCCGAGGCCGTCGTAGACGGCGTTGAGGTCGTCACCGACATCGGTCAGCCCGCGCGAGTGGAAGACCGCAGCGGCGGTGATCAGCATGCTCATGTTGATCAGGCCGGCGATCGAGAGGGCGATCACGACGTCGACGAGCTCGAACCGGAAGATCTTCCGGCGCGCCTCTTCGGTCGTCCCGACGACGCGCCGCTGAGTGAGGGCCGAGTGGAGGTAGATGACGTGGGGCATGCAGGTCGCGCCGAGGATCCCGACGGCGAGGAGGACGCTCTCGGTGCCGTCGAAGCCGGGAACGAAGAGGCCATGCGCGATTCCCGACGCCGAGGGTTGGGCAGCGAAGACCTGGAAGCCGAAGGCGATCACGATCACGCCGACGAACGCCGCGATCACGACCTCGAGCTTGCGGAAGCCGCGGCTCTGGAGAGCCAGGATCAGGAAGGACGCAACTCCGGTGAGGAGCGCGGCCGGGAACAGCGGCAGCCCGGTGATCAGGTTGATCCCGATCGCGGCACCCACGAACTCGGCGATGTCGGTCGCCATCGCGATCAGCTCGGCCTGCACCCAGAGCAGGAACGTCACGGGCCGCGAGAACCGCTCGCGGCACACCTCGGGGAGGTTCATCCCGGTCGCGATCCCGAGCTTGGCGCTCATCGACTGGATGAGCATCGCCATCAGGTTCGCGACGAGAACGACCCAGAGGAGGAGATAGCCGAACTGCGCACCTCCGGCCATGTTGGTGGCGAAGTTGCCCGGGTCGACGTAGGCGACGGCTGCGATGAACGCCGGGCCGAGGAAGGGGGTGAAGCGGCCAAGGCCACGGCGCTCACCGCTCAGGGAGCGCTCGGCGGCGCGAAGAACGGCGGCCTCTCCGGGAAGCGTGTCCTCGGCGCCGACGACGAGCGAGCCGGGGACGGTCGGGCGGAGAATGCGCTTCGCGTGTTCTGGCGGCGGAGATTGGCCGACGCTCATGCCTGCATTCTACCGAGATAATTTAGAGAAGGCTAAATCAACACCTCGCGGGAGAAACACCGAGGTACAGCAGCGTTCCGCGACAGATTCCCCGCGCAGCCTTCGCCCGGTAGGCCGCGGTCGCGAGCGCCCGATCCTCGGTCGGGTTCGTCATGAAACCGACCTCGACGAGAATGGCGGGGACATCGGCCCAGTTGAAGCCGGTCATGTCGGCTCGTTCCTGGAGACCCCGGTCCGGGAACCGAAGCGACCGCACGAGCTCCCGCTGGACTGTCCGGGCCGCTGCGCGGCTGTCCGCGTAGATGTCGTCCGTCCAGCCCGGGCGGAGCGCCGGGTAGAGCGTGTGCGAACCGCGCGCAGAAGCGGATCCGGCGCCGTCGGCGTGGATGCGCAGGAAGAGGGCCGCACCGGCGCGGTTCGCGATCCCGGCGCGGGCGACGTTGCCGATGCTCGTGCCGGCCGTGCGCGTGCGCGTCATCACCACGCGAACGCCGGCCCGCTCGAGCAGCGCCCGCACCCGCAGTGAAATCGCAAGGTTGAGCTCCGCCTCCGTCGTCCCCGAGACGACGCCACGGGTGCCGCCTCCATCCTTGATCTTCCGGGTAGCTGAGCCCGGGCCGATCGGCTCGGTCTGGAGGTTAGCTCGGAGATCGTGGCCGGGGTCGATCACGACGACCGCACGCGGCCCTCCCGCAGCAGATCCCGCGAGCGCCGCAAGAGTGAGCGCCCCGACGCATCCGACGACGAGCCGCGGGATCACCGAGGCGGCCCAGCGATGTGCCGCACGAGCGCGAGCGTGATGTAGGCACCCGGCACGAACAGGATCGCCGCGGCGGCCATCAGGACCTTCGCCGCGGTGCTGCCGAGATCGACCGCGAGGGCGGCGAGCATGCAGGCCGCGCCGAGCCCGCAGAGAGCCGGGCCGAGATAGTCGCGACGTCGCACGGGCCTATGGTGCCTGCGGCGTCGGCACGCCCGACTCGCTAGCCCGAGGCAAGCTCGCGGTGCGTGACGGGCACCGAGTAACGCGCCGTCGCCGTCTCGATCACGCCTCGCTCGACCCAGTCGGTTCCCGTGCCTGCCTTCGTGACGAAGACGATCTCGCTTGGGCCGAACTCCCGCACGCCGTCATCGGCCGCCTGCAGAGGATCATCCGCTCCCGTCTCGCCGGTCGCGGTGATCCCGGCGGCCGCCAGGGCAGCGACGGTGTCATCGAGATGCTTTCGCGCATCGACGTACTGGGACTCATCGCCGGTCCAGCGCGCGAGCCGCGAACCGATCGCCGGAGCGATCACGAGCGCCTCGATCGTCCGACCGCCGGCATGATCCGAAAGCTCCGCTGCGAACGAGGGCTCCACACAGCTCTCGTCCGCGATCACGAGGACGCGGTACGTGGTGTCCGCGCCCGCTGCCGCTGGGACAGACGCGGGAGTCGCGGTCGGTGCAGGTGTCGCGGCGACGGGGTGTGGGTTGCGCCTCGCATACCGCGCGATCAGTACGGCGGCGAGAACGAGCCCTGCGGCTCCGACGAACAGCCAGGCCCACACTCCCTTGGCCGAGGCGATGAACAGCACGAGCCCGATGCCGAAGAGCACGGCGACGATAGGGATCGCCATCAGCTCCGTCCGTGTAGAACCGCCCTTCATCGCTCAGCGTCCCACTAACTGCCTGCGAGGTCGGTGCAACTCGACGAGCCCTCGAACGCCGACTCGAGCTCGCCCTTCGCGTCGAGGCTCTCGAGGTCAGAGAGAGTTGAGGTGACCTGCGTCCCCATGTTGCTGAGCGACGCCGAGATCGTGGGGACGGCCGCGATGATGCCAGCGATGCCCGATGCACCATCGAGTGCGTCCTCGATCGTCGTCACCTCACCCTTGAGTTCCGTCGACAACATATCGATCGACTCCTTCGCCTGCTCGCCCGCTTCGGTATCGGGCTTACCGAGGCCGTCGAGATCCGACGTGAACGTCTCCGTGGCGCTCTTTGCGTCGTCTACAGCGCTTGTGAGGGAGTTCTTCGAGAGGTTGCCGCCGGTGATCGTCTTACCGATCTCGGAGATCGAGGTCGTCCAGGTCGAGATCGCGGTGCAAAGGCCATCCGCCCATTCGCTCGTCGGGGAGGCGTCGCTACTGCTGTCGTTGCTCGAGCTGCCGCAGCCGGCAGCGAGGAGGGCGACGCCGGCGACGGTCGCGGCGAGGAGGGAGCGCTTGGAGAGAAAGAAGGTAGGCATGGGACAAGGCTACGCCATCTCACCCGATGCGTGCGTCACCCGCTCCGGCGCGCGGCTGAAGCCACGCGCCAGACGGCGCCGCGCGCCCGGCGTCAGGCTTCAGCCTGACGCCGGAGCGCGTACGGAAAGGCGCCGTCTACAGGCCGAACTCGGCGCTGACGCGGCCGACCTCGACCGCGGTCTTCAGCGCCGCGTAGTCCTTCTCGTTCTGGTCGGCGTACGACTCGGCGAATTGCGCCATCGCCCGGTCGAAGGTGTCGCTCGAGCCGAGGTACCCGGCGATCGCAACTCCGTCGCCGGCCCGTGCGTGCGCACGCGCGAGCTCCGTCCCACAGACCCGCGCGTATACCGCGAGACCACGCGGCTCCATGAACTCGACCATCGCCGACATCTTCGCGTCCCACAGCTGACGGACGTAGAAGTCGCGCTTGATGCCGTCGATGCCTTCGACCTTGATCCAGCCGAGCATGATGTCGCTCGCTGCCTGCGTGAGGCGCTGGCCCTCGACGACCCGCTGCCCGCTGTTCGCGAACTCGCTGCGACCGAGGAACGGCTCGAGCACCGACTGTTGTGCCTCCTTGAACTGGAGGAACAGCGGATCGTCGTCGTCGCGGCCGAGCAGAAGGCAGATCCAGGCGCGCGTGCCGACACTGCCGACGCCGACCACCTTCCGGGCCGCGTGGACGTAGCGGTAGCGCTCGAGGAGCTTCCGGCGATCACCGGCGAGCGTGCGCCGGTAGGAGCGGATCACACCATGCAGGAACTCGTGCAGGCGATCCCACCTGGTCGCCGGCGACATCCTCGATCGGCACGATCAGCGGCGGGTCGCCCGTGATCCTGGGCTCGCCGTCGACGATCGTGGTGAGCTTGCCGAAGGCCTTCATGCTGTCCTTCGTGCGTCCCTTGGCGACGTTCGCTTCCGCCCTCTTCACGTTCGCCTTCATGTCCTTCGTCGCCTGGCGACGGATCTCCGCCATCAGGTCGTCGACGTCGATCCGCGCGTACCAGAGCGCGAGGTTGCTCATCGACGAGAACCTCGCGATGCCCTCCCGGTACGCACGCCCGACCTCGAGGTTGGCCGCCTCTCGCTGTTTCGCGTCGAAGCCACGATCGCGCCCCGCGACAGCGAAGCTCGCGACGAGCCGCTTGACGTCCCACTCGAACGGGCCGGGCAGCGTCTCGTCGAAGTCGTTCAGGCTGAAGACGACCTTGCGGTCGGGCGCGGCGTAGCCACCGAAGTTCGAAAGGTGCGCATCGCCACAGAGCTGCGTGTGGAGCGACGTCCTCGGCCCCGCTCGCGAGATCGGAGGCCATCAGGTACGCCGCGCCGCGGTAGAACGTGAACGGCGAGACGAGCATGCGGCCGTAGCGGATCGGCACGAGCTCGGGCACGCGACTCTTCGCCTGCTCCTCGAGCAACTCGACCGGGTCGGGGCGATGAGGGGCCGGCTCCCAGTCGCCGTGAGACCGCCGCGAAACCTCGGCCCGGGTCGCCTTGCCGCGCGCCGTGCGCTCGGCGACCGTGAAGTGCTCGACGCGACCGCCTACAGCCGACCGCTTTGAGCGCGTCTCCTCGCCGCCGTGGCCTTCTTCCTTCTGCTCGGCGCTCTCTTCCTGCTCGGCGCTCTCATCGTGCTGGGTGTCGTTTGTCTGCATCGTCAGATCCTCGTCACTGGAGCTCATTCGTCAACCCTCCCCTTCGTATCCAGCGCCATGGCGGCGCTCGTCGTCTCGCGAGTGTGGCGGCCCCGATTCGGGGCAGAGGACACAAGTATCACCAACTGGTGTAAGCACGTAGCCTATTCGATGACGACGTCAGGGACGCAGGACTCCCTGTCCTGAGACCGAAGGCTGGCACGAGAGGCCGCTATCTCAGGCCATCAAGCAAAGAGGAGGCATGATGAATTCGAAGAGCATGGCAGGCTGGATCGGCTTCGCCGGGATCCTGCTGCTGATCGTCGGGATGGTCGACTTCTTCCAGGGACTGATCGGCCTGTTCGACGACGACTACTACGTCGTGACTGCGTCCGGCTACCTCGCCGTCAACCTGACGACATGGAGCTGGATCCTGATGCTGTGGGGCGTGCTGCTCGTGCTCGCGGGCCTCGGGCTCCTCGGCGGGCAGACCTGGGCACGCTGGTTCGCGATCCTCGTCGTCGGCGTGAACTTCTTCACCCAGCTCGGTTTCCTCGGCAACGCCAACTACCCGCTCTGGGCGCTGACGGCGCTGACGCTGAACGTGATCGTGCTCTACGCGCTGACCGCGCGCTGGGACGAGAGCACGTCGGACATGGCCTAGACCGCTAGCGAGTTCGACATCGAGGCCGTCGCGTAGCGATGCTGCGCGGCGGCCTCTCCTTCGTCTGGTGCGCCGGTCCAACGCTCAGTCGTTGACCGATGCTGCTTGCCCCGCATCCGCTGCGCGAGCCGTGAGGAGGATCACGATGCTCACTGCGGCCACCCAGAGTGGGAACAGCAGTACCACGAACTTGAAGAACGAGACGCTGAACAGCATGATCGCCGCGACGACGAAGCCGACGATCACGAGCCAGCGGGGGAGGCTCCCGGTGCGGAGCGCGAGCATCGAGACGGAGATCATGAACACCGCAGCCGCACGGACGCCGTACACGTAGAGGAACGTGTACGCGAGCGCGCGCGCTAGCCCGATCGCGTCGGGGCTCGGGAGCGGCGCGCCCTGGAACTTCACCGCCATGAGCGGTGCACTCGCCGCGGCCGCGGCGGCGAACAGCATTGCCACGAAGAGCAGGCCGCTCCCGAGGAAGACGGTCGCGAAGAACCGATCCTCCCGGTCGCCGACGTGGCTCCGGATCACCGCGATGAACCACAGGAACGCGATGCCCGCGAACGGCGCGAGGTAGAGGCCGACGAGCGCAACACGCTTGGAGTCGCCCCGGAGGTACCACTCAGCGATCTCCGCGGAACTGCTCTCCGCTGCCGGCTGATTACGGACGAGGAGGATGGCACCGATGAACAGAGCCGCGAAGAGGAGGCCTGCTACACCTGCTGCGCGAGGAGCGCTGACGTCGCGAACCAGCGGCCCAACGAGCGGTCTCGATGCTCCAGGCTCGAGCGGTGACACGAGCCGTCCGCCTACACGGCCGCGACGGGCTCGCCCGTCGGACTGGCCCCGGCGACGTCTTCCTTCGCCGCCTCGTGCGCGAGCGAGATCACGACCGCGCCGAAGAGCGCAAGGCCGAGGCCGATCAGCGCGATGACGATGTGCCAGGTAGGCCGGCTCAGCGTCTCGCCCAGGAGGAGGACACCGATCAGGATGCTCACGACCGGATTCGCAACCGAGACGGTGGCCACGGACGGGGCAAGGCGCCCCGTGCCGAGCGAGACCTGCTGGAGCACGAAGCCGAGGACCCCGGCAACGGCGAGCGCGTAGCACTCCCAGTGAGAGAGCATCGTGCCGACGCTCTCGTGGAGGTAATCGAGCGTGGACGGGGTCAGGGCGGCCGAAACACCGAAGAGCATCCCCGCAACGGTTCCGTAGGCAGCCGCGGTCACGGTGAGGCTGCCGCCCCGGCCGAGGATGAGCAGGAGTACGGAGACCGCAACGACGATGCCGATCGCGATCGCCCACTCGTTGTTCGGGGCGCTGTCGTTTCCTCCCGCTGGATCGCCAAAGTACGCGTAGAGGCCGAGTCCGATCACGATCACGATCGCGCCGAGCACCTCGCGACGTCCGACATGCTGCCCCGTCAGAAAGTAGCCGAGCGGCAGCGCGAAGATGACGGTCGTGACGAGCAGCGGCTGAATGATCGAGATCCGCCCGCGATCGAGGGCGGCCGCCTGAAAGACGTAGCCGGTGAGGAGCGCAAGCGTTCCGAACAACCACCACGTCTGCCCGACCAGACGCAGGAGCGACTTGGGGTCGCCGAGCGAGATCTTGGGGAGGTTGAGAGCACCCTTCTGCTGCAGCGTTGCAGCAACCGCGAAGAGGAATGCCGCGATGAGCGCGAGGACGTCAGCCACCGGGGCAGACTACGACACGTGCCGGTCGTTGGCAACCGCCAGCGGGCCGTCGAGCCGCGGTGGGCCGCCGATTCCCTGCCTGTCGCCGCGGAGCGCACGCGTCGCATCTGGAGTGTCGCCGAACGCCGACGCCGCAGTGACGTCGAGCCGCTCGAGCTCGGCCGTGACGGCAGGAACGTACCCGGGGAGCACCAACAGCTGGAGCTCGAGCAACGCGGAACGGAGCCGCCGCATCACCTGGATCGACGCGCTCCCATAGATTCGAATCTCAGTGACGCCGAGGGAGAGATAGTCCTCGAACCGGTGGGCAGGCATCACGAGTCGAAGCGTGCCTCCCCCGTCGCGGTACTCCCAGCGTCCGTCGAGGCCCTCCGTCCGTCCGATGAGCCCGAGCGTGTCCTCGAGATGGTCGATCACCTGTACGGCCGTCGTCGGGTCGTTGACGGCCGGTGAGAGCGCGCGGATCGCGACGTCGACGAGAATCCGCAGGGCGAAGGCCGGATCCTGGTCGATCGTCCGCTCGATCCCGAGTGCCAGCCTGCCGGCGAGACGCCGCTCGGCGATCCTCGGAAAGCTCGCCGTCCCGTACACCTCGAGCAGCACGGCATCCGAGGAGACGAAGTCGCCGACCCCGTGCCGCAACACGATCACCGCGTCGTGGTGGGTCGCCCAGGCGAGAAGGCCTTCGTCATCGATCGCCTGGAGCGCACCCGACTCGCTGCTGCGGACAACGAGCGAAGGCTCCTGCGCGAGGATGGTCTCGAGCTCGGCATCCGCGCCGGAGCGTCGCCGCGTCGTGGCGAGCTCAACGGTCGCCCGAAGCGCGTCGCGCCCAGAGTGCGCAGCGATTGCCGCCACCTTGACGGGTCGCAGTCGATGAAGGACGCGGTCGAGGAAGACGAGGAACAGCACGAGGCCGGCGGCAAGCAGGAAGCCGGCCATCGACACGCCGAGGCTCGGGACGGCTTCGTCGATCCGGCGGATCAGCGTGTACGAGAACACGAGCGTGCCCATCAACACAGCGAGCGTTGCCTTGAGGACGCTGTCTCGGTACCAGAGCCGCATGTACCGCGCCGAGAACGTCCCCGTCGCCATCTGCACGACAAGCACGCTTACCGTCACGACGAACCCGATCAATCCGACCGATGCTCCGGCGACCGTGGTCAGCGCGGTCAAAGCAGTCTGGGGCGCGTAGTCCCAACCCGACGGAACACGTGTCGATCCCTCGACTCGAACGCTCGCCTCGCTGAGGACGTACCCGGCGAGCCCACCGAGCAGAGGAACGACCCACAGACTTCCCTTCAGGGTCTGCCGTACGCGAAACGCGAGGCCCCAACTCATCGGGTTGAAGCGTACGAGACACGTCGGTTGCCACCTTCGACGGCCCGATCGTCACCGCTCGGACACCAGAGACACACACCCCGGTGAGACACTATGAGGGCCGAGCTACTCGACAGGAGGCGTATCCCCATGGCCCTGAAACACCCGAAGGCAACGACAGGCCCAACAGCCGATCTCTCGACGGTCTTCACCCTCGAGGGCGACGACATCCCGCGGCACACGTTGCGCGAAGCCGAGCTTCCCGCCGAGGTCGCCTACCAGATCATCCACGACGAGCTGATGCTCGACGGCAACGCCCGCATGAACCTCGCCACGTTCGTCAGCACCTGGATGGAGCCGCAGGCCGAGAAGCTGATGTCCGAGTGCCTCGACAAGAACATGATCGACAAGGACGAGTACCCGCAGACCGCGGAGCTCGAGATGCGCTGCGTCAACATCCTCAGCCGCCTCTGGCACGCTCCGGAGGCCAGCGAGGCCGTGGGGTGCTCGACGACGGGGTCGAGCGAGGCGGCAATGCTCGGCGGCCTCGCGCTCAAGCGCCTGTGGCAGCACCGTCGCAAGGCCGAGGGCAAGCCCGCCGACAAGCCGAACCTCGTGATGGGGATCAACGTCCAGGTCTGCTGGGAGAAGTTCGCGAACTACTGGGACGTCGAGATGCGTCTCGTGCCGATGGAGGGCGACCGCTTCAATCTCTCCGCCGAGGAGGCGGTGAAGCTCTGCGACGAGAACACGATCGGCGTCGTCGCCATCCTCGGGTCGACCTTCGACGGCTCGTACGAGCCGATCGCCGAGATCTGCGCCGCGCTCGACGACCTGCAGGAGCGCACAGGGCTCGACGTTCCGGTGCACGTCGACGGTGCCTCGGGAGCGTTCGTCGCGCCGTTCGCCGATCCGGACCTGGTCTGGGACTTCCAGCTCGATCGCGTCGCGTCGATCAACGCGTCGGGGCACAAGTACGGTCTCGTCTACCCGGCGTCGGCTGGATCGTCTGGCGCGACGCGGCCGCTCTCCCCGAGGACCTGATCTTCTGGGTCAACTACCTGGGCGACAACATGCCGACGTTCGCACTCAACTTCTCGCGGCCCGGGCGCGCAGGTCGTCGCGCAGTACTACAACTTCCTCCGCCTCGGCTTCGCGGGGTACAGCAAGGTGCAGCTCTACTCGCGTGTCGGTCGCGACGCGCCTCTCGGCGAAGATCGCCGAGATCGGGCCGTTCGAGCTGATCACGAAGGGCGACGAGCTGCCGGTGTTCGCCTTCAAGCTCAAGGACGAGATCACGAACTACACCGTGTTCGACGTCTCCAACTCACTGCGTGAGCGGGGCTGGCTCCTTCCCGCATACACGTTCCCGGCAAACCGCACCGATCTCGCGGCGCTCCGCGTCGTCGTAAAGATGGGATTCACCCATGACATGGCCGACCTGCTCGTGAAGGACATCGAGCGACAACTGCCGCACCTGCAGGCTCAGCCCTCACCCGTGCGGGACGCCTCGAATTCGTCCGGGTTCCACCACTGAGGCGTCACCGCAAGCCGTGGGGCGGGCTCCCCGAAGGAGCCCGTCCCATAGCCGTCAGCGGGCCTGGACCATTCGTCACGCACGCGGTCTACGAGCTGGACGGTGTGGAGCGGGAGTGGGACTCACGCGCGCACCGAAAGCGCGGGCGCTTCGGCGAAGGCGTGGCGCGCGCCTGGCACACGCGGGCGTGGTGGATTGCGATCCTGTTCATGGTCGGGTCCGCGTGCTTCGCGATCGGCGCACTTCCCGGCTATGTATCGCTCGTCGGGGTCGGAGTCGATGGGGTCACGTTCTTCGTCGGCTCGATCTTCTTCACGAGCGCCGGAACCCTCCAGTTCCTCGAGGTCGCAAACACGTCTCCGTCCCCCGACCACCGAGCGCGGCCCTTCCGACCGGGCTCGTGGGAGCCCCGGCGGATCGACTGGCTCGCAACCGCGATCCAGCTCGTCGGCACCGTCTTCTTCAACGTCAGCACATTCCGCGGAATGCTGGAAGGGTTTGGAGCCGGGCCTGACGAGCTGCTCGTCTGGCGTCCCGACGCTCTCGGCTCGATCTGCTTCCTCGTTGCGAGCTGGCTCGCCTTCGCCGAAGCGGGGCACCGCTGGCTGTCGTGGCGACCGCACGACCTCGGCTGGACGATCTCGGCGCTCAACCTCGGCGGTTCGATCTTCTTCGCCGTCTCCGCGATCGGTGCCTACGTCGTGCCCTCGACCGGAGAGCTCCTGAGCGCGACCCTCGCGAACGGCGGCACCTTCCTCGGGGCGATCGGATTCCTGATCGGAGCCGCGCTCCTGATTCCCGAGGCCTCGCGAGGGAGGAACGTCTAGGGTCGTCGCCCCGTGAGGCGTCGCTTACTCTTCGGAATTCTCCGTGTGGCCCGGCTGCGACGTCCTCACGGCTTTGCGAATCCGCTGAATCGCTCTATTATCTCCCACTCATGAGTGGGAAGCCGTCCCCGGACGGCGGCGTGAGCACCCGCAGGCTGACGCCGTGGATGCTCTCGGTCGCCGGCGTCACCTTCCTTGCGGGGCTCCTGTTCGGGTACGACCAGGGCGTCATCTCGGGGGCGCTGCCGCTCGTCACGGCCGACCTCGGTCTCAGCACGCTCCAATCCGAGATCATCACGAGCTGGGTCACTCTGGGTGCCCTCGCCGGTGCGCTCGTCGCCGGCTCGATAGCCGATCGCCTCGGTCGACGCTGGGCTGCCGTGACGGCCGGCATCTTCTTCACCGCCGGCGCCATACTCGAGGCAGCGGCGCCCGACGCCACCGTTCTCACGATCGGCCGTCTCGTCACCGGCCTCGGCGTCGGTTTCGCCTCGGTCGTCGCTCCGCTGTACGCGGCGGAGATGGCACCCAAGCGGCTGCGTGGCCGGTTCGTCTCGTCCTACCAGCTCGCAATCACCGTGGGAATCTTCATCGCGTACCTCGCCGACGACGCGCTGACCGGCAGTGGACGCTGGCGGGCGATGTTCGCTCTCGCAGTCATTCCCGGTGTCCTCCTCATTGTCGGCTTCCTGATCGTCCCCGAGTCGGCGCGCTGGCTCCTCAAGGTCGGACGGCGAGACGAGGCGCGCGCCACTCTCGTCAAGCTCGACCCCGAGGTCGCCGAGCAAGAGCTCGCGGACGTCGAAGCTGACCTCGCCGGGGAGGCCGAGGAAGGGGTCGGAAGCTGGAGTGAGGTCTTCAGCAAGCGCCTGCGTCGACCCCTCACGATCGGCCTCGGCCTGGCCGTCTTCCAGCAGATCACCGGGATCAACGCGATCATCTACTACGCCAACGAGATCTTCGCGATGGCCGGGTTCACGACCGCGGAGCAGCAGGCGAAGGCAACGCTCTACGCCATCGGCCTCGTCAACGTCCTCGCGACGCTGATCGCGATCGCCTGGATCGACCGCCTCGGTCGGCGGCCACTGCTCTTCGCCGGGCTCACCGGCATGGCGATCAGCCTGGCCATGGTCGGCATCTCGTTCGTCGCCTTCAGCAACACCCCCACCGAGGCGACGAGCGTCACCGTGGGTGGCGTGCTCACGCTCGTTGCGCTGGTCATCTTCATCGCTTCGTTCGCGTTCTCGCTCGGCCCGATCACCTGGACGATGATCTCCGAGATCTACCCGAACAGGGTGCGCGGGAAAGCCGTCTCTCTGGCAACGGCCGTCAACTGGGCCGCCGCGTTCCTCGTCACACAGTTCTTCCTCTCGATCGTCGACGCGATCGGGGAGGCGACGACGTTCTTCCTCTTCTCCTCACTCTGCATCGTTGCGTTCGTGTGGGCGTACTTCCGCGTCCCGGAGACGCGGGGACGGTCACTGGAGGAGATCCAGGAGCTGTGGGCGCCCGACCAGCCGGCCCCGGCGCGCTCCTCGGCCTGACCGTGGCAGCCGCACGACCGCTCCCGTCAGACCTCTCGGCACCGGCCGTTCTCGCCGTCGATGTCGGCGGCTCGCACGTGAAGATGGTGCTCAACGGGAGACAGGAGCGACGCCGCTTCGCTTCCGGCCCGCGTATGACGGCAGAGGCAATGGTGACCGGCGTGACCGAGCTCACGGAGGACTGGGAGTTCACGTCGGTCTCGGTCGGGGTTCCTGCGATGGTGCGGGCCGGACGCGTCGCCCACGAACCGGTGAACCTCGGAGGCGGCTGGGTCGGGTTCGATTTCGAGTCTGCGTTCGGAACGCCGACGAAGGTCACAAATGACGCCGCGATGCAGGCGCTCGGGAGCTACGCCGGCGGCAGGATGCTGTTCCTCGGCCTCGGCACCGGCCTCGGCTCGGCGATGATCGTGGATGGGATCGTCGAGCCGATGGAGCTCGGCCACCTTCCGTTCCGGAAGGCGACCTATGAGCACTACGTCGGCGTCCGGGGTCTCGAGCGACTCGGGAAGAAGCGGTGGCGCAAGGCGGTACACGCGACAATCGAGACGCTCGCCGCGGCGCTCGAGCCCGAGTACGTGGTTCTCGGCGGCGGCAACGCAGCCCGCGTCGACGAGCTCCCTCCGAACGTCCGGCTCGGCCGCAACGAGGACGCGTTCCTCGGCGGCTTCCGCCTCTGGATCTGAGGACGGTGCGCATCAAGCCTCAGGCCTCGACCCACGGCCCGTGCCAGCGGCCGTGCCCCGCAACGAGCGCGTCGCCCGCGGCAGGCCCCCACGAGCCCCTGGCGTACGGCAGCACCGGCGGAGGAGCATCGAGGAGCGGCTGCATGATCCGCCAGGCTTCCTCTACGCCGTCCTGGCGCGTGAAGCGAACCGTTTGTCCGACCATCGCGGCCAGGAGCAACACCTCATAGGGTGTCGGTCCCTCGCCGCCCTCCTCGGCGAACGTCATATCCAGCGTGATCGGCGCCGGCCGTCGCGTATCCGCACGGTGGGCGTCGAGCGTGACCTGGACTCCCGTTGCCGGATCGAGACGAACGACGATCTGATTCGGGTCGCTCGTCGGGTCACGCAGGTGGAACCCGAGCCTCGGCGGCTGCTTGAAGACGAGCCGCACCTCCGTCTGCGTCACGGGAAGGTGCTTTCCCGTGCGGATGAAGAACGGCACCCCCGACCAGCGCCAGTTCTCGATGTCGAGGCGCAGCGCCGCGTAGGTCTCGGTGGTCGAGCCGGGGGCGACACCCGCGATCGAGGCGTATCCGTCGTGCTGACCTCGTACATAGTGGGCAGGACTGGCCGTCTCGATCGCCCGGAAGAGCGCGACCTGGGCATCCTTCATCGTCTGTGGATCGCCTCCCGCGGGCGCCTCCATCGCGACCGCGGCAACGACCTGCATCAGGTGGTTGACGACGACGTCGCGCAGGGCGCCGACAGGATCGTAGAAGTGGCCTCTGTCCTCGACCCCGAACGCCTCCGCCATCGTGATTTGCACCGAGGCGACGTGATTCCGGTTCCAGATCGGCTCGAGCATCGTGTTGGCGAACCGCAGAAAGAGGATCTCCTCGAGGCCCATCTTGCCGAGGTAGTGGTCGATCCGCAGCAGCTGAGCCTCGTCGACGTACTGATGGAGCTCGGCCGCAAGGGCCTGGGCGGACTCGAGGTCGTGCCCGAACGGCTTCTCCACGACCACACGGCCGGCACGGATCAGATCGGCCTCGGCGAGTCCCTTGACGGTGCGGCCGAAGAGGAACGGCGGGATCTCGAGATAGAAGACCGGATGACTGACGTCCCCGATCGCAGCGCCAACCCGGTTGTACGTCTCGGAGTCTGCAAAGTCGCCGCTGACGTACGACAGGCGAGCGGCGAGCCGGGCAAACACGTCTTCGTCGAGCGACTCCCCTGTCCCGACGATCGACGAGCGGGCGCGCTCAACGAGCTGGTCGACCGTCCACTCGTCGACGGCGACCCCGACGATCGGGCATGTCAGCAGCCCGCGCGCCTCGAGCCGGTAGAGGGATCGGAACGTCATCACCCTTGCGAGGTCGCCCGTGATCCCGAACACCACAAGGACATCCGCCGACTGATCGATCTCTGTCGCCATCCGTTCGCCTCCTCGGTTTCGCGAGACGCCAACTCTGCACCGTCCCTTGTCCCGAACGCTACCGGTGCGGCGTACCCGGCCTCTAGAGTGCACCGCGGATGGCGAAGAAGAAGACCCAGCAGCCCCGCGGCGGGGCCGAGGCTCGCCGCGCGGCGAGCCTCGGCCGTCTCGAAAACGGGCTGCGGCAGGGGGGCGACTGGTACCACTGGGGGCCGTACCTGAGCGAGCGCCAGTGGGGCACCGTGCGCGAGGACTACAGCGCCGACGGTGAAGCATGGGAGTATCTGCCCCACGATCAGGCCCGGTCGCGGGCGTACCGATGGGGAGAGGACGGGCTCGCCGGCTTCTCGGACGTCGAGCAGCTCCTCTGCCTCGGGCTCTCACTCTGGAACGGGCGCGACTCCATCTTGAAAGAGCGAATCTTCGGGCTCACAGGCAACCAGGGGAACCACGGCGAGGACGCCAAGGAGTACTGGTGGTACCTCGATGCGACGCCGACACACTCCTGGAACCGATGGCGCTACCACTACCCGCAGGCCGCGTTCCCCTACGAGGCGCTCGTCGAGGAAAACGCCTCCCGAGGCAGGCACGACCCGGAGTTCGAGCTGCTCGACACCGGAATCTTCGCTGACGACCGCTACTGGATCGTCGAGGCAGAGTATGCGAAGGCTGACCCGCACGACCTCCTTCTCACGATCCGGGTAACGAACCAGGGCCCCGAGCCCGACACGCTCCACGTCCTGCCGACGGCCTGGTACCGCAACACCTGGTCGTGGGATCTCGACGGTGAGAAGCACGAGCTCACGGCCGCCGGGGGCGTCGTGCAAACCGAGCATCCGTTCCTCGGTGCGCTCGAGCTGCACGCCGACGCGGGGCCAGATGGGAATGCTCCGTCACTTCTCTTCTGCGACAACGAGACGAACAACGAGCGTATCTTCGGTACGTCCGGGCCCCCGTACCCGAAGGACGGGATCAACGACCACGTCGTCTCCGGTGCCGACTCCGTGCGCCCGGACGCGCACGGCACGAAGGCCGCGTACTGGTACAGGGTCGAGGTCGCACCAGGGGAGACCGTGGAGCTGCGGCTGCGGCTGCGGCCCGCCGGCAAGAAGAAGTCGCCGTGGGCGGACTTCGACGATGTGGTCGCAAAGCGCCGGCAGGAGGCTGACGAGTTCTACGCCGAGCTGACACCCCCGCGCGTGTCGGCCGACGAAGCGAACGTGATGCGCCAGGCCTTTGCCGGGATGCTGTGGAGCAAGCAGCTGTACTACTACGACGTCGAGCGCTGGCTCGACGGTGACCCGACGCAGCCCGATCCGCCTGACTCGCGCCTGACCGGGCGCAACGCCGGCTGGAGGAACTTCGAGGCGTTCGACATCATGTCGATGCCCGACACCTGGGAGTATCCGTGGTTCGCCGCCTGGGACATGGCGTTCCATTGCGTGGCGCTCGCCCACGTCGACCCGGCCTTCGCCAAGTACCAGCTGACGCTCCTCTGTCGCGAGTGGTTCCAGCATCCGAACGGGGCGATGCCGGCGTACGAGTGGGCGTTCGACGACGTCAACCCTCCCGTGCAGGCCCTCGCCGCGCTCGAGGTGTTCGCGATCGACGGCGGCCGGGACATCGACTTCCTCAGCCGCATCTTCGACAAGCTGCTCGTCAACTTCACCTGGTGGGTGAACCGTCAGGACGAGGACGGCTCGAACGTCTTCGAAGGCGGGTTCCTCGGGCTCGACAACATCGGGCCGATCGACCGGTCGCACCTGCCGCCCGGCTACACGCTCGAACAGTCCGACGCAACGGGATGGATGGCGTCGTACGCCCTCAGCATGGCGGCGATCGCCTCGATTCTGAACAGGCACGGCCGTCCGACGACGGATCTCGTGGTCAAGTTCCTCGAGCACTTTGCGCTCATCTCGGACGCGATCCGGGAGAAGGGTCTCTGGGACGACGAGGACGGCTTCTACTACGACCAGCTGCGGCAGCCGGACGGCACCGTCGTGCCGGTGCGAGTCCGGTCGATGGTCGGAATCCTCCCACTGACGGCCTTCGCCGTGATCGACGAGCCCGTGCTGCAGCGGGCGCAGACGGTGGGAAAGCGGTTCTCGCGCATGATGGCCGAGCGGAACCTGGGCCTCGAGCGTCATGCTGCCGAGGGTCGTGTCGTGGGAGAGCCCGGCAACCGACGCCTCTTGCTCGGCGTCGTCGAAGTGGAGCACCTGTTGCGCATCTTCACCCAGCTGTTCGACGAGGGAGAGTTCCTCTCGCCCTACGGGCTGCGCGCTGTCTCCCGTTGGCATCTCGAGCATCCCTACCACCTCGATGTCGACGGCATGGACGCGACGATCGACTACGAGCCGGCCGAGTCGACGACGGCAATGTTCGGTGGGAACTCGAACTGGCGCGGCCCGATCTGGTTCCCCGTCAACTACCTCCTCGTCAGCGCCCTGCTTCGCTACGCGCGCTACTTCGGCGATGACGTCAAGCTCGAGTATCCGACCGGCTCGGGGCAGCGGCACACGCTCGCCGAGATCGGGGATGACGTCCGCCGCCGGCTCATCTCGCTGTTCCTCGTCGGGGAGGACGGCAGACGACCCTGCTTCGGCGGCGTCGAGAAGATGCAGACCGACCCGGCGTGGAAGGACAACATCCTCTTCAGCGAGTACTTCCACGGCGACAACGGCGCAGGGCTCGGCGCTTCACATCAGACGGGCTGGACGGGAATCGTGGCGGACATGATCCGGCGCGGCGGCGGAGCCGACATTCCGTCTCTGGCGGAGCTGATGGCCGGCACGCACACCGAAGCTGAATCGTGACGGCCGATCTCGGCGCGTAGGTTCCAGGCGCCCCCGACTACGCTCCGGGCTCTCCATCGTGCTCGGCCTGCTTCGCTGCCTGCTTGGCGGCCTTCTTCTCCGCCTTGCGCGCCTTGTGGGCAGCCGACTGCTCTGCCGCCTTCTCCTTGGCACCCGTGTACGACGTACCCGACGAGTTGCTTTCCGCCCGTCCAGCCGAAGACCCAGATCGCGAGCAGCGTCCCGAAGAGGACGTTCCAGGCGGTGATGATGAGCTGCTGCCCGAGCGAGTATGCCGTCGCGTTCGCAGTCGTCGTCACGCTCGAGAGCGAAATGCTGTTGACCGCCTGCGTGATGCCGACACCCCCGGGAGTGAACGACACGGTGTTCGCGAGGGAGTTGCCGCCCACCACTGACATGACCGTGTGGAAGGTCACCGGGATCCCGTATGCCGCGAGGAAGATTGCGATCACGATCAGCTTTGCGACCCACGAGCCGAACGACGGCAGCAGAACCTTGATGACATAGTCGCGGGGGCGGGACAAGGATCGCTCCCCCTGCTTCGCCTTCTCCCAGAGGCCCTTGATCCTGTCCCAGAAGTGACGGATGAGGAGATAGGTCGCAACGACCGCCGCGACGATGAGGAGCGGGATCAGCAGGCGGTGGTTGTCGACCACGCCGAGCTGGAGATTGAAGGTGCCCGGGACGGAGATGAAGAGGTAGAGGTAGACGAACACACCGATCGCCGTGTAGAAGATCTTCTGCACCGTCATCGCGCCGAGGATGCCCGGGAAGGTCGCGCCGCGGATCAGCGCCATGTACATCAGGAGCGAGGCGAAGGTGCCGATGTTCGCCGGCAGAAAGCCATTCATCGCTACCCCGACGGCATAGGCAGCGAGGATGTCACGGTAGCGCACGCCACCGTCGGGATACCCGGCGGCGAGAATGAAGTACCACGCGAGCGCCGTCAGGGTCGTCTGGATCGTCTGGAAGAAGACACCCGCGACGATGTACTGGATCGAGATCTCCTTCATCGTGTCCCAGACCGACTCGAACCAGTCGAGGACGCCGAAACCCGCCACGTGGCAGAGCGCGAGAACGACAGCGATACCGAGGAGCCAGAGGGCGATCTTGACGAGCCGCCTCGACCGCGACCGGTCGTGGAACGGTGTCGCCACCCGCACGGTGTGGTGGAACGCGCTCATCGGGGCCGAGGCTATCGCGTCGGGAGGACGACTGCTAGAGGGATCGAGCGTCTAGCTGTGGCGTTCGATGCGGCGATCGCGGATCATGCGCCCGCCGATCACGTCCGCGACGGCGGTCGTGATCCAGATGATCAGCGTTGCCAGCACGTAGGTCGCGACGCCACTGATCGAGATACCCGAGATCACGATGTTCACGATGATCAGCGCGATGATCGTCGAGGCAAGCGCGAGGAGTCCGGCCATCGCCACCGACGGCTGGCGGATGAGCACCTTGACCGCGAAGAAGTTGACGATGATATGGACGATCCAGAAGAGGATCGTCGCCTTGACGATCGCCGTGGTCGAGCCCGAGAAGTCGCTCAGGAGCGCCACCGAGAGGATGAGCCCTGCGGCGATGCCGATAAGGCTTGCGGCAAGACGGATGACCCAGCGGCCGAGCATGCTCATACCCTAGTCATGCTCGGGCGCCGGTGTCCACTGCTTCACGAAACGCACGTGCGTGGATCCGGCACACCGCCTCACCAGCGGTGTACTAGCATCGGGTTCGGTACCAAGAACACCCCAACCGACTACCGGAAGGCACGCGTCATGAGCAACACACCTCTCGACGAACTCGGCCCTGTCGACTACCTCATCGTCGAGTTTCCAGCAGGAGCAAGCAGCTTCACCGGCGAGATGGCAGCAGAGCTCGTCGCCCTCGTCGATGCGGGAACGATCCGCGTGATCGACGTCCTGATCCTGACGAAGAACGAGGACGGCTCCGTCGACGCGATGGAGCTCTCGGACATCGAGGAGCTGGGCGAGCTCCAGGCGATCGAGGCAGAGCTCGCGGAGTTGCTCGCCGAGGAGGACGTCGCAAACCTCGCTGCCGCAATGGATCCGGGCAGCACGGCCGGCGTCCTGATCTGGGAGAACCTCTGGGCCGCACCCTTCGCGGCGGCAGCACGCCGCTCGGGTGGCCAGCTGATCGCAAACGGTCGGATCCCGATCCAGGCGATCATCGCCTCGATCGAGGCCGACGAAGCACTCGCAACGGAAGGAGCCTGACATGCCGCTTGGACCAGGACGCGTAGGACGGGCCGGAGTGATCGGCCACCCGGTGGCCAAGACCGCCGTCGTCGCGAAGGCCGTCACACCGGGACCGTCGCCCGTCGCGAAGACCGCAGTCGTCGCGGCGGCCGTGACACCCGGCCGCGGAGTCGGTCGCCGCCGGATCTAGCACCGTGTGGGGCGGGCCGTTCCGACGGCCCGCCCCGCGCACGGTGTCCCGCTTCCGTGTAATGCTCAGGCTGTGAGCAAGACCGTGCGGGGCACAGGGTGAGCGGCGCCACCGCGAGCGCGCTCGAGTTGTCTCGGTGGCAGTTCGCGATGACGACGCTCTTCCACTTCATCTTCGTTCCGATGACGCTCGGGCTCGCGCCGCTGCTCGCGGTGATGCAGACGCTCGCGTACCGCCGCCCGGCGGAGCGCGAGAAGTGGCTCCGTCTGACGCGATTCTTCGGCGTCCTGTTCCTGATCAACTTCGCGATCGGTGCCGCGACAGGACTCGTGCAGGAGTTCCAGTTCGGGATGAACTGGGCTGTCTTCTCGAGCTTCGTCGGCGACGTGTTCGGCTCGCCGCTCGCGATCGAGGGCCTCGGCGCGTTCTTCCTGGAGTCGACGTTCATCGGCCTCTGGGTCTTCGGGCTGACCGGCTGAGCCCGAAGTGCACCTGCTGACGATCTACCTCGTCTGGGTCGGCACGTGGCTGTCGGCGTACTTCATCATCGCCGCGAACTCGTGGATGCAGCACCCGGTCGGCTACAGGATCAACGACGAGACCGGGCGCGCGCAGGCGACCGACATCTGGCAGATCCTCTTCCAGCGGTTCGCGGTCGTCGCCTACGTCCACGTGATCCTCGCCGGCCTGATGACCGGCGGCTTCCTCGTGCTCGGCGTCGCCTGCTGGCACCTGCTGCGGGGCCGCAACGTCGACCTGATGTCGTGCGCGGCGAAGCTCGCGATCATCATCGTGCTGCCGGTGTCGGTGATCCAGCTCGTGCTGGGGCAGCGAGTTCGGCGTCGAGGTGACCGACGCGCAGCCGATGAAGATCGCCGGCGACCGAGGCGCTCTGGGACACCGAGCAGCCGGCCGCGTTCTCGCTCGTCCAGATCGGCGGGTTCACGGACGACGACCAGACGCCGTCGTTCTAGATCGAGATACCCGGGCTGCTCTCGTTCCTGGCGACGAACACTTTCAAGGGCGAGGTCGTCGGGATCAACAGCTGCCAGGCGCAGCGAGCAGCAGTTCGGGTCCGGGAACTACATCCCGGACGTGCGGCTCGCCTACTGGAGCATGCGCGTGATGGCCTACCTCGGCGACGCTCTCGCTGCTGCTCGCCGCCTGGGGCTTCTGGCTGCTCCGCCGTGGCGGCCTGGCCGGACGCGAAGTGGTTCCAGCGCGCCGCGGTCGCAGGGATCGCGTTGCCGTTCCTGTCCTGCTTCGGCGGCTGGGTGCTGACCGAGGCGGGGCGCCAGCCGTGGGTCGCCTGGGGCTGCTGAAGACCGAGGACGCGGTCTCGCCGAACGTCAGCACGTTGACGTCGCGTTCAGCCTCGGGGTGTTCATGCTGCTCTACGTCGCCTCGGAGCCATCGACTTCATGCTGATGCGCCGCTACGCCCGGCTCGACCCGCCCGAGCTCGACGGCGCGGCGAGCCGCGGCCGACGGGCGCCCCGACGCCCGTGATGGGGTACTGACGATGACCTTCAGATCTCTGGTTCTGGCTGCTCTGCGTCCTCTGGACCGGCTACTTCGTGCTCGAGGGCTTCGACTTCGGCGTCGGGATGCTGCTGCCGGTGCTCGGCCGCGACGAGGCGGACCGCGACGCGATGTTCGAGACGATCGGGCCGGTCTGGGACGGCAACGAGGTCTGGCTGATCGTCGCCGGCGGCGCGACCTTCGCGGCGTTCCCGCTCTGGTACGCGACGATGTTCTCCGGCTTCTACCTCGCGCTGCTGCTGCTCCTCGTGCTGCTGATCCTGCGGATGGTCTCGTTCGAGTGGCGCGATCGCGTGGACAGCCCCCGCGGCGGGCGCGTGGACGTGGGCGAACACGCTCGGCTCGACCGCCGCGCCGCTGCTCTGGGGAATCGTGTTCGCCAACCTGCTGCACGGCGTGCCGATCAACGCAGCCAGGACTTCGCCGGAAGCTTCGGTGACCTCTTCAGCGGCTACACGGTGCTCGCCGGCGTCGCGCTCGTCGTGCTGTTCGCCTTCCACGGCGCGGTCTTCCTCGGGCTGCGCACGACCGGTGACCTCGCGAGCGCGCCGGGACGCTGCGCGGCCGCCTCGGCCTGGTCGCGGCGGTCGCCGGCGCGGGATTCCTCGTCTGGACGCTCGTCGGTCGCCAACGACCGCAACGAAGGAGCCTCTTCCCCGGGATCGTCCGCGTCGCTTGGCGGCGGTCGCGGTGATCGCCGCGGTCTGCTGGCCGCGCGCGGGCGACGGGGCCGCGCGTTCATCGCAACGGCATCGCCGTCGGCCGCCGTCGTGACGCTGTTCGTCAGCCTGTACCCGCGCGTCATGGTCTCGTGCCGACGTTCGCCAACAGCCTGACCGTCGACAACGCGTCGTCCGCGCACTACACGCTCAGGTGATGACGATCGCGACCGCGGTCCTGCTGCCGATCATCCTGCTCTACCAGTCGTGGACCTACCGCGTGTTCCGCGCGCGGGTCGGGAGCGGCCCGGTGGGAGCCCGGTCGAGCTGCTCGGCCCGAAGCGCGCCGATCCCTGGCGGTGGGCGCGTAGCGCGGTGACCCCGGCGCGGGCCACCGAGACGTTCCGGCTGAGTGAATTTTTAAAAAAAAAAAAAAAAAAAAAAAAAAAAAAAAAAAAAAAAAAAAAAAAAAAAAAAAAAAAAAAATGCCCACGGTGCCGATGCAACGCGCTCGTAGACTCGCTCGCGTGAGAGCCCTCGACCCGCGCCTCCTTCGTCGCGCGCGCGCCGCGCGCCTCGCTCTCGGAGCTCGACGCCGTTCTGGGGGTCACCGCCGCATTCCTCGTTCTCGCGCAGGCCGTGGCGCCGCTGGCGCGGGTCATCGCGCGCTCGTTCGACGGAGCGGCGCTCGCGCGAGGTCTCTCGGCGCCTCTTGCACTGCTCCTCGTCGTCGTGGTCGCGCGGGGCGCCGCGACCTGGGCGTTCGAAGATGATCTCGGCATCCGCACCAATCGCAGCGACGGCTCGGGCTCGATCTCGCCCGCGCCGAGAATCGACAGCAGCGCGCGGTGAGCGATCAGGTCGGGGTAGCGCCGGATCGGCGAGGTGAAGTGGCAGTAGGCGGGGCTACCGAGGCCCGCGTGGCCGAGGTTGCGATCGCTGTAGAAGGCGGGCTTCAGGGCGCGGAGCACAAGCGATGTATACGCCGCGCGGCCGTGGCCGCGGCGCTCGGCCTCGCGCGCCACCAGCCGACTGGCCTCGGCAGCCAGCTCGCCGGCCTCGGCGGGGGCCATGGTCTCCGGGTCGGGCAGCGCAGGCGTCGGCAGGTCGAGGGCCGCCAGCTGCTCGATCAGGACCGCGATCCTGCTCGGGTCGGGAGACTCGTGGACCCGGTACAGGGTCGGCACCCGACGGCGCTCGCAGGCGTGGGCGACCCGCTCATTGGTGAGGATCATCAGCTGCTCGATCAGGCCATGCGCCTCGGTCTGCTCGACCGAGTGCGCGGCGACCACGTTGCCCTCGGGGTCGAACTCGAACTCGGGCTCCGCGGTCGAGATCTCGAGCCCCGTCGTCGAGCGCCGCTCGCGCAGCGCCGACGCCGCCCTCCGGGCGAGCTCGAGCGGTGCCGCGATCGCCTCGGGCGGTCTCGTACGACCGGCGAAGTACTCGTCGAGCTGGTCGTAGGAGGCGATGATCCGAGCGTATCCGGCTGCGGTAGAAGCTCGTCGAGCGCGGCTCACCGTCGGCGGCGAGCGCGATCTCGGCGGTGACGGCGAGCCGGTCGACAGCGGGGGCCAGGCTGCACGCGTCGGCGGAGAGGGCGAGCGGGAGCATCGGCTCGACCATCCCGGGCACGTAGGTGCTGTTCGCGCGCGACAACGCCTCCCGATCGAGCCGCGTCCCCGGTCGCACGTGGGCGGCGACGTCGGCGATGTGGATCCAGAGCCGCACCCCGTCGCCGTCCGGCTGCGCCGAGACCGCGTCGTCGAAGTCGCGCGCCGTCGCCGGGTCGACGGTGAAGGTGGCCAGGTCGCGCAGATCACGCCGCGCCTCCTCGCCGGCCTCGGCCGCGTCGGCCGAGGCCCGGGCCTCGGCCTCCAGCGCCTCGTCGAAGCCTCGCTCGAGGCCACGCTCGAGCAACAGCGCGCCGACCACGTCGCGGGCGAGGTCGGGCGCCCCGAGCACCTCGATCACCCGGGTGCCACGCGCCTGCGGCTCGACCAGGACCAGCTCGCCGCCGCGGACGCGCGGGCCGCCGGTGAGGCTCGCCTGCGGGCCGCGCTCGAACAGCGGCTCGACGACGAGGAACCGCCCCCGCCGGCCGATCACGCCGACGAACCGGCTCAAAGCTCTTGGCCGAGCACCTGCAGCGCCCGGTCGAGGCCTCGTCGAGCCCTCGGTTCGCGGGTCGTCGGCCACCCGCACCTCGGGCTTGATGCCCTCACCGGCGATCGAGGTGCCGTCGGCGGTCAGGTACTGGCCGATGGTCAGGTCGAGGGCGCCGCCGGCCGCGAGCGGGAGCACCTCCTGGAACGTGCCCTTGCCGAACGTCCGGGTGCCGACGATCGTCGCCGAGGTCGTACTCCTCGAGCGCCGCGGCGAGGATCTCCGCCGCCGAGGCGGTATCGCGGTTGACCAGGACCACGGTCGGGCGGGGCTCGAGCGCGTCGCCGACCGCCTCGTAGGTGGTCTCCCCCTGGGTGCGGCTCTTGGTCGAGACGACCGTGCCCTCGTCGACGAACACGCTCGAGGAGAGCACCGCCTCGTTGAGCAGCCCGCCGCCGTTGCCGCGCAGGTCGAGGACCAGGCCCTCGGCGCCCTCGCGGTCCAGGCGCTCGATCGTCGTCGCGCAGCTCGCCGTGCGACGCCCTGGCTGAAGGTGGCGAAGCGGACATAGGCGATGTCGCGACCGTCGACCGTGCGGATCTCGCCGTCCACCGCGGGGACTCGGACCGCGGCTCGCTCGACCTGCAGTTCGCGCTTGCCGCCGCCGTTCGCGGCGACGACGCCGAGCTCGACCTCGGTCCCCGGCGGGCCCTTGATCCGGGCGGTCGAGACCTCGGACGGGACGCCGGCGATCGACTTGCCGTCGACCGAGACGATCAGGTCGCCCTGCTTGATCCCGGCGGCCTCGGCGGGGGTGTCGGCGAAAACGTCGGCGACCCGCAGGCCCTGGCGACCTCGTTCACGGTCAGGCCAACGCCGTCGAACTCGCCCGACGGTGGCCGCGTTGAAGTCTTCAGCTGCTCGGCGGTGAAGAAGTGCGAGAAACGGTCGTCGTAGCGATCGCGCAACTCGCGGACCATGCCGTTGATCGAGGCGTCCTCGAGCTTGCGCGGCTCGACCGCCTCGAAGTAGTTGTCCTCGATCGTCTGCAGCGCCTCGGTCGCCGCGTCGGGGTCGTCCGGTCGACCGATCGCACCGGTGGCAGCACGCCGGCCAGCACCGCGATCAGCAGCCCGATGATCAGGCCGGCGACGACTCCGGAGCCGAAGCGGCCCCGCGCCGGGCTCACACCCGCAGGAAGCGGCGCAACGTGATGCCGCTGCCCAGCGCGGAAACGAGGACCGCGGCGGCGACCAGCATCGCCACCAGGGGGACGAAGCCCATGGTGGAGAGGTTGTCGATCAATGCGAAGTCGTCGGCGAGTGGATCCACGATGGTGACCTTGCCGAGCAGAAGTATGCCGACCGCGATCCCCGCGCCCGCGAGGCCGACGATCACGCCCTCGATCATGAACGGCCAGCGGATGAACCAGTTGGTGGCGCCGACGAGCTGCATCACCTCGACCTCACGGCGGCGGGCGTAGATCGAGAGCCGGATCGTGTTCGCCACCAGCAGCAGCGAGGCGACCAGCAGCAGCGCGGCGATCACCAGCAGGACGATCTTCACCGCGCCCGTGACCTCGCGGATCTTGGTCGCGTTCTCGCGGTCCTGGCCGATCGGCGGTCGATCGCCGCGCTGATCGGCGTCGGCTTGCCGGCCGAGTTCGGCGGCAGCAGCGCCGCGCGGACCGCCTCGAGGTTGTCGGGGTCGTCGAGCTCGAGCTTGAAGGACGGCGGCAGCGGGTTGGAGTTGAGCTCCGAGATCGAGCCCTTGAGGTCGCCCTCGAGCTCCTTCGCGAGCTCCTTCAGCGCCACGTCCGGCGAGCAGAACTCGCCCCGGTCGACGTGCGGGACCGCCGCGAGCTCGCTTCTCCAGCCCCTCGATCTCGGCCCTGGTCGCGTCGCGATAGAGGAAGACCTGGAGCCCGATCTGGTCGCGGACCTCGGTCGGCCTTCGACTCGCTGGCGCCGCAGCACCGGGACCAGCACGCCGAGCAGCAGCGTGGTGACGACGATCGTGACGATCGCGGCGACGCTGGGCGCGGCGCTGCGGCGCAGCGCCCGGAAGGCCTCGGAGAGGAAGAAGGCGATCCGGCCCATGCGCTAGTGGCTCCCGTTGGTCGCGCCCTCGTCGCCGACGCCCATCTCGGCGCGCATGCGAGCGGCGAACTCGGTCGTCGACTCGTCGTTGTAGCCGCCGGCGGCCTCGTCGCGGACCAGGCGGCCCTCCTCGAGCGCGATCACGCGGCGGCGCATCTTGTCGACCATCTCGCGGTCGTGGGTGACGACGAGGACGGTCGTGCCGGTGCGGTTGATCCGGTAGAGCAGCTGCATGATCCCGATCGAGGTGACCGGGTCGAGGTTGCCGGTCGGCTCGTCGGCCAGCAGCAGCGGCGGGTGGTTGACGAAGGCGCGGGCGATCGAGACGCGCTGCTGCTCGCCGCCGGAGAGCTGGTCGGGGTAGCTGTGGAGCTTGGCCTGCAGGCCGACCAGGCGCAGGATCTCGGGCACCTTGCGGCGGATCTGCGCGCGCGGCTGGCGCCGATCACCTGCAGCGCGTAGGCGACGTTGTCGTAGACGGTGCGGTTGGGCAGCAGCTTGAAGTCCTGGAAGACGGTGCCGATCCGGCGCCGCAGGTGCGGGACCTGCGTCGTCGGCGAGCTGGTCGATGTCGCGGCCGGCGATCAGCACCTGCCCGCGGCGGGCTCGACCTCGCGGATCAGCAGCCTTGATCAGGGTCGACTTGCCGCAGCCCGTGGGGCCGACGACGAAGGCGAACTCGCCGCGGTCGACCTCGAGCGAAACCCGGTCGAGGGCGACGTGGCCGCCCGGGTAGACGACGGTCGCGTCGGCGACCTCGATGATCGGCGGCTGGCCGTCCTTGGGGCGCTTGCGGGCGGCCTGCGGCTCGCGACCGGGGTGGTCGCCGGCGTCGCGGCGTGCGCTTGGCGCTTGATCTGCGGTTCTCAGTAGTGGCATGCGGAGCCTCTCTTCCTCTTCTACCGGGCCACTCCTCTCGCGGGCTCGACCGCGAGCGATCCCCTGCACCGAAAGCTGCGGACCGAGGGGCGATCCGAGCGGCGACAGGGTAGCGCAATTGTTAACGATCCCTAACAGTCGGCCCTCTGCAGCCTGCAACCCCTTGACGGAATAGATCTCTCCCGGGAGGCGACCGAGATGAGTGTCCAAACCGAGTGCCGGTTTGATCCGAGTGCCCAAACAAGGAGGAGCAATTGAGCGTCAGCAAGTCCCCACCCCTTCGACGACGGCCTCGCCCCCAAGTGGCTGACCGAGGGCGTCCCCGACAACAAGTTCCCGGAGACCTCGATGGAGCCGGTCGCCGGCGATGCGCCTGATCGCGCAGGAGCTCGTCCTCGACGGGATCCCGGAGCGCAACCTGGCGACCTTCGTCACCACCTGGATGGAGCCCGAGGCGCAGCGGATCATCGCCGAGAACCTGCACCGCAACTTCATCGACCACGCCGAGTACCCGCAGACCGCCGAGATCGAGCAGCGCTGCATCCGGATGCTCGCCGACCTCTTCCACGCGCCCGGCGAGACGACCGGCGCCCGCACCCAGGGCTCCTCGGAGGCGATCATGCTCGGCGCGCTGTCGCTGAAGTGGAAGTGGCGCGAGCGCCGCGAGGCGGCCGGCAAGCCGACCGACAAGCCGAACCTCGTCTTCGGCGGCGACGTGCACGTCGTCTGGGAGAAGTTCTGCCGCTACTTCGACGTCGAGCCGCGGATCGTCCCGCTGCAGCCCGACAAGTACACGATCGGCCCCGAGGACGTCGAGCCGCACGTCGACGAGAACACGATCGGCGTCGCCGCCGTGCTCGGCACCACCTTCACCGGCCACGCCGACGACATCGTCGGGATCAACGACCTGCTGGTCGACGCTCAAGAACGAGCAAGGGCCTCGACGTGCCGCTGCACATCGACGGCGCCAGCGGCGGCTTCGTCTGGCCGTTCCTCTACCCCGACTCGGAGTGGGACTTCCGGCTCGAGCAGGTGCGCTCGATCAACGTCTCCGGCCACAAGTTCGGCCTCGTCTACCCGGGCATCGGCTGGCTGATCTTCCGCGAGAAGTCCGACCTCGCCGAGGACCTCGTCTTCTACGAGAACTACCTCGGCAAGACCGACGCGACCTTCACGCTCAACTTCTCGACCGGCTCGTCGATGGTGCTGGCCCAGTACTACAACTTCATCCGCTTCGGCCACGACGGGCTACAGCTACGATCATGGAGATCGATGCAGGAGAACGCCGCAGTGCCTCGCCGAGCGGATCGACGGAGATCGGCGAGTTCGAGCTGATCGGCGAGCCGGCGAGGAGCAGCTGCCGCTGGTCGCCTTCAAGCTCGCCGAGGACGCACGACCTACGACGAGTTCGACATCGCCTGGCAGCTCGCCGCCGAGCGCGGCTGGATGGTGCCCGCCTACACGATGCCGCCGAACGCCGAGCACGTGAAGATGCATGCGCGCGCTGGTCAAGCTCGACGCTCAGCCACGCGCTCGTCGACACGCTCGCCGACGACATCGCCGCAGGCCTGCGAGACGCTCGAGAAGAAGGGCGGCGCTGCAGCGAGTCCGAGCGCAAGCGGGTCAAGACGGGCGTCGGCTACTAGCGCGCGTGTTGTCGGTCTCGGACCGCCTCGGCGACCAGCGCCGCCCACCGCCTATTGCCAATATCCGTCAGCGCCGGCGCGATACGCGGCGCGCGGTGCGCCGAGCCGGCGCTCGGCCGCCCGGGCCCCTCTCGACCTGGACTGGCCCGGGCCGGGCTCCCTCGACCTGGACCGGGGCCCCACCCTCTAAGCGATTCTGCGTGCTGCGAACATCTCGGTCCTCCTCCTGGTTAGGCCAAGCCCGGGGGTTATGTCGGGCTCGGCGCGGTTCGGTCCTCGACCAGGTACGCCACGATCAGCGCGGCCGGGAAAAAGAACAAGCTGAAGATGAAGTAGCCGACGAAGCTGTGGCCCTTGCGGCCCGTACCGGGCGGGCCAAAAACGCGAGAGCCACCCAGAGGACTACCAGGAGGATCCAACCGATCGTGGTCATTGCGATGACGGGAACCATGACGAACCTCCGTCCGGGAATGGGCCATCGGAGCTTCACACCCGCGTGGCCGAACCGCATCACCCCGACGAGGTGAAATTCGGAAGGTCGGGTCAGGAGCCGCACCCCCCGCCACCTCGGACCTGGTAAGGCCCGCGACGAGCAGGTCCTCGAGCGTCAGTGACGAGTGCTCGACCACATCGTGGAGCCATGCGACGTTCCGCGCCTAGGGGAACCGGATGATCTGACCCGCTGCTCGCAGCCCCAAATCACCCCGATCGGGCGATGATCCGGCCGGCGCGGGAGCCTAGTCTGGGAATTGCCGGGTGTCGCCGCCCGGCGGCGGCGTCACCTCCCAACCCAACCGAAGGAGGCGAAGTTGAGTACCTACGACAACGAAACGAGCCGAGGCGACGGCTGGGTCCTGTTCGCCGGGATCATGATCATGATCGCGGGCTTCCTGAACTTCATCTTCGGGATCGCCGCGATCGACGGCTCGAGCTTCTTTACCGACGAGGGCCGCTACGTGATCTTCACCGACCTCAACACCTGGGGCTGGATCTGGCTGATCATCGGCGTCCTGCAGCTGATCGCAGCGTTCTCGATCTGGAACCGACACGCCTACGGCCGGATCATCGGCGTGCTGACCGCGAGCGCAGCGCGATCGTGATCCTGTTCACCCACAATGCGTTCCCATTCGCGGCGTTCATGCTGTTCATCATCGACATGCTCGTGGACTACGGTTTGGTCGTCTACGGCGGTCGCGACCAGGCCCAAGCCTGACGGCCGACCGCTCCCGCTCGGTGCCGATAGTCGCGGAGACCGCCGACGCACTCGCCGAGATCGCGGCGGGCAGGCTGCGGGGCGCTGTCGGTCGCCGGCGGCGACAGAGGTCGAGATCCGAGGTGATCGGCCTCGACTCAAGGACATCCGGGCTGGTGAGAATTGCGGCCTTGATCGCACTCGACGGCCCCCCGACCTCGTATGCGAACGAGGTCGCAAGTGCGATCGAGGCCGGGGCGAGCGCCGAGGAGATCGTTGGCGTATCCGGGCCGTGGCCGCTCACGTCGGGGGCCCGAGGATTTCTCGCGGCGGCGCCCGAGATCATGCTCGCGCTCGGGCTCTCGCTCCCCCAAACACCCGAGCTCGGGTAGGTCCGATGGGTCCGCTGCTGCGACGCAGACGTTCTTGCGGACCGTTGCGATCGGTGCCGGGGCCTACAGCGAGGCGATGCGCAGGATCCGAGATAACGCAACGCCGAAGGGCTCTGGAGCGCGAGCTGCAGCGGCGCGCGACTTGAAACGGGAACGGTTTCACGGTTCGGGGCGGGCCCTGAACGCAGCCGTCGCGAGGGGATGACTGGCGATGTGCCGATGGATCCGGTACTCGAGCGCGCACGATTTTCGGCCTGTTCACTCCCAGGAGATCGCGCCGGCGCTCGCCGACCGGTCGAGTCGAGCACGATCGGATCATCGACCTCGCGTTCGTCGGCAAGACCGAGAGGCGAGGTGCTGCCTTCGAGCTCTCCGAGCTCGACGAAGAGGTCCGCGCCGGGCTCGAGAACATCGTCGCCGGCCTCGAGGGCCTGTTCAACGAGGACGACCTCGCCGCCGCGGCCGAGGAGCTGGACCCGACTCGTCGGCGGCGCTGCTGGTCTGGGAGGACGTCTGGGCGACAGAGCTCGCGCAGGCGATCCGCGACGCCGGCGGCGAGCTGCTCGACCTCGAGCGGGTGCCGCACGAGGTCGTTCAAGCGGCGCGGGAGTATGCGCGCGCGAACGCGTGAAGCCTGAACCGAGACCGAGACCGAAAGGAAATCTGAGATGCCACTTCTACGCCAGGGCCCCGGACTCGTCCGCGGCTCCCCGCCGCGGTCGCCGGCACCGCCACCGCCGTCAGCGGGGGGGTCGCCAGGATGCGAAATGCCGACCAGGACCAGGCGGCATACGAGGAGCACCCCCGCCACAGGCCGCGCCCGCCCCCGCCGAGCCCGACTACACGGCCGAGCTCGAGAAGCTGGCGAAGCTGCGCGACGAGGGCGTGATCACCGCCGAGGACTTCGAGGCGAAGAAGCAGCAGGTGCTCGGGATCTGAACGGGGGCGCGCCGCCTACGAATCACCCCGTTCGGATGATGCACGCGGGCGCTCTGCACGGTGAGAATCGGGTCTACGATCTGAAAGCGGCACCCTTGGAAGGAGCAGCAGTGGCGATCGGACCGTTCAGCTCATCGTGCTGGGCTTCCAGCACCCCGATTCCACGGCGAGATCATCGCCGAGCTCGAGCGGCTGCGCGAGAGCGACACGGTGCGCGTGATCGACGCGCTGGCCGTCTACAAGGACGCCGACGGAGAGATCGAGGTCGCGCACCTCAGCAACCTCACCAAGGACGAGGCGATCGAGCTCGGCAGCAAGGTCGGCGCCCTGATCGGCCTCGGGATCGAGGGCGAGGAGGGGATGGAGGCCGGCGCCGATCGCCGGCGCCGAGGCGGCCGCCGACGGCGTCCAGGTCTTCTCCGACGAGGAGGCCTGGGACGTCCTCGAGGAGATCCCGAACGACTCGGCCGCCGCGCTGATCCTGCTCGAGCACCACTGGGCGGTCCCGCTGCGTGACGCGATCGCGCGCGCGGGCGGCTTCCGGATCAGCGACGGGTTCATCAGCCCGCTCGACCTGGTCGAGATCGGGCTGGTCAGCGGCCGAGGAGGCCGAGGAGCTGCACGCGGCCGAACAGCGGGCCGACTAGCCTAAGAAGACCCGAAAACGACGACCAGAGGATGAAGGCGGGGGATCCGCGTCGCGCGACAGTGCAGGGAACGGTCAACCGAGCCCTTTCACGTCCTGGCCAAGCCGACCGGGGCGATCTGCAACCTCGACTGCTCGTACTGCTTCTACCTGACCAAGGAGGAGCTCTACCCCGGCTCCAAGTTCCGGATGTCCGACGAGGTGCTGGTCCGCTATCTCGAGCAGCTGATCGAATCCGAGCCGGGCGAGACCGGTGACGGTCGCCTGGCAGGGCGGCGAGCCGACGCTGATGGGCGTCGACTTCTTCCGCGGGCGGCCGAGCTCGTCGCCGAGCGCCTGCCCGACGGCAAGCGGGTCCAGTGGACGATGCAGACCAACGGCACCAAGCTCGACGACGAGTGGTGCGAGCTCTTTCGCGAGCACGACTACCTGATCGGGCTCAGCATCGACGGGCCACGCGAGCTCCACGACGCCTACCGCCTCGACAAGCGCGGCGCGGGGACCTTCGACTCGGTGGTCGCGGCCGCCCGCCTGCTGCAGCGTCACGAGGTCGACGTCAACGTGCTCACCTGCGTCCACTGCCGCCAACGGCGACCACGGGCTCGACGTCTACCGCTTCATCCGCGACGAGCTCGGCGCTCGCTACATCCAGTTGATCCCGATCGTCGAGCGGATCGACGAGTCGGGCGAGACCGGCCAGCGGCAGACGGGAACCGAGGTGACCGACCGGACGGTCGGCTCCGAGCAGTGGGGACGCTTCCTGATCGAGGTCTTCGACGAGTGGGTCCGCGCGCGACATCGGCGAAGTGTTCGTGCAGATGTTCGACGGGCGCTGGCGGCCTGGCTCGGCCTGCGAGAGCCCGATCTGCATCTTCCGCGAGACCTGCGGCGGCGCGCTGGCGCTGGAGCACACCGGCGACCTCTACTCGTGCGATCACTTCGTCGAGCCCGAGCACCTGCTGGGCAACATCCGCGAGACACCGATGCATCGAGCTCGTGACGCTCCGACGCCAGCGCCGAGTTCGGCGCCGACAAGCCGAGACGCTGCCCCGCTACTGCCGCGAATGCGAGGTCCGCTTCGCCTGCAACGGCGAGTGCCCGAAGAACCGGTTCATCGCGACGCCCGACGGCGAGCCCGGGCTGAACTATCTCTGCGCCGGCTACAAGGCCTTCTTCAACGCACATCGACGAGCCGATGAAGGTGATGGCGGAGCTGCTGCGCTCCGGCCGCCCGGCTGAGGATGCGATCGCGGTGCTCGCCGACCGCGAGCGCTCGCGCTACGCGGAGGTCGGGCGCAACGATCCCTGCCCTTGCGGCAGCGGGCTCAAATTCAAGCGCTGCCACGGGCGCGACTGACTCGATCCGACGTCAAGCCTCGAATTGCCTTCGACGAAGCTCCGCGCCTGCTCCTCGTAGTCGGGCTTGAGGTTCGGCGGGGGCATCTTCAGCCCGAGGACGCGCTCCTGCGGCTCGCCGTGCTTCATGTAGCCGAGCCACGAGAGCATCGACTTGACCTGGCCGCCGGCGACGACGAAGTGCGTCTTGTCGATCCACCGCCCGCCGTTCTTCTCGCCGAGCTTCTTCTGCTGCCCGAGGTTGATGCTGTAGTAGCGGCGGGAGATCGACGCGCATGCGAACGGCTTGCCGCTCAAGACCGTCTTCGCCTCGGGCGACTCGAGATACGAGCGGATCGGCATGCTCGTCTGGAACCACCAGGTGGGGGACGCGAGCACGACGAGGTCGTAGTCGCCCGTCTGCGCCTCCGGTGGAATGCGGATCTCGCCGGTCTTGTGGCGGAGCTGCGCCGGGAGAATCGACGCGATCTGGGGCATGGGGCGCTTCATCGGGAACTGCGAGAGCTTCGGCACCCATCGTTCGTCGGTGAACTCGATGAGCGCCTTCGTCGACGTCGCAGCCCCGCGCCTCGAGTGCCTGTGCCATCGCGTCCGCGACCCGACCGGCCTGCTGGGTGAGCGTGAAGTAGACGACCAGCACCTTCGGCTTCGTCGTCGGTGCTCACGCTCGTCTCCTTTCGCTCGAGTCGTGCGGCGTGCTACTCCGGCTTGGGGAGCCCGAGCTCGCGCGCGAGCGCCCGGTCCCTTGCGCGGTCGGGGAGCGCCGCCGCGGCCGCGGCCTGCCTTCGCCGCCGTGGCCGGCCAGATACCGGGTCTTGGGCTTGTCCGACGTGAGCGCGTGGGCGACCGCCTTGGCGATCACCAGCGGCGGGTCGGCGTCGGCCTCCGCCTTCTCCACCGCCTTGCGGACGGCCGCGATCTGCTCCTCGTACAGCCGGTAGCCGCGCTCGCCGAGCGTCTCCTCGAGCCCGTCGAGCTCGGCATAGCGTCTTGCCGAAGATCGCGGTCTTGACCGGCGCGACCTCGATCAGCGAGACGTGGATGTTCCACTGCCGCAGCTCGAGCCGCAGCGCATCGCTGAGCGCCCTCATCCCGAACTTCGACGCGCTGTAGGCGCCGTTCAGCGGCAGGACGAGCATGCCCGCCGATCGACCCGACGTTGACGATCCGGCCGTCGCCGCGCCGGATCAGCGGCAGGAACGCCTGGGTCATGGCCACCTGCCCGAACAGGTTGACCTCGAGCTGCCGTCCGGAAGTCGGCGATCGGCTGGAACTCGAGCGGCGCCGGCTTGGCGATGCCGGCGTTGTTGACGAGGCCGGCCAGGCCGCGGTCGCCGACGGCCTCCGCGACCGATCGCCGCCGCCGCCGAGATCGACGTCTCGTCCGTGACGTCGATGATCAGCGGCGTCAGCGTCGGCCGAGGTCCGTGCCTGCAGCGCCTCGCCGTCGGCCTCGCGCCGGACGCCGGCGAAGACGTGGAACCCCTGCTCGGCGAGGTGGATCGCGGTCGCGGCGCCGATCCCGGTCGACGTGCCGGTGACGACGACGGAGCCGCGGTCGCTCGGCTCGATCGTCGGCCATCGAGCCTAGCCGCCCGTCAGCCCGGCCTGGAGCCTCGCTCGAGGCCGGCCTTGAGCTCCTTCGCGCTGCGCCTTGTCGATCTGCGCCGATCGAGCGTGCGGATCGCGTTCGCGAGCGCGCCGCTCGACCTGCTCGGCGTCGTCGGGTCGTAGATCGCGATCAGCCCGGCCGAGCCCGGCGGGAGCGCGTCGTCCAGCTTCTCGCCGATGCCTGCTCGTCGCCGCTGTGCTTGGCGAACTTGCCCGCCACGGCGCCGATCGCGGCGCCGACGGCCGTCGCGGCGAGCAGCGGCGGCGCGAACAGACCGACGACGAGACCCGACGCCGCCGAGCGACCTCGGCGCCCTTGCGGACCAGTGATCGCCGGTCTCGCTCACCTCGACCTCGCCGTCGGCGTCCTTGCTGACGAGCACGACGCCGTCGCCGTGATCGTCTTCGTCCTCGACCAGATCCAGGACCGCGTCGTAGTCCTCCTTGGCGAGATCGGGGAACAGGTAGACCGCGATCAGGACGTCGAGCTGTCTCGTCCTCGCTCATCGTGCTCCTCCTCGCACGTCTCGGCGCTCATGCGCCGACGCGCGTGCGCGGCGAGCCGCCATGCTGGGCGTGCTCGTGGATCGCCTGCTCGTCCTCGTCGCTCAGGTGCGGGGCGACGTCGAAGACGACCTTCTTGACGTCGCCGGTGAAGGCGAACGGCGCCTTGTCCGCGTAGCTGCGGTCGACGACGCAGGCCGTTGTCGCGGCCGATGTCCATGCCGGCGTAGCCGGAGAAGCGGCCGGGCACCGTGTGCTCCATCCGGCCCTTGCCGACCGGCTCGTCGTTGACGAGCAGCGTCACCTCGCCGCCGGTGGCGGGCTTCGCCTCGTCGGCCGCGAAGACCATGCTGGACGCTGCACCTCGCCGGTCGGCAGCGGCTGCTCGGCCTCCTGGCGTGAACTCGAGCACGCCCAGCATCGAGTAGGTGTGCTTGAGCTTGCCGTCCTGGACGAAGAGCGAGAAGCCGCCGAGGTGGTCGGCCTCGGCGACGATCACGCCCTCGGCGCCGCCCTCGGGGATCGACAGGTCGGCGCTGATCGTGTAGGAGTGGTTGTAGATCCGCGGGATCATCCCGGACGGCGACGTTCTGGACGTCGCCGTAGTAGGTGAACTTCGACTGCTTCGGCATCGGCGGCACGATGCCGAAGAAGGACGTCAGGCCGCCGAGCAGCGGCAGGACGTTGTAGCGCTCGGCCTCCTCCCAGAACAGCTCCTGCAGCTCCTTGACCTTCTCCGGATGCTCGGCCGCGAGGTCGTGGGCCTGCGTGAAGTCGTCGGGCAGGTAGTAGAGCTCGACCGGGTCGTCGTCGGGATTCCAGACGCCGGGCGCGAACGTTCTTCATCGTCTCCGGGTCGATCATCCAGGGAATCCGCGGCAGTCCGCATCGCGAGCCACCAGCCGTCCTTGTACATCGCCGCGGTTGCCGAGCGATCTCGAAGTACTGCTGCGTGTGCCGCTCGGGCGCCGTCGGCGTCGGCGAGCGAGTCGGCGAACGTGACGCCGTGCATCGGCTCCTGCTCGATGCCGTCGACGTGCGTCGGCTGCGGGATGCCCGGCGATCTCGAGGATCGTCGGGCCGACGTCGATCACGTGCGTGAACTGGGAGCGCAGCCGCGCCGGCGTCGGTGATGCCGCGCCGGCCAGTGGACGACCATCGGGTTGCGGGTGCCGCCGAGGTGCGAGGCGACCTGCTTGCCCCACTGGAACGGGCAGTTGCCCGCCCAGGCCCAGCCGGCGGAGTAGTGCGGGGCCATCATGCTCGCTGCCCCAGGCCTCGAGCCCGCCGCACTTGAGCAGCGAGCTGCATCTGCTGCTCGGCGGTGAGCGGGATGCCGTTCAGCATCGTCAGCTCGTTGAACGAGCCGGTCAGCGTGCCCTCCATGCTGGCGCCGTTGTCGCCCCAGATCCAGATCACGAGCGTGTTGTCGAGCTCGCCCATCTCCTCGATCGCGTCGAGGACCCGGCCGA
>CAVUIQ010000017.1:0-201770 GCA_963741655.1 uncultured Thermoleophilia bacterium
TCGCTCGTGATCGTGCGGAGGCGTTCATCGATGTACGTGATCGGCTCGCGCCCGTTCTTGCGCGCCGCGTAGCTCGGGATGTACTGCATCGGGCCCGGCCGGTAAAGGGCGACGAGGGCGATCAGATCCTCGAACTCCGTCGGCTTCACCTGCCGTAGCGCGTCCCGCATCCCGGAGGACTCGAACTGGAAGACCCCGGACGAATCGGCGCGCGCCAGCATCTCGTAGACCTTGCGATCGTCGAGCGGGATCGCGCTGATGTCGAGATTGCCGCCGATCAGGTCGACGGCCTTGTCGATCACGTCGAGGTTGCGGAGGCCGAGGAAATCCATCTTCAGCAGGCCGAGCGCCTCGACGTTCTTCATCGAGACCTGCGTCACGATCTCCTGATCGGCACCCTTCTGCTGCAGCGGCACGACCTCGATCAGCGGCTGGGCGCCGATCACGACGGCGGCGGCGTGGATCGAATCGGCCCGGGTCAGGCCTTCGAGGGGCTGGGCCAGGTCGACGATCTCCTTCGCGACCGGATCGTCCTTGACCGCATTCGCCAGCTCTCCCCCGGGCTTCAGCGCCTCTGCGAGCGTCTGCCCCGGCCCTTCGGGGATCATCTTCGCGAGCCGATCGACGGTGCCGTACGGGATCTCGAGCACGCGCCCGGCGTCACGCACGGCGGCGCGCGCGGCCATCGTCGAGAAGGTGATGATCTGCGCCACACGGTCACGCCCGTACTTCTCGGCGACGTAGTTGATCACGCGCTCCCGACCCTCGACCGCGAAATCGATGTCCATGTCGGGCATGTCCTTGCGGGCCGGGTTGAGGAACCGCTCGAACAGGAGGCCGTAGCGCATCGGATCGACATCGGTGATGCCGAGGCAGTAGGCAGCGAGCGAGCCGGCGGCGCTGCCGCGGCCCGGGCCGACCGAGACGCCGTCTCGCTTCGCGAAGTTGATGAAGTCGGCGACGATCAGGAAGTAGTCGGCGAAGCCCATCTCGTGCACGGTCTTCAGCTCGAACTGGAGCCGCTCGGTCAGCTCCGGCGTCACCTTGCCGTAGCGCTTCCCGAGCCCCGCCTCGCAGAGCTCGACGAGGTAGTCGAACGAGTCCCGACCTTCCGGGGTCGGGAACTTCGGGAGCAGGATCCGGTCGAGCGCGATCTCGACGTTGCAGCGATCGGCGATCTCGAGCGTGCGACGCATCGCGTCCTCGTGGCCCGGGAAGTCGAGCGCCATCTCCTCGGGCGTCTTGAAGTAGAACTCGTTCGTCCCGAACTTCCAGTGATTCGGGTTCTTCAGCGAGTCACCCGACTGGATGCAGAGGAGCGCCTCGTGGGGGTAGGCGTCGGTGGCGTCGAGGTAGTGGACGTCACCCGTCGCTACGAGCGGCAGGCCGCGCTTGGCGGCGAGGCCGGGGAGCGCCTGGAAGACCGGCTGCTGGATGTCGAGATGGCCGTTCTGGAGCTCGACGTACGTGTTGTCGCGGCCGAAGATCTGCTCCAGCCGGTCGAGCTCCATCTCCGCGTCGCCCATTCGCGCCTCGGAGATCGCCTTCGACACGCGCCCTGAGAGGCAGCCGGAGAGCGCGATCAGGCCAGGAGAGTACTGCTGCAGCAGCTCCCAGTCGACCCGCGGGCGGTAGTAGTAGCCCTCGAGAAAGCCGAGCGAGCAGAGCTTGATCAGGTTCGCATAGCCGGCCGTCGTCTCGGCGAGCAGCGTCAGGTGAGCAGTGCCCTTCGTCTGCTTGTGCCGGTCGTCTGCGATATAGACCTCGCAGCCGATGATCGGCTTCACGCCCTGCTTGTGGGCGTGCTTGTAGAGATCGATCGCCCCGGCGAGCGAGCCGTGGTCGGTGAGCGAGACCGCAGGCATCTCGAGCCGCGCTGCCTTGTCCACGAGCGCCGGGATCCTGCACGCCCCATCGAGAATCGAGTACTCGGAGTGGACGTGGAGGTGGACGAACGGAGCAGACATCGGGAGTGCCACTTTACTGTCGGGATGTGACGGCGCCTCTTGCTGTCTTTTGTTGTCGTCTCGCGCCTGACCGCAACTCAGCCACTCATGCGCGCGAGCGCAGCGATCTTGTTCGCTGCGTCGAGCGCGGCGACCTTGTACCCCTCGGCGAGCGTCGGGTAGTTGAAGACCGCCTCCACGAGGTAGTCGATCGTGCCCCGGAAGGCCATCACGGTCTGTCCGAGTCGTAGTCGAAGGTCACAACGCGACCACGCGGGGATTGTGCATCACCCGTTGAGCGCGCGGGGTAACCAGGTGGGGCGGGTAACCAGGTGGGTCAGAGACCGAGGTCGATGAGCGCGGCACGAAGCGCGGCAACCTCGACCTCGAGCGCGGCAACCCGCTCCTCCAGCGGGTCGCGCGCGAGCACAGGTCTCGGGGCGTACGGCTCTGCGCTGTCGTCGACCTCGCCACCGAGCAACTGCGCGTAGCGCTCTTCCTTCTGCCCGGGGCGTCGCGCCAGGCGGACGGCGAGGTCACGGGCGATCAGGCGCTCGAGTGTCTCCTCCACCTCCGCGAGGCCCCCGAACGGATGGAGCCGGTCGCTCCGCTGCTTCAACTCGCCGGGCGTCTGCGGCCCGCGGAGCATGAGCACGCACAGGATCGAGATCTCATCACCCGCGAGGCCGAGCGTGTCCTGCACGAGCTGCCGGTACTTGACCGAACGACTGCCCTGTCCCGACGCGAGCCGCGCCCACTCCTTGCGCCAGAGCCGCTGCAGAGCTTCACGAATGGTCTCCTCGTCGTACTCCACGACCGGCTCACGGTTCGTCGCCTGGTTGCAGGCAAGCCGAAGCGAGTTCAAGGTCAGTGGGTAGGCGTCGGGTGTCGTCCGCTGCTTCTCGATCAGGCAGCCGAGCACCCGGATCTCGACGGGGTCTGCATCCATGGCGTGAGCCTATCGCGCCGCAAAGCACAAACGGCGCAGCAGATCGAGCCGATCGGCAGAGTAGGAGTCATGCCAAAGGATCCGGATCGCAACGTCGTCGGGGGAACTCTCCTCCCCTGCTCGAACGAACCGATGACCGGGTTCTTCCGTGACGGGTGCTGCTCGACCGGACCGGAGGATCTCGGGAGCCACACCGTGTGCGCCGTGATGACGGAGGGGTTCCTCGCGTTCAGCAGGGAGACGGGGAACGACCTCTCGACGCCCCGTCCGGAGTGGGGATTTCCCGGCCTGCAGCCCGACGATCGCTGGTGCGTGTGCGCCGCGCGGTGGCTCGAAGCCCATGCCGCCGGTGTCGCGACGCCAGTGATTCTCGGGGCGACGCACGAGCGCGCCCTCGAGGTTGTTCCGATCGACGCGCTGATCTCGCACGCTAGTGGCCCTTGAGAAAGGGTACGGCCTGAAGTGCTCCGGTCCTTGAAGGGCCACTTCAGGCAAGCACAGTAGTGGGGCTTGTTGCAGCGATCATTTCGGGTTTAACGTTGCAACAAGCCCCACTAGCGCATCCTGAGTCACCCGCTCGGCGGTAAAGGTCAGTGCCGAAAACGCCGATGGGGTTTCCGTGGCCACCCGCCAGACCGAATCCGACGTGCGCACCGTCATCGAGACCGAACGGCTTCGTCTCGAGCCGTGGGACGATTCGCACTTCGAGCGGTTCGCCCGGTTCATGCGCGATCCGGAAGTGACCCGCTACATCCGCCCTGAACCACTCGACCTGGCGCGCGCGATCGAGCAGCACGAACGGTCACTCGAGGAGTGGAGGCTCTACGGCTTTGGCAAGCGCGCGATGATCGAGACGGAGACCGAGCAGTGGCTCGGGTTCGTGGAGCTCTCGCCTGTCGGCCCGAACAAGGGCTCACGCGACGACGACATCGAGCTCGGATACTTCGTCGAGCCGTCGCGCTGGGGCGAGGGAATCGCCACCGAGGCGGGCATTGCAGCGAGAGACGAGGCGTTTCATCGCTGCGAGGTCCCGGAGCTGATCGGCCGTTGCCGCGTCGAGAACGTCGCATCCGCTCGCGTGCTCGCGAAGGTCGGTTTCCGTCGTCTGCGACTCTTCGAGCTCGACGACGGCATCGTCGTCGAGATCCACCGGATCCAGCGCGACGACTGGATCGAGACGCCGGAGCGCGGCGAGCGCTCCGCCTCCGATTTCAATCCCACTGCCGGCGCCGACTATCGCGAGACGGGGTAGCGCCATGCCTGTCGCGGACAGGGTCGCCGACCAACCAACGACCTATGAGGTCGTCCTGCTCGCCGGCAGCCCGCGCCGCTACTCGCTCAGCCTCGCCGCCGGCATCACCGAGGGTGCGCTGATCGAGGTCGACGGCGAGCAGTGGACGGTCGCCGACGTGCGCGACATCGATGGCGAGAAGTCTCAGCTCATTTGCATCTACGCCGCCTAGTGCGGTGTCTCATAACGATGCTGTTTCCTGTTCAACGTTCTGAGACGCCGCACTAGCGTCGGCGCCGTCAGCCCCAATCGGTACCTTGGGGACTCGGACGCGGTGCCACCACCGCTCCGCATCGAGAGAGGCTGAGGGCCCCGGCCCCGTGATGCCTCGGCAACCTGCCACGAGCAAGGTGCCACAACCGGGGTGATGTCGAGCGAGGAGGAGACCGGAATGGGCGCCACCGAGACACAATCGTTCAACGCACGACTGGCCGCGGGTGAAACGCTGATCGCCGACGGCGCCACGGGCACGAACTACCAGACCATGGGCATGGAGCCAGGGCTCGCTCCCGAGGAGTGGCTCTTCCAGGCGCCCGAGAGGGTGGTGGAGCTCCACCGGGCCTTCGTCGCAGCAGGCGCCGACATCGTCCTGACGTGCACCTTCGGCGCGACACCCCTTCGGCTCACGGAGGGTCCGCTCGTCGGCCGCGTGCGCGACGTGAACCTCCGGGCCGCCGAGCTTGCCAGGGAGGGCGCCGGGTCGGATCGGCTCGTCGCCGGGTCACTCGGGCCGAGTGGGATGTTGATCGAGCCGTACGGGCTCCTGAACCGCGAGGACGCCGTTGCGGCCTATGCGGAGCAGGCGCAGGCACTCGCCGACGGCGGCGTCGATCTGCTCGTGCTCGAGACGATCTTCGCCGTCGAGGAGGCAGTGTGGGCAGTCGAGGGTATTCAGAGCGCCACCGATCTCCCCCTCGTTGTCTCGTTCAGCTTCGACATGGGAACGCGGACGATGATGGGCCTCAGCCCCACCGACGCCGTCACGGCGGTCGTGCCGCTCGGCATCGCGGCCGTCGGTACGAACTGCGGCCGCTCACTCGCAGACGCGGATCTCGTCGTGACCGAGATCCTCGCCGCCGCGGGAGACACGCCCGTGTGGGTGAAGCCGAACGCCGGCGTACCCAAGATCGTCGGTGCCGACGTCGTCTACGAAGCAGGCCCGGAGATGCTCGCCGAGCACGTGGCTCACTACGTCGATCAGGGTGTCCGCGTCGTCGGTGGTTGTTGTGGGTCGACTCCAGCCCACGTCGCGGCGATCGCAAAGGCGCTCGACCGCTAGTGGTCTGTCCGGGGACAGCGCACTAGTGGTCGCTCCGGCGCGAGAGAGCGGCGTCCTGCTTCACGTCACGTCGCTGCCCTCGGGAAGGATCGACGAAGACGCATACCGGTTCGTCGACTGGCTCGTGTCAGCAGGGCAGTCGTGGTGGCAACTCCTCCCGCTCCACATCCCGGACAGGCACGGCTCCCCGTACTCATCCCGGTCTGCGTTCGCCGGCTACGAAGGGCTCCTTGCGCCCCCGGGCACGCGGTACCACGACAGCGGCGAGGGAGATGACGGCGCCCCGCAAGGCGACTGGCTCGAGGAATGGGTGCGGTTTGCGGGTGAGCCCGAGCGGCGAGCGCAGACACGCTTCCAACGTGAGTGGTTGTCGCTGAAGCGCTACGCGAACGAGCGAGGGATACGCCTGCTCGGCGACATACCGCTCTACGTCGCCGGCGACTCGTGCGATGCGATGACCCATCCCGACCTCTTCGACCACTCCGTAGTCGCCGGCGCCGCGCCGTCGCTCAATCATCCGGAGGGACAGCGTTGGGGAATGCCCGTGTTCGACTGGCCCGCCCACGCGGCTGACGGTTTCTCGTGGTGGCTGGCGCGGCTCGAGCGGGAGCTCGAGCTGTTCGATCTGCTCCGCATCGACCACTTCCGGGGCCTCGTGAAATTCTGGGAGCTGCCGCTCGACGAGACCGACCCTTCCAAGGGATTCTGGGGGGAGGGGCCCGGCGTCGCATTCTTCGACGCAGCCCGTGAGAGGCTCGGAGGCCTCCCGCTGATCGTCGAGGATCTCGGGCACATCACTCCAGACGTCGTGGCACTGCGCGAGGAGGTCGACCTACCCGGCATGAACGTCGTGGCCCGAGTGTCGGACATCGATTGGCGTACCGACTCCGTGCTGTACTCCTCGACCCACGACTCGGACACTCTCGCCGGCTGGTGGCAACGCTGGGGCAGGGAGAACCAACCACAGCTCGCGGCCGGTGCAACGTCCGCCGACGACGAGCATCGGGCGTTGCTCCACAACATCCTCGCCGTCGAGAACGAGCTCGTGATCATCCCGGCCCAGGATCTCCTCGGCCTCGGAAGCGAGGCGCGGATGAACCGACCCGGAACGACAGGCCGACAGAACTGGACCTGGCGGCTCGACCGGCCCTTCAATGGTGAGCAGGCCGAGCAACTCGCTGAGCTGACCCGCGCCGCAGGGCGCACGGCCGCTGTTCTGAGCGGCTAACCCTCCCGCTGCATAGCGGCATCGAAGGCGACCGCGGACGGTGCGAAGTCGGTGCGACGCACGAACGCGAGCGCGTCCCTTGCTCCCCACTCCCGATCCATCCCGGAGTCCTCCCACTCGATCGAAAGTGGGCCCGTGTAGCCGATTCGGTTCAACGCCCGAAAGAACGCCTCGAAGTCGACGTCGCCGTGACCGGGCGAGACGAAGTCCCAGCCGCGCTGCGGCTCACCGAAGTTGAGGTGCCCGCCGAGGATCGAGCTGCGGCCGTCGAGGAAGCGGCGCGAGTCCTTGACGTGCACGTGGTAGATCCGGTCGGCGAACTCGATCGCGAAGGCCGCCGTGTCCAGGAACTGGTGCGCGAAGTGGCTCGGATCGAGGTTGATCCCAAAGCCCGGACGGTTTCCGATCGCGTCGAGCGCCTTGCGCGTCGTGACGAAGTCGTACGCGATCTCCGTCGGGTGCACTTCGAGCGCGAACCTCACGCCCTCTGCGTCGAAGACGTCGATGATCGGCCCCCAGCGCTCTGCGAACTCGTCGTACGCGCGCTCGATCGCAGCGAAGTCGTTCGGCGGGAACGAGTAGAGCATGTGCCACACCGGTGAGCCCGTGAACCCGTTTACGACCGACACACCGAAGGACGCGGCCGCACGGGCCGTGTCCTTCATTCGCTCCGCAGCACGCTGCCGCACCCCTTCCGGGTCGCCGTCGCCCCACACCTCGGGCGGCAGGATTCCCCGGTGCCTCGCGTCGATCGGGTCCGCCACACACTGCCCCACGAGGTGGGCGCCGATCGCCCAGCAGCCGAGCCCGTGCCTCTCGAGCAATGCTCGGCGATCCTTGACGTACACGGGGTCGGAAACTGCCCTGTCGACCTCGAAGTGATCTCCCCAGCAGGCGAGCTCGACGCCGTCGAAGCCCCACGCTCCGAGGTCGGCTGCGAGATCGGCGAGGGGCAGGTCGGCCCACTGGCCGGTGAAGAGAGTGACGGGTCGGGACATCTCGGCTCCTTGCAGACGGGGTTGGTGCTCGGGATGCTTGCACAGGCTCGCAGTTCGCCGGGGAGAGAACCGGTCGGCCGATAGGCTCGGCATGGCCCCACCACGACCCCACGATCGAAAGGCTCGCGATGACAACGACCGACCGCCACCGCAGGAGCGCCGCTGTCTTCGGCGCACGGAACCTCGGCAAGGGGATCATCGACCTGCTCTGCGCCGAGGGTTGGGCCGTGGCGGGGGTCGCGCGCTCCGAGTCGACCCTGGCCGGAATCACCGGGGCGGGCGCGCTCGCGCTTCGCGCCGACGTCACCGACCAGGCGAGCGTGCGGGCGGCGCTGGACGAGGCGGCCGCGGCGCACGGCGGCGTCGATCTCGTCGTCAACGCCGCCTCGGCCTACGGCGGTGACCGCAGCGGGCCCTTCGGCGGCGGGCCGATCGCGGAGGCCGGGCCCGACGCATACGAGTCGTGGGCTGCCGCGCCGGCCCGCTCCGCGTTCACGTTTCTCTCGGCCTCGGGAGCGTTTCTCGTCTCGCAGGGCCGTCCGGCGACCGTCGTTCAGGTAACCGGCGGCTCCTCCCGGCGGGCGTCCGCGGGGCGCGGCCTGTGGGCCGCCGGCGCGTTCGGGGTCAGGGCGATCACCCAGGCGGCTGCGCTCGAGCTACGCGAGCAGGGGATTCACGTGGCCCTCCTGATCGTCGACGCCGGCATTCAGCCGATCGCCGACGCTCCCGCAGACGCGAAGGCCAACTTCGCCGACCCGAGAGAGCTCGCCGCCTCGGTGCTGTTCCTCGCCGATCAGGGCGCGCGCGGCGCGACACACGAGCTCCAGGTGACACCGCTCGCAGAGCGCTGGGTTCCGTAGTGCGGCGTCTCACAACGTTTGACAGGAAGCAGCATTGTTGTGAGACGCCGCACTACCCCAATCAACATGGAGTGGGTGTCCCGCAACGATCATTTTCGGGTCTACCGTTGCGGGACACCCACTAGCGACGAATCATGTTCTTCGCGATGAAGAGCACGTTCGCCGGCCGCTCCGCCAGGCGGCGCATCAGGTAGCGGTACCAGTCCGGCCCGTACGGAGTCGCGACGAGCACGTCGTAGCCCTTTGCGACCAGATCGAGCTGCAGCTTGCCGCGGACGCCGTAGAGCATCTGGAACTGGAAGCGGTCGCGCGCGATGCCGTGCGCCTTCGCGTACGCGATCGCCCGGGCGATGAGGGCGGTGTCGTGCGTTGCGATCGCCGTGAACCCGCCGGCGGAAAGCGACCGCTCGACGAGACTCGCGTACGCGGAGTCGACGTCCGACTTCTCGGGATAGGCGAGCTCGGGCGGCTCGAGGTACGCGCCCTTGACGAAACGGAGGTTCGGGGAGAGGTCGAGGAGCGCTTCGAGATCACCGGGCGTGCGGTAGAGGTACGACTGGAGCACGGTGCCGACGTTCTCGTGGCCCTCCTCGCGCAGGCTCCGGTAGACACGGAGCGTTGCGTCGACGAACGCCGACTCCTCCATGTCGAGGCGCACGAAGTTCCCGAGTCGCGCTGCGTGCGTCACCAGCTCGTCGATGTTCGCGCGTGCGAGCTCCTCGTCGAATCCGAGACCGAGGTGGGTGAGCTTCAGCGCGACGTTGACGCGCAGTTTCTCCGCGGCGATCCGCTCGAGGATCTCCCTGTAGCTCTCGACGACGACCCGGGTCTCGGCCTCGTCGCTCACACCCTCGCCGAGCAGCGTGGTGTTGCAGACGAGCCCCTTGTCGTTGAGCCCTCGCAGCACGACGACAGCCTGATCGAGCGTCTCCCCCGCGACGAAACGTGCAGCGCCGAGACGCATGCCGTGCCGGCGCACACCTCGTTGCATGCGGGGGCTCTCGGCTGCGGCGAGGATCGCCTTTCTCAGCATTTCGCTCCACCTGTGGCGCTCCGGTGCGTCATCGGGTCAACTCTACGCCGGGCAGGCACTCCCGTTCAGGATGAAGCGCCTGCTTCCAGTCGCTCGAGCGGCGCCGGGTCTCCGCGCCGTGCCCTGCGTCGATCCGCGATCTGCTCAGAGGCGATCACGACCGCAAGGACGCCGACGAGCAGGGCGGCGACGACGAGGGCGGATGCACTCACGCCGACCACGCCGATGAGGACGCAGGCGACTGCGCCTGCCAACCTCCTCCAGCTGACCGAGCCGGCCATTCGCAGCCGGAAGAGCACGTGCCCGAGAAGGTAGATCGCAGGCCCGGCAACGAGCGCGACGAGCTCGGGCGTCGGGAGCGTGTCGTTCGGGTGGGCGATCACGAGCTCGTCGCCGACGGCGGAGACGATGATCCCGGCGACGATGACCACGTGGAGAAACGTGTACCCGTCCCTGGCGAGCTTCGTGCTGTCCTGCGCCAGAGCAAGTCGGCGCTGCGCGATCGTCGCCACGAGGTTGAAGTAGAGCCACCAGAACGCCGCCGTCGAGAGGAACGCGAGGCCGAACGCTGCGAAACGTGCGCCGTCGAGAGGTAGATCGGACGTCGTCGCCCCCGTGACAACGATCGACTCGCCGAGAGCGATGATGATGAAGAGTTGGAACCGCTCGGCAAAGTGGGATGTCTCGACGTTCCACGAGTCCTGGCCGAGCGGGCGCCGACCGGGAACCCGGTAGAAGACGAGCGGCGCGGAGTAGTCGATCACGATCGCGATCACCCAGAGCGTGATCCGGGTGGAGTCGGATGCAAGAGCGCCCGCGAGCCAGAACACGCCGGACGCGAGGAACCACGTCAGAATGTGCGTTGCGGGAGCGCGCTCCTGTGATCCACGCCCGGCGACGACGAACGCGAGAAACGCCGTCCGGCCCACCTGGATCGCGACATACGCCCCGGCGAAGAGCAGGGCGCGACTTCCGAACGCATCGGGGATCGCGACCGCCATGACGAGGCTTCCGAACATGAGCGCGAGCACGAGGAGTCGCACGACGATCGCGTCGGGATCGAGCATGTTCGTGACCCAGGTCGTGTACGTCCATGCCCACCAGATCACGAGCAGAACGAGGAGCGACTTCGCGGCACCACCCCACGTGAGGTGGTCGAGCAGCAGGTGGGAGACCTGCGTGACAGCGAGGACGAAGACGAGGTCGTAGAAGAGCTCGAGGTTCGACGCGTGCGCATCCTCGTCCGCCGAGCTCGTGCGGAGGTATCGGCTCATCGGGTGCCCACGCTAGCGATCGGACAACGAGCACGGAGCGGCGAGCGCATCGAAAAGACTCCCTCTGGACAATCCGCCGAAACCCGGAGATGCTGTATCGCATGGGGGAGGACGTGACGGCTGGGGAGCCGTACGAGGAGATCGAGGCGGACCCGCGCGAGAGCAAGTTCGAGCTGCCGCCGATCGACCATGCGCCGTTTGCGGACGACGCCGAGAAGAGGCTCGCGGTGCGCCGGGTCGTCGAACAGGCAGAGCGGGAGCGAGCCGCAGCGGCCGCTCGCGACGAGGGCGCCTAGCTGGCTTGCTGCTACACGACTTCGCGAGCGAGTTGCTCGCGAAACGTGCGTCGAAGCTCGTCAACCGTTCCCGCCGCGAGCGTGCGGTCGGTCAGCTCCTCCTGCTCGGCGCGATCGAACAGGTTGAGAAACGCGACAACCATCGGCTCGGGCCGCGTCGGTCGGCTCCCCGGCCGCCAGGCACAGCGCTGCTCGAGCTGCAACAGGTCGGTGCGTTCGTAGTCGCGAAGCGTCGGCGCGTGCTGTGACAGCAACCCGGCGAGCTCCAGGTGAAGATCTACGGCTCGATCGGCCATCAGGCCCTGTCCCCGCTGCTAGCGGAGCCGGTAGACGATACGGCCGCGGTCGAGATCGTACGGTGAGAGCTCGACCCTGACGCGATCGCCGGGGAGCATGCGAATCCGGTACCGCTTCATACGGCCGGCGGTGTAGCCGATCATCTCGTGCCCGTTGTCGAGCTTGAGCCGGAACATCCGATTGCGGAGGGCCTCGGTGATCTCGCCCTCCATCTCGATCTTTTCTTCCTTGACGGCGATGGCGGAGCTCCCTTCCTGATGAGTTGGTCGAGTGCGGAGCCCGTGACCGCCGAGACGGTCACGGGCATCCAGCGTCCGAACTACGAGACGACGACGACGTTCGTTGCCTCCGGGCCCTTCGCGCCCTCGCGGGCCTCGAATGTGACCTTCGCTCCTTCCGGAAGCGACTTGAAGCCGTCACCGGCGATGTTGCTGTGATGCACGAAGAGATCCTTCGATCCCTCGGCGGGCTCGATAAAACCGAAACCCTTCGCATCGTTGAACCACTTAACGGTTCCTTCTGCCATGTAAATACACCTCCCACCAAAACTCACGAACGCATAGGGAAGGCGCACCTCGCGCAAACCTGAATCGCTCTAACTGCTGTTCACGGTAGCAGCAATACTCGCGGGCGGCAGTCGGGCGGGCTTGCATCGACTCGCATTGACGCGCCGGACCGCAGGTCAGAGCGGGCAGTGGCCCGAGCAGGCGAGGCGCATCGCCATGATCTCGCCGTCCACGACCTCGGCGTAGGCCGTCCGCTACGCCGTGGCGGCGTGCCCGAGCTCGGCCTGCTGCAGCTCGATCAGCTCTTCGAGCGCGTCGTACACGTCCTGCACCTGGGCGCGCGTGAGCGTGTCGACGTCGGGCGTTCCGACCACCCGGGTGACGAGGGCGACAACCTCGTCCCGGTCGACGCTGCCGTCCGGCAATCGCAGGCCGGCCGATCGAGCCATCCCGAAGAGCCGGCGGATCTGGGGCTCCGACGCGGGGCGCGTGTCGCCGCGGGAGCGAAGTCGCATGTACGCCGAATGGTCGAGCTCGATCGTCTCGGGAGCGATGCCCTCGGCGAGCACGGCACGCAAGAGCTCGGTGGTCGCGAGGACGTCGCTCAGCGCCTCGTGGGCGTCGTCGAGGGCGATCCCGCGGCGCTCGCAGATCGACTGCAGGCGATGATTGTCGGAGAGCGGCTCGAGCAGCCGGAACGCCTCGAGCGTGCACGCGGTCGCCCCGGGGGCGTACTCGATCCCGGCGCGCCCGAACGCGTGCTGGAGCATGGGCAAATCGAATCCGACGTTGTGCGCGACGAAGACGGAGTCGCTGAGCCGCGCCCGGAGCTCGGACGCGATGTCGGAGAAGGAGGGCGCATCGGCGACGTCCGCCGCAGAGATCCCGTGTACCGCGGTGGCCTCGGCCGGAATCTCCCTGCTCGGCCTGACAAGGCTCGTGTACCGGGCCATTTCGACGCCGTCCGCGTCGAGCTGAATCAACGCGAGCGAGACGATCTCGTCGCGCGTCGTATCGGTGCCGGTGGTCTCGCAGTCGAACACCACGTAGCCGGTCGGAACCGGCGCTGCGGCGCGGGCAAGAGCCGTCCCGGGGCGGCCGGAGATCGGCTCGACCGGAGCCGCCGCGAAGAGATCGAGGACGAGTTGCACGGGCATTCCTCGAGGATGTCTTCCGGATCGGACGTCACCCTTACGGTGAGTGATCGCTCTCCCCCTTGACGTACGATCGCGCGCCCGTCACGGTTGGCCGATGACAGAGGAGACGCCTCTCCCGACGGCGAAACCACAGGCGGTGGTCGGCGACTGACATGGATGCCCTGAAGCAGACCAGCTCGACCCTGGCGCAGCCCGACGCAGCCGTGCTACGCCGGGCCAAGCGCGGCGACCAGCGCGCATTCGCCGTCATCGTGCACGGGTACGAGCGCCTCGTCTTCACGTACGTCTACCGCCTGGTCGACGACCGTCGCCTTGCCGAGGATCTCACGCAGGATGTCTTTCTCAAGGTCTTCAAGGGACTCCCCGGCTTCACCGGCGACGCGGCGTTCACGACATGGCTGTTCCAGATTGCAAAGAACGCCGTGATCGACGAGTTGCGTGCGATCGAGCGCCGGCCCAACGCGCTGAATATCGACGACGTGACGCTGCCGATGCTCGTCGAGCCCCGCTTCGAGCAGGCCGAACCGATCGAGGCCCTCTGGGCGGCAGTCGGGCTCCTCAACGTCGATCTGCGGACGGCGCTGCTCCTCCGGGACATCGTGGGCCTCTCGTATCACGAGATCGCCGACTCGCTCGAGATCACGCTCGCCACGGTCAAGTGGCGGATCCACAAGGCCCGCGAGAGCGTGCAAGCGACGCTCGAGCGTGAGGGCTTCGGCCACGCGACGCAGGCACTCCGCGAACCCGACGCTGCGCCTGACGAATCCTGACCATGGAGTGCGACCTCGACCCCGGGCGACGGACCGTTACGCTTCCGCCGTGAGCGACTGGAACACGAGCCACACGCGCAACATCTGGCGTCCCGACGAGCCGCGCCTCTTCGTGCGTCGCTCGGACGGCATCGGGTGGTCGATCAACTTCGCCCACCTGTTCCGCCGTACCCGTCGCGCGTCGTAGCCTCCCGAGCGGCCCCGAGCCAGCGACGCCGGATCAGTGCCGAGAACGGTCCGACGACGACCCAGTAGCGACCGAATGCGCGGCGGGCGGGGTCATCCACGGCCAGAACGCGTGTCTCGGTGGAGAGAATGCAGCCACCCGCGACGGGCGTCGCTCGGAGATCGGTCGCGATGCGCACGATTCCGGGACGAGGGTCGGTGAACGGGCCGATGTTCCCCGACGGCCGCCACGGGGCTCCGCTGGCTCCGACCACGATCCCGGTCGGTGAGACCGAGAGCGTTTCGAAGCCCATCCGATCGAACAGCTCCTGCACGGAGGTGGTCGGCGGCAACCCGCGAGCACGGAAGAGCGCTGCCACGAGCCGGCCGGGAGCGGCCGGAGCGGCCAGGGCGAGCTCGAGTGCTCGCTCTGCATCGCATGCCAGGCTGATCGAGTGAATCTCGTTGACGTCGAACCGAGGAAGGAAGGTGTCGAGGTCCTGCATCGAGCGAACGTACCCGTCAGCCGGGATGCGGAGGTGCGGTCGCCGCGAACGTAACCGCCCGAAGCGAGCTGAACCTCGCCGTCGCCGACACCCGTGAGAACGACTTCCACGCGATGCGCTTCTGCGGGGCGTCCCGTGGGGAGCCAGGGGCGTCCGGCACGCGAGAGGATCAACGTCCGTGCCTTCTCGCCGACGAACCCCAGTCGGCCCTCCTCGCTGACCGAGCCGCTCCAGATCGTGAGGGCGAAGGTCTGCGCGAGCGAGTCGGCAAGGAGCGGCGGGTCTCCGACGATGCCAACCTCGGAGAACCCGAGCAGCTCGTCCGGGTGAAAGCGCCCCGCGGCGTCCGACGCTCCGATCCCCCGGTGGGCGATCAGCTCTCCGATGCTGCCGGCCGGGTCGTGGAAGTAGACCGCACGCGCATCCCAGTGCTCGAAGTCGAAGACCTCCTCACCGGTGTTCTCGTCCGGGAGGATGGCGACGCGTTCGGCAGCCCAGCGGTGCGCCGCGTCGAAGCGGTCGCCCGGAACGAGGAATGCGTAGTGGTAGAACGGGCAGCCGTGACCGGCCCGGAACTCGAGCGTGGCGTCTCCCACCGCGACGGCGACATCGCCCTTTGCCGCCGGCACGGACCCGAGCCCGAGCGTGCCCGAGTAGAACGCCGTGAGCTCGGGCATGAGTGCCGGTGCTGCCTCGAAGAGCACGTGGCGGAACGCGATGGGCATCGGACTCGATTCAATCAGTTCGGCCGTCGAGTTCAGAGGGCGCTGCCAGCTCGCGCGGGCATCGTACGACGTTTGGCCCGGAAACAGCATTGTTGTGAGACGCCGTACTACCCCAATCGACACGGAGTGGGGTTTCACTCCACGAGCGTTCGGAGAACGGCAGCCTCTTGCTCGTCCGCACCGAGGTAGGCGCAGCGGATGAGTGCCCACTTGCGCATCCTCTCGCCATCGAGGCCGGCCGCGGCGAATGCCGCCAGTCGCCGCTCGGTCGTGCGCAGTTCCATCCGGTACCCAAGCCCGATCGGGTTCCGCAGGAAGGACGGAACGTCGTACTCCGGCTCACCGAGCATCGCCTTCGCGTCGATCGCGACGTACCGGTCGCCGGCGCGGAGAATGTTGTGGTGGTGAAGGTCGCCGTGCACGAGAATATCCCGGCCGACGTCGAGCGACGCGTAGAGCTCGCGGGCGAGAGGAACAAGGCCGCTCCCCTGCTGCTCGGAGCGCTCGGCCCGGTCGAGCCACCGCGTCACGTGATCGCCGATCCAGCGGAACGGCTCCGCCGCCGGCTGCCAGAGACGCACGCCGACCTCGACCGCGATCGCAGTTGCGTCGTCCTCCGGTAGTCCCGAGATGTCGGTGCCGGGGCGGGCACGCTCGAGCAACATCACGCGCCGGGAGCGATCGCACCGCAGCAGGCGCACGGCGCCGTCCCCGTCCCAGAGCTCGAGCGCATCGGCCTCCTGATCGGACTCGTCGTCGTCACGGGGCGTCACCTTCAGCACGCTTTCGACTCCTGCAGGAGCCACGTAGGAGAACCGTGAGAGAGCGAACGGGTCGCCGAGCACGACGCCCCACTCCTCCGCTACGTCAGCAGCGATCGCAGCCAGGCGCATCGGGTCGAGTTCAGCCATCGCGCGAGAGTATCTCGCAACTAGGATCGACCGATGCGACTCCATCACCAGCCCCGTTCCCGCTCGACGCGCGTGCTGTGGCTCCTCGAAGAGCTCGGCATTCCCTTCGATCTCACCGTCATGTCCCGGGACATGAAGCAGACGCCCGAGTACCGCGCCCTCCACCCCCTCGGGCGTGCGCCGGTGCTCGAGGAGGAGGGCGGCCCCGTGTTCGAGTCGGCCGCTCTGATCCTTCACATCGCCGATCAGAACCTCGACGCCGGGTTGATCGCTCCACTCGGCTCGCACGAGCGCGCGCTCCAGTACCAGTGGTGCTTCTTCGGAATGACCGACAGCGAGGGCGCCTTGATGGACATCGCGCGCCAGCTGTGGGGCTCCGGCGAGGCCGATCAGGGCATCGTCGAACGGGCCGCGGCTCGCTTCGCCGCGACCGCGGAGGTTGTCGAGGCTGCCCTCGGAGACGACGACTACCTCGTCGGCAACTCGTTCTCGGTCGCAGACATCGTGGTCGGTTCCGTCCTCGGATTCGCGCGTACCGGTGAGCTCACCGAGCTTCCGACGGGCGTCGTGCCCTACGTCGATCGGCTCGAGGCGCGCCCGGCACGACAGCGGGCAGTGGCCGTCGCGCTGCCGGAGTAGACCCGTGAACCTCCGTCCCGCCGCCATCCGGGTGATGGGACGGACACACCATGCGATCTACCGGCTCAGCAGGGGGCGGATGCTCGGGCGCGTTGCGGGCATGCCGGTGCTCCTGCTGACGACGACCGGGCGTCGGTCCGGTCGGCCGCGCACGACTCCGCTCACCTACTTCGAGTCCGGATCGGATCTCGTGATCGTGGCATCGAACGGTGGTGAGGATCGGCCACCGGCATGGTGGTTGAACCTCCGAGCCGATCCGCGGGCGACGGTGACCCGCGGGCGACGGACGGAGCAGGTGACAGCGCGGGCTGCGAGCGACGACGAGCATGCCAGGCTCTGGCCCATCATCACGTCGACCCATCCCGGCTACGCGGCCTACGCGCGCAGGACGGAACGCCCGATCCCTGTGATGCTCCTCTCCGGAGCCGCCGGGACCACAAAAAATGCACCGGGTCGGTAGCTCCTTCGTCCAGCTCCCCGACCAACCGTCGCTTGCGCTTCGGTCGCTCGGGAGGCCTTCAACCTCAGGTGCCCCGTGCTCGGTGCAAGAAGGAACCTAGGGGGTCGCGGTACCGGTGACAAGGGCGCTCCGACGCAGAAGGCCGCAAATTGCGGAGAGATTCTCTGCAGGGGCTATTCGTCCGCAGGGGACTCTTGGTCAGGACGACGAGTCGATGTCGATCACGATACGAGGTGGATCGGCGAGCGTCGTGACGCGGAACGGGCGCTCCCCATCGATCCCGACGGCCCACGTCAGCACCGCCTCGAATCCCCCGGTGCCGACGAGCTCAGCGACAACCGCCGCGTCCGGGGAGAATCTGTTCGGCCCCGTGTACGTACGGGGCGCCGACTCCTGCGTGAGATCGGCGTCGAGCGCGGGCTCCATCCGGACCCGCAAGACCGCGGCGCCCTCCACCGCGACCTCGTCGCCGGAGCCGTCCGCGACGATCGGCCGCTCGACATAGCCCACCTCGTAGCCCGGCGTGCCGTTTGCGAACTGAAAGACGACACGGTCGTACCCTTCCTGGCGCGCGGAGCGGACGTCGGTCAGCAATGCGGTCTCCTCTATGACCGGGGCGGCAACGACCTTGTCGGTCGAGGCGCCTTCGAGTGGGCCTGGCGTCGTCTCCGTCGCGGCCGACGTGGCGGTCGACGTTGCAGATTGCTCATCGTCGCTCCCGCCGCACCCGGCAAGCAGAAGCAGGGCGGCGACGAGAAGGAGCAGGCGGAAACCCATGCTCGCAAACAGTAGCCTCGAACTCGTGTCGCGGCTCACGATCGAACACGACGCAGTCAACGACGACGCAACGGCGACGAGGCGGCGCCGCTCGCTGGCGCTCCGGCTCGACGGGAAGGCGTGGCTACGGGTCGAGCCAGAGGTCTTCGCCGAGCTCGGCGTCTCCGCGGGTGACGAGATCGACGCCGCGCGCCGAGCGGAGGTCGAGACTGCCCTTGCCCGCGTGCGCGCCCGACTGTTCGTGATTCGATCGCTCGCCGCCAAGGCGCAATCGACAGCGGAGATCGAGAAGAAGCTCGCTGCCCGGGACGTTCCGACCGATATCGCCCGCGAGGCGATCGAGCGCGTGATGGGGTACGGCTACCTCGACGACGAGACTCTCGCCGGTCAGCTGGCGCGTGGGATGCGAAGCCGCGGCTACGGACGGCGCCGTGCCGCGCAGAAGCTGCACGAGCGAGGACTCCACGGCCCCGTCGCTGCCGCCGCGCTCGCCGAGGCATACGATGAGCTGGACGAGGCGGCTCTCGCACTCGAAGCGCTCGGTCGCCGGTCCGTCACCGGCGATGCCGATCGCCGTCGCGCGCTCGCGTTCCTCGCCCGACGCGGCTTCTCGACCGGCGCTGCGTGGGCCGCGATCCGCCGCGCAGGTGACGAGGGATAGATTCACGGCATGCCCCTGCCCCCGAACTACGCGGTCGCCGAAGGACTCCGTGCAGGTGGCTACCCGGGCACTCCCGAAGCAGTGTCCGCTCTGGAGAGCGACGGCGTGACCGCTTTCGTGGATCTCACCCACCCGTCGGACCCACTGCCCGACTACGGCCAGTGGCTCGTCACCGCTCGCAGGATCGCGCATCCGATTCCCGATATGGGGACGCCCACCGCGGGTCACGTGATGCGAATCCTCGATGACATCGACGCGGTTTTGGCCGACGGGGCAACCGCGTACGTGCACTGCTGGGGCGGCGTTGGCCGCACGGGGACGGTGATCGGGTGCTGGCTGATGCGTCACGACGCCGACGGCGGCGATCCGATCGCGCGCATCGCCGAGCTCCGCGTCGGGATCGCGGGCGACCGTCCCTCGCCCGAGACGCCCGGGCAGACCGCACTCGTTCGTGGGTGGAGACAGGGCTGGTGAAGCGCCTCTGGATCCTGCGCCACGCGAAGTCGAGCTGGGAGCATCCGGGTCTAGCCGATCACGACCGGCCGCTCGCGCCGCGCGGCAAGAAGGCAGGTCGACGGATTGCTCGTTGGGTAGAGGCGAACGATGTTCGCCCGGATCTCGTCATCTGTTCCTCGGCGGTGCGCGCGCAGGCGACCCTGGATCTCGTTCGGCCCGGGCTCGGAGATCCGGAGGAGCGCGTCGATCGCGGGCTCTACCACGCGTCCGTGAACGACGTTCTCGAGCTCGTCGCCGGGGAGGACGATGCCCTCGCGGAGATCCTGATCATCGGTCACAACCCGACCCTGCATGAGCTTGCGACGATTCTCGCCCCACCCGGTCCGGGTGCGTTTCCGACGGGAGCCTTCGCTGGCCTGCGACTCGAGATCGGCTCCTGGCGCGAGTTGCGTCCCGCCTGTGGCCGGATCGAAGAGTTCGTCGTACCCCGCTCGCTCCCGCACTGAAAGCTCCGGGCGGATAGGCCTGATTCAGCCGACGGGCGGCGTCCGCGCGAGCTGGACAGTCGCCCCGAGCAGGACGTTCGCGCCGTTGACGCAGTCGACCCACCTGGTGTGCTCGCTCGGGTCGTGGCTGATCCCAGCGACCGACGGCACGAAGACCATCCCCACCGGCGTGATCGGTGCGAGCGCCTGCGCATCGTGACCCGCACCCGATGGGAGCTCCATCGTCGAGAGTCCAAGCGCCGTGGCAGCGTCCGACACCGCGGCCCGGAAGCGGGAATCCGTCGGCGTCGGCTCCCACCGGCCGACGCGCTCGACGGTCACGCTGAGCCCGAAGGCCTCGGCCTCTCGGCGGGCGCGGTCGCCGAGCGCCTCCTCGAGTGCCGTGAGCTCGGCCGCATCGAGCGAGCGACACTCCATCCGGAGTCGCGCGAGGCGAGGTACGACGTTGAACGATCCGGGCTCCGTGGCAATGTCACCAACCGTCGCGACGCACTCCGGGAACTCTCGGGCGACGATCTCGCGCACGGCCAGTACGAATGCAGCCGCGCCAAGGGCGGCGTCGCGTCGCGCATCCATCGGGGTCGTCCCCGCATGGCGCGCCTCGCCCTCGAACACGACCTTGAACGAGCTCGAGCCGATGATGCCGGTGACGACGCCGATATCGACACCGGCCCGCTCGAGCACCGGCCCCTGCTCGATGTGGAGCTCCAGCAGGCCCGCAAGCGTGGTGGGATCTCGATGCGCTGAGAGCACGCCCTCTTCTGTCAATCCCATCCGCGCGAACTCGTCGACGAGAATGTCACGCCCTCCACGAGGTGCCTGGAGCATCTCGGTTGTGAGCTGACCTGCGAGCGCCCAGCTCCCGAACGTGCCTACCAGCGTTCCCTCCTCGTCGGTGAAATCGATCGCCTCGAGCGTGACGGACAGACGAAGGCCTGCATCCTTCGCGGTCCGCACCACCTCGAGCGCGCAGAGCACGCCGAGCGCGCCGTCGTACCGGCCCGCCTGTCGCACCGAATCGAGGTGGGAGCCGAGGAGGAGCGTCTTCGCGCCAGGCGTGCCGCTCGGGAGAATCGCCGAATGGTTTGCCGCGGCGTCGATGCTGGTCAGAAGCCCTGCGTCACGCGCACGGTCGAGGAACCATGCCCGCGCTGCGAGGTGCGCCTCGGAGAACGTCGTCCGCTGGATCCCGCCGTCAGGGGTGGCACCGAAGCGAGCCAGCGCGTCGAAGTCGGCGCGCAGACGATCCTGGTCCACGCAGAGCTGCATCGCGTCGATGCTACAGCGGCACGTCCGTGAGTCGGAGCGCTCGCGGGGTGGACTGAACGTCACGGAATGGACACAGAGACGGCACAGTCCCGTGACAGCTCGGCCTGCCATGCTGTCGTCATGAGAGACAACAAAGCGCGGATGGCGCCGTCCGACCTAGTGGGGCTTGTTGCAACGTCAAACCCGAATGATCGCTGCAACAAGCCCCACTCCCGTGCTTACCTGAAGTGGCCCTTCAAGGACCGGAGCGTTTCAGGCCGTACCTCTTCTCAAGGGCCACTAGGACGGAGCGCCGAGCCAGAGCGCCATCAGAACTGCGTCCACGGGTGCTCCGTCGCGAAGGTACTGGCCCCGTCGCACACCCTCGCGTCCGAAGCCATACGACTCGTACAGTGCGATCGCAGGCTCGTTCCACGGGAAGACATGGAGCTCGAGCTTCTGCACCCCGGCGCTCGCGGCCCACGTGACCGCCTGGTCGAGCAGCGCCGTACCGACGCCTCGGCGACGATGCGTGCCCGCCACCATGAGCCCAAGATCGGCCACATGCCTGCTCGCAGGGTGCACGTCTCGCGAGAGCGAGAGCCGACCGATCGGCCGGCCGTCCTCCACGGCAACGAACACCGCGGCATCCGGATGTCGACGAACCGCGCGGAGATACCGTCGCTCGTCAGGGATGCTCCGCCACTCCTCCGTGGTCAGGAGCCACGAGCCGTCCTCTTGGCCGATCGCACTCCCGAGTTCGACGAGCGCCCGGGCATCTCCCGGCTCGGCCGGTCGGATCGTGATCACGAGACGACGATTCCGTGACCGCCTCTGCGTGGGTCACCGGCAGCCCCGAGCAGTCCGTCGGCACGCCGTTCGACGGCCGAGACGCCGCCGAAGTAAAGGTTACGCCCCGCCCAGCGATTCACCCTCTGGCCCGTCTCCTGCAACGCATCGGCCGTCCCGTCCGGCCACCCGCCTTCGACCTGGACGACGTCATCCTCGACGTGGAGCCGCGGGTGACCAATGGCGACGTCGACCGATTCACCTCCGGCGACGACATGGTGGATCACCTGCAGGATCGCTCCGGAGAGCCTGACGGAGCCGGCGCTCCCGACAACGAGGCGAGGCTCGCCGTCGGCGAGAACGAGAGTCGGCGCCATCATGCTCGGCAGGCGTTCGCCGGCGGCGCGCTCGTCGAGACCGATCACGTCGAGCTCGCCGAGCATGTTGTTCAGCTGGAAGCCGCCGGTGAACTCGCCCGAGCCCGATCCGAGCGTCGAGGACAGAGCGGCAGCGTTCCCCTCCTCGTCGATGACGGAGATGTGCGTCGTTCCGGTCAAGCCGGTCCCGACCGAACCCCCGTACCCACTCCTGAGAGCATCGACGAGCGCAACCGCAAGGCTCGCGTCCTCGCCGCCCGACCATCCGTCCAGCACACCGAGACCGCGTGCTACGACGGTGCCACCGAGCGACGGTGCAGGACATGTCGCAACGCGCAGCCCCTGAAAGCGCGCCTCCGTGGGCCTCCGCTCGATGACACGGTACGCCTCGATATCGACTGCGAGCTCCGGCTGAAACTCCGCCACTGCCGCCGGCCCGACCTCACGGAGCCGCTCGAGCCCCTTCACCATCGCTGCTGTCTCGGCGCGAACGTGGGATCCGTAGACGGCACGACCCTCGGCCGTGCGCTCGAGGATGGGCACGAGGATCTCGAGCAGGACGCGTTGTGGTCCGGTCATCTCGACGCCCGCCTCCGCAAGCTCGAGCGCTGGCAGGAAGAGATCGGCCCACGGGATTCGGCCATGCTCCTCGTGTGCCTCCCACATTCCCGCAACGAGGCCGGGCACTGCGACCGACGGTGGGCCGACGTGGAATATCTGCGTCGACGCGTCTCCGAAATCGATCAGCACCTCGTCCATCTCTCCCATACGCCGGGAGGGAACGGCGAAGAAGCAGTCCAGAACCGTAGGCTCTCCGCCGGCATCGCACAGGAGCAGAAACCCTCCGCCCGACGGGCCGGTCAGCGGCCCCTCGGCGACGAACGCCGCCAGAGCCGACGCGACGACGGCGTCGACGGCATTGCCGCCGCGTCGCAGAGCCCACGCGCCCGCCTCAGCGGTATGCCGATTTCCGGCTGCGACGGCGCCACGCATCCCGGGAGGGTAGTGCCTGTGGGTTCGGCGCGGCGTCGTGAGCTGCACCCGCTTCCGAGGCTCCGGACGTGGAAGGCACCGTGTCCGAGATGTTCGGATTCGTGGAACGCAGCGACCGTTGAGGCAAGCGGTGCGTCTCAACGAGTGTGAGTCTTCGCATTCTTCAGGATCGCCGTCGCGATCGGGGTCCGTCACGCACACAGATTCGCTCAAGGCGAACCACCGGCGTGCCGAAGTCTGGAATGCAGCCTTGATCCGACCTCACTTGACCCGGCGACACCTGACGATGGCAGGGATCTCCCTTGCGCTCCTCGCCGTGCTCTGCCTCAGCCCTTCCCTGCTCGGCGACCGAGTCAACGAGGCCGTCAGCGGTCTCGACGCGGCCGATCCGGGAAGCCTCTGGCTCGCGGCGTTCGCGTTTCTCGGCACGAGCCTGTGTGGCGCACTCGCCTGGCGAGCAGCTCTCCGTGCGAGCGGATCGCCGCTTCCCGCCGTCGACGCTGTCGCACGCTACGCGGTCGGCTGCGGACTGAACGCCGTGGCCCCGGCGCATGTCGGGTCGGCCGTCCGGGTTGCGCTGTTCGGCCGCGTCACGAACGGTGGTTGCTGGACGGTTGGCGGCGCAGCCGCTGCGGTGGGCGCAACACGCACGGTGTGGCTCGGCGTGCTCATCGCGATCGGCAGCGTGGGCGGGGTTCTGCCCCGGTGGCCGCTGCTCGTGATCGCCGCGATCGTCGGCGGCTCGATCCTCCTCGCGTACGGCTCGCAGCGATTCACGCTGCCACGACGGCTCGACCAGGTGCTCGTGGCGTTCAGATCACTCGCCTCCTCCCGGCGTGATCTCGCGATCGTCGCCGGCTGGGCGCTCGCCGGGGCTATGGCGAAGGTCGCGGCGGCTGCGGCGATCGGCCTCGCGTTCGGAATCGAGAACCCGCTCAAGGCCGCGCTGATCATCGTGCCGGCCGTCGAACTCGCTGCGATCCTCCCACTGACGCCCGGGAACGTCGGCCTCGCGAGTGCTGCCGTCGCGCTGGCGCTCGGCTCACAGGGCGTCGATTCCCGGACGGCGCTCTCGGCCGGGATCGCGTTCGGCGGCGTCGAACTGCTCACGGGGATGGCCATCGGAGCCGCCGGTGCGCTCGCGCTTGCAGGGCCGTGGGTGCGTCCGTACGTCCGCGTGGCGGTCGCGAGCGCCGCGACCGTCGTTGCAGCAGTCGCGTTTGGCGCCACCGTCCTGCTGCCCGCGGTGTAGCCGGGGGCGGCCTCCTACTGCAGGAAGCTGGGCAGGTCCGAGTCGTCCGCCGAGCGTGAGCGCGTCGGCGCCGATGACGTTGCTGTCGCGGCAAACGACGGTGTGAACGAGCGACGGTGTCCGCCACCCAGACCCGTCGCGATCACGGTCACCCAGACCTGGCCGTTGAGCCGCTCGTCGACGGTGGCGCCGAAGATGATGTTCGTGTCATCGGTCGCCGCGCCTCGGACGACCTCGGCCGCCTCGTTCACCTCGAGCAGCGTCAGGTCCTCACCACCCGCGATCGAGAGCAGGATTCCCTTGGCCCCGACGATCTCGGTATCGATGAGCGGCGACTTCAGCGCACGTTCAGCGGCCTCGCGGGCACGATGCGCGCTCTCGGAGTACCCGATTCCCATCAGCGCGGAGCCGGCGTCGGACATGATCGTTCGGACATCGGCGAAGTCGAGGTTGATCAGGCCCGGCATCGTGATCAGGTCACAGATGCCCTGGACGCCCTGACGCAACACGTCATCTGCGACCTTGAAGGCATCCACCATCGACGTCGTCCGATCGAGCACCTCGAGCAGGCGGTCGTTCGGGATCACGATCACCGTATCGCACGCGGCACGAAGCGCCTCGACACCCGAATCGGCAGACTGGCGGCGCTTGGTGCCCTCGAACCTGAAGGGCGTCGTCACGATGCCGACCGTGAGCGCGCCGAGATCGCGAGCGATCTTCGCAACGACCGGTGCTGCGCCCGTGCCCGTTCCGCCACCTTCGCCCGCCGTGACAAACACCATGTCCGAGCCACGAAGCGCAGAGCGAACCTGATCGTACGCCTCCTCGGCGGCCATCCGTCCGGTCTCCGGGTCGGCACCCGAGCCCAGGCCCTGCGTCAACTCCTCGCCGATGTGGATCTTGACCGGGGCGTCCGACAGGTTCAGCTGCTGCATGTCCGTGTTGACTGCGATGAAGTCGACCTGCGCGATGCCGGCATCCATCATCCGATTGACCGCATTGAGCCCACCACCACCGACTCCGACGACGCGGATCACCGCGAGGTACGAGGCGGCATCGCCACCAACGTTGAGCCGTGGGGCTCCTTCGGGCATCGACCCGATGAATCTGCTCGCGGGCGGCTCATACGGCGGGTCGGGCTTCGCAGCCGGTGCAACGGCGCTTCTCTTTGCGACGGCAGGAGCCTTCGCAACGGCAGGCGCCGGAGTCGGTTCGACGGACTCTGCGACCACGTTGGGCGCATCGGCCACGTCGTCCGAGCGACCGTCGATCGGGGCAGCCTCCGCGACGAAGTCGTGAACGTGCTCGACCGTCTCGTCGAGTGCGGCGTCCTCACGACTCCGGTGAGCCGCCTCGACGGAAGGTTCGGTCGGGGGTGTCGGCAGAATCAGGGTCTGCTGATCGTCGGCCACCTCTGCGGCAGGCGGCAGCAGGTCCTCGGCGGGAGCGTCGTCGCCGTCCTGGCGCTGCGCGGCCTCCGTCGCGCGGAACAGCTCAGCGAGCGGCCCCTCACGCATGCTCGCGCGCTTCCGCGCCATGGAGCACCTCCTTCGCGAGTTCGCGGTACGCCTCGGCGGCGGAACCGGTGGGGTCGTAGCCGAGCACGGAACTGCCCTTGACCGGCGCCTCCGCGTACCGAACCGTCTTCCTGATCCGGGTCTTGAAGACGAGGTCACCGAAGTTCTCCTCGAGAATCTCTACCGCTTCGCGCGCGTGCAGCGTTCGGCCGTCATACATCGTCGGGACGATCCCCTCGACGCCCACGCGCGGGTTGAGATTCTCGCGAACCATGGCAAGCGTGTTCTCGAGCTGGACGAGCCCGCGCAGCGCGAGGTACTCGCACTGCACCGGCACGATCACACCTGTGGCGGCAACGAACGCGTTGATCGTCAGCAGGCCAAGGGACGGCGGCGTGTCGATGAGAATGAAGTCGTAGCGGTCTCGCACCTCGAGGAGCGCCTTCTCGAGCGATCGCTCTCGACCGATCAGCGCGGCAAGAGCGAGCTCGGCGCCGGCAAGATCGATCGATGCCACCGCCAGATCGACCTCGCGACGCTCGATCACGTCGGAGATCGGAATCTTGCGGACAAGCACGTCGAACATCGAGGTCTCGATCGTGTCCGGGTTGAGACCTTGACTCATCGTCAGGTTGCCCTGCGGATCGAGATCGACGAGGAGAACGCGATAGCCCATCTCCTTGAACGCAACGCCGAGGTTGAGCGTTGTCGTCGTCTTGGCAACGCCGCCCTTCTGGTTCGCGAGCGCGATCACCCTGGTGCCGGTCGTGCCGGGCACTGGCGCCTGCGGCGCGAACACTGGCGCCGGTGCAGCCACGGGAGCGATCGAGACCTCGAGGGGCGGCGGCGTATCGACAGCCACTGGCGTCTCGAGAACGACGAATTCCTCCTCGAACGTGTGACCGTCGTCTCCAGGTACGGGCTCGGCGTCGCTCACGGCCACATCTGGCTCCTCGTCGACGGCCGCATTGTGCGCGCGCGAGGAAGAGCGTGGAAGCAGACGGACGAATCCCATTGCGCCTCGTTCACCGCGGTCCCCCGCTCTCCTTCAATCAATCCTCGGCGTCCCAGTAGTCGACCTGCTCGATCCTTCCGATCACGCCGACGCCGCGAAAGCTGATCTTGCCCGACCTCGGGTAGTAACAGATGTCGTTCGGGTCGGACGTTCCGAAAGCGAGCAGCGTCATCCCGTCGGCACCTGCCCGGATCGCGTGCGCACGCTGCGACCCAGCCGGTCGGGCGATCGTGCACCCCGCCTCCACCGGGAACTCCTCGATCTCGCCGTCATCGCGCGGGCTCGGATAGAGCAGCACGATCCCGCTGCCCGCGAGCACGACGAAGATCTCCTCCTCCGCCGAGTGCACATGCGGTGGGTTCATCAGCATTCCCGGCTGCACGACGTAGTGGGAGAGCCCGACGCGCTCGGACCCGGTCGCCTTCCCGAGTCCCCGCACCGCACTCGCCACCGTCCCGCCAGGCGTCCCCCGCTCTCGCGCAGGAACAGCGTCGACATTGGCGATGCGCGGCGGGCGATCCGAGAGCACCTCCCAGGTGGGAGGGCCGACCGCTGCCTCACGCGCCCACGGATGATCCTCAGGCGCTCCCTCGAGAACCCACGTCGGCCCGAGCCACGACACGCCGGCGCGCGGCAGGAGCGTGTTCGCCGGATAGTGGCGCTGCCCGAACGCGAGCACGACGAGGCCGTCGTCTCCGGCACAGACGGTATGCGCAAACTCACAGGCGAGATGGGTGAGGCAGTCGCCCGCACCAATCGCGAACGCCTCCTCCTCGTCCCCGTCCCACTGCAGCGAGACCCCACTCCCCGAGAGCACGTAGAAGATCTCCTCCTCGGAGCCCTCGAGATGCAGGGGGGTCGCCCACTTCCCTGCTTCGACGGCGATTCGCTGCACACCCGCGGTGACGGAGTTGGCACCGGTCAGATCCTGCCACGTGGCCGCGATATGGCCGCGCTCTCTGTGGCTTCCCTCGATCTCGTTCCAGTTCGTGATCACGCTCAGGAGTCTAGTTGGGTGTTCACGAGCAGAGTTCGTCGCTACGCCGGCACGGCATCGCGCGAGAGCGCCTGGCGGAGGCGGGTCACCGCATCGTCCGCCGCATCACCCCCTTCGACGCGCACCCAGACCTCGGCGTCGCGAAGCAGGCCGCGAACCTCGTCGAGCACCTGCGCCGGGCTGGCCGTCGACCGGTCGAGCGCCTCGATCCGCTCCAGCCGTTCGATCACTCTCCGTGCCTCATCCATAGCGAGAAGCCTAGGGATGAAGATGTGACGTGTCTGTTCCGCCTGTGTGTCAGCTCTGTGCAGCGTTCGCCGCGACGGCGAGGTTCTTCAACATTCCTCCGAAGATGTACCCGTGGAACGGCCAGAGCGAGTACCAGTAGACGAGGCCGAAGAGCCCGGCCGGGTCGAAGATGGCCGTCTGGGAGATCGTCGACCCCGGACCAGTCTCGGCCGGCGTTACCTCGAACTGCAACCAGGCACGGCCGGGCACCTTCATCTCCGCGCTGAGGCGAAGGAGCCGGTCTGGCTCGAACGCGTCGACACGCCAGAAGTCAACGGTGTCGCCGACGCGAAGGCCGGTCGGGTCACGTCGTCCGCGGCGAAGCCCCGGCCCTCCGACGAGGACGTCGAACAGCCCTCGCAGTTGCCAGAGGCGAGCGCCCTTGTACCAACCCGTCTCTCCTCCGATCGACTGGATCGGACGGAAGGCCGCCGAGGCCGAAACCGCCACAGCAATCGAACGTGAGTCGACGAGCCGCGAGCCACGGCGCACCCCTCCATACGGCGTCGTCTCCGCGAACGCCTCGTCCGACCAGCGTGTCTCGGCGATCGCCTGGTCCTCGAAGACGAGAGCCCGGGCAATCGCGTCGTGCACACCGCGCGGGACAACTGCGAACGACTCGAGCGCGCGAGGGTCTCTGACGATGGTCTCGTTCCGGAGCGAGTCGACGAGCTTGCGCCCAACGCCTGCGTACACCGGCGTGACGAGCCAGAGCCAGAGACTCGAGAGCCGCGGCGTCAGCACCGGGACGGGGATCATCGTGCGGTGCAACCCTCTCTGCGCTGCGTACTCCTGCATCAGCTCGAGGTACGTGACGCGATCGGCCCCGCCGATCTCGTAGACCTCGCCTCCAACCGGATCGTGGTCGAGTGCCTCGAGAAGGTAGGCGAGAACATCCTCGATCGCGATCGGCTGTGCGCGTACGCGAACCCAGCGCGGAGTCACCATGACCGGCAGCTTCTCGACGAGCGCCCGGATCATCTCGAACGACGCACTGCCCGAGCCGATCACGATCGATGCGCGAAACTCGATCGTGGGCACTCCCGACGCGCGCAAGATCTCCCCGACCTCCTGGCGCGAGGCGAGGTGCGGCGAGAGGTCGCCGTGACCGAGGCCGCCGAGGTAGACGACCTTCCGCACTCCGGCGGCGCGAGCTGCCGAGCCGAACGACCGTGCGGCCGACCGATCCTCCTCGTCGAACGGGCGGCTCGAGCTCATCGAGTGGACGAGGTAGTAGACGGTGTCGACGCCCTCGAGAGCCGGCGCGATCGTCTCCGGCTGCAGGACATCGCCGTTCACGACTTCGGTCGTCGCCGCAACACTTGGTCGCAGGTACTCGGGCCGCCGGGAGAGGCATCGCACACGCTCTCCTCGAGCTTCGAGCGCATGCAACAGACGACCGCCGACATAGCCGGTGGCCCCGGTGACCAGGATGAGACGATCGGTCGCGATGACCTCAGCGTAGAGGCACGCGTCGCTCAGACGGCGAGGCGAAGCCCGTGCCGGCCACGCACACCGAGCAATGCTTCGTCGAGCTCGCGCAGGAGAGCGCATCGATCGCCGTGCTGCAGCGTCGCGACGAGCACACATCGCGCAGCATCTGCGACCGCGTGGGTGCAGGCGCTCCCGCCGGCGAGGCTCGTCAGGTCGGCGTGCATGAGCGAGCGCTCGGTCGGATCCGATTCGAGGAGCACGGCGGCGCGAAGCGGCCACGTCTCACCGAGCGCAGCTACGAACGTCGCGCGGAGCTGCTCGGATCGGAAGGGCTCCTGCTGGAAGAGCGAGAGCTCCCAGCGGTCGAGAGCCTCGGCAAGGCCGGGATCGGCATCGGCGAGCGTGAGCCGCAGGAGAAGCTCGCCGGCGAGCGCTCCCCGAAACGAGTCGAGGCGGGTCGCTTCGCCCGGAGGCTGCGTCGCAGCGATCGGGAGAACGGGCCTGATCCCGAACGGCCGTCCATCGAGCGTCTCGAAGAGCACCGGTCCGGCAGAGAGTGGTGCTGCCGTCGCCAGACGGATCGCGCTCACCGCATCCGCAATCTCGGCCGGCGCGTCCGGCGGATCCTCGTCGGCGCCGAGAGCGGCTCGGAGCTCGAGCACGCAGTAGCGATCGGTCTCCCTCCCGAAGTCCTTCGGCATCATCGATGCCGCCTCGGGCCAGTGGCGCGCGAGTTCGCCGTCCGCGACCGGTCGCGCCCGCAGTCCCGGCGCGAGCTCGAACTGCACCGACATCGAGAGCCCCACGAGTGGTGCGACCGCAGCGTAGGTGCGCCGCTCGCCGTACAGGGAACGCTCGAGTTCGGCGTAGGCACGATCGAAGGCGTCGTCGTCCCAGTCGAACCCGCCACACGCGTCGGCCGTCGACACGAGCAGGCCCACGAGAATCGTGCGGAAGAGCGCGTCGTCCTCCGACGGCTTCCGCCCGACGTGGGCGCGGGCGAAGATCGCGGCCGCGGGCTCGCGCTGGAGCTCCTCGAGCGCGATCAGCGCGTCATCACGCCCGCGGAGCTGCGGCACTCGCTCCTCGACGAACGCACGCACGAGTGGGCGGTACTCGTAGAGGGCCGGGCCGGCGCCGTGCTCGTGCTCGACGAAGGCGACAGGGAGGCTCGCACCGTCGTCGAGCTCACGGAGCAGGTAGGCGAACGCCCCGAGCACGAAGCTCCGGAGGGAGGAATGGAGCTGGGGCGCTCGAGGAGCCATGCGACTGTCTACGCCTTCGGACGTTGAAGTCCTGTTACGCCGCCCGCGGAGACGGGCCACGCTGGCACCCAGGGCACCAGTAGGCCGTGCGGTTGTCGTCCCCCTGGCCACGGGCGCGAATGATCTCGCGACAGCGGGGGCATGGACGTCCCGCGCGGCGGTAGACCGAGCGCCGGGGCCGCGACCCCACCACCGCGCCCCGCATCTCGTCGCGAGCCCACGACAGAGCGGCCGACCAGCTCGACATCGTCCGTCGCGGTGAGTGGAAGCCAGGGCGAGAGGGCTACCGCCCAGAGCGCCTCGGACATCCACAGGTTTCCGATTCCCGCGACGAGCCGTTGATCCCGGAGCACCTCGCCGAGGAGCCGCTCCGAACCGCCGCCGCGGAACCTCGGAACGAGCGCGGCTGGATCAGTCGTGTCGGCGAGAAGGTCGGGTCCGAGGCGCCCGACCGTGCGCGTCTCGAGCGTGAGTACCGGCCCGTTCCACTGCGCCGCCTCGACTGCACCGGCGCGCAACACGAGCCAGGGCGAGCCCCTGCGTGCCGCGACGGCCGGGCCGACGGTCCACTTCCCGGACATTCGGAGATGGCTCCGGACCGTGATCGGGCCTTCGAACCGGAGCAGCAGGTGCTTGCCGACCGCCTCGACTGCCTCGAGTCGCCGGCCGTCGATCGCCGCAGCGACCCCCGTCACTTGACCGCGCGGGTTTGGCGACGACGCGCTCACCGTACGGCCGACAAGGGGCTGTAACCGGGCCGCGATCCGCTGGAGAGAGTCGCCCTCGGGCATCTACCACCAAGCGTAGTGCCTGATCGTCTATGATTCGTCCAGGATTCGTCCAGTGACCGAGCTCCTCCTCAACATCGCGGCGATCTCGCGGCGCACAGGCATCGCTCCCGACACCCTGCGGAAGTGGGAGAGCCGGTACGGCGTGCTCCGACCAACGCGGACGGCGGGCGGCCAGCGACGCTACGACGAAGCCGACGTGCAGCGCGTCGAGTGGCTCCGCGATCGCATCGCCGAGGGGTGGCGCATCGGCGAAGCAGCCCGGATGCTCGACGCTGAGGCATCGGCACTCGACGATCCCATCGAGTTGCGGGACGCCCTGATCGCGGCGATCCGCGACGTCGACCTCCCGTCCGTGACGTCGACGCTCGATCAGGCATTCGCAGTGCTGTCGCTCGACCAGGCGCTGGCGGACGTGGTGACTCCGGCGCTCTACTGGACCGGTGAGGCGTGGCATCGCGGTGAGCTCTCGATCGCGCAGGAGCATGCGATCAGCGGCAAGGTCCGCGCCCATCTCACGAGCCTGGTCGCGGACGCCCGCGCCGATGTCCACGGCGTGGCCGTGCTGGCGTGTGGGCCGGGCGAGCAACACGACCTCGGCCTGCTCATGCTCGCCGTCGCGCTCCGGGCCGACGGCTGGCAGGTCGAGTATCTCGGAGCCGACACGCCGGCCGACACGGCGATCGAGTTCGCAGAGCGAATCGACGCAACGATGTTGTGCTTCAGCACCGCCAGGGATGCGTCGCTCGAGGCGTTGCGCGCATCGCTCGGAGCATCGGTGAGCAGGCCAACCATCCCCATCGTGCTCGGAGGCCCCGCGTCCACACCCGAAGTCGCGAGGGAGCTTGGCGCGACATACGTCAACGGCAACCTGGATGCTGTCGTGACGCGGCTTCGCCGTCTCGCACGGGCGTGAACTCCTGGGTTCAGGCGGGCACTCGCAGGCGCCGCCGCCGCGGCGGCCTGGGGTCTCGTCGAGCCACTCGACCAGAGGTGGTTCCGGTTCCCCTACTCGGACATCGCGATCCTCGGGAAATTCGCCACGCGTGGCCCACACTGGCGGGCCGCCGGCTGGGCGATGCACGTCGTCAACGGTGCCGTCGCCGGGCTCGTCTTCTGGGCGCTCTTCGAGTGGATCGGAACCAACGCCTTCTGGTTCGCGATCGCGTTCGCGATGGTCGAGCACCTCGTCACCTATCCGCTGACGCTCCTCACCGACCGGTTCCATCCGGCGCGCGGAGCGCCCGAGTTGCCGCCGATGGCGCGATCCGGCCGGGCCTTCGCACAGGCGACCTTTCGCCATCTGCTGTTCGGGGTCGTACTCGGCGTTCTCGTCTCGGTCTGAAGACCGGACCTGGAGCTAGCTCTCCGGGTCGTACATGAACTCACGGAGCTCCTGCGAGCAACGGCAGGCCACGGCGATCTTCCTCGCCCACTCGAGCGCGTCCTCGCGCGTCGGCAGCTCGAGGACGGTGAACCCACCCTTGAGCTCGGAGCCCGGGTAGATCTCGGTGCTCACTGAGCCGTCGGCCGAGACCAGCAGGGGATCAACATCCTCGGCGACCCCACCGCCGAACACGTAGACGCCGGCAGCCTTCGCCTCCTCGATCACGGCGTGCGCGTCAGCGGAGACGGTCGAGCGCTCCTCCTCGGCGTGCACCATGGCTTCGCTCGGGAAGGAGATGAGGTACTTGGTCACGCGTCGATTGTGCCTGCGGGCGAGCCGGTCAGCAACAATCGTGGGTCGCGGACCGCAACCACGGGACCGCTCGTCAGCGACTCAGGGCCGCAGCACTGCCCGCCGCGGCCCGGCGAGAAACCCCGCCTCGACGAGCAGCGCCATCGCCTCGGTCTCGGCGACCGGGCGACCGTCGAACCGCTCCACCGCGAGGCGCTTCGCGTGCCCATCGCGCACCCAGTCCGCGAGCGCACCGAGCGCGGGACGCAGCCACTCCTCCTCGGGCTCACGCAGCGGAACAAGCGTGCGCCCGCCGCGCTCGACGAACAGCGCTGCCGATCCCCCGAGCAGGACGACGTGTGCGCCGGCCACACGGGCAGCGCGGGCGCCGGCCCTGCGCGGCCACGGCAGCGCGGCACCGTACGGCTGAGCCGGGTCGGCCGCTGCGAGAACGAGCGCCTCCTCGGCTACCCCCGAGCGAAGCTCGCGCAGGCGCTCCACGGCGCCGGCGAGCGCGAACTGCGCCCCACCGAGGCCCTCGACGAAGTACCCTCGACGACAGCCGCCGATCGTCTCGAGGGCGCGCAACTCCCCGTAGACGGCGCCGTATCCTCCGGCGTGACCTTCCGCGCGAACGCCGTCGCGCACGATGATTCCCTGCCGCTCGAGTAGCAACTCCGCAAGCGCGCGGCGATCGACCGAAGTCGGAAACAGACGCGACGTCAGCGACCAGCGCCCCTGCGTCGACGTCGTGCCGGCAGCCCGAGTGCGCGCGAATCGGCGTGGCCGCCGCTCGGCCACCGGCGTCCCGTATCGGCGCGCGGCGCGGAGCGGCGTCCAGGCGTCGTTCGTTACCTCCCCTGCCCACACGAGCTCCCAGAGTGCCGGCAGAGCCGCCTCGGCGTCGAGACCCGTGCGCTCGAGAAGGTCGGGCCAGAACTCGGCAGAGCGATCGAGCGCCTCGCGCAGCGCCTGAGCTGCGTCATTCTCGGGCGGGGGTGCGCCCGCCGGCGCACCGAGGAGCGGAGCATCGGCCCGGAAGTAGAGCGCGACCCGGTCGAGCCCTGCACCGACCCACACGACCTCGCCGGTGGCGCAGAGGGCATCGAGCGACGCCGGCTGATAGTCCGGGACACGACGCCGCAGCACCTCGCTCTCCCACAGCGAGACCGGGAGCGGCAGGCCCTGGAGCGGCACGAGCGCCTCGCGCAGGCTCGCGCGACGATCGATCCCGTGCCAGCCGGGAAGGAACCGACCGTATGCGGCCTGCTCCGCCGGCTCCACCTCCTTCCGCAACGCAGCGAGCGATGCACGGCGCAGGCGCCGGAGCACGTCCGGGTCGCACCACTCCCGCTCGGTACCGCCCGGGCGGAGCTCGCCGCGGACGAGCCTGTCGGCCTGCTCGAGGGATCCGAGGCAGCGCTCGACGGCGTCCGGGTCGAGCCCATAGCGGTCGGCGGCTTCGGCCGTCGTGAACGGGCCGCGCGCTCTCGCGAAGCGCCCGAGCAGGACGCTGAGCGCGTCAGTGACCGGGTCGAGAAACGCCTCGGGCAGGCCACCGGGCGGCATCACGCCGAGCGCGTCGCGGAACAGGCCCGCATCCTCGATCGCGATCAGCCGCTCCGCCCCCGCAATGCGGACGCGCAGCGCGCGACGCTCCGTCTCGAGGATCGCCGCGTGCGCCGCGTCAACTTCGCCGTCCCCGAGATCGCCGCGGCGGCGCAGGAGATCGTGCAGCTCGTCCGGAGAGCGCGGATCGCCCGCGAGTTGCGCCTCGACGTCGGTGAGCGCCGCCGGATCGAGGAGATCGCGGAGCTCCTCCTGCCCGAGGAGCTCCCGGAGAAGGTCGCGGTCGAGCGAGAGTGCCTGCGCGCGCCGCTCGGCCGCAGGCGTGTCGTCCTCGTACATGTACGTCGCCACGTACGCGAAGAGCAGCGACGAGGCAAACGGCGACGCCGAGGCCGTCTCGACCTCGACGAGATCGAGCTCGCGGGTCTGGAGCCCGCGCAGGATCCCCTTCAGCGCAGGCAGGTCGAACACGTCCTGGAGGCACTCCCGGTACGTCTCGAGGATGATCGGGAACGAACCGTAGTTCCGCGCCACCTGGAGGAGGCTCTGGGCCTTGAGGCGCTGCTGCCAGAGCGGCGTCCGCTGGCCGGGGCGGCGCTTCGGGATCAGCAGCGCGCGGCCGGCATTCTCGCGGAAGCGTGCCCCGAACAGCGCCGTCTGCCCGAGCTCCTGGACGACGAGATCCTCGATCTCCTCCGGTGTCAGGAGCAGATCGGCGAGCGGCGGCGGCAGGTCGGCCTCGGGGAGATGAAAGGCGATGCCGTCATCCGACCAGATCGACTGCACCTCGAGCCCGAGTGAGTCGCGCAGGCGCGCGCCGAGCGCCATCGCCCACGGCGCATGCACGCGGGCACCGAACGGGGTCAGGATGCAGAGACGCCAGTCGCCGATCTCGTCCCGGAAGCGCTCGATCACGATCGTCCGATCGGAGGGAACGACGCCACCGTTCGCCGACGCCTGGTCGCGGAGATACGCGAGCAGGTTCTTCGCGGCGAGTGGGTCGAGGTGATAGTCGCCGCCGAGGCGCGCGAGCGCCTTCGCGTCGCTCAGCGCCACGATCTCGCGGGAGGCGCGACCGATCTTCTCCCCGAGCTCGAAGGGCCGCCCCACTCCCTCGCCCTTCCAGAACGGCACTGCTCCAGGCGCTCCCGGAGCCGGGGAGACGAGCACCCGGTCACGCGTGATCTCCTCGATCCGCCACGTCGAGGCCCCGAGCATGAACGTCTGGCCCTGACGTGCCTCGTAGACCATCTCCTCGTCGAGCTCGCCGACGCGCCCCCCGCCCTCGACCTGGAAGACGCCGAAGAGCCCGCGGTCGGGGATCGTGCCCGCGTTCGTCACAGCCAGGCGTCGGGAGCCCTGCCGCCCCTTCACGACGCCGGCGGTGCGGTCCCAGACGATCCGGGGGCGGAGCTCAGCGAACTCGTCGGACGGGTAGCGCCCCGCGAGCATGTCGAGCACGTTCTCGAGCTGCGCCCGGGCGAGGTCGGCGAACGGGTACGCGCCCCGAACGAGCTCGTGCAGGTCGTCGACCGAGATCTCGTCGTCGGCGCAGATCGCCACGATCTGCTGCGCGAGCACGTCGAGCGGGTTGCGCGGGATATGCGTCTCCTCGATCAGGCCCTCCCGCATCGCCTTCGCGACGACGGCGCACTCGAGCAGGTCGCCGCGGAACTTCGGGAAGATCCGGCCCTTGGAGACGGCACCGAGGTCATGCCCTGCTCGCCCGACGCGCTGCAGTCCCCGCGCGACGGACTTGGGGCTCTCGACCTGGATCACGAGATCGACCGCACCCATGTCGATCCCGAGCTCGAGCGAGGAGGTCGCGACGAGGCAAGGAATCTGCCCTGCCTTCAGCAGCTCCTCGATCTCGACTCGCTGCTCCCGTGCAAGCGAGCCGTGATGGGCGCGAGCGATGTTCGCGTCGGCAAGCTCGTTGAGGCGCACCGCGAGCCGCTCGGCGAGGCGCCGGTTGTTGACGAAGACGATCGTGGAGCGGTGCTGCTGCACGAGCTCGAGCAGCGCCGGGTAGATCGAGGGCCAGATCGAGCGGGACGTCGCCTCGAAGCCCGACGCCATCTCCACTCCGTCAGGGAGCACGGGCTGGCTGAGCTCCGAATTCGAGCCCGGCTCGCGCATGTCCTCGAGCGCGACGACGACCTCGAGATCGAGCTCCTTGCGGGAGCCTGCATCGACGAGCTCGATCGGCCGCCCACCACCGACGAAGCGTCCGATCTCCTCGAGCGGCCGCTGCGTCGCCGAGAGGCCGATGCGCTGGAACGGCGGCATCGTCACCTGCTCGAGCCGTTCGAGTGAGAGGGCAAGGTGGGCTCCTCGCTTCGTGCCGGCGACCGCGTGCACCTCGTCGATGATCACCGTCTCGACTCCGCGCAGGATCTCGCGCGCCTGCGAGGTGAGGAGCAGGAACAGCGACTCGGGGGTGGTGATGAGGATGTCCGGCGGCGTGCGGGTCATCTGACGTCGCTCGCGCTGATCCGTGTCACCCGTGCGAACGCCCACGGTGAGCGTCGAGCCGAGGCCGACGAGCGGGGCCCGCAGGTTGCGCTCGACGTCATAGTTGAGCGCCTTGAGCGGCGAGATGTACAGGAGCCGCAGCCCATCGCCCGGTTTCGCGCTGAGCCGGTCGATGCCGGTAAGAAACGCCGCGAGGGTCTTGCCGGAGCCGGTCGGCGCCTGCACGAGGACGTTCGCACCGGTGGCGATGACCGGCCAGGCAGCCTGCTGCGCGGGCGTCGGGCCGGCAAAGACCCGTTCGAACCAGGCCCTCGTCGCGGGCGTGAAGGCGGCGAGCGGATCCATCGGCCAAGCGTAACGGGCAGGTGCCGCGCCGTGGCTGACGGGATAGGATCGGCGTATGGCGCGCCGAAGCGATCCATTTCACCGGCGATCCCGAGGCAGATACGTTCCTCGGCGCAACTCACTCGCGCTCCTGATCGGCTTCGTACTCGATCAGCAGGTGACGGTGCAGAAGGCCTTCTCGTCACCCCTCGAGCTGTCGAAGCGGCTCGGCGGCACGCTCGACGCGGCGACGATCGCGGCGATGGATCCGGAGGCTCTCGCAGAGGTCTTTCGGGAGAAGCCTGCCCTCCACCGTTTCCCCGCGAACATGGCGCGTCGCGTCCAGGAGCACTGTGCGTTTCTCGTCACCGAGTACGGCGGCGATCCGAGGGCGGTCTGGGAGGGGGCGGCGGATGGCGCCGAGCTCGAGCGCCGCCTGCTCGAGCTCCCCGGAATCGGCGAGATGAAGGCTCGAACGATGATGGGCGTCCTCGCGAAGCGCCTCGGAGTGCGACCGGCCGGGTGGGAGGCCTTTGCCCCCACGCACGAGAGCCTCGGCGACGTCGACTCGCCCGAGGCGCTCGCCGAATACCAGGCGGCGAAGCGTGCTCGCAAGGCGGCGTATCGCGCAAAGAACGCGACCTGACGGAGTCGTGCCGATCGAGCTCCGGACGCTGACGGACGGCGGCCAGACCCCAACCGAGATCGCCCGTGAGGTAGCAGGCTTCATCGGAGCGGCCCGCGAGAGCCTCGACCTCGCCCTCTACGACGTGCGCTTCGAGACCGATGCCGGCGCGCTCGTGCTCGCGACGCTTCTTGCAGCGCAGCAGCGCGGAATCACGATCCGCCTGGCTTACAACGTCGACCATCCGGGCCCGATCCCGGTGCCGCCGCCACCCGAGATGACGCCTGAGGCGATCGAGGCACTCCCGGTGCCGACCCGCGGCATTGCCGGGATTCCCGACCTGATGCACCACAAGTACGTCGTGCGCGACGGCACGGACGTGTGGTCGGGATCGACCAATTGGACCGACGACTCCTGGAGCCGGCAGGAGAACGTCATCGTCCGCGTGCTCGGCGCCCCCGCGCTAGCGCGGGCATTCTCGCTCAATCTCGACGAGCTCTGGAGCTCGGGCAAGGTCGAGCACACGGGTCGCGTCGAGCCGCGCCCCGTGACCGTGGACGGGGCGACGGAGATCCGCGCCTGGTTCACGCCGGAGTACGGCGACGCGCTCTCCCACCGTGTGGCGAAGTTCCTCGGACGAGCGAGAAGCAGGATCAGAATCGCATCGCCCGTGCTCACATCGGGCCCGATCCTCGGCACGCTCGTCGAGGTCGTGAGCGAGCGCCGCTGCGACGTCGCCGGAGTGGTCGACGAGACGCAAGTCGACGAGGTCTTCCACCAGTGGGCGACGAACGGCGTCAGCGCGTGGAAGATCCCGCTTCTGCGCACGATTCTCGAGGGGGCACCGTTCTCGGGCAAGCCGTCGACGCGCTGGACGCCGGAGTCGCTGCACGACTTCATGCACGCGAAGGTCGTCGTCGCCGACGACGTCGCCTTCGTCGGGTCGTTCAACTTCTCACGCTCCGGCGAACGGAACGCGGAGAACGTGCTCGAGATCCACGACCGTGGCATCGCCGACCGCCTCGCGACGTTCGTCGACACCGTGCGCGCCCGCTATCCCGCGACGACGCCCCCTCCTATCGAGGGATGAGCGGAGGTTGCGTGATGCCGAGACCTTCACCGTGAGGATCATCGCCCTGGTCGCAGCCGTCGCCGCAACGGTCGCAGCGACCGCCGCCTGGGGGTCGCCGCTCCCTCCCGCGAAGGCATGTCCTCTCTTCCCCGCCGACAACGCGTGGAACCGCCGCGTCGACACCCTTCCCGTCGCAGCGGGATCGGGTGCGACGGTGGCGGCAATCGGTGCGACGAAGACGATGCACGCGGACTTCGGCTCGGGCCTCTGGGACGGCGGCCCGATCGGGATCCCGTTCACGGTCGTCGGCAAGGCGCAGCGCAAGAGCACGGTCACCTTCGAGTACGCCGACGAGTCCGACAGAGGGCCGTATCCGATTCCGCCCGGCGTGCGGATCGAGGGAGGCCCGGCCGCCGACGGCGACCGTCACGCCCTGATCATCGACCGCGACACGTGCCGGCTCTACGAGCTCTACAACCTCCGACGCGTGGGCACGCGCTGGACGGCGGGCTCGGGAGCGATCTGGAACCTGCGCTCGAACAGGCTCCGCCCGGCCGGGTGGACCTCAGCCGACGCGGCCGGGCTGCCGATTCTGCCCGGCCTCGCGCGTTACGACGAGGTGGCGCGCGGGCGCATCGACCACGCGTTGCGCTTCACGGTCTCGCGCACCCGGCGCGCCTACGAGTGGCCCGCCCGGCACCATGCGAGCTCGCTGACCGATCCGGCGTTGCCGGCGATGGGCGCCCGGCTACGCCTCAAGCGCGACTTCGACATCTCTGGATTTCCACGGCAGTCGCGCGTCGTCCTCCGGGCTCTGAAGGAGTACGGGATGATCGTCGCCGACAATGGCTCCGACTGGTACGTCTCCGGCGCGCCCGACCCGCGCTGGTCGAACGACGATCTCCACTCTCTTGGCAGGGTTCCGGGCTCCGCCTTCGAGGTCGTCGACACCGCCTCGTTGCGCCCCTGACTCGACGCCATCGTTCCCACCCGCTGATCTCGCGGAGCGGCGCCTCGATGCCGATAGGGAAGCATGCGCGTTCTGGCTTCGATCGCGGTCGTTCCCGTGCTCTTCGTGGGATGGCAGCTGTGGTCGGATCACTCGTTCGAGCAGCGCCTCGCCCCGATCGCATCGGGGATCGCCGGCCGGTCGGTCGAGGTCGACTGCCAGAGTCTGTGGGGATCGCTCCTCGACGTCAAGGGGCGTGAGGGCGAGGTCTATTTCGACGCGTCGGGGACACCCGAGCGACAGATGTTCCTCACGCGGAAGATCTGCAACGGGCTGCGCGGGTTCGATGAGACGACGACCCATCCCGAGCTCGACTGCCTCCGGACGATCGACTGGACCACCCCCGATCCGCTCCCGTACTCGTCGGAGTGCTTCGCGCGTTCGTCGGGGGCGATCTACGCGATTCTGATCCTCGCGCACGAGAGCTACCACACGGCGGGGTCGCGCAATGAAGCCGAGACCAACTGCTTTGCGATCCAGGCGATGGCCTGGACGGCCATGCAACTCGGTGCCCCGCAGGACGAGGCCCAACTCCTCGCCCTCGCGATGGAGGCGCTGGAACCCGGACAGGGTTCGGAGTACGGCACGGACGAGTGCCGACGCGGCCTCCGCCTCGACCTTCATCCGGAAACGGCCGACTTCCCGACGGAGCTCCCGATCGTTCCTCCCGGTGGGCTCGGGAGGCTCGCACCGCAGTAAGCTGGGCCTGTGATCCTCGACAACGGCGTCATCCGCACGCTCGATCCGTCGCTTCCGACGGCGGGGGCGCTCGCAATCGCCGGGCCGATCATCGCCGGAGGTGTGGGGACACACGAGTGGATGCTGCCCACGCCCGAGCGGGTCGATCTCGCGGGACGCTGCGTTCTCCCCGCGTTCACCGACTCACACGTGCACTTCCCGACGTGGGCGCTCGCACGTCACGACGTGCGGCTCGAGCAGGCGACGTCGGTCGCGGCGGCGCTCTCGCTCGTGGAGGCACACCCGCGCCGTGGAGCCTGGATCCGGGGCACCGGGTGGCGGGATGCAGCCTGGCCGGATCGGCCGAGCGCCGCAGGGCTCGATGCGGTGACCGGGTCGACGCCGGCCGCGCTCTGGTCGAAGGACTACCACTCCCTCTGGCTCAACTCGGCCGGCCTCGCCGTTGCGAGGGGCGATCTCGACGTTGCCGGGGGTGTCGTCGAGCGGGATGCCGACGGGGCGCCAACGGGAGTTCTCCGCGAGGAGTCCGCCTGGCGCTTTCGCGAGCGGTTCGTCACCATCACCGAGGACGAGTGGGTCGAGGCGACACGCGAAGGGATCCGCGTCGCGAACGCCCGCGGGGTCGGCGCGATTCACGACAAGGACGGCTGGCTCGGAGCCGCAACGATCTTCGGTCGCATCCATGAACGCGAGGGCCTCTCGCTCCGCGTGTGGCAATCGATCCCCGCCGATCGCCTCGACGCGGTTGCAGCACTCCCGCTGCCGGCGCGCGTCGGTGACGACTTCCTCCGTCTCGGCTACCTGAAGACGTTCATGGACGGGACGCTCGGCTCGCAGACAGCGCTGATGCTCGACGGATCCGGTGTCGAGATCACGAGTCGGGAGGAGCTCGAGGAGATCATCCTCAGAGGAGCCGAGGCCGGGTGGCCCGTCGCGGTCCACGCGATCGGCGACCGGGCGAATCGCAACGCGCTCGACGCGTTCGAGGCAACGCGAGATGCGTGGGAGCCGCGTGGGCTACGCCATCGCATCGAGCACGCGCAGTGCCTCGCGCCCGACGATGTTCCTCGCTTCGCACAGCTCGGGATCACCTGCTCCGTCCAGCTCTCGCACGCGGCCTCCGACCGTGACCTCGCGGATCGCTACTGGGGCGACCGGGCCGAAGGCGCGTATGCCTTCCGGAGTCTCTGGGACTCGGGCGCCATCCTCGTCAACGGCTCTGATGCTCCCGTCGAGGAGCTCGACCCCCTCGCCGGGATTCGAGCGGGTGTCCTGCGGACGATCGACGATCGTCCCGGCTGGCATCCGGAAGAGGCCCTCAGCGTGGAGCAGGCCGTCGTCGCCTCCACCGTCACCCCCGCCTGGCTCGCAGGCGACGAGCGCCGTCGCGGCAAGCTGCTCCCCGGCTTCCTCGCAGACCTCGTCGTCCTCTCCCGCGATCCGTTTGTCTGCCCTGCCGACGAGCTCGAGACCGTCGAGGTCGTTGCGACGATGGTCGGTGGACGATGGGCGCACAATCCGCCGCCCTGGAACTGAGCGAATCAGACGGTATGCTTCGTGTCGTGGCTACACGAACGATGCTCCAGGTTCACCAGTCCGGAACGTGTTCGGTCGCTGCCACAGCCGAGATCATCGGCGCCAAGTGGACCGTCCTCATCGTCCACGAGCTCTCCGAGGGCCCGAGGCGATTCACGCAGATCGAGCACGCCTGCGCCGGCATCAGCCCGCGGACGCTCGCCGAGCGGTTGCGCTGGCTCGAGGCCGAGGGCATCTGCGTCCGCCAAAGCTTCGCCGAGTCACCACCCCGCGTGGAGTACGAGCTGACCGAGAAGGGCGCCGCCCTCCTGCCGCTGATCGCCGAGATGCGCCACTTCGGGCACGACTGGCTCGGCTGCGGCGTGCATGGTGCGTGAGGCGGGTCATCCCGCGGGAGAAGAGCGTATCGCGGGCTGACCCGCCTCACGCTCCATGCTCGCTTCTGCGCGCTTCGCGCGATCCTGAAGGTGGCCGCCCGCGGCCATGACTTTCACGGGATGTGGCGTGAAGTCGAAGTGCCGCTCGGTGGCTGGCTTTAGCCAGTCGCCTGGGTTCCGGGTTCCGCCCAGACTCTGAGCGAGCTCGACGACGGTGGCGGCTGCTGCGGCCATGTCCTGGACGCTCGCCCACTCGCGCGTCGAGTGGTAGTTCTGCCCACCGGTGAAGATGTTCGGCGTCGGCAGGCCCATCGCCGAGAGCCGGGCCCCGTCGGTGCCGCCGCGAATGATTGAGCGCACCGGCTCGACACCCGCTCGCCTGATCGCCTCTTCCGCAGCCGCGATCACGCGCGGGTGCTGGTCGATCACGGTGCGCATGTTGCGATAGGTCTCCTGAACGTCCACCGTCACACGCGCCCGGGGCTCTCGCTCGCCGACGGCAAGCGCAAGCTCGCGCACGAGCGCCGTGTGCTCCTCGAGTAGCGCGTCGTCGTGATCGCGCACGATCAACACGACCGAGGCCTCCTCCACGCCGCCGCTGATCCGTGAGGGATGGATGAACCCCTCTCGATCGTCGGTCGTCTCGGGTGACAGCGAATCCGGGGGAAGTGACGCGATGAACTCCGCAGCGAGCTTGACCGCGTTCACGAGCTTGCCCTTCGCCGATCCGGGATGTGCGCCCCGGCCGCGGAAGGTGACCCTCACCTGGAAGGCGGAGAACGTCTCGATCTCGAGCTCGCCGAGGCCGGAGCCGTCAAGCGTGTACGCCGCCTCGGCGCCGAACCTCTCGAGGTCGAAGTGGTCAGTTCCGCGCCCGACCTCCTCGTCGACCGTGAACGCAACGCGCACCGTCGCGCGAGGCTCGGGCGTCTCGACGAGGTACGCGACGCCGGCCATGATCTCGGCGACGCCGGCCTTGTCGTCCGCGCCCAGCAGCGTCGTCCCGTCACTCGTAACGATGTCGTGTCCGATGCGCACAGCGAGGGCGTGCTCCTCGGCCGGGTCGATGACCTGGCTCGGATCGCCGGGCAGCGTGATCGCGCCCCCTGCATAGTCCTCGTGCACGATCGGGGCGACGCCGGTCCCCGGCGACTCGGGCGTTGTGTCGACGTGGGCAATGAGGCCGATGACCGGCGCGCCGTCGGTGCCCGGCAGGGTGGCAAAGACGTAGCCGTGCTCGGTCAGCTCGACGTCGTCGAGACCGATCTCGGTGAGCTCGGCGACGAGGAGCCGGGAGAGATCGAGCTGCTTGGCGGTGCTGGGATAGGTTGCCGAGTCTTCCTGCGCCTGGGTGTCGATCCGGACATAGCGGAGGAACCGCTCGAGCACGTCGTCCGCGAGTCGTGCCGCGAGCGGCGACGAGAACGGTGCCTTACTCAAGATCGGCGAGGTGTCGATAGAGCGCGGCAGCAGCCTCGATCCCGAGCGGGAGGTACGCAGTCGGGATGCGCTCGTTCGGCGAGTGGACGTTCGACTCGTTGAGGGAGAACCCGGTGAGCACGGTCGCGACGCCGCGCGATGCGAGCGCCGAGACGAGCGGGATCGCTCCGCCGGAGCGAACGAGCAGGGGCCGAACCCCGAGGGCCTCCTCGAACGCGTCGAGCCCGAGGATGATGGCAGGAGCATCCGCTGGGATCAGGCCGGGTGGCGCGGCAGAGAGCAGCGTGATGTCGAGCTCCGTCCCGGCCGGTGCAGCGTCGCGCAGGAGCGCCTCGAAGGCGGGAGCGATCACGGTTGGATCCTGGTCGCCGACGAGCCGGATCGAGACGTTCGCCTCGGCCGCGACGGCGATCACCGTCTTCTGAAGGATCGGTGAGCCTCCCTGAATCCCGTGCACGTCGACCGAGGGCTCGGCCCAGGTCCGGACGTAGAACTCTTCCCCCGCAGCGGCATCGGCGGGCAACGAGCCGGCTGCGGCGATCTCGGCGGGGCCGGCGGGAAGGATCGCCCATCCGGCCTGTTCCGCGTCGGAAGGCGGCACGATGCCGACCCGCAGCTCGTCGGGCAGCCGACCCTCATGCGGGAGCACGGCCGAGAGCGTCTGCATCAGGGCATGCATCGCGTTCAGCGCGGCGCCGCCGTACATTCCCGAGTGAAGATCGCGACTCCCGGTTCGGACCGTGACGTGGAAGTAGCAGAGGCCTCGCACGGCGATGTTGAAGGCGGGGACGTCTCGCTCGACCATGCCGCTGTCGAAGACGATCGCGGCATCCGCCCCACGCTCGTCGTCGGCAATCCAGTCGACGATCGAGTGACCGCCGATCTCCTCCTCCCCGTCGCAGGCGAAGCGCAGGTTCACGGGCAGCTCGCCGGCTGCAACGAGAAGCTCGGCGGCCTTCAACAGCATGTAGAGCTGACCCTTGTCGTCGGCCGTGCCGCGGGCATACAGCCAGCCGTCCCGGTCGACGAGCTCGAACGGTGGTGACTCCCAGAGCTCGAGTGGGTCGGGTGGCTGCACGTCGAAGTGGCCGTAGCAGAGGATCGTCGGAGCCGACTCGGCGTTCTGCGAGGCGCGGATCTCTCCGACGACGAGCGGTCGCTCACCCCACGGGATCACCTCGGCCGTGCCACCCGCGCGCCGGACGCGCTCCGCGACCCACTCGGCAGCAGCCGCAACATCGCCCTGGTGTGCGGGGTCCGCGCTGACCGAGGGGATCGCGATGAACTCGGAAAGCTCGGCGATCAGGTCTGCAAGGGGCGGCACTTCCACGGCGAGGGAAGTGTAGTCGTGGGGAGGTAGCGGTGGGCCAGGAGAACCACGGTGGAAACGAGCACTGCGGCTCCCCCTGGCCCCTCCCCTTGTGAAGCAAGCAACCGGCCGTGCTTTGCGCTCGCGGTCACGCGGCCCGCGGGCGGGCCTCTTCAGGATCGCGCGAAGCGCGCAGAGATAACGAGTCGCGTAGGGCGGCGGGATTTCCGCGATACGCTCTTCTCCTGCGCGGAAATCCCGCCGCCCTACGCGACATCCCGCACGTTGCCGGCCTCCGCGAGCGCGCGGAGCTTCTTCAGGCTCTGGTGCTCGATCTGGCGAATTCGCTCGCGCGTGACGTTGAAAGCACGGCCGACCTCGTCGAGCGTCTGGGGCTGCTGACCGTTGAGGCCATAGCGGAGCTCGAGAACCTCCCGCTCTCGCGGCGAGAGCGAGCCCAGGATCGAGCGAAGAGCTTCGCGGCGCATGGTGACTTCCGCGGCCTCATCGGGTAGCTGCGCGGTCACGTCGGTCAGGAAGTGACCGAACTCGGACTCGTCGTCGTCGCCAACGGGTTTCTCCAGGGAGACGGGTGTCTGTGCCGAGCGCTTGATCTGCTCGACCTCGTCGACGGTGAAGTCGAGGTCGGACGCGATCTCTGCGATCGTCGGGTCGCGCGCTAGCTCCGAGCGGAGCTTGCGCTCGCTGCGGTGAATCTTGTTGAGCTTCTCGACGACATGAACGGGCATCCGGATCGTGCGGCCCTTGTCGGCGATGGCACGGGCGACGGCCTGGCGGATCCACCAGGTGGCATAGGTCGAAAACTTGAACCCCTTGCGGTAGTCGAACTTCTCGGCCGCGCGCACGAGCCCGATCGTTCCTTCCTGAATCAGGTCGAGGAAGGGCAGCCCCTGGTTGCGGTAGCGCTTCGCGATCGAGACGACGAGACGGAGGTTTGCCTCGACCATCGCCTGCTTCGCGCTGTGGTCGCCTAGCTCGATGCGTTTCGCGAGCTCGACCTCCTGCGCGGCGGTGAGCAGCGGGACCCGGCCGATGTCCTTGAGGAAGAGCTGGAGCGTGTCGGTCGAGATCTCGGCCTCGGTGGCCCACTCTTTCTCCGCCTCGGCCTCGCTCTGCTCGGTGCCGACAACGTCGACCTGGGCCTCTTCGAGGGCCGTGTAGAACTCATCGAGCTGGGCGGTGTCGAGATCGAGCTCATCAAGCGCAAGGGCGATCTCCTCGGCGTCGAGCCTGCCCGCCCCCCTGCCAGCCTCGAAGAGCGTCCGTACCTCGACCAGGTCGAGAACTCCCGCGCTCCCAGTGGTCGGCGCCGTGCCACTCGAGTCAGCTGCGCTCACGAACCGCCCCCTTGTCGATCGAACAGCCCTGACGGTAGCCGTCGAACAGGCCCCACGTCAAAGATTGCGTCCCTGTCGTTCAAATGCCGGCTGCCCGGAGTTGAGCGAGGTACTGCTTCGCGACGCCGACGAGCCGCGAGTCCGGCTCGACCTTCCTGACGAGCTCGAGCTGTCGTCGCGCCTCCTTCACCTGTCCGGACCAGAGCAGCAGGAGCCCGAGATGGAACCGAACGGTTGCTGCCTGCGGGAACGTCCGGGATAGCGGCCCGAGCCGCGAAAACGCCTTGACCGGCCGAGCCTTGTCGAAGAGGCCGACCGCAGCGGCCACGCGCGCCTCGGGATTGGTCGGGTCGAGTCGCGCCGCGCTCGCGAACACGCGTTGCGCAGACAGCTGCTTCCCGAGTCGTTGCAGTGCGACGCCGTAGAAGAGGCGATCGTCGACCGAACCGTTCCGGGCTCGACGCTCGAGAGCCGCGAACTGGGCCGTTGCCGGCAGCCTGCTCACAGCCGGAGCGAGATTCGCAACCGGGACGAAGAGCGGCAGGTTTCGCGCGAACTCCGGGTGGAGGAGGTTTCCCGCGGTCACCGCGTAGGCCGTGTCCGGCTCGAGCTCCGCGGCCGATCGCCACGCGTCCTTCGCACCGTTCTCACCCGCCCAGTAGCGGGCGATCCCGAGGTTGAGCTGGACGGCGGCGCTCTTCGGATGCAGGCCCGAAAGCTGCGTCAGACGCACAACCGTGTCCTCCGGCCAGCGGCTGACCGATTGCCCGATTCGTGCCTCGAGCGAGCTGTGCCGACCGAACAGCGCGCCGGCCTCCGGCTTCTTCCCGTCCTCATAGAGTCGCAGGGCTTCGCGAAGGTCACGGGCCTCGCGGTCGATGCGAACTCCCAGATCGAGGGACAGCGGCGGGTTGCCCGCCCGGAGGACGGGGCCTTTGGCAGCAACGCCGGTTGGCTCGCTGCTCGAGGCGGCGGTGATGCCCGCGACGGCGCCGCCGACGACAAGCGCGAGCGTGGCGACAACGACGGTTGTCCGGGTGCGTGCGTTCACCACGGAACGGTAGCCGCCGGGCAAGGCGCGGCCCAATGTGGGCAGCGCTGTCCCGCTATACTCTTGGAAGTAATGGCGACCTACCGCGAGCTCCTCAACCAGGTGAAGGCCGAAATCGACGAGGTCACCTCGCCGGACCTGCACGACCGCCTCGCCGCCGGCGACCGGCCGTTTCTTCTCGACGTCCGGGAGCAAGACGAGTGGGACGAGGGCCACCTGCCCGGCGCGGTGCACGTCGCGCGCGGCAACCTCGAGGCCCGCATCGAGGCGGTGATCCCCGACAAGGCTCGGGAGGTGGTCATCTACTGCGCCGCGGGAGCACGGTCGGCATTCGTAGCGAAGGCGATGCTGGAACTCGGCTACTCCGACGTTGCCTCGATGTCCGGCGGGTTCTCCGAGTGGAAGCACAACGGCTATTCCTACGAGACGCCGCGCGCACTGAGCCCGGAGCAGCGCGCGCGTTACTCACGGCACATTCTGATCCCCGAGGTCGGCGAGGTCGGACAGCAGAAGCTGCTCGACGCACGTGTGCTCCTGATCGGCGCGGGCGGCCTCGGCTCGCCCTCCTCGCTCTACCTCGCAGCGGCGGGCGTCGGGACCCTCGGCATCATCGATGCCGACATCGTCGACGACTCGAACCTCCAGCGACAGATCGTCCACTCGACGAACACGCTCGGTGAGCCGAAGGTGCTGTCGGCGAAGCAGGCGATCGAGGCGCTCAATCCCGACGTCACGGTGGTTCCGTATCAGGAGCGCCTGACCTCCGAGAACGTCGAGCGCATCCTCGCCGACGGCTGGGACGTGATCGTCGACGGAGCCGACAACTTCCCCACGCGCTACCTCGTCAACGACGCCTCGGTCTGGCATGACATTCCGGTCGTCCACGGGTCGATCTACCGCTTCGAGGGCCAGGTGACGGTCTTCCATCCGCACGTCGGGCCCTGCTACCGCTGCCTGTACCCCTCCCCTCCGCCGCCGGAGCTCGCTCCGAGCTGCGCCGAGGGTGGCGTGCTCGGGGTCCTGCCCGGGATCGTCGGGTCGCTCCAGGCGAGCGAGGCTCTGAAGCTGATCCTCGGTGCAGGCGAGACCCTGACAGGACGGCTGCTGCTCTTCGACGCGCTCTACACGACATTCGACGAGGTCGCGGTGAAGAAGGATCCGGCTTGCCCCGTCTGTGGCGACTCACCGACGATCTCGGAGTACGTGGACTACGTCGAGTTCTGTCAGGGCCCGGTGCACGCATGACGGCGGTTCGCATCCCTCCGACGCTGCGCGCGGAGGTCGGCGGCGCGCGTCAGGTCGAGGCCGAGGGCGTGACGGTTCGGGAGGTTCTCGAGGATCTCGTCGAGCAGTTCCCCGCGCTCGGGTCGCAGATCCTCAGCGGCGGCGAGATCGCGACCTTCGTCAACGTCTACCTCGGAGGAGAGGACGTCCGCACGCTCGACGGCCTCGACACCGAGGTCACGCCGGGTCAGACCGTGATCCTCTTGCCGGCGATGGCCGGCGGTTCGACGCCGCCACGGTCTCGGCCGGTCGTCTCGTCGCTCCTCGACCTCGTCGGCAATACGCCGCTCGTCGAGCTGTCGCGCGATCTCACCGAAGCCGTCCGTGCAGATCTACGCGAAGCTCGAGGGGCAGAACCCGACGGGCTCGATCAAGGACCGCGTCGCCAAGTCGATGATCGAGGCCGCCGAAGCCTCGGGCGAGCTCAAGCCCGGCAGGCACCTCCTCGAGCCGACGTCGGGCAACACCGGGCACTCGCTCGCGATGATCGCGAAGCTGAAGGGCTATCCGCTGACCGTCGTGATGCCGGAAAACGCGACCGACGAGCGCAAGAGGCTGTTGCGGCTCTACGGCGCGGAGATCATCTTGTCGCCCGGTGCCGAGGGCTCGAACGGCGCCGTCCGGGTCGCCCTCGAGCTTGCCGAGCGCGACCCGAAGTACTTCATGCCGTTCCAGTATGCGAACCCGGCCAACCCCCGCGCGCACTACGAAGGCACCGGCTCCGAGATCGCAGAAGCGCTCGAGCACGTCGATGTGCTCGTCGCGGGGCTCGGCACCGGCGGCACGCTGATGGGTGTCGGCGAGCGGCTGCGGGAGTCATTCCCGGACATCGTGATCGCCGCGGCGGAGCCGCTGCCGGGAGACTCCGTGATGGGATTGAGGTCGCTCGCGGACGGGTACGTCCCGCCGATTCTCGACGTCTCCAAGCTCGACCGCAAGATGCTCGTGTCGAACGCCGAGTCGGTGCGGGCCGTTCGCGCGCTCCTCGACCTCGAAGGGATCTTCGCCGGCGTCTCGTGCGGGGCCGCTGTTCACGTCGCGCGCAGGATCGCCGAGGAGATGGACGAGGGCGTGATCGTGACGATCCTCGCGGACGCCGGCTGGAAGTACCTCTCCGCGGACTTCTGGGAGGCCTCCGACGGAGACCTCGAGGAGTCCATGGAACGCACGATCTGGTGGTAGTCGGCCCGGACGTGCGAGCCGCGCTCGTCGCGCACGCGAACGCCGAACTACCGAACGAGGCGTGCGGGCTCGTGCTGTTCGAGAGCGACGTCGCTGTCGAGTACGTCCCCGGCCGAAACGTCTCTCCGTCGCCTTACCACTTCGAGCTCGAGATCGATCCTCTTACCTGGGCTGACCTCAATGATCGTGACGTCACACAGGCCGTCTTCCACTCCCACATCTCGTCACCGCCGCGGCCGTCGCGCACCGACGTGCAGAACATCGGCCTCTGGACCGGCCAGCCCTACCTGATCTACACGGTGCGCACGGATGAGCTCGCGGCCTGGCGCATTCTCGCGGGCGGCTCGATCGAGGCTATTCACCTCGACCGGGCCTGACGACACCGCGACCGCGAGCTGCCGACCGGCCCGAGATCAGTTGACCGTCAGCGTCCCCTTCATCGAGCTCGCGTGGGGATCGCAAACGAATGTGTACGTCCCGGCTTCGAGATCGACCGTGAACGTCTTCTTCCCCGTTTCCGCGACCTCGGTCATCACGTCGACCCCGCCAGGGCCCGTGAGGTGGAAGTTGTGGTCGGTGGCCATGTCGTCGACAGTCAGGGCGTAGGTCCCCGCCGCCACCTCGGTCTGCTCCATCGAGATATCGAACCCGGGACCGACACTCCCGGTGAGCGTGCCGGAGTCACCCCCGCTCGTCTCTGTTGCGTCGGTCTGTGTGGCGCTGTCCGAGCTACCGCCACAGCCCGCCGCGACGGACACGCCAACTGCGATCGCTGCGGCTACCGGTATCCATCGTCTCATCTCGGCCTCCTCGTCGGTGTTGTCACTATCTCTACGCCAATCCGGCTCAACCGGTTCTGATTCATGCTAGAGCCACCGCCCCGTTGCTGGCAGCCGACCTGAAAAGAGCGTCGATCGCCCGCACCTGCCCGAGCGCGTCTGACCGACCGAGGAGCGGCGGCCTCTCGCCCCGAATCGCCGCGTTCATATCCTCGAGCTCGAGCCGATACGGGTTGGCGGCGCCGACCTCGATGCGCTCGACCGCTCCGTCCCGCCGCAGCTCGATCACGGGGTTCTGGCAGTGCCACGGGTCGTCGAGGAAGATGGAGCCTTCCGTTCCGATCGCCTCCAGCTCGTCCCGGTTCGGGAGCGACGTCCCGCAGTCGAACAGCGCCGTGACGTCGCCGGCAAAGCGCAGCAGGCCGCTGAAGACCCAGTCCGTGCCACTCGAGCCGATGTGGGCGGCTCCGAAGACCGACTCCGGCTCACCACCGAGAAGACGAGCGCCACTGATGCAGTAGCACCCGACATCCATCAGTGCGCCACCGTCGACATCGGTGCGCAACCGGATGTTGCCGGCGTCGTAGAGCGAGTAGCTGAACGCCGTGCGAATCACGCGCAGCTCCCCGATCGCCCCTTCTGCCACCAGCTCGGCAAGCCGAGCGGTCTGTGGATGATGGCGGTACATGAACGCCTCGGAGAGGTGCAGACCGGTCCGATCGGCTGCGTCGAACGCCGCCTCGACGTCGCCGATGTGGCGGCTGAACGGCTTCTCGCAGAGCACGTGCTTGCCGGCCTCGAGAGCCCGGATCGACCACTCGCTGTGCATCGTGTTCGGCAGCGGGTTGTAGATCGCCTCGACGTCGGGATCGGCAAGCAGCTCGTCGTAGGTTCCGTAGGCTCGCTCGATGCCCCAGGTCCGCGCGTACTCCTGCGCGCGCTCGGTCGTGCGGCTCGCGACCGCGACAACCTCGACCTCGTCCGACTCGGCGGCGCCTGCGAGCAGCTTGCCGTTGATGTCTGCCGTGGAGAGAAGGCCCCACTTCACTGCTCGTGTCATCCTGCGTGCTCCTTCACTGTGTCGAGGGCGGGGTACAGCGCGCGAAAGCGCGCGTACGTCTCTTCGTAGACTGCCTGCCAGGCGGCGTCGGGCTCGACGGTTGCCCGGACGTGGACGCATCGGTCGACCGCATCGGGAACATCCGCGAACATCCCTCCGGCGACCCCGCCGAGGAGCGCCGCGCCGAACGCCGAGCCTTCCTCGACGGCGGTCAGCTCGATCGGAACGCCCAGCGTCGAGGCGACGATGCGCAACCACAACCCCCGCGCGCCACCTCCTGAGGCTCGAGCACGATCGCACGGCCCACCGAGCTCACGCACGAGCTCGAGCGAGTCGCGCAGACCGAACGCAACGCCCTCGAGCACGGCCCGGACGAGCGCGCCCCGGTCGTGCCGAAGCTCGAGGCCGGTGAAGGCCGCGCGCGCAGACGGGTCGGCGTGCGGTGTTCGCTCACCCGCGAGGTAAGGGGCAAAGAGAAGCCCGTCGGTGCCGGGCTCCCACGCTTCCGCTTCCGCGACGAGATCGGCGAACGCGACCTCCGGCGCAAGGCGATCGCGCAGCCACTGCAGCGAGCCCGCGGCGGAGAGCATCACGCCCATCGCATGCCACTGACCCGGCACCGCATGGCAGAAGGCGTGCACGCGCGCCTCGCGGTCGCTCGCGAACGCCGGGAGCGCCGCGAAGACGACGCCCGACGTCCCCATCACGATCGAGAGCGGCCCGGGGCGGTCGATCCCGACGCCGAGCGCCGCGGCAGCGCAGTCCCCGGCTCCGGCCGCTACCGGAACGCCTTGTGACAAATCGTCACAAGCGATCGTCGTGCCGGAGACCTCGGGCGACTCGAGGAGAGGCGGCAGGATCGCGGGGTCGAGGTCGAGCGCATCGAGCACCTCGGTCGACCAGCGGCGACGGGCGACGTCGAGCAGAAGCGTGCCCGACGCATCGGCGACGTCGGTTGCCCACTCGCCCGTGAGCTTGAGGCGAACGTAGTCCTTGGGGAGCATGATCCGCGCGATCCGGGCGTAGGAATCCGGCTCGTGGCGGCGGAGCCAGAGGAGCTTCGGAGCGGTAAACCCGGTCAACGCCCGGTTGCCCGTGAGTGAGATAAGCCGCTCGAGCCCGATTCGCTCCTCGATCTCGACGCACTCGAGCGCCGTCCGCTGATCGTTCCAGAGGATCGCCGGCCTGACGACGCTACCGGCTGCGTCGAGCGCGACAAGGCCGTGCATCTGTCCCGAGAGGCCGATCCCGGCGATCTCGAGCGACCCGAGATCGGCTATCGCAGACCTCGTCGCAGTCCACCAGTCCGCCGGACTCTGCTCGGACCAACCCGGTCGCGGCGTCGACAACGGATACCCGTGCTCGGCCCGAGCGACGATCTGCCCGTCGGGGCCAACGGCGATCGCCTTCACCCCAGTCGTGCCGACATCGAGGCCGACGACGACGGTGGTAGCGTCAGGAGTCATGGAAGTGACCCGACTCGCCGACGGCCTGTGGCGCTGGACGGTCTATTACGAGGAGTGGCGAGACACGGTGGGTTGCGTCTACTACGAGGCGCCGGACGCGATCGTCCTGATCGACCCTCTGGTTCCGGACGAAGCGTCCGAGGCGAAGCGCTTCTGGGAGGCGCTCGACCGAGACGTCGCACGAGTGGCGCTCCCGGTGCACGTCTACGTCACGGTGTTCTGGCACGTGCGGAGTGCCGGCGAGATCGTGGGGCGCTACGACGGAACGCTGCACGCGCCGAGTCGAGCGCGAGCGGCAAACGAGAAGCGCGCGGGCGTTCCGGCAGCGGTCTTTCGACCCGGTGACGCGCTGCCCGGTGGGGTCGAGGCGCTCGCGACCGGCCGCTCCACGGAGGTCGTGTACTGGATTCCCGAGCATCGAGCGCTCGTGCCCGGTGACGTGCTGCTCGGCGCCGAGGGAGGCGGCCTCCGACTCTGCCCCCCGTCGTGGCTGCCGGCGAGCGTCACGCATGCGAAGCTGCGCGAGGCACTGACGCCGTTGCTCGATTTGCCCGTGGAGCGGGTGCTCGTCTCGCACGGCGAGCCGGTGACGGCTGCCGCCGGCGCGCGGCTCCGCGAGGCACTCACGCACACGTAGCCGTCTCACGCGCACAGCTCCCGGGCGACCGCAAGGTAGGCGTCGTAGCAACGCTCGAGCGATGCGAGGTCGACCCATTCGTCGACACCGTGGATGTCGCCGACGATCGGGCCGAAGAGCACCGTGGGAATCCCCGCGTCTGCGAGCAGCGCCGAGTCCGCCCAGAAGGCGACGCCGCCGGCGACGTCGTGGCCGAGATGCCGATGCAGAGCAGCGACGACGGGAGCATCACTCACCGTCTCGAAGGGGCCGCGGTGGAACGGGAGGCTGACGGTCGCTCCCGTCCCGGCCACGATCTCCTCGAGCTCCACCAACACGTCAGCCGGTGTCTCGCCGGGAACGGTGCGTCGCTCGCCCTTCAGCAGGCAGCTCGCCGGGTAGCTCGAGTACTCCTGCCCACCTTCGATCACGGCGGCGTGAACGGAGCCCGTGCCGAGAAGCGGGTGGCCGCCCCCGCAACGGAGCCTCGCATCGAGTGCCGCAATCCCGGAGAGCACCGGCCCCATGGCCGCGATCGCGTCGATCCCGAGGTCCGGGCGCGATCCGTGCGCTGCACGCCCGACCGTCTCGACCTCGAACGCGACGAAGCCCTTGTGCGCGACGGCGACGACCTCCTCCGTCGGCTCGGTGACGATCGCGGCATCGGCAGTCGTGCGTCGAACGAGCGCCTCGGTGCCGAGGCTCGCGACCTCCTCGTCGGCCACGGCGGCGACGATCACATCGCCCCGGAAGCCCTCGCGAACAGCCGCCGCTCCCACGAGCATGCTCGCGGCGAGGGAGCCCTTCATGTCTCCGGCGCCGCGGCCGTGCAGGCGGCCGTCGCGGACGACGGGCAGGAACGGGTTCTCCACCCCGGCGACGCCGACGGTATCCATGTGTGCGTTGAGCAGCAGCGAGCGCCCTCCGCCCGTGCCGCGCGCGACACCGACGACGTTGGGTCGCCCAGCCGCTGTGTCGTACAGATCGACCTCGAGGCCCGCCGCTTCCAGCCACGCAGCAACGAACGCCGCGATCTCTGCTTCACCGACTCCGTCGGGCACGAGATCGGGGTTCGTCGACTCGATCGCGACGAGTCGGCCCGTCAGCTCTGCCAGATCGTCGCTGACGCTACGCACCAAGCGCGGCGTACACGATCTCGTAGGCGCGGACGGCATCCTTCGTGCTCTGGGCTTCGCGTAGGGCGACGTCGTCGATCTTCGCAGCGATCGAGTCGATGAAGTTCCACTGCAGCACGGAGCGTTTCACGGCCGCGACCGCGTCCTCCGTGTAGGGGTAGAGGTCGAAGCCGAGATGCTCACCGTTCGCGCCGTACTTCGCGCGACGGAGCTCCAGGGCGAGCTCGAGCGTTTCCATGAAGGCCGTGGCGCCCACCATGTTGTCGTCGTCGAACGTCCCCCAGCCCGAGTTCGCGTGCTGGTGTCCGAGCAGCCCTTCTGCGTGGAGCAGGGCGGCGTATTCGCCGAGCGACTCGCCGTTCATGATCAGGTGCTGCCAGTCCATGTTGACCTGCACGTTCGTGATCCCCTGCGCTCGCAGCGTGTGGATCACGTGCAGCGTCATGCCGATGTTGCGCATGAAGATCTTCATCGCGGGCTCGGAGTTCTTGTGCTCGAGGAACAGCTTCACACCGTGCTTGGCACACGTCTCAGCCGCCTCGGCGATCCCTTCGATGAACCACTCCCACGCCTGTGCGTACGAGGTCTGGAAGGGGTAGTTGTAGCCCTCGATCCCGGGCCAGCAGATCATGTTCGCGCCCACCGCACCGGCGAGGTCGGCGGTCTCGCGCGTCAGCCGGCGCGCCTCGGCGCGCGTCGCAGCATCCGGTGACGAGAGACCTCCACGCCCGAAGCGCGAATCCGTGTGGAGCCCCGTGCAGACGGCCGCAATCCCGTGCCCGTCGAGTGCTTCCCGCACTTCGTCGAGGTTGTCGGGATTGAGCTCGCCCGGATAGTGAAATTCGTAGTCGTCCATCAGGTCTCCGAGTCCTTCGACCGCACGACGCACCTTGGTCGCAGTCGACTCGTTCGTGTGCTCGGGCTGATAGCCCATCGGCACGAATCGCGTGATCATCGGGCCGAGTGCCCAGATTCCAAGGGACGTCTTCATGTGGATGCTCTCCTCGCGGTCAGGGGGTGACTCCGTCGTGCCGTCCCGAGCCGTTCGACCGGAAACCCCGTAGGGGCGAGGCGCAGCCGCGTGTCAGCGCGGCGAAGCCTCGCCCGCGGGAGCAAACAGGCGTCACGTCTCTCGACACCTGCCTAGTATCTCCGAAACGGCTGATTCAAGCGAGAGGAGCGAACGCGTGAGCGACAAACCAGGTGGGATCGGGGCCAAGGTGAGCGATGCCGCGGTCGGAGAAATCGAGGAGATCGGGATCGGGATGCTCGGCTACGCCTTCATGGGCAAGGCGCACTCGAATGCGTTTCGCAAGATCGCGTACATGACGTGGCCGCCGCCGCTCATGCCGCGGCTCGTCGCGATCGCCGGACGGGACGAGTCGGCGGTCGCGGGTGCTGCACAGAGGTACGGCTACGAGCGCTGGACGACGGACTGGCGCGACATCGTCGCCGACCCGACGATCGGCCTGTTCGACAACGGTGGCCCCAACTCGCTCCATGCCGAGCCGACGATCGCGGCGGCGGAAGCGGGCAAGCACGTCCTCTGCGAGAAGCCGCTCGGTCGCGACGCCGACGAGAGCTACGACATCTGGCAGCGCGTCGCAGCAACGGGCGTGAAGCACCTCTGCGCCTTCAACTACCGCTTCGTTCCCGCGGTCCGCCTCGCGCGGGAGATGATCGACGCGGGCGAGATCGGCGAGATCCGGCACTTCCGCGGTCGCTACCTCCAGGACTGGGGCGACGATCCGAGCCTCGACACGTGGCGCTTCGACGCCGCTGCGGCAGGCTCCGGGGCACTCGGCGACCTCGGTGCGCACGTGATCGACCTGGCGCGGTTCCTCGTCGGCGAGATCTCAACCGTGTCTGCGCTCGTGCAGACATTCCTCCCCGGACGCGAGGTCGACGACGCGATCGAGGCCGCAGTTGCCTTCGAGAACGGTGCTGTCGGCACGATCGAGGCGACGCGGTTCGCCCTCGGTCGCCGCAACGCCTTCCAGTGGGAGATCAACGGCTCGAAGGGCTCACTCGCCTTCGACATGGAAAACCTGAACGAGCTCCACGTCTTCCGCGCCGACGGCGATCGCGCCCGTGGCTTCAAGAAGGTGCTCGTCTCGGAAGCCGACCATCCGTTCTGGGAGTTCTGGTGGCCGCCGGGACACATCATCGGCTGGGGCGAGACGTTCGTCCACGAGATCCATCATCTGCTCAGCGCGATCAAGAACGGCACCGACGTGGCACCTTACGGCGCGACGTTCGAGGACGGCTACCGCGCCGCCGAGGTGTGCGACGCGATCGTGCGCTCGGGGGCGAACGGGCAGCGGGAGACGGTCACCTACCGCTGAAGAACCGAGAGCGTGGGGTCAGGCCTGGGCCTGACCCCACGCTCTTTCCTTACCGGCCCGCGCGCTCCAGGCGCCGGCGCGAGACCGTGTCGAGCGTGACCGCTGCGAGAAGGATCGCGCCCGTGACCATGTACTTGATCGACGAGCTGTAGCCGAGGAGATCGAGGCCGTTTGCGACCGTCGCGATCACGAGCGAGCCCATGAGTGCGCTGATCACGCGGCCGCGGCCGCCGAACAGGCTCGTGCCGCCGATCACCGCGGCGGCGATCGCGTCGAGCAGGACTGTCCCGCCGCCCGCGTTGAGGTCGACCGAGCTCAGTCGCGAGGCGAAGATGACGCCGCCCATGCCGGCCATGGCACCCGAGATCATGAAGACCTTCAGCCGGATGCCCGAGACGCTGATGCCGGCGCGCCGGGCGGCCTCGGCGTTCCCGCCGACGGCGTAGACGTGGCGACCGAACGTGGTGCGCTCGGCGACCCACGTCCAGAAGACGAGCAGGATGATCACGATCAGGAACGAGACGGGGAACCCGCGCTCCTGATTCGCCCAGTAGATCGCACCGAAGGCGATCACGACGAAGCCAGCCGAGCTTGAGCGTCACGAGAACGAGGTTGTCCGTCCGGATGTCGTGGCGCCTCCTGCTGATGACCCCTGAAAGCGTCGAGAAGACGAATAACAGGGTCGCAATCAGGGCGATGATGTAGCCGGCGGTGTCCGAGAAGAAGTAGTTGGAGACGTTGTTGACGAGCTCGTTGTCGATCGTGATCACGCCCGTGTCGCCGATCGAATAGAGGATCACGCCCTGCCAGAAGAGAAGCCCGGCAAGCGTTACGACGAACGACGGGACGCCGATCAGAGCGACGAAGCTGCCCTGGAAGAGCCCGATCAGCGCCGTCACGATGATGGCGACGATAATGGCGACAATCCCTGACGTCTCGAAGCTTCCGTCGGGGAACTGCAGCTTTGCAACGACGACCCCGGCGATGCCGGAGACGTAGCCGATCGAGAGGTCGATCTCCCCGAGCAGGAGCACGAAGACAACCCCGATCGCGATCGTCGTGACACCCGCCATCTGCACCATCAGGTTGGTGAAGTTGCCGGCGGTGAGGTAGTTGCTGTCCTGCGAGTAGAAGAAGGCGACGATCAGGATCAGGCCGAGGATCACGGGCAGCGTGCCCGCGTCGCCTGCCTTGATCGCGTCCCAGCGGCGCCGGGTGTGGTCGACAAGGCTGTTTCCGTCCGGCGACCCGTCGTCTGCCGGTGGCGGCGCAGCAGTCGCGCTCTCGGGTGCGCTCATGCCTCCTCCTCCTGCTCATCCGTCGTCTGGCTGACTCCTGCAACCTTCGTCGGGACGCCCGCCGTGATCGAATGCACGACCTGTTCCTGCGTAACCGCCCTGCGGTCGAGCAATGCGGCGTTGCGCCCGAGGCGCAGCACCGTGATCCGGTCCGCCGCCTCGAAGATGTCGTGGAGGTTGTGCGAGATGAGGATGACCGCGAGCCCCTGGCCGGCGAGTCTCTTGACGAGATCGAGGACCTGCCGTGTCTGAGCGACGCCGAGTGCAGCAGTCGGCTCGTCGAGGATGACGAGGCGCGAGTTCCACATCACCGCGCGGCCGATCGCGACCGACTGGCGCTGGCCGCCGGAAAGGCTTGCTACCGGCTGCCTGATCGAGCGAATCGTCGTGACGGAGAGCGACTTCAGCGTCTGCGCGGTCTTCGCCTCCATGATCGCCTCCTTGAGGCGGAAGAGGATGTCTCGCTCCTCGCGGCCGAGGTACATGTTCTGGACGACGTCGAGGTTGTCGCAGAGCGCGAGGTCCTGGTACACGACTTCGATGCCGAGCTTGGCGGCGTCCTTCGGCCCCGAGATCGAGACCTTCTTGCCCTCGAAGAAGACGTCGCCTTCGTCGATCGAGTAGATCCCGGCAAGGCACTTGATCAGGGTCGACTTTCCGGCCCCGTTGTCACCGACGAGCGCCATCACCTCACCCGCCCGAACCTCGAAGTCGACGTCGGTCAGGGCCTGCACCGAGCCGAAGCTCTTGAAGATGTTGCGGGCCTCGAGCATCGGCACCGCGGTGCCGGTGGAGGCTGGTTCAGCCGGAGCGATGGTCTCGGTCACGCGTGCTCTCCCGGTGTAGGCAGGTGGGGGAGCCGCGTTCGCGACTCCCCCACCCGAGGTACGTGATGCCTAGCAGTAGATCTTGTACGAACCGACGCACACCTCGGACTTCTTCAGCTGTCCGTCCGTGTACAGGAGGTTGATGTTCTTCTTCGTGATCCAGGTCGGCGTTGCGAGGAACGACGGCACGTTGCCCTTACCGTTGTTCGTCTTGCCGTTCGTCACCGGCTTACCACCGGCGAGGAGCGCGACCGCGACCTTGACCGCACCGTTCGCCTCGACCTTGGCAGGCTTGTACACCGTGCCGGACTGCCAGCCCGAGATGATGTTCTGCGCACCCTGTGCCGTCGCATCCTGGCCCGACAGCGGGATTGCCTTCAGCTTCTTGGCCTTGAGCGCCGTGACAACGGCATTCGCGAGACCGTCGTTCGCCGCAGCAACGGCGTCGATCTTGTTACCGGTCTTGACGAGCATCTGCTCGAAGACGGTCCGGGCCTTCTGGTTGTCCCACTGTGGCACACCCTGATCCGGGCCCTTGCTCGCCTTGCCGGACTTGATCAGCGGGTCGAGGATGCCCGCGTAGCCCTGCTTGAAGAGCTTCGAGTTGTTGTCCGTCGGACCACCGTTGAGATAAGCGATGACCGGCGTGTTACCCGACGTGAACAGGCCCTTGGCAATCATGGCCGACTGAACGCCCTTGCCCATGAACGTGCCGACCGTGACGTTATCGAACGACACGTAGTAGTCCGCACCCTTGCAGCCGGTGTTGAGGCGGTCGTAGTCGATGACCTTCGCGCCGCGTGCCCGGGCGTTCGAGATGATCTTGCAGCCCGAGCCCGAGTCGAGGCTCGTCACGAGGACGACCTTGGCGCCGTTGGCGAGGCACTGGTCGGCCTGGGAGATCATCCGCTGGGCGTCACCCTCGGCGTTCACGACCGTGGCCGAGACGCCGGCCTTCTTGAAGGCGGCCTTGAACGTGGGGCTGTCCTGCGTCTGCCAACGAACCGACGACTTCGTGTCCGGAAGCAGGACGCAGGCCTTTGCCTCGGCCGACGACTTGCTGGATCCGGCAAGTGCCGCCGTCGCTGCCACGCTGATGGCGGCGAGAGCGACGACGAGCATGATGACAATCTTCTTCACGATTCTTCTCCTCCTGGTGATTACATCTACGTGGAGCGGAGCAACACTACAGGACCGAGCGGCCCTGTTTCGCTACTCCGTCAGGGAACGTCGTGCACGTACGGTTCGAGCGCTGTCGACACCTCCTTCGTCGTTCGTTCCGGCGCTGACCAACCGTTGCCCCAGCACGCTGCTGGCGCTACGGCAGACCCCTGGCCGATGCCGAACTCGCATGATCAGGAAACCCTTTCGCGGACCGCGATGCTCCGCTCGGCAACGAGCCACGGCTCGGCGAGCACCGACCGGAGAGTCAGGGCAGCGGCACCGCGGACCGCGGCACCCTCTCCGAATTCCGACACGATGACCTCGCAGCCGGACCAGCCGGCGGAGAGGACGCGCAGGCCGAGCGCCTCGCGCACGTCGGCGATGAGCCACGGTGCGAGCGGCCCGAGGCATCCTCCGAGCACGACGGCGTCGACATCGAACAGGTTCACGGCCGAGGCAAGGCCGATGCCGAGTGCGCGGCCGGCCTCTGCGAGGCTCGTGATCACGGCTTCGTCCCCCTGCTTGGCGCGACGCACGAGCTCTCGCGTCACGTTACGGGCGCGATGCTTGTCGTCCTCGCTGATGCCGGCGCGACGTGCGATCGCTTCCTGGCCGACGACCGTCTCGAGACAGCCGACTGCGCCACACTGGCACGGCAGCCCCCCAGGTTCGACCGTGATGTGGCCGAGCTCGGCGCCGAAGCCGTGCGAGCCGCGAAAGAGATCGCCGCCGATGAAGATCCCCGCGCCCACGCCGACCTCGGCAAAGACGCAGATGAAGTTGTCGAGGCCACGCGCGACTCCCTGCCAGTGCTCGGCGAGCGCCGCGAGATTCGCCTCGTTGTCCACGCGGACGGGAACGCCGCCGAGCCGCGAGGAGATCTCGTCTGCGATGGCGATATCCGACCACCCGAGGTTCGGAGCACGGAGGAGCGTCCCTGATTCGGCAGCAACGAGCCCGGGGAGCGCGACGGCGATGCCGGCCGAGACGAGACCCTCGGCCGCGATCAGTTCCTCTGCGCCACGCGCGAGCCGCGCGAGCCGGTTCAGCACAGGCCCGGGCGCGCTCCGTCGGTTGTCGGTGTGAACGTGCTTCTCGTAGCGGACGTTGCCGGCGAGGTCCTCGACGCAGACGGCGAGGTAGTCGACGTTCACCTCGAGGCCGACCGCGACGACCCGGTCGCTGAGCTCGAGAGCGAGGCCCGGCCGGCCCGCACGGCCGGAGCGCTGATCCTCGCCCGTCTCACGAAGGAGGTCGAGCTCGATCAGCTCACCGACGAGGCTCGAAACGGTTCCACGGGTCAACCCCGTGTCGGCCGCGACGCGCGCGCGAGATCGCGGCTCCCCCCCGGCGATCTGCTGCAGCACAACGCCGAGGTTCGCGCGACGCACGGTCGTCTGGTCGGAACGCGAGGGTGCGCTTCCGGCGCGCTCGAAGCTCATGCGCGAGTTCCTGGAGCGGGGGATGTCAGCAGCGACGTGTGCAACCCATCGTCGGGTTTTGTATGGCCGTCGCACAAACTAAAGCTCGGAGCGGCGAATGTCAAGATCTGGGGATTGAGCGGGGTGACAGCCTGATCGAGCCTGTCACCGCGACGCATCGCCCCAGCCGACCTCGTAGACTCGCAGCGGCGTGATCGCCGACGCCCACGTCGACCTCCTCCTCGAGCTCGGCCACCGCGAGCTCCGCTTCGGCGAGTCGAACACGTTTGCGACGACGTGGCTTCCGCTCCTCGAAGCAGGCGGCGTCGGCCTGCAGGTGTGCCCCGTCTTCGTCGAGCTCGAGCGCCAGCCCGAGGGAACGCTTCGCGAGGCGCTCGGCCAGGCGACGTGCCTGCTGCGCGCCGTCCGTGAGAATCGCGACCGGGTCGTGCAGATTCGCAGCGCAGCCGACCTCGACGCCGTGGAGCGCGGCGAGCGAATCGGCCTGATGCTCTCGCTCGAGGGCGTCGAGCAGTTCGGCTATGAGCTCTGGCCCGCCGAGACGTTCTTCGAGCTGGGGATGCGCATGGCCGGGCTTGACGTGGAACCGCCGCAATCCGTACTCGGACGGCGCCATCGAGGACGGTGGCCTGTCACGGCTGGGGCGCGCACTCGTCGACGAGCTCGTCGGCCTGGGCGTTATCGTCGATCTCGCCCACGCTTCGACCCGGGCCTTCACCGAGATCGTCGCGCGGGTCGACGGCGCGCCGCTCATCTGCTCGCACGCGGCCTGCCGCGCCGTCCACGACCACCCACGCAATCTGAGCGACGACCAGCTCGCCGCACTCGCCGATGCGAACGGGCTCTTCGGACTGATGCTGCATCCGATTGCAATCGACCATGAGAACCGAACGATCGACCGCGTGGTCGACCACCTGGAGCATGCAGCCGAGCTCGTTGGCATCGAGCGCGTCTGCTTCGGCGGCGACTTCACCTCGAGGCTGTACAACGTGCTGCCGCCGATGCCGATTCCGGCGGACGGGCTGATGCCACCGGGCCTCGCGCCGGGCGCGGGCATCGAGGGTCTGAAGGGGCCGGAGGACTACCCGGCGCTTCTCGCCCGCATGAGCGCCCGTGGATGGAGCGACGCTGACATCGCTGCGGTCAGCAGCGGCAACCTGCTCGCGTTTCTCCGGCGCTCGTTGCCGTCCTGAGCTGGAGCGCGCCGAGAGGCTTGATGTGGATTGGAAGTGCGGCTGGGGCGGCTCTGCACCAAGGAGCGTGTTCGACGAGGGCGGCGTCAAGGCTGGTTGCCTTGATGTCGCCCTCGGCGGACGCGATCCGCCGCGTGCAGGGCCGCATCCAGGTGTGCTTGTAGTTCGCATCAAGCCTCTAAAGTGCAGCGCCACCGTCGGCGAGCATCGTCGCGCCGTTGACGTACGCGGCCTCGTCCGACAGGAGCCAGGCGACGAGCGCCGCGATCTCCTCCGGTCGACCGAGGCGCCCGGCCGGGATATCGCTCGCCAGCTCCTCGATGCGCTCCCCGGCAAGCTCCCGCACGGTCTCGCCGTCGATCGTTCCGGGCGCGACGGCATTCACCGTGACACCGCTCGGAGCAAGTGCCGCGGCCGCCCGTCGCGTGAGAGCGAGAAGGCCGGCCTTCGACGTCGCGTAGTGCGTTCCCGTGACGCCCCGCCCGCGGAACGCCGAGTCGGATGCGAGATTGACGATCCGACCGTTGCCACGCTCACGGAGCAGTGGCCCGACGGCGCGGATCCCGAGGAACGGGCCGCGGAGGTTCGTCGCGAGCACGTCGTCCCACTCCTCGGGAGTGATCTCGAAGAGATCGCGAATGTCGGTCCGGGCTGCGACATTGACGAGGGCCGCCAGATCACCCGCCTCCCTCGCGATCGCGACTGCATGATCCCAGGCTGCCGGGTCGCGGACATCGAGCAGGACAGGAGCGGCATCGCGCCCGAGCTCTGCGGCGAGCAGCGTGACCGAGTCGGCATCGATGTCCCCGAGCACGAGTGACCAGCCGTCCGCATAGAGCCGTCGCGCGATGGCAGCTCCGATCCCACGCCCCGCGCCGGTGACGATCGCGACCCTCACTGCAACAGGCTCGCGCCGATCGCACCGCCGAGATCGCCGAGTTGCGCGAGACGATAGGCAGGGTGGTCGCGGAAGAACGTATGGCTCTGCGCCGCGGCCTCGATGCGCTCGAGCCAGTCAGGCCCGAGCCGCTCACCGAGACCGCCGCCGATGATCACGGCTTCGACGTCGAGCAGCGTCACGGCCGAGCCGATACCGACACCAAGAGCGGCGATCGCACCAAGGATGAGCTCCTCGGCGACCTCGTCACCCGCCTGAAGGGCCCGCAGCCAGACGCCGCTCGTGAGCCGATCGCGGCCTCGCTTCTCCATGATCTCGAAGAGCACCGTCGCACGGTCCTTCGCGAGCTCGCGTGCGCGCTCCTCTAGTGCACCCCGGCCTGCGTACGCCTCGACGCACCCGTCGAGCCCGCAGTTGCAGCGGAGCCCACCGGGGCTCGCACAGACATGGCCGATCTCACCGGCCGAGCCGCGTCCGTGAAGCGGTTTACCGTCGATCACGATGCCACCTCCGACCCCGGTGCCCCAGAAGACACCGAGGAACGAATCGAATCCCCGGCCGGCGCCGTAGCGACGCTCCGCCTCGACCGCAACGTTGACGTCGTTCCCGATCGTCACGGGCCGCCCGAGCTCCTCGGCGAGCGCGGGGCCGAGCGCGTATGGCAGATCCCACCCTTCGATGTTCGCCACCTGGATGACGGTGCCGGTCTCGACATCGATCGAGCCCGGCGCGCCGACACCCACGGCGGCGAGGCCCATCGGCTCGACGCGCGCATCGTCCAGCGCCTCACGCAGCGCCTCAGCGAGCTCGAGAACCACCGCATGCGGCCCGCCGCGTCTGCGGCGTCTCGCGCCGCGCCTTGCCGAGGACCTTCGCCTCGCCATCGGTCACGACCGCCTGGATCTTGGTTCCGCCGAGGTCGAGTCCGCCTCGCATCCGCGTCACGGCAGCCAACGGACGACCTCCTCGAGCGGCTTCCGGTTCGCCCGCTCGCTCCATTCGGCCACGGATCGCAGGCTCGGGTCGCGCGGCTTCGCCGGGAAGCCGAACGAGAGAACGATGACGGGAGTCTCGTCTGGCGCCGCGTCGAGCGCACGTCGGGCAGCTTCGGCGTCCGCGATGCCATTCGGGCAGGATGCGAGCCCCTCGGCCCACGCAGCGAGAAGGATGCTCTGGGCAGCGCGCCCCGCGTCGAAGGAGACAGGGCCCTTGCCCGTGACGAGGATCGCGATCACGAGGCCGGCGCCGAGGATGTTCTCGGGGACGTAGACGGCGGCCGCGAGCTCCTCGATCCGGCTGCGGCTGGCCGGAACGACGAACGACCCACGGCTGCCCGTTCTTGGACGAGCCGGAGAGCCTCCCGGCGTCGAGCAGCCGGAGCACGACCTCGTCCGGCAGCGGATCCGGAAGCGTCCCGCGCTCGTCCCGACGGCTGGCGATCGCGAGGAGGGTATCCACGCGCCAAGCCTAGGGATCGCGGTCGCGCTCGCCCGGGGACGGACGTAAGCTGAGCGGGATGGCACAACCGGCCGACCAGGAGACCGTCAGCCTGCTGCGCTGGCTCCGGCGGCAGTTGCGCCAGCCGACACCCGAGCGCGAGCGGCTCGAGGCCGCGGTCGCGAACGACGACCCCGCCGAGGCCCGCCGTCTCCTCGAGCGCTACCCGTTCGGCGAGGCACAGCGACGGCATGTCGAGGGCCTCATCGACCGCTGGGAGCGCTCGCGTGCCACGCGCTGAGAACGAGGCGCTCGTCCGGCGGATCTTCGCCGCCTTCGCAGAGAAGCGCGGATTCGCGCTCCGCGATGCCTTCGCCGACGACGCAACCTGGACCGTGCCCGGGAGCGGCACGATGGCGGGAACGTTCCGCGGCCGCGAGGAGATCTTCGCCTTTCTGGGCCGCCTTCCGAAGGAGACCGGCGGCACGTACGCGTCGTCGCTGATCGACGTTCTCGCGTCCGACGATCGAGCGGCCGCGCTCTACCGGGCGAGCGGCGAACGCAACGAGCGACACCTCGAGCTCGATCAGGTGCTGCTCTTCCGGATCGAGGACGGGCTCGTCCGCGAGGTGCTCGCACTGCCGAGCGACCCGGCCGCCTTCGAGGCATTCTGGGCCTGATGACCACCATCGACTTCAGCCGCTTCGATGCGATCACGTTCGACTGCTACGGCACGCTGATCGACTGGGAGCGCGGGATCCTGAATGCGCTCCAACCGGTGCTTGCGCCCCGCGGGATCGACCTCACCGAGGACGAGCTGCTCGAGCGCTATGCGCGGCACGAGGCCGCGCTCGAGGCGGGCGCGTACAGGCCGTATCGTCAGGTGCTCGGCGAGTCGCTGAGCGGGCTCGGCAAGGAGCTCGGCTTCGACGTCGCCGACGAGGAGGCGCGCGCGTTCGCCGAGGATCTCGGGGCCTGGCCGGCGTTTCACGACACCGCGCCCGCGCTGCGCCGTCTGCAGACGCGGTTCAGGCTCGGCGTGATCACGAACTGCGACCGCGACCTGTTCGCGCTCTCGAACCGCCGCCTCGGCGTCACGTTCGACTGGGTCGTCACCGCCGAGGACGCGCGTGCCTACAAGCCGTCATCCGCTCCGTTCGAGCTCGCTTTCGCGACGATCGACGTGCCCCGCGACCGGATCCTCCACGCGGCCCAGAGCCTGTTCCACGACCACGTTCCCGGCAAGCAGCTCGGGCTGACGACCGCCTGGGTCGACCGCCGCCACGACCGCCCCGGCTTCGGAGCGACCCCCGCCGCCTCGGCGACGCCCGATCTCACCGTGCCCGACATGGCGGCGTTCGCCGACGTCGCGCTCGCGCTAGTCAGCGTCCGGGAACGTCGACTCTACGAGCCCCAGCTGGGATCGCGACTCCCGCCGCTCCCGAGCGACTCGATCACGACCTCGATCAGACGCCCCGACGAGAGCACGTGCTCGCGAGCCAGGAGCCTCGCCCCGGCTGCGCTCCCCGCAGAGATCGCCTCGCGGATCGCCCGGTGCTGCAGGTCGTTCTTCGCGTAGAGCTCGTCGAGCTCGGCCCGCGCACTCCAGACGCGGTCGCCGATGAACGTCCGTCTTGCGCTCTTCGCGAGCCGCTCGACCAGCGGCATCGCGGCAGCGGCGTAGATCACGTCGTGGAAGGCGTAGTTCGCCTGCATCCACTCGACGAAGAGCGACGAGTCCCTGGCCTCACCGCGTCGGGCCTGATCGCGAAGCTCGAGCGTCAGCTCCGAGAACCGCTGTTCCGCCTCATCGAGTGCAGCGAGATCGGCAGCGGTCATCCGCGGCGTAGCGACCTCGGTCGCGAGCGCCTCGAGCTCGGCGCGCACGAGATGCGCCTCGCGCAGCTCTCCCGGGGAGATGGAGCGGACGCGCACGCCACGATTCGGCTCGAACGTGACGAGGCCGAGAGCTGCCAGGCGGCGAAGTGCTTCCCGCACCGGCGTCCGCGACACGTCGAAGCGCTCCGAGAGCTGTTCCTGCCGCATCACGGTGCCGGGCGCGATCGCCCCGCCCACGATCTCGTCCTCGAGGACGCGGGCGATGTCGTCGGCCTTCGTGGAGAGCGTGGTCATCGCAGTCGCAGTGTACGGAATGCGAAAACGCACACGAAGTGTATTTGTTTGGGATCCGAAAAGACTGCTTGTGGCAGCCTTGTGGCAGGTATTTCCTTCATGTAGGATCCAAGAACACCGATTCTGGATCCCAAAGGAGCATGTATGTCCCCGATCGACACCATCGAGCGCCCCTACAGCCAGGCTGACGTCGAGCGCCTCCGCGGCTCGGTCACCGTCGAGCACACGCTCGCCCGCCTCGGCGCGGAGCGACTGCGGAAGCTCCTGGCAGAGGACGAGTGGGTGCCCGCTCTCGGCGCCATGACCGGCGGCCAGGCGGTGCAGATGGTGAAGGCCGGGCTGAAGGCGATCTACCTCTCCGGCTGGCAGGTTGCAGCCGACGCCAACCTCTCCGGGAACACGTACCCGGATCAGAGCCTCTACCCCGCGAACAGCGCACCAGCGCTCGTGAAGCGGATCAACAGCGCACTTCTTCGCGCCGACCAGATCGCGCACGCCGAGGGCGACGACTCGACCCACTGGCTCGCGCCGATCGTCGCCGACGCCGAGGCCGGCTTCGGCGGACCCCTGAACGCGTACGAGATGATGAAGTCGTTCATCGAGGCCGGCGCAGCCGCAGTGCACTTCGAGGATCAGCTCTCGTCCGAGAAGAAGTGCGGCCACCTCGGCGGCAAGGTGCTCGTGCCGACGGCCCAGCACGTGCGAACGCTCATCTCCGCCCGACTCGCGGCGGACGTCGCCGACGTGCCGACTCTCGTCGTCGCCCGCACCGACGCGCTGTCGGCCTCGCTCCTGACGAGCGACATCGACGAGATCGATCGCGAGTTCTGCACCGGCGAGCGCACTCCGGAGGGCTTCTTCCGCGTGCGCGACGGCATCGACGCCGCGATCGCGCGTGGCCTCGCCTATGCCCCCTACGCCGATCTGATCTGGTGCGAGACGTCGACGCCGGACATGGCCGAGGCAGAGCAGTTCGCCGCCGCGATCCACGAGAAGTACCCGGATCAGCTGCTCGCGTACAACTGCTCGCCGTCGTTCAACTGGCGCAAGCACCTGAGCGACGAGCAGATCGCCACCTTCCAGAGCGACCTCGCGAAACTCGGCTACCGCTTCCAGTTCATCACGCTCGCCGGGTTCCATGCCGTCAACCTCTCGATGTTCGAGCTGGCCCGCGGGTACGGCAACGAGGCGATGCCCGCGTACGTTCGCCTCCAGGAGCGCGAGTTCGAGCTCGAGGCCGAGGGCTACACCGCGACCCGGCACCAGCGCGAGGTCGGCGCCGGCTACTTCGACCAGGTTCTGCAGACGATCACGGGCGGCATGGCATCCACGCTGGCGCTGCACGGTTCGACCGAGGAAGAGCAGTTCGAGACCGACACCCACGAGATCGAGAGGAGCGCAGCATGACACCCGTCCAGACGACACCGATCCTCGAGCGGAGCCCCGAGGCACGCGAGGCTCGATCGACCGAGCGGCCCACGCTCCTGACCCGCTCGGAGACCGTGGAGTGCAACTGCCCGGATCACTGCGAGCGCGACCACGAGGTCGACTGAGCAGCGCCGTCCGAACCGTTATCGTGGTGCGCGGTGAGCGACGACGTCCTCGAAGCGCGCCCCCCTGAAGTCCCGGCGGCGCTCGCCGTCGACATCGCGCGCTCCGTGTTCGATGTCGACGGCGAGGCGACGCCACTCGACGGCGAGCGTGATCGCAACTTCCGGATCGACGGAGCCGATGGCTCCTTCGTGCTCAAGGTCGGGAACCCGGCCGATCCGGCCGACGTGGTCGAGATGCAGGTGCTCGCGATGGAGCACGCGCTCCAGGTCGATCCGGCGCTCCGGATCCCTCACCCGCGGCGAACGGTCGACCGCCGGCCAACGGGCCGAGCGACGATCGCTGGCGTCGACCACGCGGTTCAGCTCGTCAGCCTGATCGACGGCACGGCGTTCCCGCCCGGCCCGCTCTCCCCGACCGCCCGCCGCTCGATCGGCGCGGCCGTGGCCCAGACCGACCTCGCGCTCGCCGGGTTCGTCCACCCACTCGCGCAGCGGGCGATCGCGTGGGACGTGACCCGACTGCCGGAGCTCCGGCCGAAGCTCGACCACATTCCCGCGGAGCACCGGGCGCTCGTCGAGCGCTGGCTCGACCGCTTCGACGCCGTGATCGCACCGGCGCTCGAGCTCGTGCCCGCCTCGACGATCCACGGCGATGTCAACCCGGGGAACATCCTCGCAGATCGCGACGATCCCGACCGCGTCGCAGGCATCGTCGATTTCGGTGACCTCGTGCATGCTCGCACCGTGCTCGATCCGGCGATCGCTGCCGCCTACCAGGCGTTCGGTGCCGACGACCCGCTCGACCCGCTCGTCGAGGTCGTCACCGCCTACCACGCGCTGCGACCGCTCACGCGCGCCGAGGTCGAGCTGATCCCCGAGCTCGCGGCCGCCCGGATGACGCAGTCAGTCCTCATCTCCGCCTGGCGTGCCGAGCTCCACCCGGACAACATCGCCTACATCCTGGCCGACCAGGACGATTGCTTCGAGACGCTCGCCCGGATCGACGATCGCGGCTCCTCGACCCTCGCCGCAGCGCTCGCGGAAGCATGCGGGATGCATCGACGCGCGACGTCCTCCCTCGACGCGAGCCTGTCGCTTCGGCGGGCACGGCTCGGCCCTGCGCTCAGCCTCAGCTACGACGATCCCGTCCGGCTCGAGTCGGGCGACGGCGTCTGGCTGACCGACGTCGACGGCAACCGCCTCCTCGACGCCTACAACAACGTGCCGCAGGTCGGTCACGCCCATCCTCGCGTCACCGCTGCGCTCGCGAGCCAGGCGAAGCGGCTCACCACGAACACGCGCTACCTCGTCGACGAGGTGGCGGTCTACGCCGACCGGCTCACGGCGCTGCTTCCCGAGGAGCTCTCCGTCGTGATGTTCGTCAACTCGGGGAGCGAGGCGAACGACGTCGCGATCCAGATCGCCCGTGCCGTGACCGGCAACCGCGGCGTCGTGATCACCGAGCACGCCTACCACGGCACGACGGCTGCGACCGCCGCCCTCTCACCGGAGGAGCTCGGGCCCGAGGCGCTCGAGCCGTGGGTGGCGCGGATCGGGGGCGCGGCAACGCTCGGGTCGGCCGATGCGGCAACGCGCGTGGTCGGTGAGGTCGACGACGCGTTCGCACGGCTGCGGGGCCGCGGCCACGACCCGGCGCTCCTCGTCTGCGACGACGTCTTTGCGAGCGACGGGATCTTCGCGGTTCCGCCCGGCTACCTTCGCGCCGCCTACGAGCGCGCTCGTGCCGCGGGAGCGCTCTGCCTCGCGGACGAGGTGCAGGCCGGATTCGGTCGCGTCGGCGAGGCCTTCTGGGGCTTTGCCCAGGACGGCGTTCGACCGGACATCGTCACGCTCGGAAAGCCGATGGGGAACGGGCACCCGATGGGAGCGGTGATCACGACGCCCGAGATCGCTGCTCAGTTCGCCGCACGTTGGCACTTCTTCTCGACGTTCGCCGGCTCACCCGTCGCCGCTGCGGTGGGCACCGCCGTCCTCGATGTGATCGAGCGCGAACGCCTTGCCGAGAACGCCGAGCGCGTCGGCGCGTATCTCCGAGCGCGCCTCGAGGACGTCGCCGCAACGCATCCCGTGATCACGAACGTTCGTGGTCCCGGCCTCTTCATCGGCGTCGAGCTCGATGTCGAGGCGACGGAGCGCCCCGACATCGGGCGCGTCGTCGCGAACGGCCTCCGACGACGCGGCGTTCTCGTCGGCGCGACCGGGCCACGCGTCAACGTGATCAAGATTCGCCCGCCGCTCGTCTTCTCCGAGAGGCACGCCGATCGGGTGGCCGCAGCACTCGCTGCGACGCTCGCAGCCGAGCACGTGCGATGATCGCGCGATGACCGAGACCGCAGACGTCCTCACTCCGGAAGCCCTGTCCTTCCTGACCGATCTCCAGCGCGAGTTCGGCGCCCGACGTGTTGATCTCCTCGAGCGGCGGGCGGCGCGCCTCGAGCGCCTCCACGCCGGTGAGCTCCCCGACTTCCTGCCCGAGACCGCCGACGTCAGGGTGGGCGACTGGCGCGTCGCCCCCACGCCCGACGAGATCGCCGACCGGCGCGTCGAGATCACGGGGCCTGTCGACCGCAAGATGGTGATCAACGCGCTCAACTCGGGCGCGAAGGTGTTCATGGCCGACTTCGAGGACTCGAACTCGCCGACCTGGTTCAACTGCATCGACGGGCAGCGCAACCTGACCGACGCGCTCGAGCGAACGATCTCACTCGACACGGGCGAGAAGCAGTACACGCTGGGCGACAACCCGGCCGTCCTCTTCGTGCGCCCGCGTGGCTGGCATCTGGAGGAACGGCACTTCGAGGTGGACGGGGCGCCGATGTCGGGCTCGCTGTTCGACTTCGGCCTCTACTTCTTTCGCAACCACGGCTCGGGCGGCCGCTACTTCTACCTCCCGAAGCTCGAGTCGCATCTCGAGGCGCGGCTCTGGAACGACGTCTTCGTGTGGTCGCAGGATCGCCTCGGGGTGCCGCAGGGGACGATCAAGGCGACGGTTCTGATCGAGACCATTCTCGGCGCGTTCGAGATGGACGAGATCCTGTACGAGCTGCGCGACCACTCGGCCGGTCTCAATGCGGGCCGCTGGGACTACATCTTCAGCGTGATCAAGAAGCTCGGGCACCGGCCCGAGATGGTGCTTCCGGATCGCAGCGACGTGACGATGGCCGTGCCGTTCATGCGCGCGTACTGCGAGCTGCTCGTGAAGACGTGCCACCGGCGCGGGGCTTTCGCGATGGGCGGCATGGCCGCGTTCATCCCCTCGCGCCGTGATGCCGACGTCAACGCCACAGCGCTCGCGAAGGTGCGCGAGGACAAGGAGCGCGAGGCGTCACAGGGCTTCGACGGCACCTGGGTTGCGCATCCCGACCTCGTCCCGACCGCCTACGAGGCGTTCGACGCCGTGCTCGGCGAGCGGCCGAACCAGATCGATCGCCGGCGCGACGACGTCAGCGTCAGCGCCGCAGACCTGCTGAACGTCGCTGCGACGCCGGGCTCGGTGACCGAGGACGGCCTGCGCAACAACGTCTCCGTGGGAATCCAGTACCTCGCGGCGTGGCTCCGCGGCTCGGGCGCGGTCGCAATCAACAACCTCATGGAGGACGCAGCGACGGCCGAGATCAGCCGCTCCCAGATCTGGCAGTGGCTCCACCACGGCCGGTTCACGGCCGATGACGTCCTACGGATCACGGACGACGAGATGGTACGCCTCGGCGAGGGCTACGCCGAGGCGCGGGCCATTTTCGAGAGCATCGCGACGCGGCCCGACTACGTGGAGTTCCTGACGCTGCCCGCGTACGACCGGCTCGTGGAGGACGAGAGCAACTGACGGCGTGGCGGCGGCGCTCCTTGTGAGAGGATTCCGCCATGAAAGCCGTCTTCGTCGGAGGTTCGTCGGGCATCGGCCTCGCCTCGGCACGGCTCGCAGTCGCAGCCGGCTGGGAGGTCGTGATCGCAAGTCGCGACCCCGAGCGAGCCGACATCGACGCCGAGCGCCTCGTCCTAGACGTCGCCGACGAGGCGGCCGTCCGCGAGACGTTCCAGGCGCTCGGGCCGATCGACCACCTGGTCTTCTCCCCTGTCGCGCGGGCGGGCGGGCCGGCGAAGGAGCTCGACCTGAGTGCGGCGCGCCGCGCGTTCGAGATCAAGTTGTGGGGCCCGTTCGCTGCGGTTCAGGCGGCTGATGTGCGCGGGTCGATCGTGTTCGTTTCCGGCGTCGCTGCGACGACGCCGATGCGCGGCGGCTCCGCGACCGCCGCCGTCAACGGCGCCGTCGAAGCGCTCGTGCGGACGCTGGCCGTCGAGCTCGCGCCGGTGCGGGTCAACGCCGTCTCGCCCGGGATCGTCGCGACGCCGACGTGGGACGGGATGGCCGCCGAAGATCGCGAAGCGATGTTCGCGCGGCTCGAGGGTGCCCTGCCGTCCGGGCGCGTCGGCACGGCCGAAGACCTCGCCGCTGCGGTCTGGCTCCTCCTCACGAACGGGTTCATCACCGGCACGGTGCTGCCCGTCGACGGCGGCCACCGTCTCGCAGCACCCTGAGCGGCTCCGCTCCGAAGTAGGAGCCTAGGCCGCCACCAGCGGATTCGACCAGCGCAGCCGCTGGAACCGGCTGAAGTCCGTGTCGGCTGAGCAGAGCTCGGCACCGTGTTCGATCGCGAGCGCTGCAAGGTGGGCGTCGGAAACGAGATTGCCGGCGACGCCGAGAGGCCGCAGCAGCTCGCGCACGAGAGCGAGGTGCCTCGCTCCGGGGACGACGGCCGTCGCGCACGGCTGCTCGAGCCACCCGGCGACGATGTCGAACGCCTCATCCGGGGCCAGCGGAGACGCGAAGATGCGCCCCTGGGTCGAGAGCCGCACGAAAGCGAGCAGCACTGCCACGGGAAATGCGAACGTCTCGACGCCGGAGAGTTGCTCCTCGAGCCAGGCGCGCGCCTCCCCGTGTCGGGGAGAGCCGACATCGACCGCGTAGAGCAGGAGGTTGACGTCGGTGAGCTTCACTTCCGGAGCTCGAGCTTGCGAACGATCTCGTCGTCCTCGAGCTCGGCCGCAAGCGCCAGGGCCTTGTCGAGATCGATGCCGGGGCGCAAGCCGAGGGAGCGAATCGGCACCTCGTACCGCTGCGCAGCTGGCTGCGATCCCTGGCCGAGACCCCGGCGGAGCACGTCATTGAGCGCCTCACGGAACGAGATGCCCCGTTCACGGGCGAGATCCTTGACCCGTGCCTGGAGCTCAGGGTCGAGAGCGACCGTGGTTCTCATGGTTGCATCATAGCATCATTTGATATGATGCGTTGATGCTTTCAGCGAACAGATTGAACGATCCGGGCGCCTTCCTGGACAGCGCCGGCCCGTTTCTCGGTGCACACGAAGCCGAGCACAACCTGCCCCTCGGTCTGCTCGGACGCCTCCTCGACGAACCGCGGCTCTACGGTTTCGATCCGGCGTTCGTCGTCGCCGAAGATGCGGGCAGGCTCGTTGGCTGCCTCCTCCGGACTCCACCCCACGGCGTCGTCCTCAGCCGATTCGACTCGCTGGAAGCGGTAGATCTCGTCGCAGGGGCCGTCCTCGACATGCACCCCGGGCTGCCCGGGGCGGTCGGGCCCCACGACGTCGTGGCGCGGTTCGCCTCGGCATGGTCGGCCCTGACGGGCGTGCAAGCACGCATTGGCTTCCGGCAGCGTGTTCACGCCGCCTCACGAGTGGTGGAGCTCCCTCACGCGCCGGGCAGCATGCGCGAGGTTAGCCCGGACGACATTCCCGTCGTGCTCGACTGGCTCGGCGGGTTCGCCGCGGAGGCGCTCGGGGAGGCGCCGCACCGGGAGGAAGCCGAGGCCACATACCGGCGTCGTGAGGCCGACCCCGACGGCGCGTGGCTCATCTGGGACGACGACGGACCTGTCTCGCTCGCGGCCTACGGGAACCCGACCCCGACCGGTACCAGGGTCGGGCCTGTCTACACCCCAACGGAGCACCGAGGTCGCGGCTACGCCACGTCTCTCGTCGCGGATCTCACGGCCGAGCGGCTTTCGACCGGCCTCGCGACGTGCTTCCTCTTTACGAATCTCGCGAACCCGACGTCGAACGCGATCTATGCGCGGATCGGCTACGAGCCCGTCGCCGACTGGGATCAGTGGGTGTTCGGCTGATCTCTAGCGGTTGTGGTTGACGAGCTCGACGCTCGAGCCGTCGGGGTCGAGAACAAAGGCACCGTAGTAGCCCGCGTGATAGATCTCGCGCTCGCCGGGTGGGCCATCGTCGCGGTACCCGGCGGCGACGAGCACGCGATGGAACTCGTCGACCGCGGCGTTGGTCTCGGCGGGGAACGCCATGTGCAACCCCCGCGTCGGCGTGCCGGGAACGACCGAGAAGGAGCCCGTGCTGCCGAGCACCTGGATGTGATCGTCGGAGAGATCGCGAATGCGGAGCCCGGCGAGTGGCGCGACAAGGCTGTAGAACGCCCGGGACGCAGCGATGTCCGCTACGCGTATCCAGAGGTGATCGATCGCGACGTCGAAGTTGAGCGATCCATGGTGGACGGCCTCGATGCTGTTTCCGTCGGGGTCGAAGAGAAATGCGCCGTAGTAGTCCGGCTTGTAGTCGGGTCGCTCGCCCGGAGCACCCGCGTCGCGTAGCCCTGCGGCTCTGCCTGCGTGCCAGAACGCGTCGACGTGTGCACGACTCGGAGCCACGAAGCCGATGTGGAGACCGGTAGTGGTCGGGCGCTCGTCCGATGCCTTGAGCGAGAGCTCACCCCACTCGACGAACCACTCGTCGGCGTAGAGCACGTCGATCCCGAGCTCCGCGAGCACCGTCCGGTAGGCCGCTTCGGAGGCACGGCGATCCGAGACGCGAATCGTGACGTGATCGAACATTCTTGGATCGTATGCGCACGCCCCGCTAGATTGGGCGCATGCTGGAGCTGCGGCCGAACTGCGAGTGCTGTGACCGAGACCTGCCGCCGGAGAGCGAGCTGGCGCGGATCTGCACGTACGAGTGCACGTTCTGTGCAGACTGCGTCGAGACCCACCTCGGCGGGCGCTGCCCGAACTGCGGCGGCAACCTCGTCCCGCGTCCGATCCGGCCGCCGGGCAAGCTCGCGAAGGATCCGGCAGCGACGGTGCGCGTCCTGAAGCCGCATCCGGGCTGCGCGCAAGGCTAGGCGAGCAGCTCCTCCAGGTGGCGCGTGAGCGCCCCTACCCCTGCGCCCGTGTTCGAGATCGCCGTGAACGTGACGCCGGTGCGCGGATCGTGCGAGCTCCGAAACGAGACGCCCGTGTCCCCGCCGCTCATCGTCACGGCGTCCGTCGAGGCGTCGAGCCAGAAGCCGAGGCCGTATCGCCGTGACCCGGCTTCCGACTCGGATGTCTCCTCGCTGCGCGCCCGAAGGATCTCGGCAACCGACTCGTCCGAGACGATCCGGCCACCGAAGAGTGCACTCCAGAGGGCGCTCACATCGGCGACGGTGGTGTAGATCCCGCCGTCTCCGGTGCCCCGCACGGGCAGATGGAAGAGGTTCGTCCTCCAGGCGCCGTCGACCTCCAGGTAGCCGAGCGCGGCGGATCCGGGCAACTCGTCGGAGCGGAGAAACGCCGTGCCGACCATGCCGGCGGGCTCGCAGACACGCTCCCGGAGGAGGTCGGGGAACGGCACGCCGCTCACTCGCTCGGCGAGGAGTGCGAGCACGACGTAGCCACTGTTGCAGTAGCCGAAGCGCTCGCCTGCGGGAAACTTCGTCGGATATCCATCGAGAATCGGGAGATACTGCTCGGTCGTCGCGAGCTCCTGTACCGGTACCGGCATCAGGTAGGCGTCGAAGTCGAGGTCGACCTCCTCGTCGAGGTAGTCGCCGATGCCCGAGCGGTGCGAGAGGAGGTGCTCGATCGTGACGTCGTCCGCGATCAGCGGCAGATCGGCGCCGAGCAGCGAGCGAGCGGTCGTCGCGAGCTCGAACCGGCCTTCCTCGATCAGGCTCACGACCGTGAGCGCCGTCAGGCTCTTCGTCCCGCTCGCGATCCCGAACTGCGTGTCGATCCGGTTCGGGATCTCGTGCCGCTTGTCGGCGAGGCCGTACGCCCGCTCGACGATAGGCCGGCCCGGTCGCTCGACCCGCACGACGCCGGAGAACGATTCGGCAGCCGCGATTACGTCGAGCTGTGAACCGAGACTCGGCACGCACATGAGGCTATCGTGAAAACGATCCCCGTCCCCGGAGACGAGAACGAGAGGAGCACCCGATGAGCGAGGCGATTCACGGCGCCTGCCTGTGTGGCCAGGTTGCCTTCGATGTGCGCGCGCCTGAAGGAACGGGCTACTGCCACTGCACGCGCTGCCAGCGCTGGAGCGGCGGTCCCGGTCTTGCCGAGATTCAGGTCGACGAGGCGAACTTCGAGGTCACGAGCGGTGCCGGGCTGATCAGCACGTACACGGAAGAGGGGTTCTCGGGCTTCGCCTTCTGCTCGAGGTGCGGCTCGAGCCTGTACGCGTTCGGCGACGGCAAGGTCTACGTCGCCGCGGGTGTGCTCGAGGATCTCACGTTCGAGCCCAGCTACCACATGATGGTCGCGTACAAGGCATCCTGGGACGTGATCGCGGACGAAGCGCCGCAGTACGACGAGTTTCCGCCGGCGGGTTAGTCGATGGCACACCACAGGCTCACCCGCGATCAGGTGATCTGGGAGTTCGGCCCCGATCTCCAGGCGGTGCTCGAGGTCGATTGCGGCGACGTCGTCACGTTCGAGACGAATGACTGCTTCTCGGGGCAGATCACGAAGGAGTCCGACCTCGTCACCGACATCGACCTGGGGCGGATCAACAGTGCCACGGGCCCGGTCGCCGTCCGTGGCGCGGAGCCCGGGGACTCGCTCGTCGCCGAGATCCTCGACGTCCGCCCCGTCGAGTGGGGGGTCGCGACCCTGATCCCCGGCTTCGGCCAGCTGAGCGACCGGGTCAGTGCACCACTGACCCGGCTGTTCGAGGTGCGCGACGGAATCGTGAAGATGAACGACCGTGTCTCGTTCCCCGCCATGCCGATGGTCGGCGTCGTCGGCGTCGCCACGGCAGGTGAGACGCTCGCCACCGGACAGGCGGGACAGCACGGCGGCAACCTCGACGACCACTGGCACGGCAAGGGGGCACGGATCTTCTTCCCTGTCCGTCAGCCGGGTGGGATGTTCGCAGTCGGAGACATGCACGCCGCGATGGGTGACGGCGAGATCTGCTTCACCGGCGTCGAGATCGCAGGAGAGGTCGACATTCGCTTCGACGTGCGCAAGGACAAGCAGGCAACCTGGCCCGTGACCGAACTGCATGACCGCTGGGTGCCGCATGCGACGGCGACCGACTACGCCGACGCGCTCCAGCTGGTCTCGGAGGAAGCAGCGAAGCTCCTCGTCGACGAGCACGACTTCACGATCGAGGACGCGTTCATCTTCCTCTCGGTCGCATGCGATGCGGGCGTCGCGCAGGCGTGCAAGCCCGCAGAAGGCTTCGGCACGATCGCGCGATTCTCGATCCCGAGGATTTCCGCCTGCCCGGGGGCCTTCCGCGTGTAGGTCGAGCCGCACGGACGACCCCACCCGACGCGGCGGAAGAGATCGACGTTAGAACTCGCGCTCGAGCACAACCTCGTACGCATCGACGGACGTGCGTCGCCGAGTGCCGGCATCGGGCGGCTCCATCCCGTCGAGCGCCGAAGATCCGGCCCGTAGATCGTCCTCGGAGCCGAACCGAACTGCAACGACAGCCTTTCCGGCGGCTCGATCGGCGAGGATCGTGATCCGCCTCGCAGCCACCCCGTCGGGCGGACGCTCGTCGGCCCTGATCCGGGCGAGGAGCGCCTCGAGCGCCTCCTCGTCTGCTTCGAACGTCGCCACACGCACGTACTCCGGCATCCCGTCCTCCTTCGTTCGGTGTGGGCGATCGTAGCGCTCTGGCCTGGAAACGCAAAGGGACACCGACGCCGAGCTCGGGATCTGCCGCATTGGATCGACGACCACGGTCGACGCTCTCTGCACCGCCCCCCGTGCGAGACGGCTCACCTACGGAATCCAGCCGGGCAGCTCCGCAGCCTGCCGGATCCAGCTCGCGACGAGCGCCTCGTCGAGTTGCTCATTCTCGTGGATGTCGAGATAACGCGTCTCCTCCGTCTTCGATTCGCCCGGAGGGACTGGACGCAACGACGTACCGCGGAAAAACGTCACCTTGACGTACTTCGTGAAGCAGTGGAAGCTGACGAACCAGCCCCGACCCTCGACGCCGTAGAACGGCGAGTTCCACCTCACGGCCTTCTGTACGTCGGGCACGGTACGGACGATGAGCGCGTCGAGCTGGCGTCCGACATCGCTCTTCCAACCCGGCATCGCCGCGATGTACGCCTGCACCGGTGCATCGCCGTCGGCCTTCGCGATCTGAGGGTTACCGCCCGCGAGGAGGCGTGGTGTCGCGGCGGATTGATCGTCGGTCACACGGGCTCCCTTCCGTTCAGGACTGTAGTCGTCGCCGGGGACGACCTCTCCCGGGAGTGATGAGTGTGGACTGCGCGAGTGTGCGGAAATGTTGCATGAACCGGAGGATGCCCGGCGCGCTTGGGGCCGCGGGTCTCGCTTGCCGGAATCCGTCACAGCATGCTCCCTCGTCAGGTCGTGAGCATTGTGACAGACCTGATTCATTAAGTGCCGGCGGCGGGGTTCTAGTCGCGACTTGGTGAGGTTCGGTCGTACTGGGTGTTCCACAGTGCCTTGCCGGCGTCTATCCATTTGCCGTCGATCGACTGCCAGAGTCTGCAGGCGGTGATGTTGCGTCGTTCTAGTTCAGCTAGGGCGGTGGTCTCGATGCTCGTTGCGGTTCCCTCGGCGATTACGGCGATCTCGCCGTTGATTCGTGCGCGTGCTTGCCAGTCCATCGCTCGATACTACACCCTTTGTAAGGGTGACCTTACAATCCTGTTCCCCATCGTGTAAGGTCAGCCTTACATCACCTTGTAAGGTGAGCCTTACAACCATGGGAGGGTCGGATGAGTGTGGCCGAGAGGGAGCAGGCGGACGTCCTGCTCGAAGAAGCGCAGCGGTCTGGGTATCGGTACCCGCTGGAGTTCCGTGGCTTTCGAGCGACGCTACACACCCCGGGTGCGGGGGCCACTTCGCGCGAGGTGTCGGTTACAGCGGGTGAGGAGGGGATCGAGATCGTCGGGGCGGAGGGGCTGGACGGGTGGGCGTCTGAGCAGGTTCGCTCGATGGTGGCGCACCGGTTGGGGCGACCCTACGGCGAGGGCGACGGGCGCCACGTGAAGCACGTCGTCGACGACGACCATCCTCTCGGGACGCTTGTCCAGCTCGAGGACGGTATGTCGTCTTCGTACCGCATCGCGGACGGGCAGATCGCTGTCGTGACGCGTCAGCCGGGGCCGAAGCGGTTCTCGATCGCCGTCCAGGCTAGGCTCGAGACCGCCGACGGCACGTTCCTGCCGGCGGAGTTCGCGGTGTTCTACTGGGGAACGGACGGTGGGCTGGACGCAGCCGAGGCCTACAGCGACACGTATCTCGAGGTCGACTCGCTCTTCCTCCCTGCGGCGCGCCGCGTGATCCGGGCCGACCGTGACGGTGTGTCCGCCCGGCGCTTGACCCTGGCCGACCATGTCCTCACGACGGAGGCCGCGTCGTGATCGGTGTCCGACGGCTCGCCCTGTGGGCCGCCGCTGCGACGCTCGCTGTCCTTGGCGTCTCGTCGGCGGCGTTGGCCGGGCATTCGCGCTCGGCGGCGGCGCCGAGGCCGACCGTCGAGGTCGCACCGGTGCTGCCGGTCACGGTCAGGGACAAGGACAGCAAGACCGTCGTCGTCGGGGACGTGAGCCGGATCGTGCCGCTGAACGGGGACATCGCCGAGGTGATCTTCGCCCTCGGGCTGACGAAGAACATCGTCGGCGTGGACACGAGCGCCACCTACCCGGCGAAGGCCGTGGCGGGACTGCCGAGGATCGGCTACCAGCGGACGCTCTCCGCGGAAGGCATTCTCTCGCTGCGCCCCACTCTCGTCGTCGGCTCGGCACTTGCCGGGCCGCAGACGGTGATCGACCAACTCCGCTCCGCCGGCGTCACGGTGCTGTTGATCCCCGACTTCCGCGGCACCAACGCAGGCTCACGCAAGCTCCGCACGCTCGGCAAGGCACTCGGAGTGCCGAAGCGAGGGGAGCGTCTCGCGAAACAGGTCGACCGGCAGGTCGCGATAGCGAAGCGTGAAGTCGCCTCGGTCTCGGCACGACCGAAGGTCGCCTTCCTCTACCTCCGCGGCACGCAGGTGCAGATGATCGGCGGGAGAGACTCGGGCGCAGATGCGTTGATCGCGGCAGCCGGAGGGCGGGACATGGGCACCGCGCTCGGGATCGAGAGCTTCAAGACGCTCACCCCGGAGTCGCTCGTCGCGGGGCAGCCGGACGTGATCCTCGTCCTCACCGCGGGCCTGCAGTCGGTCGGAGGCATCGGCGGACTCCTCCGCATCCCTGGCGTCGCGCAGACGCCCGCCGGCAAGAACCGACGCATCATTCACTACGACGACCAGTTGCTGCTCGGGCTCGGCCCTCGTACCGGCATGGCGTTGCGCCAGCTCATCCGTGGTCTCCACCCGGATGTCCGGTAGTCGGACCGCCGACGAGGCGATCGGTGTGGGTACGCCGGGTGGGCGTACCCACACCGCGTCCGAATCAGCGATGCCCGGTCGGCAGGTCACCGTGATCTTTGGTCTGATCGCCCTGCTCGCGGTCGTGCTGTTGCTAGCTGTCGGGATCGGGGCAGTTCGGATCCCGCCTCTCGAGGCGATCGGAATCATCCTCCGGCATCTCGGCGTCGACGTTGGATCGCCCGCCCCCCTGCAGGACGATGCGATCCTCTGGTCGATCCGGCTGCCGCGGGTTCTTCTCGGCGTGCTCGTCGGTGGCGGCCTCGCGGTCTCCGGGGCGGCGTTGCAAGGCCTCTTCCGCAACCCACTTGCGGACCCGACCGTGATCGGCGTCGCGAGCGGCGCCTCCGTCGGCGCTGTCGCCGCGATCGTGCTCGGCATCGCGGGAGCCTTCTACGGCTCGCTCCAACTCTGCGCGTTTGCCTGCGGCGTCGCGACGACACTCATCGTCTACGCGTTCGCCCGCCACGAAGGCCGGACAGAGACCGTCACGCTGATCCTGACCGGTATCGCTGTCACTGCGATAACGGCCGCCGCGATCGGGTTCATGATCGCCCGCGCCAACGACCAGCAGATCCGCGACGTCGTGTTCTGGTCGCTCGGCAGCCTCGGCGGCGCCACCTGGCCGTTGGTCGCAGTCACGGCACCGTTTGTCATCGTCGGCGCAGCGGCGGCGATCTGGTACGCCCGAGATCTCGACCTCTTCACCCTCGGCGAGCGCGAGGCCCGACACCTCGGTGTCAACACCGAACGCACCCGCCTCGCCCTGATCGTCGCCCTCGCGCTTGCGGTCGGGGCCTCCGTTGCGGCAGCAGGCGTCGTCGCGTTCGTCGGGCTCGTCGTCCCGCACCTGATCCGCCTACTCACCGGGCCCTCCCACCGGACGCTGATCCCAGCGAGCTTCATCGCCGGCGCGGCGCTCCTCGTCCTCGCCGACCTCGGAGCCCGCACCCTCGTCGTCCCCAGCGAGCTCCCGCTCGGTGTCGTGACCTCGCTGATCGGCGGCCCGTTCTTCCTCTGGCTGATCTGGCGTACCCGCAAAGCTCAGGGCGGCTGGGGGTGATACCCGCCCTCGCCGCACGCGGCGTCTCGTACACGATCGGCTCCGCCGCGATCGTCGAAGACATCAGCCTGCAGGTCGAGGAGGGCGAGATCGTCGCAATCGTCGGCCCAAACGGGGCCGGCAAGTCCACTCTCCTCCAGCTCCTCGCAGGCGAGCTCGAGCCAACCAGCGGTCGAATCGAGCTTCGTGGCAAAGCGCTCGCGAAACTCAGCGCCCACGAAATCGCGCTCGAGCGCGCGGTCATGCCCCAGCACACAACGCTCCAGTTCGCCTTCACCGTCGAAGCAGTCGTCGCGATGGGACGACACCCCCACCAGACCCCCACAGCAGTCGATGTCGACGTCGTCTCGCAGGCGATGCGGGACGCCGACATCGCCCACCTCGCCGCCCGCAAATACACCACGCTCTCCGGCGGCGAGCGCCAACGAGTGACCTTCGCCCGAATCCTCGCCCAGCAGGCACCGCTGCTGCTCCTCGATGAGCCGACAAGCTCCCTCGACCTCCACCACCAAGAACACCTGATGACGCTCGCCCAAGCGGCCGTCGGCCGCGGCGGAACCGTCGTCACCGTTCTCCACGACCTCAACCTCGCAGCCGCATACGCCGACCAGATCGTCCTGCTCGACCACGGACGCCTCGTAGCAGCCGGCACACCCGCGCACGTCTACACGACAGCTCCACTCGACCGCATCTTCGAACACCCGCTTACGATCGGCAACGACCCGCAGACCGGCTATACAACCGTCACCCCCGTCCGCAGCCGAAACGGCAGCGGGGCCTATCCTGCGATCCTGGAACGCAGCCGCGCGCCGACCATATGAATAGTCGCGCTGCTCGTGGGGTCGCGCCGAGAATCGCATGGCGGACGGGGTAGGTGCTGGCCGACGGTGGTACAGCGTGCGCGGCCCCTCGGGGGAGTTCCTGCGAAGGACCCCCGCGCAGCGCGGCAGCGTCGCCGCTCCTGGGTGACGTCAGGGGACGAGGATTGCTGCTGGCGATCGAGCTCATCGCCGATGCGAACACGCGCCGCCCGCCGCAACCAGACACCCACAACCAGCACTACCGTGCCGGCCACCAGCGACCAACGACCCCGCCCCACCCTCACGATCGACATCCTGCAGAAAGCAGAGCCAGGAATGACAAGCCCTGGGCGCTCTCGACTCCGCGCTAGGCGCAAACGCTGGTATGCGCCAGTGTTAGCCAATGTCCCTCGAACTGTTCGCGGAAGCCGAGCGACCAAGCACTTTGTGGCTCAGAGCCACAAAGTCCCGTGCGGCCGAGTCGAAGGACGACGACCTCGCATGCGCGACCGTCCTCACGCGCGAGGGCGAGGCTCAGCTCAGGAACTGCACGATCGCGTCGGCCGTCGCGTCGAAGTCGTCCCACAGGACGCCGTGGCCGCCCGGGACGTCGACCCTGGTGATCTGGCCCTTCCGGGGTACGGCGATCGGGATCCACGAGCGTTCGCCGCAGACGACGAGCGTCGGGCACCTTGGCCAGGGTGGCGTCGACGATGCCATCTCACTCCAGGCGACGATCACCGCGGCGGGCGAATACTGCCAGCGGAACCGGCCGTCCGGACTCTCGACGAGGTGCTCGCGCGCCTCTTCCTCGAGCATCTCACGCGGGGTCGTGAAGAGGGTGCCGTCGTTGAGCCGGGCGTCGATCGCCTCGTCCGCATCTGCGAACGAGACGTCGGCGCGGGTCAGCTCTGCCCGCTCACCGGCGACGGCGACGTCGAGCTGCATCGCTGGATCGAGCAGGACGGCGTACACGACCCGATCGGGCTGACGTGCGGCGACCTCGGCGACGAGCTTGCCGCCGAAGCTGTGGCCGATCCACGCGGCCTCCGAGATCCCGAGGGCGTCGGTCGTCTCGAGGAGATCGGCCACGTGCTGCTCGACGCTCCACGGCGGCTCCCAGCCGGAGCGGCCGTGGCCGCGGTAGTCGACGCCGATCACGCGGTAGCGCTGCAGGTGCTCCTCGGCGAGGCGGCGAAAGCGCCGCCCGTGGCCCGAAACGCCGTGCAGGCAGACGATCGGCTTGCCGGCCGGATCCCCCCACTCTGTTGTGCTCAGACGCATGCGAGCACCAGTTTGCCGAAATGCTGCCCACTCGCCATCGCTTCAACCGCACGCGCGGCCTCAGCGAGTGGCAGAACGGAGTCGATGACCGGATGCCACGAGCCCGATTCGAGCGCCCCGAGAAGCCCCGCGAAGTCCGCCGGGCTGCCCATCATCGTCCCGAGCAGCGACCACTGGCCAAAGTAGAACGGCCGCACAGGGAGCGTTGCCTCCGTGCCGCCCGTCGCGCCGAAGACGACGACCCGGCCACCGGGGCGAAGGCAGTCGAGCGACTGCGGCCAGGTCGAGCCGATCGAGTCGACGACGAGATCGGCGCCGCCGAGCTCCTTCACTGCAGCGACCCAGTCCTCCGTCGCGTAGTTGACGCCACTTTCGGCACCAAGTGCCACCGATCTCTCGATCTTGTCGGCAGACGAGGACGTGACGATGACGCGCGCACCCGCCTGCGCGGCGAGTTGCACGGCGAACGTGGACACCCCACTGCCGGCACCGAGCACGAGCACCGTCTCTCCGCTGCGGACGCCGCCGCGGGAGAACAGCGCGCGATATGCCGTCAGTGCGGCCAGGGGGAACGCTGCCGACTCCTCCCACGAGAACCGCGCAGGCTTGGGAAACACGTTGGCCTCAGGCACGACGACGAGCTCGGCGTAGGTGCCGTTGCGCGGGCCGCCGAGAATCTGGAAGTCCGGGCCAAACGCCTCCTCACGCGGACCCCAGTCGAGCGCCGGGTAGATCACGACCTCCTCGCCCGTGTCGCGCCGCACGCCGGCACCGTCGGAGCCGGGAATCAGAGGGAGCGGGAACGGGTAGGTGCCACCGGCGACGAGCAGATCCCGCCGGTTGAGAGCAGCGGCGCGCAGCTCGACGACGACCTCGCCGGGCGCCGCGACGGGATCTGCGACCGTCTCGTGGCGCAACTCGCCACCCTCGTGAACCTGGATCGCCAGCATCAGCGCAGCGACGCCCAGGGCTCGTCGCCAGCAACGTCCTCCACGCCGTAGCCATCCTCGCCGACAGCCGGCGACAGAATCGCAAGGATCTTCGCGGGTGCGTCGCCGTCGTTGAACGTCGCGTGCACCGCGGACGCCGGGATCACGACCGAGTCACCCGCCGAGAGCTCGTGCTTCTCCTGCTCGAGCCACTGCTCGATCGTGCCCTCGATCACGTAGATGACCTCTTCCTGGCCGGGGTGGCGATGGAAGTCGTGGCACTTGCCCGGAAGGAAGGTCGCCTCGATCGCCACGATCCCCGCGAGGCCGTCCCTCGGGCCGCTGATCTGAGCGAACACGCCCCAGTCTTGGTCGTCGCGGGTGAGTGACCCGCCCGGCTTGAATGCTCCTGCCATTGCGCTATACCCCTTTCACGGGAATCGACTTGAACCGCTTCATGTTCTCCGTCATCGCTACCTCGGTCGGCAGGCGTTCCATCGACGAGGCTCCGAAGAAGCCGACGACGCCCTCCGTGCGCTCGAGGATGTAGGCCGCGTCGTCCGGCTCGGCGATCGGGCCGCCGTGGCAGAGCACGATCACCTCGGGGTTGACCCGTTTTGCCGCGTCGTGCATCCCCTGGATCAGCGGCACGCAGTCTTCGAGGGTCTTCGCCGTGTCGGCGCCGATCGAGCCGCCCGTGGTCAGCCCCATGTGCGGGACGAGAACGTCGGCACCCGCCCCGGCCATCGCCACCGCATCGTCGTCGGTGAAGACGTACGGCGCCGTGAGAAGATCGAGCTCGTGGGCGATGCGGATCGCGTCCACCTCGAGCCCGTAGCCCATTCCCGTCTCCTCGAGGTTGACCCGGAAGGTGCCGTCGATCAGGCCGACCGTCGGGAAGTTCTGCACGCCGCTGAACCCCATCCGCTTCAGCTCGGCGATGAAGACCGGCATCAGGCGGAACGGGTCGGTGCCGCACACGCCTGCCAGCACGGGCGTGTGACTCACGACCGGGAGCACCTCACGCGCCATGTCGACGACGATCTCGTTCGCATCGCCGTACGGCATCAGACCCGAGAGCGAGCCCCGGCCGCCCATCCGGAAGCGGCCCGAGTTGTAGATGATGATCAGGTCGGCGCCGCCGGCCTCCGCCAGCTTCGCCGAGAGGCCCGTGCCGGCGCCCGCGCCGATGATCGGGCTGCCGGCGGCGATCTGGGCGCGCAGCCTCGAGAGTGCCTCCGCCCTCGTCATGCCGCAGCCTCGATCAGCTCGTGGAGCCGGTTTGCCATGGAGAGCGCGAACGCGGGGTCGTTCACGTCGGCGTCGACCTCGTGCACGACGACCTTCGATGTGTCGATCAACTCGCGGATCGTGTCGAAGAGCGCGGCGTCCGCCTCCGCGTCGTAGAAGACCCCACCCTCGGTGGCGATTGCCGACACGCCGCGCAGCGGGATGAAGAGCTCGGTCGGTCCGGTTGCCGCGTTGAGCTTCCCCGCGATGATGCGGCCGATCTCGCGGCACTCGTCCGGCGTCGTCCGCATCAGCGTGATCGTCGGGTTGTGGACGTAGAGATTCCGGTCGCGGTAGTGCTCGGGCACCGTCTCGACGGGGCCGAAGTTGACCATGTCGAGGGCACCGAGCGAGACGACCTGAGGTATCCCCCGTCGCCCGGCGGACTCGAGACGGTCGGGAACCGCCTGCAGCACGCCTCCCGCAACGAGGTCGCAGAACTCGGTCGTGGTCACGTCGAGAGACCCCGTGATGAACCCGGCCTCGATCAAAGCCTCCATCGAGCCGCCTCCCGCGCCGGTCTGGTGGAAGACGAGCACCTCGTAGCCGAGCTCCTCGAGCCGCTCGCGTGCCGTCGTCACGGCCGCCGTCGTGACGCCGAACATCGACGCCGTGATCAGCGGCTTCTCCTCGCCGAGCGGCGGTACCGTCGCCTTCGCCATCCCCGCAAGCGCGGCAGCGGCGTTCGTCATGATCTTCGCAGAGATGCTGTTCACACCCGCGATGTCGACGACCGAGTACATCATCGTCACATCGACGGAGCCGACGTACGGGCTCGTGTCGCCCGAGGCGACCGTCGAGACCATCAGCTTGGGAACTCCGATCGGCAGCTGACGCATGGCGTAGGTCGCGATCGAGGAGCCACCCGAGCCGCCGAGACCGCCGATCGCGTCGAGCTTGCCCTCGGCGTGCAGTCGCTTGACGATCTCGGCCGCACCCCGCGCCATCGTCTCGACGGCCGCGCCGCGATCGCCCGCGTCGGCGAGTGCCTGGACGTCCGCTCCAACCGCCGCGGCGACATCCTCCCGGCTCACGTCCGGCCGCGTCTGGGCAGCCCCGACTACGCCGGCGTCGACCAGCACGACGTCGACGCCGCCTTCACGGATCCGGTCGGCGAGGTATGCGTACTCCTGACCTTTTGTGTCGAGCGTTCCGACGAGCACAACTGTGGGCATGGTCGCCTCCGTTCCGGTTCCGTGATTGAGCTGGTCTACCACACTTCGACGCAACTCGCGCGGCTCTAGTGGCTCGCGGCGAGCGGCTCGACGCCGAGGTAGCGGCGCTGGGCCTCGGGATCGGACATCAGCTCGTCGGCCGTCGTCTCGGCGGCGATTCGGCCGGCAACCATCACGAGCTGTCGCGCCGAGACCTCGGTGGCAACACCGAGATTCTGCTCGACGAGAAGAATCGCCATCCCCTCGGCAACGAGCGACTGGCACGTTGCGATCACCTGCTCGACGATCGTCGGAGCGAGCCCCTCGGACGGCTCGTCCATGATCAGGAGGTCGGGGTTCGTCAGCAGGGCACGCCCGATCGCCAGCATCTGCTGCTCGCCGCCGGAGAGCTGGGTCGCGCTCACCTTCTTGCGCTCGGCAAGGCGGGGAAAGAGCTCGTACACGGCGGCGGAGGTCCAGCGGCCCGAGCGGGGCGTGCGAATCATCTTCAGGTGCTCATCCGTCGTGAGTGACTGAAAGAGCCGGCGGCCCTGGGGCACGTAGGCGAGCCCGCTACCCGCGATCTTGTACGACGGCTTGCCGAGCAACTCGACGCCGCGGAACCGGATCGACCCACGCGCACTCGGAGGCTCGATACCCATGATCGAGTTGCACAGCGTCGTCTTGCCCATGCCGTTGCGGCCGATCACGGAGATTGCCTCGGTGGCCATCGCGAACGAGACGCCCTCGAGCGCCTGCGCGGAGCCGTATGACGCGTCGAGGTTCTCGATCTCGAGCAGGACGTCGCTCACGAGCTTCCTCCGTCGTCCGTCGGCTCTTCCTCGTGGAAGCGGTTCCCGAGGTAGATATCGTGCACCATCTGATTGCCGCGAATCTCGGCTGGCGTTCCCTCGACGACCTTGCGGCCGTCGTGCATCATCGTCACGTACCCGGCGACGGTGAGCGCGACGTCCATGTCGTGCTCGATCAGGATCAGAGTCACGTCCTCCGGAAGCCCGAGCAGCAACTCCGTCAGCCGCTCGCGCTCGCCGAAGGAGAGGCCGGATGCAGGCTCGTCGAGCAGCATCAGCTTCGGCTCGACGGCGCTCGCCATGCCAACCTCGAGCTGGCGCTGCTCGCCGTGGGAGAGGTCGCGGACGAAGGTGTCGGTCTTGTCTCCGAGGAGAACGCGCTCGGCAGCAGCCCGCGCTCGCTCCCGCACGACGCGGTTCTGCTTGTGGGGGATGATCCTCAGACGCCCGCCGTCGCGACCGACGATCGCGAGAAAGATGTTGTCCTCGACCGTGAGGCCGGGGAAGAGGCGGGTCTTCTGATACGTCCGCGCCAGACCGAGCTTCGGGCGAACCCGGGCAGGGAGGTGCGTGACGTCTCGCCCCATCACCTCGACCGTTCCGGCGGAAGGGGGAAAGTCACCGGCCACGAGGTTGAAGAGCGTGGTCTTGCCGGCCCCGTTCGGGCCGAGGATCGCGCGGCGTTCGCCATAGGCGACGTCGAGATCGACATCGCGTACGGCCTGAACTCCCCCGAACCGCTTACCGACCCCGCGCAAGCGAAGAATCACCGTGTCGGGGTCGGGCACAGCGTGGGGGTCGGGCTGAAGCCCGACCCCCACTCCGCTTTCTGCTCCTGCGGTCACTCGACTACTTGATGACCGCTGGGGTGATGATGCCGTTCTTGACGACCTTGATCTTGCCCTGCCAGGGCAGCTTCTTCTTCACGCACTTGGGCTGCGTGCGACCAGGCGCCGGGCTGTTCTTCGTGAACAGGCCACCGAACGACTGGTCGACGTTCGGCACGTAACCGACGACCGCGGTGCCGATGCTGCCGTCAGCGTTCTTGACGACCTGCAGCGGGTACTGGTCCTGGATCGCCTGCCGGTTCGCGTCGAGCTTGACGATGCCCTTGTCCGACACCTCGTAGCCCGACCTGAGCGTCTTCGGCATCGACTGCTGCAGCGGTGCGCCTACCTGCCCCTTCGACATCGTGAGGCCCTGCACGAGCGCCCACGCGGCGTTGAAGTAGTTGTAGACGAACCCGTCGGCGTAGTTGCCGCCGTTGAGCCCGGGATACCAGCGAGCGACGACCTTCTCGTAGGTCTTCGCCTGCGGCGTCTTCAGGCCCGGGCCGGTGCCGAAGCCACCGACGTACGAGCCGACGACCTTCGGAGCCACGACCTTGTCGGCGCCGAGGAACGCGAAGAACAGGTTGCCGATGTGCTTCTTCGGATCGAGTGCTCCGTTCGCCTGCTCGTACGCCGTCAGAGCCGCACTCGTGCCCGTTCCACCGACGACCCAGAAGGTGCCGTCGACGGCGTCCGGTGCAGGGCAGCTGCTGCACGTAGGACGAGTAGTCCGTCGTGTTCAGCGGCGGGAACACGCGCTTCGTGATCTGACCACCGATCGCGCAGAAGTCGGCGATGATGCCGGCCCCGGACGTCCAGCCGAAGCTGTAGTCGTCCATCATGATTGCGGCCTTGCGCCAACCGAGCTTCTTGTACGCGATCTCACCGATGCCGGCGTTCCACTGAGCGCCGTCACCGTGGTAGCGGAACACGTTCTTCGGTGCGATCTGCAGCGTCGGATCCTGCGACCCGGCGGTGCCGATGATGAACGTCTTGTTCGGGTGCTTCTTCGCGTAGTTCGCGACGTAGACGGCCTCGTCCCCGGACAGCGGGCCGACCATCACGTCCGCCTTGAGCTGCTCCATCAGACGACGCGTCTCCTTGACAGCGGTCGGAACCGTGTCGTCGCCGCAGCCGTAGCCGACGATCTGGATCGCCGTGCTGCCGACCCGGATGCCCGTCATGCCGTCCGACGGCTTCTTCGGGTTCTTGACCTTGCCCTTCGCGTAGTTCGCGAACGCTGCCTGTGCGCCACCGATGTCCGGCTCGTAGCCGAACCCGAAGCCGCCCTTGCAGTCGGTCATGATCGCGACCCGGACCGTCCTCGCCTTCGACGCCGCGAACGACGTGGAGACGACGACGGTTGCCAGGACCACGAGCACACCGAGCGGAAGCACGAGCTTCCAGTGGCGTGAAATACCTCTCATGCCTGTTGCCCTCCTTGGTTGACGATAACGGACACCATGAAACCTTCGAACTGACCCCAACTGATGATCTGCAACCAGTCTCCTTTCACTTCACTAGACCTTCTCTCCGGCCGGGATTGCGGTCACGCTGGGACCCTCACCGCTGTCCGGACCGGACCTCAGACCCCACAGTCTGTCCCAGGCGCCCATGAGGCCGTCGGGAGAGACAATCACTATGACGAGAAAAATGAGGCCGATGATTGTTTGGAAGCTGCCACCGATGTGCACGGTGTCGAGGAGATCGGTCAGCCAGCTGTCGCGGATGTAGTTGTTGATCACGATGAACGCAAGGGCACCGACCCAGGCGCCTTCGACGCGCGTCAGCCCACCGATCACGGCGACGATGAGGAGATCGATCGTCGCCTGCAGGCCGATGTCGCCGGGCGCGATCTGCCCCTGCCACCACACGAGCAGGATCCCGGCAAGGGCAGCCATGAACGCGGCGAGGCCGAAGGCGAGCGTCCGGTGCAGCGGCACCGCGTAGCCGAGCGAGCTCATCCGAACCGGCTCGTCGCGAAGTCCCTGCAGCGACAGGCCGAACGGCGTCCGAATCACGAAGCGAATGAATGCGTAGACCGCTATCGCGACGCCGAGCGCGATGTAGTAGAGGCGGTTCCGGTTCTCGACGATGTCACCGATGAATGGCGGCGTGTAGCTGTTGATGTTCGCGATGCCGGAGAAGCCGGACACGACGGTCACCTGGCCGACGAAGTAGAAGCCCACGACCGAGTACGTCAGCGTGATCATCAGGAAGTAGATGCCCGTGCTGCGCGCAGCTACGGCGCCGAGCAGGACACCGAGCAGCGTGGTTCCGGCGAGCGCGAGTACGAGCGCGAGCGTCGGATCCCAGCCGAGGGTCAGGCCCTTCGTCTCGCCGCCGGCTCCGCCCTTCGTGACCATGTTGCCGATCATGAAACCGGCACACCCCATCAGCATCGTCTGGGAGAGTGAGATCATTCCCCCGTATGCGGCGAGGAAGATCATGCTGGCTGCGGCGATGCCCACGATCAGCGCCTGAGTGAGGATCACGTCGATCCAGTAGGCATTGAAGACGAGCGGAGCGAGCACCGCGAGGACGAGCCCACCGACCCCGATGAACGCGCTCGGTGACGGTCTTCGAGTCGCGTGTCACGAGAATCTCCCGAACAGCCCCTGCGGTCGGAAGGCGAGCACGAGCGCGAGCAGGACGAACGTGAACACGATCGAGTATTGCGTGCAGCAGTTTCCACCGATCGTCGGGAGGTAGACGGCCGAGAACGAGAAGACGAGGCCGTAGAGCAACGAGCCTGCAGCGGCTCCGAGCAGCGAGCCGAGACCGCCGATGATCACGACGACGAGCGAGTTGAGCAGCCACTGGCCGTCCTGCCCTGCAGCGACCGCGCCCTGCGAGGCGCCGACCGCACCACCGAACGCCGCGAGCGACGACCCGACCACGAAGGCAATGGCGAACGTGAGCTGGATGTTGACCCCGAGCGCAGAGGTCATCTGCCGGTCGTCGACGCCGGCCCGGATCACCATGCCCGTGCGCGTCCGGTAGAGCCAGATCCAGAGGCCGAGGCCGACGGCGAGGCCGAGAAACAGCACGATCAGGCGAGCGAGCGAATAGTCGATGCCGAGCAGCGGCAGCTCGACGAGCCGGTTCGTCCAGCCCGGCCACGTGACGCTCGAGGCGATGCCTTCGTTGAAATGAGCGAGAATCTGGTCGGCGATGATCACGGAGATGGCAATCGTGATCAACGCCTGTCGGAGCTCTTGACCCTGGTTCCAGCGCAGGAACACCTGCTGCACCACGAGCCCCACGAGCCCGATCGACGCGGCCGCGATGAGCGCCGGGAAGACCCACTCCCAGGTGTTCACCTCGACACCGGCAATCGAGTACCCCGATCCGGTCATCTTCTGCTGCACCTCGTACGCGATGTACCCGCCGAGGAGGTAGAACGAGCCATGGGCCATGTTGACGACGCGCATGAGGCCGAAGATCAGAGAGAAGCCGCTGGCCACGATGAACAGGAGCCCGGCAAACGTGAGCCCGTTGAGCAGCGTGCGCGTGAAGCTCCGCCAGTCGTCGATCGCGGAGCCGAACGTCGTCGTCCGCCAGTTGCCGCCGATGTCGGGCGACGGGTTGGCCAGAACGATGACGTACAGGAGGGCGAACCCCACGAGGAGGCCAACGGCGAGCTTCGGCGCAAGCCGTCGGATGTCGAGCTGTGCGGTTCGGTCGCTCAAGACGACACGAACCTAACAACCAAACGGGACAGATACAACCGTGAACCAGCGATAATCGATTCTTTCGGATGGCCTGGCGCGCCCGCCTCGTCCATTGAGACGAGGCAGTTCACGGCGCGGTTCTCGATCATCTCCTTGACCACGACCACCACGAGCACCTAGCCTCGACGACAGACGCACCGACACGCCTGGAGGGCAGATGAGCGACACCTATCACGCCGTGATCCCGTACGAGTCGATGGACCCACTGGCCATCGGGGCCACCGACGACGAGTCGAAGAAGCACCGAGACACGCTGACCCTCGACATCCCCTCGGCGAACCTCGTGGCGGCGGTCTACCCGGACGAGCCGGCGCCCGTCGGGGACTCGACCGACGCGGCACGGCGTGCGCTCGCCGAGCCGTTCGACGGGCCGACCTTCGCGGAGCTCCTCGCCGGGAAGCAGAGCATCGCGGTCGTGATCGACAACCAGTTCCGCCCCACTCCTTCGTCGAAGCTCCTCCCTCCCGTCTTCGACGCGATCGAGGCGGCCGGGATCACGGACGTTCGCGTCGTCTGCGCGAACGGCAAGGTCTTCCCCATGTCCGAGGCGGACATGGAGCAGAAGATCGGCCCCGCAAATCTCGCGCGGATGGAGGCGAACGGCTGGGCGTTCCACCAGAACGATCCGCAGAACCCGGACGCGTACACGTTCGTCGGCGTCTCGTCGGGAGGTACGCCGGTGTGGCTCCACACCGAGGTCGCATCGAGCGACCTGAAGATCACGATCGGCCAGGCGCAGGCAAACCACTGGGGGGCGGGTGGCGGCGGCAAGCTGATCCTGCCGGGTGTCGTCTCGGATGCGACGATCGAGTCGAACCACTGCGCGTTCGTCACCTCGCCACAGACGCACTACGGCGCCTACGCAGGCCCGATGCGCTCTGACATCGACGAGGTCGCGACGATGTGTGGGCTCGACTGCACGATGAACGTGATCCTCGACACGCATGGCCGCGTGATCGACTGCATCTTCGGCTCGCACCCCGAGGCGCACCGCGAGGCGATCCGCCGTTTCAACGCGATCTACGCCTACGACAGCTGGGTCGAGGAGCAGGGTCAGGCGGACATCGTCATCTGCGGCGTCTTCGCCCCCACCGATCACCTGTTCTTCCACACCGGGTGGGGCTGCATGTCGGCCGACCTCGTCCTCAAGGACGGCGGCACGATCATCTACACGAGCCCGTCGCCGGGAGTCTCGACGGCGATCGGCGACTTCCCGGGCTTCGCGCTGATGGATCTGATGAAGCCGTACATGCCGCCGACCGCGGAGAACTACCAGCGCGTGCTGCACGACATCCACAAGCGCGAGATCCAGATGTGGGCCGGCTGCATCTGGGTGCCGATCTACGAGGTGATGACGCGCAAGCATCTCACGGTCGTGACGCTCGAGGAGAACCTCGAGATGGCGGCCGACATCGGGCTCGACGCGACGACGTCGCTGGACGAGGCGTTCGCGGCCGCGATGGATCGGCACGGTGCGGACGCGAAGGTGGCGATCCTGCCGTACGCCCGCTACCAGCTGCCGAAGAACGCGGTCCGGATGGCGACGTCGGAGCCGAGCATCCTCGCGCACGCGAGCCTGTAGTGCGGCGCCTCGCAACGTTGCGCCTGCGTGGCCCCGAGGCCGGCAGCCGCCGAGACCTCGACCGGGAGAGGCTGCGCCGTCTCCCCTACGTTGGTGCCGGTGGAACGTTCCGAGGCGGCACCCAAGGACACACTGCCTGACGTGTCGCGAACCGCGATCCCGGGCTTCCTGCCCGCGCACGGCGTTGCAGACAGCGACGCCGTGCGCGGGGAGATCCGCGGCTCGACGACGATTCTCGAGATCCTTCGCATGTACCCGGACGGGCGAGCGGCGAAGCTGATGTCGCAGCTCTACTGGCCGTGCGCCCACTGCGGTGGAGCCGTCCGCGAGCCACTCACGCTCGCGGCGCAGCGCCATGCCCGCGACCCGCGGGCCGTGCTCGTCGCGTTTCGGGCGCTCGAGCACGGCTGGCCGACCGACGAGGAGGTAGCGCTCGCCGCCGAGCGACACTCCCGCTCGTAGCGGTGGTACGGTCCAGCCGTGGCGCAGCCCGAGCGGATCGGTGAGATCGAGGAGATGCTGGCGGAGGGCGAGGCGAGTCTCGCCGAGATCACCGACGGGATTCTGGAGGCGGTCGGTGCCGCGCGCGTCTCGATCTCGGAGATCGACCCGGCCGAGGACGCCTTCGAGATCATCGAGGCACGCGGTGAGGTGCTGCTCGGGCCCGGAACGCGGTTCCCGCTCGGGACCTCGACGCACCACCGGAGCGCCGCCGACGGAAAGGTCTTCGTCTCCCCCGACTTCGATCAGCGCAGAGGGTTCTCACGACCGCTCGACCGGATCGTACGGGAGCACGGGTTCCGCTCCGGCGCGTCGCTGCCGCTGCAGCATGCGGACGGGCGCCACGGAGCTCTGAACCTGCACTTCGATGCGACGGGCTCTGCCGCAGCCGAGGCGTGCGCACTCGTCGAGCCGCTACTCGGCGGCCTTTCGCTCGCCCTCGCCCAGCCCGACGAGATCGCACCCACGTCTGTCCTCGTCTGCCACGACGACCCGCTGGTCGGCCACGGGATCGCGCGTCTCCTCGAGGAGACCGGGCTCGCGCGCGCGTCGCTCGCCCGCTCGCCGTCGGATGCAGTTCGGTCGGGCCCGCTGCGGGCTCCGGACGTCGTGATCGGCGACCTCGCGCTGGGAGGACGCAGGATCGATGCCTGGATCGGCGAGCTCCGAGCCGCCGGGGTCGACGCGCCGCTTCTCGTCGTCGCACCGCACGACGGTGGCGACAGCCTCGGCGTCGCCCTCGCGGCGGGCGCGACGGGGTTCGTGCTTCGAGCGGACGTCGAGAACGCGCTCTCACTTGCCGTGGATGCCGTCTCGCGTGGCCAGTCGTGGCTCCCCCGCAGCCGCGTGCGCCGGCAGGAGACCGCCCTGACGCCGCGCGAGCTCGACGTCCTCTCGTGCCTCGACCGCGGGATGCGGTTCCGTCAGATCGCGGACAGCCTCGGGATCTCGCAGACGACCGCCAAGACCCATGCGCGGAGCCTGTTCCGCAAGCTGGGCGCGAGCTCCCGCTCCGAGGCGACCTACACAGCGCGCAACCGCGGCCTCCTCGGATAGCGCGGATGAGGAGGCGCCTGGCTTCAGCCAGGCGCCGGAACGGCGCCCGATCCGCTGCCTGGCTGAAGCAAGGCAGCACGTCCCGCCCACACGCTGGCGCCTGGCTTCAGCCAGGCGCCGGACGCGCCCGCGCACCCTCGTCCGAACGGACGATTGCCATGGGAGTCGCAACGCGCGACGATGAGCGCGATGACGGCGAGCTCCGAGCCATGGATCGGTCGGCCCTTGCAGCGCGTCGAGGACGATGCGCTCCTTCGCGGTGAAGGCCGCTTCCTCGACGACCTCTCCCCCGTCCCCCACAGCTACCACGCTGCCGTCGTTCGGTCGCAGCTCGCACACGCCCGGATCACGGTCGACGCGAGCGCGGCCCTCGATGCGCCGGGCGTGATCGGGGTCCTCACCGGCGCGGACGTCAGGGCTCTCTCACGCCCCTTCCCGGCCGGAATCGACAGCGGCACCCCTCAGTACGCGACCGCGATCGACACGGTCCGGTACGTCGGCGAGCCGATCGCCGTCGTCGTCGCACGCGACCGCTACCTCGCGGAGGACGCTGCGGAGCTCGTCGACGTCGACTACGACCCGCTCGACGTCGTGCTCGATCCGGTAGTGGCTTCGGCAGACGCCGTGCACGAGCGCACGTTCGAGTATGGCGACGTCGAGGCCGCGCTCGCCGAGGCAGACCTCGTTCTCCGCCAGACGTTCCACGTCCCCCGGTTCACATGCACCCCGGTCGAGTGCTACGCCGTCGTCGCCGACTGGGACGCGACCGCCGGGCGGCTGACGGCCTGGGCGAACTTCCAGGGCCCGTTCACGCTGCACGGCGTCGCGGCTGCCGCGCTCGGTCTCAAGGGCGACCGCCTCCGCCTGCTCACGCCGCCCGACTCGGGCGGCTCCTTCGGCGTCAAGTCGTCCGTGTTCACGTACATCGTGCTGATGGGCCTCGCGTCACGGCATCTCGGAGTGCCCGTGACGTGGATCGAGGACCGGCTCGAGCACCTCGCCTCGAGCGCGGCGGCAACGGGCCGCACGACGGACGTCGAGGCGGGCTTCACCGCCGACGGCCGGCTGATCGCGCTCCGCTACGACGCGATCGAGGACGTCGGCGCGTACGTCCGCGCGCCGGAGCCGGCGACGCTGTATCGCATGCACGGTTCGCTCTCCGGCGCCTACACGGTGCCCAACGTGGCCGTGCGCAACCGCGTCGTTCTCACCAACACGCAGCCTTCCGGCCTCAATCGCGGATTCGGTGGGCCGCAGCTCTACTTCGGGCTGGAGCGCACGATGGCGATCGCCGCCCGACGACTCGGACTCGACCCCGCCGAGCTCGCACGCCGCAACCTGATTCCGACCGAGGCGATGCCCTATCGCACGCCGTCAGGCGCGCTCTACGACTCGGGTGACTATGCCGCGTGTCTCGACCATGCCCTCGAGCTCGCGGACTACGACGAACTACGTGCCCGGGTCGCGACGGCGCGAGCCGAGGGACGACTCGCCGGAATCGGCCTCGCCTGCATCGTCGAGCCGTCCATCTCCAACATGGGGTACATCACGCTCGCCCAGACCGCCGACGAGCGCGCGCTGACGCTGCCCAAGTCGGGGAATGCGGAAGGCGCCTCGGTCTCGATCAACCCCCTCGGCGGGATCACGGTCCGGCTCGCCACGACACCGCAGGGCCAGGGACATCGAACGGTGTGCGCCCAGGTCGTCGCGGACACGCTCGGCTGCACGCCGGACGATGTGACGGTTCTGGCAGAGATGGACACCGCGAGCGTGCCGTGGACCGTTGCCTCAGGGAGCTACTCATCTCGCTTCTCGGGCGTCGCGGTCGGGGCGGTGCAGGCTGCCGCGCTGAAGCTCCGCGCGAAGATCGACGCGATCCGCGCCCATGCCGGCGACGACACCCTCTCGCTCCGGCGGGTTGCAGGGATGGCACACTGGAATCCCGAAGGGCTTCCCGAGGGCTCGGAGCCGGGACTTTCCGCGGTTGCCTTCTGGGCGCCGCCGACGCTCGATCCTCCCGATCAGGATGACCGCATCGCCTCGTCTGCATCCCACGGGTTCATCGTCGACATCTGCGCGGTCGAGGTGGAGCGAGCAACGGGCGAGGTTCGGGTGCTCGACTACATCACCGTCCACGATGCCGGGCGGCTCCTGAATCCACTGCTCGCGGACGGGCAGGTCATGGGCGGGTTCACCCACGGCCTCGCTGCTGCCCTCTACGAGCGCCACGTCTACGACGAGTGGGGCAACCTGATGACGGCGTCGCTCGTGGATTACCTCACCCCGACGGCTCCCGACATCCCCGCGCTGACGATAGGCCATCTCGCGTCTCCGTCACCCGTGACGGCGCTCGGAGCGAAGGGGATCGGCGAGGGGAACACGATGAGCGCGCCCGTCTGCGTCGCCAACGCGGTCGCCGATGCGATTGCGCGGGACGACGTCGAGCTCCCACTGACGCCGCCACGGGTCTGGCAGCTCCTCAACGAGCGGGGCTCGCTGTGAAGCCCGTGGCCTTCGAGTACGTCGCCGCCCGGTCGGTCGACGAGGCCATCGAGGCACTCGGCCGCGACGAGGACGCGAAGCCGATCGCGGGTGGGCAGAGCCTCGTTCCCGCGCTGAACATGCGCCTTGTCCGCCCCACGATCCTCGTCGATCTCAATCGTGCCGGACTCGACACGATCGAGTCGAACGGCGTCCTCCGCGTCGGCGCCACCGTACGTCAGTCAGCGCTCGAGCACGACGTGCGTGCACACCCGTTGCTGCGCGAGGCCCTGCCGTTCGTCGGCCATTTCGTGACGCGGAACCGCGGCACGGTCGGCGGCAGCGTCGCTCACGCGGACGGGTCGGCCGAGATTCCCCTCTGCCTCTCTGCTCTCGGCGGGACGATCGTCGTGGAAGGGCCCTCCGGGCGCCGCGAGATCGACCCGGACGGATTCTTCGTCACGCACTTCATGACGACGCTCGAGCCGGGCGAGCTTCTCGTCGAGACGGTCTGGCCACAGCCGGCGGAGTTCGAGGGCGCCGCGTTCGAGGAGTTCGCGCTTCGCGCAGGCGACTACGCCCTCTCGATGGTTGCTGCGGTCGTGAAGCGCGTCGACGACGTCGCAACCGACGTCCGGATCCGGATCGGGGCGGTCACCGACCGCCCGACGGCCTTCGCCGATGTCGAAGCAGCCGTCGAAGGGTCGTTCGTCACACCCGACGTGGCCCGGGAGGCCGGAGCGCTCGCTGCGGCTGCCGTCGACCCGGCCGGCTCGATCCACGCAACGCCCGAGTATCTGCGGGCTCTCACCGGAACGCTCGTCGAGCGCGCGCTCGTCCGCGCCTGGGAGCGAGCGGGATGACCAGGATCGAGCTCACCGTCAACGGACGGAACGTCGTGGAGGAGGTCGAGCCGCGGCTCCTGCTGACCGACTTCCTCCGCCATCGCCTCGGCCTGACCGGCACGCACGTCGGCTGCGAGCACGGCGTCTGCGGTGCGTGCACGGTGCGCCTCGACGGCGTCTCGGTGCGCGGGTGCTGCATCCTCGCCGTTCAGGTCGATGGATCGGTGGTGGAGACGGTCGAGTCGCTCGCAGGAGACGATCTCCTCTCCCCGCTTCAGGCGGCGTTCAAGCGCCATCACGCGCTCCAGTGCGGCTTCTGCACGCCCGGGATCCTGATCGCGGCCGACGATCTCCTGTCCCGTGGCGACCCGTCCCACGAGGAGATCGTCGACATGCTCTCCGGGCAACTGTGCCGCTGCACGGGCTACGCCCCGATCGTCGCTGCGATCGAGGAGGCTCGTGACGAATTGTCACGAGCTCGTGGAGGCGGATCGTGAACCTCGCGCAGTCTCTTGCTTGCAGCGTGCGAGAGGCACCCCGAGCTCGAGGCGTTCCCCGGGATCACCTACGACGCTCTTCTACCGCGCGTCGCGCGGATCGCAGGCGGGCTCGAGGTGGAGCCCGGCGACCGAGTAGCGGTCGTCCTCGACAACCGCCTCGAGACGGCCCTGCTCTACTGGGCGGCCCAGTGGGCCGGCGCGGTGTTCGTCCCTCTCTCGTGGCGCCTCTCCGAGGAGGAGCTCGACTACTGCATCGGCGATGCGGGCGCGGCGTGCGTGATTCGAGAGCACGACCCCCTGCCCAACGGACCCGAGCACGGCGGCGCGCTCGATCGGGACGACCGGGAGGCCTCGCTCCTCCTCTACACCTCCGGGACGACCGGGCGCCCGAAGGGTGTCCCGCGCAGCCACGCCGCCGATCGCGCCGGCGGCGCTCAGCCAGGCTCTGCAGCACGGCTACCTCCACGCCGATCGCACGCTCGGTGTGATGCCGCTCTACCACACGATGGGCATCCATTCCCTGCTCGCCATGCACGCAGTCGGCGGGTGCTACGTCCCGCAGGCACGGTGGGATCCCGACGAGGCGTTGCGCCTGATCGAGGAGGAGAGGATCACGTCGCTCTATCTCGCGCCGACCCTGTTCTACGACCTCGTCAGCTCCGAGAGCATCGCGGAGCACGACCTCTCGAGCGTTCGTGCTCTCGGATACGCCGGGTCGGCCATGACCTCGGCGGTCGTGGCACGATGCGTCACCGCCTTCCAGCCTGACGTCTTCGTCAATCACTACGGCTCGACGGAGATCTACACGTTCACGCTCGGACGCGATCAGGTCGCGAAGCCCGGCTGCGCCGGCCGGGCGGCCCTGAACGCCCGGATCAAGCTCGAGCCGAGTGGAGAGATCTGCGTCCACCTCTCGGGCGACGAGGCTTTTGCGGGCTACTGGAACCGCCCCGACGCCGACGCGAAGTCCATTCGCGACGGCTGGTACCACACGGGCGACATCGGCCACCTCGACGACGACGGCGACCTCTGGATCGACGGGCGGCTCGACGACATGATCATCTCGGGAGGCGAGAACATCCACCCGCTCGAGGTGGAGGACGTCCTCGCGAGCCACCCGAGCGTGCGCGAGGTCGCGGTGATCGGTGCGCCGGACGACCGCCTCGGTCAGCACGTCGTCGCAGTCGTCGTCGGCGAGGCGACCGCAGAGGAGCTCGATGCCTTCTGCCTCGCGTCACCGCTCGCGCGCTTCAAGCGGCCGCGCGAGTACCGACTGGTAACGGCGCTTCCGAAGAGCCCATCAGGGAAGATCCTCCGCAGGGTCCTCCGAAGCGATTTCGGCTGAAGCCGAAATGCGTTAGATAGTGCGACAATTGTCTGCAGCTACGACGAAAGGTTTTCGATGAAAACCCACCGAACCCCGAGCCGACGTGTGAACGCCCCATCTAACGGTTTCGGCGAGGAACGAGCCGAAACCTTCGACGGATTTCGAGTGGGGCTGGATGCCGACCTCGGCGTGGCGACCGTCACGCTGGACGTACCGGGCAAGTTCAACCGGGTCTCGATGCTCGCGCGGGATCAGCTCGCGGCGGTCTTCGCAGAGCTCGACCGTGACGAGTCGGTGCGGTTCGTGGTTCTCACCGGGGCCGGCGGCCAGTTCACCGCCGGCGGCGACATCGCGGGATTCCTGACGAAGTCACCGTGGGTGGTCTCGCAGCTCGCGAAGAACGTCGCAGCGCCCGAGCGGTGCTCCAAGCCAGTGATCGCGAAGCTCCAGGGGTACGTGTTCGGTGTCGGCCTCGAGCTCGCGCTCGCGTGCGACTTCCGGATCGCAGCGAACGACATGCAGATGGCGCTGCCGGAAGCGACGATCGGGATGATCCCCGGCTCGGGTGGCACGCAGCGGCTCGCCCGGCTGATCGGTGTCGGTCGGGCGAAGGACATCATCATGCGCGGGCGGCGGGTGAAGGCCGAGGAGGCTCTCGCGATCGGTCTCGTCACGGAGGTCGTCGAAGCGGATCAGCTCGACGAGACGGTTGCGTCGCTGATCGATGAGCTCTCCCGCCACGCACCTCTCTCGCTCGCGATGTCGAAGCGCGTCCTGAACACGGTCTACGACGGGCCACTCCATGTCGGGCTCGAGCTCGAAGGGCTCGCCTACGGGCTGATGCAGCAGACGCACGACTTCCACGAGGGCGTCGAAGCGTTCGTCGAGAAGCGAAAGCCCGAGTTCGACGGGACGTGAGGGCGTGAGGCGAAGGCGCGATGGAAGAGCGTATCGCGCCTTCGCCTCACGCTCTCACGTTTGATTCTTCTGCCGCGCTGCGCGCGGATCCTGAAGCCGGGAACCTACGGTTCCCTGTGACCCCTCCCTTTACAACAGAACCCAGAAACCATCCGGCGGGGTGTGTCAAAGAGACGAACGCTGCCTGACCCACGCAGGTCTTGGCAAGCCTTCCGCAGAGAGCTAGCGGTCGGGGAACGGCCGCACGGCGCACTCGGGCGCGCCCATGCGCGTTGCGAGCGCCTCGGCGCTCGCGAGCGACGGTTTCGCCCGCTCGACCGTGATCGCGGTACGCGTCGGGCTGACCGAGCTCGTAGATCCTCGCACCGGCCTTGATCTCGTTGTGGTAGAAGCGGAAGTACTCCGCCAGCGACGCGATCTGCTCCTTCTCCGCCGGCGTCGTCCCCTCGAGCTTCTTGATCTCGGCCGCGAGCCGCAATCCTCTCTCGGCCCCCGGCTTGATCACGCTGAACCCCTTCTCGGACGGCAGGCCCAGAGCCTCGGTGTCGGCCCGTGCCTCGTCGCAAAGCGCCGCGAGGCTCTCGGCAAGCGGCGAGCGCTCCGGTTCGTCCTCACCGCAACCGCCGACGACGAGCGCAAGCCCCATCAAGACGATCGCTATCGAGACCCGGCGCACGGCCGTGGATTCTACCGACGCTCCCAGGCGAGACCGGCCGCGAGAACGGTGCGATCATCGGGCGCGACGAGCTGCATGTTCCCGATCGCGAGACCGGCCCAGCCGATCAGGTTGACCCAGCGGAGGAACGACGACAGAGGGAGACGGACCTCGAGCTCGTCGGCGTCCTCGGCCGGAAGGTCGATCGCGTAGCACGGGCTCACGTAGAGGTCGACCTCTGGCTCGTATCGGCGCCAGACCTCGAGTGCCTCTCGAGCGGCGGCGACGGCCTCGGGCTGCACGAGCTGGGCCGCCTCGAGCTTCGGGCGGATCGTCGAGGCGTACTCGTCGGCTCGGGAGGGAAACGTCTCGCGGTGACTCACTGCCGCCTCGTGGAGAAAGAGCGGCCAGATGTCGGCCTGCGCCGCTGGAATGACCGACTCGACGACGCGGGCGCCGAGTCGCTCGAGGTCGGCAACCCACGCCTCGCGCGGCGTCGCTCGTCTCGGTCTCGCGCCCGTCTCCGAGGTCCGGCGCCTGCCGCAACAACCCGACGGTGAGGCCGTCGAGGCGCGGCTCGGGCGCCGCGCTTTCGGCGAGCACCGACCAGAGGAGCGCGACGTCCTCGACCGTCCGCCCCATCGGCCCGACCGTATCGAGCGAGGGGCAGAGCGGGAACACGCCGTCGAGCGGGAGGAGCCCCCACCGCGACTTGAGGCCGACGATTCCACACGCGGCCGCAGGGCAGCCTGATCGAACAGCCGGTGTCGGTCCCGATCCCGAGCTCGACGAGCCCTGCCGCGATCGCGGCCGCATTCCCCGCCGACGAGCCGCCCGTCGTCTTCCCGGGATGGAGCGGGTTGTGGACGGTGCCGTACCAGGGGTTCGCACCGAGCACGCCCCATGCGAACTCGGGGAGGTTGCCCTTGCCGACGATGGTCGCACCCGCGTCGAGGGCCCGTTGCACGACGGTGGCGTGCCGCTTCGGGACATGATCAGCGTAGATCTGCGATCCGTAGGTCGTGCGGATTCCCGCCGTGTCGATGAGATCCTTGACGAGGAGCGTTCGCCCTGCGAGCGGGCCACCGGCCGCACCTTGCAGTGGCTCCGCGAGCCACGTAATTGCAGCGTTGTACGGGTCAGTCACGGGATCAGAGCCACGCATTCGACCTCGATCTTCGCCCCCGGGATCACGAGCGCGGAGATCTCGACGAGCGTCGATGCCGGGCGTGTGTCGCCGAAGACCTCCTGCCTGACCGGGTTGACGAGCGGCCGGTCGTTCACGTCGGTCAGGTAGACCGTCACCTTGACGACGTCGGCGAACGTGCAGCCGCCGGCCGCCAGCACGGCGCGCATGTTCTCGAAGACACACCGGGCCTGCGCCACGACGTCGTCGCCGCCGACGAGCTCGCGTCGCTCGTCGACGGGGACGATGCCGGAGACGAAGAGGAACCCGCCCGCTTCGACCGCGTCCGTGAAGTGCGAGATCGGCTCCGCCTGCCCTGCTACTCGAAGCTCACGGCGCATTACGCGAAGTGGGCCTTGAGGGCGTCGAAGCCGCCCTGGAAGATCTGGCTGGCGAAGAAGTCGGTCCAGTGCCCTTGCTGGTCGCGGTCGCAGTCGAAGGTCGTGAACCACTCGACGAAGCTGCCGCCACCGTCGGTGACGGGCGTCACGCGCAGCGTCGCGCAGTAGTTGTCGACGTCGAACGGCGTCTTCTGGAAGTCATACGTGTAGGACCGGTCGAGGTCGGAGTGCGCGAGCAGCTTCTCGCGCAGATGCGTGCCGTCGCCGAGCGTGAAGCTCCGGATCCCGCCGACCTGATCGCCGGCCTTGCCGTCCTCGATCTCGCTCTGCACGACGAGGCCGCTATGCCACGTTGCAAGCCCGTTGAAGTCCCTGATGTGCGCCCAGACCTCGTCGGGCGATGCTGCGAGCACGGTGCTTGCATACGACCTGGCCATCTGCTGCTCCTTGTCTTGGGGTGGTTGTGTCCGATCCTACGACGCCGACGATCGAGCCTGCGCCGCCTCACGAATCTCCGAGAGCGACTGCCTCGGCGTCAGTGCCTCCGGGTCGACCCGGAGCTCGATCACGGCGGGGCGGCCGCAGGCCAGTGCCCGCTCGAGCGCAGCGGCAAAGTCGGCGGTCTGCTCGACGACGGCACCGTGGGCGCCGAACGCGCGCGCAAGCGCGGCGAAGTCGGGGTTGACGAGATCCGTCCCCGAGACGCGCCCCGGGTAGTGGCGCTCCTGGTGCATCCGGATCGTGCCGTACATGCCGTTGTTGACGACGAGGATCACGACCGCGGCATCCTCCTGGACTGCCGTAGCGAGCTCTTGCCCCGTCATCAGGAAATCACCGTCGCCTGCCATGCAGACCACGATTCGCTCGGGATCGAGGATCTTCGCGGCGATCGCAGCCGGGACGCCGTAGCCCATCGCACCACTGGTCGGCGCGAGCTGCGTGCGGTACTGCCGGAACTCGTAGAAGCGGTGGGCCCAGACCGTGAAGTTGCCGGCCCCGTTCGTCAGGATCGCGTCGGCCGGCAGGCGCTCGCGCAACGTCGCCATCACGTCGCCCATGTCGAGCGCACCCGGGGCCGGTGTGTGAACGAGGTTCGCGAGGTAGTCGGCGCGGGCGCGGGCGGTCTCGTCCTGTCGGCCGTCCGGATCGAGGGCAGGCGTCGCCGCGAGCGAGAGGGCGAAGGCGTCAGGCGAGGCCGCGATCCCGAGCGCGGGCGTGTACACGCGACCGATCTCGTTCGGATCAGCGGTGACGTGAACGAGTGCCTGCGCCGGGCTCGGGACATCGAGGAGCGTGTACCCCGAGGTCGTGATCTCGCTGAGGCGGTCGCCGATCACGAGCAACACATCGGCGTCACGGACCCGTTGCGCGAGGCGCGGATCGGGGCCGAGACCGAGATGACCGACATAGACGTCAGCCGCATTGTCCACGTAGTCCTGGCAACGCCATCCCGATGCGACGGATACGGCGCCGTCGACACACCATCGCGTCAGCGCCTCGTTCGCCTCCGCGCTCCAGGGTGCCCCACCGACGATCACGAGCGGCCGCTCCGCGCCCGCGAGGAGAGCCCGCGCCGCCTGGATGTCGCCTGCGGCAGCGTGGACGCGGGTGATTGAGTAGGGCGCCGCGTCTGCGACGCTCGACTCGTCGACGAGCATGTCCTCCGGCAGGGCCAGCACGACCGGCCCGGGCCTGCCCGACGTCGCAACATGGAAGGCGCGGGAGACGAGCTCGGGAATCCGGTCGGCGCTCTCGATCTGCGCCACCCACTTCGCCATCGGCCCGAACATCTGCCGATAGTCGATCTCCTGGAATGCCTCGCGCTCCATCATCGCCCGGCCGACCTGGCCGATCAGAAGTATCAGCGGCGTCGAATCCTGGTAGGCGGTGTGGATCCCACCCGCCGCGTGCGTCGCTCCGGGGCCTCGCGTGACCATGCAGATTCCGGGGCGGCCCGTGAGCTTCCCGTACGCGTCGGCCATGTTTGCGGCACCCACTTCGTGGCGGCACGAGACGAAGCGGATCGGTGCGTCGTGGAGCGCATCGAGCACGGCCAGGTAGCTCTCACCCGGAACACCGAACGCAACGTCGACGCCGTGGACGACGAGCTGGTCGACAATGAGCTGCCCGCCGGTTCTCACCTGAGGTGGATGGGGTGCTCGAAGTAGACCGTCGGCTTCTGCAGCTTCGGCAGGTTGTCGTCCGCCGGATCGACGTACCGGATCGTGCGCTTCCCCGCCCACTCGGCGGGCAAGATCAGCACGCGAACGAAGGCCGTTGGCTGGTGCTGCGAGGACTCCGCGAGCACGGGGTCAGGGCCTGCCTCGAACCAGGCGCCTCCCTTGCCGTACGAGAGCATCTTCCCCTCGGTGGTGATATCGATCTCGCCGAAGAGGAGGTAGCGGATCCCGGGGCCAGGATGCGTATGACGGTAGGCGATACCGCCGGGCGGGAAGTCGATGCGGTCACAGCGCATCACCCAGTCCTCGTACGGATCGAGTTGAACCCGTCGGGAGAGCCGCGCGCCCTCGGCCTGCTCGGGCGTCTCGTCGAGCTGCCACACGAGCGCGTGTCCCTCGACCTCAGCGGCCCCGAAATAGGCCCTGTCGTTCGCAATGTCGTAGATGACGCGGTCGCCGCCGATCGTCTCGGCCCCGGTCTCGAACTCGTAGAGGGAGAGTCTCATGGTGGAGGGACTCTACCGCGGCCTCGGGCGTGGGCGACTCATGCGCGATCGAGCTGACTCCGTCGCGGCCCGGCACCCGTTCCGGCGCCAGGCTCAAGCCTGGCGCCAGCCGCGGTGCACATTGCCCCGTCCTTCGCGGCCCGCGGGCGGGCCTAGAGAAATCAACGTTCAGCTGACTCGACGAATCCCCGATGCGGCTTTCAATCGAGGATTCGTCGAGTCAGTCGCCAGCCACCGACCCTGCAACGTGCTCCCACTCAAGCGGCTCGCGGGCGAGCCCCTTCAGGTGCGCGAAGCGCCAGAAATATGAACGGTTCATTGACCCGAGGATTCCTCGATACGCTCTTCAATCGAGAAATCCTCGGGTCAATGGAACGTTTGCCCGCCATCGATCACGATTGTCTGACCCGTGACGAAGCTGGATCCGGCGCTCGCGAAGTAGACGACGGCGCCGACGACGTCCTCGGGTACCTGGTCGCGCTGGATTGTTCGGGCGGCAACAGAGACGTCGCGCAGCTTGTCGACCACCTCGGGATGAGCCTCGACGCCGGCCGACATCGTGAAGCCGGGAGCAACGCAGTTGACGAGCACGTCGTCCTTGCCGACCTCCTTGGCAAGAGCGCGCGTGAACGCGACGATCGCGCCCTTGCTCGTGACGTAGTGGAGGAGGAAGGGGACGCCGCGGAACGGCGTTCCCGAGGAGATGTTGACGATCCGCCCACCGCCGTTCGCCTGCATGACCGGAACGACGGCGCGGCACATCAGGAACATCGAGGCGACGTTGACGTCCATCACCTGGCGCCACTCGGCGAGCGGGATCTCCGTGAACGGCCGCATCGCGAGGGACGCATACAGGCCTGCGTTGTTGACGAGGATGTCGATCGAGCCGCACTGCACGACTGCGTCGTTGACGAGCTCCTCGACCCCGGCTTCGTCGGCGACGTCGGCTGTGAGGCCGACGCCGTTTCGGGAAGGCTTCGGCGGCTGCCTCGGCACCCCGGAGGTCTGCGATCACGATGCGCGCTCCTTCGGCCGCGAGGCCGTGGGCGATGGCATGACCGATGCCCTGCGAACCGCCTGTGACGAGTGCGACCTTGCCGTCGAGCTGGACCCATTGCGGGTCTCCCTTCTACTGGAGTGCCGAGAACGGTGTTGGAGTCAGGATCCTGTTCTGCTGGGTGTGAATGAGCGGCTGGATCTTGCCCATGAACGCCTTCCAGTCGTCGCGTGCCATCAGCGCGGCGCGCCGCTCCTCTCGTTGCGCGAAGCTGTCGTAGCGCCACATGCTCGTGTAGGTCGAAAGCGCGCCGATATCGGTCGTGAACGCCCCGACGAACCCGCCGAGAACCTCCTGCTGGATCGAGATTCCCTCGTCGCCGTAGAGCCGGACGAGCTCGGGCAGCTGCCCGGTGTGAACGTGATAGTCGCGTTGCTCGATGATCACCATTGTGCTCTAGATCGCCTCCCCGATGCCGCCCATCGCGAGGTACTTGAGCTCGACCCAGTCGTCCACGCCGTAGCTCGAGCCCTCGCGCCCGATGCCGGACTCCTTCATGCCTCCGAAGGGTGCCACCTCCGAGGAGATGAATCCGGTGTTGATCCCAACGATCCCGTACTCGAGTCCCTCCGCGACACGCCAGGTGCGCTCGAGATCGCGCGTGTAGAAGTAGGCGGACAGCCCATAGGGCGTGTCGTTCGCGATCGCGACCGCTTCGGCGTCGGTCGCGAACCGGTTGATGCCCGCGACGGGGCCGAAGGTCTCCTCGCAGCTCATCGCCATGTCCATCGTCACACCCGTGAGGACGGACGGCTCGAAGAACTGGCCCTCCAGGCGATTGCCGCCAACGCGGAGATCGGCACCCTGCGAGAGCGCGTCGGCAACATGGCGCTCGACCTTTGCAAGTGCAGGCATGTCGATCAGGGGCCCGACCTGCGCGCCCTCGGTGAACCCGTCCGCGACCTTGAGCGCAGAGACAGCCTCGGTGAACGCGCCGATGAACTCCTCGTAGATCCCGTCCTGGACGAGAAATCTGTTGGCCGAGATGCAGGTCTGCCCCGAGTTGCGGAACTTGCACATCATTGCGCCCGCCACGGCGGCCTCGAGATCGGCGTCGTCGAAGACGATGAACGGCGCGTTCCCGCCGAGCTCGAGCGAGACCTTCTTCACCTGACCGGCGCACTGTGCCATCAGGAGCTTGCCCACCTCGGTCGATCCGGTGAAGCCGAGCTTGCGGACGATCGGGTTCGACGTCATCTCGCCCCCGATCGCCGGGGCGTCTGCGGCATCGCCGGTGACGACGGAGAGGACCCCCGCCGGCACTCCCGCCTCCTCCGCGAGCGCGGCGATCGCAAGCGCCGTGAGCGGCGTCTGCTCGGCGGGCTTGAGCACCATCGTGCAGCCCACGGCGAGCGCGGGTGCGGACTTCCGCGTCGGCATCGCTGCGGGGAAATTCCAGGGCGTGATACCGGCCGTGACGCCGATCGCCTCCCGTAGCACGACGATTCGTCGGTCGGGAAGCGACTGCGGGATCACGCGCCCGTCGAGACGCTTCGCCTCCTCTGCGAACCACTCGTAGAAGGACGCCGCGTAACCGATCTCTGCCTTCGCCTCGAAGAGCGGCTTGCCCTGCTCGCGCACGAGAAGCGCCGCGAGGTCGTCGCCGCGTTCGATCATCAGGTCGGCGAGCCGCCGAAGGATGCGTGCACGGTCCTTCGCCGTCCTGTGCTTCCACCCTGGGAGCGCGCGCTGCGCTGCCTCGATCGCCCGCCGCGTCTCGGCGGCACCCAGGCGCGGGACCTCGGCGATCGTGACCCCGGTCGCAGGGTCGACGACGGGAAACGTGGCGCCGGAATCGGCATCGATCCAGGCGCCGTCGACGAAGGCCTGGTCTCGGAGGAGGTCCGGTGCGAGGGTTGTCATGCGAGGGACGATAGCGTGAGGCCCGTTGCATTTTCGCCGAAACCGAGGACGATGCGATACTGACAGCATGGATCCGCAATTCGTCCGCTTCGACGATGTCGCCGCCTTCTCGCTCGTGGAGGGCGTCGAGGGTCGTCCCCTGTTCGGAGAGAGGGCGATGCTGAACCTGATCGAGTTCGGTGCCGGTGCCACGGTGCCGGCTCACAGTCACCCCCATGAACAGCTCGGCATCGTGCTGCGGGGAATGCAGGCACTCGTCGTCGACGGCGTGGCGCGCGAGCTCGGCCCCATGGAGGGATACGTGCTGCCGGGGAACGTCGAGCATTCGGCGTACTGCGGGCCCGACGGCGCGACGGTCATCGACATCTTCTGTCCGGTGAGAGAGGACTACCGGGAGCGATGGGAAGGTTCCGACTCCGCAACCGGGTAGTCGAGGCGCCTGAGCCCGACGCTCACTTCCCTGTCCCCGCGCGGTTCAACTTCACGCGCGATGTCGTGGAGGCCGCAGCGTCAACGGACGCCTTCCGACATGCGATGACGTTCGTCGACCACGAGGGCATCATCGATCGCCGAACGTTCAAGGAGGTCGCGCACGACGCGAGCCGCTGGACGTCGTTGTTTCGCTCCCGCGGCCTCGTCGCCGGAGATCGGGTCGCCGTCCTCGTCGGCCGCACGCCGCTCTGGCACTCGATCGTCCTCGGGGCGCTCAAGGGCGGCTTCGTCGCTGTGCCCTGCCCAGAGTCGTTCGACGCCGACGAGTTGACGCAACGATTGGCGCACTGCGACGCCCGCGCAACCGTCACTGACCGAGCGCACGCACCCTCCGCAACCGAAGCGACAGAGGACGGGGACGGCAAAGGCGTGCTGCTCGAGTCGAACGGCCTCCTGATCGTCGAGGATCTGAAGGAGGAGCTCCGCGGGCACCCGGTGGAGGAGCCGACGCACGACACGGCGGCGGACGACCCGGCCTTCATCCTCTACACGGCCGGGACCTCGGGAACGCCGAAGGGCGCTGTCCACACCCACTCGTCGACCTGGATGATGCGACTCCAGGCCGAGCACTGGCTGGGCGCACGACCTGACGACATCGTCTGGTGCACCGCCGAAACGGGTAGTGCGCTGTTCGTCTGGAACTCCCTGATCGGCCCCTGGTCGGTCGGTTCCGCGATCGCCCTGCACGAGCGCACGTTCGACGTGGAGGAGCGATTCGATCTGATCGGTCGGCTCGGCGCCACCGTTCTCTGCCAACCGCCTTCGGAGTACCGCCGGATGGCGGAACACCCCGAACTCTCGCAGTTCTATCTCGGGAGTATTCGCCACGCGGTCTCGACCGGAGCGCCACTCGACTCCGAAGCGGTCGATGCGTTTCGCGTGGCCTTTGGAATTACGATCCATGACGCCTACGGGCAGGCCGAGACCGGGATCCTGGTGGCGAACCGGCACCAGTCCGAGGTCGGCATCGGCTCGCTGGGCGAGCCTCTCCCGGGGTACGACATCACCGTCCTCGACGAGAGAGGCAACGAGCAAGCGGTCGGTGTGGAGGGCGAGATCGCGTTGCGCGGTCATCCGCCGTCGCTCTTCACCGGCTACTGGAACGACCCGGTTGGGACCGAGGCCGTGTTTCTCGCCGACTGGTACCTGCCGGGAGACCGGGCCAGGCGGGACAGTGACGGCTGCCTCTGGTTCGCCGGTCGAGGCGACGGGCAGAATGCGGTGCGGCGCGTCGAGGAGGAACGCGCGGCCGAAGTCGAAGCGTCCGCCGCCGCCGAGGCGGTCGCGGCACGTGAGGAGGTCGCTGCTGCTGCAGCAGCAGCAGCCGAGGAGCAGCGGCGCAGGCAAGAGGAAGCGGCAGAGCGCGCGCGCCGGGAGAGTGAGGAACGCGTCCAGGAGGCCGCCGAAGAGCGCCGCCGGCAGGAGGAACGGGAGGCACGTGAGGCAGCCGAGCACGCGCTGCGTGAAGAGACGGAACGTCGAGCTGCTGCCGAGGAGCAACGCCTCGAGGAGGAACGCGCGCGAGCGGCTGACGACGCGCAACGCAGGCACGAGCAGGAGGTGGCCGCGGAAGCTGCGGCCGTAGTCATCGAGCTCGACCCAGACGTCGGGGCAACGGCAGCATCCGATGCCGCGGTTGAGCAACCGGCCCCGGCGAAGCAGTCCCGTCGAGAGGCGGCCGCCGCGCGTCGCGCCGCAAAGGCGGACGCCAGGAAGGCCGAACAAGAACGGAGGCTTGACGAGAAACGCCGCCGCGAGGAAGAAAAGGCCGCAGCAGAACAGGCCCGCCGCGACGAAGCCGAGGCGAAACGCGCCGCCGAAACCGAGGCACGCGAAGCCGAACAACAACGGAAGCTCGACGAGAAACGCCGCCGCGAGGAAGAAAAGGCCGCAGCAGAACAGGCCCGCCGCGACGAAGCCGAGGCGAAACGCGCCGCCGAAACCGAGGCACGCGAAGCCGAACAACAACGGAAGCTCGACGAGAAACGCCGCCGCGAGGAAGAAAAGGCCGCAGCAGTGGAGGCCCGCCGCGACGAAGCCGAGGCGAAACGCGCCGCCGAAACCAAGATGCGTGAAGACGAACAGCGACGGAAGCGCGAGAAGGAGCAGGAGCGAAAGCAGGCGACCGCAGCACCCGCTCCGACCGTCCCGGATGAAGCGGACCCGACGGACGAGGACGATGCGCGGATCAGCGCCGAGCTGATCGCCCGGCTCCGAGCGTACGGGCACGGAGACAGCGCCGAGGACGCCTCGAAGGATCAGGAGTAGGGCGATGAGTCAGACCATCGAGGCGCCGATCGAGGTCGGCGAGCCGGACGCGGCCGACGACTTCGACCACGAACGCCCCTGGATCGTGCTCGTCTGGAACGACCCGATCAACCTGATGAGCTACGTCACACTCGTACTCAGGAAGCTCTTCGGTTACTCGGAGGCCGAGGCGACGCGCATGATGCTCCAGGTGCACAACGACGGCAAGGCGGTCGTCTCGTCGGGCACGAAGGAGAAAGCCGAGTTCGACGTCGCCCGACTTCACGCGTACGGCCTGTGGGCCACGCTCAGGCAGGACTAGCGCGGTAGTGCCCGCACGCCGGATCCAACGGGAGCGAAAGGGCGGCTATCGCTTGCGGCTCCCTCCCGAAGAGCGGGAGCTGCTCAAGTCGCTTCCCGAGCAGATGCGCGACGTGCTGCAAACGGACGACCCTGCGCTGCGGCGTCTGTTCCCCCCCGCGTACACCGACGACACCGAAGCCGACGACGAGTTCCGGCGACTCATGCGAGAGGATCTGCTCGAGGGCAAGCTCGCTGCACTCCGGGTCGTCGAGGAAACAGCCGGCGCCGACCACCTCACCGGCGAGCAGCTGGAAGGCTGGCTGGGAGCTCTCGAGAGCCTCCGTCTCTACCTCGGCACGCAGCTCGACATCACCGAGGAGGTCTACGAACGAGACCTCGATCCCGACGATCCTGCGGCGCCGGCGCTCGCGCTCTACGGCTACCTGAGCTGGCTCCAGGAAGAGGCCGTCGCGGCGCTCTCGTCCAGCCTGCCGTAGGGGCGAGGCGCACTAGCGAGGCCGACGTGCGAGCGGAAGCCTCGCCCGCGGCCCTCACCGAGGGCCTTCACGCCCGCGGGTCGTTCAGGGTTCGACGAGAACGCGACCGGCGGGAAGCTCGAGACTCGCCTGCACCGCATCGTCGATCGCGTCGAGCGAGAAGACCTCGCCCAGCAATGGAGCCAGCTCCAGCCGCCCTGCCGCAACGTGCTCGAGCAGGATCGGCAGCGCCACCGCAGGGTCCTCCGAGCCGTACATCGTTCCGGTGAGAAACTTTTCGCGGCGCAGGAACTCCCCCGGATCGAGGTCGAGCCGGAGCCCGGTCGGCGGTAGCCCCACCATCACCGTCGTGCCTCCGCTGCGGGTGAAGCGGAGAGCGGTCGCGCTCGTCTCGGGAAACCCGACCGCGTCGAAGCCGTAGTCGGCTCCCTCGGGCGCGATCGCGGCCATTGCCTCCTTGAGGTCGTCCGGATGGACGGCATGCGTTGCCCCGAATCGCAGCGTCTGCTCGCGGCGTGCCTCGACCGGATCGACGACGACGATCGCCTCCGCCCCGGCGATGCGCGCACCCTGAACGACGAATTGCCCCACGCCGCCGCCACCGATCACGAGCACCACGCCGCCGGGCTGCGCACGCGCGGCAAAGAGCACAGCGCCGACGCCGGTAAGAGCCGCGCAGCCGAGCAGCGCAGCATCGCGAAGCGGCACTGCCCCGTGCGTCGGGAGGGCGACCTGCGACGAGACGACCACGCGCTCGGCCCAGGCGCCCGTCGCGGTGCCGCGAAAGACCGTGGCGCCGTCGAGAGACATTCCGGTCGTCCCGTCCACGAGCGTTCCGTTCCCGATCGCTCGATGAAGCGGAACGCAGGCGGCGGGACGACCGCGCGCACAGTCTGCGCAGTGGCCGCACGAGGGCGCCCACGAGAGGACGACCTCATCGCCCACGGCCACCGAGTCGACGGCATCCCCGATGTGCTCGACGATGCCGGCGCCCTCGTGCCCCAGCACCATCGGCGTCGGGCGCTGCCACTCGCCCTTGACCTGGTGGAGGTCGGTGCCGCAGATTCCCGCCGCGGCGATCCGCACGACGACGTCGTTTCGGCCGGGCTCCGCCAGGTCGAGCTCGACGACCTCGAGAGGCTCGCCGACCGCCCGGAAGAGCCCGGCCCGGGTCTTCACGCCCTTGGATGGTCGATCGCAGCCTTCACGCCGGCGCAGGTCGTCACCGTGGAGACGTTCTGCAGCGCGAAGTTGATCGACGCGTTCTGCCAGTCGGCGTTCATCGTCGAGGTGCCGTCCTCGGGCACGACCATGACGTACCCCTTGTCGGCGCCGGTACGCGAGGTGTGCTCGATGGACATGTTCGTCCACGCGCCGGTGATGATGATCGTGTCACGCCCGAGGCCCTCGAGCATGTTCTCGAGGCGCGTGCCCTGCCACGCGCTCATCCGCATCTTCTCGACGATGTAGTCGCCGTCCTGCGGCTCGAGACCGTCGGCCGGAGCTGCGCCCCACGTGCCTCGGACGAGAGCGCCCGTGTCGACGACGCCGTTGAAGAGCGGGGCGTTCAGCTTGAGCCCCGGGGCGCCCGGTTCGACGATGTACCAGACGTGGAACACGGGAATGCCCTTCGCACGGCACGCCGCCGCGAGATCCGCCACGTTCGCGACGACGTTCTGCTCCTTTGCGTGAGCGGGTGAGCCGGACTCGGCGAAGGCTCCGCCTTCGATGATCACGTCGTTCTGCAGATCCTGGATGATCAGCGCGCACCGGCCAGGGTCCAGAGAGAGCTCGTCAGACAACACATCACCTCCGTAGGGGCGAGGCGAAGCCTCGCCCGTCGTTGATTGAGCAGATCACTGCATGTAGGGCTCGCGCCGAGGGCCGACCTTGGTGCGAATCGTGTAGACGGACGACGAGGACGGGATGAACAGCGTGTGCCAGTCCGGCCCGCCCCAGGTGTGGTTGCCCACGGCCTCCGGCACCTCGATCGTGCCGAGATGCTCACCTTCCGGTGAGATGACCCAGACGCCCTGCGGCCCTGTCACCCACACGTTGCCGAGCTCGTCGACCTTCATGCCGTCCGGGATACCTTCCTCGATCACGCCGGTGCCGACGCCCTCGAAGAACATGCGACCGTTGGCGAGGGTGCCGTCGGCGTTGACGTCGAAGACCTTGATGTGCGCCCGTGGCGTGTCGTTGATGTACATCAGTGACTCGTCTGGCGAGAAGCACAGCCCGTTCGGCATGTCGAACTCGTCCTCGGGAACGGCGAGGTCGAGCTCGTCCTGGCCGCCGCCCGGAGGAATCCGGAAGACGCCCTGCCACCCGAGGTCGCGGGCCCGCTCGATCCCGAACCCGGGGAAGCGCCCGTACCACGGGTCCGAGAAGTAGATCGTGCCGTCCGTGCGGACGGTGACATCGTTCGGTGAGTTGAGGTACTTGCCGTTCCAGTGGAACGCGAGCGTCTCGCGCACGCCGTCCGGGCGCTCACGGACGAGCGAGCTCGTGACGTGCTCGCAGACGAGCAGGTTGAGATCGTGATCCAGAGTCATCCCGTTGCACTTGAACGATGGGTTTCGGACCTCGGTCACGGTGCCGTCGAGCGTCACCTTGCGGCGGATGTCCGCCGGCATATCGGAGAAGTAGAGGACCTGCTCGGCGGGATGCCAGATCGGCCCCTCCGTGAAGGTGAATCCCGTCGCGAGCCGCTCGACTCCCGAGCCCTCCTCGACGAGGTCGTAGATCGCATTCGACTTGGCGTCGATACCCGACACTTCGGTCTCCTTTCAGGACGGAGGCTGACACCGAGTGCGGCGTCTCATAACGTTTGACAGGAAACAGCATCGTTATGAGACGCCGCACTCCCGAATCACCATGGTAGTGCGGTGTCTCGCAACAATCCTGTTTCCGGTTCAACGTTGCGAGACACCGCACTAGACGCTAACACGACATCGATTCTTGCGCGCTGTACCCTGGAGGCAGTGACTCCCGGCACCGACACGGTCATCTTCATCCCGGCGTGGAACGAGGAGGCGAACCTCCCTGCCGTACTCGCGGAGCTTCACTCGACGTTGCCCGGTGCTGACGTGCTGGTGATCGACGACGGCTCGACGGACGGAACGGCCGCGGTCGCCCGTGCCGCGGGAGCGACCGTGGTCTCGTTCGGCGAGAACCGCGGCCTTCGGGCGGGCATCGCCGCCGGCTATCGCGAGGCGGCCGAGCGTGGCTATGCGTATTGCGGCCGGGTCGATGCGGACGGGCAGCACCCGGCCGACGAGCTCGCACGCCTGCTCGAGATGGTACGGACGGATGTCTGTGATGTCGCGGTCGGCTCGCGATTCGCAGAGGGCGAAGGCTACGACGACGAGCGCTACGTTCCCTCGGCGAGCCGCCGCTTTGGAATCGGCCTCCTGCAGAAGGCGATGCACGTCAGGCTCGGGCGTCCGTTCCACGACCCGACGAGTGGCATGGCCGCCGTGAACGCCAAGGCGATGCTCGTGATGGCCGAGCCGTACGTGAGCGGAGCCCCCGAGGTCGAGGCGCTGCTGCGACTGAAGTCGGAGGGCCTTCGCGTCGAGGAGGTCGCCGTGCACATGCGCGAGCGCGCGAGCGGCGAGTCGAAGCTGCAGGGGAAGAAGGCGCTCAAGCTCGTCGTCACCGTGATCGGCACGCTGCTCTTCTTCCGTTGGCTGCGCCGCCGCGGCTCGTGAGCGGCCCGCCTGCGCGTGTCATCGTCGTACTCGGCTACTCGGACGGCGGGCGGGGTGAACTCCATCCGGTCGGAGCAGCGCGACTCACGCGGGCAGCCGAGATTGCCACGGCGGACGATGTCGTCGTGCTCTCGGGCTGGGCGCGCGTGCCGGGTACGCGCTCCGAGGCCGAGCTGATGGCAGCTGCATGGGCCGGCGAAGCCCGCGAGCTCGTCGTCGACCCGGACGCCAGGACGACCGTCGGGAACGCCGTCAACGCACTGAACGACATCAGCCGCGTGGGAGCGCGAGAGGTGCTCGTCGTGACGTCGCGTTGGCACGCACCGCGAGCGAAGGCTGCGTTCCGGCTGCTGCTACGTGGCCGTCACGTACGGGTACGGGCAGCGTTCCCAGCAGAGTCGCGGAACGCCCGCGCCTCGCTCCGAGAAGTGCCGCTCTGGGGGCTGCTACCCGCCCAGCTCTGGCACGCGCGGAGACCCTAGGGATCCCGGCCACGTCCTCCCGAATAGGCCGGCAGGCCGGCCCCTTCAGGATCGCGCGAAGCGCGGACCGGAGGAGCCCGGGCGACGTCCTCCCAAATGGGCCGGCAGGCCGGCCCCTTCAGGATCGCGCGAAGCGCGCAAAAAGATGACGTCGAGGTGACGTAGACGAATCCGCGATACGCTCTTCCATCGCGGATTCGACTACGCCACCTCGACGTGAATGCGGTTCTTCGAGTCGCGGAGCGGTCCGCCACCCCGGCCCGAGCGCACGGCGAGAATCTCGGCCAGGATCGCAAGTGCCGTCTCCTCCTGCGTGTCCGCCCCGATGTCGAGCCCACACGGGCCCATGATCCGGTCGAGCTTCTCCTCGGGCACGCCCGCCTCGAGCAGCCGCCCGCGGCGCCGCTCGGTCGTGCGGCGCGACCCGAGCGCACCGATGTAGAACGCCTCGCTCTCGAGCGCTGCCTTGAGGGCAGGCTCGTCGAACTTGTCGTCGTGCGTGAGGACGACGACGGCGGTCTGGTGATCCGGCTCGAGCTCGGCGATCGCCTCCTCGGGCCACTTCTGAATCAGGATGTCGGCCGAGGGCATTCGCTCGGGCGTCAGGAACATGCCCCTCGCGTCACCGACGATCGCCGTCCACCCGAGAAGCTTGGCCGCGCGGCAGAGCGCCTCCGCGGTATCGACCGCCCCGTAAACGAAGATCCGCGGCGGCGGGCCGTACCACTCGGCGAACACCTTCACGTCGCCGTCGAGCGAGAGCAGCTTGTTGCGCCCGCGCCGAACGAGCTCGTGGAACTGCGTCGTCGCCTCATCCGGAACGCCGCCGCCGATCCGCTCGCCGGTCTCGAGCAGGAGCTCCTTGCCGCCGATCCCGTCTCCTTCGACGACGGTGAAGAGCACTCCGCGCTCACCGGAGTCGCGGAGCTCGGTCAACCGCCGGAGCAGGCTCACTCGACAGCCTCGACGAAGACGTCGATCTCGCCGCCGCACGGCAAGCCCACACCCCAGGCCATCTCGTCCGTGATCCCGTAGCTGAGCATCTTCGCCTCGCCCGACTGCATCACTGCCATCGCGTTCTCGTAGACGTCGCTCTCGACGCACCCGCCGGAGACCGAGCCGCACATCTTCCCCGACTCGGAAATCGCAAGGCTCGTCCCCACCGGGCGCGGCGCCGAACGGCGCGTGGCGACGACAGTTGCGACAACGACCTTCTCGCCGGCTTCGCGCCAGCGCTCGACCTCGTCCAGGATCTCTTTCATGCTGCGTGCCTCCTCTCGATGCCGGCGAGGACTGCTGCCAGCTCTTCCAGACTTCTCAGATTATGGCCGGAGAGGAACCGGTCGATGTACGGCAGCGCGGCGCGCATGCCGCCGGCGAGCGGCTGGTACTCCGGATTCCCCTTCAACGGATTGACCCAGATGACGGCGTAGGCGGCTCGCGCGAGTCGCGCCATCTCGCGCCCGACGAGCTCGGGGTCCTGCCGCTCCCACCCGTCCGAGACGATCACGACGACCGCGCCACGCGACAGCGCCCGCTTGCCGTAGAGGTCGTTGAACTCCTTCAGCGAGGCGCCGATCCGGGTGCCACTCCCCCAGTCGGTGACGGCCTCGGTGCACTTCTCGAGCGCCGCCTCCGGATCGCGCGTGCCGAGCTCCGGCGTCAATCGGGAGAGCCGCGTGCCGAAGGCGAACGCCTCCACGCCCGGCCCGGAGCCGACCGCGGCGTGCAAGAACAGCACGAGTGCGCGCGCGTACGCGTCCATCGAGCCGGAGACGTCGCACAGGACGACGAGCTTCCGCGGCACCTCCTTGCGCGCGCGGTAGGGCCGGTCGACCGGATCGCCGCCCGTGCGCAGCGAGGCCCTGATCAGCCGGCGCATGTCGAGCCGGTCGCCCCGTGGATCCGAGCGCCGGCGTCGCGAGGCGCGAAGTGGCCGACTCTCGGCGATCGCTGCAATCAGGCGCCGTACGCGCCGATACTCATCGGGCGTCATCTCCGCAAAGTCCTTGTCTCGGAGCAACTCGTGGCCCGAGGCACCGAGCTCGAGCGGATCGCCCATCTCCTCGTCCTGCTCCCCACCCGAGGCATCCGAGAGAGACTCGCCGATCTTCTGCTGCTCGGCCGGCCTATCCGTGGTGCGAACGGGCGGCAGTACGGGCGCGCGGAGGAACCAGGCTCTGAAGGCGCGATCGAAGAGATCGAGCTCGTCCTGCCGCGCGACGAGCGTCTGCCGAAGCGTGAAGTAGACGTCCTCCTGACGGGTCAGATCGACCTGGTCAAGGCCACGGAGGGCATCCGCGACGCGCCCCGGGCCGACCTCGAGACCGACCTCGCGCAGGACGCGGCCGAACGTGACGACGTGGCGGACGACCGCGTCGGCCACCGCGATCTACCGGGCCGCTGTCGCGCGAGCGGTGTCGACGAGCCGCGCGAGCGTCTCGTCGCGCACCTCCTCGATGTCCTCGCGGTACTTGAGCACCGAGCCGAGGGTCTGCTCGACGACGTCGGCATCGATCTCCTGCTTGCCGAGCGCATTGAGTGCCATCGTCCAGTCGATCGTCTCCGCGACGCCGGGCGGCTTGGCCAGGTCGAGCCCGCGCAGCTCGCGGACGAACGCCGCCGCCTCCGCGGCGAGCCGCTCGGAGACACCGGGAATGCGGATCTTGACGATCTCGATCTCACGCTCGATCGACGGGTGCCCGATCCAGTGGAAGAGGGCGCGGCGCTTGAGCGCGTCGTGCAGCTCGCGCGTGCGGTTCGAGGTGAGAATCACGGCAGGCTTGCGACGGGCTCGGATCGTCCCGAGCTCGGGAATCGTGATCTGGAAGTCCGAGAGCACCTCGAGCAGGAACGCCTCGAACTCCTCGTCGGCGCGGTCGATCTCGTCGATCAGCAGGACGACGGGCTCGTCGGAGTCGATCGCCTCGAGCAGCGGCCGCCGGATGAGGAACTCGGGCCCGAACAGCTCGTCCTCGGAGACCGTGCCCTCCTGTGCGGCACGGATGTGGAGCAGCTGGCGTGGGTAGTTCCACTCGTAGACGGCATGCGCGACGTCGAGTCCCTCGTAGCACTGGAGACGGATCAGGCGGGATCCGGTCGCGACGGCGAGCGACTTTGCGGCCTCGGTCTTCCCGACCCCTGCCTCGCCCTCGAGCAGCAAGGGCTTCTCGAGCGCGAGCGCGAGAAAGAGCGCGGTCGAAAGCCCTCGGTCGGGCAGGTAATCGGCCGCCTGCAGTGCGACCTCGAGCTCGTCGATCGTGCGGAAGACGCTCATCTGGATGAGCGTAGTCGACGCGCGACGTCGCGCGACGTCCGGACCGGGCTCAGGCCGCTTCGTCGAGCAGGCCCTCAGCGAGCGCGACTGACCGCTCGAGAAAGCCGAAGGAGACGAGCACGTTGAGGCAGTCGACCGGGTCGACATGCTCGTCGCGGCTCCCGTCGATGATCCTCAGGGCAACGAACGTGAGCGGATCGAAGGTGATGCCCGCACGCTCGAGCGTGCGGCCGAGCACGAACGCCTCACGCGCAAGCTCGTGCTCCGCATTCGTGAGCGAGTGGCCGAGCGCGATCTCGCGCTCCTGCCGGTCGCGCAGCGTCAGCTCGGCCTCCATCGCCTCGTCGTCGAATCCCGTCAACATCGCTAGAGACTGAGACGCCGAAATCGGTCGAATGATGGAGCCCGAGGGACGCGACTCGCCGCGCTCGTGACGTCTCTCTAGCGTGGTGTGAACGTGAGCTGCTTGAAGCGGCGTGCCGTGTCTGCGATCGCCGTCTCGACGGGGAGCCGCTCCATGCTCGAGGCGCCGTAGAAGCCGACGACACCGACGGTTCGGTCGAGCACGTACTGGGCATCCTCGGCCTCGGCGATCGGGCCGCCGTGACAGAGGACGAGCACGTCCGGGTTCACCTCGAATGCAGCATCCGCAATCGCCTGGACGCGCTCGACGGACTCGTCCAGCGAGGGCGCGCTCGTGACGCCGATCATTCCCTTCGTGGTCGTGTTCATGTGCGCGACGACGATGTCCGCGCCGGCATCTGCGAGCCACCGAGCCTCCTGTGGATCGAAGGCGTACGGCGTCGTCAGCAGGTCGAGCTCGTGCGCGACGCGGATCATCTCGACCTCGAGCCCGAAGCTCATACCCGTCTCCTCGAGTACCTGGCGGAAGTTGCCGTCGATCACACCCACGGTGGGGAAGTTCTGCACGCCGGAAAAGCCGAGCTCCTGGAGCTCGCGGAGGAAACGCGGCATCGAGCGGAAGGGGTCGGTCCCGTTGACTCCCGCGAGCACGGGCGTATGACGTACGACCGGCAGCACCTCACCCGCCATCTCGACGACGATCGCGTTCGCATCTCCGTAGGCGAGGAGCCCTGCCGCCGATCCACGACCGGCCATCCGGTAGCGGCCCGAGTTGTAGACGATGATCAGGTCGACCCCGCCCTCCTCCTCGCACTTGGCGGAGAGCCCGGTGCCGGCGCCTGCGCCGATGATCGGCCGACCGGCGGCGAGGGTTGCCCGGAGGCGCGAGAGTGCTTCGTCGCGGGTCATCGCCGGGACGATACGGGAGGTGGGCTCATCGCCGTCGGCAGGAACGAGGTGGGACACGGCATCGAGTGGCGTCGTGCGGCGGTTCACTCGGAGAGTCCTGCCGCCGGCGCCGTGACCTGCACGGACTCGGAACGCGACCGCCTGATCGCATAAGCTCGGCTCTGTGCCGACGACAGGTCATCTGGAGGCCCCCGGAGGATCCGCGGGCGCCGGCCCGGCGGGCTCGACGACGTACCTCGAGTCGATTCGCGCCGCGCTGCAGGACGCGATGCGCGAGGACGACCGCGTCTTTCTGCTCGGCGAGGACATCGGCGTCTTCGGCGGCGCCTTCGGGGTGACGGCAGGGCTGCTCGAGGAGTTCGGCGAGGCGCGCGTGATGGACACGCCGATTTCCGAGGAGGGCTTCGTCGGTGCGGCGATCGGTGCTGCCTGGATGGGCGAGCGTCCCGTCGTCGAGCTGCAGTTCGCAGACTTCATCACGTGCGCGTTCGACCCGATCGTCACCGTCGCCGCCAAGACGCACTGGCGATCCGGGCAGAGCATCCCGGTCACGATCCGCTGCCCGACCGGAGGCGGGGTACGCGGTGGCCCCTTCCACGCCGGCTCGCCCGAAGGCTGGTTCGTCGGCACAGCCGGACTGAAGATCGTCTGCCCCGGCACCGTCGAGGACGCCTACGGGCTGCTCCGGGCGGCGATCGACGATCCCGATCCCGTTCTCTACTTCGAGCACAAGCGCCTGTACCGAACCCTGCGCGCCGATGCGCCGCCGGCCGGGCACCGCACGCCGATCGGCCCGGCGGCGATTGCCCGCCCTGGAGCAGACGCAACCGTGATCACCTACGGGTCAGGCGTGTCGACGGCGCTCGCGGCCGCGGAGCTCGTCGACGGAGATGTCGAGATCGTCGACCTGCGCACGATCTGGCCGCTCGACGAGCAGACGATCCTCTCCTCGATCGAGAAGACCTCGCGCGCCCTCGTGCTCCAGGAGGCGTCCCGCTCGACCGGCGCCGCCGGGGTGATCCTGTCGCTGATCGCCCGACGCTCCTTCGAGCACCTCGACGCGCCCCCGGCTCTGCACGCCCCGCCCGACACGCCGGTGCCGTTCGCGCCCGAGCTCGAGGACGGGTACATGCCGTCGGTCGAGTCGACGGCCGCTGCCCTCGACCAGCTGTTGGCCTACTAGTGCGTTGTCTCACAGCGTTACGCCTGTTTGCCCCTCGGGCCGGTGATCGACGGACTCTGTCCCGGGAGAGGCTGCGCCGTCTCCCCTACGGGCTAGCGGTGGGACACGCCGAGGAGCGACTCTGATGCCGATCGAGCCCTGTGCAGAGGCACCGTCGGTCGATGCGGACGAGCGCGTAGCGCTCTTCAGGCTCGTCCTGCTCCAACGCCTCTTCGAGGAGCGCGTGATGGCTCTCTACCGCCAGGGACGCATCCCGGGCTCGGTGTACACGGGTCGCGGACAGGAAGCGGTGGCTGCGGGCGCCGGGCTTGCGCTCGGCCCGGATGATGTCGTCGCGCCACTGAATCGTGAACTCGCCTGCCACTTCGCCTGCGGCGCGACACCCGCGGACGTTTTTCGCAACTTCTTCGGCAAGGCGACGAGCCCCACGTTCGGCCGGGACGGCAACATGCACTTCGGAGCACCCGCGCGAGGTGTCTTCCCACTCGTCTCCATGCTCGGCGACCTCGTCCCTGTCGTTGCCGGCGCGGCGCTCGCGTTCAAGCGGCGCGGAGAGCGTCGAGTAGCGATGACGTTCCTCGGCGAAGGCGCCTTCTCGGTCGGCGACACGCACGAGGGGCTCAACCTCGCAGCCGTCTGGCAGGTCCCCGCTGTCTTCGTGATCCAGTCGAATCGCTACTCCTACTCAACGCCTGTCGCGCGCCAGATGGTGAACACGAACATCGCCCAGCGGCTGTTCGGCGGCTGGTCGATTCCCGCCGAGCGCGTCGACGGAACCGACGCACTTGCCGTTCTCGACGCCGTGCGTGCTGCCGTCGAGCGGGCGCGCAACGGCAACGGCCCCCAGGCCGTCGAGGCCCTCTCCGTGCGGATGCACGGCCACGCCGCCCACGACGACGCTCGCTATATGCCGGAAGGGATGCGCGAGGAGTTCGCGGAGCGGTACGACCCGGTGGGACGACTCGGAGCACGCCTCGCGCTCGACGGCTTTGGATCTCCGGCAATTCAGGGCATGCGCGACGCTGCACTCGCGGAGGTCGATGCGGGGCTCGCCGAAGCGGAGCAGGCACCGGCACCGGACCCGGCGACGCTCGAGGACGGCGTCTATGCTGCGCCGCCCTTCTGAACGAGCAACTACGTCGGCAGCAAACCGCGCAGGACGAGGTCGATCAGCACCGCGCGCGACCGCTCCTCGTCCCAGTCGTGCGCCCGGCGAAGGTGACGGTACGTGCGGTCGACCGCGTTGACGATGACCGTGGCGGTCTCTTCGACCTCGACCGGCCTGATCGACCCGTCGGCGATCCCGTCCGAGAGCAGGCGCTCGATCGGGTTGATGTATCCGTCCCGCGACCGCGCCTCGTCGGCGGTCTCGTGGAAGAACCGCCGGTCGGCCTCCTCGTCCAACGCCGCGAGGAAGGCAAGGTGGTCCTCGGTCACCTCGCAGACGGCGATGAGCATCGCCTCGAGGCGTTCCGCCCCGGTCCCACGCCCGGTCACGGACGGCCAGAGTGCCGCCTTGAATGCATCCTCGTAGTCGCGGGCGAGTAGCGCAAAGATCTCGTCACGTCCGAGGCCGCGGCGGTGGAGGGTCATCCGGGAAACGCCCGACTCTTCCGCGATGCGCGTCAGCGTGGCGGACTGCCACCCACCCGAGGCGATCGCGCGGCGAGCGCCGTCGATCACGCGTTGCTCGGTGCTGTCGATGACCGCCATCGAGTTGAGACGATAGCGTTGCGCGACCGGTACGACAATGTCACACTGTCGGAACATCCAAAGCGTCGACCCCGCCCCGGGATCGGCCGATCCCAAGGAGGCCACCACCGTGCCGATGATCGAGGTCAAGCTGTATGACCGCCGAGTCACCGAGGAGTCCGTGCCGAAGATGATCGAGGCACTCACGAACGCCCTCGCCGAGTCGAGTGGAGCGGCACCGGAGCATATTCAGGTCGTCATCCAGGGTGTCGCACCGAGCCACTGGGGCATCGGCGGGAAGCCGCAGTCGTAATGCCGAGGACCACGGGAAAGGATGAACATGGCTTCTGAAGTACTGATGCCGTCGTCGCCGTCGGAGGCGGTGTCGCTCTTCGGCGATGGAGCCTCGACGACGGTGATAGGCGGTGGAACCGTCGTCATGCCGGAGATCACGTACGGCCACGTGACGCCCGAGCGGGTGCTCCTGTTGACGAACGCCGGCCTCGATACCGTCGCTACCGACGGAGACACGATCACGATCGGTGCGACGACCCGGGTGGACGCCCTGGCGGAGCTCGGTATCGAGGGGCTCACGGCCTGTGCCGGCAATGTCGCAGACGGCGAGATCCGCTCGCAGGCGACCGTCGGCGGCAACCTGTGCGTTGGCCAGGGGCACGAGGCGCCGAGAGGAGACCTGCAAGGTGCGCTGCTGGCTCTCGATGCAACGGTCCGCTCGACCGGCCCGGACGGTGAGCGCACGGAATCGCTCGAGGAGTTCCTCCCCCACCGGCACGGCCGGCTCCTCCTCGAGGTCAGCTTCACCCGGCCTGTAGCCTCGGCCTTCGCGGCGCTCGAGTATCCGCACACGCACGAGTACACCGTGCTCGCGGTCTCTGGCGCTCGTTCCGCCGACGGCACGATCCGGCTTGCGGCCACAGGAGTCGCGAGCCCCGGCGCACGGCTGCGCTCGGCCGAGGCCGCGGCGTCGGATCCGGACGCGGCTGGAGCCGCGGCAGTCGGTGACGTCACGTTCGCCGACGACGCACTCGCGTCGGCCTGGTATCGCGAGCAGACGTTGCCGGTGCTCGTGCGTCGCGTTCTCACTCAACTCGAGGAGTCGGCATGAACCTCACGGTCAACGGGGTCGAGACCCCGATCGAGAGCGGGCCGCTGACGAGCCTGCTCGACGTGCTTCGCGAGGAGCTCGGAATCACGAGCCCGAAGGCCGGGTGCGAACAGGGTGGCTGCGGTGCCTGCACGGTTCTCGTCGATGGCGAGCCCCGTCGGTCGTGCCTCACGCCTGCGGCCTCGGTCGACGGCGCCTCGATCACCACGGTCGAAGGGCTGGGCACGCCGGATGACCTCTCTCCGGTGCAGCAGGCGTTCACGCACCACTACGCCGCCCAGTGCGGCTTCTGCACGTCCGGGATGATGATGGCCACGCAGGCCTACATCGATGCCGGCGGGACGGACGACCGCGAGGAGATTCAGCATGCTCTCGGCGGACACGTCTGTCGGTGCACGGGCTACGTGAAGATCATCGACGCCGTCGCGGCCGTGGCTCGCGGCGAGTCGTTCGACCCGAACGTCACGGCTGCAGGTACGGCCATGACAAACCTGGGAGGTATGGCATGAAAGCGGTAGGCGCGCGCGTCCCCCGCTATGACGGCGTCGCCCACGCGACAGGCCGAACGCAGTTCGTCGATGACATCAGGATCCCGGGCACGCTCTGGGTGAAGGCGTTTCGCTCGCCGGTGCACAGCGCCACGATGACGAACCTCGACACGAGCAAGGCCGCGGCGATGAAGGGTGTCCACGTGATCACGTGGGAAGATGTCCCGCTGCTCGAGTACGGCCACCTCTCGGCCCTCGGGATCCCGGCCGACGAGCCGCTGCTCGCGAAGGACGAGGTTCGCTACCTCGGCCAGCCGATCGCGATCGTTGCGGCCCCGACCGAGGAAGCGGCAATGGCGGCCGTGGATGCGATCACTGCTGACTTCGCCGAACGCCCCGCGCTCTTCGACGTGCGCAAGGCGTTCGACGCGGACGCTCCCGTGATCCACCAGGAAGGCAACTGGTACACGCACTTCGAGAACGAGATGGACCGACGCCAGATCCGCAAGGGCAACATCGACGAGGCGTTCGACCAGGCCGACCTGATCGTCCAGGGCGTCTACCGCCCTGCCGCGATCGAGCACGCACCGCTCGAGACGCAGGTGTGTCAGGTCGTCCCCGAAGCGAACGGCAGGCTCACGATCTACTCGTGCACGCAGGCGCTCTACTTCTCGATGGGCGTCGTCGCCGCCCATCTCCAGCTGCCGTTGAACAAGCTGAAGGTCGTCGGCGGCACGGTCGGCGGCGGCTTCGGCGGCAAGGTCGACACGGCGACGGAGACGATGTGCGCGCTCCTCGCCCAGAAGTCGGGCAAGCCGGTGAAGTGGCGCTGGACGCGCGAGGAGGAGTTCCTCTGCTCGTCGACGCGGGCTCCGTGGCACATGGAGATCGCGGATGCGGTGACGAAGGACGGGTGGATTCTCGGCCGCAAGATGCTCACCCTGCACGACTCCGGTGCATACTCGCGGTTCTCGCCGTACGGGCTGACGAAGCACAGCTTCCACCACACGGGCGCCTACTCGATCCCGAACCTCGAGTTCGACGGGTACGTCGTCTACACGAACCGCACACCGACGACGGCGATGCGCGGCTTCGGCGTCACCTCGGTCTCGTTCGCAACCGAGACCCACATGAGCAGGATCGCGCTCGAGCTCGGGATCGACCCGTTCGAGCTCCGGCTGAAGAACGCGAACCGGATCGGCGACACGTCACCGAACCAGATCGTGTACACGGACCCGTCGACGGTGCCGACGATCCTCGCGATCGCCGACGCCGTCGGGCACGACCTGACGCCCGAGTACGCCGGGATGACGCCCGCACAACGGTCGGGCGACCTTCTCCCGGAGCACCTCGTCGGCCAACTCGGAAACCCGGAGGCCCACTAGTGCGGCACCTCACAACGATACGCCTATCTGCCCCCGAGGCACGCAGGCTGCGTGTCCGTTCCCGGGAGAGGCTCCGCCATCTCCCCTACGACGCAACTTCCGACGTGAGTAGGAGAGACCCATGGCTGTGAAAACAGGCCGCGGCTTCGCGGCGATCGAGTACCCAACGGGGATGAACCAGAACGGCGACCCGTCGCAGGCCTGGATCAAGGTCAAGCCGGACGGCCGCATCGACGTGTTCGCAGGAACGTCCGACATCGGCAACGGCTCGAAGACGATCCAGTCCCAGATCGTGGCGGAGACGATCGGCGTGCCGTACGAGTGGATCACGTACGACAACTCGAACACCGACTCGTCGCCCGTCTGCACGGGGACGTTCGCCTCACGGGCGACGTTCGTCGCGGGCAAGGCAGTCGAGAAGGCGGCGGAGAACGTCCGCCAGAAGATCCTCGAGATCGCCGGCAAGGAGCTCGAGATCGATCCCGCCGACCTCGAGATCATCGACGGCGAGGTGATCGCGAAGGGTGCGCCACAGAAGAAGATCAGCGTCCCCGACGTGGCCGCCGCGGCGACCTGGGGGTATGGCGAGCTCCTCACCGGGACCGGTGCCCAGCTGAAGCCGTACGCCACGATCGTCGAGCCCGAGACGGGCAAGGTCGACCTCCCGCCCCACTCGGCCATCTCGTACGCCTCGTGTGCTGCCGAGGTCGAGGTCGACGAGGAGACCGGCGTCGTCACGGTGACGCGGCTCTGGCAGTGCTACGACGTTGGCAGGTCGATCAACCCGACGCTCGTGGAGGGACAGATCGAGGGTGGAGCGGTGCAGGGCCTCGGCCTCGGCATCCTCGAGAACTGCTACCCGTACTACCCCTCGGTCGAGCACCGTGGCGGGCAGTTCGGGGCCTATCTCGCCCCGGGCATGGAGGACCTTCCGCAGATCGACACGCTGATCATCGAGAACCCCTCCGCCGACGGCCCGTTCGGGGCCAAGGGGATCGGGGAGATGGCGAACAACGCCCAGCCCCCGGCGATCGCAACCGCCGTGTTCGACGCGGTCGGCGTCTGGGTGACGGAGCTGCCGATCACGCCGGAGAGGGTGCTGCGTGCCCTCCACGAGAAGGCCGCGGGAGGCGACGCGCCGAAGCGTGACGGCAAGACCGTCATCTTCGACGCCGAGCTCTCGGTCAACACGGTCGGCACCGGGATCGCGTTCGGGGCAGCGGCCTAGTCACCGATGGCCGCCTCGCCCTTCCGTTCGTTCAATGGAGAGGAGCCCTTCCCCATCTTTCCCGGGGTAGGGCTCCACCCCATTGCCGGCGACCAGGTCTTCCTGGGCCGGGTCACGTACGAGCCGGGCACGACCGTGAAGCGACACAGCCACGAGCACACCGAGCAGGCGATGCTCGTGCTCGACGGGTCGCTCCGGATGACGATCGGCGACGAGACGCGAGAGATCGGACCGGGCGACGCCTGCATCATCAATCGCGGGATCGAGCACGAGCTGTACTCCGCCGACGGCGTCACCTTCATCGAGGCGCTCTCGCCGGTGCCGCTCGACCACATCGGCGACCGGGAGCGCGACCTCGTCCTCGGTGACCTCGACGGCTCGCTGCACGTCGAGCGGTAGAGCACCTTTCGGAAAGCCGGTCGGACCCGACGCCGGGAAAGCTCCGCCGCGGCGATCCATCAGGTCGTAGGATCATCGGAACCCGAGCCAAGGAGGCCCTGATGCCACTGATCCGAGTCGAGCTCTTCGACTACCGCGTTACGCCGGAGGTGAGCGAGAGGCTCATCGCTGCGATGACGGATGCGCTGTGCGATGTCGTCCACCCCGATCTGAAGAGCCACACCTGGGTGATCGTCGAGGGCCACAACCCGAAGAACTGGGGTGTCGGCGGCAAGCCGTGGCCCGTCGGCGAGATGCCTCCCGGGCCTGTGGCGGCATGATGTGACAGAATCTCCTGACCACACGGTCAGGAGGGAAGAGGCATGGCAGGTCGAGACGTTGACGTGGTCGTCGTCGGGGCGGGAATCGCCGGGCTCGTCGCCGCAACCGACCTCGTCGCAGAAGGCTGCGAGGTCGTCGTCGTCGAGGCGCGGGATCGCGTCGGTGGGCGCCTGCTCAACACCGAGATCGGCGGCGAGCCGAACGAGCTCGGCGGCCAGTGGATCGCTCCGTACCAGAGCGAAATGCACGCGCTCCTCGCGGAGCTCGGCCTCGAGAGCTTCCACGCGTACCGTGAGGGCGACAGCCTCTACATCGACCCGGAAGGCGGGCTTCACCGCTACGCGGCCGACGAGGAGCCGTTGCCCGCGATCTCGGCGGCCGCGTACGGGCAGGCGGTCACGAAGCTCGACGCGCTCTGCGCGGAGCTCGATCCCGAAGCACCCTGGGAGCACCCGCGCGCCCCCGAGCTCGACGGCATCACGTTCGAGCAGTGGCTCAGTGCCGAGGTCGACGACACGCTCGCGCGCGACTTCCTCCGCTCGAACATGGCCGGGGGATACATGACGAAGCCGGCAGACAGCTTCTCCCTCCTCGGCGCCGTAGCGACGGTCGCGGGGGCGGGAAGCGTCGCCAATCTGTTCGAGCCCGACCTCTGCCTGCACTCCCGGATCGTGGGCGGCTCGCAGCTCATCCCGCTCCGGCTCGCAGAACGGCTCGGCGACCGGGTCATCGTCGACGCACCTGTGCGAACGCTTCGCTGGAGCGACGACGCCGTCGTGGTCGAAGCCGAGGGAACGACCGTGCAGGCGCAGGCGGCCGTCGTCGCCGTGCCGCCGAACGTTGCCGGCTTCATCCGCTTCGAGCCGTCGCTGCCCGCGTGGCGAATGCGGCTCCATCAGGCGCTGACCCAGGGTGACGTGATCAAGATCCTCGCGGTCTACGACGAGCCGTTCTGGCGTGCCGACGGCCTCTCGGGCGAAGGTTTTGCGCCCTACCAGCTCGTTCGCGAGGTCTACGACAACTCTCCTCCCGCCGGTCGCCCCGGCGTGCTCTGCACGTTTCTCTCGGGTGAGAAGGCGCAGGCCGCCGAGCGGCTCGATGCCTCCGAGCGACAGCAGCTCGTGCTCGAGGGGTTCGCCCGCTACTTCGGGCCACGGGCGCTCGAGGCGATCGAGGTGATCGAGCGCGACTGGTCGCAGGAGGAATGGACGCGCGGCGCGTATGCCGCTACGTTCGGCGTCGGCGGCCTTGCGCGTCACGGAGCCGACCTCAACCGCGCGGTCGGCCCGATCCAGTGGGCGTGCACCGATCTCGCCGGCGTCGGCCACATGCACATGGAAGGCGCGATCCGCTCCGGCAGAGCCGCCGCGCGCGCCATCCTCGCAGGTACGTAGTGTGGCGTCTCACAACGCTTGACAGGAGACAGCTCCTGTGAGACGCCGCACTACCCCGATCAGCACCGAGTGGAGTGTCCTGCAACGATCATTTCGGTTCGTCCGTTGCGGGACACTCCACTCAGCAGCACAGGCGCTAGCCTGATTTGCGTGGAAGCAGGCGTCCTCCTCGCATCCGAGAACCTCTGGCGCGCGTGGTCGTTCCAGCCCGCACTGATCGGCGGCGGTCTCGTCGCGATCGCGTTCTTCCTCCACGGCTGGAGGCGTCTCCATCGACGGAGGCCCGAGCTCGCGCCGTGGACTCGCATTCCCCTGTTCGTCGCCGGAGTCGTGATCACCGTGCTCGCGATCGTCTCGCCGATCGACAGGATCGGCGAGAGCTACCTGCAGAGCGTCCACATGCTGCAGCACGTGCTCATCGCCGACCTCGGGATCGCGCTCACGATCGTCGCGGTTCGCGGCCCCCTCACGGTCTTCTTCCTCCCGCGCGATCTCCTCGTGCCGCTCGCCCGGATGCGCTGGCTCCGCCGCATGCTGCGCTTCGTGCTCAGGCCGGGAGTCAGCTACGGCGTTTGGGTGATCGCCCTCGTCGCCTGGCACGTCCCCCGCTTCTACGAGGCGGCGCTGCACGGTTGGTTCTGGCACGACCTCATGCACCTGAGCTTCATTCTCGGCGGGATCCTCATCTGGACACAGATCATCGATCCGTCCCACCACGGTCGGTTGACGCTCGCCGAGCGGCTCGGGTACACGGCCCTCGTCTTCTGGACGGGCCAGGTGCTGGCCTACGTGATCCTCTTCGACCCGACGCCCCTCTTCTCGACGTACGCCGACCAGCCCGACCGCCTCCTTGGTCTCTCGCCGTTGACCGACCAGAAGATCTCGGGCGTGGTGATGATGGTGGAGCAGGTACTCACCGTCGGACTCGCCTTCGTCCTGCTCCTGCGAGCGAACCAGCGGCGACGTGCGGAGCTCCTCGAAACGCACCCGGAGCCCGCGTGAGCTCCCCCTGGGCACCGACCTTCGAGCCGCTCTTCATCGTGGGCGGCGCTGCAGCCGCGTGGGCCTACACGCGAGCTGCGAAGGACGATCCTCCCGGCCGCGGCCGCATCGCGGCGTTCTCGGCCGGAATCCTCCTCATCGTCCTCTCACTGAACTCGCCGCTCGAGACGATCGCTGTCGACTACCTGCTGCTGTTTCATCTGCTGCAGAACGTGATCATCTCCGACTGGGCGCCACCGCTCCTGATTCTCGGCCTCACTCCCGGGATGCGGGCGGCGATCGCAGCCCGCGGCGCCCGCCCGTTCGCGTTCATCACGCGACCAACGATCGCGCTTCCGGTCTGGCTTGTCGGCTGGTACGCCGTCCACCTCGCAGGGGTCTACGAGACGGCGCTCCGGAACCCGATCCTGCTCAACGTCGAGCACCTCTTCATGATCGCGATCGGCTTGCTCTTCTGGTGGCCGGTGCTCAGCGACGCGCCGCGCGCAGTGCCCACGCTCGGGCGGATCGCCTACATCTTCGCCGCCTTCGTCGGCTCGGCGTTCCTCGGCCTCGCGCTCACGTTCTCCCCTCCGCTGTACGGGTACTACGAGGACCTGCCGGTGCGCCTGTGGGGGATCGGCCCGGCACAGGATCAGAACCTCGGGGGGATCCTGATGACGACGGAGCAGGCGATCGTCTTCTTCGCGATGATCGTCTGGCTGCTCGTCGTCTTGTTCCGCGAGGAGGACGAGGCCGAGCGAGAGCTGCAGGCGCGCCAGCGCGCCCAGGGGCTTCTGTAGGGGCGAGGCGCCGCCGAGCGTAGGGGCGAGGCGCCGCCGAGCGTAGGGGCGAGGCGCCGCCGAGCGTAGGGGCGAGGCGCCGCCGAGCGTAGGGGCGAGGCGCCGCCGAGCCTCAGCGAGGCAGAGCCTCGCCCGCAGGCAGAGCCTCGCCCGCAGGCAGAGCCTCGCCCGCAGGCAGAGCCTCGCCCGCGACCGCAGCCTCGCCCTCCCCCGCGACCCCCAGCACGAGCTCGACCGGCGCTGCTCCCTTGACGACGGCGCGCGTCTCCCTCGCATGGAGCAGCGTCGTTCGCACGATCAACTTGGCGCGAGCAAAGTTGTCGAGCTCGGTCGGGACGGGCCCGACGCGGTTCCCGAGCGCGTAGCCTGCGGCGTTCCGACCCATCGCGCGGTAGCTCTCGAGCGAGTAGAGCGGCGACATGCCGAAGAGCTCGAGGTTGTCGAGGGGCTGCAGATCGGCGCGGTGAATGACCGCCGTACCCTTCGACTGGATCCCGAGCGCGATCCCCGACCCCGAGAGCCGCGCTCCGTCGTGCGCGATGAAAGCAACGTCCGCGACGCGGCGCACGCGGACGATGCGCGGGCTTCCACCGGCCTCAACGACGCCGTCGACGATCGCGGCGAGCACGTCACCATGGTCGAGCCCGTTGATCGTCTCCCGGATCGCTCCCGCGAAGGCCGGCCCGACAGCGATCACGACCTCGGCTGCATCGCTCCCGGCAGCCGCCTCCTCTCCTTCGACGACGACCGGCTGCGCGCTGCTCGATCCGGTTCCGAGGGTCGCGGCGTCGATCACGTGCGGAAGCGCCTGGAGCGCCTCCCAGCGAGCCCCTTCGAGCCGATAGCCCGTCCCGGGGCCGGTATACGCGTTGGGATCGTTGACCGCCGAGCGGACGAACCCGTCCGGGTCGATCACCGCCGACGTCTGCAGGTAGTCGGCCGACACGCGCTGCCGCTGCATATCGACGACCGCGCGGGCGACGTCGTCGAACCCTCGCCGGTCGAGGGCGAGCGCGACGTCGAGGCCCGAGACCTTCCGCTCGAGCGCCGCGTCTGCGGCGTCGACATCCGCGGCGCGATCGCGATCCGGCATGTCGCTCGCGTCGTATCCGGTCGTTGCGGCGTCGACCTCGGCGTCGCTGACTTCGGGGAGACCGAGCTCGGCGAACACGGCCTGGATCGCGCGGGCGGCGCGGCCACGCACGCGGGTCACCTCGGCCTCGTCGACCGGCTCGATACCACCGTCGACCTGCCAGTCTCGCTGGATCGTCATCCACTCGTCCAGGTCGTCGGCGTCGTAGTTGCCGCCACCGAACGTGTTGTCGTGGCGGGGCATCACGGAGTAGCCGGAGGTGACGAAGTCTGTCCCGGGAAGGAACTGCCCCATCAGCTTCGCCGTCTTGCGGATCGCGGAGTGTGAGGCGATCGCGTCGTTCCCGGATGCGACCTCGAGGTCGAGCCAGGCCGCGATCACGTTCTCGGCCAGGATCGCGCGCGTTCCACCGGGAAGCGAGAGGACGAGCGCGACACAGGAGATGGAGCCGTTCTGCACGCCCTGCGAGCCGGCGGCGCGCACGACCGAAATGCACCGCGCCTCGAGGTAGAGCATCGACATACCCTGCGCGTGCCCCATCAGCGCCTCCGACCCGGTTCCGGATGTGAAGCGCACCTTCACGCCGCGCGAGGCGTACGCGGCTCCGAGGAACGACTTCGACCAGGGCGTGTCGTCACCGTCGACGAAGACCTGCTCGGTGCCGTAGACCGAGAGCGTCTCGGCGTAGGTGACGAGGCCGTTGACCGCGAGCTCGAGGTTGCGCCGCTCCTCGACCGCGCACTGGGTCATCACGCCCGGCCTACCGGTCTGCGAGCCAACGAGGAGCGAGATCGCGTTGAGCGGCGCGTAGCGTGCAACCCCGACGGTCGTCTCCATCTCGGCGAATCCTCGCGCCGCCGCCTCGGCGGCATCGGCCGCGAGAAGGGCAGGGCTCTCCTTCAAGTTGGTGACGTGCGCCTGGTTCGCGGGCGCCCTGCGGGCGCGAAGCTTCTTGAGCGCGAACATCAACTCGACCGGGTCGAGCAGCCCTGCGACGCGTGCGAGCTTCGCAGGCGTCAGTCCTCGCGCAAGCCTCACGATCTCGGCGCGCGGGACGTCGACGTCGACGAGCTTGCGCGCGACGGCGAGATCGGACAGGGCCATCGCCTCGACGGCCACGTCGAGATCGAGGCCGTGCGCCACGAGGAAGCGATCGATGACGTCGAAGTCGGCCGCGGCGCGACCGTCCATGCGTACGACGACGCCGTCCTCGACCACGAGCTCGGGCTCCGGATCGTTCGGGCCGTTCGCGGCGACGAGCCCGAGCTCGGCGAGCGGCGTCACGAGCATCTCGCGGCGAAGCTCCTTCGCCGCACGGGATGCGAACCGAGCCGACGCGCCCGGGCTCGGCGTGTCAGGCACCGACGAGCCCACGCTCGACGTACGCCGCGGCAGCCTCGCGGACAAAGCCACCCGTCAGCGGCGCTTCCCACTCGTCGAGCCGTCGCGCCCACTCTTCGAGCTCCGCGGCGGTCGACCGCCCGGGTCGCAGCGCCGTGTAGATCTCGAGGAGCTCCTCGTCAGGCACGCGAGCGAGCTCGGCTGCCCGGTCGAGGTTGTCGGCCAGCTGCGTCCGTCCGGCCGCCCGGGCAACCTCCGCCTGCCGTCGGAGCGTCGCATGCGTCGCGCGGACGTCGGAGGCGACGAGCGTCCCGGCCCGTGCAGCCTCGAGGGTGACATCGTCGAGAGCGAGTCCCGACGGCGTCTCGACGAGGTCGGGGCGTCGGGAGCCGAGTGGGTAGTCGACGGTTGGATCGAAACTCATACCCGGAAACTTTATAGGCTGACGGTCATGACAAACGATCATCGATTCTTTGGCCGCGTCGCGTTCGTCACGGGCGCCGCGAGCGGCATCGGCGCTGCAACCGTCAGCAGGCTGCTCGCCGAGGGCGCGAAGGTGGCGGCCTTCGACCTCCATGCCCCCACCACCGAGGGCGTGCTCGCCCTCTCCGGGGACGTCTCTGCCTCCGCCGACGTCGAGGCAGCCGTCGCACGAGCAACCGCCGAGCTCGGGCCGATCGACATCATGGTCTGCTCTGCCGGCGTCTCCGGAAACTCGCTTCGCACCGCGGACGTGAGTGACGACGAGTGGAAGCGCGTGATGGCGATCAACACCGACGGCGTCTTCTGGTGCAACCGAGCGGTCACGGCCGGCATGGTCGAGCGGGGCTACGGCCGCATCGTCAACGTCGCCTCGATCGCCGGCAAGGAGGGCAACCCGATGGCTGCCGCGTACTCCGCGTCCAAGGCAGCGGTGATTGCCCTCACGAAAGCTGTGGGGAAAGATCTCGCCCGAACCGGCGTCTCCGTCAACTGCATCGCCCCCGCGGTGATCGAGACGGCGATGCTCGGAGACATGTCCCAGGAGCACATCGACTACATGGTCGAGAAGATCCCCATGGGCCGGATGGGTAAGGCCGAGGAGGTCGCGGCGCTGATCTGCTGGCTTGCGAGCGAGGAGTGCTCGTTCTCCACGGGAGCGACCTACGACATCTCCGGCGGCCGCGCCGTCTACTGATGCGCACGATCCGCTTCAGGGACGCCGGCGGCGCGGTGCACGAGACCGCGATCGCCGACGGCAGCCCCGTCGAGGACGCCCTTCCCCCGGGCGGGATGCTCCTCCGTCCTGTCGACCCGCCCGAGGTGTGGTGTGCCGGCGTCACGTACGAGCGCAGCCGCGATGCGCGCATCGAGGAGTCCGGCAGCGACGTCTACGCCCTCGTCTACGACGCCGACCGGCCCGAGCTGTTCCTCAAGGACGCGCAGTGCCGCCGCACGGTCGGCCCGGGTGAACCGATCGCGATCCGTTCCGATACGACGTGGAACGTGCCCGAGCCCGAGATCGGCGTCGTCCTCGGTGACGACCTCTCGATCGTGGGCTACACGATCGGCAACGACGTCTCCTCGCGCGACATCGAGGGAGCGAACCCGCTCTACCTCCCCCAGGCCAAGGTCTTCGCCGCCGCGTGCGCTCTCGGCCCGGCCGTCTACGTGCCGGAAGACTGGGACGCGCCGCTCGCGATCGAGATGACGATCCGCGACGGGCACGGGGCCGTCGTCTTCGAGGGCTCGACGTCGACCGCGACCATGAAGCGGAACTTCCCCGACCTCGTCAGCTGGCTCGTGCGTGACAACCCGGTGCCGCCGGGGAGCGTACTCCTCACCGGCACAGGGCTCGTGCCGCCCGATGACTTCACCCTCCTCCCCGGGCACGTGGTCGCGATCCACGTACCCGAGATCGGCACGCTGACGAACCCCGTCGTGCGCGCTGCGGACGTACTCGAAAGGACGAGCCACTCATGAACGAGACCCTGTCTGCCACCACCGGCCGCAACTTCATCGGGGGCGAGTGGAGCGAGAGCGAATCCGGCGAGACCTACGAGAAGCGCAATCCGTGGCGGCCCGACGAGGTGACCGGCGTCTACGCCGCATCGACCGCCGACGATGCGATCGCCGCCGTCGAGGCCGCGGTCGAGGCATTCCCCGGCTGGGCCGCACTTCCGGCCCCGACACGGGCCGCGTTCTTCTTCAGGGCCGCTGACGCAATCGAAGCGCGCGTCGAGCAGATCGCGCAGGACATGACCGCCGAGATGGGGAAGCCGCTGCGCGAGGCGCGGATGGAGTCCGCCCGAGCCGCGGCGATCCTCCGCTACTCGGCCGGCGAGGCCTACCGACCCGCGGGCGAGGTGTACGAGCCGTCGGTCGGGAACCAGACGCTCTACACCCGCCGACGCCCACTCGGCGTCGTCGGCCTGATCACGCCGTGGAACTTCCCGGTCGCGATCCCCGTGTGGAAGCTGGCACCGGCGCTCATCTACGGGAACACGGTCGTGCTCAAGCTCGGCTACGAGGCGCCACGCACGGGCCTCCACATCGCGGAGTGCTTCGCCGAGGCCGGGCTCCCGGCCGGCGTGCTCAACGTCGTCACGGGCTCGGGCTCGAAGGTCGGAGCAGAGCTCGTCTCCAACCGCCACGTGCGCGCGCTCTCATTCACGGGCTCTGTCGCCGTCGGCCACGCGGTGCGAAACGAGGCAACGGCGCGTAACTGCCGCGTCCAGCTCGAGCTCGGCGGGCACAACCCCTTCATCGTGATGGCAGACGCGGAGCTCGACCGCGCAGCCGAGGCAGCATTCGCGGGGGCCTTCTGGTCGGCCGGCCAGAAGTGCACGGCGACGCGACGGATTCTCGTGCAGGACGCGGTCTACGACGCGTTTCGCGAGAAGCTCCTCGCGCGCATCGCCTCCGCGAAGGTCGGCGACCCCGCCGATCCGGCGACCGAGGTCGGACCTGTCGTCGCTGCCGGGCCGTTCGAGGAGATCATGGCCGCAATCGAGCGAGGCAAGGCCGAGGGCGGTACCGTCGCAACCGGAGGCGTCCGCGCGGACGACGCGGGCTACCTGATCGCGCCGACGGTGTTCGAGGGCGTCGCCGACGACGCTTTCCTCTCCTGCGAGGAGGTCTTCGGTCCGGTCACGTCGCTGTACCGCTTCTCCACGCTCGACGAGGCCCTTACCCGCGCGAACGCGGTCGAGTTCGGTCTCTCCGCGGCGATCTTCACCCGCGACCTGCACGCAACCCAACGATTCGCGAACGAGCTCCAGGCCGGGATCCTCCACGTCAACTCGCAGACCGCGGGCGCCGACGTCCACGTCCCCTTCGGCGGGCTCAAGAGCTCCGCGTGGGGCCCACACGAGCAGGGCCGGGCAGCGATGGAGTTCTACACCGAGACGGTCACCGTCTACCAGGACGCGCCCCTTGGCTGAGCGAGTTCTCGTCACCGGCGCTCTCGGTTGCCTCGGCGCCTGGGTCGCGCGCTGCGCCCTCGACGACGGCGACGAGGTGATCGGCTTCGACCTGGGTGAGAACCGCGCCCGGCTCGAGCTCGTGCTCGGCGACGAGGAGTCGTCCGTCGCGCTCGTGAAGGGCGACATCACGGATCTCGCCGCAGTCGAGCGTGCGCTCGACGAGCACGCGATCACTCGCGTCGTCCACCTCGCGGCGCTGCAGGTGCCGTTCGTCCGCGCCAACCCCCCGCTCGGAATGCACGTCAACGTCGCCGGCACCGTCAACGTCTTCGACGCCGTCTCACGCCGGCTCGATCGAATCCCGTCCGTGGCGTACGCGAGCTCGGCCGCCGTCTACAACCCGTCCGACCCCTCCCCCGCACCGGAGATCGGCGGGACGTGCCCCGCGACGCTCTACGGCGTCTCGAAGCTCGCCGACGAGGGCGTTGCACGCGTGTACCGGGCGGAGTCGGGCGTGCCGTCGATCGGCCTTCGCCCCTACGTCGTCTACGGCCCCGGCCGCGACCAGGGGATGACGTCGGGCCCGACGATGGCGATGCTCGCTGCCGTCCGGGGCGAGCCGTTCCACATCGGCTTCTCGGGTGACGCGGTCTACGACTTCGTGCCCGATGTCGCGCGAGCGTGCCTCATGGCCGCGCACTCGACGGACGGCACGACCGGCGTCTACAACACGCCCGGAGCCCTGGCCGACGTCGCCGACGTCGTCGCCGCGATTCAGGCGGAGGTTCCGGGCGCCGAGATCACCTGGGACGGAGAAAGGCTTCCGTTCCCGCCGGCGATGGAGGCCGTCGGGTTCGATCGTGAAGTGGGGTTGTTCCCGCGCACGTCGCTCGCCGACGGAGTCGCGGCGACGGTGGCGCACTTCCGCCGCGAGCCGTAGCGCGCACCGCCTCAGACCGGCCGAGCCGATGGGTGCCGGCGCGTGAGCGCCAGCAACGCGAAGAACTGGGCCAGCAGGAACGCGGCGGCGACCCAGAGCACGGCGTCGAACGAGCCCGTCACGTCGCGGATCGCGCCCAGAACGAAGGGCGAGGTCGCGGCGATCGTGTAGCCGAGCCCGAGCATCATTGCGACGAGCGCCCCGACCCGCGCAGGGGTGCGCTCGAAGTCGAGCGGCAACGTCATCACGAGAGCGAAGAGGCCGCCCTGCGCGATCCCTGCGAGCAGCGAGCCGAGATACGCGATCCCGGGCGCGGCGACGAGAATGACCGCGCCCGTGATGAAGAAGCAGCTGAGCCCGAGGAGGAACGGGCTGCGGCGGCCGGTGCGATCGGAGAGCCACGGAATCAGGAATGAGGCCGGAATCGCCGTCAGGTTCATCATCGCGAGGAGCACCCCAGCCTCGCCTGCCGTCCAGCCGCGCTCGGCGTACGCGTCAGGGAGCCAGGCGTTGAGGCCGTAGTAGGCGCAGCCCATCAGCGCGAAGACGGTGACGAGGAGCCACGCGGTGCCACTCCGCCACGGGAGGCGCGGCACCGTCGCCGCGGGAGCAGCGTGCGGCTCCTCCCCGCGGGTCAGGAACACCCACGCGACGAGCGAGAGCAGGGCCACACACGAGATCGCGATCAAGGCGCCACGCCACCCACCGAACCACGCGGCGAGCGGCACAGCAAGGGCGGCCGAGCTCGCGGAGCCGATCTGGATCCCGGTGGTGTAGACCCCGGTTCCCGTCGCGGGCCTCTTCTCGAAGTGCTCCTTCACGGAGATCGGCGCGAGCGCGTTGCCGAGCCCCATCCCGATTCCGACCGGCCACGTGAGCAGAACCACGAGCCACGCCGACGGCATCGTCGCCCGGAGGATCCCGAAGACGCCGATCAGGGCGAGCCCGATCGTCATGGCCCGGCGCGTTCCGATCTTCGCCGCGAGGTAGGCAGCGACCGGGGCGAACAGCCCCATACACAGCACGGGGATCGTCCCGAGGAGTCCGACCACGGCGTGTGACGTTCCGAAGGCATCCTGGATCGACGGGATCAGCGGGCCGACGCCGACGATCTGCGGGCGCAACGTCAATGCGGCGAGGAAGAGCGCGACGAGCGTCGCGGTCGCGCGGTTCGTCACGCTAGCGGGGTCAACAGGTGCCGCTCCCGCGAGGCGAGGAGCGGCAGCGCCGGCCGAGCACGAGCTCCTGGAAGTGCGCGCTCGCTCCGTGAGCAGTCGAACGCCTCCTCGTCGGCATACCGCTCGAAGAGGAAGAACGCGTTCGGGTCGTCCGGGTCGCGATGTGCGTCGTACTGCAGGCATCCCGGCTCGGCGCGTGAGAGCGGCATCAGCGTGCGCAAGAGCTCCGCCACGGCTTCGCTCTCACCGTCCTTCGCCACCCACGTGACTGCGAGAACGACGGTCATTTCCTGGCGGCGTCGAAATGGCTGCGCATCAGCCGGGCGGAGACCTCGACGTGCTTGCGCCCCTCGCGGCGCGGCAGCGGCGGCATTGCCGGAGCGAATAGCGTCGATCAGCTTCGCGTGACGTTCGGCGGCCAGCGTCGGATCCATGTAGGTGCCGTAGAGCGAGATCGTGATCCGGCTCTCGACCCCGAGCGACTCCCAGCACTGCCTGAGCACCGAGTTGCCCGAGGCCTCGACGATCAGCCGATGGAAGGCAACGTCGTGCTCGACGAGCGCCTTCGTGTCGTCTCGCTTGACCGCCTTCTTCATCGCCTCCAGCTCGACCTCGAGCGCCTTGACGTCGCCGTCGAGGTTGACGGTTGCGAGACGTGCCGCGAGCTCCTCCAGCGAGGCGCGTACCGGGTAGACCTCGGTCATCTCCTCCTCGCCGAACTTGCGGACGCGCGAGCCACGGAACGGCTCCGACTCGACGAGCCGCAGCAGCTCGAGATCGCGGAGGGCCTCGCGCACGGGGGCCTGGCTCGTACCGAGCTCCTGCGCGATCCTCGTCTCGACGAGCCGCTCACCGGGCTCGAGCTCACCGCTCGCGATCCGCTGCAGCAGGACGTCCTTGACCTGCTCCCTGAGGACGGTGCGAGAGATGACCGCCACTACGTCACTCGCTGCTAGCCGGCGATCACCGGGTTGGTGATCTCGCCGACGCCGTCGATCTGGATCGTGACGGTGTCGCCCGGCTGGAGGAGGCGCTTCGGATCACGGAAGACGCCGACGCCCGCCGGGGTACCGGTGAGGATCAGGTCGCCGGCCTCGAGGGTCGAGGTGCGCGATGCGTAGCTGATGATCTCGTCGATCCCGAAGATGAGGTTCGCCGTGGTCGAGTCCTGGAGCGTCTCGCCCGAGACGATCGCGCGGATCCGCAACGCGTGCGGGTCGGGCACCTCGGACGCGGGGACGAGCGGGCCGACCGGGCAGAACGTGTCGGGCGACTTGCCGCGCGTCCACTGGCCGTCTGCGAACTGCAGGTCGCGAGCGGAGACGTCGTTCGCGACGAGGTAGCCCTTCACGGCCTCGAACGCGTTCTCCTTCGAGACGTTCTTGACCGTCTGACCGATCACGACACCGAGCTCGGCCTCGTAGTCGCATTGCTCGACGACGGACGGGATCACGATCGCATCGCCGGGGCCGATGAGCGAGGTCGTGTACTTCGCGAAGAAGAGAGGAGCCTTGGGGAGGTCGACTCCCTGCTCCTCGGCGTGGTCCTTGTAGTTGAGACCGACGCAGATGATCTTGCCGGGACGATCGATAGGAATCATGCCTCGATCCTACGCGACCGTCCGAGGCGGCGCAGGCCGAACCCGCGATAATCGATCATTGATTCAACGCTGTTCCGGGCGCTGAGTAGACTCGGGGGATGCCGCTCTCCGCCGCCGTTCTCGCCGAGTTCGAGGCCGTCGTCGGCGCCGACCATCGTGATCAGCGAGCCCGAGCAGCTCCGCACCTACAACTGCGACGGGCTGACGGGCTGGCGCGCGATGCCGGAGCTCGTCGTCCTCGCCGGCTCGACGGCAGACGTGCAGGAGATCGTCCAGATCTGCGCGCGCGAGCACGATCCCGTTCGTCGCCCGCGGTGCCGGCACCGGCCTCTCCGGCGGTGCGCTCCCGGTCGCCGACGGCATCGTCATCTCGCTCGCCCGGATGAAGCGGATTCTCGAGATCGACCTCGCGTCCCAGCGCATCGTCGTCGAGCCCGGCGTGACGAACCTCGACGTCAGCAAGGCCGTTGCGGCCGACGGCTTCTTCTACGCACCCGATCCGTCGAGCCAGCAGGTGTGCACGATCGGCGGCAACGTCGCGGAGAACTCGGGCGGCGCGCACTGCCTCAAGAACGGCTTCACGGTGAACCACGTCACGGGCCTGACGGTCGTGCTCCCCGACGGGGAGATCGTCGAGCTCGGCGGCAAGGCGCTCGATCCGGACGGCCCCGACCTGATGGGCGCGTTCATCGGCTCCGAGGGAACGCTCGGGATCGCGACGGAGATCACGCTCCGGATCCTGCGCAAGCCCGAGGCCGTGACGACGCAGCTTGCCGCGTTCCCCTCGATCGACGAGGCCGGCGAGGCGGTCTCCGCGATCATCGCGGCGGGGATCCTGCCGGCCGCGATCGAGATGATGGACCGGCTGACGATCGTCGCGGCAGAGCAGGCGTACCATCCGAACTATCCCGAGGGCGCCGAGGCATTGCTCCTCGTCGAGCTCGACGGCATCACCGTCCAGGTCGAGGAGGACACGGAGGCGGTGGATCGGATCTGCCGCGCGTGTGGCGCATTCGAGGTGCGCGTCGCGCGCGATGACGCCGAGCGCGCCCTGCTCTGGCTCGGCCGCAAGGGTGCGTTCCCGGCGATGGGCCGGATGTCGCCCGACTACTACGTGCAGGACGGCGTCGTCCCCCGAACGAAGCTGCCGCAGGTGCTCCACCGGATCGGCGAGCTCTCGCGCGAGCACGGCCTCCAGGTCGGCAACGTCTTCCACGCGGGTGACGGCAACCTGCACCCGCTCGTGCTCTACGACGCGGCGAAGGGTGAGACGGAGGCCGCGAAGATCCTGGCCGAGGCGATCCTCGGCGCGTGCCTCGACGCAGGCGGCTCGCTCACCGGCGAGCACGGCGTCGGCGTCGACAAGGCGTGCTCGATGCCGAAGATGTTCTCCGAGCGCGATCTCGAGGCCTTCGAGCGGCTGCGGCGCGCGTTCGACCCAGACGGGATCGCGAACCCCGGCAAGGTGATCCCGACGCCGAGACTGTGCGGCGAGGTGCCCGGGCCGTACCGCCAACATCCGCTGGAGCTGATCGGTCTTGGCGAGCGTTTCTAGCCTCGAGGAGGCTGCGGCCGCCTTGCAGGCGGCCTCGGCGGCCGGCAGCAAGGTGCGAATCGGCAGCGATCTCGATGCCGGCGGGATGACGCGCCGTCCTCGAGCACGAGTCGGGCGACCTGACGTGCACGGTCGAGTCCGGGATCCGGCTCTCGGCCCTCGCGGCGGCGCTCGCGCCCTCGGGGCAGCGCCTCTCGCTCGACCCGCCGGGCGACCCGACGATCGGCGCCTGCCTCGCCGGCAACCTCTCCGGCCCGCTGCGCCACCGGTTCGGCGCCCCACGCGACCTCGTTCTCGGCGTCACGCTCGTGCTCGCAGACGGCACGATCGTGAACGCGGGCGGCAAGGTCGTGAAGAACGTCGCCGGCTACGACCTCGGCAAGCTCGTCTGCGGCTCGCAGGGGCGGCTGGCGTTCATCGGGCGCGTCAGTCTCCGCCTCCACCCCGCCCCGGTCGCAACCGCGACCGTCGTGGTCGAGACCACGGACGCTGCGTCGGTCGTGGCCGCATTGCTCGGATCGCAGCTCGTTCCGAGCGCCGTCGACGTCCTGCATCCCGGTCGCGTGGCGGTTCTCTTCGAGGGCGGTGACGCCGCCGTCGCGGCCCAGGTCGAGTCGACCGTCGGCACTCGTGGGCGGCACGGAGGTCGACGCCTCTGTCTGGGACGAGTCGCGCGAGCGCCAGGCGGCTGCGCTCGGACGTGCGTCGTTCGTGCCCGGAGAGCTCGCGAGCGTTCCTCGCGGGCCACCGTGAGGCCGTCGTTCGCCCCGCGGCGGGAGTCGCATTTCTTCCGACGCCGACGCCAGGACGAGACGCCCGAGGCTGCACTCGCGCTCGCGGAGCGCGTGCGCGAGCGCTTCGATCCGAAGGGCGTGCTCGCGTGAGCGCCGCGCCCGACGTGCTCCGCTCCCTGACGAGCGACTGCGTCCACTGCGGGTTCTGCCTGCCCACGTGCCCGACGTACCTCCTCTGGAGCGAGGAGATGGACTCGCCGCGCGGCCGGATCCAGCTGATGGAGTCGCACCTCGACGGCACGATCTCCCTCAACCAGACCGTCGTCGGGCACTTCGACAAGTGCCTCGGCTGCATGGCGTGCGTGACAGCGTGCCCCTCGGGCGTGCAGTACGAGAAGCTGATCGAGGCGACGCGCGAGACGGTCGAGACGACGACCACGCGCTCGTTCGGCGACCGCTTCGTGCGTGGCGCGCTGTTCAAGCTCCTCCCCTACCCCCGACGGATGGGGCCTGCGCTGCGCCTCGCACCTCTCGGCCGCAAGCTGCCGCTGCCGGGTCGGCTCGGCGTGATGACGGAGATCGCGCCGCCGTGGCGCTCGACCGAGAAGCCGGAAGAAGTTACGCCCGCGAGTGGCGAGACCCGCGGGCGCGTTGGCATTCTCACAGGTTGCGTGCAGTCCGTGGTGTTCGGAACCGTCAACGCGGCGACCGCACGCGTGCTCGCGGCCGACGGCTACGAGGTCGTCGCGCCGCCGCAGGGCTGCTGCGGCGCGCTCTCGATGCACGCGGGGAGAGGCGACGAGGGTCGTGCGTTCGCCCGCCGGGTCATCGAGTCGTTCGACGGCGTCGAGACCGTGATCGTCAACACGTCCGGCTGCGGCTCGCACCTCAAGGAGCTCGGCCACGTCCTCGGCGACGATCCGGCCTGGGCCGAGCGAGCCGCCGAGTTCTCGACGCGCGTCCGCGATCTCGGCGAGTTCCTCGCCGGCGTCGAGCCGCGCGCGCCGCGGCATCCGCTGAATCTGACCGTGGCGATGCAGGACTCCTGCCACCTGCGCCACGCGCAGAGGTTGCCGGTCTCGTCAGCGACCTCGCTGAAGCGGATCCCGGGGCTGAAGGTGATCGAACCGGCGGAGCAGGACATCTGTTGCGGCAGCGCGGGGATCTACAACATCACCCAGGCCGACGCAGCCCGGCAGCTCGGCGACCGCAAGGCCGGCCACGTGCTCGCGACGGGCGCGCAGGTGTACGCAAGCGCGAATCCGGGCTGTCTCGTCCAGGTCGCGACTGCGCTTCGCCGAGCAGGGAGCCCGATGCCGGCGCTGCATCCGATCGAGATCGTGGACGCCTCGATCCGGAACGTCGGCGCGGCGGGCCTGCTGCGCCAGGCCCGCCGCTGAGAGGCGCCTTCACGTTTCGGTGCGGCGCGTGTGCATCACGGCGAGTACGACGAGCGCGACCACGAGCACCTCTGCGATCACCGACCAGAAGAGCGCCAACGCTCCGGCGAGACCGCCGATCGCGAATGCTGCGACCGCGACACGCGGCCGGGTGCGGAGGATCGCGACCCCGGCCAGCACGACGGCTCCTCCGCCGAGCAGGAGGAGCAACCACCAGAACAGGCTGCCGCCATCGCCATCTGTGGCGTCTGTGAGCCAACCTGCAATTCCGGCAGCAACGAAACCGAGACCTGTGAAGGCACCGATCACGATCGTCGCCGTCGTGATCCCGTCGCGTCGCCCATCCGTCGCTGCCGTTCCGCTGACCTCTGTACCGCTCATCGCGCACCTCCTCGATTGCTGACGACGCAACAGTAGGCAGGCAAGCGGCCTCTCCACATCGGTGCCGCGAGCGATCCTCCTCTCGCTCTCGAGAGCGATCTCTCGTCATTCCGCCCGGCGATGACACGAGCGTTGCGAAGGGGTACGGTCACTCCCGTGGAACGCTTGCGACACGTTCGGCGGCGCTACGGAGACGCTGTGCTCGCAGCCCTCGTTGTCGTGCTCGGCCTGCTCCAGACGTTCCTCGACAACGAGCTGTCGCGGCACCGAGACCTTGGGCAACGCGATCGCGGCGGTCGTCCTTGGCGCCTTGCTCGCTGTCCGACGACGAGTCCCGTTGCTGCTCCTCGGAGTGATGCTCGCATTCGCAGCGCTAGAGCCCGTCCTGGGTGAGGGCGGCAACGGTGAGTTCATCGGTCTCTTCGTCCTGCTCGCGGTCTACACAGCGGCCGCCCACACGGAAGGTCGGCGGATGCTGCTCGCTGGGGTCATGACGGCGGCGATGGCCATCATCGTGGCCGTAAACGACCCTGATTCACTCAACGTTGGCGCAGTCATCTTCTTCGGAATGCTGTTTGGCGTGCCGTGGGTGGTCGGCCGAATGGTGGCATTCCGCCGAGGACGAGAGCACGCCCTGGAGGAGCGCGCCGACGCGCTCGAGCGCGTCCAGGAGCAGCGCGCACTCGCGGCGGTCGCAGAGGAGCGGCGGCGGATCGCGCGCGAGCTACACGACGTCGTCGCCCACGCCATCTCCGTTGTCGTCATCCAGGCGCGTGGCGGCCGGCGTCTTCTCGACTCGGAGCCAGACGAGGCGCGAACGCGTTCGACGCGATCGAGCGGACAAGCACACAGGCACTCGCAGAGATGCGACGCCTTCTCGGCCTGCTGCGGGACGACGACGAGCAGCTCGCTCTGGCGCCGCAGCCATCGCTCGCGCTCCTCGATGCGCTCGCGGAGCAGATGCGCGCGTCCGGCCTGCCCGTCGAGATCGAGAGGGTCGGAGATCCGGTCGAGTTGCCACCGGGCGTCGACCTCTCGGCGTACCGGATCGTGCAGGAGGCACTCACGAACGCTCTCAAGCACGCAGGTCCGGCACGAGCGCGCGTCGTTGTCCGCTTCGGTGTGGACGCGCTTCAGCTCGAGATCCTCGACGACGGCCCCGGGGGAATGAACGGGCACGGCTCCGGCCACGGGCTGATCGGCATCCACGAGCGCGTGGCGGTTGTCGGCGGCGAGATTCAGGCCGGGCCGCGCGCCGAAGGCGGGTTTGCGGTGCGGGCGCGTCTACCGTACTCCGACGCGCGATGATTCGCGTCCTCCTCGCAGACGACCAGGCGCTCGTCCGGGCGGGATTCCGGATGATCCTCAAGGCCGAGCCCGGAATCGAGGTTGCAGCCGAAGCAGCAGATGGGGCCGAGGCAGTCGCTCTCGCCACCGAGACGGCTCCCGATGTCGTGCTCATGGACGTGCGGATGCCCGAAATGGACGGGATCGAGGCGACGCGACGCATTGTCACCTCAGAGGACGCGCCGCGTGTGCTCGTGCTGACGACCTTCGATCTCGACGAGTACGTCTACGAGGCTCTTCGCGCGGGTGCGTCAGGGTTTCTCCTCAAGGATGCACCGGAGGAGGAGCTTCTGGCCGGAATCCGGATCGTCGCGAACGGCGGATCCCTCTTCGCGCCGTCGGTGACGCGACGGCTCATCGAGCGTTTCGCACCGCCGCCCTCCCCGGAGCGACCGCCGCCGCTCGAGGAGCTGACCGCCCGCGAGACCGAGGTATTGCTCCTCGTCGCCCGTGGGCTGTCGAACGGCGAGATCGCGGCCGAGCTCGTCGTCAGCGAGCACACCGTCAAGACCCACGTCGCCCACATCCTGCAGAAGCTCGACCTCCGCGACCGCACGCAGGCCGTCGTCGTCGCCTACGAGTCGGGACTCGTGCGGCCGGGCGGAGCTACGCTGAGGGAGTGAGCCCACCGCCCGACAGCCCGCTCCTGCAGCGCATCCGGGAGTCGGTGATCGGGGACGACCAGGTGATGTGGGGGCCGTTCGGCGCCCGCAGGGTCACGTATGCGGACTACACGGCGAGCGGGCGCGCCCTCGGGTTCATCGAGGACCTGATCCGCGACGAGGTGCTGCCGCGCTATGCGAACACGCACACCGAGTCGTCGGGCACCGGCCTGCAGACGAGCCGCCTGCGCGACGATGCGCGGCAGATCGTTCACGAGGCCGTCGGCGGCACGGACGAGACCTGCGTCATCTTCTGCGGCTCCGGCGCGACCGGCGCGGTCGACAAGCTGATCGGCATCCTCGGCCTGCGGATCCCGTCGGCCCTCGACGACCGCTACGCGCTGTCCTCCCACATCCCTCCGGAGGAGCGACCCGTGGTCTTCGTCGGCCCCTTCGAGCATCACTCGAACGAGCTGCCCTGGCGCGAGTCGATCGCAGACGTCGTCGTCATCCCCGAGGATGGGGACGGCCACGTCGACCTCGCCGCACTGGACGCCGAGCTCCTGGCGCATGCCTCACGGCCCTTGAAGATCGGATCCTTCTCCGCAGCATCGAACGTGACCGGGATCCTCTCGAACTCCTGCGCCATCGCCGACCTGCTGCATCGCCACGGAGCGCTGTCGTTCTGGGACTTCGCGGCGGCCGCACCCTACGTCGAGATCGAGATGGACCCGACGTGCGCGGAGCACCCCCTCGCACACAAGGACGCCGTGTTCATCAGCCCGCACAAGCTCGTCGGTGGCCCGGGTACACCCGGCGTCCTCGTGGTGCGGCGCGAGCTCCTGACGAATCGCGTTCCCGACGTCGTGGGAGGCGGGACGGTCGCCTACGTCGGGCCGAGCGAGCACCGGTACCTCGACGACCCGATCATGCGCGAGGAGGGCGGCACCCCGGCCATCGTCGAGGCGATCAGGGCAGGGCTCGTGTTCCAGCTCAAGGAGGCGGTCGGCGTCGACGTGATCAACGCGCACGAGGAGGACTTCTGGCGACGCGCAGTGGAGCGTTGGTCACGGAACGAGAACATCCGGATCCTCGGCAACCTCGACGCCGACCGACTCTCGATCGTGTCGTTCGTCGTGCACGGGCCTACGGGGCGATACCTCCACCACAACTACGTCGTCGCGCTGCTCAACGACCTGTTCGGGATCCAGTCGCGCGGAGGATGCTCGTGTGCCGGCCCGTATGGCCACCGGCTGCTCGGCATCGGGCTCGAGCGCTCGCTCGAGTACAGGCAGGTCGTCAGCCGCGGGTGCGAGGGGATCAAGCCGGGCTGGACGCGCATCTCGTTCAACTACTTCATCTCCGAGGCCGTCTTCGAGTACATCGTGGCCGCGGTCGATCTCGTTGCGACGCACGGCTGGCGCCTCCTTCCTGCCTACCGCTTCGACCCACTCTCCGGGCTCTGGCGGCATCGCGCCGGCCACGTCGAGCCTCCTCTGCGCCTCACCGATCTCGCGTACGACGCGGCAGACCGGCGACCTCGTCATCCCCGACCTCGCTCACGACCGCGCGCCGGAGTCGGCCCTTGCCGGGTACCTCGACGAGGCGCATCGCATCCTCGCGGAGGCGAAGGAGCCCTCCTCCCCCGACGCGTGGATCAGCGAGACGTTCGAACAGCTGCGCTGGTTCGAGCTGCCCGAGCGCTGCCTCGCCTGATCAGTCCGTCAGGTGACGGTCGCCTCGGTCGGCCGCAAGTCGTCCAGCCGATCGACCTTCGCGAGCGCCGGGAAGAAGCGCGTCCACGAGACGGCGATCGCGATCGTGATGACGCCGCCGATCACGACGGCCGGCACTGCGCCGACGAGCGCCGCCGCGACGCCCGACTCGAACGCGCCGAGCTCGTTCGACGCGCTGATGAACACCATCTCGACCGCGTTCACGCGCCCGAGGAGCTCGTCAGGTGTGACGAGCGGCAGGATCGTCTGTCGCAGAACGACGCTGACCATGTCGACGGCGCCGCCGGCGACGAGCGCGAGCAGCGACAGCCACATCGTCTGCGAGAGCCCGAAGACGACGATCGTGACGCCGTACAGGCCGACGACGAGCAGGAGCGTCCTCCCGGCCCGCCGCCGCACCGGCCACCTCGTCATCACGATCGCAGCACCGAGGGCACCGACCGCGGGCGCTGCACGAAGGACGCCGAGCCCCGCCGGGCCGACCTCCAGGATGTCCTTCGCAAACACGGGCAGCAACGCGACCGCCCCGCCGAAGAGCACGGCGAACAGGTCGAGCGAGATCGCTCCGAAGAGGACAGGCGTGCGACGGACGAGCGAGACGCCACCCAGCACGCTCGCGAGATCGGGCGACGAGCCACCGGCCGGGTCGCGCCCGGCCCGGAGCAGAAGCGTCAGGAGCAGCGCGATCACCGAGAGGCCGACCGCGATCCCGTAGACCAGCTCGGGGTGGAGCGCGAAGAGCAGGCCGCCGATCGCCGGGCCGACGATCACCGAGGCCTGGAAGACGACCGAGCGGAACGCAAGCGCCCGAACGAGGATCTCGCGCGGCACGAGCGACGGCGTCAGCGCGCGAGAGGCCGGGGCTCCGAGGGCCGCAGCGACGCCCGTCGCGAACGCGAGCAGGAAGAACGGCCACGTCTCGCCGGCACCGCCGCGCGTGACGGCGAGCAGCCCGAGCATGATCGCGATCTCGAGCGCGATCGCGATCGCGAGCAGGGTGCGCCGCGGGAAGCGGTCGGCAAGGTGGCCTGCCGGGAGCGCGAGCAGCGGGAGCGGGATGAACATCGCGAGCCCAACGAGGCCGAGATCGAGCGGGTTGCTTCGCACGGCGTAGACCTGCCAGCCGATCGCGACGAACGACATCTCGATCGCGAAGCCCGACGCGAGCAGGACGCCGAGGAAGAGGACGAAGTCGCGGTGCCGGAGCGGTGAATCCGGCGGCCGTCGCGGTCGATCCGGTGCGGTCTACGCCGCCTCGCCTTCCGCGTCGTCGGACTCCGGCGTCGGCAGGAACTCGACCTCGAGGCGTTGGATCCGCGAGCCCTCGACCTCGAGCACGGCGATCCGCAGGCCGTCGGTCACAACCTCGTCGCCGGGAGCAGCAGCCCGCCCGATCAGGTCGAAGACGTAGCCGGCGACCGTGTGGTAGTCCTCGTGCTCGAGCGACGTTCCGAACTCCTCGTTGAAGTCGTCGATCGGGAAGGTGCCGTCGATCCGAATGGTCGTCTCGTCGACTCGCTCGACCGACTCGTCCGGAAGATCGAATTCGTCCTCGATCTCGCCCACGATCTCCTCGAGCAGATCCTCGAGCGTAACGACGCCGACCGTCGAGCCGTACTCGTCGACGACGACCGACATGTGCTGATTCGTGCGCCGGAATTCGGCGAGCAGCGCCGCGAGATCCTTCGTCTCGGGCACGACATAGGCGGGCCGGAGCAGCGCGGCGAGCTCGACCTCGGCGATGGCACTGTCGTGCAGGGCCGAGACGAGATCACGCACGTGCAGGATCCCGACGATCTCGTCGAGCGACTCCTTGTAGACGGGGTAGCGCGTGTACGGCGACTCGAGCACGGCGCGAAGGGCCTCCTCCGGAGCCATCTCGACCGAGATACCGACGACGTCGGGCCGAGGCACCATCACATCCGAGGCCTCCTTGTCGGCGAAGTCGAACACCTTGTAGAGCATCTCGCGCTCGCCCTGCTCGATCTCACCATGCGCACTCGACATCTCGAGCAGCATCCGCAGCTCGGCCTCCGAATGGGCCTCCCCCTCGGTCTTTTCGGGGTCGATCCCGATCGCCCGTTGGGCGCCGTCGCTCGAGCGCTGCAGGAGCCAGATCACCGGCTTGAAGACGAAGAAGAACGCGCGCACCGGAACCGAGACACCGAGTGCGATGCGCTCCGAGTAGCTGAGCGCGAGCCCCTTGGGTACGAGCTCACCGACGACGACGTGCATGAACGTGATGATCAGGAACGCGAGCAAGACAGCGAAGAACGTCCCGAGGTAGATCCCGAAGAGCTCCGAGAGCACCGCTTCGCCAATGGCGCCGATCGCGAGGGAGGTGAGCGTCACCCCGAGCTGCATTGCGGCGATGAAGTGCGGTGGATCGCTCGTGATCTTCATCACCGCACGCGCAGGACGGCTTCCCTCGTCGGCGAGCTCCTTCAGCCGGGTGCGGCGAACCGTGACGAGCGAGTACTCGGCCGCAACGAAGAAGCCGTTGAGAAGGATGAGCAGGGCAACGCCGAGCAGCTCGAGAGAAACCGTCATGCCCCGGTCTCCGGGGCCTCGGTACTGGAGGGAAGTTCGCCCACTACTGCGCGGCAGTATAGGAGACAGCGCCGACGTGGTTACGGTCGACCACATCGTGGCGCTCGGCCCTGCCGTCACCGACGAGACGTTCGAGGTGCGAGAGCGTCTCGGCTACCGCGAATCGGCGGGCAGCGGGGCCGAGATCCTCTCCGAACAGAGGAAAGGACACCTCGTACCCGGTGCGCGGCTCGGGCCCGAGCGCGGCCGCTGCGAGCCGCAGCCGCTCCTCGTGATGCGCGATCAGCTCCCGAGCGCGGCCGACCGGATCGGTGACAGCGTCTCCGTGCCCGCCGTAGGCGACCGTGGGTGCAAGCTCTATCGTGCGTTCGAGCGCCTGGATGTAGTCGCCGAGCGGGTCGGGTCGGCTCTCGGGCCAGAGCCCCACGGTCGGGGTGATCCGCGCGAGCAGGTGATCGGCGGCGAGCAGGACGCCGTCCCTGAGCAACGTCAACTGACCGTCGGCATGCCCCGGGGCGGCGACGAGCTCCCAGCCGTGCAGCAGCTCCCCGTCGTCGACGAGCTCCGGGTCGGACACGGTTCTGATGAACGGGCGGTAGCGGGCACCCTGGCCGATCAGCTCCTCGGTGACACCCTCCGGGACGCCGTTGCGATGGAACCAGTCGACCAACCGGTCCGACCACGCGTCGTTCTCCCAGACGATCCGCGTCTGCTCCACGTCGAGCCGCCCCTGAACGGTTCGCGCACCCGTCAGATCGCGGACATCGGCTGCGGCACCGAGGTGATCGGGGTGGAAGTGGGTGAGGAACGTCGTCACGACCGGCGCATCGAGTCGCGCGAGAACCGCGGCCCAGGCCTCCTTCGCATCCGGCAGCCCGAGGCCCGTGTCGACCAGCATGTAGCCGCTCTCGACCGGAACGAGGTAGCAATGCACGTGATCCGGCCTCATCGGCAGCGGCATCGTCACGCGCAGGAGACCTCCCGGAAGCTCGTCCACGCGGCGACTCTACCCGGCAACCCTTGCTCATGGCGGTATTGCTTATGCAACGAATAAAGAGTCCTCATCAACTGATACTGTCTGGGCGATGGAAGCGGATCTTTCCACCCTCGTCGGCACGGCCGATCCGGAGACGCTCGCCGCACCCGAGATCCTCGGGATCATGGTCGAGCACTTCCACCCGAACCTCTCGCTCGCCTGCTCGTTCCAGAAGGAGGAGTCGGTGTTGCTCGACATGCTCCTCGACATCGAGCCGGACGCCCGCGTGTTCGCCCTCGACACGCACGTTCTCTTCCCCGAGACCTACGACGTCTGGCGGCAGGTGGAGCGAGCGCTACGGGATCCAGGTCGAGGTCTACGAAGGGCCCTCGCTCGGCCGCCAGGCGGCAATCCACGGCGACGCGCTCTGGGCCTCGAACCCGACGCTCTGCTGCTCGATCCGCAAGGTCGGCCCGCTCGGTCAAGCGCTCGGCGGCCTGGAGGGCTGGATCACCGGGATGCGCCGCGAGCAGTCTCCGACGCGCGCGAACGCGAAGAAGATCGGCTGGGACGAGCGTCATGAGCTCTGGCAGGCAAACCCGCTCGCCGACTGGACGGAGGCCGAGGTCGACGCCTACATCACCGAGCGCGAGCTGCCGGTGAACGCCCTCCACTCGCGGGGCTATTCGTCGATCGGCTGCACCCACTGCACCGCTCCCGGCACGGGCCGCGAGGGACGCTGGACCGGAAGCGACAAGACCGAGTGCGGGTTGCACGCAGACGCATGAGCACGAGCCGGCACCGTTCCCACCTCGACGAGCTCGAGGCCGAGGCAGTCCACATCATGCGCGAGGTCGCAGCGGAGCTCGAGCGTCCCGTGCTGCTCTTCTCCGGCGGGAAGGACTCGATCGTGCTGCTGCGCCTCGCCGAGAAGGCGTTCCGCCCCGGCCGCTTCCCCTTCCCTCTGATGCACGTCGACACCGGGCACAACTTCCCCGAGGTGATCGAGTACCGCGACCGCCGCGTCGCCGAGCTCGGTGAGCGCCTCGTCGTCGCTTCCGTGCAGGAGTCGATCGACAAGGGCCGGGTCGTCGAGCAGACAGGGCCCGCGCGCGTCGCGCAACCAGCTCCAGACGACGACCCTGCTCGACGCCATGGAGGAGAACCAGTTCGACGCCGCGATCGGCGGCGCCCGCCGGGACGAGGAGCGCTCGCGCGCCAAGGAGCGAATCTTCTCGTTCCGCGACGACTTCGGCCAGTGGGACCCGCGCGCGCAGCGGCCCGAGCTGTGGAGCCTCTACAACGGCAAGATCCGGAAGGGTGAGCAGGTCCGGGTCTTCCCGATCTCGAACTGGACGGAGCTCGACGTGTGGCAGTACGTCGCCCGCGAGAGCCTCGAGCTGCCGTCGATCTACTACGCGCACGAGCGCGAGGTGTTCGAGCGGGACGGCATGCTCTACGCCACGTCCGAGGTGATCGAGCGCGCCGACGACGAGATCCCGTTCCAGGAGTGGGTGCGGTTCCGCACGGTCGGCGACATGAGCTGCACGGGCGCCGTGCGCTCGCACGCCACGTCGTTCGACGACGTCGTTGCCGAGATCGCCGCCACCCGCGTCACCGAGCGTGGCGAGACCCGCGCCGACGACCGCGCCTCCGAGGCTGCGATGGAGGATCGGAAACGTGTCGGATACTTCTAGCGCAGCTCCTCGCACGGCCGCGACCGGCGATCTCCTCCGCCTCGTCACCTGCGGCTCGGTCGACGACGGCAAGTCGACCCTGATCGGCCGGCTGCTCTTCGACACGAAGCAGGTCTTCGTCGACCAGATGGAGGCGGTCGAGGAGACGAGCGAGCGACGAGGCGACGGCTACGTCAACCTGGCCCTCCTCACCGACGGCCTCCGCGCCGAGCGCGAGCAGGGCATCACGATCGACGTCGCCTACCGCGGCTTCGTCACCGAGCGCCGCCGCTTCCAGCTCGCCGACGCTCCCGGTCACGTGCAGTACACGCGCAACATGGTCACGGGCGCCTCGACCGCCGACGTCGCCGTCGTCCTGGTCGACGCGCGCAAGGGCGTGATCGAGCAGACGCGCCGCCACACGCTGATCGCTTCGCTGCTTGCCGTCCCCCACCTCGTCTTTGCGGTCAACAAGATGGATCTCGTCGACTACGACGAGGAGCGGTTCAACGAGATCGCGCGCGAGCTGGACGAGCTCACCGGCATGCTCGGCGTGAAGGACGAGGTCGCGATTCCCATCGCTGCGCTCCACGGTGACAACGTCGTCGACGCCTCCGAGCGCATGCCCTGGTGGCAGGGCGGCACGCTCCTCCATCACCTGGAGGAGATCGAGCTCTCGGGCGACCGCAACCTGGTCGACCGCCGCTTCCCCGTCCAGTGGGTGATCCGGCCGATGGCCGAGGAGTTCCACGACTATCGCGGCTACGCGGGACAGGTCGCGGGCGGCGTGTGGCGCGCGGGCGACGACGTGCTCGTGCTGCCCTCGGGCCTGACGACGAAGGTCGCGTCCGTCGAGACCTCCGACGGGCCGATCGACGAGGCGACGCCCGGGATGTCCGTGACGATTCGGCTCGAGAACGAGATCGACGTGCCGCGCGGCGACATGCTCGTCGACCCGGACGACCAGCCGACCACCGCGCGCTCGCTCGAGGCGACGGTGTGCTGGATGAGCGAGCGGCCGCTGACCCCTGGAGCGCGCTTCGGCGTCAAGCACACGACCCGTGTCGTGCGCGCGGTCGTCGAGGCCATCGACGGCGTCGTCGACATGGATACGCTCGAGTACCGCAACGCGACCGAGATGGCCTTGAACGACATCGGCACCGTGCGCCTCCGCCTCTCCGGCCCGCTGATGGTCGACGCGTACGCCGAGAACCGTGCCACGGGAGCGTTCATCCTCGTGGACGAGGCAACGAACGACACCGTTGCCGCCGGCATGGTTCGCTCCGCAACGGCGTAACGACTCCGGCGATCAACCCCCTCGGGCGTGAGGACGGTGGCGCAGGTCAGTGCCAGCGACCCAGGGGAGAGACTGAAGTCTCTCCCCGAGCCGTCGGTTGCGGTCAGACTCGCGGGAGACCGAGAGATCCCGGGGAACATGCCCGCGCACTCGCGCACGGGAGCGTCCTGCAGTCGCCGACCCATTGGCGCTGCCGTTGTAGGCTTCGCACGTGAGGGTCAAGAGAATCGGCTACGTCGGCGTTCGCACGAACGACGTGGACGGCATGACCTCCTTTTTCCGGGACGTGCTGGGGCTCGACGCCGTGAGCGACGACGAGATGGTCACGTTCCAGCGCCTGCCGACGCATCGCCGCGATTTCGTCGAGGTGTACGCGCATGAATACCGCGACATCCGGCTGATCCCGGACGAAGCCGACTTCGTGATCGCTTTCGTCGTCGACGACATCCGTGAGGCGATGGCGGAGGTTCAAGCGGCAGGTCTCGAGCTCGTCAACGAGTCGGTGTGGGCAGCCGAGGCGTTCGACGAGCCCGCGTACGGGGAGTTCGCGTGGTTCTGGGTGCGCGCGCCGGACGGGCGCATCTATGCCATCCAGCAGATACCCGACTGAGCGCCGACTCGGCGCCTCTCATGTGACATTCCCGAACACTGGCGCAGCCGAGCGGCTCGTCCCCGAGTCGCCACAGGATTGGCGGGCTCGCGCGGCCAGAAGGGCCTAATGAGAATCTGGTGAGGTCGCTAGAGCTCGAAGCGGAGGTAGTCGCGGTAGAACAGCACGAACGCGATCGTGCAGAAGATCGCGCCGAGGATCCAGAACCGCACCATGATCTTCGTCTCCGACCAAGCCTTCATCTCGAAGTGGTGGTGGATCGGCGTGATCAAGAACACCCGTTTGCCGGTGCTTTGGAAGCTTGCGACCTGGATCATCACGGAGAGCGCCTCGATCAGGTAGATGCCGCCGATGAAGATCAGGAGCACCTCGGTCTGGGTCATCACGGCAAGCCCCGCGATCGCGCCGCCGAGAGCCAATGAGCCGGTGTCGCCCATGAACAGCTCGGCCGGGAAGGCGTTGAACCAGAGGAACCCGATCACGCCACCGACCATCGCAGCGGCGAAGATCGCCACGTCGAGGTAGTTGTCGCTGCGGAGCCCGACCTCGCCAGAGCGGATCCACGAGATCGCCGCGATCGCGAGGAACGTGAGCAGCGAGATCGCGCAGGTGCCGGCGGCGAGCCCGTCGATGCCGTCGGTCAGGTTCACGCCATTGGCGGTGCCCGCGATCACGACGTAGAGGAACGGGAAGTAGAACCAACCGAGGTCGATGTTGACGTCGACGATCGGAAAGTAGATCTCGGTATCGAGATAGCCGACCTGCGTCACGACCCAACCGACGCCAATCGTGATCAACACCAGACCGACCATCTTCCAACGGCCGGAGAGCCCGAGCGAGCGGCTGTTCCGGTGCTTGAGGTAGTCGTCCGTGAACCCGATCGCCGCACAACCCACGGTGACGAACACCAGCGCCATCCCCGGCAACGTGTACTTCGAGAGCACGAGAAACGGCACAACCGCAGTCGCCAGGATCAGCAGCCCGCCCATCGTGGGCGTGCCCTGCTTGACGGCATGACTTGCGAGGCGAATCTGCTGCCCGACGCCGGAGCGACGCAGCCACTCGATGAAGAATGGGCCGATCACGATGGCGAGCACCATCGCGGCGAGGCCGGCGATCAGGACTCGAACCATGCTCTCACCGTTTCTCGATCGACCCCGGTAAGCCTTCGAGGCCCACCGTGCGCGAGGCCTTGGGTCAAGATCGCGTCGCCCGGTTCTTCTGCGGGAGGCCGCTCAGATCCGACCAGCTCACTAGGACGGGCACGCCCGTCGTTCGGGTGACATTCCCGAACACTGGCCCAGGCGATGCTCTCGTTTTCGCCGTAGAATCCACGGCGGTGATCCTTTAGAGTCCGGTTGTGGCTAAAGTCACATCGTTGTTCGCCGTCGCGTTGCTCGTGGTGGCCGCGACCAGTGCCGCCGCCGCGCACTCTGTAGCTTCGACGCGTCCTTGGTGGTGGACTCCAGAATTCGCGGAGTGGTCGCTCTCTGCAAAGCCGGGAACGAAAGGTGTCGGGTGTATCGGTGTTGGTAAGGCGGGGTACGCGCTCAAGGGGGCCGCGAGCGTCAGCCCCGACGGAGAGCTTGGCTATGGCACCAACTGGGGGCTGGCGGCGACGCAGGTGCCCAAGTTTCGCCGGTTTCGCTGCCTGATCAAGATCTCACCTCCAGGCATTCGGCCACGCTGGAGCGTCATCGACCTCATTCCTCAAGGACGATTACGGGAGCAGCGCCTGCTGATCCCCGTAGCCACGGCCATCGGAACCAGCGCCAAGCGTTGAGGCCGACGGAGGGCCGCACCCTCGAGCAACATTGCCGAACGTTCGCGCATACGACGTCGCCTACGCTTCGGCCCATGGCAGAGCTGATCGCGATCTTCATGGCCGAGGAGACGAGCGGTGACGGCGAGCGCATCGGCTATGTGGACCTATGGGACGCCGAAAGGCGCGAGACTGTCTCAGTGCCTGACTTCGATGACACCGAGTTTATGACCGAGACAGAGGCTCGCGCTTTGGCTGCGCAGCGCGGTTGGCGCTTCAGGCTTCAGTAACTCAGGCGTCATTCGCTAACGCTGGCGCAGCCGGCGGCGATCCATTGCGGACAGGTGCGGCATGCCGCACTGTGAAGAAGCATGTGAGCCGCACAGTGGCGAGGCCGTGCGCGTGGGAGCCTGCGAGCACTGATTCGCAACCCAACGAAGGGAACCAACCAATGCTCTCTCGCTTCACGCGCTCATGCTTCATCGTTGCCGTCTTCGTCGCAGCATCGGTTCCGGTCGCTGCAGCCACGACCACCACGGCAGCTGTCGGGATCGGCTCGGGTCCCTACGTGATCACGCCCGGCACGTACTGGAGCTCCATCACGATGACCTGCCCAACCGGAGCTGCAACGGCCTGCACCGGAGTCCTCTCGCTCGAAACCGCAACGGCGATCAAACCATACCCTTCACGCCCGAAGGCGAAGGCCAAGGTCGCCGACGTCGCATACTCCGTCCCAGCCGGCACGACCAAGAAGCTCAAGGCGCGCATCTACGGGCCGGCGCTCGCCCAGGCGCTGAAAACGCACGCGGTCACGCTGCGAATGACGGCGTGGGCAACCGACACGCACACCCCAGCGACCTCGCGCGTAGCGGTGTTCACCCTCACGCGTCGATGAACTAGCCTCGAGCACCGACGGTAGGCGCGGGTCGGGTGACCCGCGCCTACCTCCTCCGGCACAGCGGCGCACCAGAGACAACGAGGCCATCCCCCAGAGGACGCGTCGGGTGACAATCCCGAACACTGGCGCAGCCGACGGGGTATCGCCACGGGCGATAATTCGACCGAGTGCCTGATCCTTCTGATTTCGAGATCGCCCGCCGCCAAAGCCAGGAGCTGGCGCTCCGGGATCAGTCAGCTGAACTCAGCCTTTGCCCATCGTGCGGGCGCCAGACAGCGACGGTCGGACGCGGCACTTGTGCCGAGTGCTGGCAGGCGAAGACCGCAGACGGCCAGGCAGCGATTCGCGGTGCAGCGCCGAAGTCGGAATCGCTGATCGGATCCCTTCTTGACGACGTTCCGCTGTGGCTGTGGGTCGCGGGTGGTGCTGCACTGGTCGGTGGGCTGAACGCGGCACTCATCCACGCGCTCTAGCACAGGCCGTCAGTTCGGGTGACATTCCCGAACACTGGCGCAGGCGAGCGGCCGACCACCCGGCTCCCGTGTGGGCCGTGGACTATCGTCGCATCGTGAGCTATCCGACTCTGGCTGAAGTTCGCGCATATCTAGCCGGCGACGAAGGCGCACTCCTAGATGCGTACGCCGAATCGCACGGTCTCGACGGCTGGCAGCATGTACTTAATGCCGTTGAGTGTCTGGACTGGCCGAAGGTTTACACCGAGGACGGGAATGCAGCGCAGATGCCGGCAGACGCGGGTGCGATCCTCGACCGGTCGAGCCAAATCGGGTGCCTCTTGCAGATCAGTTCACCGGCGGGGCTGCGGATCAATTGCAGCTTCTTCGACCCCGACGAGATCGAGTTCGACTTCGACCCGCGCGAGTTCACGGATCAAAGCCACGTCGACGATATGTGTCGCTTCATCTCCGCGGTCGGCAAGGCGCAGACCGCGGCAGTCAACGTCGGTATCGAGAGCGCGAGTTCACCGCGGCCGGACGCCCTTCTGACCTACGAACCAACCGAGGACAGGGTGGTCGTACACGACTGGCGACGAGGTCGGCTCATGTGACATTCCCGAACACTGGCGCACGCTGTCGTTTGCACGTCAGACTGTCTTCACGAGGTAGACGAGGGTGTCATCGACTTCGAAGGGACGACCTCGCAGCAGGATCGTTCCGGACACGGTCACCGGGTCGATACCGGCATCGACGTAGCCAAGCTTTGCATAGAGCAGCCTCGCCGCCGGATTGCCTTCCTTGCTGACGCTGAGGCTGACGCGCGTCCAACCCCGTTCACGCACCTTCTCTTCGGCAGCGTCGCTGAGTCGAGTGGCTATCCCGCGGCGGCGGTGGTCGGGCAACACGAAGACATCCTGGATCTCTGGCAAGCTCAGGTGTGTTTCGCTCCACGCAATGTGGGCGTGCCCGAGCGGCTGATCGCCCTCCCACGCGACGAGGTACGTCGACCCTTCGGCCTGTTGACAGAGCCGGTTGAGCGGCAACACGCCATCGACGCGCGCCACCTCCTCCGGTAGCAACTCGGTTACGGAGATCATGGAGGACGTTTCACACCATCGAGAGACTTCGGGTGACATTCCCGAACACTGGCCCAGGGCAACGGGCTATAGCCTGATTCGGTAGCGCACGTCTCGCCAGCTGACGCCGCGCCACGGTTTTTCACGCGTTGTGCCGTCGAGCGTCCAGCCTGAGGCTTCGTAGATACCTCGGGGTCGATGGTTGTCTGGCGACGTCCAGAGGGTCGCCTCTGCGAATCCGCTCTGGCGAAGGCTCTCAATCGCCGACGCCATGAGCGCTCGGCCGATCCCTTGGCCCCATACCGGTGGATCGCAGTACAAGGAGTCGAGTTCTCCCACCCGGCTGCTGTCGGCGTCGTCATCCTGCGACGGCCGGACAACAGCGTAGGCGACCACCCGCCCTCGCCTGTCTGCGACGAGCACCTGCTGCCGCGGGTCAGTGGACGCGACTTCGCCGCGGAGGTGATCAACGGGCGGCTGAACGGTCTCGAGATTTCGCTCGCCGAAGATGTGCGCCCACCCCTGGCGAGCCGCCGCGACGTAGATCGCGGCCATCGTCTCCACGTCGCTTTCAAGTGCAAGCCTCACCTTGACCGGGGTCATCCGCGGAACCTACCCGGCGCTAGGCACGTTCGGGTGACATTCCCGAATACTGGCGCAGGCGAGGTCGTCGTCCTTCGACTCGGCCGCACGGGACTTTGTGGCTCTGAGCCACAAAGTGCTTGGTCGCTCGGCTTCCGCGAACAGTTCGAGGGACATTGGCTAACACTGGCGCAGGCGGCGGTTGCGTCGTCGAAGAGCGTGGGTTAGGGTCGTGCGGAGGCGATGGCGCACGACCCGAAGCAAATTGAGCAGCTCGCACGCTCGTACACAGACGCGTGGTGCAGCCGTGATCCCGCGCAGGTGGCCGGGCACTACGTCCCGGGCGGCATGATCGCCATCAACGGTGGCGGTGCGACCGGGATGGCCGACGTGGCGCAGGGGTTCATCGCGGCGTTCCCGGACATCGAGGTCTTCATGGACGATCTCGTCCTTCGGGAGGACGGCAGCGTCGAGTACCGCTGGACATTCACCGGGACGAGCGCCGAGACCGGTAAGAGCGTGCGCGTCCCGGGATACGAGGAGTGGACGATCGCCCCGGACGGGCTGATCGCCGAGTCACGTGGTCACTACGACCAAGCCGAGTACGACCGTCAACTCCAGCACGGCCCCGGCCCAGCCATCTAGCGGCTCTCAGGCGTCTCAGTCCGGTCGGCTGACGCTCGCGCCTGCTGCCAGGCGATCTAGTGTCCACTTGCGGCTCTCGTCTCCGAGCCATCGGAAGTTGGGCCAGTAGATGGCGTCGAGACCGGGTTGGTTCTTGTCCAGCGCGGGAAACGCCTTGCCAGCCTCTTCGATGATGTGGGTTCGAATTGGCTGAAAGGCGACCCAATCCGCGAACGGCTGCGCCGAGAGAGCGTCCATGACTCACCGCCGCACGAGTCAAGGAGTGAACAGCTTCCAGTGCCCTTCGGAGACGACGTCGACGGCACCGTCAACCACACTGATCGCGGTCTCGTCGTCGATCGCGTACGCCGGGCCTGGGATCGCGGCCGCCCATCGTTCCGCGTCGGCCATGGTGTTTTCCGGCAGGTCCTCGTGATCCAGGTGCGGGAAGATCGAGAAGTCGACGATCCCGAGCGTGCTGTCGCCGCCGGCGGGCGGCTTCCACCCGACGAACTCCTCCCCGATCCTGGGGGCCATGACCATGCTCCCAGCGCTCAGTCCCACCCAGACCGTCGCGTCCAGAGTCGGCAGAAGGCTCGCCAACCCCGACTGCCTCATCCAGTGGCCCAGGTACAGCGCATCCCCGCCCGAGGCCAGGAGAACGTCGGTCTCACGAACCAGGGGCACCCAACGTTCTTCGTCGATGCTGGGAAGCGCGGTCAGCTCCAGCACTCCCAGAGACTTCCACCCGAATTCGCACATGGGGCAGCGGGGCTCTCGTCCGCTGATGAACTCCCATGCTTTCACGCCAGGTCCGACCCATGGGTGCCCGTACATCGCGGTAGGAATGCAGAGGGCGGTGGCCTCGCTGATCGGCTTGCCCAGAAGGTCGACCAGTGCGCTCTGGATGCTCGCGTTCTTGATGCCGGCGGACGTGAGTAGAAGCCTCATGCTGCCTCCCGAGTTTGCACATGCAGACAGGAACGGCGACCGAGTCTAGACAAGGCAAGCCTGCTTCCGGCATTGAGCATTCATCACGTGCTCACGACGAACGCCCGCCAGCCCGAACGGTCGGAGTTGACGCGCCAGGCTAGCGGTGTCCAGGGTGGTCGCCGCTTCGGTGAGGGGTTCTGTGCCCCGGCGCGAACGAGCCGCCGCTCCCGTCTGACCGCACGCGTAGAATCGCCACGTGGCCGAAACCCCCGAGATCACCGTTCTGCTTGCCGACGACCACGAGGTCGTCCGCGAAGGGCTGCGCCTCGCGCTTCTTCGCTCCTCGCACATCCGCGTTGTCGGCGAGGCGACCGACGGCGAGACAGCCGTCTCACTCACCGAGCGCCGGCTACCGGACGTGGTCGTCATGGATCTCCGCATGCCGGGCATGGACGGCATCGAAGCCACGGAGGAGATCATGCGCCGAGTCCCCGACGCGAAGGTGCTCATCTTCACGGCCTACTCGGAGCGTGCGCTCCTGCAGCGCGGCCTCGAGTCCGGTGCGCGCGGCTACATCCTCAAGGAGGCCCCTCACGAGACGCTCCTGCGCGCGATCGAGAAGGTCGCCGCGGGCGAAACCTTCGTCGACCCGGCTCTGATGTCCGCCCTCACACAGGCGCGCGGGGGCAACACCGACGTACTGACGGCCCGTGAGCGCGAGATCCTGCAACTCCTCGCCGACGGCATGTCCAACGCCGACGTCGCCGCGCAGCTCTTCATCTCCCAGGAGACCGTCAAGAGCCACGTGCGCCACATCCTCACGAAGCTCGAGGCCGACACGCGCACGCAGGCGGTTGCGATCGCGCTGCGCGACGCGATGATCGATTGACGGACGACGCCGACGGCCGAGCACTCGTCGAACGGCTCCGGGCCGAACGAGACGAGCGACGTCGACTCGCCGAGCTGATCCACGACGGGCCCGTCCAGCTCGTCGCAGCGATCACGCAGATGCTCGATGCGGCCCACCACGCGCTCGAAGCGGGCGATATCGCAAGCGGCAGCTCCGATCGTCGAGCGAGCTCTTGCGGTCGCGCGAGAGGCGAACGTCGACCTCCGGGAGATCGTCAGCGGCATCGAGCCGGACGCACTCCGTGACCTCGGGCTCGCGGCCGCCATCACCGAGCTCACCGAGCGACACACCGCTCGTCGCGGCGTCGTCTTCGACCTCGACCTCGTCGCCGGGAACGACCTCGGCGAGGGTGCCCAGTCGGGCCTGTATCAGATCGTTCGCGATGCCCTGGATCAGGCAGTGCGGCGCGGACCGCCGGAGAACGTCGTCGTCTCGATCCTCCCGTCCGGCGGAGGCGTCGAGCTCACGATCGCAGACGACGGAGCGCAGGAGCGGCGGGTCGCAGTGCTCGCGGCTCTCGGCGAGCGAGCCGCGGAGCTCAACGGCACGTTCTCGAGCGAGACGAACGCGTCCGGGACGCGGGTCTCGATCCGCCTGCCGCCCTCAGCCGCCGCTGTAACCCGCTGATAGTCCGGACCGCCCCGTACGCCTGCCGGGAGCGTACGCTTCCGCGGACCGCACGAGAACGGCTAGCCCGTCGCATCGCGCCCTCACGCCAGGGGTTCGTTCTGGACGTTGTGCTCGGTGGCGTAGGCGTCGACCAGCGGATCGATGACCGCAGCACCGTCGGGGAACGCGTAGTTGATCTTCACGAACGGCTCCCACTTGTCCGGCAGGGCGTCCTCGGGGAAGATCGCCTCGACCGGGCACTCGGGCTCACACGCGCCGCAATCGATGCACTCTTCCGGATCGATCACGAGCATGCGACCCATCTCGTGGATGCAGTCGACCGGGCAGACGTCGATGCAGGACTTGTCCTTGATGTCGATGCAGGGCTCGGCAATGATGTACGTCATCGTTCGCGCAATCCTAGCGAGGCGGGCAGACCGGCATCCGGGAGAACCGGTTACTCAATCGTCGTCAGCTCGGCCACGAGGTCCGGCGCTCGCTCGACGAGCGCCGACTTGACGATCACCTGATCGAAGCCCGCGGCATTGCCCGCCCGGAGACCTGCGGTATCGGTGTGGTTCGTGTAACCGAGGATCGGCGTATCCGGCCAGCTTTCCGCCACATCCTCGGGATCGATGCGCGCGATGTCACAGATAACGAGATCGGGAGGGTCGGCCGAATCCTTCGTGACGAGCTGATGGTCGGGAAGGAGCCCCTCCAGCTTGCCGCGGAAGAAGAGATCGACCCCCACGAGCAGGATCGTCGCCATGCCCTGAAGCTAGCACGGTCACAGGACGGTCCTCGACGAGGCGGGGACGCATGCCCTCGCTACCCCGCGGGTAGGCGTCGCCCCTACAGGGCCCCGTCGAGCCCCAACCACTCGAGCGCGCGGTTGAGGTAGATGCGGAGGATGTAGAAGCGCCCGAAGAAGAGCAGGAGCCCGAGCGCGACCATGATCGCGCCGCTGACGATCTGGATCGCCACGTAGTGGTCGCGGAGCCAGCGAAAGGCTCCCATCGCCTTCGTGAACAGCGCGCCGGCGAGCACGAACGGGATCGCGAGCCCGAGCGAGTAGCACGCGAGCAGGAACGCGCCCTGGAACACGGTGTCGGACGTGCCCGCGAGCACGAGAATCGCGGCCAGGACGGGCCCGATGCACGGGGCAGCGCAGATCGCGAACGCCCCACCGAGGAGGACGCGCGAGCCACGGCTCCGCGCGCCCTGGACGAGCCCGGCGCCGACGAGACGCTCGGGCCAGGGCAGGAGGCCCATGAACGCGAGCCCGAAGACGACGAGAACGAAGCCCGCGATCCGCTCGAGCAGGAACTGATCCTGGAAGAACTCGGCTCCGACGAGCTGGGCCCCGATCCCGAGCGCGACGAAGACCAGCGTGAACCCGAGCACGAACGGGATGCTCGCGAGCATCACACGTCGCGCTGACCCCTTGTCACCGAGCCGATCGGCCTCGACGGCGGAGATGGCGGAGAGGTAGCCCGGGACGAGCGGCAAGACGCACGGAGCGAGGAACGACACGAAGCCGGCGACGAGAGCGACGATCGGATCGGTGGGCCGCACGGCTCAGTCCTCGAAGCGGTCGAGCTCCTCGTCCAACCGCCGTTCGAGCTCGGGGTCGAGGTCGTCAAGCGCCCGCGTCCTGCCGGTGCGCTGCGCCTCTTGCTCCAGGTGACTGCGAGCGCACCTACGACGACCGCACCGACCGCGACAGCTCCGAGCGGAAGGAGCCAGGCGAGAAGGTCGAATCCCCGCTTCGGAGGCTCGGCGAGGACACCGGGGCCGAACTGATCGACGAGCTGCGCCTTGATCTCGGCGCGCGCTGTCCCCTGCGGCGATCCTGGCCCGGATGTACGCCTTCATCCGCACCGCGATCGGTGCGCTCGACTGGTCGAGCGTCGTCTTGCACGTCGGGCAGACGATCTCCGCCTCGAGATCGGCCTGCACGGGAGGGCCTGCCGCGCCGGCGGACGTCGCGAGCACGAGCGCCGCGAGAGACGCGATGAGGAGCCGGCTCACTTCGAGTCGCCGAGAGCGAGCCTGATTCCCTCCGCGTACCGCTCCCGGTTGCGCTCGAGGTCGATCCCGCCTTCGATGACCTCCCCGACGATCCGCCCCTCCCGGTCGACGAAGAACGTCTCGGGGAATCCCCGGACTCCCCACTTCCCGAGCGTCGACCCCCTGCCGTCGTCGACGACCGGGTACGTGAGTCCGAAACGCTTGATGAAGCGCTTGCCGTCCTGCCGGAAGTCCTTTGCGTCGACGCCGAGGACGACGAGGCCCTGGTCGCGATACTTCTCGTACGTCTTCTGCAACTCGGGCGCCTCGTCCTTGCACGGGATGCACCACGATGCCCAGAAGTTCACGACCACCGCCTTCCCCTTGAGCGAGGAGAAGGTGAGGTCGCCTCCCTCCGCGTCGATCCGGGGCAGCGTGAAGTCGGGCGCGACGGGGTTGCCGCCATCGGCGAGCTCGGCTGACGCGCCACCCCCGTTGCCGAATGCGAGCTTCCAGCCGAGGAGAACGAGCAGGCCGACAACGGCGGTGACGGCGATGACCTGACCGACGGTCTTCGCTCGCCCCGTCATGCTGCGACGATGAAGACGGGCGTTCCGAGCTCGACCTGGTTGAAGAGCCACTCGACCTGCGGGATCAGCATCCTGAATGCAGCCGTGCGATGCCGAGTACCCGATCGAGGCGGCATTGGGCGTGCCGTGAATCCCGACGTACGGCGACGAGATGCCCATCCAGCGGGTGCCGAGCGGGTTGCTCGATCCGGGTGGGATCGGCTCCGCGTCCTTCGCCCAGTCAGAGCCGGCGGGCGGGTACCACCACGGGTTCGCCTGCTTGTTGATGACCTCGAACTTCCCGAGCGGAGTGGGATACTCGGACCGTCCTGTTGCCACCTTGAACATCCGGATCAGCTTCGGCTTCGTCCCGACGCGGTAGAAGTACAGCTCGTTCGAGCCGCGCCGGATCACGATCGCGCGACCGAGCGTGTCGCTCTTGACCGGCGCCTCGATCTTCTCGAACGGGAGGTCGAGCGAGCCCACGCTTCTGGGTCTTCAACGCGAGCACGATCGTGCGCGTGGCGACGATCGGCTTGAGGCGGCGCCCAGGAACATCCCTCGTGGCGATGGGCTTCAGATTGTGCAGCCGGAGCGTGGCGTCGACGGGCTCGCGCTGGAAGCGCTTGGCGAGCGTCGAGACGAGCCGGTCGACCTTCGGCATCGCCACCGTGACGTTGAGCGGCACTGCGAATCCCGGCCGCTTGACCCGCGCCGCGAGGCCGACGGCGCTCTCGATGTCGGGTACGAGCGCCGAGCTCTCGGGGAGTGACCGTGATCCGCGACCCTGGCCCACCGACGAGCCGGAGGGGTCGGGCGAAGCGGGTTGTCACGAGCGACCGCGCCTCCGCTGCGGTCAGCCCACCGACGAGCGTGCCGCCGATCTTCACTCCTGCGGCGATCACCTTCGGCTTTGGCGGCTGCGGCGTGGTCGTGGTCGTCGTGGTCGTCGTGGTCGTCGTCGTCGTCGTGGTCGTCGTCGATGTCGGTCGTGTCCGTCGCGGTCGTCGACGTGGATGTCGTTCCGCTCGTCGGCACCGGCGCGTGGAGCGGCAGCAAGCAGGACCGCGACGGCGAGCCCGGCAGCGCCGCACGCCGAAAGAGCTGCGATCGAAACTCCGCGTTTCACGGTTTGAGTGTACCGGCGAAGATACGCGGATCGTTCGTGATCACGCCGTCTACCCCTGCAGTTACGACACGCGTAAGATCTTCCGGCTCGTCGACCGTCCAGGTCAGGACAGGCAGTCCCGCCGCGTGGCATTTCGCCACCGATGACTCCGTGACGAGGCGGTGCTCAGCATGACGGCCGTGGCCCCGACGCGACGGGCGAGCCGGGGCAGCCGCAGCCCGACGGACGCTCGCATCGACGTGAGCCCGAGCGAGACGATCGGCCAGAGGTACGGCTTGCGCGAGATCGAGAGGCGGTCCTCCGGGATACGTGACGCCGATCGCGCACGCGCGGCGCTGCGCGCGCCACTGCGCGCAGGCTCGGAACGTGAAAGCCACTGATCACGGTTCTGTCCTCGAGCCCGTGACCGCGTGAGCGCCTCCGCCACCTCATCGAGCCGCGTCGTCAGCTTCAGATCGACGTGCAGCCCGATCTCGGGCGCCTCGTCGACGAAGAACGCGAGCGCCTCGTCGAACGTCGGGAGGTTCGGAGCGACCTCGCGTAGCTCCTCGAGCGACTTGCTCCGGACGCGTCCGGAGGCGGCGCCGTGGCTCACCTCGTCCAGGTGGTCGGAGTGGGCGAGCACGAGCGGGCCACTCTTGAGGTCGAGTACGTCGAACTCGATCAGATCGACGCCTACGGCGATCGCAGCTCGAAACGAGTCGAGCGTGTTCTCCGGGGCGAGCGTCGCCGCCCCGCGATGACCGATCCGGAGGTACGGCAGCCCTTCACGACGGACATCGATCACGGAAGGCTCCGCTCCGGGCGAAGACGGCGCAGCCACCAGGTCGCCGCGATCGGCAACGACCACCGCCTGAGCGACGACGATGCCCGCAGCGAGCTGCGACGTGTCCTGCCAGAACTCCTCGGGGTACAACCGGAGAAGCGTGTCGGTGGTCGAGAACCTCCACGAGTCGCCGTCGAAGAACACCGAATGGAACTGGACGAAGAAGTCGTCGAACCCGAGCAGGATGATCGGCACCGCCAGCAGCTGCGATGCCGAAGGTGACGAAGGCTCCGACCTGGAGGCCGCGGGGAACGACGGTGCGCCACCGCGAGGAGCGACGCAGCGCGATCCCGAGGGCGAGAAGAACGCCGACGACGATGAGTTGCAACCGAAGCGCCTGACCGAGCAGCCGGCGGACGTCCGCCATGTGACGGAGCTCCCGGCCGTCGAACGCAGGCGATCCGTCCGGAAGGGTGGCCCGTTCGAGCAGTGCGATCCCGTCGGTTCCGGGCTGGATCGAGCGGAGCCCGATGAGCGCGAGCGCGAGGCGGTCATCGCCTTCGAGCCCGTAGCGATCGGCCGGAAAGTCGTCCTGGCCGAGCTCATGCCGCACGAACCAGTCGCTCGAGAGGATGCGGAACGCGTTCACGACGAAGATCGGCGTCACGGTGAGCGCGATGAGGATGACGACAAGGCCCGTCATGACGGCCGAGTGTCCATCTGAGCGTCTCAGAGGCCGAAGAGGTTCTGGATCTCGTTCCAGATCGTGACCAGAGAGGACGACGCTCGCGACGAGCAACAGCACGAGCACGACCCAGAACCTGAGACCGGCACGCCGAGTCCGCTTACGGTGATCGATGCGTGCCTTCCGTCGAGCCCGATGGAGGCGCACGGTGTCGCGCACGGCCTCGTGATCCACGACCGGGGCGTCGTCGGCGGGGACTTCGCGTGTCTGTTGCGCCACGTCGTGAAGTGTAGGCGCCATCTCCGTCGGCGCGATGATCCATACTATGACGCGATGGCACTCCCAGATCGCGACAGCTACGGCGGCTCCATCCTCGAGCGAGGCTTGCTCGGGATCGGTGACCGGCTCGGTCTCCTCTCGGGAGTCGTGCTCGCCGTCTCGGCGTTCACCGGCTGGTACTCGGGTGCCGGCGAGGGCGTCCAGGTCTCCGTGACGGGCTGGGACACCGGCATCGGCGGCAAGGCGGTGTTCTTCATCGGAATCGCAGTGGTGCTCGTCGTCACACTCCGGGAAGCGGGAGTCGAGCCCCCGCAAGCCGCTCCGCAGAGTCTCGTCACGATCTTCCTCGGGTCGGCAGCCACGATCATCGTCCTCGTCAAGGCGATCTCGATCCCGGACGACTACTTCTTCGCCGGCCGTGGCGTCGGCATCTGGATCAGCCTCGCGGCTGCGATCGGCGTGATCGTGGCCGGTCTGCTCCAGGCGTCCGAAGAGCTCTGAGCCCGGCCGGGCTCAGGGCCCGGTCGTCGTTCCCGACTGCTCGGTGAGCGTCGTGAGCGTCCGGACGTAGGTCTCCGTTGCCGGAGGGGGTGGGCCGTCGTTGAGCGCCTGTCCGATCGCGATCCCGAGGACGAAGACGACGAGCACGGCGCCTGCAACGAGGAGCCGACCGGGCCAGGGGCTTCGCTGTCGCGGTCGGCGCGAGGATGTCCGCGCTTCACTCACGGCGCGTAGTCCACTGCGCCGCGGGCGTAGACATGGAACGCAGCGTCCTCGACCATCGCAATCGTTCGTGCCCAGCCGGGAGTCGGCGCCTGCTCCTCGATCGCCTGTCGCACCCAGACATCCGCTCCGACGTACGCCTCGGCGAGCATCTCGAGCGTGAACGTGCTCCCAACGCGCCGCCGAAGCTCGGCCGAGATCAGGTCGACATGGGCGGCGAGCATGACGCCGCCTGGGCATCGTCCCGAGAGGCGAGCTCGAGGCGTCTGTGGCCGGCCTCCCAGTCGTCGCGAACGAGATCGAGGTTGGCGATCACGCGGCCATTCCTCGTCCGACGGGAGAGCAACACGCTTCGCAGGGCCACGGTTCCACGGCCTCGGCAAGGATCGCCTCACCGATGCGGTAGCCGGGCTGCGCGAGCGCGTACGCGACGTGGGCATGGAGACACTTGAGCTGGGAGGGGTTCCGCGAGCCGCCGATGCCGGTGTCGAGGGACGCGCCATGATCGGCGCCCGCAGCTGGGCCCGCGAGGGAACGACGGATCTGTCGCTGTTGCGCTGTTGCCCGCGCGAGATCCGCGCTCAGCTCCGGGTCGGCGGCGACGGCAGCGCTCCACCGCTCCACCCCGCCCGCTGCCTCGAGACGCGAGACGGCCGCGATCAGATGCCGGCAGGTGAGGTAGTAGGTCGTCGGAAAGGGCGCCCCGGTCGCGTCATATGGCTCCTGCTCGGTGACGGCAGGCATGCCGAACGGGCAGCGGGCGGCGACGCGCCGGAACGCCCGAGGACGACGTCCGATCTGGCGCTCGACGAGTTCGCGGTCATCCACGAGCGACACGGTAGCGAGGCGGTCAGGGTGCCGGGGTGCGGTGCCGGCGCTGCCAGGCCGGAATGCCCTTGACGATGAAGAGCCGCTCGCCGGGCTTGACGTAGCCGATTCTGCGCGCGTCGCGAGCAAGAGCCGCGTCACTCGTCGTGCGTGCAAGGCGCCGCTCGAGACGTTGCTTCTCGGCGCGGAGGGCAACGACCTGCGCCATCCGCGTCTCGCGGTCGCTGCGCGTCTCGAGGTAGCTCGCGATCGGGCGGTAGTACAGGAACGCCATCACGGTCATGATCACGAGCGGAATCAGCAGCCGCGATCGGCGTCGCTTCCGCCGCGGCGGTCTCTCGGATTCCCTGCCCACCGTTCCAGGTTCGCGCCCACCCCACCGATTTCCTTCGTCGCCAGTCGCGGCGTCTCTCCGTGGCCGGAGTCTGAGCATCCCGGAAGGGGCTCCGCGCATCGAGCCCTTCACACTGCGGGCTCTCGGCCCGAGCAGGCCGGCGGGCCGGCCCCTTCAGGATCGCGCGAAGCGCGCAGTCGGTCGGGAGTGCCGCGAGCTCTCGGCCCAAGCGGCCCGCGGGCCGGCCCCTTCAGGATCGCGCGAAGCGCGCAGAAGAATGCGTAGCGGGTTTCGCGATATGCTCTTCCATCGCGGAATCCCTCTACGCGATATCGACCTTGATCACGTTGGTCGAGCCGGGGATGTTCACGGCGGTGCCTGCCGTGATCACGACCCGATCGCCCGCATCGATGATCCCGCTCGCACGGGCGGCGCCGAGCGCGCGGTCCCAGAGATCCTCGACGTCGTCGGTCTCTGCGATCTCGACAGGCGTGACGCCCCACTCGAGGGCCATGTGGCGCAGCGAGTGCGACTGATGGGTGATGGCGATGATCGGCCGCCGGGGCCGCAGACGCGCGACACCGGATGCTGTTCGGCCCGTGAACGTGGGAACGAGGATCGCGGCCGCCTCGAGCGCCTCGGCGATGTCGCAGGCGGCGTTCGACATCGCCTGACCGATCGTCGGCGCATCGGCTGCGTGCGGGATCTCGTGGCGGTAGTTCAGGCTCGGCTCGACGGCGCAGGCGATCCGGTTCATGACCTCGATCGCCTCGACCGGGTACTCCCCGACCGCCGTCTCGCCCGACAGCATGATCGCGGACGTGCCGTCGAGGATCGCGTTCGCGACATCCGACGCCTCGGCGCGCGTCGGCTCGGTCTGGTGGATCATCGACTCGAGCATCTGCGTCGCCGTGATCACCGGGCGCCCGCGCTCGAGGGCGCGAATGATGATCCTCTTCTGGAGGAGCGGCACATCGGCGGTTCCGATCTCGACCCCGAGGTCGCCGCGGGCGACCATGACCGCATCCGACTCGGCGAGAATCTCGTCGAGTGCTGCGATCGCTTCTGCCTTCTCGATCTTGGCGATCACGCGAGCGGTCGAATCCCGCGCCTCGATGAGCGTTCGGAGCGCTCGCACGTCGGAGGCCGACCGGACGAACGAGAGCGCCACGAAATCGACGCCGAGCTCGAGGCCGAACTCGAGATCGTCGAGATCCTTGCGCGTGATCGAGGGGATCGGGAGCGGCACGCCCGGGAGATTGACGCCCTTGTGGGAGGAGACGAGGCCCGCAACGACGACGGTGCACCGAGCGCGACCGCGTTCGACAGCGTCCACGCGGAGCTTGATGTGACCGTCGTCGATCAGCACCTCGTTGCCGACGCGCAGGACCGAGCCGAGAACGGCGGGGCTGACCGGGATGTCGTCGTCACGCGCTGCGTCCTCGCCGGCGATGACCACCGACGTGTCCCGCTCGAGCATGATCGGCGCGGCGAGATCTCCGACGCGCAGCTTCGGCCCCTGCAGGTCGGCGATCAGAGCGATCGGTCGCCCGGACGCGGCCTCCGCCTCGCGGACGCGCTCGGCGACCGTGCGGTGGTCGTCGTGCGTCCCGTGCGACATGTTGAGGCGGGCACCGTCCATCCCGGCCGCGATGAGCGCTGCAATCCCTTCGGGGGACGACGAAGCCGGGCCGATCGTGGCAACGATCTTCGTGCGGCGAACGTGCCGGGTCATGAAGGCTTCGCGGCGAGCGAGAACGCATCCCAGCCGGGATACACGGCCTGGCTCCCGAGCTGGTCTTCGATGCGGAGGAGTTGGTTGTACTTCGCGGTACGGTCGGAGCGTGCTGGGGCGCCGGTCTTGATCTGGCCGCTGCCCGTGGCGACGGCGATGTCCGCGATCGTCGCGTCCTCGGTCTCGCCCGAACGGTGAGAGATCACGGTGGCATAGCCGCTGCGCTGGGCAAGGGCGATCGTGTCGAGCGTCTCGGTGAGCGAGCCGATCTGGTTGACCTTCACGAGAATCGCGTTGCCGACCTTCTCGGCGATCCCGCGCGCAGGAAGTCGACGTTCGTGACGAACAGATCGTCACCGACGAGCTGAAGGCGGCCGCCGAGTCGGTCGGTGAGGGTCTGCCAGCCCGCCCAGTCGTTCTCGGCGAGCCCGTCCTCGATCGAGACGATCGGGAACCGATCGGCGAGGTCTGCCCAGAGATCGATCATGCCGTTGCCGTCGAGGGTTCCGCCCTGCCGCTCCAGGACGTAGGCGCCGTCGCGGAAGAACTCACTCGTCGCCGGATCGAGCGCGATCGCGACCTTGTCACGATGGCCTGCGCGCTCCGCGGCTTCGAGGATCGCCTCGCAGACGTCGTACGCCGATCCGAGATCGGGCGCGAACCCGCCTTCGTCACCGACGCTCGTCGAGAGCCCTCGCTCCTTGAGGAGGGCCTTCAGCGCGTGATAGCACTCGACGCCGATTCGCAGCGCGTCGGTGAACGTGTCGGCGCCCGCCGGCACGATCATGAATTCCTGGAAGTCGAGGGAGTTCTGCGCGTGTGCGCCGCCGTTGATCACGTTCATCATCGGAACGGGAAGAACGTGCGCGTTCGTGCCGCCGAGCCACCGGTAGAGCGGCAGATCCGCATCCGCGGCGGCAGCCTTGGCAAGCGCGAGCGAGACGCCGAGGATGGCATTGGCTCCGAGCCGGGACTTCGTGGGCGTCCCGTCGAGCTCGATCATCGCGCCGTCGACCTCGCGCTGCTCGCGGGCGTCCATCCCGGTCACGCAATCGGCGATCTCGCCGTTCACGTGGGCGACAGCCCGCGTGACACCCTTGCCGAGCCAGGCATCCCCGCCGTCGCGCAATTCAACCGCCTCGTGCTCACCCGTCGATGCCCCGGAAGGAACGGCGGCGGCGCCGAAGGCACCGGAATCCAGGCCGATCTCGACCTCGACGGTGGGATTCCCACGCGAGTCGAGCACCTGGCGTGCATGGACATGGACGATCTCGCTCACGGAGACAGCCTAGCCGCGGCCGACGAACGGATCGCGGAGGAACGGTGCTCAGGCGACGTTCAGTGCCCGCCCAGGTCGACCTTGGCCCGCTCGTACCAGGCGTCCTGCTCATCGAGGGCGAGCTCGCTCCAGGCGAGCCCCTCTGCGGCTGCGAGCTGCTCCGCACGCTCGACGCGGCCGACGAACCGGCCGGTCGTGGCGCGGAGGGCCAACTCGGGGTCGACGTTCACGACCCTCGCCAGGTTCACGACCGTGAACAGGAGATCGCCGATCTCCGCGAAGACGCGTGGATCGGCCTCCGTCTCGGGAGCGGGACGGCCGGCGCGGACAAGCTCCTCCTCGACCTCGGCGACCTCCTCCCTGACCTTTGCGAGCGGCCCGTCGAGGTCGGGCCAGTCAAATCCGGCTGCTGCCGCTCGACGCTGCACCTTTCGGGCGAGCAGCAGCCCGGGCAGCGCCTCGGGAACGTCGTGGAAGATGCCTGAGCGCCCTTCCTGCTCGGTCTTGATCGCCTCCCAGCGCTCCCTGACGCGGCCGGCGGTCGCAGCCTCCGCCTCGCCGAACACATGCGGGTGCCGACGCACGAGCTTGGCGTGAACGCCCCGAGCGACGGCCTCGAGATCACCCTCGCCCTTCTCCTCGAGCAGAAGCGCAAGGAAGTAGGTCTGAAAGAGCAGGTCGCCGAGCTCGTCGAGGAGCTTGTCCGAATCGCCGGCGAGCGCAGCATCGGCGACCTCGTACGCTTCCTCGACGGTGTGCGGGACAATCGTCTGCGCCGTCTGCTCGCGATCCCAGGGGCATTCCGACCGGAGCCGCCGCGTCAACTCCTGCAGCTCGACGAGTGCGGTCCCGAGCCCCGCCCCGTCGGCGACTGGCATCAGTGGCTACCCGGTCGTCGAGGTAGGTATCGGTCGCCGCTGCGGGAGGCGCATAGCCGACCCCGTAGACGACCTTCTTGTCGAGTTCCTTCTTGGTCTCGTTCGTCCACTTGGTCAGCGCGTCGTTCTTCGCCTTCTCGAGAAGGAGTCGCCTTGATCTGCGGCGGTCGCTTCCTTCTGCGTGAGCGTCTTGCCGGGCCGAACATCGGAGAGCGCCTGGATGATGTGGTAGCCGAACTGCGTCTTCACCGGGCGCGAGATCGAGTTGGTCGGGAAGCAGGAAGGAGGTCGACTCGAACTCGGCGACCGTGTCGCCCTTCTTGATCGTCATCTTGCCGCCGCCCGCCTTCGAAGCCTCGTCCAGGGTGTACTTGGTCACGAGCTTCGTGAAGTCAGCACCAGACTTGAGCTCGTCGTAGATCTTGTTTGCTTGAGCCTTGTCCTTGACGAGGATGTGGCGGACATCGCGAGCTCTCCGGCGTGTAGATCGGCGGGTTCGTCTTGTTCGCGACGTAATAGGTCGTGACGTCCGCGTCGCTGACCTTCGCGTCCTTCGTCACGGCAACGTAGATCTTCTCCGAGAGGACGCGCGCTCTGATGTCGTCACGGAACGAATCGGTGGTGTAGCCCTGCTCCTTGATCTGCTTGTCGAGCTTTGCCTGGCTGCCACCGAAGTACTGCGTCTTGACCTGCGCGATCCTGTCCTCGATCTCCTTGTCGGTGACCACGATCTTGAGGTTCTTGGCCTCGGCGTCGTACTCGGCGCGCTGGACGAGGTACGCGACGGCCTGCGTCTGCAGGCTCTGGTACTCGGCCGTGCCGGCCTTCGGGAAAGCCCGCTTCTGCGCCGTGTACGTCTTCTTCGCCCGCGCGAGCAGTTCATCCAGCTCGGCCTTCGTGACCGGGGTTCCAGCCACGACTGCGACAGCGTCGGTCGGAACGCTCTCGTCACTGCCTCCGCAGGCGGCGGAGACCACCACAACGAGAGCGACAAGAAGGGAGACGATGACGCGAGCTGGTTTCATGGAGTGGATTCTTTCTCGAGGGCGCAGCGTGACAGAGACTCTCTAGGTATAGACGAGCGTTCGTTAATTCGCAGTTGCGATCTGTTCGGGTCCGTCAAGCACGCTCCTGCGCGGAGCGCAACTCACGCGGCCGAACGCGCCGCAACAATGGCATCGGCGAGCCCGAGTGCCCCCTTGAGATCGTCGGTGCGGAGCGACACCTCGTGCTTTGCCTGGGTGTAGACGATCGTGTCTCCCGCGGCCCGCAGCGCACGGAGCTCGGTCGGAGCCGAGCGCGAGCGGCCCGACCGTGGCGCGACCGCCGCGGAAGATGAGGTAGTCGGCACCGATCCGCACGAGCGAGAGCTTCGCCTCCTGGATCGCGAAGAGGTTGTCGACCGGCTCCGGCAGCGGTCCGTACCGATCCTCGACGCTCGCCCGCAGCTCGCGGAGCTCATCGTCGTGCTCGACGAGGGCAAGCCGTCGATGGAGGTCGATCTTGAGTGCCTCGGAGGCGACGTAGGAGGCGGGTATGTACGCGTCGACGCGTGCATCGACGCGGACAGGGCGAACGGCCGTCCGAGCCTGGCCAGAGAGCTCCGCGACGGCTTCGTTGAGCATCTCGACGTACAGCTCGAACCCCATGGCTGCGACATGCCCGGACTGCTCGGCGCCGAGCAGATCGCCGGCGCCCCGAATCTCGAGATCGCGCATCGCGATCTGGAAACCCGGCGCCGAGTTCGGTGTGGTCGGCAAGCGTCGCCAGGCGCGCGCGGGCTTCGGGCGTCAACTCCGTCGGCGTCCGGGTAGAAGAGGTAGGCATGCGCGGTGACGTCGGAGCGGCCGACGCGGCCGCGGATCTGGTAGAGCTGGCTGAGGCCGAGGGTGTCGGCGCGCTCGACGATCAGCGTGTTGGCCTGCGGGATATCGATGCCCGACTCGATGATCGTCGTCGAGACGAGAACGTCGGCGTCCCCGGCGAGGAAGGCGTGCATGCGCTCCTCCAGCTCGTTCTCCCGCATCTGCCCGTGTGCGACGAGGAAACGCAGCGCCGGGCAGAGCTGCCGGAGCTTCTCGCCCATCTCGTCGATCGTGTCGACCCGGTTGTGGAGATAGAACGACTGGCCGCCGCGCGCGTGCTCACGCTCGAGGGCGGTCTTGATCACGGACTCGTCGTACTCCCCCACCGTCGTTCGGATCGGACGCCGACCCTCGGGAGGCGTCTCGATGATCGAGATGTCGCGTAGTCCCGAGAGCGACATGTGGAGCGTCCGCGGAATCGGCGTCGCCGAGAGCGCGAGGACGTCGACCTCCAGGCGCAGGGAGCGAATGAGCTCCTTCTGGGCAACTCCGAAGCGCTGCTCCTCGTCGAGGATGACGAGACCGAGAGCGCTCGGGATCACGTCGCGGGAGAGGATACGGTGCGTGCCGACGAGCACGTCCACCTTGCCGGCAGCGAAGTCCGCGATCACCTTCTTCGTCTCGGCCGGCTTCCGGAACCGCGAGACCATCTCGACGTTGAGCGGAAAGTCGCGGAACCGGTCTCTGAACGTATTCCAGTGTTGCTCGGCCAGGATCGTCGTGGGGCAGAGGACGAGAACCTGGCGGTTGTTCACCGCAACGGCGAACGCGGCCCGGACTGCGACCTCCGTCTTGCCGAACCCGACATCGCCACAGACGAGCCTGTCCATCGGCCTTGTGGACTCGAGGTCCTCCTTGACGGCCTCGATTGCACGAGCCTGATCGTCCGTCTCACGGTAGGGGAAGGACGCCTCGAGGCGCTCGAGCCACTCGTTGTTCAGGTCGAAGCTGGCGCCTTCGGCACGCTGCCGCTGGGCATAGAGCGCGAGCAACTCACCCGCCAGCTCGCGAACCGATTCGCGCGCGCGGCTCTTGAGGTTCTGCCACGCCTTCCCGCCGAGCTTCGAGAGCGCCGGTGACTTCGCGTCCGCGCCGATGTAGCGGGAGAGCTTGCCGAGTTGCTCGTGCGGGACGTAGAGCCGGTCATCTCCGCGGAAAGCGAGGAAGAGGTAGTCCCGTGTCACACCGGCGACCTCCTTCGTCTCGAAGCCGAGGAGCTTTCCGACTCCGTGATCCTCGTGAACGACGTAGTCGCCGACGCGAAGATCGGCGAACGTCGCGAGCGCCCGACCGAGACGCGCGTCCGCACGTGGAGGCCGCTTGCGGAAGACCTGCGTGTCGGGGAGGAGAACGAGGCGAAGATCTCGCCAGACGAAGCCGCGTCGCGCCGCCGAGACCGCAAAGCGCACGCAGGCCTCCCTGGGGAGTGCGGCGCCGTCCGCGTGCATCGTGCTCTCGACCTTCCTCAGCAGACCGCCCTGTCGGAGTGCCTCACCCCTGTGCGGGAACACCACGACGACGCGATTGTCCGAGCGGACGAAGCCCGCCAGCTCGTTCTCGGCCTCGGCGAGGCCGCGCGCTGCGATCGCGGGTCGCTGCGCCTCGAACTGGAACGCCTGGCCGCGCGGAAATGGATCGAGCTCCGTCGCACCCTCGAGCGAGACCGGCTCGAGGCCTTCCTCCTCCCAGAGCGCCTTCACCTCGTCGGGCTGCCAGACGAAGTCCGGCGCGCGATCGACGGGTGCTACGTGATCCGTGGAAGCCTGTGCGACGTTCTCCCCACGCTCCGACTTCTCCCACAGGTGGGCCGCACTCTCGATGTCGACGGTCTCGACCCGTCGCTCGGCAGCTGGATAGATGCTCGCCTCCGCAACCGGATGCAGCGCGCGCTGGGTGAACGGAGAGAAAGCTCGTACCTGTTCGATCTCGTCGCCGAAGAACTCGACCCGCAGCGGCTCCCGTCCGGTCGAGGGGAAGACGTCGACGATGCCGCCGCGCACGGCAAACTGGCCGCGCTGATCGACTCTGTCGACACGCTCGTATCCGGCGCTCGCGAGCGCCTCCGACAACCCCTCGAGCCCCGGTTCTCCCCCGACGACAAGGCCGATGGGTTGGGGACGAACAGCATGAGGCGGCATCCCCTCGGCCAACGCGGCCGCCGAGGCACACACGAGCCCGCCGCGGGCGAGGACATCGAGGGCGCGCGCCCGCTCGCCGACGAGATGAGGTGGCGGCTCGAGACCCGACGCGTGAGAGACGCCCCGACTCGGCAGAAGAGCCACTGCGTCAGTCCCGAGGAACCAGGAGGCTCCTTCGGCGGCGTCGCGGGCGTCCGCGTCCTCGGGCAGCAGAACGAGGACGCCTCGTCCGAGCTCCTGGTGGAGCGCGGCCAGAACGAGCGGAAGCGCAGGCTCCGAGACACGCGCGCGACCGGGCAGCGACTTCGTGAATGCCTGGAACCGTTCGCTGCCGGAGAGCTCAGCGATGAAGGCGTGAAGTGGTGTCTGGTCCATGCAAATAGCGGGAAATGCGTCCCGCGCGCCTATCCTAGCGCCCCGCTCCTGGAGGTCGTCGCGACCCAAGTTGATGTGGCCGCACCCGGGAGCGATGTGGCCGCAGGCGTGCCTCCTCGAGACGCCGCCTCGATACTCCGCCGCGTGCTACGCGTCCCTCCTCCAACCTCCCCCAGGGGGGCACTCTCGTGCCCCTGAGGACAGGGTACCGAGGGATGTGTGACCGGTCCGTGTCGCCATTCGAACGACCCTGTGCCGACGCTGCCACCTCGCAGCGCCACCTTGCAAGCCGTACGGAACGCGTCCTGCGTGGACTGCTCGCCACAGGATGCGCGGTCGGGTCGCGTCGAATTGCGGGCCAGGAAACCGGTCCACGGTGCTCGAGAACACCCTCTTCGACCACCCGCCCCCGCGTACGCGGGAAAGCGGTGACGCGACTCGAGCTCGGCTACTCCAGCTTCTCGTTGAAGCGTTGCTGGGTGGCCTCGAGGCCGGACTCGAGCAGGGACTCCACCGCATCGGCTGCGCGCGCGATGAGCTCATCAGCATCGTCCTCGGGGGCGAACGCCGCCAGCACGAAGTCGGCGACATCACGCGGGTCCCCCTTCCCCGGCCGGCCGACTCCGACGCGCAGGCGAAGGAAGTCCGGGCTGCTCAGCCGGCCCGCGATCGACCGAAGACCGTTGTGTCCGGCAAGACCTCCCCCGAGTCGAATCTGGAGCCGACCGTGCTCGAGGTCGACCTCGTCGTGGATGACGAGGACGGCGTCGAGCGGCACCTTGTAGAACGCGATCGCAGGCTGAACGGACCGACCTGACTCGTTCATGAACGTCTCGGGCTTGAGCAGCGCAACGCGCGCCTGCCCGACGCGAGCCTCGCCGACACGCCCATTGAACTTCGCCTTGAACGTTGCGCCTGCTCGGTGCGCGAGCTCGTCGACGACCATGAACCCGATGTTGTGCCGATCGCGCGCATGCTTCCGGCCCGGGTTCCCGAGCCCGACAACGAGCAGGTCGAGCGTCGAGGCCGATTCGCCGCGACGGAAGAGCGGCAAGAGCTACTCCGCGTCGGTCGTGTCTTCTGCCTGAGCGGCAGACTCCGCCGATGCCTCGGCGGCAAGGGCCGTCTCGGCGGCCTCCTCGGCCTCGGTCAGTCCACGCGGGCTCGAGCAGTTCGCGATCACGGTCTGATCGTCATCGAGGAAGGTCACCCCGGCGACGACGGCGACATCCACGCAGGCGAAGGCTCTCGCCGAGCTCCAGCTCGCTGATATCGACCTCGATGTGCTCCGGGATCGCCGAGGGCAGCGCCTCGACTCGCAACTCGCGCGCGACCTGCGAGATGACACCGCCGACCTTTGCACCGGGGGCCTCACCGACGAGCTGGACGGCGACCGTGGCCTGAATCGGCTGGTCGAGCCGGACCTCGTGGAAGTCGACGTGCGTGATCGTCCCGCGAACAGGATGCTGCTGGTACTCCTTCAGCACCGCGTGATGCGGGGTCTTCGCACCCTCGATCACGACATCGACGATTGCGTGCAGGCCGGAGGGGCCGGTGAGCGCAACGCGCAGCTCGCGCTCGCCGACGACGAACGCCTTGTTCGACTTGCCGTAGAGGACGCCGGGGATCAATCCCTCGCGGCGCAGGCGCTTGCTATTGCGGGTGCCGAGTTGGTCGGCTCCACGCTCCTTGACCTCCAGTGTGATTCTGTCCCCAGACACGGCGGCGAAGTGTAGCGCATGCCCCACGTCGGCCACCGGGGACCGGTCGCTGCACGAACAGTAGCCGGGTCGGCCGCGACCGCGCACCTCTCAGGGGAGGAAAGGTGCGGACGCTACGCCGACCCGGCCAGTGTTCCGATTCGCCGGGCAGCGCATTCTCCCTGCACCCGAACGGGGTCATGGAACCCCACGGTTGTGCCGATACCAGGTTCGGGCCGGCGGCACTCTCAGGGGGTGCCGCCGGACTTCATCACTCCAACACGCAACCCAACCCGTCCGAGCGCGCGCCGCCGAGGGCTAGTGCGGCGTCTCAGAACGTTCGACAGGAAACAGCATCGTCATGAGACGCCGCACTACTGAATCAACACGGTAGTGCAGTGTCTCGCAACAATCATTTCGGTCTCACGTTGCGAGACACCGCACTAGAACAGCTGGTTCTCACCGGCGAAGATCGCCGACACCGAGTCGTCTGCAAAGACGTTCGAGATCGTCTCAGCGAGGATCCCTGCGATCGAGAGCACCTGGACATTCTCGGGCCGAGCGAGTGGGTCGAGGGGAACGGTGTCCGTGACGACGAGCTTGTGGATCTCGCTCGAGGCGATCCGCTCCAGGGCGGAACCGTTGAACAGGCCGTGCGTCGCACAGGCGTACACCTTGGTCGCACCGGCCTCCTTCAGCGCTGCCGCTCCGGCCACGAGCGTCCCTGCCGTGTCGACGATGTCATCGATGATCACGGCTACCTTGCCCTCGACGTCACCGATGACAGTCGTGACCTTCGCTTCGTTGTGCGCGGGTCGCACCTTGTTGAGAATCACGAGGTCGCCGGCCACCATCTCTGCGAACTTGCCCGCGATCTTGGCATGACCGGTGTCGGGCGAGACGACGGCGATCTCCTCGCCGAGGTTCAGATCCCGGACGTACTGCGCGAACATCGGCACGGCGGTCATATGGTCGACCGGAATATCGAAGAACCCCTGCACCTGTCCGGCGTGCAGATCCATGGTCAGCACGCGATCGGCCCCGGCCGTCTGCAGCAAGTCGGCGACGAGCTTCGCGGTGATCGGCTCACGGGGGCGCGACTTCTTGTCCTGGCGGACGTAGAAGTACCACGGGATCACGGCCGTGATCCGCTTGGCGGATGCCAGCTTGGCAGCGTTGATCATGATCAGTAGCTCCATCAGGTGCTGATCGACCGGCATCGAGCCTGTCTGCACGATGAAGAGGTCCGTGCCCCGAATCGAGTCCTCATAGCGGCAGTACGTCTCACCGCTTGCAAACGTCTTGAGCGTCATCTCGCCGAGGTCGCAGCCGATCTTCTCGACGATGTCCCTCGCCAGAGTGGGGTGCGAACGTCCAGACACGACCATGAGCCTCTTGCTCGAGGAGAGACCGATCGTCCGCGCTACCACCGGGGCGACTCCGGTTCCCTCGGGTACACCGAGCCCCGGAAGCGTCTGCTCAATCGTCACGCTTTCCACCCCGACCCTCCTTGATCGTCTGTCTCGGCGGGAATCCGACGAGAGCGTTGTCCGGCACATCGTCTGCGACCACGGTTCCTGCGGCCGTCCAGACGTCGTCGCCCAACGTCACGGGAGCGACGAACATCGTGTCGACTGCGACACGCGCGTTCTTTCCGATCACCGTGCGCTTCTTGGGCTCGCCCGGACGATGATCGAAGTTTGCGGTGATCGACCCCGCTCCGACATTCGTTCCTGCCCCGACCTCCGCGTCACCGAAATAGCTCAGATGGGGAACCTTCGCGCCCTCGTCGAGTTGAGTGTTCTTGAGCTCCACGAACGTGCCCGCCTTCGCCCTCGCCCCAAGCGTCGTTCCCGGGCGAAGGTAACAGAACGGGCCGACGAGCGCTCCGGGGCCGATGTGCGAATCGACAACGACCGCGTGGGGGCCGACCTGGGCGTCGGCGGCGACCATCGTCGTCCCTCGTAGAACCGTGAACGGATGAACCACCGCGTCCGCCTCGAGCGTCACGGTCGGCTCGATCCAGGTCGACGAGGGGTCCGAGATCGTCACGCCGGCAAGCATGTGTGCCGTGTTGATCCGATCGCGGAGTGCTGCCGCCGCAGCGGCCAGCTCGACTCGCGTGTTGACACCCTCGGTCTCCCGAGCATCGGCCGCGACATGGACTGCAACCGGGTGCCCGGCGGCAACGAGATCGCGGACGGCGTCCGTGAGGTACAGCTCGCCCTGCGCGTTGACTGGTTGCAGCCTGTCGAGAGCCGGCCAGAGGAGATCAGCGCGGAACACGTAGATCGACGAGTTCGCCTCGTCGATTGCGAGCTGCTGTGGCGTGGCGTCGACCGCCTCCACGATCGACTCGAGGTGGCCATCGGCATCCCGGACGATTCGCCCGTAGCTCCGAACATCGTCCGGGATGAACGAGAGAACGGTCGCTCCTGCGCCCTCCGCCCGGTGCGTCTCCACGAGTTCCGCGAGGAGGCCCGTCGTGAGCAGCGGAGTGTCGCCAGACAGGATCAAGACCTCGTCCGCCCCGGCGAGCTCCTCCCTCGCGCTTCGTACCGCGTCACCCGTACCGAGCGATCGCTCCTGAATCGCGACCGTCAGTCCGGGGAACTCGGTGGCCGTATCCGGCGAGGCGACGATGACCAGCGGCTCGGGTGCGAGCGGGCGCGCAGCCTCGACGATCCAGTCCACCATCCGCCTCCCGAGGAGCGGATGAAGGTGCTTCGGAACGGCCGATCGCATGCGAGTGCCCCGGCCTCCGGCCATGACGACGGCTGCGAGCTTTGAGCGGGGTTGGGACATAGTCGGCACGTTGGCTGGGGCGCCAGGATTCGAACCTGGGATCACGGGACCAAAGCCCGTTGCCTTACCGCTTGGCTACGCCCCAGTGAATCGGGAAGCCGAGTGTACCCCGCAGCCCGGTTGCACAACACGACGGGTCGCACACCACAGCGTCTCGCGGCACGTCGCGTGCTCATCGCCGATCCAGAAGGAGCACGGTGAGCGCGATCACCGCAAGCACGACCACGCCGACGATCGCGAGAAGCCCGGCGAGGACGATCGCGACGGGGACGAGGACGACCACGAGTTGTGAGGCGGCGACAACCCACGCCACGGAGCGGACGATCGGATTCGCGTGCTCGCGAGCCCAGCCGACGTACAACGCGACCGCGGCGATCGCCGCGAGAATCGCTACCCACCACGGGATGAGATCGACAAGCACGAGGACCGCCTCGACTCCCGCGATGACGCCCGCAACGATGAATCGACGTCGGCGGAGACTGCGCGAGATGCGACCCTCGCCGTGTTCCACGACAACGTGGGACATGATGGCACCAGGGTAGTTGCACGCAGTGTCAAGAACGCACGCAGCTTCCGCTCTACCGGACGGGCGTGGTCACCCACGTGCGCCCGAACCGCCGAAGGTCGGTGGCCGCTGCCGACGCAAGGGCCGGATCGGCGAAGACGCCGTAGACGCACGGCCCTGCTCCGCTGACGTCGGCTCGGATCGCTCCGGCGTTGCAGAGCAGGTGCTGCGACCGGCGACGTCGCCAGGTCGTTCGGCGGAAGACCCGCAAGATCGTTTACCTCTCGGATGGCGGCCAGTGTGGCTCCGAGCGCTGCACGGCGTTCGCCGAACCCCGCCGCCCCGCCCCGCTCGTCGAACGCCGCGTAGACGCTCGCGGTGGACTCCTTCCGCACGTCGTCGGGAACGACCAGAACGACGGTGAAGTCGTCGGGTAGGTCGAGCGGCGCGAGCCGGGATCCGTCGCCCGTGCCGAGCTGCGGTCCCTCGTGGAGGAAGAACGGCACATCGGCTCCGATCTCCGCGGCGATGGCCGAGAGCCGCTCGAGCGTGAACGGCGAGTCGAGAGACTGGTTGGCGAGCAGAAGCGCTGCCGCGGCATCGGAGCTTCCGCCGCCGAGCCCCGCCGCGACCGGGATCTGCTTCTCGATCCGCACGCTCCAGCTGGGCTCGATGCCCGCCTCGGCCGCGAGCCTCGTGAGCGCCTTCGTCACGATCGTGTCGCCGTCGAAGCCCTCGACCATCAGCCTCGCCCCCTCGGAGAGCTCGATCGTGTCGGCAAGCGCGACGCTCTGAAGGACGGTCGCGACCTCGTGCTTGCCCCCGTCCTGGAGCGGGCCGACGAGGAGCGCGAGGTTGATCTTGGCGTGCGCGAGGCGAGTCGTCATACCAACCCTCGAGCGAGGTCGACGAACACCGGCGGCTCGAGCGCCTCGGCCCGCGTCGCTGGATCGACCCCGAGGGAGACGAGCGCTGCAGCCGTCGCTTCACGCGATGCCACGTCAGCGAGCTGCAGCGAGTTCGCGAGCGTCTTCCGCCGGTGCGCGAAGGCTCCCTCGACGATGCGTCGCACGGTCGCGAAGTCGTCAGGAAGAGCGATCCGTCGGAACGCAACGAGCGCCGAGTCCACGTTCGGCGGCGGCCGGAAGACCGTCCTCGAGACCGGATGGAAGCCGGTTCGCACGGACGCGAGCTGGACGAGCACCGACACCGCCCCGTAGGCCTTCGTCGACGGAACGGCGAAGAAGCGATCAGCGACCTCCCGCTGCACCATCACGCACCAGAGATCGATGGTGGGCAGCCGATCGAGGCTCTCGGCCACGATCGGCGTCGCGACGTTGTAGGGCAGGTTGGCAACGAGCTTTGTCGGTGCAGGCTCGAGGCCCGAGAGATCGAGCTTCAGCGCGTCCCCCCAGTGCATCGAGACATTCGCGGCAGACGCGATCTCGCGGAGGTGCGGCTCGAGGCGGTTGTCGAGCTCGACTGCATGGACGTGGTTGCAGTGCGTGGAGAGAACGCTCGTCAGAACGCCGAGGCCCGGGCCGATCTCGAGTGCGACGTCAGCAGCATCGAGCTCGGCGAGCCGCACGATGACGCCGAGGATGTTGTCGTCCGACGAGGAAGTGCTGGCCGAGCGACTTGCGGGGAGGCGGGATGCTCACGCGGGCGGCAAACCGAATGCCACGCTCGCGTTGCCGTCGATCTGGGCCTCGAGCGTCGCGACGGGGACACCACGCGTTTCCGCGAGAACAGCGAGGGTGTGGAGCACGTTGGCCGGTTCGTTTCGCTTGCCACGGAGCGGCTGTGGCGCGAGATAGGGACTATCGGTCTCCGCGAGAATCCGATCTGCAGGAACGACCGCCGCGGCGTCTCGCAGCGAGGTCGCCTTGGGATACGTCACGTTGCCGGCAAATGACACGTAATACCCGCGCTCGGCCGCGGTCTCGAGCAGCCCCGGGGCGGAGAAGCAATGAAGGATCACCGGGCCTACGAACGAGTCGAGCGCTGCAGCCGTGTCCGCATCGGCGTCACGTGTGTGGATCACGACCGGCAACCCGGCCGCGGCGGCAATCTGGAGCTGCCGATCGAAGAGAGCGCGCTGGACCTCTCGGGGAGCGCGGTCGTGAAAGTAGTCGAGGCCGATCTCGCCGACCGCGACGACGGCCGGATCGTCGAGTAACTCGATCAGCTCGGAGAGTCGTTCTGCGTCCGGTTCGCCGGCCTGATGCGGGTCGATCCCGATCGCTGCAACAACGCCCTCTTCGGCGTTTGCAATCTCCAGGGCCGCAAGGCTCGAGGCGATCCCGGTCCCGATCGTCACGATCCGCGACACGCCAACCGCCCGCGCTCGCTCGACAAGAAACGCGGCAGGCTCGTCGCATCCGTCGAGATGCGCGTGCGTGTCGATCACTAGTGGTCTCTCCGGGAAATCCTGACGTGGTTCGCCGGCGAAAACCGAGCAGGGCGAGGACGCAGGGAGCCTCGATACTGGGCTGTACCGGGGCGACCGAGGACGAAGCCCTGCGACGTGTTTGCAGCCACGCGAAGCGTGACAGGATTTCCCGGAGCGACCACTAGGCGCCCGCTACTCCACGGGCGCGTCGAGCCGCGGGAACAGCGGGGCCGCCGCCACGATGTCGTGTGTCTCCTCGGTGAGCCCGTAGGCCACGTTCGACCATTCGACACCGGCGGGTTGCCCGAGTGCTGCGAGAATCGCAGCCGCCGTCGTCGGAACGTAAGCGGCGAGGGCAACGGCGACGGCTCGAAGACCATCGACCAGGTCGTACAGCACGCGGTCGAGGTCGTCGGCGCGCACCGGATCCTTGGCAAGCTGCCAGGGCGCAGTGGTCTCGACCTCGCGATTGAGGATGCGCACAACCTCCCAGATCCGCTCGAGTGCTCCCGTGACGTCGAACTGATCGAGGCGAGCGGCGACATCACCGGCAAGCGGGCCGACGGCGGTCGCGATGACGCCGTCGCGGGACGGCACGGCCGCCAGTGTTCCGTCTCGATAGCGCGCAACCATGGCCGTCGTTCGCGAGAGCAGGTTGCCGAGGTCGTTCCCGAGCTCACGCTCGTACCGCTCGTGAATCCCCAACATCGACGCGGCCCCGTCCTGACCGAACGAGACGGCCCGGGCGCACCAGAACCGAACCGGATCGACGCCATAGACGTCGATCAGGTCGAGGGGGTCGACGACATTGCCGAGCGACTTGGAGATCTTCCGGTCGTCGAGCAGGAGGTAGCCGTGGACGAACAACTGGCGGGGTGGCTGGTAGCCGGCCCCGAGGAGGAGTGCGGGCCAGTAGACGCAGTGGAAGCGCAAGATGTCCTTCGCCAGCAAGTGCCGAACCTCGGGCCAGAAGGTCGCGACGAGATCCTCGCCGGGTCGGGCGTACGTCAGTGCGCTGACGTAGTTGACGAGCGCGTCTGCCCACACATAGGCGACCGACTCGGTGTCCCACGGGATCGGGATCCCCCACGTCTGCCCTGCACGGCTGATCGAGAAGTCCTGGAGGCCACCCTCGATGAAGCTCTTCGCCTCGTTCGCCCGGAACCCCGGAAGAACGAAGTCGTCGCGCTCGTACAGTTCGAGAAGTCGCTGCTCGAATGAGGAGAGCCGGAAGAACCAGTTCCGCTCCTCGATCCAGTCCGGCTCACGGTCGTGCTCCGGGCACTTCCCGTCGACGAGGTCGGCCTCGGTCTTGAAGGCTTCACAGCCGACGCAGTACAGCCCCGAGTACACGTCCTGATAGATGTGCCCGTTGTCGAACAGCCGCTGCAGGAATCCCTGCACAAACGCCTTGTGCTCCGGATCGCTCGTCCGGATGAAGAAGTCGTTGGATGCGTGGAGGCGCGCGGGCAGGTCACGCCAGACGACCGCGATCTGATCGGCGTACTCCTGCGGCGAGAGCCCCTGCTCGGCGGCGACCCGGGCCACCTTCGCTGCGTGCTCGTCGACCCCGGTCAGGAAGAACGTCTCGGCGCCACGCTGCCGCTGGTTTCGGGCCAGGATGTCCGCCGCGATGGTCGTGTAGGCATGCCCGATGTGCGGTGTCGAGTTCACGTAGTAGATCGGGGTCGTCACGTAGTAGCGCTCCATGACGACCGATTCTACGGGGGAGCGCCAGGAACGCCGCTCCCACACACCCAGCGCCAAGAAGAACGAGTGCGAGGACGCGCAGGCCGGCGCGCCATTCGAAACCGTCGCGCCTGCCACTCGCAAGGCCATCCAACGCACGGGCCCCGACAATCTCCGTGGCCATCGAGCGGGTCGTCGCGGTGTCACGCTCGACCGGACGGGACGATGCGGGCGCGCCTGCACGGGTCCCGCCACGAACAACGCGGGGGATCTTCACACCTGGGGGCAAACCGGTGGCAGTCGACGCCGCCGCCGCAGTGGGAGCATGTCGCGCGACATCCGACGCAGCGACCTTCGCGCGTGCTCTCGCGGGGCGCGGGCGCGTCGGTCTCACGCTCGGGTTGGACGGACGAGCGAGCCCGGTCCGACGCTCCGCGGACGACGACGGCGCCGGGGCACGGGGCCGGGTAGCCAGGGTGGCAGGAGCGGACACGCGGGCGGACACGCGAGCGGACACGACAGTCGGAGCCATTGCGGGCGCCATCGCGGGAGCCATCGCGGGAGCCATCGCGGGAGCCGCCGCGGAAGCCGTGCCATCCCCTGAGGGAGTAGGCCCGTGGCTCGTCTCCGGCGGAGCGACAGGAGCCACGCCGGGCACATCGGGCGATTGGGGAACCACCGTCGTCTCGGGTTTCGCTGCCCCTGCCGGCTGCGTCGGCGCAGCCGGCAGCGGCGCGACGGGTTGGGTCGCGGGCGGCGGAGGGATGACCGCGCGTGACGGCAGAAGCGTCTGCGGATCGACGTACGCGTCAGCGGCGCCCGAAGTCCGGATGCCGAGGTGGACATACGGGGACGGCCACTCCGAACCGCCGGTCTGCCCGGCGACACCGAGCACTGCTCCTTCGGCGATCGTTGCACCCTTGCTGGTCGAGATCTCTGCGAGGTGGGTCAAGGAGACGGCATAGCCCGCTGCCTGGATCGTCACGGTCCGGCCGGAGCCGGGAACGGATCCGACAAACGAGACGACCCCGGCGGCGGGCGCCCGCACCGTCTCGCCTTCCACCCCGGCGACGTCGACCCCACGGTGCTGCCCGGCCGCGTACGGATCAGGCCCGAGCGAGTAGGGCCGAAGCACATCGCCCCCGAGCGGCCATGTCCAGCCCCAGCCGGACGGCACTGCAACGAGAGCTACGAGAACGACGAGACCGACCGCGAGACGACGCATTGCTCCACCTCCTGTGGATGACCAATCCTTCGTTACCAATTTGGACAACTAACGGTGCAGAGTAGCGGGGTCGCCAGTCGTTGTCAAATATGGTTACAAAGAGGTCTCGTACAGCGTGTTTCGAGGAACGCCGGTGAGCCGGGAGACGACGGTGGCAGCGATCTTCCGAGGCGTTCCCGCCGCGACGAGCTCGACGACGCTCGCGATTGCGGCTCCCGCATCGGCGACACGTGTCGATGGCCCGATCACGAGCGTCACTTCACCTCGAGGCGGCTCGCTGTAGCGCTGCGCGACGACGGCGGCCGATCCGGTGACGACCTCCTCGAACGCCTTCGTCAGCTCGCGACAGACGGCGACGAGCCTGTCGGGCTCGGCAGTGGCGAGACTCGCGAGCGAGGCCGGAAGCCGCCGTGCAGACTCGAACGCCACGGTCGGGTGGGGCCACGCAGCGAGATCGAGCCACAGGGCAGCGCGATCGCGCTCGCTCCGCGGCACGTACCCGACGAAGCGGTACTGCTCACCGGCAAGTCCGCTCGCGACGAGCGCCGTCTCAACCGCAGAGGGCCCGGGAAGCACGGTCACGACAACGTCCGCCGCCAGCGCAGCCGCGACGATCCGCGCGCCGGGGTCGTTGACACCGGGGAGCCCGGCATCGGAGACGAGCGCCATGCGCTCACCCGCGATGAGACGCGGGACGAGCTCGGCAACACGGCTCGCCTCGTTGTGCTGGTGATAGGAGAGAAGCCGAGCCTGAATCCCGTGTCGCTCGAGCAGGCCGCGCGTATGGCGCGTATCTTCGCAGAGCACGGTCTCCGCCGACGCGAGCTCCTCGAGAACGCGAAGCGTCACGTCGGAGAGGTTCCCGATCGGTGTCGCGCAGACCGCGAGCGGCACGGGCTACCTCACTCCGTCGAGTGCCTCGAACCCGACGAGTGCGGCTCCGATCAATCCCGCCTCTTCCCCGAGCTCTGCCTGCACGATCCGGAGCGTCGTATCGGCAGGCTCGATCGCCTCGCCACGGGCGGCCACGAGGGCGGGCTCGAGAATGAGCTCAGCCGCAGCAGCACCGAAACCCCCACCGACCACGACGACATCGGGATCGAAGATGTTGGCAAGCGAGCCGATCGCGATACCGAGCAGGCGCCCGATCTCCGCAAGCGCGTCTCGCGCGCGTTCGTCACCCTCCCGTGCTCGCTCGACGAGGAGCGGCGCCCCCACGCCGGGACCGTACAGCTCTGCAGCAACGCGATCCGCCGCATGACCCGAGGCAACGGCCTCCAGATGGCCATGACCATGGCAGTTCCCCTGGCAGGGCGGCCCGTCGGCGACCACCACCGTGTGGCCGAGCTCTGCCCAGCCGCGATACAGACGGTTGTCGATGACGAGGCCCCCACCGACCCCCGTACCGAGCGTCAACATGATCAGGTCGCTCGCACCGCGGCCGGCACCAAGTCGCCACTCTGCGAGCGCCGCCGCGTTCCCGTCGTTCTCGACCCCTGCCGGCAGCGAGTACCGCGCGCGGGCGCGATCCGGGAAGTGCACGTCCTGAACGGGAAGGTTGATCGCTCGCAGGGCGACGCCCGTGCGGCGGTCGATGTTGAGGGGCACGCCGTACCCGATCGCGGCAGCTCCGTCGGCGAGCAGGTCGTCGACAACGGAGTCGACTGCACGCAGAACCTCCGCGGGTGGTCCACCGGGTGTCGGGATCTCGATCGTGCGCCCGATCGTCCCGTCGCGCGCGACAAGGCCCGCGAGAACCTTCGTTCCGCCGAGGTCGACTCCGATAACACGCTCTTCATGCATTGCGCGGCTACGATAACCGCCCGAATGCCCGAACAAGAGAAGCCCTATCGGGTGTACAAGGGTGGTCGGGCAAAGGGCAAGGTCCCGTTGCAGCGTCCGCCACGCGCCCGTGACCTCGAGAACGACCCCAATGCGACCCCGCGGAAGCCGCGTGAGAGACGACTCGGACGGCGAATCACGCTCGCCCTCGTCGTGCTCCTCGTCCTCGGGATCGTCTGGCTCGGGGCGAGTTACCTCTCGTTCTCACGGGGTATCTCGGAGGCCAACGACCGCGTCCCGGCCCCGGTGCTGGCCGAATTGACGCCACAGAACGGGCTCCTCCTATCCAAGCCCACGACGATCCTCGTCCTCGGGACAGACGGAGGCAAGCAGACCGGCCGAAGCGGGGCGAACCGGTCTGACTCGGTGATGCTCATCCGCACCGATCCCCGGAAGCACCGACTTGCATTCCTCTCCATCCCGCGCGATCTTCGCGTCGAGATCCCCGGCTACGGGGCATCGAAGATCAATGCGGCGTTTCAGGTCGGCGGCCCGACGCTGGCGCTGCGGACCGTGAAGAACCTGACCGGTCTCGACGTCAACCACGTCGCCTTCGTCGACTTCGATCGATTCAAGGAGCTGATCGACTCCGTGGGAGGGATCGAGGTCGTCGTGCCTCGCCCGATCCTCTCGAACCGATTCGACTGCCCCTTCGCGACGTCTGCTCGCTGTCAGGCGTGGGAAGGCTGGCGCTTCGAGAAGGGAAAGCAGAAGATGAACGGGGCGCGTGCGCTCACCTACTCGCGGATTCGGGAAAACCGCCTCGATCCGTCCGAGACAGACCTCGACCGGGCACGGCGGCAGCAGCAGGTGATCCAGGCCACAGCCGACAAGGTGACGTCCTTCGGCACGGCCGTGAAGCTCCCGTTCCGGGGCAGCTCGATCGTCAAGCCGCTCGCGACCGACCTCACGGCGGGACAGGTGCTGCAACTCGGGTGGGTCTACTTCCGCGCGAACACGAAGGGCGCTCTCCACTGCCGGCTCGGCGGCGAACCCGGTAGTGCGGACGGACAGTCCGTCATCTTCGGCTCCGAGGACAACGTGGCGACCATCTCCATGTTCACGGGTCGGTCGGCCCCGTTGCAGCCTCCGAAGGGCCTCCCCTATGCGCCAGGCTGCGTCGTCGGCGACCGCAGGCTATGAGGCGACATCAGTCGCTGGAAGCAGACTTCTTGTCGCTCGAGCCCGAGTCCTTCTTCACGTCCTTCTTCTCGGAGGACGACTCACTCTTTTCCGCCTTCTCGCTCTTCTCGCTCGACCCACCTCCATCACCCGGGCTACCACCATCGCCCTCCTTACCGGTCGGCTTCCGCGACCCACGGCCGTAGTCCGTCGAGTAGAAGCCGGAGCCCTTGTAATGCACAGCGACGGGAAAGAGAATCTTCTCGACAGGGCCGACCCCGCACGTCTCACACGTCTCGGCAGGGGCGTCGCTCATCCTCTGGAACATCTCGAAGGTGTGCCCGTTAGGGCAGCGATACTCGTAGATCGGCATCAGGCGGGGAATCTACCAGCGACGCTGAAGGACGAAGCAAGATGACTGAGCACGCTGACACCCCTCGCCACTCCACGTCGTCGGTCGCCGCCCTGCGTGCGCTCGTCACCACACACGCGTTCTGGCTCACGGTCGGCGCGATCTCTTTTGCGGCAGCGGCGTTCCTCACGCACCAGCTGATGGCCTGGCCACCACACGAGGACGAGACGCTTGCGCTCTTCGTCGGCCGAGACAGCCTTCCGGGCGTGATCGAGCACGTCACACGCGAGCGCGGCGGAGCACCGCTGCACTTCCTCTTCGCCTGGGCGGTCGCCCATCTCGGGTTCGGCCTCGGAGGGATGCGCCTCGTCTCGGCATCGTTCGCGGTCGCGAGCCTTCCGCTCGTCGCTCTGCTGGGACGGCGACTCGCCGATCGCAGGAGTGCCGTGATCGCGACCGCCCTCGTCGCCGCGAGCTGGGTCTTCCTCTTCCACGGCGTCTACGCACGGATGTACAGCCTCTTCCTGTTCCTGTCACTCCTCTCGTTCCTCCTGCTCCTCCGCGCACTCGACCGTCGAACGTGGGGCTCATGGGTCGGATGGGGAGCGGTGCTCCTCCTCGGCGTCGCCGCACACCCGTACGGTGCCCTCGTCTTCGCGGCCCAGGGCGTGTTCGTGGCCCTCGCGCGCCGCGATCAGCTCCGCAAGGCAGCTGTCGCCTTCGTCGTCGTCGGACTCGCCGGCACGCCGTTCTGGATCACCGATCTCGTTCTCGCGAACCGCTTCGACGTCGGCGTCGGGGGCCGAGGCGGGAAGCTCGGCGGCCCGTGGGCGATCGTCACCTACCTGTGGCAGACAGCCGGCGACTTCAGCTCGGGACGCTGGCCGGTTCTCGTTGTCGTCCTCGTCCTCGGTCTGGTCGGTCTGATCGTCGTCCGGAACGAGACGCGCGCGCTCGTCCTCTGCGTGATCGGGGTGCCCGTGGCCGCATTTCTCGCAGCGCGCCTCGGCGGCTCGACCTCGCCCGAGTCGCGCCATCTCATCTTCGTCCTCCCGTTCTTTGCGATCGTCGTCGGGGTGGGGATCGTTCGCACCACGCGACGGGTGCCCGCCGCGACGATCGCGTTGACCGTGGTGCTCATCGTGCTCGAGGTCGGCTGGGCGTGGAACCGCACGCCGCAGCTCTTCGAGTGGGAGCCGAACAAGCGGCAGGCGACACGAGCACAGGCCGAGGAGTACCTCGCGACGACGAGCCGCCCCGACGATCTCCTCTTCGGGTACGAGCCGCTCTATCTCGGCGCGTGGGAGCGAAACAGCAACTTCCCCGATGTCGTCGTCCCCCGGGCAGACTCGGTGCTGGCGCTCCGCACGATCCGCCGGGAAGCCAGGCCACTCGGGCGTGGGATCTGGATCCTCGACGCGAGCGAGCGGAACAACCTCAAGCCGCGGCTCGAGATCGAGAATCGCGATCCCGGCCCTCCCGGGACGTTCGAGACCCGAGCTTTCGGCCCGTTCCTCGTGATCCGGACGATCGAGCCCGTTCGCGGCGACCGCGCCTACTTCGCCGCCGCGGCCCGCGCGATGCTCGTCGGCCGCTCGCTCGGGATCGGCGACGCCGACGTCAACCTGCAGACGATCGAGCGCGCAGACCGCGTGCTTCGCGGCTACGGGCCTTCGCTGCGCCTGCTCTCGGACACCTCGCGGTAGCAGGGCGCACTCTCGAATGCACCGAGCCCTGCCGGCGCATCCCCCCTTGATCGGCGGGGAAGGAGGCGGCGTGCCGCCGCGGCAGCAGACGCGCCGAGAATGCCGCCGATCACGAATGAGCGCATCTTCGGGCGTCGAGACCTTTGGGCGCCGGCCATCTACGGGCTCCGCCTGTCCATGCACACACCGTGGTGCGAGATCCGTCGCTCCATGCGAGGATCGTAAATGATGACGATCTGCTGCCTCGGCGACCTCGTGCTCGACGTGATCGTGCGGCTCGAGCAGCCACTCGCTCCGGACGGAGATGCGACGTCCCGCATCGTGTTGCGACCGGGAGGTCAAGCGGCGAACGTCGCCGCGTGGGTCAGTGAGCTCGGAGGCAGGGCGCGGTTCGTCGGCAAGCGGGGCGCCGACGACGCGGGGCTGCTTGCAGCGACCCGTCTTGGCGAGCTCGGCGTGGACATCGTCGGGCCGATCGAGCGCGAGGGCAACGGTGTCATCGTTGCCCTCGTCGATCCTGCCGGCGAGCGAACGATGTGCTCCGACCGTGGCGTCGCGACCGATTTCCGTCCCGAGGAGATCGACGCCACGTGGTTCGAGGAGTGCACGCACCTGCACGTCTCGGGCTATGCGCTGCTCCGCGAGCCCGTCGGAAGCGCGGCGAGCGAGGCCATCCGTGTTGCACGCGATGCGGGAGCGCGTGTCAGCATCGACCTCTCCTCGTGGAGCGCGATCCGCGACTTCGGAGCCGAGAGGTTCCGCGAGCTCCTCGAGGAGCTCGCACCGGACGTCGTCTTTGCGAACGGAGACGAGGATCGACTCATCGGTGGCCCGATCGCGGACAGCAACTGGATTGTCAAGCGCGGCTCGGCCGGCGCGTCGTTCGCCGGAGAGCACCGTGACGCCGTCCCGGTCGCAATCGTCGTCGACTCGACCGGTGCCGGCGATGCGTTTGCCGCCGGCTGGATCGTCGGGGGGCCTGAACTGGCCCTCGCCGCCGGCGCGCGCTGTGTCCAGATCGCGGGCTCGATGCCGTCTCGACCGACCTCGCGGTAGGCTCGGGGCACGATGAGAGAGTTGATCCATGTGAGCGACGAGGTGCGGGCGGCGCTCGAGGAGGAGCGCGCAGTCGTCGCGCTCGAGACGACGCTCATCGCCCACGGCTTTCCGGCGCCAGACGGCGTGGCGACGGGAGTTGCGAGCGAGGCCGCCGTCCGGGCTGCAGGTGCCGTTCCGGCGACCATTGGCGTGCTCGACGGGCAGATCCGGATCGGGCTCACACAGGCGGAGCTGGAACGGTTCACTCCGGACGCGCGCAAGCTCGGCCCACGCGATCTCGCGGTCTGTGCTGTCCAGGGCGCCGTCGGTGCAACGACGGTGGGAGGCACGCTCACCGCAGCGGCCGCCGTCGGGATTCGCTTCATGGGCACGGGAGGGCTCGGCGGCGTGCACCGGGGATTTCCTTCGCCGCCCGACGTGTCGGCCGATCTCGCCGCCGCCGCGCGCATTCCCGCGGTGATCGCCTCATCCGGCATCAAGTCGCTCCTCGACGTCCCGGCGACGATGGAGCTGCTCGAAACGCTCGGCGTGCCTGTGATCGGCTTCGGGACAGACACCATCCCCCTCTTCTACGACGCTGCCGGCGGTCCGCCCGTCTCCGCCCGCGTCGACGACGTCCATGAGCTGGCAGCGATCGCCGAGGCGCACTGGCGCCTCGGTGGAAACGCGCTCCTCGTCGGCCGGCCACCGACCGAGAGCCTCGACGTCACGCCCCTGATCGAGGAGGCAGTAGCGGCAGCAACGGCCGCGGGCGCGACCGGTCAGGCAGTCACCCCCTTCGTGCTCGGCTTCCTCCACGAGCACTCCGACGGCGAGACACGCCGTGTGAACCGCGATCTGATCGTCGACAACGCCGGGCTCGCCGGCGCCATTGCCGTAGCCCACGCAACCCTCTAGGAGATCCCGACCATGAGCCTCTACGACAGCGTCCGCGACCTCCCACTCACCGTCGAGCGGTACGACCTCGAGGGTCTGGAACAGAACGTCTCGAGCGGCTTCCTCCGGAAGACGACCGTGATCCATCTTCACGGGGCCGGCGAGGAAGGCCTCGGCGAGGACGTCACCTACGAGGCGACCGAGCACGATCTGTCTCGAGCGCAGGGCCCGATCCACGACCTCGCCGGAGAGTGGACGCTCGACACGTTCTCACAGCACCTCGAGACGCTCGAGCTCTTCGACCACGAGCCCGACCAGCACGCATACGTCGACTACCGGCGCTGGGGGTACGAGAGCGCCGCGCTCGATCTCGCCCTGCGCCAGGCGGGCTTGTCGCTCGGGGCAGCGGTCGGCAGGCATCCCGAGCCGCTGACCTTCGTCGTCTCGATGCGGCTCGGTGAGCCGGCTACGACCGAGCGGCTCCGCGCCTGGCTCGGCCACTATCCGGGCCTCCGTTTCAAGCTCGACGCAACGCCCGACTGGTCGGAGGAGCTGATCGAGGAGCTCGCGGCGACGGGCGCCGTCGACTCGGTCGACTTCAAGGGCCAGTATCACGGCACGATCGTCGACACCGTCCCCGACGCCGCTCTCTACGAGAGAATCGTGGCGGGCCTCCCCCACGCCTGGCTCGAGGATCCCGCGCTCACGCCCGAGACGCTTGCAGTCCTCGAGCCCGAGAACGCGCGCGTCACGTGGGATGCCGTGATCCACTCCGTCGCCGACATCGAGGCCCTTCGCTGGCCGCCGCGCACGGTGAACATCAAGCCGTCGCGGTTCGGCTCGGTGGCGAAGCTCTTCGGCGGCTACGACTACTGCGCCGAGCACGGCATCGGCGCCTACGGCGGCGGTCAGTTCGAGCTCGGCGTCGGCCGCGACCAGATCCAGCTGCTGGCAGCGCTCTTCCACCCCGACACCCCGAACGACGTCGCCCCGGGCGGCTTCAACCTCGACCCCGCGCCGGGGCTCCCGGCCAGCCCGCTCGCAGTCACTCCACGCACGACGGGCTTCGCGACAGGCATCTGATGATTGATTCCGAGTTGAGCGTGCTTGTCGGGGAGGCGCCGAGCATATTTCAGGCCCCCGCCGCGAGCATGCGGCAATTCGGAATCAATCATGCTAGACCCGGCGCCAGACGTTCCCCGCCTTGAAGGCACGAGCTTCGAGCTCGTCGGCCCAGGAGAGCGGGTAGCCCAGCGAGCCGATGATCTCGGCGAGGGTCGCCCTCGAGGCCGCGCGTACGGCCTCCACGTCCGGAACCGTCCGCGCGCCGAGCGCGTCGCGCACCGCCCCCAGCACGGCGTTCTCCGAGAACGGCTTGCGCACAATGGAGACCGCCCCCGCCTCGAGCGCGCGGTCGGCGACACCGCCCTCGACGCCGGCGTGGCCCGTGAGGACGACGATCGGGACCGGCCGCTCCTCCATGATCCGGCGGGTCGCCTCCACGCCGTCGAGCCGGGGCATCGCAAGGTCGAGCAGGATCAGGTCGGGCCTCTGCGTTCGGGCGAGCTCGACGGCCTCGAGCCCGTTGCGCGCATCCTCGCACACCGTGTAGCCGGCGTCCTCCAGCACGAGCCTGAGATCAGCCCTCACGATCGGGTCGTCGTCCACGGTCAGCACGGTTGCAGCACTCATAGAACCTCCTGTTATCGGGTACACGGCCACAAAAAAAGGCCCGGGCCAAATGCCCAGGGCCTCATGGCCCGGCAGGCCGCCGTTCATCGACG
>CAVUIQ010000018.1:0-12686 GCA_963741655.1 uncultured Thermoleophilia bacterium
GTACTGGAATCCGCTCGAGTGGAACGTCGGCTACATGCTCCAGACGCTCGAGAGCATCTTCGAGGGCGGCGCGTTGCTCACGGTCATGCTCCGCACGCTCCTGTACGTCGTCGTGGCGTTGACGCTGTCACTCCTCGTCGGCTACCCGGTCGCGTACTTCGCAGCCCGGCATGCCGGCAGGTGGAAGGGACTCGTTCTCGTGCTCCTGATCCTCCCCTTCTGGATCAACTACCTGATGCGCATGCTCGCCTGGATCAACCTGCTCGGCCCTGACGGTCTCGCGACGCGACTCCTCCGGTCGACGGGGATCGAGCAACTCTTTCTTTCCACCCACCTTCTCTCGGACGAGGGAGCCTGGCTCGCCGGGCAGCCGGTCACCGTGATCCTGGCGCTCACCTACGGCTACTTGCCGTTCCTGATCCTGCCTCTGTTCGCGTCGCTCGATCGGATCGACCAGCGGCAGATCGAAGCTGCCCGCGATCTCGGGGCGAGCCCGTCCAGCGCGTTTCGGCGCGTGACGCTGCCGATGTCGCGGCCGGGGATTCTCGCCGGACTCGTGTTGATCTCGCTGCCGATGTTCGGGGACTACTACACGCAGGACCTCGTCTCGCAATCGCCGAAGACGAGCATGTTCGGCAACCAGATCGACCTGCTCACGCGCCAGGGATCCCAGAAGGTCGCGGGGGCATGCCTCACGCTCGTCCTTGCAGTCCTCCTGCTCGGGCTGATGATCTACTACCTGCGCGCGACGCGCAGCGCCGACGATCGGGGGGATGACTGGTGCCGCATCTCATGACGTTGCGCCCGGCTGCCCCTGAGGCCCGTGGTCGCTGTGCTCGTTCCCGGGAGAGGCTGCGCCGTCTCGCCTACGGGTCAGCGGTGAATCGGTTTGGGGCGACGCACGGATGACCTGGTTTCGCAACCCCTGGGGCAAGCCGCGCTTCCTCGTGGTCGTCACGGGCGCGTACATCCTGTGGTCGATCATCCCGGTGGCGATCGCCGTGATGTTCGCGTTCAACGACGGCCGTTCGCGGACGTCGTGGCAGGGCTTCTCGACACGGTGGTTCACGGCGCCGACCGGGAGCGTCTTCAACGACCCTGCGCTTCAAGGGGCGCTCAAGCACACGCTGTTCCTCGGGGTCATGTGCGTTCTCATTGCGACGCCGATCGGGGTCGCTCTCGCGCTCGGGTTGCAGCGGTGGCGAGGCCCCGGCGGCGGCACGGTCAACACGCTCATGCTGTTCCCGCTCGTGACCCCCGAGATAGTGATGGGCGTCGCGCTCCTCCTGCTCTTCGTGCAAGTACTTCCGGGAATCGACCTCGGGACGAACGCCCAGATCATCGGGCAGGTGACGTTCACGATCTCGTACGTGGTCGTGATCGTGCGCGGCCGTCTCGTGTCGATCGGGAAGGACTACGAGGAGGCGGCGGCCGATCTCGGGGCGCCACCACGAGACCAGCTCACCCGTGTTCTCCTGCCTCTCCTCGCCCCCGCAATCATCGCGAGTGCGGCGGTGGTCTTTGCGATCTCGCTCGACGACTTCGTCGTGACGCAATACCTTTCCGGAGACGCGAGCACGACGACGGTGTCGATGTTGCTCTACTCGTCCAGTCGCGCGGCTCCGACCCCGGCTCTCAACGCGCTCGCAACCGTGGCGCTCGTGATCACGCTGGCTACGCTCGCGTTCGCCTACCTCGTCTACAAGAAATTCGCCGGCGGCGACGACGCAGCGGCCGCCGTCGGAGTGGAGGTCTGATGCAGGGAGAGATTCACCTCGAGCAGTTGACGAAGCAGTTCGGTGACGTGACCGCGGTCGACGGGATCGACCTGAAGATGCCCGGCGGCGAGTTCTTCACGATGGTTGGGCCATCCGGCTGCGGGAAGACGACGACGCTGCGGATGATCGCGGGGTTCGAGCGCCCGACGAGCGGTCGAATCGTGCTCGACGACGTCGACGTGGCTCAGGTGCCGCCGCACAAGCGCAAGGTCAACACCGTCTTCCAGAGCTACGCGCTCTTCCCGCACCTGAACGTCGCGGACAACGTCGGCTTCGGACTCAAGTACAAGAAGCTGACGAAGGGCGAGCACCAGAAGCGGGTCGCGGAGGCGCTCGACCTCGTCCAGCTCGCCGACTACGGCAAGCGCAAGCCGAGCCAGCTCTCCGGTGGTCAGCAGCAGCGTGTCGCTCTCGCACGGGCCCTCGTCCTGACGCCCGAGGTCTTGCTCCTCGACGAGCCGCTCGGCGCGCTCGACGCACGGCTGCGCAAGGACCTCCAGGTGGAGCTCAAGACGCTCCAGGCCGAGCTCGGGATCACGTTCGTCTTCGTCACGCACGACCAGGAAGAGGCGTTGACGATGAGCGATCGTGTCGCCGTGATGAACGGAGGGCAGGTCGAGCAGGCCGGAAGCCCGCGTGAGATGTACGAGGAGCCCGCAACGCTCTTCGTCGCCGACTTCCTCGGCGTCTCGAACCTGATCAGCGCGGATGCCTCGCCCGAGAGTGGAGGCTGCGCGTTGCGCGTTGGTGAGCGCACGCTCCGTGCGACCTCGGGAGCGACGGAGTCGCGCGGCGAGGTCAAGGCGATGATCCGTCCCGAGCGCGTCGGTGTCGAGCCGCAGGGCGGGGCGGGTGAGAACCGCCTTCCGGGCCTCGTCGAGCGCGCGGTCTACGTCGGCTCCGCCCACGAGCTCCACGTGCGGATCATCGGCGGCGACCTGCTGAAGGCGACGGTGCAGAACGACGGATCGGCGTTCCCGTACGGGGAGGGTACGGCGGTGACGCTGCATCTGCCGCCCGACGCCGTCCGGGTGCTCGCCCCGTCGGCCGCCGAGCCGGCCGAGGCCGAGGCGTAGCCCGCGCGCGGTTGCCGGTCGCTGCCAGGCCGAAGCCTGGTGCAGGCGTGCGGTGCTGCGTGTCGCCTGGCTTCAGCCAGGCGACGGAACGTCAATCGCTACCGGGCTCGTCGAGCTCGCGCACGATCGCACTCAGCAGCAGTTCACCCACGCGCTCGGGCTCTATCAGCCCGAGATAGAGCAACGAGTCCAGCCCGTCCCCGACCGCCTCGAGGCGCCAGCCCGCTGCCGAAGCATCGACGGAATCAGGGATGGAGCCGTCGGCCCGACCCTCCTCGATCAGCTCGACGAGCCGGTCGATCGAGGCCCGATACGAGCGCTCGACCATGGGGCGGAGGGTCTCGTCCGACCGCAGGCTGCTCCAGACCTCGTTCCACAGCACCTTCTGCTCGCTGAAGGGAAGGTCCGACTCGACGCCGGCGAGCAGGATCCGCTCGACCCTGTCGCGTCCAGTCTCGGCCCCGACGAGCTCGGCCTCGACGGCTGCGTGCCACCGACTCACCGAGAAGGCGAACGCGCTGTGCATGAGCTCCTGCCTCGTCGAGAAGTAGTAGTGGACGAGCGCCTTCGAGACGCCTGCCTCCTGCGCGACCCCGGCCATCCGCAGCCCGTGAGACCCTTCGCGCACGATCACGCGACAGGCGGCCTCGAGGATTCCGGTCGTTCTCTCGTTCGCCGCATGGATCGGTGGTGCCACGGTCATCACTCCCGTATCTTGACCTAAACTGCGGTCGTCTGTATCCTGACTGACCGGACAGTCAAACAATGACGATCTCCGCCGACTCCTTCACGCAAGCGCTTCCACCTCTCGAGCATCCGCTCGAGGACGGCTGGACGCTGCCTGCCACGTGGTACTCCGACGCCGCGGTCGCCGAGCGCGAGCGCGAGCTGATCTTCGCTCGCTCCTGGCAGTACGCAGGGCCGGCCGAGTACGTCGCCGAGCCGGGCTCGTTCGCGTCGACGCAGATCGGGCACATCCCGATCGTGATTACTCGCGCCCGGGACGGCGTCCTGCGGGCGTTCGTCAACGTCTGCCGGCACCGCGCCTACGTGATCGCGCGCGAGCACGGCTGTCGCGAGACGCTCCAGTGCCCGTACCACGCGTGGACGTACAACCTCGACGGCTCGCTGAAGAAGGTTCCGCGCTCCGAGCGCGAGGAGGATTTCGACCCCGAGAACTTCAGCCTGCTGCCGGCGTCGGTCGACGAGTGGGGCCCCTTCCTCTTCGTCAACCCGGATCCCGACGCCGCGCCGCTCGCGGAGGCTCTTGGAGCCCTTCCGAGCATCGTCGCAGGCAGCGGCCTCGATCTCGACCAGCTCGAGTTCCACTCGCACGGTGAGTGGCCGATCGAGGCGAACTGGAAGGTCGCCCTCGAGAACTACCTCGAGTGCTACCACTGCCCTGCAGCCCATCCGGGCTTCAGCAAGGTGATCAACGTCGATCCCGACGCGTACGCGCTGACGGTCTCGCCGACCTTCTCGAGCCAGATCGGCCCTGTCCGAGCGGCGGCGCTGAACGGCACGAACAGGGCGCCGTACGTTCCCACGGGCGAGATTGCGAGCTCGCAGTACCACTATCTCTGGCCGGCCACCACGATCAACATCGTGCCCGGGCCGCAGAACATCTCGGTCGAGCGCTGGATTCCCGATGGCACGGGGAGGACGATCGAGGTGACGGACTACTGGTTCGGGAAGGACGTCCCCGTCGAGATCGTCGACGAGGTGCTCGCGTTCGACAAGCAGGTCGGCCAGGAGGACGTCGATCTCGTCGTCACGGTGCAGGCCGGGACTCGACACGGGCACCGTGCCGCAGGGACGCCTGATGCGCGAGAGCGAGCAGCTGATCGCGGACTTCCAGCGCCGCGTGTTCGACGCTATCGCGTGAACCTCGGCAAGAATCGCGACGCTTCGCCGACGGGCGACGCTTTGCCGACGGGCGACGCTCGCCGACGGGCGACGCTTCGCCCGGCTGACGCCGGGCTGCGCATCGCCCCTACACGCCGGGCTGCGCATCGCCCCTACACGCCGGGCTACGCGTCGCCCCTACACGCGCCGGTGCGCATCGCCCCTGCGAGCCTCTCCGGTCTGAAACCAATACGCTGCGGGGCATGCGCAACTCCCGGGTCTTCGCGATAGTTCTGGCCGGAGGTGAGGGCAAGCGACTCGCGCCGCTCACTGCCGACCGCGCGAAGCCCGCGGTTCCCTTCGGCGGCAACTACCGGCTGATCGACTTCGCGCTCTCGAACCTCGTCAATGCGGGGCAGCTCAGGATCGGCGTGCTGACGCAGTACAAGAGCCACAGCCTCGACCGACACATCACGACGACCTGGCGGCTCTCGCCGCTCCTCGGCAACTACGTCACCCCGGTGCCGGCGCAGATGCGTCGCGGCCCGCGCTGGTTCGCCGGTTCGGCCGACGCGATCTACCAGAACCTGAACCTCATCTACGACGAGCGGCCGAGGTACATCTGCGTCTTCGGCGCCGACCACATCTACCGCATGGACCCGCGCCAGATGATCGAGCAGCACATCGCGCTCGGCGCAGGCCTCACGGTTGCCGGGATCCGCATCCCGATCGAGACGGCCGGTGAGTTCGGCGTGATCGAGACCGATGCGAACTCCCGCACGATCCGAGCGTTTCGCGAGAAGCCGAAGAACGCGGTCGGGATGGCCGAGTCTCCCGGCGAGGTGCTCGCGTCGATGGGGAACTACGTCTTTTCCGCCGACGTCCTGATCGACGCAGTCACGCGCGACGCTGCCGACGAATCCTCGGCCCACGACCTCGGCGGCAACATCATCCCCGAGCTCGTCGAGCGCGGTGAGGCGTGCGTGTGGGACTTCGCGAACAGCAAGATCGTCGGCGCGAGCGAGCGCGACCTCGCCTACTGGCGCGACGTGGGGACGCTCGACGCCTACTACGACGCGCACATGGACCTGATCTCGGTCGATCCGATGTTCAATCTCTACAACGAGGACTGGCCGATCCTGACCTGGCCCGAGCAGCTGCCACCTGCAAAGTTCGTCTTCGAGGAAGACGGCCGGACGGGCTCCGCGATGAACTCCATGGTCTGCGCGGGTGTCGTCGTCTCGGGCGGCACCGTGCGGCGATCGATCCTCTCACCCAACGTGCGCGTCCATTCGCACGCGCTCGTCGAGGGCTCGGTGCTGATGCACGGCGTCGACGTGGGTCGCGGGGCGATCGTCAGGAATGCGATCGTCGACAAGAACGTTCGCATTGCTCCCGGCGCGCGCATCGGCGTCGATCCGGAGGAGGACCGTGCGCGGTTCGCGATGTCCGCGAATGGGGTCGCCGTCGTCAAGAAGGGCGTCACCGTCGAGGCATGAGATCGTCTGTCGCACCCTCCGGCGCCTGGCTGAAGCCAGGCGCCCCTTCTTCCTTCGCGATGCCGTCTTCTTGCGTGGTGCCTGGCTTCAGCCAGGCACCTGATCGGCCTTCGTCCCGGGATGCCTAGGGTCGCGCTCCTCACGCGTGAGTATCCGCCGGAGGTGTACGGCGGTGCCGGCGTCCACGTGGAGTATCTGGCGCGGGAGCTCGCCCGTGTCGCCGAGGTCACGGTGCACTGCTGGGGAGCCGAGAGGCCATCCGTCCAGGGAGGGCCGGCCGTTGTCGCCTATCGCCCCTGGGAGGCTCTTGCCGGGAAGGATCCGTCCGCCGCCGCACTCCAGGCGTTCTCGATCGACCTGAGCATGGCGGCGGGAGTCGCGGGCGCAGAGCTCGTGCACAGCCACACGTGGTACGCGAACCTGGGCGGCCATCTCGCGAAGCTCGTTCACGGGATCCCTCACGTTGCAACGGTGCACAGCCTCGAGCCGATGCGACCGTGGAAGCGCGAGCAGCTCGGCGGCGGCTACGAGCTCTCGAGCTTCGCGGAGCGTACGGCACTCGAGTCGGCTGACGCGATCATCGCCGTCTCCGCAGCCCATCTCGAGGAGATCCTCACTTGCTACCCGGCGATCGACCCGGCGCGGACGAGTGTGATCTACAACGGCATCGACGCGAGTGAGTACCGACCTGATCGCGCCACCCACGTGCTCGAGCGCTATGGAATCGACCCGGCGCGACCCTCCGTGATCTTCGTCGGCCGGATCACGCGGCAGAAGGGCCTGGCCCACCTTCTCGATGCCGCCCCGCGCATCGATCCGGAGGCCCAGCTCGTCCTCTGTGCCGGGGCGCCCGACACGCCGGAGATCGCCGCCGAGATCGCGACGAAGATGGACGCAGTGCGCGCCGCCCGAGGCGGTGTGATCTGGATCGAGGAGATGCTGCCGAAGCCCGACGTGATCCAGCTCCTCACGCACGCGACCGTCTTCGCGTGCCCCTCGATCTACGAGCCGATGGGGATCGTCAACCTCGAGGCGATGGCGTGCGAGACCGCCGTCGTCGCAACCGCCGTCGGCGGCATCCCCGAGGTCGTCGAGGACGGGGTCACCGGCCTGCTCGTGCCGTACGAGGTACGAGCCGATGGAACCGGCACCCCGGTCGACCCCGCCGGGCTGGCGGCCGACCTCTCTGCGCGGATCAACGAGTTGCTCGCCGCTCCGGCTCGAGCCACGGCGATGGGGCTGGCCGGCCGTGCCCGCGCAGTCGACCGTTTCGGCTGGGACGTCGCGGCGGCGGAGACGCTCCGACTGTACGCGCGGCTGCTCGTTTGATCGCGCGCGGGTCTGTGGGCGTTGCGCTGGCGATCCTCGCACTATCCGGCTGTACCGATGAGCCCGAGCCCGTCGCTGCGGGGGAGCTCGTCGAGGCTGCGGCCCGCGGTGACGCGGCGGCTGTCTCGAGGTTGCTCGCCCGGGGTGCCGACGCGAACGAGAGAGACGCTGCCGGTCGCACCGCTGTCACGGCGGCGGTGTACGCCGGGAGCGCCGACGCCGTCCGCGCCCTCGTGGCAGCGGGTGCCGACGTCGATGTCCGCGACGATTCCCTGTCCAACGCCTTCCTTGCCCTTGGCGAGACGGGCAACGTCGCAGTCCTCGACGCCGTGCTCGTGGGTCGGCCGGATGTGACGCTCACGAACCGATTCGGGGGAACAGCGCTGATCCCCGCCGCCGAGCGCGGCCACGTGGAGATGGTGAGGGCGCTGCTCGAGCGAACCGATGTCGACGTCGATCACGTCAACGACCTCGGTTGGACAGCGCTGCTCGAGGCGGTCGTGCTCGGGAGCGGCGGCCCCGCGCATCAGGAGATTGTGCGCCTGCTCGTCGCGGCCGGCGCCGACCGGTCGATCGGTGACAGCGGAGGGAGTGACGCCTCTCGAGCACGCGCGGGCGAAGGGGTACGCCTCGATCGTGTCCATCCTCGAGTCAGGCTAGTCGCATCGTCGCCGGCACGGGCAGTGGTACTCGACCACCAGGCGCAACCCGTGCGAGCTACTAGAGTCGGCGACTAAACTCGCACAATGAAAATTCGAGCCGCAGTCCTCGAGGAGTTCGGGAGCCCGCTCGTCGTCCAGGAGATCGATCTCGCCGAGCCGAAGGCGGGTGAGGTGCTGGTTCGCCTCGCAGCCTGCGGCGTTTGCCACACCGACCTCTACACCGCTTCCGGCGCCGACCCGACCGGCTACGCCCCGTGCGTGCTCGGCCATGAGGGTGCGGGTGTCGTCGAGCGCGTCGGCGACGGCGTCACGCTCGTCGCCCCGGGCGATCACGTGATCACGCTCTTTGCGCCGGAGTGCGGCAGGTGTGTCCACTGTCTCAGCGACCGCACGAACCGGTGCATCGCGATCCGCGACCAGCAGGGGCTCGGCTACCTGCCCGACGGTACCGCGCGCCTCTCGCGGAACGGTGAGCCGCTCCGCCATTTCATGGGCACCTCCACCTTCGCCGAGTACACGGTGATGCCGGAGATCGCGCTCGCGAAGGTGAGCCCCGAGGCCCCGCTCGACGGCTGCGCGCCGTTCGCCTGCGGACTCTCGACCGGGATCGGCGCCGCCCTGTATACCGCGCAGGTCGAGCGCGGCTCGACGTGCGTCGTCTTCGGTGCGGGCCTCGTCGGTCTCGGTGCCGTGATCGGCTGCCGGCTCGCAGGGGCCGAGCGCATCATCGCTGTCGATCTTTCCGAGGATCGTCTCGCGCAGGCGCGCCACCACGGCGCCACCGAGACACGGGTTGCGGCCGAGGACACGGTTGACTGGATCAAGTCGGAGACGGGTGGCTTCGGGGCCGACTACACGTTCGAGGCAACGGGTCTTGTCTCGGTCATGCGCCAGGCAGTCGAGTCGGCCCGAGAGGCCTGGGGCCTCGCAACGATGTGCGGCGTCGCCGGAAAGGGCGAGGTGCTCGAGGTCGTGCCGCGCTTCCTGATCACCGGTCGCCGCGTCACGGGCTCGTCCTTCGGAGGAGTAAAGGGACGGACGCAGGTACCGCTCCTCGTCGACCGCTGGCTTGCGGGTGAGATCGACGTCGAGTCGCTCCTCTCGCACCGGATCACGCTCGACGAGGTCAATCACGGCTTCGAGCTGATGCACCACCAGGACGGGATCCGGAGCATCATCACGTTCGACTGATCCTCTGCCGCGATCAGTCGGCAGTTCGACCGGAGTGCGGCATTCCCGGGCGGCGGCGACGGCAGGCCGAGCCCGCGACGACTGCCTCGTTGGCGCCCCTCCCGGGGGCGCGAGCGACCGTTCAGCCGACGGCGAGCAGGAAGAACGAGGAGAGCAGGACGATCAGATTGCGCAGCGGGGTGACGAAGCGAGCGTGCATGCGGCGGCTCCTACTGGGGTATTCAGGGCCAGTCGGTCACGTTAGCATTGCCCTCCATGCCGGAGACTCCCGAGGAGCTGTACGCCCGAGCCGCCGGCGCGCTGAGGATGCCTCCGGTCGAGACGTGGGAGACCTTCCCGTTCGACGGCGAGCTGCGCCCCCGCCTGCTGATGCCGCCGGTCGCCGGCGAGGCGCCGCGTCGCGGAGCGGGCGGCGTCGAGTGCTGGCGCTGCGGCGCGCCTGACAGCGAGTTCGTGTGGGTAGCCGAGCGCTGGCGCCTCAAGGCGCTCGACGAGCCAACCGGTCTCCCCGTCGTCCTTCTCCTCGAGCCTCGCGCGCACTACGCCGAGCCGGGCGACCTGCCCGACGAGCTCGCGGCGGAGCTCGGCCTGATGCTCGCACGCGTCGAGCGGGCGATCCGCTCGATCGGCGGGATCGGTCGCGTCCATGTCTGCCGTTGGGGGGACGGCAGCGAGCACCTGCACTGGTGGTTCATGGCGCGCCCCGCACGACTGCCGCAGCTGATCGGGAGCTTCGCTGCGATCTGGGATGACATCCTGCCGCCGACGCCCGAGCCGATCTGGCGAGCGAACATCGCCGCCGTCGTCGCCGCCCTCGAGCGCGGCTGAGGAGTGACGAGGCGCCTGGCTTCAGCCAGGCGCCGGAACGACCGCCTGGAGTGCCACGTTGAGCTCGTCGAGGATCGCCTCGTAGTCGGCGCGCGGCCGCGGCAGCTCGGCCTCGAGCGCGATGTAGGCCGCGTGCAATGCCGCCCCCGCAGTCTCGGCGACCTCGATCCCACGTGGAGTCGGCACGAGGAGATACGAGCGCCCGTCTTCGGGATTGGGCACCCGTCGAACGAGGCCTCGATCCACGAGGCGCTGGATGTTGTCGCGCAACGTCGTCGTGGGCATGCCAGAAGCCGCGGAGACGCGCGAGGGCGTGACCGGAGCGAGGTCCCGAACGTGCGTGAGGACTGCGAGCAGGTAGGGAGGGATCCCCGACTGGCTCGAGTTGAGCCTCGACGATTCGGCCGACGAGCTGTGATGTCGTGGCCGCCTTGAGTAGGAGCTGCCTGTTTGCCATCTGCCTGTCCGATTGTGCGCATCGTGCGCGCGTGTGTACTATTTACTGCGTCGACGCACTATTTACCAGGAGGGTCGGATGAAGCGATCACTGATCGGTGTTGGAGTGCTCCTCGTGCTCGCCGCGATCGCAGGCGAGGCGAGTGGGACGCGAACTGCCACCGACTCCTGGGTCGGCACCTACAGGCTCGGCGGCCAGGGGCAGATCTCGCTGACCGTGAGCGGGAAGCGCGCCTTCGTTGCTCTCGGTGTCGGGCATGCGGACCTGCAGTCGGTGCCACTCACCGTGTCGGGGGCAAAGCTTCGCTTTCAGCTCCCGGGGCGGCCGGCGCCGCTCGTCTTCGACGGAACGGTGGCGGGTGGAAAGCTGACGGGAACGGTGCGCCAGGGAGCCTTGCGCGGCACGTTCTCGGCTCGTCGCGGCAACGCGCCGTCGCTCGTGGCTCGTGGCTTCTACGAGACCGGGGGCGGCCAGACCGCCGTCATCGACGACCCATACGGTCCTGCCCGCATCGTCGACCTCGACTCCGGGAGGGTGCGAGCGATGTACCCGTCGGGCGCCGCGTTCTCGATCGGCTCCGGCTTCGCCACGCGAGCACCGAGCACCGGCACGGTGCGGTTTGGCACGGGGGCGGCCTTGATCGACGGCAAGCAGGCTGCTCGCGTGGGCGTGCGCCAGCTCGAGGTGCAGTTCCGGAGCGGGGGCACGCGATTGTCGGGGACGTTGCTGATCCCACCCGGGGCAGGCAAGCATGCGGGCGCGGTCTTCGTGCACGGCTCCGGGCCGACGCAGCGTGCGTACCTTCCGGAGCTCTCGGCGATGCTCGTACGCCACGGTGTGGCCGTCCTCGTCTACGACAAGCGCGGGATCGGCCAGTCCGACGGCCGCTACCCCGGCGAGTCGCCCACGGCGGACACGATCGACACGCTTGCCCGCGACGCGCAGGCAGCGGCGCGATTTCTCGCAGCGCAGCCCGAGATCGATCCGAAACGGGTCGGGCTGACGGGGCACAGCCAGGCCGGGTGGATCGACCCTCTCGCGGCCTCGCGTGAGCCTGCGATCAGGTTCCTGCTCGTGTTCTCCGGCCCCGCGGTGACAGCAGACGAGAACGACCTCTTCCAGGATCTCGCGGGTCAGGGTAATCGCACCGCAACACTGACCGACGCGGAGATCGATGCGCAGGTTCTGAAGGCAGGCACGGGCGGCGTCGATCCAATTCCCTCGATCCGCAAGCTGAAGATCCCGTCGCTCTGGTTGTACGGAGGGCGCGACCGCACCGTCCCACCGGGACTCTCGGGGCGACGGCTCGCCCCGATCGCTGCCGAACCCGGAAGGGATATCACGGTCGTCGATTTCCCGAACGGAAACCACGCGCTCATCGAGACGAAGACCGGCCTGACGACGGAGATGCTCCGCTCGGACACGTACGCCCGGGGCTGTTCGACCGCGTGGGGGAGTGGCTGAGGGCGAAGGGCCTCGGCCGCTTACGCGGTCGGTACAGGCGGTGACAGGCTTTAGCCTGTCACCAGGGTATCCGCCGACGGGTGCAGCAGCGGCACGACACCGTCCCAACCGCCGCGGAGCACCCCCACGAGTGACGGCGGCGTCAAGACCGTCGCTTGGCCCCCGGCCGGGCAAGAGCCGAGTCGTAGCCTGCCGGTGTCCAGCGCAGCAGCTGCTCTCCGAGCACGACAACGCGGCTTCGTCGACCATGACGAACGCCCCGTCTGGCAGCGCCTCGAGGGCGCCTCGAAGAGCCGCTGGGCATGCCCTCCCGAGCCCCGGAGGCAACGCGCTCCCCGTGCAGCCTGCCATCCAGCGCATCGGCCCCCCTGGTCGCCGGGATGGAGTTCGTGCCAGAGTGTCACGAACATGCGGTAGTCCTCGTGGCGGCAGAGCGCGCACGGTCGGTGGCCCGCGGCGAACGCGGTCGCCTCGTCGAGGAAGAAGAGCTCGGTGAACTTCCCGGGCTGCAGAGCGCTCCCCGTTGCCACCCGCGAAACTCGAGCCTACAGGAGATC